>NZ_WFLI01000017.1 GCF_009208555.1 Janthinobacterium violaceinigrum | reverse complement strand
TGCGCGGCGACGGCGACGCTGGCGGCGACCTGCGGACGGCCAGCGCCGGCCCCCTGGCCCTGGCGCGCAGCGCCGCCATCGCCCACGCCGTCTACACGCCCGAAGTACGCCACCCCGTGGAAGTGGGTGTCGAGCAGGAAGCGCACCTGGTGCAATGGCTGTCGAAGCGCCTTGGCAGCAACTTGCAGCCGCCCGTGCTGTCGCCGCTCGGCTACCGCTTGATCGGCGGGCGTTTGCTGCCCGGCGATGGCGACGGCCCCGTGGCGCAGTTCATGTACGAAGATGGCAGCGGCAAGCGCCTGACCCTGTACGTGGCCAGGGAACGGGCCGGCCGGCAGGAAACGGCGTTCCGCTACACGCAGGAAAAGGAACTGGGCGTGTTTTACTGGATCGATGGCCAGATGGGCTACGCCCTGTCGGCCAGGCTGCCGAAAGCCGAGCTGGGCAAGATCGCCGACGCCGTGTATGCGCAGCTGGAAGCACATCGCTGAGCCACGGATAAGCACTATTGCGGCGCCGGCACACGCCGCCGTGCGCGCCAGCCGGCCAGGTGGATCAGGCTGGCGCACAGGCACAGGACGAGCCCAAAGGCGGCCACGCCCGTCCAGCCCAAGTGCGTCATCAGCCAGTCGCTGGCCGCCACGCCGGCGGCGCCGCCGAGAAAGGTGGCCGTCATGTACAGGCTGTTGATACGGCCCTGCGCGGCCGGATCGACGGCAAAGGCGCGCGTCTGGTTGGACACGAGGCCCGCCTGCACGCCGATGTCGAGCACGATGACGCCGGCCACCAGCAGGATCAGCGAAGACTCGGCGCCCGCCAGCAGCAGGTAGCCCAGCGTCACGATGCCGATGCTGGCGCCGACGACACTGCGCGGCCCCAGCTTGTCGGTAAACCGGCCTCCCAGGGTGGCGGCCAGCGCTCCCGCTGCGCCGATGATGCCGAAGCCGCCAGCCCAGGCGCTGCCCAAGTGCCATGGACCGTTGGCCAGCAGCGACGCCAGGTTGACCCAGAACGCATTGAAGCAAGCCCACAGCAGCGACTGGACCAGCATGGCTTCACGGATGGGCCGATGGTCGCGGGCCAGCGGCCACAGCGACGCCAGCAGCCGCGCATAGGACAGCTGCGTGCCGGGTTTGCCTTGCGGCAGCAGGGCGGCGGCCGCGATCCACACGGGCACCATGAACACCGCTTCCATGGCGTAGACGGCGCGCCAGCCCCAGGCCTCGCCCACCACCCCGGCTACCGTGCGCCCCAGCAGGATGCCCACCATGATGCCGCCAACCACCGTTCCCACGGAGCGGCCACGCTCGCCGGGCGGCGACATCAGCGCGGCGAACGGCACCAGTTGCTGCGGCACGCAGCTGACGATGCCCAGGCCAAACGACGCCCCGATCAGCGCCCAGATGCCGGGCGCCAGCGCCGCCGCCAGCGCGCAGACGAAGGCCAGCGCGATCTGGCCCAGCACCAGCTTGCGCCGGTCGTAACGGTCGCCCAGCGGCAGGAGCAAGGCCAGCCCCGTCGCAAAACCCAGCAGCGCCGCACCGGCGACGAGATCGACGGCCGCCAGGCCCACTCCCAGGTCCGCCTGGATCAAGGGCAGGATCGGCTGGGTGCAATAGATGTTGGTGATCACGGCGCCGGCGATGACGGCCATGATGAGGATCTTGCCGCGCGGCGCAGGCGCCGCAGCAAGCGTCTCAAGGGGAAGAACCGGCGCGGGGGGAACGGGCGTGGCGGAAACGGGTCTGGGGCGCATGGCGCTCTCCTTTCAAGGTGGCGCGGCAACATGCCGCGGCGAAGGAGACCAGCTTACGTACTTGCACCAGCAAAGAGAATCCCATAAGATTGAAAATCATTCTTCCATAATTTGATAGGATTTACATGGCAACGCTCCATGGATAGGCTGGAATCCATGACCATCCTGCTGGCGGTGGTGGACGCGGGCAGCCTGTCGGCCGCCGCGCGCCATCTCGGCATGCCGCTGGCTACCGTCAGCCGCAAGGTGGCGGCGCTGGAAACGCACCTCGGCACGCGCCTGCTGCACCGCACGACGCGCCAGCTGGCGCTGACGGAGGCGGGCGGTTCCTACGTGGCCGCATGCCGCCGCATCCTCGAGGAAATCGCGGAAGCGGAGCGCACGGCAACGGGCGAATACGTGGCGCCCAAAGGCGAACTGACGGTCACCGCGTCCGTCGTGTTCGGGCGCCTGCACATCGTGCCCGTGGTAGCGGAGTTTCTCGCCCAGTATCCGGAAATCGAGATCAAGCTGGTGCTGACCGATCGCGTCGTGCACCTGATGGACGAGCAGGTCGACGTGGCCGTGCGCATCGGCGACCTGCCCGACAGCAGCTTCATCGCCACGCGCGTCGGCACGGTGCGCCGCGTCGTCTGCGCCAGTCCCGGCTACCTGGCCGCGCATGGCGTGCCGCTCGCGCCGGGCGACCTGGCCGCGCACGACTGCATCAGTTTTGAAGTGCTGGAATCGCGGCGCGCCTGGGTCTTCGGCACGGGCAAATCGGCGCAGTCCGTGCCCGTGCATGCGCGGCTGGCCGTCAACACGGTGGACGCGGCGATTGCCGCCGCAACCCTGGGCGTGGGCGTGATCCGCGTGCTGTCGTATCAGGTCATGGACGCCCTGCGCGACGACGCGCTGCGCATCGTGCTCGCACCGTTCGAAGCGGCGCCCCTGCCCGTCAGCCTGCTGCACAAGGGCCAGGCGCCACTGCCATTGAAATTGCGCGCGTTTCTCGATTTCGTCACGCCGCGCCTGCGCGCGCGTCAGCTGGACGTCATCTGAGCGCGCCGCAGTTCCGCATAGGCGTCGACCAGCCGTTCCTTGGAATAGCCGCGATTGAGTCCGCTGGGGTTGGGCAGTATCCACACGCGCGCGCCGCCGAAGCGTTCCGGCTGTTCGCCCCAGTCCAGCCGGCGTTTTCCCGTCATCGCTGCGTAGGCGGCCTTGCCCAGGAAAGCGATCCACTGGGGCTGCGCCCATGCCAGCTTGTGCAGCAGGCCCGCCGCCGCCTGCGCGAATTCGTCCTCCTCCACCTGGTCCGCGCGGCGGGTCGGACGCCCGACGGCCGCCGTCAGGCCCAGTCCGAAACCGAGCACGCTTCGATCGTCGTGCGGCGCCACCAGGTGCGGCGTGAAGCCGGCCAGGTGCAAGACGGGCCAGAAGCGGTTGCCGCGGCCGAGAAAATGGTGGCCGGCCGCCGCCGCATCCACGCCGGGATTGAGGCCGCAAAAAACCACCTGCAAGCCGGGAGCGAGAATATCGGGCAAGCCTGGTGCCGGTGTGACGTGTTCCATAAAAAATTCTCCCTGTCTGGAGCCGCAGTATAGAAGAACCTGTGGGGGCATGTGCTGGCCTGACCTGCAGCGCATGCCCGCTGGTGCTACCATCCCATACTGATGCGCCAATCCGCCTGACGGACGGCCGTCACGCTTCTTCGCACCACCCCACTCCGAGGAATAAACATGACGACCCTGACCATCAATGGCAAGCAGCATGACCTTGCCCTGCCTGAAGACACGCCCCTGCTGTGGGCCCTGCGCGACGAACTGGGCATGACCGGCACCAAATTCGGCTGCGGCATGGCCCTGTGCGGCGCCTGCACCGTACACCTCGATGGCGAAGCCATCCGCTCCTGCGTGACGCCCATGTCGGCCGCTGCCGGCAAGCGCATCACCACCATCGAAGCGGTGGGCGAAGACCACGTCGGCCTGGCGCTGCAGCATGCGTGGCAGGAGCACGGCGTACCCCAATGCGGCTACTGTCAGGCGGGGCAGATCATGTCGGCCACGGCGCTGCTGCACAAGACCCCAAAACCGAACGACCAGCAGATCCGCGAAGCGATGAGCGGCAATATCTGCCGCTGCGGCACCTACACGCGCATCCACGCGGCCATCAAGCAGGCAGCAACCAGTATCAACGCCAAAGGAGCGGCCAAATGAGCCCCCTCGACACGCTGTCCGCCCCCGCTTCGCCTGCGCGGCGCAACTGGCTCAAGGCCGCCGGCGCGCTGGCCGGCCTGACCCTGGTGGCCGGCCCTTCCGGCCTCGTGATGGCGGCCGACGCCGTCAAATACGGCGGCGACAAGATGGCCGGCGGCGTGGTCGACGACGCCCTGGTCTTCCTGTCGATCGGCGCGGACGGCATCGTCACCATCGTGGCGCACCGCTCCGAAATGGGCCAGGGCATCCGCACCAGCCTGCCCATGGTGGCGGCCGACGAACTGGGCGCCGACTGGGCGCAGGTGCGCGTGCAGCAGGCGCCCGCCGACGAAGCGCGCTACGGCAGCCAGGATACGGACGGTTCGCGCAGCATGCGCCACTCGTTCCGCGCCATGCGCCACGTGGGCGCCACGGCGCGCCTGATGCTGGAAACGGCGGCCGCCGTGCGCTGGGACGTGCCCGTCACCGAGGTGAAAGCCGTCAACCATGCGGTCGTGCATGCGGCCAGCGGGCGCTCGCTGTCGTTCGGCGCACTGGCCGGGGAAGCGGCCAAATTGCCGGTGCCGCCGCGCGCGCGCATCAGCCTGAAAACGGCGGGCGAGCTGCGCTACATCGGGCAGACCAGTACGCGCGGCATCGACCTGCACGACATCGTCACGGGCAATACCCATTTCGGCATCGACACGCGCCTCGACGGCATGGCGTATGCCGTCATCGCCCGTCCGCCCGTGTTTGGCGGCAAGCTGAAAAGCGTGGACAAGACGGCGGCCCTGAAGGTGCCGGGCGTGCTGCGCATCGTCGAACTGGCAGGCAGTCCGCCGCCGGCCATGTTCAATCCGCTGGGCGGCGTGGCCGTCATCGCCAGGAACACGTGGGCCGCCATCAAGGGCCGCGAAGCGCTGGTGCTGGAATGGGAGGATGGCCCGAACGGCGGCTACGATTCAGCCGCCTTCCGCAAGACCCTGGAAGCGGCCGTGCGCCAGCCGGCCAGCCCGGCGCGCGACCAGGGCAAGACGGTGGCCGCCCTGGCCGCCGCTCCCGCCGCGCGCAAGTTCAGCGCCGAATACTATCTGCCCCACCTGGCCCACGCCACCATGGAGCCGCCCGCAGCCACCGTGCGCATCGCCGACGGCAAGGCCGAAGTGTGGGCCTGCGTGCAGGCGCCGCAAGCGACGCGCAGCAACGTGGCCAAGGCCCTGGGCCTGGCGTATGACGACGTGACCGTCCACGTGACCTTGCTGGGCGGCGGCTTCGGGCGCAAGTCGAAACCCGATTTCGCCGTCGAGGCAGCGCTGCTGTCGAAAGCCATGGATGGCGCGCCCGTCAAGCTGACGTGGACGCGCGACGACGACCTGCAGCACGACTACCTGCACACGGTGTCCGTCGAACGGCTGGAGGCGTCGCTCGACGCGCAAGGCATGCCGACGGCCTGGCTGCACCGCACGGCGGCGCCCACCATCACCTCGACCTTTGCCGCCGGCGCGAACAAGCAGGCGCCGTTCGAGCTGGGCATGTCGGCCATCAACGTGCCGTATGCGATTGCGAACATCCGCGTCGAGGTGCCCGAAGTGCCGGCCCATACGCGCATCGGCTGGTTCCGTTCCGTGTCGAACATCCCGCATGCCTTCGCCATCCAGTCGTTCACTGCCGAACTGGCGCACGCGGCGAAGAAGGACCACCGCGACTACCTGCTGGCGCTGCTGGGACCGGCGCGCAAGATCAATCCTTCCGACCTGTCCGACGGCTGGAACTATGGCGAAGACCCGGCGAAGTATCCGGTCGACATCGGCCGCATGCGCCACGTGATCGAGCTGGCGACCGCCAAGGCGGGCTGGGGCCGCAAGCTGCCCAAGGGGCGGGGACTGGGCCTGGCCGTGTCCTACAGTTTCGTTACCTATGTGGCGGCCGTGATCGAAGTGGAAATCAACACGGCCGGCGAAGTCATCGTGCCGCGCGTCGATATCGCCATGGATTGCGGACCGCAGATCAACCCGGACCGCGTGCGCTCGCAGATCGAAGGCGCTTGCATCATGGGCCTGTCCCTGGCCATGAGCGGCGAGATCAGTTTCAAGAATGGCCGGGTCGAGCAAAGCAATTTCCACGACTACGCCGTACTGCGGGCCGCCGACGCGCCACGCGTGATCCACACGCACCTGGTGCCAGGCACCCTGGACATGGAGCTGGGCGGCGTGGGCGAGCCGGCTACGCCGCCCATCGCGCCCGCCCTGTGCAACGCCATCTTCGCCGCCACGGGCAAGCGCATCCGCGCCCTGCCCGTGGGCATGCAACTGGCGAAGAAGCGCTAACTGCGGCGCGCAAGGCCGGACTGCAGCAGCAGCGCGGCGGCGGCGACCAGAGCGGCGCTGGCCCCCAGCAGCCACATGGGCCAGTCCAGCAGGAGCAGCACCCCGCCCGTGGCGGCGCCGATGGCGCTGCCCAGGTACAGCGCCGATTCGTTGAGGGCGATGGCCAGGTTGCCGTCGCCCTGACGTGCGCGCACGGCCAGCAGCTGCTGGTTCTGCGGCACTTGCAGGGCCCAGCCAGCCGCGCCCCACAGCACGATGGGCGCCAGCATCAGCCACGCCGACCAGCCGGCCGCCAGCGGCAGCGCGCACAAGGCCAGCGCCAGCAGCGCCAGGATGAACAGGGTCAGCTTCGGCGCCGCCACCTTGTCCGCCCATGGTCCGACCAGCACGCTGCCAACGATCCCCCCCACGCCCCACGCCCACAGGAAGGGCGTGCTGGACATTGCTGCGCCCTGCGCCGACCAGGCCAGCAGCGGCGCGATGAAGGTGTACATGCCCAGGCTGGCGATGGCCGCCAGCAGGGACACGAGCAGGATGGCCAGCACCCGGCCGTCGGCCAGCAAAGCCAGCTTGCGGCGCAGCGGGATGGCCGGCGCGGACGATGCCGCTGGCAGCGCGGGCAGCTTCCACAGCAGGCCCGCCAGCGCCAGCGCGCCCAGCAAAGCCACCAGCCACAGGGCCGCGGTCCAGCCCAGCTGCTGCGCCAGCAACAGGCTCAGGGGCACGCCCAGCACCGTGCCGCCCGCCATGCCGCCCATGATCGCGCCGATGGCCTTGCCCCGCTGCTGCGGCGCCGATACGCCGGCCGCGGCCGCAATGCCCAGCGCCAGGTAGACGCCCGCACCGATGCCGGCGATGGCCCGCCATGCCAGCAAACTGCTGAAGCCGGGCGCCAGCGCGCTGGCCCCGTTCGCCAGCACGAACACGCCCAGGGCGATCAAGAGGCCGCAGCGCTGCGCGCGCGCCGGCAGCAAGGCCACCAGCAGCGGCGAACCGAGGCCATAGGCCAGGGTAAACGCCGTCACCAGCTGCGCGGCCATCGCCACGGAAACGGCAAAGGCACTGGCAATCATCGGCATCAAGCCCGCCGTCACATACGAGGCCATGCCCAGCGCGAACGCGCCCACGGCGATCAGGTAGACGGTGGCAGGCAGCGCGGCGGTGGCGGCCACGTCAGGGCCGCTGGGGGAGGAAGAATCGAGCATGGAGCAGCCTTCAGGAAGAAAACAGGCATTCTGGAATACAATATAAACAATTACAATTTAACTGTTTATGCTATTACTGATAGCAACAGACTCACAGGAAAGACCGCACCATGCGCACTTTGGCCCGCACCCGCCACGAACTGGCCGCCTACCTGCAGGCGCGCCGCGCGCGGCTGTCCCCGGAAGACGTGGGCCTGCCCGGCGGCGGGCGGCGCAGGACCCCGGGCTTGCGCCGCGAGGAAGTGGCGGCACTGGCCGGCGTGGGGCTGACCTGGTACACCTGGCTGGAGCAGGGGCGCGACATCGGCGTCTCCAGCGCCTTCCTCGACAAGCTGGCCGAAGTGCTGAAGCTGGACGCGGGCGAGCGCCGCCACCTGTTCCTGCTGGCGCACGCGCGTCCGCCGGCCGAAGAGGGCAAGACGTATTGCGTGGTGCCGCCGATGGTGCGCCGCCTGATGCACGAACTGGCGCATCCGGCGTATGTGCTCAACCTGCGCTGGGACGTGCTGGCGTTTAATGGTGGCGCCGATGCCCTGTTCGGCTTCGGCGCGCATGTGCCGGCGCGGCGCAATCTGCTGTGGCTGCTGTTTACCGATTCGCTGCTGCGCTCACGCTTCATCGGCTGGGAAGAGCAGGCGCCGCTGATGCTGTCGAGCTTTCGCCGCGACTACGCACGCGCCACGCAGGAAGCCGATATCCACGCACTGGTGGAAGAACTGGAAAAAGTATCGCCGGAATTCAAGCAGTGGTGGCGCCGCCACGACGTGCACGCACCGTGCGCCGGCGTGCGCCGCCTGCACGTCGATGGCGCGGCACTGGCCTATGAACACACCTCGCTGACCATCGATGCGGACCGCCACTTGCGGCTAGTCGTGTATGCGCGCCAATTGACAGAGGATATCTCCCCCTAAACGAAAAAACCGCTGGCCCTCTTGCGAGGAACCAGCGGCTTCGAATTGGTTGCGGGGACAGGATTTGAACCTGTGACCTTCGGGTTATGAGCCCGACGAGCTGCCAGACTGCTCCACCCCGCACAAGAATTATATACCAAATTGTTGCGCGGCGTAAAGGGCATGATTTGACAATGTCATTCCTGCCCCGCCTGCCGGAGTTGGCCGTTGGGTAAATTTCGGCAGAAATGAAAAAGCCGCCGCTCTTTTGCAAGAGTCGGCGGCTTTCGGTATTGGTTGCGGGGACAGGATTTGAACCTGTGACCTTCGGGTTATGAGCCCGACGAGCTGCCAGACTGCTCCACCCCGCACAAGAATTATAAAGGCAAACAGGTGGCTTAGGCAATAGCTATCTCAACTTCCGCTGCAATAGAGCTATTTAATTAAAAAATCCACCTAATTGCCGCTTGGCATAGTGTCCGCCCGTCACGCCACACCACGCGCAATCGGTGTACAGTAAGCGTTACACTAGACATCATTCTTTTCCTAAGCCCGCCCATGAAATTCTGCTCCGAATGCGCCCACCCTGTCAGCCTGTCCATTCCGGAAGGCGACAACCGTCCGCGCTACGTCTGCGCCAACTGCGACGCCATCCATTACCAGAACCCGAAAATGGTGGTCGGCTCCATCCCCGTGTGGGAAGAGGATGGACAGCTGCAGGTCTTGCTGTGCAAGCGCGCCATCGAACCGCGCCTGGGCTACTGGACCCTGCCGGCGGGCTTCATGGAAAACGACGAAACGACGTCCGACGCGGCCGAACGCGAAACGGTGGAGGAAGCGGGCGCGCATATCGAACTGGGCCCCCTGTTTTCGCTGCTGAACGTGCAGCGCGTGCACCAGGTGCACCTGTTCTACCTGGCGCGCCTGCGCGACCTCGATTTCGCGCCCGGCATCGAAAGCCTGGAAGTGCAGCTGTTTACGGAAGCGCAGATTCCCTGGGATGACCTGGCCTTCCCCACCATCCGCGCCACCCTGGAACTGTTCTTTGCCGACCGCGTGAAGATCCGCGAAGGCGGCAGCTACGGTTTCCATACGGGCGACATCACGCGCCCGATGGCGCGCACGGATGCCGAGCAAGCTTCCTGACCTCGCTCACGCCGACACCGCATGATTCCCTGGCTCGACATCCACACCCCGTTTCCCGACGTTTCGCGCGCGCTGACCGACGAGGCGCCCGGCCTGCTGGCGGCCGGCGCCGACCTGTCGCCCGCGCGCCTGCTCGACGCCTACCGGCGCGGCATCTTCCCCTGGTTTTCCGAAGGCCAGCCCATCCTGTGGTGGAGCACCGATCCGCGCATGGTGCTGATGACGGAAGACTTCAAGGTCTCCGACAGCCTGGCCAAGGCGCTGCGCAGGGTCGAGCGCAGCGCCGCCACGGACGGGCGCTGGCAGCTGCGCTTCGACGGCGACTTCGAAGCCGTCATGCGCGCCTGCGCGGCGCCGCGCAAGGATGGCCCGGGCACGTGGATCTCGGACGAGATCATCGCCGGCTACACGGGCTTGCACAAGCTGGGCTACGCGCACTCGTCGGAACTGTGGCTCGATGGCGAACTGGTAGGCGGCGCGTATGGCGTGTCGATCGGGCGCATGTTCTATGGCGAATCGATGTTCGCGCGGGTCACGGATGGCTCGAAGATCGCGCTGGCGCAGCTGGTGCGCTTTTTGAAGGCACGGGGCGTGGCCATGATTGACTGCCAGCAGGAAACAAAACACCTGGCCTCGCTGGGCGCGGCGCCCATTTCTCGCGCGCGCTTCCTGGCCCACGTACGCGTCGCTATTGAAGCAGCGCAAATCACCGATTGGCGAGCTGCGCCATCCGCATAAAAAAGCTATGATATCTTCAGGCAGACCTTCATTGCCGCGGACAGACCAGACAGGATCAGCATGACGCACCTGAACGAACTACCGTTTGCCACCCTGCAGTTCTACACGACGGCGCCCTACCCGTGCAGCTATCTGGACGACCGCCAGGCCCGCTCGCAGGTGGCCACACCCTCGCACCTGATCAACAGCGACGTGTATTCGGAACTGGTGCGCAACGGCTTTCGCCGCAGCGGCATTTTTACCTACCGCCCGTACTGCGACGGCTGCCAGGCCTGCATTCCCGTGCGCGTGGTGGCGCAGTCCTTCACGCCCAACCGCAACCAGCGCCGCGCGTGGAACCGGCACGCCGACCTGCAGGCGGGCGTGGCCAGCCTGTCCTTCCTCGACGAGCACTACGAGCTGTATCTGCGCTACCAGAGCACGCGCCATGCGGGCGGCGGCATGGACCAGGACAGCCGCGACCAGTACGCGCAATTCCTGCTGCAAAGCCGGGTCAATACGCGCCTGGTGGAATTCCGCGATGCCGCAGGCACCCTGCGCATGGTCAGCATCATCGACGTGCTGGCCGATGGCCTGTCGTCCGTCTACACGTTCTTCGACCCGGACGTGGCGGGCGCCTCGTACGGCACCTACAACGTGCTGTGGCAAATCGCCCAGGCGCAGGAACTGGGCCTGCCCTACATCTACCTGGGCTACTGGATCGCGCAAAGCCCGAAAATGGCCTACAAGATCAACTTCAAGCCCCTGGAAGCGCGCATCAAGGGGCAGTGGGTGGTGATGTAAATCAAGCCCAGCATGTAATGCCGGGGTCAGACCCCCGCGAGCGTTAGCGCCAAGCTCGGAGCTAACAATCGAGAGGGTCTGACCCCTGCCCTTCAGCTTATTTGCTCTTGTCCGGAAACGCCGGACGCGCAGGCCGCACGGGCGGGTTCTTCGCCAGCTCGGCCTGGATCACCTCAATCGCCTTTTCCAGCTGCGGATCGCGCCCGGCGATGACGTCGGCCGGCGTTTGTTCCACTTCGATATCGGGCGGCACGCCTTCGTTTTCCACGCCCCAGCCGTTCTCGCGCGTCCAGAACGCCAGGTTGGGCGCCGTGATGAAACCGCCATCCATCAGCACGGGGAAGCCGAGGATGCCCACCAGGCCGCCCCAGGTCGCCTTGCCGATCAGCGGACCCATGTTGTTCTTGCGGAACATCCACGGCAGCAGGTCGCCGCCCGAACCGGCCGTCTCGTCGATCAGCATGGCGCGCGGCCCCTGGATGGAAGCTGACGGCGTCTTCATGTCGGCACCGTAGCGCATGGTCCACCAGGCGATTTCCTTCTTCTGCAGGATCTCGATGTAGTAATCGGCCACGCTGCCGCCGCCATTGAAACGCTCGTCGACGATGATGGCCTGCTTGTCCGCCTGCGGGAAGAAGTAGCGCTTGAAGTAGGTATGGCCCAGACCCGCCGTATTGGGCACGTACACGTACGCCACCTTGCCGCCCGTCGCCGCATTCACCTTGCGCATATTGCCTTCGATCCAGTCGCGGTTGCGCAAGGCATCCTCGGTGGGCACGGGCACCACGGTAATCGTGCGCGCGCCCTTGCCGTCGGCCGATGGGCCCACGGTCAGGTCGATGGCCTTGCCGGCCGTGTTCTCGAAGGCGCTGTAGAGATTCGTCGGCGGCAGCAAAGGACGGCTGTCGACGGCCAGCAGGTATTCGCCCGCCTTGACGTTCAGGCCAGGCTCCGTCAGCGGCGCGCGCAGGGCGGGATTCCAGTTCAAGCCGCCATACACCTTCTTGAAGCGGTAATGGCCGTCGCTCACTTCATAGTCGGCGCCCAGCAAGCCGCCCGGCACCTTCTTCGCCTCGATAAAATCGTCGCCGCCGCCGCCGCGGTGATGGCCCACGGCCAGCTCGCTGCACATCCACTGGATCAGCCGGTTCAGGTCGGCGCGGCTGGACAGCTCGGGCAGGAAGACGGCGTACTTGTCGCGCATGGCCTTCCAGTCCACGCCGTGCATGCCCGGGTCGTAGAAATAATCGCGGTTGATGCGCCACACTTCATTGAAAATCTGCGTCCACTCGGCGCGCGGATCGGCTTTCACTTCGATGGCGTCGACCTTGATCTTGCCCTCGCCCGGCGCCAGCAGCTTGCCCGTGGCCGACCCCATGGCCCAGTTGTCCTTCTGGCGGTACAGCAGCTTCTTGCCATCGGCCGAGACCTCGAAATCGTCCGCCTCCGCCACCACCGTTTCCGCCTTGCGCTCCTTTAAATCAAAGCGCTGCACGGCCTTCTTGCCATCGCTTTCGCGCAGCAGAAAGATCTGTCCCGCGGCGCCGGCCGTCAGGTTGGAAAACTGCGCGGCTGGCAGCGGCAGGTCGACGATGCGCGTGGAGATGCCGTCGAAATCGATGGCAATCGGCGCCACGGGAGCCACCGTGACTTTCGGGTCGTCGCGGCCCGTCTTCGGATCGACCTTCGGTTCGTTCTTCGCATCGTTTTTCGACTCGGCTTCGGCCTTGGCCGACTCCTTCCGGCTCTCCGCGCCGGCCGCCTTTTCCTCGTCGCTTTCCTTGATCAGCGGCGACGGCAAGTCGCGCCGCAGCACGGCCATCCACACGGTGCGCGTCACCAGGTTGTCTTCGTTCTGCTGCGAGAACCAGTTGTTGCTGGGGCCCGCATTGGTCGAGGCGAAGAAGTACAGGTATTTGCCGCTCTTGTCGAACACGGGCTGGGCCACGTCGGACAAGCCGTCGGTCACGGGCATCGACTTGTTCTGTTCGACGGAATAGATATAGGCGCTGCGCGTGTAGGTGGGCGAATTGAGCGTGTAGGCCAGCCAGCGCGAGTCGGGCGCCCACGAGGCGCGCATGCTCTTGTCCACGCCATACATCGGCTCCGTGGCGATTTTTTGCACCTTGCCCGTGCCGACGTCGATCACGTACATGCTCCAGCCATTGTCGGCAAACGCGATCTTCCTGCTGTCGGGCGACCAGACGGCATTGTCATAGAAGCCGCTGCCATTGAGCTTGAGTTTCTTCACCGCCCCCTTGCCGTCCTGCGAACGCACGTGCAATTCATACTCGCCCGACTCGTCCGAGAAATACGCGACCGAGCGGCCATCGGGCGACCAGATGGGCGTGCGCTCGTGGGCGCCGGCCGTCTGCGTCAGGTTGCGCACATCGCCCTTGTCGGCGGGGATGGTGACGATCTCGCCCCGGTATTCGAATGCCACGCGCGCACCCGAGGGCGAGATCGACGCATCGCGGATGTATTTCGCGTTCTTGACCCAGCGCGGGCGCGTCTGCCCCAGGTCGCTGGCCACGGCGATGGCCAGTTTGTGCGCCTGGCCGCTGGCGATATCAAACGAGTGCAAATAGCCGGCCTGCTCGTAGACGATCGTGCCGTTCGCCGCCGAGGCGTTCAGCACGGGGAAATCCGTGTGCTGCGTCAGCTGGCGCACGGCCTTCGTCTTGACGTCGTACGCAAACAGGTTGAATTCGCCGTTGCGGTCCGAGCGGAAGTACACGGTATCGCCCAGCCACATGGGGTCGACGTCGTTCGAGCGCGTGGTGGGCTGGGGGATTTTTTCGATGGATTTGTCGGCCGACGAGAAGAGCCACAGCCAGGAATTGGTACCGCCACGGTAGCGCTTCCACTGCTTGAAGGCGGGCGCCAGCGGGTTGTAGGCGATGCGCTTGCCGTCGGGCGAATAGGCGGCGCGCGAGGCGTTGGGGATTTCCAGCTGGGTTTCCACGCCGCCCGCCACCGGCACCGTAAACAGCTTCTGGAAGCGGTTGTTGAAGGCGGCGCGGGGAGAGGTAAACATCACGGCCCTGCCATCGGGGGTGAAGGCCTGCGCCAGGTCCGCGCCCGGGTGGAAGGTCAGGCGGCGCGGCACGCCGCCCGCCGCCGCGATCACATACACATCCACATTGCCGTCGATGTTCGCGCTATACGCGATCAGGCTGCCGTCGGGCGAGAAGACGGGGTTGGACTTGTCGCCCAGGTCCGAGGTCAGGCGCCGCGCGCCGCCGCCGTCGAGGTTCGATAGCCACAGGTCGCCCGCATAGATGAAGGCGACGTGGCGGCTGGAGACGGCCGGTTCGCTGAGCATGCGGGTGTCTTGCGTATTGGGCAGTGCCAGGGCCGGGTGGCTCAGCAGCAGTGCGCTGGTGGCTGCGATGGCCGTCAAGATGCGTGTCTTTTTCAATCGATGTCTCGCTTATGAAGTAAACAGAACAGAGAAGAAACAGGAAAGTCCAAGGCCGGATGCGGATTATCAATGGATCAATATTGCATTTGGCCAACAAGAACTATACACCCGACCGCTGCGTGGAACACGGTAAAATACGGCACTTATTCCGCGCGCCGCCAGCCGTTCCCGGCTGCCCGCACACCTACTCAAAGCGCCCCATGTCTGAAAAATTCCTGTACTCCCTCGCCCGCCCGCTGCTGTTTTCGATGGATGCCGAAGCGGCCCACCATCTCACCCTGCCCGCCCTGAAACGCGCCGCCGCGCTGGGCCTGACGAAGCTGGCCGGCAAACCGGCAGCCGACCCGCGCACGGTGATGGGCATCACCTTTCCCAATCCCGTGGGCCTGGCCGCCGGCCTGGACAAGGATGGCGCCTACATCGACGCGCTGGCCGACCTGGGGTTTGGCTCCATCGAAGTGGGCACCGTCACGCCCCGCGCGCAGGCGGGCAACCCGAAACCGCGCATGTTCCGCCTGCCGCAGGCGCAGGGCATCATCAACCGCATGGGCTTTAACAATGGCGGCGTGGACGCGTTTGTCGCCAACGTGCAGGCGTCGAAGTTCTACCAGGAGCGCGCCGGCGTGCTGGGCCTGAACATCGGCAAGAACGCCGACACGCCCATCGAGCGGGCGGCCGACGACTATCTGCTGTGCCTGGAAAAAGTCTATCCCTACGCCAGCTATGTGACGGTGAACATCTCGTCGCCGAACACGAAAAACCTGCGCCAGCTGCAGGGCGCGTCGGAACTCGACGCCCTGCTGTCGCAGCTCAAAGATGCCCAGGCGCGCCTGGCGGACAAGCACAAGCGCTACGTGCCGCTGGCCCTCAAGATCGCCCCGGATATGGATGGCGAACAGGTGAAAAACATCGCCGGGTCGCTCACGCGCCACCAGATCGACGGCGTCATTGCCACCAACACGACCCTGTCGCGCAGCGCCGTGGAAGGCATGCCGCACGGCGCGGAAGCGGGCGGCCTGTCGGGCGCGCCCGTGTTCGAACTGTCGAACAATGTGATCCGCCTGCTGAAGGCGGAACTGGGCGACGCCCTGCCCATCATCGGCGTGGGCGGCATCATGCAGGGCAGCGACGCCGTGGCCAAGTTCGAGGCGGGCGCGCAGCTGGTGCAGCTGTACAGCGGCCTGATCTACGCCGGTCCCGCGCTGATCAAGGATTGCGCGCGCGCGCTGCGCGGCAAGCAGGCACGCTAAGGACGGCGCATGGAAAAGATCAAGCTGGGCGCCAGCAGCCTGGAAGTGAGCAGGATCTGCCTGGGCACGATGACCTTCGGCGAACAGAACACGGAAGCCGAAGCGCACAGCCAGCTCGATTACGCGCTGGAGCGGGGCATCAACTTCATCGATACGGCCGAGATGTATCCCGTGATGGCCAGCGCGCAGACGCAGGGCAGCACGGAACGCCATATCGGCAGCTGGTTGAAGAAAAGCGGCAGGCGCGGCGACATCGTGCTGGCCAGCAAGGTGGCCGGGCCGAACTCGCGCATGCACTGGATACGCAAGGGCAAGACGGACCACGACGCGGCCAACATCCGCGCCGCCGTCGAAGACAGCCTGCGCCGGCTGCAGACGGAGCACATCGACCTGTACCAGTTGCACTGGCCCAGCCGCAACCTGCCCATCTTCGGCGCCAGCGTGTACAACCCCCGCAAGGAGCACGCCTCGGTCGCCATCGAAGACACCCTGGCCGTGCTGGGCAAGCTGGTCGACGAAGGCAAGATCGGCCACATCGGCGTGTCGAACGAATCGTCGTGGGGCGTGAGCGAGTTCATCAAGCAGGCCGAGCTGAAAGGCTTGCCCCGCATCGCCTCCATCCAGAACCTGTACAACCTGACGGCGCGCCATTTTGAAACGAGCTTGCTGGACGAGACTTGCCACCGGGAAAATGTGGGCTTGCTGGCCTACAGCCCCCTGGCATTCGGCCAGCTGACGGCGAAATACATCGACGATCCGCAAGCCCAGGGCCGCCTGACGCGCTTCCCGGCCGGCTGGAGTCCCCGCTACGTGCGCCCCGCCACCATCGAAGCGGCCACGCAATATGCGGCGCTGGCCCGCGCGCATGGCTTGACGCCGGCGCAGCTGGCGCTGGCCTGGTGCTATACGCGCTGGTTCGTCGCCTCGACCATCATCGGCGCCACCAGCGTGGAGCAGTTGCGACAGAATATCGACGCCCACCAGCTCACGCTGTCGCCGGAACTGGTGGCGGCCGTCGACGCCATCCACGCCCAGATACCCAATCCGGGCCAGTAGACGCCCCGCCTGGCGACGCACGCCGCCGCCAGGCTACCCACTCTCATCGCAGATAGTCGTATTTATACAACAGCTGGCAATTTACTGCTTTGCAGCATTGCAGCCTTGCCATGCCCGGTCGTATGCTGGAAACGAGGCCATATGCGCTACTCGCGTCATTTCTACGTGTATCAGATATTTATTGCATATCGATAGACATAAGGATTCGTAAGCACGCCACGTGCCCGCTGTTAATCTGATTTCATCACCGGACCGCCATGGTCCGTGCATCCCCTAACCGAAGAGATATCGTCGATGAGTTCAAGCACTGTCCGCTCCCAGCTTCCCGCCCTGCCCGTGAAAACCGTTATCGCCGCCAGCCTGATCGCCTGCTTCAGCCTGCCCATGCAGGCGCAAGCGCAGCAAGAGCTGCCGGCCGAAGGCGAATTGCAATCGGTGGTGGTCACCGGCACCTTCGCCAAGAACCGCCGCACCATCGATTCCGAATCGCCGATCGACATCCTCACCTCGCGCGACCTGCAAAGCACGGGTTCGGCCGAACTGGCCACCGTGCTGGCGCGCCTGCTGCCATCGCTGAACTTTGCCCGCGCCACGGGCGCCGACGCCAGCGACGCCGTGCGTCCGGCCCAGCTGCGCGGCCTGTCGCCCGACCAGACCCTGGTGCTGGTGAACGGCAAGCGCCGCTATACCTCGGCCGTCGTCAACGTCAACGGTTCGCTGGGCCGCGGCTCGGCGCCCGTCGACCTGAACGCCATTCCCCTGGCCGCCATCGACCACGTGGAAGTGCTGCGCGACGGCGCCGCGGCCCAGTACGGCTCCGACGCGATTGCCGGCGTGATCAACATCATCCTGAAAAAAGGCGCGGCCGGCGGCGATATCGAAGTGGGCTATGGCCAGACGCAGGAACGCGACGGCAAGCAGAAATCCATCAAGGGTTCGGCCGGCTTCAAGCTGGGCGACGACGGCTGGGTGCGCGTCTCGGCCGAAGTGGCGGAACGCGATCCGACCAACCGCGCCGGCGCCGATTTCCGCAATCCGCTGGAACCGCGCTACGGCAAGGTCAACCAGCGCTATGGCGACCCGGAAAGCAAGCCGGCGACGATTTTCCTCAACAGCGAATACCGCATCAATGACAGTGTGGACTGGTACGCCTTCGGCAATTACGGCAAGCGCGACACCTCGGCCGCCGCCACGTGGCGCACGGCCCTGATCCCGGACCCGAACAATGCGAAACTGTTCGTGCAGCGCACGCCGCTCTTCCCGGAAGGCTTTTTGCCGTTGCAAAACAGCACGCTGACGGACCAGTCCCTCGTCACGGGCTTGCGCGGCGAAGCGGCCGGCTGGCGCTGGGATGCCAGCCTGAACTACGGCAGCAACAAGTTCGAGCTGGACCTGGACAACACGGTCAACCAGTCGCTGGGCGCGAACAGCCCCACGCATTTCTATGCCGGCTCGCTGAAAAACGAGCAGACCGTCTTCAACCTCGATGCGGCGCGCGAATTCCCCGTCGCCGCTTTCTCCGGCCCGCTGACGGTAGCCGTGGGCGCCGAAGCGCGCCATGAGAAATACAGCATCGGCGCCGGCGACGCAGCGTCGTACACGGGGGGCGGCTCGCAAGGCTTTGCCGGCTTCCGTCCTGCCAACGCAGGCAGCCACTCGCGCCACAACGAATCGGTCTATGTAAACCTGGAAGCGGAAGCGACGAAAAACCTGTCCGGCGGCGTGGCGCTGCGCCATGAGCGCTACAGCGATTTCGGCAGCACCACCTCGGCCAAGGGTTCGGCCCGCTACGCGTTCACGGACGCCCTGTCCCTGCGCGGCACCGTGTCGAGCGGCTTCCGCGCGCCGTCGCTGGCGCAGCAGTACTACACCATCACCACCACCAACTTCCAGGTCGTCAATGGCACCAATACGGCCATCGAGACGGGTACCTTTGCCGTCAACACGCCGCAGGCGCGCGCCCTCGGCGCACAGGACCTGAAACCGGAAAAGGCCCGCAACTACAGCCTGGGCCTGCAGTTCCAGCCCAACCGCAACTTCACCACCAGCATCGACGCCTACCGCATCGACATCGACAACCGCATCCTGTTCTCGGCCAACCTGGCGCTGAACGACAAGCTCAAGAGCCAGCTGGCGGCGCAAGGCACGCCCGTCGGCGCGGCGCGCTACTTCACCAACGCCGTCGATACGCGCACGGAAGGCGTGGACATCGTCAGCACCTACCGCATCGACCTGCAGGACAAGAACCGCCTGGACCTCACCGCGGCGTACAACCACAACAAGAGCACGGTACAAAAAATCGCCGACAATCCGGCCATCCTGACGGCCAACAACCTGAAACTGATCGACCGCCAGAGCATCGACCGCATCACGGTGGCGTCGCCGAAGGACAAGTTCAGCCTGGCCGCCGACTACAGCTTCGGCATCTGGAATGCGCACGGCGTCGTAACGCGCTACGGCAGCTTCACCGTGCCGCAAAACGACGTCAAGCTGGACCAGACGTATGACCCGCAATGGGTGCTGGACCTGTCCGGTTCCGTGAAGCTGGACAAGAACTGGCGCCTGGTGGCCGGCATCGACAACGTCACCAACCGCTACCCGGCGCAAGTGACCAGCAACGGCAACCTGAACGTCAACGGCACGCAGCCCTACAGCATCTTCGCGCCGAACGGTTTCAACGGCCGCTACTACTACGCCAAGGCTGGCTACAGCTGGTAAGCGCTGCCGCAGCAATGCAAAGGGAGGCCTCGCGCCTCCCTTTTTTCGTTTACCGTTCGTCGTTGGTATCGGGATCGCCGCCCTGGCGATGATCGCCGTCGAGCAGCGCCAGCGCCGCCAGATCGTCACCGTCGAGGGCAAAGTCGAAGACGGCCAGGTTTTGTGCCATGCGTGCCGGGTCCTGCGATTTCGGGATCGCCACCAGGCCGTGCTGCACATGCCAGCGCAGCAGGATTTGCGCGGCCGAGCGCCCGTGCTTTTGCGCCAGGCGCAGCACGGTAGCGTCCTGCAGCAGCGCGCCGCGTCCCAGCGGACTCCATGACTCGATGACGATGCCCTGCCGCGCATGCCAGGCGCGCAAGGCTGCCTGCGTGAAGTCCGGGTGCAGCTCGAGCTGGTTCACGGCGGGCAGCACGCCCGTCTCCGCCAGCAGGCGTTCGATATGCGCGGGCTGGAAGTTCGACACGCCGATCGAGCGGATGCGCCCTTCCTCGCGCAGGCGCACGAAGGCGCGCCACGTGTCCACATACAGGTCCCGCATGGGTAGCGGCCAATGGATCAGGTACAGGTCGAGGTAGTCGGTGCCCAGCGCGGCCATGGTGGCGTCGAAGGCGCGCAAGGTCGTCTCGTAACCGTGTTCGCTGCCGCGCAGCTTGCTGGTGATCGCCACCTCGCTGCGCGGCAGACCGCTGGCGGCGATGCCGCGGCCCACGCCCGTTTCATTGCCGTAGCGGGCCGCCGTATCGATCAGGCGGTAGCCGCAGGCCAGTGCCGCCTGCACGACCGTCTCCGCCAGCGCATCGTCGAGCGGCCAGGTGCCAAAGCCGATCTGCGCGATGCGCCGGCCATCGTTGAGGGGTAAATGGGGGATCGTTGCGTCCGTCATGCCTGTCCTTGTGTGAGAGGGGGAACGGCCATCATACGGCTTGCGCGCGCGGCGTGCTTTCAGGCGTGCAATCGGCTACCATGGGCTTTCTTTCCTGACGACGGATCACCATGCCCAGCTGGTACCTGGCCGACGCAGCCGAACTGGCGGTGCGCCATCCCTACACCTTCTATAAATCGCCGCCCGAGGCCATCGCCCAGGTGCGCCCCGGCGACGTGGTCAAGCTGATCTTCGCCTTCCACAGCGACGATCCGCACGCGCCGGGCGCCGAACGCATGTGGGTGCTGGTCGATACGGTGGACGCCGGCGGCCATTTCACGGGCAAGCTCGACAACACGCCCGGCTACATCCGCGACCTGCACGCGCAAGACCCCATCGCCTTCGCGGCACGCCACATCATCAATACGCAGCACGACGATGACGATAACCTCGTCAACCGCTACGCGGGCCTGTGCTTCGTCACGAAAAGAGTGCTGGAAGACGGCGCGCCCGTCGGCTACCTGTACCGCGAGGAGCCGGACACCGCCGACGACAGCGGCTGGCGCTTCACGGCCAACGACGAGAGCGACGACTACATCAACGACAGCGCCAACGTGGCCCTCGTGTCGCTGGGCGCCGTGCTCAGCGTGGATGACCGTTTCATTGCGCTGCTGGACGCGCCCACCGGCGCGGCCTATGCCTTCGACCATAACACCCAACAATTCATGGCGGTTGACGAATGACAAGTGATGAACTGAAAGACGTTTGCGCAGCCCTGCCCGGCGCGCAAGCCGTGCTGTACGGCCCGCCGTCGAACATCCTCGTATATGAAGTGAGCGGCAAGAAATTTGCCTATTTTAAGACCAGCGCCCCCGAGCAGTGGCGCTTCAGCCTGCGCGCCAGCGCCGAGCGCTTCATCGAACTGACGGACATGCCGGGCGTCAAGCCGGCCCGCTACATGGGCCGCTTTCACTGGGTGACCATCGTCGACGTGGCGCGCTTCCCCGCCGATTACCTGCTGGAACTGGTGCAGGATTCCCACGCGCGCGCCGTGGCCAGCCTGACGCGCGCGCAGCGGGCCGCGCTCGCCCCAGCTTAAAGCGGCTCTTCGCCCGCCATGGCGCGGTCGATGTCTTCGCGCGTCAGGTCCGGCGCCAGCTGCAGGATGAACTCGTAGGCATACGCGCGCAGGTAGGCGCCGCGGCGCACGGCCAGGCGCGTCGTGTTGGTGGCGAACAGATGCGACGCTTCCACGGCCCGCAGTCCCTTGTCGCGGCCGTGGTCGAAGGCCATGGAGGCAACGATGCCCACGCCCAGGCCCAGCGCCACGTATTGCTTGATGACGTCCGAATCCATGGCCGTCAGGATGATGTCGGTGGCCACGCCCGCCTTGGCGAACGCATCGTCGATATGGCCGCGGCCCGTGAAACCCTTGTCGTAGGTAATCAAGGGATATTTCGCCAGGTCTTCCAGGCGGATGGGCGAATGCTCGAGCAGCGGGTGGCCGTCCGGCACGACGATCAGATGGCTCCAGCGGTAGCACGGGAACGACACGAGGTCGGGGAACTGGCTCAGGCCTTCCGTGGCGATGCCGATATCGGTCTTGCCCGACAACACCCATTCCGCGATGTGCTCGGGCGCGCTTTGTTGTAGCGCAATACGCACGTCGGGGAAGGCGGCGCGGAAACCCTGCACCACTTTCGGCAGCGCATAGCGCGCCTGCGTGTGCGTGGCCGCCACGGACAGGGTGCCGCTGGTCTGGCCGCTGTATTCGAGGCTGGCCTGCTGCAGGTTTTCCGCTTCGATCAAGAGGCGGTCGACGATTTTCAGGATGCCCTTGCCCGGCTCCGTCAAGCCCGTCAATCGCTTGCCGTTGCGCTCGAAGATGACCACGCCCAGCTCGTCTTCCAGTTCGCGGATCTGCCGGCTCACGCCCGGCTGCGACGTGAACAGGGCGTTGGCCACTTCCGTCAGGTTATAGCCGCGGCGGGCCGCTTCGCGGATCGATCGCAGTTGTTGAAAGTTCATATTGGTTCCAGCCTTTAGGTTCTTGTCGGTTCGACGAACACGTGTAATCGTTTCGGGCGCACGACCAGGGTCTCGCCTTCCTTCAGTTGCAGATGGCTGAAACGCTCGTTCGACATCACCGCTTCGATCAGTTCGCTGTTATCGACGCGCTGCAAGTCCAGCTGGGCCAGCGGGCCGATGGCATGGGCGCGGCTCAGTTTCACGACGATGCCTTCCGCGCCCTGCGTGTAGCGGTCGATTTCCAGGTCGTGCGGACGCACATAGGCCGTGCCCTTGCTGTCGCTCACGCCCGCGTAATCGGGTACCTCGAAGCTGGCGTCGCCCGTGGCCATCACGCCGTCATGCACGCGGCCGTGGAACAGGTTGACGTTACCGAGGAAGCCGTACACGAACGGCGACGCGGGGTGGTTGTAGACTTGCTCCGGCGAACCGAGCTGCTCGACGGTGCCCTTGTTCATCAGCACCACCTGGTCCGCCACTTCCAGCGCTTCTTCCTGGTCATGCGTGACGAAAATACTGGTGACGTGCAAGTCGTCATGCAGGCGGCGCAGCCAGCGGCGCAATTCCTTGCGCACCTTGGCATCGAGGGCGCCGAACGGTTCGTCCAGCAGCAGCACGCGGGGCTCGACGGCCAGGGCGCGCGCCAGGGCGATGCGCTGGCGCTGGCCGCCCGACAATTGCGGCGGATAGCGGTCGGCCAGCCAGTCCAGCTGCACCAGTTCCAGCAAATCCTTCACTTTGCGGCGGATCTGGTCTTCCGACGGGCGCTCGCTGCGCGACTTCACGCGCAAGCCAAACGCCACGTTCTCGAACACGGTCATGTGCTTGAACAGCGCGTAATGCTGGAACACGAAACCCACTTGCCGCTCGCGCACATGGCGGTTCGACGCATCTTCCGCGTCCAGCAGCACCTGGCCGCTGTCCGGATGTTCGAGGCCGGCGATGATGCGCAGCAAGGTGGTCTTGCCGCAACCGGACGGGCCCAGCAAAGCCGTCAGTTCGCCGGCGGGAAAGTCCAGCGAGATATTGTCGAGGGCGACGAAATCGCCGAAGCGCTTGTGGATGTTTTTAACTGCGATGGTCATGATCAGTGCTCCGTGGAACGTAAGGCGGAATCGTCGGCGTTGCTCTCGTTCAAACGCCACTCAATAAAGGCTTTCAGGGCCAGGGTCACCAGGGCCAGCAGGGCCAGCAGGGAGGCGACGGCAAACGCGGCGGCAAAGTTGTACTCGTTGTACAGAATCTCCACCTGCAGCGGCATGGTGTTCGTTTCACCGCGGATATGGCCGGATACCACGGACACGGCGCCGAACTCGCCCATGGCGCGGGCGTTACACAGGATCACGCCGTACAGCAAGCCCCACTTGATGTTCGGCAACGTCACGCGGCGGAAAGTGTTCCAGCCCGAGGCGCCCAGCACGATGGCGGCCTCTTCCTCTTCGCTGCCCTGCGACTGCATCAGCGGGATCAGCTCGCGCGCCACAAACGGGAAGGTGATGAAGATGGTGGCCAGCACGATGCCGGGCACGGCAAACAGGATCTTGATGTCGTGCGCCTGCAGCCACGGACCGAACCAGCCCTGGGCGCCAAACATCAGCACATAGATCAGGCCGGAAATCACGGGCGAGACGGAAAACGGCAAGTCGATCAGGGTCAGCAGGATGCTCTTGCCGCGGAAGTCGAACTTGGCGATGCACCATGACGCAGCCACGCCGAACACCAGGTTCAGCGGCACGGCGATGGCGGCCGTGATCAGGGTCAATTTAATGGCGGAAATCGCGTCCGGATCGATGATGGCGGCGATATACGCTTCCCAGCCCTTCTTGAACGCTTCCGCAAACACGGCCACCAGGGGCACGATGAGGAACGCCGTCAGGAA
This sequence comes from Janthinobacterium violaceinigrum, assembly GCF_009208555.1. GTDB lineage: Bacteria > Pseudomonadota > Gammaproteobacteria > Burkholderiales > Burkholderiaceae_D > Janthinobacterium > Janthinobacterium violaceinigrum. The sequence goes on along the minus strand of NZ_WFLI01000017.1, from coordinate 103,723 downwards.
CAGCAGGGCGACGGTGATCAGGACCGTGCGCACCCACAACGGTTCCAGTACGACGGGGCCGACATTCGGCTCGAAACGGCGCGCCGCTTTGGGCAGCGCATCTTCCGCGCTGGCGACGGCAGTAATATTCGTACTCATGATTTCTTCGCCTTTCCGCGCGTCCATGCTTGCAGCAGGTTAATCGTCAACAACAGCAGGAAGGACACCACCAGCATCACCACGGCAATGGCCGTGGCGCCCGCGTAATCGTATTGTTCCAGCTTGGTAATAATGAACAGCGGCGTGATTTCCGACACCATGGGCATATTGCCGGCGATAAAGATCACGGAACCGTACTCGCCCGTGGCGCGGGCAAACGCCAGCGCAAAGCCCGTCAGCAACGATGGCAAAATGGTGGGGAAGATGACGCGGATAAACGTCTGCAGGGAATTGGCGCCCAGGCTGGCGGCCGCTTCTTCCAGTTCCTTTTCCGCGTCTTCCAGCACCGGTTGCACGGTGCGCACGACGAAGGGCAAGCCGATGAAGGTCAGCGCCACCACCACGCCCAGCGGCGTGAACGCCACCTTGATGCCCAGCACGCCTTCGATGAACTGGCCAAACCAGCCGTTCGACGAATACAGGGCCGTCAGGGTGATGCCGGCCACGGCCGTCGGCAAGGCGAACGGCAGGTCGACCAGCGCGTCGATGATGCGCTTGCCGGGGAATTTGTAACGCACGAGCACCCAAGCCAGGATGCCGCCGAACACCACGTTCAGCAGGGCAGCGATCAGCGAGGCGCCAAACGTCAGCCGGTACGAGGCCATCACGCGGTCGGACGTGACGGCGCTGAAGAAGGCGTCCCACGTCATGGTGAAGGTTTTCAGGAATACCGACGACAGCGGAATGAGAACGATCAGGGCCAGGTAAAAGAGCGTGAAGCCCAGTGACAGCTTAAACCCCGGCATGACCCGAAACGGCGCGCCGCGCGCCTTGAGCGGCGCTGCTGATGCTGATACTGCAGACATAGAAACTCCTTCTTATTACATTTTTGAGTTATAGAGTGCAATATTCACATGCAATCGTTATAAAAAGAACTAACCATTTCTCATTTGCTTAGATGGATTTTGCATACTTGGCAGCAAATGGCACGGGCGAAAAAAAACGCACCGGACAGGTGCGTTTTTGCTTCTTAGACATATTCATACCCGAGACAAATGCTGGGGTCAGACCCCGAGGGGGAATGCGTCCCAATGGGACGCATTCCGATTGCGAAGCAACTGACCCTGGTCTTACGGTGCTCTTATTTGTTCGGCTGCGGCGTCAGGCGCAGATAAGGCTTGGCTGCCGTAAATCCCTTCGGATATTTCTGCTTGATCACATCCGGGTCTTGCACGGTCAATGGAATGATGACGTCGTCGCCATCTTTCCAGTTGCCGGGCGTGGCCACGGTATAGCCGTCCGTCAGTTGCAGGGCGTCGATGACGCGCAGGATTTCATTGAAGTTGCGGCCCGTGCTCAGCGGATACGTGAGGATCAGCCGCACTTTCTTGTTCGGGTCGATGATGAACACGGAACGCACGGTGGCCGTGACGGATTGCTCCGGGTGAATCATGTCGTACAGCACCGACACTTTCTTGTCGACGTCGGCGATGATGGGGAAGCCCACCACCGTGTTCTGCGTCTCTTCGATATCCTTGATCCAGCTCTTGTGCGACTCGGCCGCGTCCACGGACAGGGCGATGGCCTTCACGTTGCGCTTGTCGAATTCCGGCTTGAGCTTGGCCGTCAAGCCCAGTTCCGTCGTGCACACGGGGGTAAAGTCGGCCGGGTGGGAAAACAGCACCACCCAGGAATTGCCAGCCCACTCGTGGAACTTGAGCGGGCCGATCGAGCTGTCTTGTTCAAAATCAGGGGCGACATCGCCCAGGCGTAAAGTCATCGTGATCTCCTTGTGAGGTTGTGTAGCGGAATGTTCGTCGTCTCAGGCTGCCTGACGGTGGCGCTTGTCGCTTTGCGCCAGATCAAACAGCGTTTGCAGCTGCGCCTGGCCGTAGACCCAGTCGCCAAGGCGCGACTCGGCGTTGATATGGCCCAGCGCACCGCCATCAATATACTTGCAATTCCAGCGCCGTGCCCACTGGGCCGCGTGTTCGGCCGTCATCCACGGGTCCGTCTGGCTGGCGATCAGGATGCCGGGGCAAGGCAGGCGCTTTTGCGGCAAGGCCTTCGCCACGCCGAACTTGTCCGGATCGGCCGGTCCCACCAGCAGCACGCCGGCCACGCCCTGCGGGTCGCGGGCCAGGCTGTGCGCCGTCGTCAGGCAGCCGAAGCTGTGGGCGACGATCAGGGTCGGACGCGCATCCTGGCGCCGCACCTGGTCCAGGCGCGCCGACCAGGTAGCCAGGTCGGGAGCGTTCCAGTCATCCTGCTCGACCCGCTCGAATTGCGGATACAGGCGCTGCCAGCGGCTTTGCCAATGCTCGGGACCGCTGTTATGCAAGCCCGGTACGATCAATACCCGGTAATCGGAAAAGCTGCGCAGCGCCATGATGTGTCCTTGCGTGATCGATTCCGGCAAGCGTTGCCGCCTGCCGGTGAAGATTACTTCGGCTGATAGATCTGGTCGAAGATGCCGCCGTCGGCAAAGTGCGCCTTCTGTGCTGCCGTCCAGCCGCCCGCCACTTGCTCGATCGTGAACAGGTTGACCTTGGCAAATTGGGACGCGTACTTCTTCGCCGCCTTGTCCGTTGCCGGACGGTAGTAGTTCTTGGCGATGATGTCTTGCGCTTCGTCCGTGTACAGGTAGTTCAGGTAAGCCTCGGCCACCTTGCGCGTACCGTGCTTGTCGGCAAACTTGTCGACGACGGCGACGGGCGGCTCGGCCAGGATGCTCACGGAAGGCGTGATGATGTCGAACTTGGTCGGACCCAGTTCCTTGACGGCCAGGTAAGCTTCGTTTTCCCAGGCGATCAGCACGTCGCCGATGCCCCGTTCGACGAAGGTGGTGGTGGCGCCGCGCGCGCCGGAATCGAGCACGGGCACGTTCTTGTACAGTTTGCCCAGGAAATCCTTGGCCTTCGCTTCATTGCCGCCCGGCTGGCGCAGCGCGTAGCCCCAGGCCGCCAGATGGTTCCACCGGGCGCCGCCCGAGGTTTTCGGATTCGGCGTGATGACGGAGACGCCCGGCTTGATCAGGTCATTCCAATCCTTGATGCCTTTCGGATTGCCCTTGCGCACGAGAAACACGATGGTCGAGGTGTACGGCGAGCTGTTGTGCGCCAGGCGCTTTTGCCAGTCGGCCGCGAGCAGCTTGTGCTCGGCCAGCGCATCGATGTCATAGGCCAGGGCCAAGGTGACCACGTCCGCTTCCAGGCCGTCGATGACGGCGCGCGCCTGCTTGCCGGAACCGCCGTGCGATTGCTTGATCTTGACGTTGTCGCCCGTCTTGCCTTTCCATTCCTTGGCAAATGCCGTGTTCACATCCTGGTACAGCTCGCGTGTCGGGTCATACGACACGTTGAGCAGGGTGATATCGGCAGCCTGCGCCGTTTGCAGAATGGCAAACGCGCTGATGGCGGCGGCAATGATGATTTTTTTCGACAGCATCTAAGATCCCCGTGTGGTTGAACTTTCAGAGCCACCAGATTACGGCGCAACGGCCGCAAAGAGAACGAAGCGTTTCGCCGTTTGATATACACTTTTAGCATATGGACGGCGCGCAACGGGGATAAAGCGGTTAATAGAAACGGTTAAATAATACGACAGCCCACGTGGCGAAGGCCAGGATGCAGGTGAGCAGCACGGCGGCGCTGCCGAAGTCCTTGGCGTTTTTCGACAGCGGGTGGCGGTCCAGCGAAATGCGGTCGACCACGGCTTCCAGCGCGGAATTGATCAGTTCGACGATCAGGACCAGCAGCAGCACGCCGATCAGCACCAGTTTTTCAAAGGCGGAGATACGCAGCAGCAAGGCGATCACGGTGCCGACGACAAACAGGCCCAGTTCCTGGCGAAACGCGTGTTCATGGCGCCAGGCCGCCTTCAAGCCATCGAGCGAGTAGAAAAAGGCGGAAAAAATCCGTTTCAAGCCACTTTTACTCTTGAATTCATTTACAGGTTGCATAGTTTTCCACGGTATCCAGCGAGTGCGATGTCCACATTATGGGGGCCGAAATAGGAATTGTGACAATTTTTTCGCTGAATATCTCGGAACATTTCACTATTTTTTCACATCATGGTATAAAGATGCATGAATACTGCATTGCACCAAATCCATCATGAAAATTGAACCGGTCGCTGCCCCGAAGACGACGATCCAGGTGATCGAACGCATGGTCGCCCTGCTCGATGCCCTGGCCAAATATTCCGACCCGGTCAGCCTGAAGGAATTGTCGAAAGTTTCCGGGCTGCACCCTTCAACGGCGCACCGCATCCTCAACGACATGGTGCTGACGCGCTTTGTCGACCGCATCGAACCGGGCACCTACCGGCTGGGCATGCGCCTGCTGGAACTGGGCAATGTGGTGAAAAGCCGCCTCAGCGTGCGCGAAGCGGCGCTGGACTTCATGCGCCAGCTGCACAAGAAAACCCAGCAAACGATCAACCTGTCCGTGCGCCAGGGCGACGAGATCGTCTACATCGACCGCGCATTTTCCGAGCGCTCGGGCATGCAGGTGGTGCGCGCCATCGGCGGGCGCGGCCCGCTGCACCTGACCTCGACGGGCAAGCTGTTCCTGTCCGTGGACGAGCCGAAAGCCATCCGCGCCTACGCCACGCGCACGGGCCTGGCCGGGCACAACAAGAATTCCATCACGGATCTGCAAAAGCTCGAGCGCGAGCTGAGCCTGGTGCGCGAGCGCGGCTATGCGCGCGACAATGAAGAGCTGGAACTGGGCGTGCGCTGCATGGCCGCCGGCATCCGCGACGACTCCGGCAAGCTGATTGCCGGCCTGTCGATCTCGGCACCGGCCGACCGCTTGCAGGATGAGTGGCTGGTGGACCTGGTGGAGACGGCGAACCAGATTTCCGTGACCTTGGGATTCATTCCCCAAGACTGAGAGCGCCTGACCAAACCTGCTACGCGGCGCGCTTTGCGGCCTGCGATGCTCACCGGCTCGGCGCCCCCGTACAGAGTACGGTTGCGCTTCTTAGCCACAAATCACTACCGCTCGCTACGGTTTTGTCAGGCGTCGTAACGATAGCCTTGTGCATTAACCGCCGGGCAGACTCATGTTGGCAGGCTTGAGTGCTTCCAGCCACTTGCGCATGCGTCCCGCATCGGCCGTGCGCGACTGTTTGCCCTTGGAATCGAGGAAGACCATGATCACGGCCCGTCCTTCGATGACGGCCTGCATCATCAGGCAACGTCCCGCCTCATTGATGAAACCCGTCTTTTGCAAGCCGATCTCCCAGCCGGGATTGGCCACCAGGTGATTCGTATTGCCAAACTGCATGGGCTGGCCGCTGGCTTCCACGATGGCTTTCGGGTCCGTCGAGTACTCGCGCAGCAGCGGATGGCGGAAGGCGGCCATGGCCAGCTTGCCCAGGTCGCGTGCGCTGGCCACGTTCATTTTCGACAAGCCGCTGGAATCGACGTAATGCGTATCCATCATGCCCAGCTGGCGCGCCTTGCTGTTCATCGCATCGACAAACGCGGGCAAGCCGCCCGGATAATTGCGACCCAGGGCCGAGGCGGCGCGGTTTTCCGAACTCATCAGGGCGATGTGCAGCATATTGGCGCGCGTCAATTGCGAGCCCACTTTCAGGCGTGAGCTGCTGAACTTGGCGCGGTCGACGTCCTCGTCCGTGATCGTCAGCACTTCATCCATGTCCTGGTGCGCTTCGACCACCACCAGGCCCGTCATCATCTTGGTGATGGAGGCGATGGGCAAGGCGACATTGGAATTCTTTTCAAACAGCACTTCCGAATTGGCCTGGTCCAGCACCAGCGCCACGCTGGATTTCAGGTCGAGCGGATCGCGCGTGAGGTTCAGGCCCGCCAGGTCGCCCATGGTGGGCATCGGTGCCGCCATGGGTACGGCCACGCTGCTGACTTTTTGATAGATGACCTTGCGCTTGCCGCGCACCATGACGACCCGGCGCACGGTCTTTTCGCGCGGCGCGGCCGTCGCGCCCTTGCGCAGCACGACTTTGACTTTCTTGGTATTGTGTTTCTTGGAGGCTGAGGATTTGCCGTTCGCGTCCTTGGCGTGCACGGCCGCAGCCGGCGCCAGCGCAAACAGCAGGGAAGCCAGGACACCCAGCGCAAGTTTAAACTTAGCCATTCGATAATTCCCCGTGAAGCTGTTGCCTTATTGCAGTGTAGCGAAATGCAGAGCAATCGCAAGCCTATTTAACAGTTAGGACAGTATTTATTGCAGCAATGGAATACAAATCGTTGGCGATCAGCAAACAAGCTCATCCTTAACCAGCTGTTTGCCTGTGCCGATCGCGGCAATGTCTATTTGTCCATGAATTTAACAAAGCCGGCCAGCGGCTCGCGTTCCGTGCTCAGGCGGTTCTCGATCTTGTCCGGATCGGCATAGCCGAGGGCCATGCCGCACACCACCATTTCGCTGGCCGGCACGCCCAGTTCGTCGCGGATGATGTCATGGTAATGGATGAAGGCCGCTTGCGGGCAGGTATCGAGGCCCCGCGCACGGGCCGCCAGCATGATGTTTTGCAAGAACATGCCGTAATCGAGCCAGGACCCCTGTTCCAGCACGCGTTCGATAGTGAAGATCAGGCCCACAGGTGCATCGAAAAACTGGAAATTGCGTCCGTGCTGGGCCGCCATGCCCGCCGTGTCGCCCCGTTCCAGGCCCAGCAGCTGATACAGGTCCAGGCCGATCTTGCGGCGGCGCTCGATGAATGGCGCCGTCCACTGGCGCGGGTAATAAGTATACGACGCCGTTCGCGCGGGCGCATCGGGTGCCTTGGGCGCGTCGTAGGCGGCCAGGATGCGGCGCGACAGGCGCAGGCGCGCCTCGCCCGACAGCACATACACTTTCCACGGCTGCATATTGGCGCCCGACGGCGCGCGCGCCGCCACTTCCAGGATGCGCGCGATATCGTACTGCGCTACCGGCGTGGGCAAAAAGGCGCGCACCGACCGGCGCGACACGATGACGGCGTCGACGGCTTGCTGCGCCGACGGTGTTTCAGATGCTTGCTTGTTCACTGCCCTGCTCTCCTGCTTGTTCTCGACTGACTGTCATGCGCTATTTCTTGACCACGAATACCACGCCGACCACGGCCACCAGCATGCCGGCGATGCCCAGCATATTAAAGGCTTCGCCAAACATCAGCCAGGCCATCACGGCCGTCGTGGGCGGCGTCAGGTAAAGCAAGCCCGTCACTTTCGTCGCGTCGCTGCGGCGGATCAGGGCAAACAGCAGGAAGATGGCGCCGATGGACAGCACGAGTACCGACCACAGCAAGGCGCCGATGAAGTTCGCCGTCCATTGCACATTGCTGAAATGCAGGTCCAGCCCTTCGTAATACAGGGCGAACGGCAACACCACGACGATGGAAGCGGCAAACTGCACCACCGTGCCCGTGCGCAAGTCGAACTGCGGGCAGTGGCGTTTTTGATACATGGTGCCAGCCGTCATCGACAGCAGCGCGAACACGCACAGCAGCACGCTTTCCACGGTCAGGCCCACGAGGTTGATCTTCGCGTACACCACCAACGCCACGCCCAGCAAGCCAAAGAACAGGCCCAGCCACTGGCGCGGGCGCACGGATTCGCCGATCAGGGGCGCGGCGCAGGCCGTCAGCACGGGTTGCATGCCGACGATTAGCGCAGAGAGGCCGGCCGGCATGCCCAGCTTGATGGCGCACCAGACGCCGGCCAGGTAGCCGGCCTGCATCAAAATGCCGGCCACGGCAATCTGGCGGAACTGCCCCACGGGCCACGGCGCGCGCAAGATCAGCACCAGCGGCAGCAAAATGACCAGCACGCCCAGGAAACGCAGCAGCAAAAAGGTCAGCGGCGGCGCGTACGGCAAGCCGAACTTGGCCACGATAAAACCTGTGCTCCATAACAACACGAAGAAAGCGGGCAAGGCCATCGGCGCCACGGTGGTCAGGAAAGAAGCTTTGGGGGCTTGGCCACTGGCGCCAGCCGCGGCGGGAAGATTGGACATGGTATCGACTCGGGAAACGGATACTCACCGGGGCGGTGCGCCGGTGCGGGAGCCAAAGTCTAGCATGCTGCGCCGCACCCGTCCTGAAAGGCGGGGAAATAATGGTTTAGGGCTAAACCATTAACACTCAGAAATCAAATATTTCTCTTTAGAAACAATGGCTTTTGACCCAAATCTATTCAATTGTTGCATCGCACAAGAATCGCTTGACTTCGTTTTTTTTAACCGTAGAATAGGGTTTGTTGCGTTGCACAATTCTTGTTCAGCTTGAAAAATTTAGATTCACCTGCTTTCCCAAACGGTACACGCAGCATCAAATTAACCAGATTTCGATTTTTTGGAGATTTATATGTTTTCAATTCCTGAGCAATTTTCGTCCGCTACCAAAGCCAACCTGGAAGCCCAATTCGCCCTGTTCTCGTCGCTGACGGGCAAGGCCTTCGAAGGCATCGAAAAGATCGTCGAACTGAACCTGACCGCTGCCAAGGCAACCTTGGAAGAATCGACCGCCGCCGCCAAGCAATTGCTGTCGGCAAAAGATCCACAAGAATTCTTCTCGCTGAGCGCTGCTCAAGCCCAGCCTAGCGCCGAAAAAGCCATCGCCTACGGCCGCCACCTGGCTGCCATCACATCCGGCACGCAAGCTGAATTCAGCAAAGCGGCTGAATCGCAAATCGCTGAAACCAACCGCAAAGTCATCTCGCTGGTGGAAGAAGTCACCAAGAATGCCCCAGCCGGTTCGGAAAACGCTGTTGCCATCCTGAAAAGCGCCATCGGCAACGCCAATGCAGGCTACGAGCAATTCTCGAAAACCAGCAAGCAAGCCGTCGAAGCCATCGAAGCAAACCTGGCATCGGCCGTGAACCAGTTCACGCAAGCGGCTGAAAAAGTCGTGCCGCGCGCTGCCGCCAAGTAATTACCAAACGGCCGCTGCGGCGGCCGCTGTTACCAGCTCCTCCAGGCGTCCATCCCGCACTTCCCCGACGGATGCCATTATGCCCCAGCCCAGCTGGGGCATTTTTTATGCCCGCAAGCTTCCCGTACCCTCCTACTCCCCCAGATACGCGGCCTTCACGCGCGGGTCGTCCAGCATGGCGGCCGCGTTGCCGCCCATGGTGACCAGGCCGGAATCCATCACATAGCCGCGGTGCGCCGCCTGCAGGGCCAAGCGGGCATTCTGTTCGACCAGCAAGATCGTGATGCCTTCGGACGAGACCTTGCGGATCACCTCGAAGATTTTCTCGACCATGATGGGCGACAAGCCCATCGATGGCTCGTCGAGCAGCAGCAGCTTCGGATGGCTCATCAGTGCCCGCGCCATGGCCAGCATCTGCTGCTCGCCGCCCGACAGCGTGCCGGCCATCTGCGCGGCCCGTTCCTTCAGGCGGGGAAACACGTCGAACCAGCGAGCGATATCATCCTCGACGCCCCTCGCATCCGTACGCGTGTAAGCCCCCATCATCAGGTTTTCGCGGATCGACATGCGCGTAAACACGCCCCGCCCTTCCGGCACCATGGCCAGCTTTCTTTCCACCAGGTGAAACGATTTCGTGCCCTTGAGCGACTCGCCCAGGTAGCTGATCGTGCCTTCGACCTTGCACTCAGGCAAAGTGCCCGTGATGGCTTTCAAGGTTGTCGTCTTGCCGGCGCCGTTCGCGCCGATCAGGGCGATCAACTCGCCCTCGTTCACTTCCAGATCGATGCCTTTCACCGCCTTGATGCCGCCGTAGGCCACGTGCAGGCCCGCCACCTTCAATATATTGCTCATGCGTGCGATCCCCCCAGGTAAGCCTCGATGACGGCCTGGTTTTGTTGTATTTCGGCCGGCAAGCCTTCCGCGATGCGCTTGCCATACTCGAGCACCGTGATGCGGTCGCACAGTCCCATCATCAGTTTCACGTCGTGCTCGATCAACAGCACGGTCTTGCCTTCGGCCTTGATTTTCACCAGCAACTCGCGCAGGGCCAGCTTTTCCGTCGCATTCATGCCGGCCGCCGGCTCGTCGAGGGCCAGCAGTTGCGGATCGGTGGCCAGCGCGCGGGCGATTTCCAGGCGCCGCTGGTCGCCATACGACAGGAAACGGGCCGTGCGGTTGGCGAACTGGGCGATCCCGACGAAGTCGAGCAGCTCCATGGCCCGCCGGCGGATGGACGCCTCTTCCTCGCGCGCCGCCTTGTGGCGGAAGATGGCGCCGAACACGCCCTGGTGCGAGCGCACATGGCGCCCCACCATGACGTTTTCCAGTGCCGTCATGTCGCCAAATAAACGGATGTTCTGGAAGGTGCGGGCGATGCCCGCCTTGGCCACCTTGTGCGGCGCGGACGGCGAATACGGCTTGCCGGCCAGCTCGAAGGTGCCCGTGTCGGGCTGGTACAGGCCCGTGATCACGTTGAAAAACGTCGTCTTGCCGGCGCCGTTCGGCCCGATCAAGCCGTAGATCTGGCCTTGCCGGATGGTGATGCCCACGTCGGTCAGCGCCTGCAAGCCACCGAAACGCTTGTTCACGCCGGCGATATTGAGAATGATCTGTTCGCTCATACTATCCTCCCTTAAGCGGACACGACGCCGGTTGACTTGTTCGGCTGGTCGACGTCGTGGTCGGGCCGGTCCTCGTGCTTCGGCGATGGCCACAAGCCGGCAGGACGGTTGAGCATGATCAACACCATCGCCAGGCCGTACAGCAGCTGGCGCAGCACTTCCGCCTCGATCACCACATGGCCGAACAGCGCCTGCTGGGCCGGTTCCACCACATGGCGCAGCACTTCCGGTATCGAGGCAAGGATGACGCCGCCGAGGATCACGCCAGGGATATGGCCGATGCCGCCCAGCACCACCATGGCCAGCACGGCGATCGATTCCGTCAGCGAGAACGATTCCGGCGAAACAAAGCCCTGGAACGAGGCAAACATGGCGCCAGCCACGCCGCCGAACGAGGCGCCCATGGAAAAGGCCAGCAGTTTGACGTTGCGCGTGTTGATGCCCATGGCCTTGGCGGCGATCTCGTCTTCGCGGATGGCCACCCAGGCGCGGCCCAGGCGCGAATGCTGGAGCCGCTTGGTGACGAACACGACGGCGATGCACAGGAACAGGAACAAAAAGTAATAGGCGTTCACGGACGGCATGGAAAAGCCGCCCACCACGACGGTGCTGTTGGTGCCCGCCTCGCCCGCGAGGTTGACGCCGAAGATGCGGATGGGGTCGATCAAATTGATGCCTTGCGGACCATTCGTGAAATTGATCGGGTCGTTCAAATTGTTCATGAAGATGCGGATGATCTCGCCAAAGCCCAAGGTCACGATGGCCAGGTAGTCGCCGCGCAGTTTCAAGGTGGGCGCGCCCAGCAGGGCGCCAAACAGGCCCGCGACGGCCGCGGCCAGCGGCACGATGAGCCAGATCGACAAATGGATGCCGTTTTCGCGGATTTCCGGCCCCATCAGTTGCACCAGGGTTTCGCCCAGCACCGGGTATTGATTCACCACCGATTCAAGCAGGATGGCGAACTGGGGCGACGCCAGCAAGGCCGTCAGGTAGGCGCCCACGGCATAGAAGGCGATGTAGCCCAGGTCGAGCAGGCCGGCAAAGCCGACGACGATGTTCAAGCCCAGGGCCAGCATGATGTACAGCAAGGCCATGTCGATGATGCGTACCCACGAGTTGCCGAACTGGGCGGCAAAAAACGGGAACACCATCAGCAGCGCGGCCAGGCCCAGCATGCCGGCGTAGGCCTTGGCGGGATTCTTTTTTGCATCGAAATCGAGTAATGCCATGATTTAATCTCCCAGTTTCACATCAGGCACGGTCGGCTACGCGTTCGCCCATGATGCCGGACGGGCGCAGGGTCAGCACGATGATCAGCACGACGAAGGCAAAGATATCCTGGTAGTGGCTGCCCAGGAAACCGCCCGTGATGTCGCCGATATAGCCGGCGCCCAGGCTCTCGATAATGCCCAGCAAGATACCGCCCAGCATGGCGCCATAGATATTGCCGATGCCACCCAGCACGGCCGCGCAAAATGCCTTCAAGCCGGGGATGGCCCCCATGGAAAACTGGATGGATGCATAGTTGGCGCCCCACATCACACCCGCCACCGCCGCCAGCGCGGCGCCGATGGCAAAGGTGGCGACGATGACCTTGTCGGAATCGACGCCCATAAGGCCCGCCACGCGGGGGTTTTCCGCCGTGGCGCGCATGGCGCGGCCCATTTTCGTTTTTTCCACCAGCAACACCAATCCCCCCATCGACAGGGCGGCCAGGGCCAGCAGCAGCACTTGCGTTTGCGAAATCACGGCGCCCCCTATGTTGATGGGGTCGGTCGACAGCAATTGCGGGAAGGGCAAGGGATTGCGCGTCCAGATCATCATGGCAAAGGTTTGCAGCAGGATGGAGACGCCGATGGCGGTAATCAGGGGGGCGAGGCGGGGGGCGTTGCGCAGGCGGCGGTAGGCGACCCGCTCGATGATGATGTTGACCAGAATACAGATGGGAATGGCGCCGAGGATGGCGGTGGCCAGTTTCAGGTAGCCGGGCCAGTCCGGTACATAAATGCCCAGCAGCTTGAGGATGGTCAAGCCCACCATGGCGCCGATCATGAGTACGTCGCCGTGGGCGAAGTTGATCAGATTCAAGACGCCATACACCATCGTGTAACCGAGGGCGACTAAGGCATACATGCTGCCCAGCACCAAGCCGTTAATGATCTGCTGGATGAATGTATCCATGATTGCCCTATCAAATATGCATTTTTCGGGAACAACTTCCACCAGAACATGGGTCGCTGATACAAAAACGGCACCGGAGGAAGAATTCCTGCAGTGCCATCCCTGGACCGTTCTCACCAGCATGGTGCACGCACTAAAAACGGGCGCACCCTTGCTTAGTCATAACGACAACATATTCAAGCTTGAGGCAATCATAACGATCTTTTGCAAAAACTAAGCTTGGAATAAATCGATCATTTCCGAATTAAATTCGGTTTTGAGGTAACTATTTCATCGATACTCAGCAGCCATGCAGACTCAGGCGACGTCGCGCTTGATGCCATCGAGGCCTTTCGGCATCGGGAAAGTGACGGCTTCCTGCACACCGTCGAGCGGGCGCACGCTCTTCACGCCGCACTCTTTCAAGCGGTCGATGACGGCTTGCACCAGCACCTCGGGCGCCGAGGCGCCGGCCGTCACACCCACGCGCAGCTTGCCTTCCAGCCAGGCGGGGTCGATTTGCGAGGCATTGTCGACCATGTAGGCAGGCGTCCCCATCTTGTCGGCCACTTCGCGCAGGCGGTTCGAATTCGAGCTGTTCGGGCTACCCACGACGATCACCACTTCCACCAGCGGCGCCATGAATTTCACGGCTTCCTGGCGGTTGGTGGTGGCGTAGCAGATGTCGCCTTTTTTCGGCTCGGCGATATTCGGATATTTCTGCTTCAGGGCCTCGATAATGTCGCGAGTGTCGTCAACTGACAACGTTGTTTGCGAAACATAGGCCACGCTGTCCGGATTGGCAACCTGCAATTTCGCCACATCATCGAGCGTTTCCACCAGATGCATGCCCATGTCGGCCTGGCCCATCGTGCCTTCCACCTCGGGATGGCCATCGTGGCCGATCATGATGATCTCGCGGCCTTCGCGGCGCATCTTGCCCACTTCCATGTGCACCTTGGTGACGAGCGGGCACGTGGCATCAAAAATGCTCAGGCCGCGCGATTCCGCCTCGGCGCGCACGGCTTTCGACACGCCATGGGCGGAAAACACGAGCGTATTGCCAGCAGGCACATCATCGAGGTCGTCGATGAAGATGGCGCCCTTGTTGCGCAAGTCGGCCACCACATAGGCGTTGTGGACGATTTCATGGCGCACGTAGATCGGTGCGCCAAATTGCTGCAAGGCGCGCTCGACGATCTCGATCGCCCGGTCGACGCCAGCGCAGAAACCGCGGGGCTGGGCCAGTAACAGTTCTTTATCCATCGCTATTCCTTCACAGCACCGAAATGAGCTTGACTTCAAAGCACAGCGGCTGGCCGGCCAGCGGATGGTTGAAGTCGAACAGGGCCGAGTCCTCGCGCATTTCGCGCAGCACGCCGGCAAAGCGGCCGCCGCCCGGCGCGGCGAAGTCGACCAGGTCGCCGATCTTGTAGTCGGCGCCCGGCACGGAATTCTCGTCCAGCGTGGCGCGCGAGACGGACTGCACCAGCTCGGGATTGCGTTCGCCGAAGCCTTCGCCGGCAGCCAGCTCGAACGTCTGGTGCGTGCCCTCAGGCAAGCCCAGCAAGCGCTGCTCGAGGAACGGCGCCAGCTGGCCCTGTCCCAGCATCAAGGTCGCGGGATTGCCGCTGAAGGTCGTGACAATGTCAGTACCGTCAACAGTGGCAAGACGATAATGCAGGGTGAGGTAAGCCGCTTCGGTGACGACTGCTGGTTGCTCGTTGGACATAGTAGTTTTCAAGTAACTGGTGCAAAACGATATTGTAAGCCACCCTGAGCCAGCGCGCCCCATGCCATCTCGGCGCGGCCATGCTTTTGTCAAAAAACATGGCCGCGCAACACATCCGGCGACGGATCAGCGAATCAGACGTTGACGTACGTCAACCCGCCCGCCGTGCTGGCATGATTGCCGAAGCCGGAGCTGTCTTCCAGGTTGCCGTCGAGCTTCCAGCGCCCCACGGGCCGGTGCACGATGCCGTACTGGCCATAGTCATACACTTCCTTGGGCGTCAGCACGCGGTCGTAGAGGATGACGTCCGACAACTGCCAGGCGGGCGCACCCTGCTCCAGCGCATCTACGGTGCGGCCGATCACCAGGGGCGCGCCGATGGCCTGCACGAATGGCGTCACCATCTTGTTACCCTGCGACATCAGGAAATCGTCGACGTACAGGCTGATGGAACCATCATGCTTGACGGTGTAGGTGCAGCGAAACCAGCGGTTGGCGCTATCCACGTTCACGCCGTGACCATTGTTATTGAAGCCCGCGCCGGCACTGTCGCGCAGGAACAGGAACGTCTGGATATCCTGCGTCAGCAGCGTCCATCCTTTCAGGTTCGCCTGGCGCGCGACAAACGCCCCGCCCCGGCCCACCATCGTGGAAAATGCCTGCTGCCGGATGCAATACGACAGCGAAAAATCGGCGCTCTCGTAACGCACGGATGACGGCACGGTGAGCAGGAGGCCAGGCTGGAACTGCACGGTTTTCTTGACGCCGAAGCAAGGCGTGGGCGGCGCCTGTCGGACGGCGTCGTCGCCGCGCAAGGCGTCCCAGACGGCCTTGCGTCCGTTGCTGTAGGCCGGTGTCTCCACCAGGTTCAGACCGTCGTCCTGCATGGACTTGCCGCCGTTCCAGTCCCAATAGCATGCCAGTTGCACGCCCGTACGGCGTATGGCGCTCAGCAAGGCGTGCAAGTTGTCTTGCCGTTCGGTATCTTGCAACGCCTGCTCCTGCTTTTCCGACAGGCAAAAGCTGCCAAGGTAATACGGCTTGCCCAAGGCCTTGGCCGCGCGCTGCATCACTTGCAGGTAAGCGAGCGAAGACGAGACGAAGTCGGCCGGCAGATCCGCGCCGTTGTCCAGGGCGCTGCTCACGTATTCATTACCTGGGAACAGGTTTTCACAAAGGCAGTCGACCGGGTCCGGATTCATCAATGGCAGGGTTTCCGTGACGTATTGCTGCAACGAGCCTTGCCGGGGCGAAGTATGGGCAATGCCCGCGTTACCGGAAGAAATCATGCGTGCCAGGCCATCGTTATCACGCAGCAATTGCGCCGTCTCCTGGATGATTTCCCGGCAAACGCTCAAGCTCATCTTCGTCACGCCCTTCAGTTCCTGCGCTGCCATCCAGGCGGCGATGCCGGCGTGGTTGCTGTAGTGCTGCGCAAAAGCCTGCGCAAAGGCACGCATGTAGCGGCGTGTTCTCGACTGCGGATTGGCCAGTGCAACGCGCGCGGCGACGGCCTGCTCGTCTTTTGTAGCGCCCGCAGGGCCCGCCTCGCCCACCAGTTGCGGCACGGCGTAGGGATTCCAGAATGGGCAGGCGATGATGCCGATGCCATTGGCCAGCGCGCAATCGAGCAGCGCCTGGATCGCGGCCCAGTATTCGGGCTTGATATTGAGTGCGGTCAGGGTGTTGTCGCTTGCGAAATCGGGCTTGCCAACGACCTCGCCCCAGTTCCAACCGCCATCCTTGCCGTTGAAAGGCGCCAGCATCACCTGGAGGTACTTGAAGCCGTTGGCCGCAAGATACGGAAAATCGGTGCTGTAATCGGGATTGTTCACGTCCGGCGTCAGCGGTGCGGTAACGCTCCAGTTACGGTGTTCCAGATACGCGTGCGCATTGAGGCCGATGCCGCTGACCTTGCCCGTGTTGACGCCGGCGGCGTTGAACTCTTGCATGACTCCATTGATAACTTTGATATAAGGCATGACGACTCCTGTAAGACAAGTGGAAGACATTGAGTTCAGGGCCCTGACTCCCCGCCGCTGCAACTTGCATGAAGTGCAACGACAGGCAAATGATAGCGTCTGAAAATGCGCGGGCCGGGCATCTTGGCTTTTGTTTTTTTACTACGATTTACAGTGAAGACGAGCTAGCGCAGCATGGCCGCCCGGGGAAGGCGCGACAATCGTCGGCAGGCGCCACGACCAGCCGGGCGCGAACGGGAGGCAGCATGGGCATCAAGGATTGGCCGGCCGGCGAACGGCCGCGCGAACGCCTGATCGAGGATGGCGCGCACTCGCTGTCGGACGCGGAATTGCTGGCCGTCTTCCTGCGCACGGGCGTGCGCGGCAAGAGCGCCGTGGAGCTGGCGCGCGACACGGTCGAGCACTTCGGCTCCTTGCGGGGCCTGTTCGGCGCCAGCCTCGTGAGCTTTTCAGCCGTACACGGCATGGGCAGCGCCAAGTTTGCCCAGCTGCAAGCTGTGCTGGAACTGGCGCGGCGCGCCATCATCGAGGACTTGCAGACGGGCCAGGCCCTCAATTCGCCGCACGCCGTCAAAGATTATTTGCGCCTGACCCTGGGCAACCTCGCGCATGAAGCGTTCCACGTGTTGTTTTTAGACGTCAAGAACCGCTTGATCACGACCCGGGAAATGTTTCGCGGCACCCTCACCCACACGAGCGTGTATCCGCGCGAAGTGGTCAAGCAGGCGCTGCTGCACAATGCAGCCAGCGTCATGCTGGCCCACAACCACCCGTCCGGCACGCCCGAGCCCAGCGAATCGGACTTGCTGCTGACGCGCGCGCTGGTGCAAGCCCTGTCGCTGGTGGACGTGCGCATCCTCGACCATTTCGTCGTGGCCGGCCGGCAAGTGCACTCGTTTGCGGAACATGGCCAGATCTAGGCCAGCCCCGGCCCGGCGACAGTTAACCATGTGTAAACAAGGACATACGTGACGCTGGCGGGACACTTATCTAGCAGTAAACAAGTCTGTTTACCAGCGTTTTCCCTATGAGGAATGGGCAAACCCGAAATTGTTAAATAAATTCACAACAACATGACACAATTGTTTTTCGCAAGTCATTGATAAATCGGCTTATTTTGGATATACTCTCGTTTTTCCAATTTGGAATATCTTTAAGGAGTGCGCCATGGCACGTGTTTGCCAAGTCACTGGGAAGAAGCCGATGGTCGGCAACAATGTTTCCCATGCAAACAACAAAACCAAACGTCGTTTTTTGCCTAACTTGCAGAATCGTCGTATTTTTGTTGAATCTGAAAACCGCTGGGTCTCCCTGCGTTTGTCCAACGCCGGTCTGCGCGTCATCGATAAAGTCGGCATCGACGCCGTATTGGTCGATATGCGCGCTCGTGGCGAAAAAGTCTAATTAGCAGAATAAGGGAGCTATCATGGCAAAATCAGGCCGCGACAAAATCAAGTTAGAATCGACCGCCGGTACGGGTCACTTCTACACGACCACCAAAAACAAGCGTACGACGCCTGCGAAAATGGAGATCATGAAATTTGATCCTAAAGCACGCAAGCACGTAACGTACAAAGAAACCAAGATCAAGTAATTGATATTGTGTTCTGCAAAAAGAGCCGCTCCGATGAGCGGTTTTTTTTATTGCCCAATCGCTCAGGCTGCAGCTACCGCGCATCGAAGCGGGGACATACGCTGTACGCCCCCCCGCAGTCCGATGCTAGCGAATCTTCGTGCCCAGAATATAGCGTGGATAGAAACTGGCTGGCGTGGCATAGCCGACAGGTACACCGCTTGACCTTAACAAGGTATAGAAATAGCGCTCGCCCTCCGATACCGTCATGAATGCATAACCATCATAGTCCGGCCCCATTTGCGTTTCGTAGCACGCTGCCGGGTTGGACGCAGGGCCATAGAATGTCAGCTTCAGGCGGAACAGGTTGGCCTTCGAATCGGGAGAAACGGGGGCAATACGCCCCTGGATCCGGCAGCCAGCCTCTGTCGTACCGCTGATGCTGCCGTCTGGCGCAATGTAACTGGCGCCGCCAGCAACGTAGGTGCCGCTGATATCGGCCAGGCTCAACGCCAGCGCATTCTCGATACTATAAGAATCAAAGGACAAGGTCACCGTCTTGCCAGCAGCGGCAGACATGGTGCCCACAATGCGCGTTTTCGGCACGATGCTGCCAGATGCCTGAACGCCCTCGATCAACGTGGAGGTATGAACCGTGCTCTTATTACCAAGCTGCCACGTAGCACCGTCGCTGAGGAACTCGCCAAATACATGCACCATCCCGCTTGAAAATGGCGAGCCGGTTTGCCAGGCCGTTTCACCATTGGGCAATATCAATGCGAATTCGGGATAGTTTTTCGTCGATGGGCGCCGCCAGACACCTGCCGCGCCATCGGCTCCGGAGGCGAATGAGCCCGCATCGGGATTTGCCAGTGTCACGCTGCGATAGGTCTGCCGGCCAATATAGCGCGTTGCGGTCCAGGCACCGTTTGCAGCGCTGTTTGGAATGCCCCAGGTTCCCGCTCCGGTCCCGTCCTGCCTGAATACGCCACGAAAGATGGCGGCAGTTTGCGTACTTTCGGGGAGATGCGGATTGACCTGCATATTCAGCGTAACGCTTCCAGTTTTTTCCACGTCGCCGCGCAGTGCAAAGTCGCCCAACAGTTTGCCGTTGGAAATACACATACCCGGCGTATAGCTGCCGCCAGAGGGAGACACAAACAGGACATCGCAAAAACCGGCATTCGTCCCGCTAAATTCCAGCTTCCAGTATTCTCCATACACGCCACCATTCGGCGCGCCGCTGACGGCTGGCGTGGTCTGGTAAGGCGCATCCAGCTGCGCCGTTACCTCAACAACGGCACTGCTGGCATAACGCTCGCCGGGATAATCGACCATAACACTGAACATGTAGCTTCCGGGCTTATCCGCGACAAAGCTTGGCTTCGCCGTATTCGCCAAGCTCAACTCCGCCACACTTGTGGCCGGCTTGCCAATAATTTTCCAGCGAAAATTCGGCACGACACCGGGTGCGGCCTGGCTGGCACTGGCATCGAGCAATACTGTCGCCCCCGTTGCGACCGCCTGCGGCAGGCCAGCATTGGCGACGGGTGCGGCCTTGAGTTCAACGAGCAGCTTTTTTATATCAGCAACGGTTTGAGTCGATGCCAGCGCCTTGTTAATCAGTCCAAGCTGAACGGGATTAAAATAAGCGCTGACCTTATCGAGCAACTTGTCGTGCGCATCCCCTCCTGCCTTGTCGGCTGCGGTGGCCGCCCTCAATGGCGCGCCTATAAAATCCTGCAAGAAGCTGATATTGAACCGGTCTTGCAGTAGCGCGGTCACATCTGCCTGTACGGCAAGCACATTGGCTGCATTGATCGTATTGACCAGCGAGGCCGCATCAACGTTCGGGAACAAACCAGCCACATCGCGGCCAAACAACCGTGCGGTGAGCATGTCGGTCAGTGGCGTGATATGGACCGTTGCCGCATTGCCCGTCCCTACGACGACGGAATGCAGCCTGACGCCAGTGACGGGTGTCGTCAATTGTAAAACGCAAGGAAATTTTCCTTCGACAATCTCCATTTTATAAGTGCCATCGGGACCGCTCAGCACTTGCGCACTGCCCGCCTGGCATTTCGCCTGAATCGATGCATCGACGATCGCCAGACCGGTTGCCGCCGTACCGCTGAGCGTGAGACTGCTTTTCCCAACGGGAGGGGGATTCGGATTGCCAGGATTGGGATTCATCGGCTCTGGCGAAGAGGAACCGCCGCCACATGCGGCGAGCGCCGCCAGAACGACACATCCCATTACTGCATTTCGCATCAACATTAACATGCAAACTTTCCTATTTTGATTAATTTACAAGGAAAGTATTTCATACAATTACTATCTTAGCAAACCAGCCAGGGCAAAAAAAATGGCCCCGCAAGCGGAGCCACTGTTTCAAATCAACACGCGATCAAGCATAGCTGCGTAAGCGCAGTGAAAAGTCTTGCAGCGACTTGATGCCCGACGCTTCGGCGCGCGTGCACCAGTCTTGCAGCTTGTGCAGCAATTGCTCGCGCGTAAAGTGGGAACGCTCCCAGATGGCGCCCAGTTCCACGCGCATGTGGTGCATGGTTTCCAGCGCCTTACTGTGCTGGAACAATTCCGACAGCTGCTCGTGATGCGCATCGGCCAGCTTGCCCGGCTCGCGCTGCATCAGCTTGCGCGACGATTTCAGGAAGCGTTTTTCCAGCTCGGCCTTGTGCTTCAGGTGCTCCAGCTCTTCCTTCCAGGCATGCTTGATCGATTTCGCATACTTGGCCATCACGTCGTAGCGGTTGGCGATGACCGATTGCAAAGTCTCGAAGTCCGCTTCCAGCTTGCCGTGCGAGAACTTCGGCGCCGGCGCCAGCTTCTTCACCTTGGCCAGGCCCAGCATTTCCAGCGCGCGGATATACGCCCAGCCAATATCGATTTCATACCATTTCGACGACAGCTTGGCCGACGTCGCATACGTGTGGTGATTATTGTGCAACTCTTCACCGCCGATCAGTATGCCGAAGGGAATGATGTTGGTGGCCGCGTCCGCGCAGTCATAGTTGCGGTAGCCCCAGTAGTGGCCGATGCCGTTGATGATGCCGGCTGCCGTGATCGGAATCCACATCATTTGCACGGCCCACACGGAAATGCCGATCACGCCGAACAGGATGAAATTGATGACGAACAGCGACACCACACCCAGCCAGCTGTATTTGGTGTACAGGTTGCGCTCGATCCAGTCCGTCGGCGTGCCGTGGCCGTACTTGGCCATGGTTTCCATGTTCTTCGATTCAGCGCGGTACAGCTCGGCGCCTTCCCAGAACACTTTCTTGATGCCGCGCGTCACGGGGCTGTGCGGATCTTCTTCCGTATCGCACTTGGCGTGGTGCTTGCGGTGGATGGCTGCCCACTCCTTGGTGACCTGGCCCGTCGTCAGCCACAGCCAGAAACGGAAGAAATGGCTGGGAATCGCATGCAATTCCAGTGCCCGGTGGGCCTGGTGGCGGTGCAGGTAAATCGTGACGCTGGCGATCGTGATATGCGTGACCACCATGGTGTAGAGGAAAACTTGCCATGCGGACAGATCGGTAATGCCAGTTGCCATGAACTGCAAAACGTCGTGTAAAACGGAACTCAATGTCATTACTACTACTCCAAATGGACAGGGCAAGCGCGCGGTCGCTCCAGTGACTCTGGAGGTCCGGCAGAGTTAATTTTAGGCGTGATTGTACGCCCTAATGGGTGCGGTCAGGCAAAAACGGAGGCAGGCAGCGAGGTTAAGGCTGGGTGCCGGAGGGCGCGGACTCACCGTCTACCGCGCCAGCGAGCGGGGCAGGAGGCGTACCAACAATACGCAATTCGCGTTGCGGAAACGGTACAGTGACCTTATGTTCCTGCAAGGTGCGCCAGATGGCGCGGTTCACATTCGACTTCACGCCGCCGGTGCCGTTTTCCGGGTCCGCGATCCAGAAGCCGATCTGCACATCAAGGCCGTCGGCGCCGAAACGCACGAGGGTGGCCGATGGCGGATTGCTTTGCGACACACGCGGCACCTTGGCCGTCGCCGCTTCCAGCAAGGGGAAGATGACATCGAGATCCGTCTCATAGCCAACCGACACGGCCGTCGACAGCCAGACCATGCGGTTGCTCAGCGACATGTTCTGCACGCCGCCAGAAATCAGCATTTCATTCGGCACGATGGATTCAATGCCATCGCCACCCAATAACACAGTATAGCGCGTATTGATTTGCGTGACCTTGCCCGTGAATTGACCCACCGTGATCATGTCGCCGATGGTCAGGCTGCGGTCCAGCAGGATGATGAAACCGGACACGAAGTTCGCGGCGATCTTTTGCAAGCCAAAGCCCAGCGCCACGCCGAAGGCGCCGCCAAACACGGACAGCACCGTCAGGTCGATGCCCACCAGCGACAGGCTGACCAGCACAGAAACGAGGATCAGCACGGCGCGGCCCATGCGCGACAGCACCACGCGCAGGGAGGTGTGCAGACCCTGCATTTTCATCAGGCGCTCGTCGAGCGAGGTGCCCGCCCACATGGCCAGCACCAGCAGCACGGCCACCGAAATTGCGGCTTGCAAGATGGCAGCCACGGACACCTTGTTGCGTCCCAGCGGCACGACGATGCTTTCCAGGAATTCATGCAATTCCGGCCACAGGCCCGTGATATACAGGGCCATGCCGGCCCACACCACGACGGTAAAGATCTTTTCCAGCAACAACATGGTGGGGCTGATGTCGCCGTGGCGGGCAAAAATGCGGCGCAGCACATAGAACCCGAAGCGCACCAGCGCCATCGACGTGCACAGGGGAATGGCAATGCTGAGCAGGTTCACGGACTGGAACTTGGCCAGGAAATGTTGCGCAATGCCCAGCAGCATGGCCGCCAGCACGGGCGTCAGGATGCGAATAAAGCTATCCGTGCGCTGCAAGGTTTCCGGCGTGGCCGGGACCGTGGCCGCTTCCGCCCGCTTGTGCAGGAACACGCGCAACTGCCGCACCAGCAGCCAGCTCAAGGCCAGGCAGGCGACGATGACCAGCGCTTGCCACAGGATGGCCGGTTGACGGAAATCATTGACAAAATCAGTGATCAGGTTGAGCAGCGGGGTTTCATTCATGGCGGATGCGGTCC
Organism: Janthinobacterium violaceinigrum; assembly: GCF_009208555.1. Lineage (GTDB taxonomy): Bacteria > Pseudomonadota > Gammaproteobacteria > Burkholderiales > Burkholderiaceae_D > Janthinobacterium > Janthinobacterium violaceinigrum. The sequence goes on along the minus strand of NZ_WFLI01000017.1, from coordinate 80,493 downwards.
GAAAGGTGGGACGGAGGTGATACGGAGGGGCTAGGCCCATGCCGCCAGGCGGGCTGGCGGCATTGAAAGCCGCCACTGCAAGGTGCAGCGGCGGCCGGTGACGGCTTACTCGGCTTGGTCGGCGTCAACGTCGTCGGCCGGCTTTTCATCGGCGTAGACTTTTTTCGGCATGACCTTGCGCTCGAACACGGCAGCGAAGAAGCCGTCGGTCTGGTGCAAGTGCGGCAACAATTTCAGGTAGTCGCCCATTTCCAGCTCGATCTTCTGCTCGGCCAGCACCTTGTGCATCGGCACCAGGGTGAAGTCGGGGTTGGCGGCCAGGAATTGCTCGGCGATTTGATCGTTTTCTTCGTTCAGGAAGCTGCAGGTGGCGTACACCAGGCGGCCGCCGCCCTTGACCAGGCGCGCGGCGCCGGCCAGGATGGCTGCCTGCTTGGCTTGCAGCTCCACGATGGAGTTCGGCTGCTGGCGCCATTTCACGTCCGGATTGCGGCGCAGGGTGCCCAGGCCGCTGCACGGGGCATCGACGAGCACGCGGTCGATCTTGCCGGCAAGGCGCTTGATCTTGGCATCGCGCTCATGCGCGATCTGCACCGGATGCACGTTCGACAGGCCGCTGCGGGCCATGCGCGGCTTCAGCTTGGCCAAGCGTTTTTCCGACACGTCGAACGCGTACAAACGGCCCGTGTTGCGCATGAGCGCGCCCAGCGCCAGGGTCTTGCCGCCCGCGCCGGCACAGAAGTCGACGACCATCTCGCCGCGCTTGGCGCCGACGATCTGCGACAGGATCTGGCTGCCTTCATCTTGCACTTCGATGGCGCCGCTCTGGAACAGGGGCAGGTTTTGCAACGATGGCTTCTTGATCACGCGCAATCCCAGCGGGGCATACGGCGTCGGCGTGCTGAGAATAGGCGCTTCGGCCAGGGCCAGCATCACGTCGTCGCGCGTGGCCTTGAGCGAATTGACGCGCAAGTCCAGCGGCGCCGGCGCGTTCAGCGCATCGGCCAGCTTCATGGTTTCCGCTTCGCCGAACTGGGCGATCAGCTTGTCGAACAGCCAGGTCGGCATGTTGGCGCGCATGTTCGCCGGCATCAGGCTGCGGTCGATCTGCGTGATGCGTTCCAGCCATTCCACTTCTTCTTCCGTCAGGCCGCCCAGGGAGTCGGCGCCCACCGCTTCGGCCAGGCCGAGGATGGTCAGGCGGCGCATGGTGGGGCCACTGCCCGCTTCGGCGAAGTCCGTGAAGAACGATTTGTTGCGCAGGACGGCATAAATGCCTTCGGCGATGGCGCCGCGTTCGCGCGAACCGAGGCGCGGATGGTCGCGGAAATAGCGCGACAGGGTGGTGTCGGCCGGGGCCGTGAAACGTAAAATTTCGCGCAATACTTCTTCAGCATTGGCAAGTATCGCTGGTGGCAATCTCATTGTTATTCTTCCTGTAATATCTTATTGAGGGTCCACGCGGACCTGACCATGCTCGACTGACAGTTTATCGTCAATGAACAGGCGGATGGCGCGCGGGTAAAGCAGATGTTCCTGTACCAGCACGCGCGCCGATAAGCTGTCTTCTGTGTCGCCTGGCAAGACGGGGACTGTCGCGCTCGCCACGGCCGGGCCATGGTCAAGCTCGGCAGTCACGAAATGCACGGTCGCGCCGTGTTCCGTCACGCCCGCCTCGAGCGCCTGGCGGTGCGTCGCCATGCCCGGGAACAGCGGCAGCAGCGACGGGTGGATATTGAGCATGCGCCCCGCGTAGTGGTCGACGAAGGGCGGCGTCAGGATGCGCATGAAACCGGCCAGCACGACCAGGTCGGGGGCGAAGCCGTCGATCACGGCTTGCAGCGCCGCATCGAACTGTTCGCGGCTGGCATAATCCTTGTTGGCAACGACTGCCGTCGCTATCCCATGTTCCGCGGCAAAAATCAATCCCTGGGCGTCAGCCCGGTTACTGATGACGGCGGCAATACGGGCTGGCCATTGCTCGGCTTGCGCCGCGCGGACGACCGCTTCCATGTTGCTGCCGCGTCCGGAAATGAGGATAACGATATTTTTCATAGCGCGCATTGTACCCGCTATGGCGATGCGAATCTAGAAAGGCCGGTATTATTGTTGCGGCGCAACATGGGCGCCGGCGCGCCGCAGCCGCCCGGCGATGCTGGTTTTTACCTGCGCGGGAGGCCGGTTTGACGGCGCCGCGGCAAGAGTAAGTATTTACTCGAACGAATAGAAGACGCGGAACGGGACTTTCTTCTCGGCCCAGTAGTCGGCCGCGTCGCGGAATACGTCGAGCAGGATTTCGCGCGCTTCCTTGTCGAATTTTTGCGTATTTGGCAATTGCTCGAGCACCACCAGGAAACCCGTTTGCGGACCCGCCTTGTACATGGTGTCCGTCAGGCACAGGCGCAGCGCATCGAAATTCTTCGCCAGATTTTTCGGAAACAGGAATGCTTCTGCAATAATGCCGATGACTTGTTGTTTGGTCTGTCCAGCGTTGCAATGCGCATATAAAAAGTGCTGCCCGAGACGGATCGCCTCGTCTTGTAATTCGGTCACGCGAAAGGCACGGATGGACTGGACAAGGTTGGGCGGCACGGTTAGTAACAAACTCATTTTTCCCTCAAATCGACCTGTTATGTATGGATCTGTTCTAACTGCTCGTCTTATTGCATCCCCGCACGCGGGTCAATGCGCACGCGGTGATTCGATCTGTATCAACTTTTATGCGATTCAGTGCGATTTTATATAAGCCATACGCGTATTAGGGTAACGTGTTGTCCTGTATGAATCAACCCGAATATGATGTCAAACGCAAGATTTGTTACAAACCGCCGGTTTCAAGTCATTTCAACATCTTGTATCGATTGAAAGTGCATGTTACAGACTGTGGGGCAAGGGGCTTGGGCTGTTACATTTTGTTGCCACGCGAAACACTTGCCGCAGGCTGGCGGGATTACTATAGTCCCAAGTTGTAAAAAATACCCTGAAAGATTCTCTACATAATGAGGTTAGAAATGAACTTGCAAGCCAAATTGATGATGTCAGCCCTTTGTATCGGTGCATTGCCACTCGCCCAGGCCGCCGACTTTGAAGATTTCGGCAAGGTCGTGCGCGTCGTGCCGCAAGTGGAACAGATCAATCGTCCACGCCAGGAATGCCGTACGGAATACGTGCAAGTGCAGGCGCCGCCGCAACAGCGCAGCGCGGGCGGTTCCATCGTGGGCGGTATCGCCGGCGCCCTGCTCGGCAGCCAGGTAGGCGGCGGCAATGGCCGCACGGCCGCAGCCGCGGCTGGCGCGATTGCCGGTGCCGTCGTCGGCGACCGCGTCGACAACCAGAACAATTACCAGGGTGGCGTGCAGGAACAAGCCGTCAAGCAATGCCGCCAGGTCGACCACTGGGAATCGCGCAACAATGGCTACCAGGTCACGTATGACTACCGCGGCCGCAACTACACGAGCATCATGTCCTACGATCCGGGCGAGCGCATCCGCCTGCGCGTCTCGATCGAGCCTGCTCAACAGTAAGGCCTGACATCAGCTGTCGTTGCACAGCAATTTAAAATGCCGGTCCCAGTCGTTCTCATGGGGCCGGCATTTTTTATGGCGCCCCGGCGCGGGCTATAATGCGGCACACTTTCAGGCCGCCTTATGCTTATCAAACGAAAATCCATCGAACAAGTCGAATCCTCGCGCCCTGCGCGCAAGCCCCGCTACGCCCCCGTCACCCTGTCCGAAATGGATGGCGTGCGCTATCTGCATTTCGGCACGGAATGGGTGCAGGGCGCCATGCGCATCCGCAAGCCGGACTGGCCGGAACTCGAATACGCGCAGCAGATGATGGCGTGGATGCTGTGGATCGAACAACCGCAGCGCCTCGCCCAGCTGGGCCTGGGCACGGCCGCGCTGACCAAGTTCTGCTACCGCCAGTTCCCGCAGGCACAGGTCGAGGCCATCGAACTGAACCCGTCCGTCATCACCATCTGCGCATCGATGTTCAAGCTGCCGCCCAACGACGAGCGCCTGCACGTGCGCGAGATGGATGCGCTCGACTACGTCAACGACGAGGCCAAGCACGGCACCCTGGACGCCCTGCAGGTGGACCTGTATGACGCCACGGCGCGCGGTCCCGTGCTCGACAGCGCCGAGTTCTATGCCGCCTGCTGCACCTGCCTGGCGCCGCACGGCATCATGACGGTCAACCTGTTTGGCGACCATCCCAGCTACGCAAAGAACATCAAGGCGATGAAGTTTGCGTTTGAACAGGTGATCTGCCTGCCGGAAGTCCATGATGGGAACGTGGTGGCGATCGCTTTCAAGACAAAAGTGGCACTCGATACCGAAGCGCAAGCCGTCCTGCTGGAACGGGCCAAACAGATCGTCGCCGAGACCAAGCTGCCCGCCAAGACCTGGGTCAAGGGCATCGCCAGCACCTTGTAACCGCCGGCACCTCCATGCAAGGCCGGCAGCCCTGAAAGGCACCGGCCATGCCCGCTTCCCCGCCCGCTTCTCCCGACACGCCGCTGGAACTGCCGCAATTGCTGGCCTGGCTGCAGGAAGACGGCGTGCTCGATGCGGCGCAGGCGGCCGCCATCGGCGCGCAAGCCGCCCGGCTGCCGGCGCCTGCCCTCCATCCGCTATGCAGCATCGCCCACGGCGCGCTGACGCTCGACACCCTGTGCGCGTGGCTGGCGCAACGTGCCAGCCTGCCGTACATGCGCATCGATCCCTTGCACATCGATTTCAGCCAGGTGGCCGACGTCATGACGGCCGGCTATGCGGCCCGCTTCAATATCCTGCCCGTGGAAAGCACGCATGACCGCATCGTCATCGCCACAGCCCAACCGTACGCGCTCGCTTGGCAGGCGCAGCTGGGGAATCTGACGCCGCGCAAGCTGAGCCTCGTCATCGCCAATCCGCTGCACATCGCCGATGCCATCGCGCAATTTTTCAGCCTGGCCAGTTCCGTCAAGGTGGCCCGCCAGGCCTCCACGCAAGACCTGGCGCTGCGCCACAATTTTGAACAGCTGGTGGAGCTGGGGCGCAACAAGGCCAGCCTCGACGCCAACGACCAGCACGTGGTGCGCATCGTCGACTGGCTGTGGCAATACGCGTTTGCCCAGCGCGCGTCCGACATCCACCTGGAACCGAAGCGCGACGCGGGCCTCGTGCGCCTGCGCATCGACGGCCGCCTGCACCAGGCCTACCAGCTGCCGCCCGTGGTCTTGCTGGCCATGACGGCGCGCATCAAGTTGCTCGGGCGCATGGACGTGGTGGAAAAGCGCCGCCCCCAGGATGGCCGCATCAAGACGCGCAATGCGCAGGGGCAGGAAATCGAGCTGCGCCTGTCGACCTTGCCCACGGCCTTCGGCGAAAAGCTCGTCATGCGCATCTTCGACCCGGAAATCGCCGTCAGGAGCCTGTCCGAGCTGGGCTTTCCGCCCGCGGACGCCGAACGCTGGCGGCAACTGACGGCGCGCACGCACGGCATCGTGCTGGTGACGGGCCCCACGGGCTCGGGCAAGACCAGCACCCTGTACAGCACCTTGAAGGCGCTGGCCGGCAGCGAAGTCAATGTGTGCACGGTGGAAGACCCCATCGAAATGGTGGAACCGGCCTTCAACCAGATGCAGGTGCAAACCCAGGCCGGCATCGAACTGTCGTTTGCCGACGGCGTGCGGGCGCTGATGCGGCAAGATCCCGACATCATCATGGTGGGGGAAATCCGCGACCTGGCCACGGCCGAGATGGCCATCCAGGCGGCGCTGACGGGCCACCTGGTACTGTCGACCCTGCACACCAACGATGCGCCCTCGGCCGTCATGCGCCTGCTGGAACTGGGTTTGCCCGCCTATCTGCTGGAAGCGTGCCTGGTCGGCGTGCTGGCACAGCGCCTGCTGCGCTGCCTGTGTCCGGGCTGCAAGCAGCCGGACGCCGCCCCGGGCGCCGCGTCCTGGCAACGCCTGACGGGCGGCCAGCTGGAACGGCCGGAAGCCACGTACCGCCCCGTCGGCTGCCCCCAGTGCCGGCACAGCGGCTACCTGGGGCGTGCCGGCATCTATGAACTGCTGAGCGTGACGGAAACGTTCGGCCAGCTGGTCAAGGCAGGCGCCGACCTGCACGCGCTGCGCCGCCAGAGCATCCTCGATGGCATGACGCCGCTGCGCATCGCCGGCGCGCGCAAGATCGTCGACGGCACGACCAGCATCGACGAAGTGCTGAAGCTCACGGCAGCCCTGCATTAGCGGGCTTGCACTTTCTCGCATGAATGCTTTGCATTCTTTTTCAACTGATATATAATGCGGCCTCTTTCGGGTCGTTAGCTCAGCTGGTAGAGCAGCGGACTTTTAATCCGTTGGTCGCAGGTTCGAATCCCGCACGGCCTACCACGAATACAGCAGTACAGATCAGGGTTAGCAAACTACCGTTTGCTAACCCTTTTTTGCGTCTTTATCGGCACTATTGTCCACACGGGAATAATGTGCCGAAGCCACCGCCAAGCGCAGAAACGCTCCCCGCGCTGCCCTGGCTCCTGCTTCTGCAGGATGGACAAGCACGCATTTGACTGTACCTTGCGCAATGCTCCCAAGTCCGTGGTGACATCAGGCGCATCCCCTTTGCAATGGCGCGCCACCGCGATGTCAACCTGCTCGTTGAACATGCCGCGCGCGCATTCCCGCCGCCAGCCCATCGAGCTCGCCCGCTTCAACGATGCCATACAGGCAATGCGGCGAGAAGGCTGCCATTAGCGAAAAAGGAAAGAAACAAAAATTAATTATTAGAAATTAAATGCTATTCAAGCAATTTAAAATAAGCAATAATGCCTCTCTCTTAATTATATCCAACTAAAAATGGCGTCCGTTCTTTCCAAGTACAGCACTTCGCGCGCACTGACCTACTTGCTCGCTACCATATTAATGGCTGGCTGCGGCGGTGGCGGCTCAAGCGGTGGAGGCGACGGCGGCAGCGGCGTTGCCCCTCCGGTACCAGTTGTCCCCGTGCCAGTTGTCCCGGTGCCAGTTGTTCCTGTCCCAGTTGTTCCAACGCCCACGCCAACATTGACATTCAGCGCGCCGACGGCCGCCGCCACCGCCGATGAGGGGAGCACGAAGGCATTGTCGCTGCTGGCGACTGTGAACACGCCATCGGATTTTCAAAATGCAAACAGTGTGTTTGCCTACGTCATCGATACGACAGGCGTGATACTGCCGGAGGTACGGTTTTCCCAGTTAAGCGCAAGCAGTTACAGCATTCTGCTGCAGACTGCGCCGACGCTGCCCATCGGAAAACATACAGGCACTTTTTCAGTCAAAGTTTGCAAGGATGCCGCTTGTACGCAACACTTCCCCGGTTCACCGATGCAGTTGCCATATGCGATCACTGTGGTGCCGATCCCCTTGTCACCAATGACTGTGGCGCCACTTGGCCGTCTCAGCGCGACCATTTCCGCGGGAAATCCGGCACCAGCGCCCGTCACTGTCAACGTCAACGCGAAAAGCCGCACATGGACTGTGAGCACGAACGCGGCATGGATCAAACTCTCGACGGCAGCAGGCAGCGGAGTCAGCTCGTTTACTGTCGGCTACGATGTTTCCGCCCTGGCCCTTGGCGTTCAGACGGGCACTGTCGTAGTCACGAGCAGCGATGGGCAAATCGCCTCGCTGCCTGTAAGTGCCGAATTGCTGCCTGCCGCTTTCTCAATCGATCACGGCCAGATCACCTTCAATGGCATCAACGGCGCACCCATTGCGGCAGCGCCCGTCAATTTTACGGTAGCCAACCTGGCAACGAACTGGAAAGCCGCCGCCAGTGCGGCATGGCTAGGCGTGACGCCGACAAGCGGCACCACGCCTGCGCTTGCATCGGTATATGTGGATCCGGCGAACGGCAAGCTTGCCAGCGGCCGGCACGATGCAACGCTAACGATCACCGCACCGAACGTCAGCGACAGCAAAGTTCCTGTCACCCTGTACTTGACCAAAGCCACCTTGACGCCATCGTTTGACAGCATCACGATCGGCGGACCCTATGGCCGCTCGCCTGCGTCGACAGCAAGCCTGACGCTGAACCTCAACACCATGGCGAACGCTTATCCCTGGTCGTTCTCGGCACTGCCTGCATGGCTGGGCGCAAGCACTACCAGCGGTACGGTGAATCAGGCTGGCAGCAGCATTGTGTTTTCGCAAATCGGCGCCAGCCAGCCCATCGGAACCAGTACCACGACCTTGATCGCAAGCACGCAGGTCAATGGCGATACCATCTCGGTACCGGTCACCATCACCGCCCAGCGCGATACGCGCAAATTGCTGTTCTCGGAAGTCGGCGTCGGACTGTCGTCCACCCCAGGCTGGTCACGCCTGTCCCGCAAGGTCACCGTGCGGGACAATTTTGGGCTGGCCCCTGCATGGACGGCCAGTTCAGACAAGGCATGGCTGACAGTGCAACGCAGCGGAAATGCGCTGACACTGACCGCCGATCCATCCACTTTACCGATCGACGCCACCAGCTATGCCACCGTCAGCCTGGCCAGCGAGAATGGCATTCAGACTTCCGAGCAGTTGCATGTTGCGATCTGGAAAGGAAGCGTCACGCCAGCCGTCACGACGAAGTTAACGAAGACCTACAGCCATCTCAAGACCGATCCGATCCGGCCTTTGCTGTATGCAAACAACGGTGCAAGCAATATCGATGTGTATAACATCTATTCCGCCACCCAGGTCGGCACCATCAGCAATCTCGGTGGTGCGATGGGAGACATGACCATCAGTCCGAATGGCCAGCATCTTTACACCTACGATACCGCCAATCGGAATATCATCGTCGTGGACCTGGCTACCCTGACGAAAAAAAACAGTTGGCCATTGGCGGCAGCAGTCGATCAATCGTCGGCCTTGCTGGCCCTGCGGCCCAATGGCGTAGAGATTGTGGCCGCAGCCGACGGCAAGGCATACGTGGCCAGCACAGGCGCCGTGGCGGGCATGATCGGTAACGGCGACAGCATGGCAGCATCGAGCGATGGAAGCCGCCTCTACTTGCAAGATTCGGGCAACAGCCCGGCATCGGTAAGCGCAATCGCCGTTGACTACGCCGATATCGGTGGCGGCGCCCTGTTCAGCGCTTCGGCAGCCTCCGCCGGCTTCATCAACGGCGCATCGAATGGACAGGACATCGCGGTCAGCGCTGACGGCATGCGCCTGTATGTCGCTTCGGGGGCGCCTTACCGCTGCAGCAGCGTAAAACCGTCGGACCTGAGCTTCATCGGCAGCCTCAGCGGCGGCGATACCTACCCCAACAACGTCGAGGTGGGCAGCGATGACCGCGTTTACTGCGGCATCTCAGGCGCGTATTCGAGCGCCGATGTATGGGTGCACGACGCAAACAGCGCACTGCTCAAGAGTTTCAAGTTTGCGGGATACGCGAAGAACCTCCTGACCCGCACCCTGGGTATTTCCGCTGATGGACTCATGATGGTGGGCCAGACAGACGACCCCCTGCTGGTATTTGTACCAGTCGGCCCATAAGAGCATTAACGGCGAAAGTATTTCCTGCTTCGGATACAGCAGTACAGACAAGGTTGGCAAACCACCATTTGCCAACCTTTTTTTTGCGTAAATTCAAGCAGAGGCAAGCTGTTTTCACCGCAGCCGGCGCAATCATGCGCCGCCAGTGCAGCTATACTGGTGCGTCCCATGCCGATCCGGAAAGATACACCGTGAAACTTGCCGCCCTGCTGTCCACCCATCTCCTGCTGTGCACATTGCCTCTGCTTGCCCAAGCGCAATCGCCCATCGTGCTCGACGGCCAGTACAGCGCGCGCACGGACGAGATGAGCCTGGAAATCATCGGCAAGCGCGTCTGTTTCGCGCCCGACAAGGCGCAGTGGGGGCGCCTGCCCCGCCCTGCCGCCACGCACGATGCATGGTTTTGCTTCAGCAACGACGCCGAGGCGCGGCGCTTGCTGCGCGTGCCTGCGCGCCAGGCCGACAATTGCGGCTGGCAAGCCCGCGCGCGCATCATCATTGATACGTATCAACCGTATGTGGAGCAAGGCGACGGCAACGACATGGCGCGCCTGGCGTCGGTCGTCAAAGTGGCGCAACCGAACGCCATCGCCTGCGAGTAAACGCTAGCCCAGTTCGTATTCCTGCAGATACCGGGCAAACAGTTCCCCATCGGCCAGCGGGCAGGCAAACCCCGCGCCCCAGTCCGCCAGCAGCAACTGTTCCTTCAGGGGCAGCAACATCAGCCCGGGCATGCCGTCGCTGCACCACAGGTCGCACACGATGCCCTTGTCGTCCAGGCCGGCAAACAGGGTTTCCGTGCTGTCGCCGCCAAAGGCCAGCACATTCTTGCATGCCACGCGGTAACTGCCGTAGCCCGTGTAGACGGCGTCGTAGGGCGGCAAGACCTCGGCCAGCGCCAGCCGCAGCTGCCCGGCCGTCATGCCCAGGGCGGACAGCGGCGACGGCGGCGCCTCGATCACATACATGTCCGTCCAGCCGGCGCCGCTGCGGTGCGCATCGGCAAACACCTGCTGCTCGCCCATCTGGCTCAGGCAGTGCTGCAAGTTATCCAATGGCAGCAGTTCAATCATGCAAAAGTCGTCTTCGTGATAATAGGCTTCGCGCATGCCTTAATTCCCCAGCAAATCTTGCAGTTGCGCATTGCGCCGCGCCGTCAGCAGGCCGGCCCAAGTGTCGCTGGTGACGGACGGATAGCGCACGGCGCCAAAGCTGATCCAGGCATCGCGGTATGCCAGCCACAGGCGCTGGGTGGCGCGGATGCCATCCTTGCCCACGGCGCCCGCATAGGGTTCCGCCGGTTTTTTCATCAGCTTGCCGTAGATGGCGTTGAGCTCCTTGTCGAGCGCCGCCAGCTGCGCCTTCGACAGGGCCGGCGGCAGCTTGCCTCCTTCGTATTCGCGCACGTCCCGCGCCAGCAGATCGAGCTCGGCCGTGCGGGCGGCGATGCTCAGGGCGGCGCGCGCCGTGCCGCTCAAATCCGTTTCATTGGCCGCGCGCGCGTCGGCAAACTTGCTGACGGCCGCCTGCAGCTTTTGCAGCGACGCCTGCGCCGCGGCCGGCATGGCGTCGCTGGCCTTGCCTGTCGCCTGCGTGCGCAAGCGCTGTTTCTGGCGCGCATCGATGGCGCTGCACACGCCCATCATGTAGCCGCTGGTGATGTCGTCGCACAAGTCGATCATGCCCCGCCCGCTGGCATTGATCTGCTGCAAGTGCTCGATGCGGCCCTGCATCTCGGCCGGCGCCGCATCGATGCTGCACGCATACTTGAGCGCCAGCTGCGGGTCTTTCTGCACGCCCTGTCCATTCTGGTACAGCATCATCAGCACGGCGCTGTTGTGCGTGACCATGGCGCAATGGCGCACGGGACGCCAGTCGGCCGGCTTGGCCGAGGACATACTCTTGGTATCGTAATACAGGTCCGTCGCCTGGCACTGCTGCAAGGCCGCCACGGCGGATGGCGCCGGCAGGTCGGCCGGCGGCGGCGCTGCATCCTTGACCTTCAGGCAGCCCGCATACCAGGCCGTGCTTTCCGCGTGGCCCACGCCCATGGCGCTGGTATTCGGGTACGGGGCGGCAGCAGCGGCAAAGACCGGGGCGGCCAGCAGGCAGCTCGCGCCCAGCAAGAACGTTTTCAATAAGGGTAGACTAATTTTCATGGTCGGCCAGCGCCAGCGTCAGTAAAAGAACAAGTTTAACTGATCGGCCATGGCGCGCCGCCCGATACGTGGCTGTCCCGCCTGGTAAGTTACGGTACACGGCCTTGGCAGTGGAGGAAACGATGGGCAATAATGTTGCCCGCTGTACTTTTTTCACTTCCCGGACCACGCCCATGACCCTACCCCGTCTTCGCCGTTCCCTCGGCTCTCTGCTGATCGCAGCAGCCTGCGCCTCGCTGGCCCATGCCGCCGCTACCACGCCGGCATCGCCAGTTGCCGCCACGCAAGCCAATGCCAAACACGCCATCACGCATGAAGACGTGTGGCTGATGAAACGGGTGGGCGCGCCCGTCGCCAGCCCGGACGGCAAGTGGGCCGTGTTTTCCGTTGTCGACAGCGCCTACTCTAGCCAAGACCAATGGTCTGACCTGTGGATCAAGTCCCTGCTTGACGACAGCGCCCCGCGCCGCCTGACGTTTTCCAAGGGCGGCGAAGGCGCCGTGGCCTGGTCGCCGGACAGCCGCCAGCTGGTGTTCGTCGCCAAGCGCGACGGCGATGACGCGGGCCAGATCTACCGCCTCGACGTGGCCAGCGGCGGCGAAGCGCAGCGCCTGACGTCATTGACCCTGGGCGCGCGCATGCCGAAATGGAGCCCGGACGGCAAGCAGCTGCTGTTCATCAGCGACATCTATCCGGGCAACAAGACGGAAGCCGACGTCAAGCAAAGCGCGAAAGAGCGCAAGGACCGCAAGTACAGCGCCCGTTCGTATGAAACGACGGCGCCCCGCTACTTCGACAAGTGGCTGACCGACAAGCAGGTGCGGTTGTTCATCGTCGATGCCCAGCCTGAGACGAAAGGTGAAAACACGCCGCGCGACATCCTGTCGGGCACGCAACTGGTCACCCTGCCGGGCTTTGGCGGCGGCCAGGGCGACGAAGGACAATCGCTGGACGCCGTCTGGACGCCGGACGGCAAGGCCGTCGTCTTCAACGCGGCCACCAACCGCGATGCGGCGCAGCGCGAAGCCGTGGTTTCGCAGCTGTACTTGCTGCCAGTGGCCGGCGGCGAAGCGCAGCGTTTGACGCAGGACAAGCATAGCTACGGTTCCTTGAAATTTGCCGCCGACGGCAAGACCCTGTTTGCCCTGAGCGACGCGCAAACGCCGGGCAAAGTGTATGACGTGAAGCGCCTGGCCAGCTTTGCCTGGCCGATGAGCAACCCTGCGCCAACGATCCTGACGGCCAAGCTGGACCGTTCAATTTCGCGCTTCGTGCTGCCCGAAGGCGGCAAGCGCGTCATCTTCAGCTATGAACATGCGGGCCTGGAAAAGCTGTACTCGATCGATGCCAAGGGCGGCGACGTGCGCGAAGAACCATCCTCGCCGACGGGTACCATCAATTCGCTGAGCAGCGGCGGCAAGGCCTTGGTGGGCGTGTGGGAGTCCGCCATCAACCCGCCGGAAATCTATGCGTTCAACGGCAAGCAGCCGAAACGCCTGACGGCTTTCAATACGGACAAGGCAAGCAAAATCGACTGGCAGGCGCCCGAGCACTTCTGGTTCACCACGGCCGACGGCCGCCGGATCCACAATATGCTCGTCAAGCCGGCCAACTTTGACCCGAACAAGAAATACCCGCTGTTTACCGTCATCCACGGCGGCGCGGCCAGCATGTGGCGCGACCAGTTCGTGCTGCGCTGGAACTATCACTTGCTGGCCAAGCCCGGCTATGTCGTACTGCTGACGGACTACAAGGGCTCCACCGGCTATGGCGAGGAATTTGCGCGCTCGATTCAATTCGACCCATTGAAGGGCCCAGGCGACGAAGTCAACCAGGGTGTCGATGAAGCCATCAAGAAGTATCCCTTTATCGACAGCACGAAACTGGCTGCCGGCGGCGCCAGCTATGGCGGCCACCTGGCCAACTGGCTGCAGGCGACCACCACGCGCTACAAGGCCATCGTCTCGCACGCGGGCGAAATGGATCTGATCATGCAGTGGGGCACCAGCGATGGCGGCTTCGGCCGTGAAACGAATGCAGGCGGCCCCGTCTGGTCGAACCTGCCCGTGTGGCGCGACCAAAGCCCCGTCATGCAAGCGGGCAACCACGAAAAAGGCACGGGCTTTACCACGCCCATCCTGATCACCGTGGGCGAACTCGATTACCGCGTGCCGGCCAACAATGCCTTGATGAACTTTGCCGTGCAACAGCGCCTGAACGTGCCGGCGAAATTGCTGGTGTTCCCGGACGAAAACCATTGGATTTTGAAGGGCGAGAACAGCCGCTTCTTCTACAGCGAAGTCGAAGGATGGCTGGCCAAGTACCTCAAATAAGTCCTGAAACGTTCTTGAAAAAATGAAAAAGCCAGGCTCCGCTCACGCGGGCCTGGCTTTTTTCATGCAGGCTGGGCGGCGGCCACGGCCGCTTTCTGCCGCTGGATCGCCAGCACCATCAGCGCGGCCACGAGGCAGGCGGCACCGGCCGCAAACAGGGCCGGGTTGTAGGTCAGCATCAGGGTGCGGATGCGGCCCGCGCCATACGCGGCCACGGCGGCGCCCAGCTGGTGGCCCGCGAAGATCCAGCCAAACACCATGCCCGCCCGCTCCCGCCCAAACGTGGCCCCCACCAGTTTCACGGTGGGCGGTACGGTGGCGATCCAGTCCAGGCCGTAGAACATGGCGAACAGCGACAGGCCGTACAGGGTAAATTCCGAATACGGCAGCCAGAACAGGGACAAGCCCCGCAAGCCGTAATACCAGAACAGCAGTTTGCGGTTGTCATAGCGGTCCGACAGCCAGCCCGACAGGATCGTGCCGAACAGGTCGAACGCCCCCATCATGGCCAGCACGGACGCGGCCGGCACGGCGGACAAGCCCGAGTCGCCGCACAGCGAAATGAAATGCGTCTGGATCAGGCCGTTGGTGCTGAGGCCACAGATGAAAAACGTGCCAAACAGTATCCAGAAGGTGCGGTTTGCCGCCACGCTGCGCAGAATCACGAACGGCGTGGCAAACGTCATCTTCGCCGCAGGCGCCACCGCCAGGGGCGTGGCCGGGTCGGCGCCATACGGACGCAAGGCCACGTCCTGCGGCCGGTTGCGCATGCACAGGAAGGCCAGCACGGCGACGATGGCGCAGCTGGCAAACACGGGCATGACGGCCGTGCGCCAGCCGAAGTGCTCGATCAGCCAGGCGCCCACGGGCAGGAACAGCAGCTGGCCCGTGGCCGAGCTGGCCGTCAGCACGCCCACCACCAGGCCCCGGTGCGTCTCGAACCAGCGGTTCGCCACCACGGCACTGAGCACCAGCGCCGTCATGCCCGACCCAAGCCCCAGCAAGATGCCCCACAGGGCGACCAGGTGCCAGAACTGCGTCATGCGCGTGGCCAGCAGCATGCCGGCGGCGATCAGGCCCAGGGCCACGCAGATGATATTGCGCAAGCCGAAGCGCTCCATCAGGATGGCCGCAAACGGCCCCATCAAGCCAAACAGCACGAAGCGCACGGCCAGGGCCGAAGAAATCTGCTCGGCATCCCAGCCGAACTCGCGGCTCAAGGGCTGCATCAGCGCCCCGGGCAAGCCCAGCGCTGCAGACGAGGTCAAGGCGGTGAGGAAGGTGATGGCGACGATGACCCAGGCAAAGTGGATGCCGCGCCGGTCCAGCCATTGCGAAAAAGGATAGGAAAGCATGCTGCCCTCATGAAAAAAGAATACCAAGGCACCACCAGGTGGCGGGCTTTTTTCCATGTTATATTATGATCGTAATTTATACAATCAAAAAATGGGAGCCGCACTGCTGCGTACGGCTCCCATCCTGGCGTCAGGCGGGTGAAACGGGGGCAGTCGCTGCGTGATCGGCATGCGTGCCGGGACGCATGCCCCCGGGCGAGTCTGCCCCCTTCCATTACTTCACTTTCAAGCCATTCTTCACGTCCGTCACACCTTCCACGCCACGGGCCAGGTCGGCCGCTTTTTTCACTTGCGCCTGGGAAGGCACGAAGCCGCTGAGCATGACGACGCCGTTGACCGTTTCCACGTGCACGTCCAGCGCTTTCAAGTCATTGTCCTTGACGAGGTCTGCCTTGATCTTGGTGGTGATGACGGAGTCGGACATGGCCGTCTTGGTGCTGCTGGCCGCATTGCGCGTCACGCAGGCAGCCTTGGCCGTCGCATCCATGGCGTCGCAGTTTTCCTTCGTCGTGGCGGGCGGATTCTGCGCCACGTTGGTGCCGGCCCTGGCGCCCGTGCTGGCGTCGGCCAGCGCGGCCGTTTTCGCCGCCTTGGCATCGTTCATGCACGTGGTTTTATCGGCGCCCGTGCGGTCGCCGCACTTGGCCTTGGCCAGGTCATACTCGGCATTGGCGACATCCTTGCGGGCCTTGCCCAGTTCGCGCGGCGTGTTGCGGTACTGGGCCACGGCGTCCGAATCGGCCTTGGCGCGCGCCACCCTGGCTTCTTCCACGCAGACTTTTTTTGCATTGCCGCTGTGGCTGTCGCAGGCGGCCTTGGCCTGCTTGTAGTCGGCCGATGCCTTGTCCGTCAAACTCTTGTACGAGGCATCCTGCGCGTACGCGGGCGTGGCGGCAAGCAGGGCGCTGGCACTGGCGGCCAGCATGAGTGCGATCATTTTGTTCATGATGGTTCCTCTCTGGTTAGTTGATGCCCAGATTAGACCCCTGCCCGCCGCAAAGCTCCGTGCGACAGCACACGCTGACAGGCCATCCGGGCATAAATCAGCGTTTATTTGTCGCTGCTCAAGCCCTTCCGCCACAATACTTGCGCCTGTTCAAATGGTGAAGCAGACCCATCAAATGCGCCGTCGCCATCGGCCAGCGCCAGCCATGCCTGCGTGGCGTGCGAAGCGCCCGCGCTGTCGCCGCCGGCGCGCACGCCGCGCATCCAGGCCAGCACCTCCTGGTACTGCCCGGGGTGGCGCCCATGCATCCAGGCCAGGGCCACCAGGTCCGCATACGCCTCTTCGCGGCGCGTCTCGCGCAGCTCCTGCGCCAGCTGTGCCTGCTTGCCACGCTGCATGCTGGGCGGCTCGACAAAGCCCCGTGGCAAGGCATGCCAGTCGCCCTGCGCATAGCGCTGGCAATGGCCGATCTCGTGCGCCATCATCGCTTCCATCATCACGCCCTGGCGCGCAGGCAAGACCTCTTGCAAGATCCCCTCCGCCTGCGCATTGCCGCGCAGCGACAGCACCAGCTTGCAGCGCCCCGCTTCGTAACCGAGCGCCAGCGGCACGGCGCCGGGCGCGTCCTGCGGCTGCACGATGATATCGATGGGCAAACCTTGCGCGCGCGCAAACGCGATGACGGGCTGGCCCGCCTGCAGCCAGCGGTTTTCCAGATCCGTGAGCCTGGCGGCGCCCACGGCGGGCAAGGGAGAGAGAGCGATGAGCAAACTCATCAGCAAGAGGCGATTCGGCATGGGATCGGCGGGCTAAAGGAAAGCGGAAGGCAACCATTGCAGAGTAAGCGGCGAAGATATTTCCGCAAGGAAAAACTGGCAACTTTTCAGAAAAAAAGGCGAAAAAAAACCGGTGCAAGCACCGGCTTTTCACACTGACAATAGCCAGCAAGGCAGTTATTTCTTCGCCGCCTGGTCCAGCGCGCGCGCCGTGACAAATGCCGGGCGGATATCGTTCGGCACGGCCTTCATCTTGTCGAGCGCCACCTGCACGTCAGGACGGATGACCACGTACTTGGTCATCAGCGCTTTCGCGCGCGCGTAGTCGCCCGTCGCTTCGATGGTCAGGAATTCACGGTCCAGATCGATCACGGCTTGCTTGATCTTGCCGAAATCGACGCCAAACTTGCCGTCGCCCAGCGAGACAAAACCGCCCTTGTCGAGGATGTAATTCATCTGGATGGCCATGCCGCGCGCATGCGAATCCGTCAGGCCGAAATGCAGGGTGCGGAAACCGGAGGCAAGGAAGGTGTTGTACAGCTTGCGCTCGGCCACGTCGCCCTGGCCCAGGGTGTCGTTGAGCTGGCCCTTGTCCATCATGTAGCGCAGCGCGTATAGGCCCGTGATGTCGGCCTTGGCTTCTTCGATGGTCGAATACGCTTCCTTCAAGTCCTGGCGCGGCGTCGAGGGCTTGCCGTCGATGACGGTGGCATGCGGGCCCAGGCCGTGCATGATTTCATGCGCGAGGATGTGCGTGAAGAAGGAATTGAAATCCACGTCCTGCTGCGCCTCGGGCGTGAGCACCAGTTTCGAGATCGGCGTCAGGGTAGCCTTGAACTTGGCTTCCTGCACGTTTTTCAGCATCACGCGCTTCGAACCGCGCGCGCTGATGATGCGCTCGTCGTTCGGCAAGTTGTAGGCGGCCGTCTGCACGGCCATGTTGCCGTCGCCCGCGCCATACACCTGGTTGACCACCACCATCGGCGCCAGCGCGCCCACTTTCGGGTTGCGGTACTGGGCATCGAGCGGCAGGTTGTCTTCCAGCTCCTGCATGTGCTTGGCGAAGAAGTTCAGCTTCTGCGTTTCCGCCTGGTCGCGGATGTTCACATACGCCTCGAACGCGGCCTTGTAGCCGAACAGCTCGTCGTTATACGTTTCGTACGGGCCGATGGTGATGTCGACGGGCGAGTCGAGGTCCATCCAGGCGAAGTCGGACGGCAGGTAGTCGTTGTCGAGGAAAGCCTTGGCGCGCAGGGTCAGGAATTTCTTCAGGGACGCATTGTCCGTGGCGGCGGCCGCCTCGTCGAGCAGTTTCGCCAATTGCTTCAGTTCCACCTTGTACTCGTCCGAATACTTGACGGTCTGGTACTTGCCATCCTTGCCCGCGCGGATGGTCGTGAAGAACCATTGCGCCTGCTGCTTGTCGTCCGCCGACAGGCCATTCATCCACGTTTCCAGGCCGGCCTTGGTGGCGCCCTGCGGATAGAAATTGCCCGCTTCCGGCTTGTGCGCGGGAATGGCGATGCCTGCATAGCTGGCCGGCATGAACGAGGCGTGGGCATCGAGCACGGACCATGGGCCCTTGTTGATCCAGAAATAATTCAGGCGGGCCTGGCCCAGCGTTGATTTGTCCTTCTTCAGGGCGGCCCACAGGGCTTCATTGCCGGACCAGCGCTGGCGCAGCTGCAGCACGTCGACCAGCTTGGCCGCTTCGACCAGCTTGGCGATGGCCTGGCGGTCGCCTGCGGACAGGTGGGAGGTGTCGGCAGTCAGCTCGACGGGCGCGTAACGGGCGCTCATGGCCGTCAGTTGCGCGGCGGTGGCCGGTGTTGCCGCTTGCGGCGCGGCGCAGGCGCTGCCGACGGCGGCAGCCATCAGCAGGGGAATCAGGATGTTTTTCATGGGGCCTCGGTGTATGGTTCACAGCAAGCAAGCGCCCCGCACCATCACGGCGCGGCCGCTTCCTTGTTCAGCCTGCGATTGTCCCACCTGCCCCATGGCATGGCAAGCGGCTTACCAGACCCTGTACACCTGCCCCGTCTGCGCCCCTTCCACGCTGCGGCTGTAAGCGAGCGCCACGCGGCTGGCGGCGGCCGGTTCGAAGCCGTAGAAGAACGGGCCATACGACTCCAGCGACTCTTCCAGCACCGTGGGGCTGACGACATTGATGCGCACGCCGCGCTGCAACTCGATGGCGGCGCCCCGCACGAAGCCTTCCACGGCCGCATTCGTCATGCTGGCGGCCGCGCCGAAGCGGATGGGCTGTTCGGCCACGATGCCGCTGGTGAGGGTGATCGAGCCACCGTCGTTCAGGTATTCCTGCGCCACCAGCGCCACGTTGACCTGGCCCATCAGCTTGCTGTCCAGGCCCAGCTGGAATTGCTCAGGAGTAAATTCCGCCAGGGGGCCGAAATGCAGCTTGCCGGCCGTGACGACGACGGCGTCGACCTTGCCGATGCGTTTGAACAGGGCCCGCACTTGCGCGATGTCGCCCATGTCGGCCTGGTGCGTGCCGCTGCGGCTGCCCACTGCGATGATTTCATGGCGCTGCGCCAGTTGTGCGGCGACGGCCGTGCCGATGGTGCCGCTGGCGCCGATGATGACGATTTTCATGCTGCTTCCTTGTCTGGGGTTGAACGATGGAGCCAGTATGCGCCGCTTCCAAAAAGGAATAAATACGCTAGAATTTACAAGATTACTAACCCACAATTTGCAATCGAGGCGTATGGATAAATTGCGCAGCATGGAAATCTTCGTCTCCGTCGTCGACCAGGGCAGTTTTACGGCCGCCGCCGAAACCTTCCGCATCTCGCCCGTGATGGTAGGCAAGCACATCCGGCAGCTGGAAGAGCGGCTGGGCACGCGCTTGCTGGCGCGCACCACGCGCCGGCAGAGCCTGACGGAAATCGGCCAGCAGTATGTGGAACAATGCCGCCAGATCCTGGCGCAGATCGCGGCCGCCGAAACGGGCGCGGAAGCGATGCGGGCCACGCCGCGCGGCAAGCTGAAAATCACGGCGCCCGTGTCCTTCGGCAGCGAACGCATCGCGCCGCTGATGGCCGAATACCTGGCGGCCTACCCGGACGTGAGCCTGGAGCTCAATCTGAATGACAGGATGGTGGACCTGGTGGAAGAAGGATTCGATGCGGCCATCCGCATCGGCGCGCTCGAGGATTCCGGCATGGTGGCGCGGCCCCTGCAGCACTATGCGATGGTCATCTGCGCCTCGCCCGACTATCTGGCGAAACACGGCACGCCGCGCACGCCCGACGATCTGGCACGGCACGAATGCGTGGATTTCATGCAGTGGTCGCGCCACATGCGCTGGCGCCTGAGCGGCAAGGAAGCGCGCCACGATGGCGCCGCGGTCGAGAGCCGCTTCCGTTCGAACAATGGGCAGGCGCTGCGCATGGCGGCCCTGCACGGTTTCGGCATCGTGATGCAGGCGGAAATTCTGCTGGCCGACGATATCGCGGCGGGACGGCTGGTGCCGCTGCTGCGCGATTACGTGCCGGCGCCGCGCCTGATGCACCTGCTGTATCCGCGCGACCGCCAGCCCACGCCGAAGCTGACGACCTTCATCGACTTCATGCTGGAACGCTACGGGCCGGCGGCGACACCGCCGCCGGCCACGCTCACGTAACTGAGAACTCAGTTGGCCTTTGCCAGCTTGGCCAGCTCGCCGTCCGGCTGCCAGCCGGCGCCCAGGGAACGGGCCACGGCCACCGTCGCCAGCAGGCGCTGGGTCTTGATCTGCGCGGCGGCGCGGTCCGCTGCCAGCGAACTGCGCTGCGCATCGGTGACGTCAAGATAGGTCGAGATGCCGCGCTCGTAGCGCGTGCGCGCCACCAGGTAGGCGCGCGCCGCCGCTGCCTGCGACAGGGCCTGGGCATCGCCCTGCAACTGGCGCTGCTCCACGTCGGACAGGGCGTCTTCCACTTCGCGCAGGGCCGTCAGCAGCTTCGTTTCGTGGTTCGCCACGGCTTCCCCATAGCGCGCCTTGCTCAAATCCAGGTTGGCCTGGTTGCGGCCGCCGTCGAAGATGGGCAGCGACAGGGCCAGCGGGCCAAAGCTGAACTGGCGCGAACCGCCCTGCGCCAGGTCGCGCAGCTTTTCCGACGCGTAGCCGAAATTGCCCGTCAATTGCAGCGACGGATAGAACGCGCCTTCGGCCACGCCCACCTGCGCGTTTGCCGCACGCAGGTTCGCCACGCTGGAGATCAGGTCGGGGCGGTGCGCCAGCAGGCTGGCCGGCAAGCCGACGGGAATGGCGGGCGGCAGCGGCAAGCTGGAAGGCTCGGCAGCCACCGGCAATTGCAGCGCCGATGGCGGCTTGCCCGTCAGGGTAGCCAGGCTGTTTTCCAGCTGGTTGCGCTGGCGCTTGACTTCATGCAGGTCCGCTTGCGCGTTTGACAGTTCCACTTTCGCGCGCGCCAGGTCCAGCTCATTCGTCAGGCCCGCATTGAAGCGCGCCTCGACCAGCTGCGCCGATTCGCGGCGCGTATCGAGCGCACCATTCAAAATGGCCATTTCCGCATCCAGGCCCCGCAGCTGCCAGTAGTTGCTGGCCACTTGCGCCGACAGCATCAGCAGCACGCCATCGCGGTCGGCCTGCGCCGCCAGCGCCTGCGCATCGGCCGCTTCGACCAGACGTTTCACGCGGCCCAGCAAGTCGACTTCGTACGACAGCGTACCGCCCACGGAAAAATTGTTGCCGCTGATGGAGCGGTTGCCCAGGGCCAGGCCCTGCGAGGTGTTGGCCGAGGTGCGCGAGTTCGAGATGCCCGTGCTGACGTTTATGCTCGGGCCCTGGTTGGCGCGCGCCGTGCCGCTTTGCGCCAGCGCCTGCAGCAGGCGTTCGCCCGCCGCTTTGACACTGGGATTGTCCTGCAGCGCGCTGCGCTCGAGGCGGTCCAGGGTGGCGTCGCCGTAGATGCTCCACCACTCTTTCGGCAGTTGCGCGGCGTCGGCCGCGGCCGCGCCGTGGCGGAACGAGGCGTTGTCGATGCCGGCCACGTTTGCCGGGGCGGTGAAATCCTGGCCCACGGTGCCGCAGGCGGACAGCGCCACGGCAAGGGAAGCGGCCAGCGCGATTTTCGTCAATACTGTTTGCATGGTGTATACCTTCTTGTTCTTTAAGGGCTTGCGTTGACGGTCAATGACCGCCGCCACCGCCACCGGGGGCTTTGAGTTTATCGGCCAGCCACAAGGGCACGATGCAGGCCAGCAGGATGGCGCCGATCAGGAAGAAGCCATCGTTGTAGGCCATCACATACGCTTCGCGGCGCACGATGCCGTCGATCGCCTGCAAGGCCTGGTTGCCGGCCGTGACCGCGTCATAGCCCTTGGCCATGAACGAGGACGTCAATTGGTCGATGCGCAGCTGGGTGGCGCTGGAATACGCATTGATCGCCTCACCCAGGCGCTGCGAGTGGAAGTGCTCGCGCGTGCTCAGGGCCGTGGCCAGCAGGGCAATGCCGATGGAACCGCCCAGGTTGCGCGTCATGTTGAACAGGCTCGATGCGGACGGCATGTCCTTCGGCGCGATGCCCTTCATGGCGAAGTTCGACAGGGTCAGCATGACGAAGGGCTGGCCCAGCGCGCGCACCACCTGCGACCACAGCAGCTGATCGTAGCCGGTGGACGCATCCATGTACGCATTCATCATGCACGAACCGCCGAACAGCAAGAGGCCGAACGAGCACAGGATGCGGTTGTCCACCTTGGAAGACAGCTTGGCGACGAAGGGCATGATGAACAGCTGCGGCAAGCCCACCCACATGATGACTTCACCGATCTGCATGGGCGAATAGCCGGCGATCTGGCCCAGGAACAGGGGCAGCAGGAAGGCCGAGCCATACAGGCCCATGCCCGTCACGGCCGACAGCACGGTGGCGACCAGAAAGTTGCGCTGGCCGTACAGGCCCAGGTTGACGAACGGTTCGGCGCGCGTGGCGCTGGTGACGACCCAGCCCAGGATACCCACCAGGGCCAGTGCGGCGAAGGTGATGATGAAACCCGAGTCGAACCAGTCCTTCGAATTGCCCTCTTCCAGGAAGATGGTCAGGCAGCCCAGGCCCAGGGCCATGAAGAAGATGCCCAGCCAGTCCGCTTTCCAGAACATCTCGAGCTTCATCGGCTCCTTGTCCAGGCCATAGATCATGCCGGCGATCAGCAGCACGCCCGGCACCCAGTTGATGTAGAAGATCGAGGGCCAGCCATACAGCTCGGAGAGGTAGCCGCCCAGGGTCGGGCCCATGGCCGGCGCCAGGGTGGCAGTCAGGCCGAAGATGGCCATGCCGACGGCGCGCTTCGAGGCGGGCAGCTTGAGCATCACCAGGGTGAACGCCATGGGGATCAGGGCGCCGCCCGTGAACCCCTGCAGCATGCGGAAGACGATCATGCTTTCCAGGTTCCAGGCCGTGCCGCACAGGGTGGAGAACAGCAGGAAGAAAGCGGTGGTGCCTATCATGTAGGTGCGCAGGCCGAACACGCGCGCCAGCAGCGCGGTGAGCGGGATGACGATGATTTCCGCCACCAGGTAGGCCGTGGAAATCCACGAGCCCTCTTCCTGGGTGGCCGACAGCGAGCCAAGGATATCCTTGAGCGAGGAGTTCGTGATCTGGATGTCGAGCACCGCCATGAAGGCGCCCAGCATGCCGGCGGCGACGGCCAGCCAGGTACGCCCGGAGACTTTCTCGCTGATCACGGGAAACGCCGGCGATGCCGCCGGTGTGGTGGAAGGGCTGCTCATGGAAGCTTAGCGGGCGGCGGTCTGCACGGCTGGAGCGGCTGGCGCGGCGGCGTGGCGCTGCGTATTTTCCGACGCGGGCTGGTTCACTTCCACTTCGGCGATCACCGACATGCCCGGCACCAGTCGGCCGTTCATGGCCTTGATGTCTGCCGGCTGGAAGACGATCTTCACCGGCACGCGCTGGACGATCTTCGTGAAATTGCCGGTGGCGTTATCGGCCGGCAGCAGCGCGAATTGCGCGCCCGAGGCAGGGGCGAAGCTGTCGACCGTGCCCACCAGTTTCTTGCCCGGCATGGCGTCGATCGTCACGTGCACGTTCTGGCCGCGGTGCAGGTCGGCCAGCTGCGTTTCCTTGAAGTTGGCGGTGACCCAGACGTTGTCCTGCACGATGGCCGTCAGTTGCTGGCCAGGCTGCACGCGCATGCCCGTTTCCACGTTGCGCTTGCCGATGCGGCCGGCGACGGGAGCCAGGATGCGGTTGTATTGCAGCTGCTGTTCCGCGTCCTTCAATTGCACGCGCAGCACAGCTACCTGGGCCCTGGCGACGTCGCGCGCAGCTTGCGCCGCACCGATCTGCGCCTTGGCGGCCGATGCGCTGTCGCGGCGGGCGGCCAGGTCGGCCACGGCGCTGGAGCGGGCCGCATTGGCCGCATCGACTTCCGCTTTCGAGACGGCTTTCATCTGGCTCGTGTACAGCTGGCCATAGCGCTCCGCATCCTGTTTTGCGCGCAGCAGCTGCGCGTCCGCCTGCGCCACTTGCGCCTGGGCGGCGCTCGCTTGCGCCTGCACTTGCGCGATCTGCGCGTCGGCCTGCAGCACTTGCTGCTCGGCGCTGGCGATCTGCGCGGCGATCTGTTCGGTCTTCACGCGCTGGTCGAACGGATCGAGTTCGGCGATCACGTCGCCCTCTTTCACCATTTGATTGTCATCGATGAAAACCTTGGTGACGACGCCGGAAATGCGCGCCGACACGGGATGCACGTGGCCCGAGACATAGGCGTTTTCCGTTTCCACGAAATAGTGGCTGCGGTACCACATGCGCGCGCCGGCGCCCAAGGCGACAAGGACGATCAGGCCGGCGATGATTTTCACGCGGTTGTTCGGCGGGGCGGAGCTGGCGGAAGCGGCGGGCGTGGAAGGTGCGGCTGGGGCCGCGGGTGGGACGGCGCTAAGCACCTTGTGCTCTGCTTGGCCTGGCTGGTTGGACATACTCGCTCCGAAAATGAAATGATATAGGTTCATTATTGGTCAAAGAAAAGCCAAAGTCAAGAAATGAAACGATTGCATTTCATTTTAATTTGCACTACAGTGTGAGCCATCACTTACCTTCCAACTTATAAAGAGACCCAGACCATGCCAGATCCCGGCCTCAGCGATACCTTGCCAACCGATAAAGAATCCAGCGATGCCGCCCAGGAGCTTTCCTGCTGCGGCAAGCCAGCCGGCCGGCCGCGCGCAGCCGACATGGAGGCGCGCATGGAAAACCTGCTGCACACGGCCGGTTGCCTGTTTCTGGAAAAAGGGTATGGAAAGGTCAGCCTGGAAATGATCGCCCGCGAAGCCCATGTGGCCGTGCGCACGATTTATGTGAAATTTGGCGGCAAGTCGGGCTTGTTCAATGCCGTGGTGGAACTGCGCCGCGCCGCCTACTTCTCGACCATGCCGGCGCTGGAAACGGATATGCGGCCCCTGCCCACCATCCTGGGCGAGTTCGGCCTGCTGTTCGTGCAGCTCGTTACGATGCCGGCCGCCATCCGCCTCAATCGCATGGTGGTGGCCGAAGCGGCCACGCACCCGGAACTGGCGGAAACGTTCTACAAGGTGGGACCGGGACAGACGCGCGAGATGCTGGTCAAGTTTTTCAGCCGCCCCGACATCGCGCCGCTGTTCCGCGCCGAGTTGACGCCGTCCATGCTGGCGCTGCACCTGCTCAATTGCCTGCTGGGAGATCAGATGTCGCGCCTGCTGTTCCCGCCGCAGGCGCAACCGGATGTGGCGCAACTGCGCGCCAAGGTGGCGGTCAGCCTCGACCTGTTCCTGCGCGGCACCCTGCGCCAGCCGCTCGGGAACTGACGCGCGGTTCAGCCAGGGTGGCTGCCCGCTTCCTGCAACACCGTTTCGGCACGCCCATCGCCCAAGCCCAGCGCACGCAGGAAAGGCTGGGCTGCCGACGGGCCTTCGAGGCTGAGTGAAGGCTCACTGCCATCATACCGCTCCGGACCATAGCGCATCAGGTCGAACGAGGTTTCAAAACGCTGCGCCAGGAAATAGGTGCGGAAATAATCGAAGGCAAACGCCACCTGCCCATCGGCACGCAGCAGCAAGCCGTGCGCATACAGCGGCGCCAGCCAGTCCCCGGCACCCATGGTCCAGCCCTTCACGCCACAATAATCGCTGGCAAAACGCTCCAGTTCCGCCTCGCCCAGGAACAGGGTCTTGGCTTCGAACATCACGAACGCCAGCTCGATCAGGAATTCGCGCGCATCGGCAGCCGTGCCGGCGTCCGCGCGCGGTGGCACGCCCGCCCTGCCCAGCAAGCCATCGAAATAGGCGGGCTCGGCTGCCAGTTCCGGCAGCAGAGTGGCAAACACATACTCGGCATCCACCTGCCCCGTTTCCTGGCCATTCGGCGTGTACAGCACCGACAGGGCGAAGTTCTTGCTCACTTCGTCGAACTCGCGCAGGGACACGGTCCACTGCGTGCCTGCGGCGTCGCCATCGACCGCGCCTGTGCCGAACTCGAGCACGGAAAACGCCGCCATCTGGCCATGCGTACCGTACAGGCTGCCAGGATTGCTCTTGAACAGGATGCCCAGCGACTTCATGAGCGAACTGGCATCGCCCGTATGCTGGTGGCCATGGAAGACGGCGTGGATATTCTTGTAGTGCGCGCGCTGCTCGGCACTGGCGTGCTCATCGGCGGAGAAAAAGCTGAAGCCGGCATTGCCCAGCGCCGCGGCCGCCACACCCTGCACGCGGCTGCCCGGCACCAGGTAGAAACGCGCGCCGGGCAAGCTGGCCGCCTGCAGCAGGGGGCGCAGGAAATATTCGTAGACATACACGGGCGTCGTGCCGGCGCAGGCGTCGGGCGCCACCAGCTGGCCCGTGAAGAAAATCGCATCGATCTGCTTGCCGGCGGCCAGGATAGCGGCCACATCCTGGTACAAGGCATGCAGCATCACGGCTTGCTCTTGCTCATCAGCCCGACGCAGACGGACATCGGCAATATGAAGGGCGGTAAACTTTTTCATTGTTGCAAAACTCTCTCAGTACAGCGGAACTTGACCGAAACCCACGCTGGCAACATTCCTGGAAAAATCACACGCTTCTGTTGAAGCAAAAAGCAAAACATGGTTACAGACTTCCATTCTGCCACTTTTTCCATACGGCAATACTCACCAATTTTCACATAGGGCGGATACGCCACGCTGCATCTGCGGTTTACCTTGCCGCGATCAAGGGAAATAAAAAAAAACCCGCAATCGCTTGCGGGTTTTTGTACTGAAAATTAACTTTTTATCAGCGCTTGCGCGGCGGCGGCAAGTCCGTGCACACGCCTTCGTACACTTCGGCGGCCATGCCGATCGACTCGCCCAGGGTCGGGTGCGGGTCGGTGGTCTTGCCGATGCTGGCGATGGTGCCACAGCGGATATGTTGGATGAAAAAAACCCGCAATCGCTTGCGGGTTTTTTTGTACTGAGGATTGACTCTTTATCAGCGCTTGCGCGGCGGCGGCAAGTCCGTGCACACGCCTTCGTACACTTCCGCAGCCATGCCGATCGACTCGCCCAGGGTGGGGTGAGGATGGATGGTCTTGCCGATGTCGGTGCCGTCGCAGCCCATCTCGATGGCCAGCGCGATTTCACCGATCATGTCGCCCGCATGCGTGCCGACGATGGTGCCGCCGATGATGCGGTGCGTTTCCGCGTCGAACAGCAGCTTGGTGAAGCCCTCGGCGCGGCCATTGGCCACGGCGCGGCCGGAAGCGGCCCACGGGAAGTGGCCCTTCTCGACCTTGATGCCCTTGGCTTTCGCTTCGTCTTCCGTGATGCCGGCCCATGCCACTTCCGGGTCCGTGTAGGCGACCGACGGGATCACCTTGACGTCGAAGTGCGACTTCTGGCCGGCGGCCGCTTCGGCAGCCACGTGGGCTTCATGCACGGCCTTGTGCGCCAGCATCGGCTGGCCCACCAGGTCGCCGATGGCGAAGATGTTCGGCACGTTGGTGCGCATCTGGCTGTCGACGTTGATGAAGCCGCGGTCCGTCACTTGCACGCCCGCCTTGTCGGCAGCCAGCTTCTTGCCGTTCGGGCTGCGGCCCACGGCGACGAGCACCAGGTCGTAGACTTGCGGCGCCGGCGCCGTGGCACCCGCTTCGGCTGCTTCGAACGTGACCTTGATGCCTTCCGGCAGTGCCTCGACGGCTACCGTCTTGGTCTTGGTCATGATGTTGTCGAAGCGCTTCTCGTTGAACTTCTGCCACACCTTGACGGCGTCGCGGTCCGCGCCCTGCATCAGGCCATCCATCATTTCGACCACGTCGATGCGCGCGCCGAAGGTCGAATACACGGTTGCCATTTCCAGGCCAATGATGCCGCCGCCGATGACCAGCATGCGTTTCGGGATCTGGCGCAATTCCAGCGCGCCCGTCGAATCGACGATGCGCGGATCTTCCGGCACGAAAGGCAGTTTCACCACGGACGAACCGGCGGCGATGATGGCCTGCTTGAACTGCACGACCTTCTTCGTACCGTCATTGGCCGTCACTTCGATGTGGTTCGCGGAAAGGAACTGGCCCACGCCCGTCACCACTTGCGTCTTGCGCGCCTTGGCCATGCCGGCCAGGCCGCCCGTCATGTTCGAAATCACGCCTTCCTTGTACTTGCGTACCTGGTCGATGTCGATGGTCGGCTTGGCAAACGTCACGCCCGTGTTGGACATGTGCGCCGTTTCGTCGATCACGGAAGCGACGTGCAGCAGCGCCTTCGACGGGATGCAGCCCACGTTCAGGCACACGCCGCCCAGGGTCGCGTAGCGTTCGACGATGACCGTGGACATGCCCAGGTCGGCCGCGCGGAACGCCGCCGAATAACCGCCAGGACCGCCGCCCAGCACCATCATGTCGACGTCGATGTCGACCTGGCCGCTGTAATTGCCGGCCGGGATGGCGGTGACGGCCGCCGGTGCCGGGGCCGCAGCGGCGGCAGGTGCTGCGGCCGGAGCTGGCGCAGCGGCAGCAGCCGGAGCAGCAGCCGCGCCTTCCGACGCTTCCACCACCAGTAGCGCGCTGCCTTCGGCGATCTTGTCGCCGACCTTGACCTTCAATTCCTTGACGACGCCCGCGTGGGTCGATGGAATCTCCATGCTGGCCTTGTCCGATTCGACCGTGATCAGCGACTGGTCCACCTTGATGGTATCGCCCACCTTGACCATCAGTTCGATGACTTCGACTTCCTTGAAGTCGCCGATATTCGGTACTTTTACCTCTACTGTGCTCATCAATCGCTCCTTACAGCAGAATTTTGCGCATGTCGGCCAGGACTTCGCCGAGGTACACGGAGAATCGCGCGCCCATCGCGCCATCGACCACGCGGTGGTCGTAGGACAGCGAGGTGCCCATCATCAAACGCGGCTGGAAGGCCTTGCCATCCCATACCGGCTTGATCGAGGCTTTCGACAGGCCCAGGATGGCCACTTCCGGCGCATTGACGATAGGCGTGAAGTGCGTGCCGCCGATGCCGCCCAGGGACGAAATCGTGAAGCTGGCGCCCTGCATGTCGGCCGGTTTCAGCTTGCCTTCGCGTGCCTGCAAGGACAGTTCCGTCATTTCGCGGGCGATCTGCGAGACCGACTTCTGGTCCGCGCCCTTGATCACGGGCACCACCAGGCCATTCGGCGTGTCGGCCGCGAAGCCGATGTTGTAGTACTGCTTGAGGATCAGGTTTTCGCCCTTGGCATCCAGCGAAGCGTTAAACGCGGGGAATTTCTTCAGCGCGGCGACGGACGCCTTGATGACGAAGGCCAGCATGGTCAGCTTGGCCGCATCCTTGTTCTTCGCATTGGCCGCATTGGTGTCGACGCGGAACGCTTCCAGGTCCGTCACGTCCGCTTCGTCGAACTGCGTGACGTGCGGGATCATGACCCAGTTGCGGTGCAAATTCGGACCCGAGATTTTCTTGATGCGCGACAGCGGCAGCAGTTCGGTCGTGCCGAACTTGCTGAAGTCCAGCGACGGCCATGGCAGCAGGTCCAGGCCCACACCCGAACCGGCCTTGGCGGCAGGAGCGTTCGGCGCGGCGACGGCGCCCGACATCACGCCCTTGACGAAATTCTGCACGTCTTCCTGGGTGATGCGGCCCTTCGGACCGGAACCGCCCACGCGGGCCAGGTCCACGCCCAGTTCACGCGCGAACTTGCGGATCGACGGCGATGCGTGCGCCAGCTTGCCATTGACGGCAGGGGCGGCGGCCACTGGCGCCGGGGCAGCAGCGGCGACCGGCGCCGACGCGACGGCGGCGGCTGGCGCGGCGGCAGCTTGCGCCGGTGCGGCGGCAGGTGCTGCAGCAGGAGCGGCAGCGCCGCCGGTCGTTTCCACGACCAGCACCAGCGAGCCCTTGGCGACCTTGTCGCCGACCTTGACTTTCAATTCCTTGACGATACCGGCGTGGCTCGATGGGATTTCCATGCTGGCCTTGTCCGATTCGACCGTCAGCAGCGACTGGTCGACCTTGATCGCATCGCCCACCTTGACCATCAGTTCGATGACTTCGACTTCCTTGAAGTCGCCGATATCGGGCACGGTCACTTCGACCAGCGCTGGCGCGCCGGCAGGGGCGGCGGCTGGCGCGGCCGCAGGGGCAGCTTCGGCAGCCGGTGCAGGGGCGGCAGCGGCTGGCGCCGGTGCGGCCGCAGGGGCAGCCGTGGCCGAGGCGTCGTCCGCCACTTCCAGCAGCAGGACCAGCGAACCTTCGGCGATCTTGTCGCCCACGTTGACTTTCAATTCCTTGACGACACCGGCGTGACTCGATGGAATTTCCATGCTGGCCTTGTCCGATTCGACCGTGATCAGGGACTGGTCGACCTTGACCGTATCGCCTGGCTTGACCATCAGTTCAATGATCTCGACTTCCTTGAAATCGCCGATATCCGGGACTTTGACTTCCACAATGCTCATAGCTTGCTCCGTTATTTTATTTGTCAGATGGACCCGCACACACGCCAGGGCGGCACTTTCGCACCGCCCTGGCATCATCGGGTCCGCACAACGATTACTGGGTCACCGGATTCGGTTTGTTGGCGTCGATGCCGTACTTGGCGATCGCCTGCTCCACCACCGACACGTCGATCTTGCCTTCGTCAGCCAGCGATTTGAGCGCGGCCACGGTGACATAATAACGGTTCACTTCGAAGAACTCGCGCAGCTTGGCGCGGCTGTCCGAGCGGCCAAAGCCATCGGTGCCCAGCACTTTATAAGTGCGGCCCTTCGGCATGAAGGCGCGGATCTGTTCTGCAAACGCGCGCATGTAGTCGGTCGTGGCGACGATCGGGCCGTCCGTGTCCTGCATCAGCGACGTCACGTACGGCACGCGCTGCTCTTTCGACGGGTTGACCATATTCCAGCGTTCCGCATCCTGGCCATCGCGGGCCACCAGGGTCAGCGACGGCGCCGACCACACGTCCGCAGCCACGCCCCAGTCGTTGGCAAGCAATTCGGCGGCGAAGATCGATTCGCGCAGGATGGTGCCGCAACCGATCAGCTGTACGCGCAGCTTGGCGTCCGCCGGGCCTTCCTGCAGCTTGTACATGCCTTTCAGGATGCCTTCTTCTTGGCCTGGCTTGATGCCTGGCTGGGCGTAGTTCTCGTTCATGATCGTGATGTAGTAGAACACATCTTCCTGGTTGGCGATCATGCGACGCAGGCCGTCCTGGATGATGACGGCGACTTCATGGCTGAAGGTCGGATCGTACGGCATGCAGGTCGGGATGGTCGCGGCGAAGATATGGCTGTGGCCATCTTCGTGCTGCAAGCCTTCGCCGTTCAGGGTCGTACGACCAGCCGTGCCGCCCATCAGGAAGCCGCGGGCGCGCATGTCGGCCGAAGCCCATACCTGGTCGCCGATGCGCTGGAAGCCGAACATCGAGTAGAAGGTGTAGAACGGGATCATGATGCGGTCGTTGGTCGAATACGACGTCGCCGCGGCGATCCACGAGCTCATGCCGCCCGCTTCGTTGATGCCCTCTTGCAGGATCTGGCCAGCCTTGTCTTCGCGGTAGTACATGACCTGGTCTTTGTCGACCGGCTCGTACAACTGGCCTTTCGGGTTGTAGATGCCGATCTGGCGGAACAGGCCTTCCATGCCGAAGGTACGCGACTCGTCGACCAGGATAGGCACGACGCGCTGGCCCAGGTTCGGGTCTTTCAGCAGGGTCGAAATGACGCGCACGAATGCTTGCGTGGTCGAGATTTCACGGCCTTCAGGCGTGGCTTCGAGCACGTTCTTGAACGCGTCCAGGCCAGGCACGGGCAGGGTTTCTTCCGACTTCTGGCGGCGCTGCGGCAGGTAGCCGCCCAGGGCCTTGCGGCGCTCGTGCAGGTAGACCATTTCCGGCGCATCGTCGGCAGGCTTGAAGAACGGGATGTCGGCCAGCTTGTCGTCCGGGATCGGCAGCGAGAAGCGGTCGCGCATTTCGCGGATGGCTTCGTCGTCCAGTTTTTTCGTCTGGTGCGCCGTGTTGCGCGCTTCGCCCGACTTGCCCATGCCGTAGCCCTTGATGGTTTTCACCAGCAGGACGGTTGGCTGGCCCTTGTGTTCCTGGGCGATCTTGAAGGCCGCGTAGATCTTGTGCGGATCGTGGCCGCCACGGGTCAGGCGCCAGATGTCGTCGTCCGTCATGTTGGCAACCATTTCCAGCAGCTTCGGATGCTTGCCGAAGAAGTGCTTGCGCACGTAGGCGCCGTCTTTTGCCTTGTAGTTCTGGTATTCGCCGTCGACGGTTTCCATCATCACGCGCTGCAGGATGCCTTCCTTGTCCTGTGCCAGCAGGGCGTCCCAGCCCGGGCCCCAGATGACCTTGACGACGTTCCAGCCGGCGCCGCGGAATTCGCCTTCCAGTTCCTGGATGATCTTGGTGTTGCCGCGCACAGGGCCGTCCAGGCGCTGCAGGTTGCAGTTGACCACGATGACCAGGTTGTCGAGCATGTCGCGCGCGGCCAGGCCGATCGCGCCCAGCGATTCCGGCTCGTCCATCTCGCCATCGCCGCAGAAGGCCCAGATCTTGCGGTTGTCGGTCTTGGCGATGCCGCGTGCGTGCAGGTACTTCAGGAAGCGCGCCTGGTAGATCGCCATGTGCGGGCCCAGGCCCATCGACACGGTCGGGAACTGCCAGAAGTCAGGCATCAGCTTCGGATGCGGGTACGAGGACAGGCCCTTGCCGTCGACTTCCTTGCGGAAGTTCAGCATTTGCTCTTCCGTCAAGCGGCCTTCGAGGAAGGCGCGCGCGTAGACGCCGGGCGAGGAGTGGCCCTGGATGTACAGCAGGTCGCCGCCGTGGTCGGCCGTTGGCGCATGCCAGAAATGGTTGAAGCCGATGCCCAGCATGTTCGCCAGCGACGCGAACGAGGACAAGTGGCCGCCCAGGTCGCCGTCGGCGCGGTTGGCCTTGACCACCATGGCCATGGCGTTCCAGCGCATCCACGAGCGCAGGCGCTCTTCGTATTCCAGGTTGCCGGGACAGTGTGCTTCTTGTTTGGTCGGGATGGTATTGACGTAGGCGGTGGTGCTGGAGAACGGAATCTGGGCGCCGCGGCGGCGGGCCAGGTCAACCAGGCGCTCCATCAGGTAATGCGCACGTTCCGGACCTTCATTTTCCAGTACGGCTTCGAGCGCGTCCAGCCACTCCTTGGTTTCCTGCATATCCGGGTCGGTGCCGATCTGTGTCGTTACCTGGTTCAGTTGAGCTGACATCTGTTGAGTCTCCTTTGTGAGCGCCCCACCCCGATTTTCCGGATCGCTGTCGGACGGTATTTCGCTGATTATTTACTATTAAGTCGGTTTAGTGTGGGGATTCTAACAGCGTATTTACTATTTTTCAAATTACGATATAGCATTTCGCATTGTGAAATTACCCTATGAAATTTATGCTGCAGTGCCGCAAATTCCGCTTGGAAACTAGGATGTGCAGAGTAGCAAATAGCGGCGAAACCGGAAAACTTGCATACCCTGGCCGCCCCTGCTCCACGAGCACACCAGCAAAGCGAATTACCACCCCAGTCGTCCGCACAGGCATACCGGGCCAAGCGGGCCTGAAAAATGTCGAGGGCAAGGTGCGGCGACGCAGACAGTACGCCAGTACGGCAAGGAGCTGCAACGCCGCCATCGGCATTTTCTCAGGCTCGCGTCTCCGGCCCGCTGTTGTTCGGGCCAAGCGGGCCTGAAAAATGTCGAGGGCAAGGTGCGGCGACGCAGACAGTACGCCAGTACGGCAAGGAGCTGCAACGCCGCCATCGGCATTTTCTCGGGCTCGCGTCTCCGGCCCGCTGTTGTCGCGCCTTTGCATAGCCAAAACCGCCCCTTTGCGCCGCCCGGCTTTATAATCTGTCTTTTCCCTCCCACAGCTCTCAGCCTCCCTACCATGCCAGCACAACTGATCGACGGAATCGCCCTCTCCCAAAAACTGCGCAGCGAAATCGCTACCCGCGCCGCCGCCCTCACAGCCAAGGGCACCCAGCCCGGCCTGGCCGTGATCCTCGTCGGCGAAGACCCGGCCAGCCAGGTGTATGTCCGCAACAAGGTCAAGGCGTGCGGCGACGTGGGTTTTCACTCGGTGCTGGAAAAATATGAAGCGGACCTGTCCGAAGCGGACTTGCTGGCCCGCATCGCCAGCCTGAATACCGACCCGGCCATCCACGGCATCCTCGTGCAAATGCCCTTGCCCAAGCACATCAACCCCCACAAGGTCATCGAAGCGATCGCCACAACGAAAGACGTCGATGGCTATTCCGTGCTGAGCGCAGGCGAACTGATGACGGGCTTGCCCGGCTTCCGCCCGTGCACGCCGTATGGCTGCATGAAACTGATCGAAAGCACGGGCGTGGACTTGCGCGGCAAGCACGCCGTCGTCATCGGCCGCAGCAACACCGTCGGCAAGCCGATGGCCCTGCTGCTCTTGCAAGCGAACGCTACCGTCACCATCTGCCATAGTGCGACCCCGGACTTGGGCTTGTACACGCGCCAGGCGGACGTGGTCGTGGCTGCCGTCGGCCGCCGCAACACCCTGACGGCCGACATGGTCAAGCCGGGCGCCATCGTCATCGACGTGGGCATGAACCGCGACGATGACGGCAAGCTGTGCGGCGACGTGGATTTTGCCGGAGTGAAAGACATCGCCTCCCACATCACCCCCGTACCAGGCGGCGTGGGACCGATGACGATCACCATGTTGCTAATGAATACCGTCGAGGCCGCAGAGCGCATTTAAGAGGAGCACCTGAGAAAACGTCCATGGCTGCGTTGCAGTGCCTCGCCGTACTATTCGTACTGCCTTCGGCACCGCGCCTTGCCCTGAACGTTTTTCAGGCGTTCCATATATGAAGACAGAATGGACGAACCGACGATGAATACCAATCCCCTGCTTGATTTTTCCGGCCTGCCACGCTTCGACGCGATCACGCACGAGCATGTCACGCCTGCCATCGACACCTTGCTGGAACAGGCGCGCGCCACGGTGGCGCAGCTGGAAGCGCCCATGGAAGAAGTGAGCTGGGACAATTTCGTCGCGCCCCAGGACCAGATCGCCGAAACCCTGGGCCGCGCCTGGAGCATCGTCAACCACTTGAACAGCGTGGTCGATACGCCCGAACTGCGCGCCGCCTACAATGCGAACCAGCCCAAGGTGACGGAATTCTGGACCGAACTGGGCCAGAACGAAATCCTGTTCGGCAAATACAAGCAGTTGCAGGCGCG
The DNA here is from genome assembly GCF_009208555.1 of Janthinobacterium violaceinigrum. Lineage (GTDB taxonomy): Bacteria > Pseudomonadota > Gammaproteobacteria > Burkholderiales > Burkholderiaceae_D > Janthinobacterium > Janthinobacterium violaceinigrum. The sequence goes on along the minus strand of NZ_WFLI01000017.1, from coordinate 44,690 downwards.
CGCCGATTTCGCCAGCCTGTCGCCCGCGCGCCGGCGCATCGTCGACAATGCCGTGCGCGACTTCCGCCTGGGCGGCGCCGAATTGCCCGAAGACAAGAAAGAGCGCTTTGGCGCCATCCAGGAAGAGCACGCGGCCGTGTCGACGCGCTTTTCCGAAAACGTGCTCGACGCCACCAATGACTACAAATTGCTGGTCGAGAACGAAGCTGAACTGGCCGGCTTGCCCGACGACGTCAAGGCGGCCGCGCGCGCCGCCGCCGACAAGGCAGGCAAGCAAGGCTATGAATTCTCGCTGCACTTCCCGTCCTACTACCCGATCCTGCAGTTTGCCGACAATCGCGCGCTGCGCGAAACCATCTACCGCGCCAACGCCACCAAGGCGTCGGACCAGGGCGAGGCCTTCAGCAAAAAAGACGACTGGGACAACACGCACAACATCGTCACCCTGTTGCAATTGCGCGACGAAGAGGCAAAACTGCTCGGCTACGGCAATTTCGCCGAAGTGTCGCTGGTGTCGAAAATGGCCACGTCGCCCGCACAGGTCATCGCTTTCCTGGAAGACCTGGCCAAACGCGCGCGTCCATTCGCCGAAAAGGACCTGGCCGAACTGAAACAGTTCGCGCGCGAAGAGCTGGGCATCGCCGAGCTGCAGGCGTGGGACGTGCCGTATGCCTCCGAAAAGCTGCAGGAGCGTCGCTACGCGTTCTCGGCCCAGGAAGTGAAGCAATATTTTCCTGAACACAAGGTGATCGACGGCTTGTTCCGCCAGATCCAGAACCTGTTCGCCGTCGAGATCAAGCTCGATACGGCGCCCGTCTGGCATCCGGACGTGCGCTTTTACCGCATCGAGCGCGACGGCAAGCTGGTGGGCCAGTTCTACCTGGACCTGTATGCGCGCGCGGGCAAGAGCGGCGGCGCCTGGATGGACGACGCGCGCGGCCGCCGCGCCGACGCCAGCCACGTGCAAACGCCGATCGCTTATCTCACCTGCAATTTCACGCAGCCGGCCATCGTCGACGGCCAGGTCCAGCCGGCGCTGTTCACCCACGATGAAGTGATCACCCTGTTCCACGAGTTCGGCCACGGCCTGCACCACATGCTGACGGTGGTCGACGAGCTGGGCGTGTCGGGCATTGCCGGCGTTGAGTGGGATGCCGTGGAACTGCCATCGCAATTCATGGAAAACTTCTGCTGGGAATGGGAAGTGCTCGAACACATGACGGCCCATGCCGTCACGGGCGCACCGCTGCCGCGCGCGCTGTACGACAAGATGCTGGCGGCCAAAAATTTCCAGTCCGGCCTGCAAACCCTGCGCCAGGTGGAATTTTCCTTGCTCGACATGCATTTGCACTACGACTACGACGCGGCCACGGGCCAGAGCGTGCAGCAGCTGATCGACGGCGTGCGCGCCAGGTTCGCGCTGCTGATCCCGCCTGCCTTCAACCGCTTCCAGAATGCCTTCGGCCATATCTTCGCGGGCGGCTACGCAGCCGGCTACTACAGCTACAAATGGGCCGAGGTGCTGTCCGCCGACGCCTATGCGGCGTTCGAGGAAGCCCGCGCGCTGGGACCGGCCGCCACCACGGCAGCGGGCAAGCGCTATCTGCAGGAAATCCTGTCCGTCGGCGGCTCGCGCCCCGCGCTGGAATCGTTCACGGCCTTCCGCGGCCGCGAACCGTCGATCGACGCCTTGCTGCGCCACAGCGGCATGGCCGCCTGAGTCCGCCATGAGCCGCGTCGATTTTCACAGCAACGTGCCGGACAAGCTGGCCTACGCCTGCCGCCTGGCGCGCAAGGCCTATATGGCCGGCAACAAGGTGGTCGTGCTGGCGCAAGACGGCGCCCAGCTCGACGCCTTGAACCGCGCCATGTGGACGTTTTCCGCCACGGATTTCCTGCCGCACGTGCTGGCCGGCGATCCGCTGGCCGCGCAGACGCCCATCATCCTCACCGATGACGGGACGGCGGAGGTGCCGCACCACGACATCCTCGTCAACCTGTCGCAGTTGCCGCCGCCCAACTATGCGCAGTTCCAGCGCATCTTCGAAATCGTCTCCATGGATGAGCAAGATGCGCAGGCGGGCCGCCAGCGCTTCCTGCACTACCGCCAGCAGGACGTGCAGCCGACGCACTTCGTTGCAGGTAAGACATGAACCAGCCGCCATTCGACCAGGGCATCCCCCTGCTGACGGAAGTGCTGCTGGGGCCGGATGTGCCGGAGCCGGCGCCCGCGGTACCCGTTGTGCCAGCGGCGGCCCCTGTCCCGGCAGCGCCGCCTGCCGGGCAAGCGCCAGCGTTGCCGCCCAGCATCGTGCAGCCCGACTGGGACGCCATCGAACAGCGGCTGACGCAGCGCATCCTGCATCAAGTCCAGGGCAAGATCGACCACCTGCTGGAAGAACGCATCGCCCACGTCCTGCAGACGGCCCTGCAGAATGCCCTGATCGGCATGCGCGGTGCCCTGCGCGAAGACTTGCAGCAATCGCTGGAACAGATCGTCGCGCATGCGGTGAGCCATGAGCTGGGGCACTTGCACCCGCCGGCGCCGTAATCCCCTTGCTGTAATCCCCTCACGTCCCCCCCCAAACAGCGAACGGCTGGGGTCAGACCCTCAGGGTCTGACCCCGGATGTCGTTTTGGGGTAGAAGAACGCAGATTTTCTTACACCCTTCCCCCTTGCAACGCCATTCTTTGGTGCGCTCGCGCCTGCGAAATCGGTGCATCGCGCCTCACTTTGGTGATTGTTGCGACAAAATGCAAAAAGCCCGAAAAGCGGCTTTGCGCCGCCTGTTTTTTGTTGTACCTTCTTCACACGTACCGCCCCTCGAAGCGGTTTTCACGAGACGCCGCCGTATCTTTATCCATTGGAGAATGTTTATGCTGCTCAAGACCAAAGTCCTTCCTCTCGCCCTCGCCCTCGCCTTTGCCGGCCATGCGGGCGCACAGGAAATCATCAAGATCGGCCACGTCGCCCCGGTCTCTGGCGCCAGCTCCCACCTGGGCAAAGATAATGAGAACGCGGCCAAGATGGCCATCGAGGACTTGAACGCCAAAGGCTTCAAGATCGACGGCAAGGCCGTGAAATTCGTGCTGGTGCCCGAAGATGACGCGGCCGATCCCAAGCAGGGCACGGCCGTGGCGCAAAAACTGGTCGACGCCAAGGTCAATGGCGTGGTGGGCCACCTGAATTCGGGCACGACGATACCCGCCTCGCGCATTTACTTCAATGCGGGCATTCCGCAGATTTCGCCGGCCGCCACCAACCCGACCTATACCCAGCAGAAATTCAACACGGCCTTCCGCGTGGTGGCCAACGACAACAAGCTGGGAGGAACCTTGGGCGCGTATGCCGTGGGCAAGCTGCAAGCAAAGAAAATCGCCGTCATCGATGACCGCACGGCCTACGGCCAGGGCGTGGCGGAGCAGTTCGTCAAGGGCGCCAAGAAGGCGGCGCCCGGCGTGCAAATCGTCGGCAAGGAATTTACCAATGCCAATGCGACCGACTTCAATGCCATTCTCACCAGCATCAAGTCAAAGAATCCCGACCTGATCTTCTTTGGCGGCATGGATTCCGTGGGCGGCCCCATGCTGCGCCAGATGAAGGCGCTGGGCATCAAGGCCAAGTTCATGGGCGGCGACGGCCTGTGCACGGAACCGCTGGGCCAGCTGGCGGGCGATGCCGTGGGCGAAAACATGGTCACCTGCGCGGAAGCGGGCGGCGTGACGGGCGCGCAGCAAAAAGGCATGGACGATTTCCGCGCCCGCTACAAGCAGAAATACAATATGGAAGTACAGCTGTATGCGCCCTACGTCTACGATGCCGTGATGACCATGGCCACTGCCATGGCCGACGCCAAATCGTCGAAGCCGTCCGTCTACCTGCCCTTCCTGGCCAAGGTGCACTACCAGGGCGTGACGGGCCCGATTGCGTTCGATGCCAACGGCGACATCAAGGATGGCGCACTGACCTTGTTCACCTATCGCGATGGCAAGAAGACCAAGATGGAAGTGGTCAAATAATAGAACCTACTGCGCGGCGCGATTTGCGGCCTGCGATGCTCACTGTGCATTCGCACAGCTCCGCTTCTCGGCCACAACTCACATCCGCTCGCTACGGTTCTTGCTGTCCGGCTACATAAGCCAGTAACCCTTCGGCCAGCGCGTCGAAGGTGGCGCGGCAGCGCAGGCTGCCGCGCAAGTCTTCATGCATGGTGACCCACGTTTCCATGGGCAGCGCAAACGCTTGCGGCAACACGCGCCGCAGCGATGGATCGCGCGCCGCCAGTCCCGCCTGGCACACGCCGATGCCCGCGCCCGCGCGTAGCAGGGCCAGTTGCGCCAGGTCGCTGTCGCTGCGCCAGGCAAAGTTTTCCCGCGCAAATTCCTGAAAGGCCGCGCCCGCGTTGCGCACGAAAGGGCTCGCCTCGTCGTAGCCGATGACGGCGTGGTGCGCCAGATCCGCCAATGCCAGCGGCGTGCCGTGCCGCGCCAGATAGTCCGCGTGCGCATGCAGGCCCAGTTCGATGTCGCCCACCTTGCGCGCCACCAGCTGCTCCTGGCGGGGACGCAGCATGCGCACGGCAATGTCCGCTTCCCGGCGCAGCAAATCCTGTACTTTATTGCTCAATACCAATTCAATGACCAAGCCCGGATGGCGCGCGCGCAGGCGGGCCAGGATAGGCGGCAGCACTTCCACGCCCACCACTTCGCTGGCCGCGATGCGCACCACGCCGGCCACGCCCTGCCCTTGGCTGCTGGCAGCCCGCTCCATCAGGGCTGCCGTATGCTCCATGGTTTCCGCATGGGGCCGCAGCGCCAGGGCCACTTCCGTGGGCAGCAAGCCCAACTGGGAGCGCGTGAACAGGGTCGCCCCCAGCGCCTGCTCGAGCGCGGCGATATGCCGGCCCGCAGTGGGCTGCGTGATGCCCAGCGCGCGAGCGGCGCCGGACAGCGAGCCGTGCCTCAGCACGGCCAGCAGCGAACGGTAATATTCCCAGGCAATCGAATTTGTCATACATAAATGTATAGCCTGTACGCGATGCTCGTCAATTCCCAATTAGCCTTGCGCGGCAGATACTGGCGCCATCAACCACACGGAGGTCATGATGGAAAACACGAAAAACACGGCATTGGTACTGGGCGCCACCGGCGGCATCGGCGGCGAGATGGTGCGCCAGTTGCTGGCGGCGGGCTGGCAGGTACGCGCCCTGACGCGGGGAGCAACGCCGCCGCCGCGGGGCGACCGCATCGAATGGCTGCGCGGCGATGCGCTGTCGCGCGCGGACGTGCTGACGGCCGCCCGGGGCTGCGCCGTCATCGTGCACGCCGTCAACCCGCCCGGCTACCGACATTGGGGCCAGCTGGTGCTGCCCATGCTGGACAATACCATCGCCGCGGCCATCGCCGAAGGCGCCACCATCGTGCTGCCCGGCACCGTGTACAACTTCGGCCCCGACGCCTTCCCCGTGCTAAAGGAAGACGCGCCGCAGCGCCCGCTGACGCGCAAGGGCGCCATCCGCGTGGAACTGGAAGCGCGCCTGGAAAAGGCCGCCACGCAGGGCGCCAGGGTCCTGATCGTGCGCGCGGGCGACTTCTTCGGTCCCCGCGCCGGCAATAACTGGTTTTCGCAAGGCCTCGTCAAGCCTGGCCAGCCCGTGCGCAGCATCCTGTATCCGGGCGCGCCCGGCGTGGGCCACCAGTGGTCCTACCTGCCCGATGTGGCGCGCACGATGGTGCAGTTGCTGGCCATGCGCGCCGCCTTGCCGCCGTTTGCGCGCTTTCACATGGCGGGCCACTGGGACCACGACGGCCGGCAAATGACGGGGGCGGTTGCCCGCGTGGTGGAACAGGCGTCGGGCACGCGCCCCGTCATCCGGCGCTTTCCGTGGTGGCTGATGGCGCTGGCGTCGCCGTTCGTGGCGACCCTGCGCGAAATGCGCGAGATGCGCTATTTATGGCAGACGCCCTTGTCCATGGACAACGCGCACCTGCTGGCCGTGCTGGGGCAGGAGCCGCATACGCCGCTCGACGAGGCGGTGCGGGCGACACTGCAGGGCATGGGCAATCTGCAACAGGCGGCGGACAAAAAAAACGCGCCGGGATTGCCGGCGCGCTAATTGCAGGTACTGCGGCACAGATTATTTCTGTGCCAGTACCCATTTGACCAGGGTGTGGGCTTCCGCATCGCTCACTTGCGGGTTGGCTGGCATCGGGATCGCGCCCCAGGTGCCGGAACCGCCCTTCATGACTTTCGCCACGAGCTTGGCTTCCGCGTCTTTCTGACCGGCATACTTGGCAGCCACGTCCTTGAACGCCGGGCCCACCAGTTTCGTGCTCACTGCGTGGCATGCCATGCAGTTCTTTGCTTTCGCCAGGTCAGGATTGGCCAACGCTGCTTGCGATGCCAGGGCCGACACGGCCAATACACTCACCAACATAAAACGTTTCATTGTCTTTTCTCCAAAGTTACTTCCTGCGGCATTTTACTGTGTTTCCGCAGATGCACCACGAGCCCAGATCAAGCGTTTCAATGTAGTAACGCAATGTAGTCAGCAGGCAGTCCTATTCTGCCCCAACTGCGCGGCCATGACCATGTTGTTTGTAAGGTGATGTAACGACGGCCGGCCCCGTCCAGTCAAACGGGGCCGGCCGTCGCACTTATGCAACAAATCAGCGTTTCTGCTTCTTCAGCTGGGAGAGATCGCGCACGGCGCCCCGGTCGGCCGACGTCGTCAGCGCCGCATACGCCTGCAGCGCCTGCGATACGTAGCGGTCGCGGTTGACGGGCAGCCAGGCCGCATCGCCCTTCGCTTCCATGGCGGCGCGGCGCGCGGCCAGCTCGGCATCCGTGACGCGCAGGTTGATGGTGCGCTCGGGGATGTCGATGTCGATGAAGTCGCCCTCTTCCACCAGGCCGATGGCGCCGCCTTCGGCCGCTTCCGGCGACGCATGGCCGATCACCAGGCCCGAGGAACCGCCCGAGAAGCGCCCGTCCGTGAACAGCGCGCACGCCTTGCCCAGGCCCTTCGATTTGATGTACGACGTCGGGTACAGCATTTCCTGCATGCCGGGACCGCCTTTCGGGCCTTCGTAGCGGATGATGACGACGTCGCCTTCATGCACGGTGTCTTCCAGGATGGCTGCGACGGCCGCGTCCTGGCTTTCGAACACGCGCGCCTTGCCCGAGAATTTCAAAATGCTTTCATCGACGCCCGCCGTCTTGACGATGCAGCCCTTTTCCGCCAGGTTGCCGTACAAGACGGCCAGGCCGCCATCCTGCGAATACGCGTGGGCCTTGTCGCGGATGCAGCCCGTGCTGCGGTCCGTGTCGACGGCCGCGAAGCGCTCGGACTGCGAGAACGCCGTCTGCGTGGGCACGCCGCCCGGCGCGGCGCGGAACAGTTCATGCACGGCCGGATTGTCCGTACACATGATGTCGTTCTGCGCGATGGCGTCGGCCAGGGTGGGCGCGTGGATGGTCGGCAGGGTCGTGTTAAGCAGGCCTGCGCGCGCCAGTTCGCCCAGGATGCCCACGATGCCGCCCGCGCGGTGCACGTCCTCGATATGGTATTTGTCCGTCATCGGCGCCACCTTGCACAGGCATGGCACCTTGCGCGAGATGCGGTCGATGTCGGCCATCGTGAATGCCACTTCCGCCTCGTGCGCGGCGGCCAGCAAGTGCAGCACGGTGTTGGTCGAGCCGCCCATGGAGACGTCGAGCGCCATCGCGTTTTCAAACGCGGCCTTGGTGGCGATCGAGCGTGGCAGCACCGAATAGTCGTCCTGCTCGTAGTGGCGCTTGGCCAGGTCGACGATCAGACGGCCCGCGCGCAGGAACAGCTGCTGGCGGTCCGAGTGCGTGGCCAGGATGGTGCCGTTGCCGGGCAGGGCCAGGCCCAGCGCCTCGGTCAGACAGTTCATCGAATTGGCCGTGAACATGCCGGAGCAGGAACCGCAGGTCGGACAGGCCGAACGCTCGATCTCGGCAACGTCGGCATCGGACACCGTGCTGTCGCCCGCCTTGATCATGGCGTCGACCAGGTCCAGCTTGATGATCTTCTGCGTGCCGTTGACCACCTTGACGACCTTGCCCGCTTCCATCGGCCCGCCGGAAATGAACACGACGGGGATATTGATGCGCATGGCGGCCATCAGCATGCCCGGCGTGATCTTGTCGCAGTTCGAGATGCACACCATGGCGTCGGCGCAGTGGGCGTTGACCATGTATTCGACGGAGTCGGCGATCAGGTCGCGCGACGGCAGCGAATACAGCATGCCGCCGTGGCCCATGGCGATGCCGTCATCGACGGCAATGGTATTGAATTCCTTGGCCACGCCGCCGGCCGCTTCGATTTCGCGCGCCACCATCTGCCCCAGGTCCTTCAGGTGCACGTGGCCGGGCACGAATTGCGTGAACGAGTTGACGACGGCGATGATCGGCTTGTCGAAGTCGCCATCCTTCATGCCTGTGGCGCGCCACAGGGCGCGGGCGCCAGCCATGTTGCGGCCGTGGGTGGTGGTGCGGGAGCGGTATTGCGGCATGATGGGGACCTTCCAAGAAATGAATGATGCCTGACTGCGGCGGGGAGCCCAGGGCAAAACCCTGCGTACAGTGGGGGTACGCCAGATTGCCTTGCGCGCGCCCCACTGTCAAATATATGATGCACGTGTCTGTGAGTCGTTTTATGTATCACAGGACTTATTCCACATGGAAACGCATATGAATCTTGAGCTGCGCCAGCTGCGCTATTTCGTCACCGTCGCCGAGGAATTGCACTTCGGCCGCGCCGCCGCGCGCCTGCACATGACGCAGCCGCCTCTGTCGCAGACCATCATGGCGCTGGAAGACTTGCTGGGCGCGCCCCTGTTCGTGCGCACGCGGCGCGAAGTGCAGCTGACGCCGGCCGGCAGCGCCCTGCTGCCCGAGGCGCGCCGGATGCTGGCGCAGGCGCACGATTTGCCCGCGCTGGTGCAGCGGGCCGCGCAGGGCGAGGCGGGCCGTCTGAGCCTGGCCTTCGTGTCCTCGGCCGACTACAGCGTGCTGCCGCCCTTGCTGCGCGCCTACCGCACGGCCTATCCGCAGGTGCAGATCGCCCTGCAGGAAGCCACGTCCGACCTGCAGCTGGACGAACTGCTGGCCGGGCGCACGGATGCGGGCCTGCTGATCCCGCCCCTGCCCGAAAAAGCAAAGGAGGCGCTCGACTACCTGCCCGTGCTGGCCGAACCGCTGGTACTGGCGGCGCCGTCCGGCCTGGCCATCCTGGCGGCACCGGGGCCCGTGCGCCTACGCGACCTGCCGGCGCTGCCCCTGATCATCTTCCCGCGCGCAATCTCGCCCGCCCTGCACGACGCCATCCTCGGCGTGTTCCGCGCGGCCGGCATCACGCCGCAGATCGGCCAGGAAGCGATCCAGATGCAAACCATCGTCAGCCTCGTCTCGGCTGGCATGGGCATCGCGCTTGTGCCACAATCGGTATCGAATCTGATGCGCCCGGGCGTAGAATACAGGCCGCTGCAAGACGCTACGCCGCTGGTGGAAACGGGCCTGGCCTGGCGCCGCGACAATCCGTCCGCCGTGCTGCAGGGCTTTCTGGCGCTGCTGCGCAAGCAGATCGGCGGTACTGCCCCTTAAATTAAGTGGCCGCTAAGGCAAAAAACCGCCAGCGCCGCCATACTACGCAACCTTAGCTTTAAACAAAGAAAGAAACCCCATGCTGATACACCCGATGCCCGATCCGATAGCCATCCAGATCGGCCCGCTCGCCGTGCACTGGTACGGCCTGATGTATGTGCTGGCCTTCGCCCTGTTCATTATCCTGGGCCGCGTGCGCATCAAGCAGCCGCACATCGCCGTGCTGGGCTGGAAGAAGGAAGACCTCGACGACATGCTGTTCTACGGCATGCTGGGCGTGGTGATCGGCGGACGCCTGGGCGAAGTGCTGTTCTACCGCCCCGAGTACTTCATGCACAATCCGCTCGAGATCTTCATGGTGTGGCATGGCGGCATGTCCTTCCATGGCGGTTTCCTCGGCGTCATCCTGGCCATGTACCTGTGGAGCCGCAAGGCGGGCCGCAACCTGTTCGACGTGCTCGACTTCATCGCCCCGCTGGTGCCGCTCGGCTACGCGGCGGGCCGCCTGGGCAACTTCATCAACGCCGAACTGCCGGGCCGCATCGCGCCGGACACCCTGCCCTGGGCCATGCAATGGCCGGGCATTCCGTATCCCGTGCACCCGTCGCCTATCTATCAGATGCTGGTCGACGGCATTTTGGTGTTCATCATCCTGTGGCTGTATGCGCGCAAGCAGCGTCCGCGCATGGCCGTGGGCGCCATGTTCACCCTGCTGTACGGCTGCGCGCGCTTCTTCACGGAATACTTCCGCACGCCGGACTGGGAAGTCGTGTGGCTGGGCGTGCCGATCACGTCGGGCCAGATGCTGTCCTTGCCCATGATCGTCGGCGCCATCGCGCTGCTCGTGTGGGCGTATAAAAGCCAGGTGATGGGCACGCCGCCCACCAAGGCCCGCCCGGCCAACACGTAAACCGCCACTCCCCCGATGGCGCGCCAGGCAGGCGCGCCATCCTCGCTCCCCTGGCAACCTTTCCCTCAAAGCAGCATAATTTCCTTGCGGAATGAATCTTCGCTTGCGATAGCGCGATGATCGCTTTACCCTGCAGCAAGAGCAGGGCATGCGTTCATGCTGTGTTGGCAATTCGAGCCGGGGAGTCCCATCCATGCAATTTGCGAGGAAGACCACGACATTCTGGCTGGCGCTGGCGGGGGGCTACGTGCTGGCGCAGCTGGCCTTGACGGCCTGGGCCGGGAAGCACGGTCCCGCCGTCAGCTATCTGTTCGGCGTGACGGCGCCGCTGCTGGCGCTGGCCGCCTGCTGCCGCAACGCCTGCCTGAGCGCGCCCGGCGTCGTGCGCACGGGCTGGGGCCTGTTTGCGGCCGCCATGCTGTTCTGGAGCGGGGGCATGGCGCTGTCCGCCTGGCAAGACCTGAGCGGCCATGTGGCTTCCGACACGACGTATTTCTCCGACTTTGCCTACTTCATGTATGGCGCGCCCTTGCTGCTGGCCATTTCCTCCGTCAGCGACCGCCACCCTTCGCGCACCCTGCAGTGGCTGGACGCCGTGCAAGTGCTGCTGGCCGCCTATCTGACCTATACGGCCATCTTTTCCGTCTCGCCCTTCGACCAGCGCTCGATCGCGCCGATACCCGCCAGCCTGCTGGTGACGACGTACAACGTGGAAAACCTCGTACTGGCCTGCTGCGCCTCGCTGCGCCTGCTGGCGCACCGCCGCGATGGGGCACAAGGGCGTTTCTACCTGCTGCTCAGCGTGTTCCTGTGGTGCTACGCGGCCTGCGCGGGCGCCTATAATTACCTGACCCTGCATGCGCTGGCCGAAGCCGGCCCCAGCGAGGTACTGCCCAGCCTGCCCTTCCTGCTGCTGGCGGTGCTGGCCATGCGCGTGCAGCCGGGCGAGGAAGAAACGCGGCCGCCGCGGCCGTTGACCTTGCTGATTGACAACTTCAGTCCCATCTTCTTCACGGCGGCCCTGCTGGGTCTGGGATTCGTCGTGCTGCGCGAGCATTTCTACCTGGCGGCCAGCGCCCTGTTTGTCGCGCTGGCCGTCCACGCGCTGCGCTCGGCCACCCTGCAAAGCCGCTACATGCAAAGCGAACTGGCCTTGCGCGCGGCGCACGACAAGCTGGAAAAGCTGTCGCTGACGGATGGCTTGACGGGCATCGCCAACCGGCGCTGCCTGGACCAGGCCTTGCAGGCCGAGTGGCAGCGCGCCGTGCGCAACCAGCAAGCGCTGGCGCTGCTGATCATCGATATCGATTTCTTCAAAAGCCTCAACGATACCTTCGGCCACCCATATGGCGACGCCTGCCTGGTGCAGATCGCGGCGGCCCTGAATTCGGCGCTGCCCCGTGCCAGCGACCTGGTGGGACGCTTCGGCGGCGAGGAATTTGCCGCCATCCTGCCCGCCACCGACCGCGCGGGCGCGCTGGCCGTGGCGCACAAGATGCAGGAAGCGATCGCCGCTGCCGCCATCGCCCACGCGCCGTCGCGCGGCGGCCTGGTGACGGCCAGCATCGGCCTGGCCCTGAGCGACGGCGTACCGACGCCGGCACAGCTGCTGGCGGCCGCCGACCAGGCCCTGTACCGGGCCAAGCAGAACGGCCGCAACCGGATCGAGGACTCGGCCTGAACTAGGCCTTCAACTTGCCGGTAATGACCTTCCATTGCGCCGGCGTCACGGGCGTGATGGACAGGCGGCTGCCCTTCTTCAGCAGCAGCATGTCTTCCAGCTCCGGCATCTGGCGCATCTCGGACAGGGGCAGCAGCGCCGTCTTTTTCACGCCCCGCACATCGACGCTGATCCAGCGCGGCTGTTCCGGCGTGGCCTTGGCATCGAAATATTTACCGCCCGCTTCAAACTGGCTGTGATCGGGATAGGCCGCACTGGCCACTTCGGCCACGCCCGCCACGCCCGGCTGCGGGCAGCTGGAATGGTAGAACAGCACGCCATCGCCCACGCGCATGTCGTCGCGCATGAAGTTGCGCGCCTGGTAGTTGCGCACGCCGAACCAGGGCATGGTGTGCGCGGGCGCGGCCATCAGGTCGTCGATGCTCACTTCATCGGGTTCGGACTTCATCAGCCAGTATTGTTTCATGTTCACTCCCTATCAAAAGCAACAGGCGTAAAAAAACGGTTGAGCATGATGCTGCAACCGTTTTCTTTGTACTGCAAATTGGGCCCCGCCTGTGCCGCTATGCCGGCATCCCGAACCAAACGGTTCAAGGTGGTCACGTTAGTTCAATTTCGGGTTCGTCGAACGAGCGACGCTCACTCCCATCAAACAAAATTCGCAACCGATGCGCATAAATGGTTCAAGGAATATATGGCAATCGCGAACACCGCAGGGTAGACGCAAGTTTACTCCTTTGATCGCGCATCGCAAAGACAAATCGTACCGTGCCCGCTTAAAATCCAATTAATAACACCGAACAAAACCGTAGCGAGCGGAAGTGAATTGTGGTCGAGAAGCGCAACTGTGCGAATGCACAGAGAGCATCGCAGGCCGCAAGTCGCGACGCGCCGCAGGTTTGGTTCGGTGTTTAAAAAAGATTTTCCTGGGGCGTCAGCGCGCTGTCCAGGACGGTGTGCATGGCCGAGATTTTCTGCTTCACTTCCAGTATCGTCAATTCCGACAGCGGACCTTGCGGCGACTTCACGGACAGGAATTCCGCGGCCACGCCTAGGGCGGCCAGTACGGCGATGCGGTCATTGCCCTTGACCTTGCCCGCGTCGCGGATGGCTTTCATTTTGCTATCGAGATAGATCGCCGCTTCGCGCAGCGCGCGCTCTTCGCCGTCGCGGCACACCATGCTGTAGGACTGGCCCATGATATTGACATCGACACGCGGCATTACGCTTCCTTCTCGTTCTCGGCAATATAGGCGCCCGCTTCCGAAGCGGCTTGCTCCAGGCCGGCTTGCACCAGTTCGGGAATTTTCTCCAGCAACGCTTCCACCCGCTCCTGCGCCTCGCGCATGCGTTGCACATACAGGGCGTTGTCGGCGGCCAGCGCGGCATTGTCCTTGCGCAGTTGCGCGTTTTCACGGCGCAGCGCATGGGTCATTTCGGCCAGCAGGCCTATTTTGTCGGATAATTCGTTGAATTCGGAAATCATCCCGCCACTATAGGGCGGACGCTCCATGGGCGTCAATCGAATCACGCCGCTGTCACACATATTTACATCAATGCAGGGCAGTTGGCGGACAATACACGCTTTTTCCGGCGCTTTTCGCCATCTGCGCGCATCCGCCAGCGCCGCGATGGCAGCGTTTTACTCGTCGACGTAATCGGGTTCGATATCGAGTCCGCCATAGCGGTTTTCGCACGAGCGGCGCGTCAGCGTCTGTTGTCCGCCCTTGCCGTCAAGCACCATCGTCAAGTCGCGGCAAGTCTGGCGGTAGCTGCCGGGTTTGGCGTCCGTCCCCGAAGGCGTCAGGCGCACTGCCAGCGGCACCGCATTGCCCAGACCCTTGTTGCTCCACTGGCGCGTCTTGCCATCCTCTTCATCCTTCAAGGTGCGCACGGCAGCCGTCAGCAAGGCTTTTTTTTCCTTGACATTGAGCTTGGCGATGGTGACGTCGGACAGGAAAGGCGGAGATACGACGGGCGCCGGATCCTTGCCCTGCACATCCCAGCGGCCGCTGTTCTGCGAACAGGTGCGGCGGCTCAGGTCCTGCGATTTGCCGCCCGCCGTGACGACGAATGTCAGGTCGCGGCAGACATGCGCCTTCAGGCTGTGCTCCGTCATGCCGGAGTTGCTGAAGTTATACGTGACTTTCACCAGCACGCCGCGGTCGCCGCCGTTGTCCCACACATGGGCTTGCTGGTCGTCGTCATCCTTGTTCAAATCGTTGAACAAGTCATTGAGCAGCATTTCTTTTTCCAGCGGCGTCAGGGCCGCCACGGTGATCTCGTCGACGATGGTGGGCGCCTGTGCGGCGGCATTGCCCAGGCAGGCCAGGCCGATGGCGGTGGCGCCCAGCAGGCGCAGCGCGGGATGGGAAAGGGGGAGTGGCATGGTGTGCTTTCTCGTGCAAGTGGTGATGTGTGGCGATATTGATATGCAATTACAATCATCTTATCAAATCCCATAGTAAAACTCTGTTTCCCGTGCGTACAGGAACGCCCCCCTGCCGGACGACATGCTAGAGTCGCGCCTGTTGCTGACGCCCGGGGAGTTGGCTTGCGCCAGCGCAAACCCTGCGTAAATGCAGGCTGCGCAGAACGTCTATGCATATCTCCCCGGAGAATAAGCCCTTGAATAAGCCCCCTACCGTCCCTATAATTAGCACTCGTTAGTAGAGAGTGCTAACAAACTCTTTCGTAGCAATCCTCAGGACTGATGGTGCTTGCCAGGCAACTGCAGGGAACGCTACGCGGCGGGCGACGCCGCGATGCACCACTGCCGGATACGGGCAAGGACAGGATGACCGGGGGTTTGCTTGACCGTTGCGGGCTGCTTTCAACGGCGGTCAGTGAAAGCACGTCTGGCGCTGTGCCAGGCATGTATTCATTTAGCAACACTTATCCATTGAACTTTAAGGAGTTTTGTATGAATCTGCGCCCATTGAACGATCGCGTCATCGTCAAACGCCTCGACCAGGAAACCAAGACTGCGTCCGGCCTCATCATTCCTGATGCAGCTGCTGAAAAACCGGATCAAGGCGAAGTCCTTGCCGTAGGCAATGGCAAGATTCTCGACGACGGCAAAGTCCGTCCTCTGGATGTCAAAGTGGGCGACCGCGTCCTGTTCGGCAAGTACGCCGGCCAAACCGTCAAAGTTGACGGCGATGAGCTGCTGGTCATGCGCGAAGAAGACATCATGGCGATCGTCGTCAAGTAATTGTTTCCACGTTGTAGACAGATACATCCCGAAACTCAGGAGAATTGAACATGGCAGCTAAAGAAGTAGTATTCGGCGACGCAGCGCGCGCCAAGATGGTCGAAGGCGTCAACATCCTCGCCAACGCAGTCAAAGTAACGCTGGGCCCGAAAGGCCGCAACGTGGTCCTGGAGCGCTCGTTCGGCGCCCCTACCGTCACCAAGGATGGTGTGTCGGTAGCGAAAGAAGTTGAACTCAAAGACAAGCTCATGAACATGGGCGCGCAAATGGTCAAGGAAGTTGCTTCCCGCACCAGCGACAACGCCGGCGACGGCACCACCACCGCCACCGTGCTGGCACAAGCCATCGTGCGCGAAGGCATGAAGTTCGTTGCCGCCGGCATGAACCCGATGGACCTGAAGCGCGGTATCGACAAAGCCGTTGCCGCCACCGTCGAAGAACTGGCGAAAATCGCCCGTCCTTGCACCACGACCAAGGAAATCGCCCAAGTCGGTTCGATCTCGGCCAACTCGGATGCATCGATCGGCGAGCGTATCGCTGAAGCGATGGAAAAAGTCGGCAAGGAAGGCGTCATCACCGTAGAAGACGGCAAGTCGCTGAACGACGAGCTGGACATCGTTGAAGGCATGCAGTTCGACCGCGGCTACCTGTCGCCATACTTCATCAACAACCCAGAGAAACAAGTTGCCGTACTGGACAGCCCATTCGTCCTGCTGTGCGACAAGAAAATCTCGAACATCCGTGACCTGCTGCCGGTACTGGAACAAGTCGCCAAAGCTGGCCGTCCACTGCTGATCATCGCAGAAGACATCGAAGGCGAAGCGCTGGCCACCCTGGTTGTGAACAACATCCGCGGCATCCTGAAAACCTGCGCAGTGAAAGCCCCTGGCTTCGGCGACCGCCGCAAGGCCATGCTGGAAGACATCGCTGTCCTGACCGGCGGCCAAGTGATCGCTGAAGAAGTCGGCCTGACCCTGGAAAAAGTGACCCTGGCCGAACTGGGCCAAGCGAAACGCATCGAAGTGGGCAAGGAAAACACCATCGTTATCGATGGCGCCGGCGAAGCTGCCTCGATCGAAGCACGCGTGAAACAAGTGCGTGTACAGATCGAAGAAGCGACCTCGGACTACGACCGTGAAAAACTGCAAGAGCGCGTAGCCAAACTGGCTGGCGGCGTTGCCGTGATCAAGGTTGGCGCAGCCACCGAAGTCGAAATGAAAGAGAAGAAAGCCCGCGTTGAAGATGCACTGCACGCAACCCGCGCTGCCGTGGAAGAAGGCATCGTGCCAGGCGGCGGCGTAGCCCTGCTGCGCGCACGCGCCAACATCACGGTCAAGGGCGACAATCCTGATCAAGACGCTGGTATCAAGATCGTCCTGCGCGCAATGGAAGAGCCACTGCGCATGATCGTGCAAAACGCTGGCGAAGAAGCTTCGGTCGTCGTGGCAGCCGTACTGGCTGGCTCGGGCAACTACGGCTACAACGCTGCCAACGGCACGTATGGCGACATGGTTGAAATGGGCGTCCTGGACCCAGCCAAAGTGACCCGTTCGGCGCTGCAAAACGCCGCTTCGATCGCTTCGCTGATGCTGACGACCGACTGCATGGTCTGCGAAATCGCTGACGACAAGGCAGCCGGCGGCATGGGCGGCGGCATGGGTGGTATGGGCGGCATGGGCGGCATGGACGGCATGATGTAATGTCCGGCGTCCCCGCGCGCAGGCGACGGCGCGCAGGGACGCCTACGCCGGGACAGGACAGGCAGACCAAAAGCTGCGTGCACCTGCCCGGCGGCCCCGAAAGCTATCTTCTACGGAAGGTAGCTTTTTTTTCGCCTGTCGATCTAGCCTGCCCGCCAGGCTGGCCCGTGTGGCAAGCCCATGTGGCAAGCCTGCCGATTGCCGGCCTGGGCGTTTTGCTTTAGCATGGCCGCCATCGTCCCTCTTTCTCACGCCACCATCATGCCGCCACGCGCTTCCTCTTCCAAAACCACCGTCATCGCCGGCATTCTGGCCGGCTTGCTGGCCGCCGGGCTCGGCGCTTTCTACCTGCACCAGCAGTCCGCGCCGCAGGCAGACAAAGCGCCGGCCGCGAGCAGCCAGACGGCGGCGCCGGAACAGAACGCGCGCGCCATCGATGCGCTGATGGCCTTGCCGGAAATCAAGGCGTGGTCCGCGCATATCGAAAAGGCGTCGGGCGGCCGCGCCCATGGCGCCGTGATGGAAACGTCGCCCGAGACGCGCCTCGTCGATGGCGCCGCCTACTATCAGCTGAGCTTTTTCGAAAACACGCCGGACGCCGCCCACCGCTGGGAAAGCTTTGTCGTCTCGCCAGACGGCAAGCGCATCCTCGTCGACGACATCGTCAGCGCTGAACTGATCAGCCTGGAACAATGGCGCAAGGACAATGCGCCCATGCAGCGCGTCGCCACCCAGTAACGCTCCTGCGCCATCTGCGGACGCGATGGCCAGGGACGCTTGCCTTGCAGCGCAAGCTTTACTTTATGGCATCGAAGCCCGATACTCGCCCACATGCCCGCCACCACTGTCCGCCCCCTCACGCCTGACGACGCCCGCGCCTACCGCGCGCTGCGCCTGGCCGGCATCGCCGAACTGCCCGCCACCTTCTGCACCACGCACGCAGCGGAAAGCGGCTTGCCGCTGGCACAGATAGCCCAGCGCTTGCGCACCACTCCGCACCAAATAATATTTGGCGTTTTCGACGGGGAACAATTGATCGCCATTGCCGGCCTGCGCCGCGAACCGATCGCCGTCGTGCATGACAAAGCCAGCCTGTGGGGCGTGTACGTGGCGCCGCAGGCGCGCGGACGCGGCGCGGGACGGCAGCTGGTGCAGGCGGCCATCGCCCATGCCTGCACCATCCCCGAGCTGGGCCGCGTGCGCCTGGCCGTGGCGCAGGACAACCTGGCCGCATTGACCCTGTACCTGAGCTGCGGTTTTACCCTGGAGGACAGTCCCGCAACGGACGGCATGCTGCAAATGCAGCTGATGCTGCCCCGCCCGGCGCGTGCCAGTGCAAGCGCAAGTGCCGAAAGTAATGTCTTTATGAAAATCAATACCTTACAAATCCCTGCGAAATAGCGGACAGGCCGTTTTTTCTGTTGCAAGCAAACGCGGCAGGCCTTAGCATCGCGGCTTACAAAAAAAACTTGGGGAGAGCCAATGTCATCGGCCGAGACACAAACCGCCACGGGCAAAATGCCCCGGCAAATACCGTACATCATTGCCAACGAAGGCTGCGAACGCTTCAGCTTTTATGGCATGCGCAACATCCTGACGCCATTCCTCATCAGCACCCTGCTGCTGATGATCCCGATCGACCAGCGCACGGGCGAAGCCAAGCATGTGTTCCACACCTTCGTCATCGGCGTGTATTTCTTCCCGCTGCTGGGCGGCTGGCTGGCCGACCGCTTCTTTGGCAAATACAACACCATCTTCTGGCTCAGCCTCGTGTACTGCGCCGGCCATGCCTGCCTGGCCATCTTTGAAAACAGCGTCAACGGCTTCTATTTCGGCCTGTTCCTGATCGCCTTCGGCTCCGGCGGCATCAAGCCGCTCGTCGCTTCGTTTGTCGGCGACCAGTTCGACCAGACCAACAAGCACAAGGCCAAGCTGGTCTTCGACATGTTTTACTGGATCATCAACTTCGGCTCCTTCTTCGCCTCGCTGCTGATGCCGATATTCCTGCGCGACTACGGTCCGTCGATCGCCTTCGGCATCCCCGGCCTGATGATGCTGGCCGCCACCGTCGTCTTCTGGATGGGCGCCAAGAAATACGTGCACGTGCCGCCGGCGCCGCCCAATCCCGACTCGTTCACCCGCGTGGCCCGCACGGCCCTGCTGGCCCGCGTCGACGGCGGCTCGCGTCCCGGCCTGTACGTGGCGTATGTGGGCGTGATCGGCGCCCTGTATGCGTTCTACAGCATTCCCGAATGGGGCTTCGTGATTTCCGCGTGTACGGCGCTGGTATTGCTGCTGGCCTTCGGCAGCATCGGCACGGCCATGCAGCTGGAACGCGCGCGCGGCATCCACCCGGACGAAGCCGTCGAAGGCGTACGCGCCGTGCTGCGCATCCTCGTCATCTTCGCCCTCGTCACGCCGTTCTTCTCGCTGTTCGACCAGAAAGCCTCGACGTGGATCGTGCAGGCGAACACCATGGAAAAACCAAGCTGGTTCCTGCCGGCGCAGATGCAGGCGCTGAACCCGATGCTGGTGATGCTCCTGATCCCGTTCAACAACCTGGTGCTGTACCCGATGCTGAACCGCTTCGGTCTGGAAGCGACGGCCCTGCGCCGCATGACGGCCGGTATCGGTTTTTCCTCGCTGGCCTGGATCGTCATCGGTCTGCTGCAGCTGGCCCTCGACAGCGGCAATGCCGTCTCCATCATGTGGCAGATCCTGCCGTATGCGCTGCTGACGTTCGGCGAAGTGCTGGTCTCGGCCACGGGCCTGGAGTTTGCGTACAGCCAGGCGCCCGTGTCCATGAAAGGCGCCATCATGAGCTTCTGGAACCTGTCGACCACGGTGGGCAACCTGTGGGTGCTGATCGTCAACCGCAGCGTCATGAACGAAGGCGTGATCGGCAAGATCGCCGAGAGCGGCATCAGCGTGACGGCCTTCCAGATGTTCTTCTTCGCCGCGTTTGCCGCCGTCGCCATGCTGGCCTTCGGCCTGTATGCGAAGCGCTACAAGATGGTCGACAACTACCGCCAGGCAGCCATCCCGGCAAAAGCGTGATGCCGGTGTGAGCTGACGCAAAAGGGCGCCTTCGGGCGCCTTTTTTACGTCGTCACCGTGGGTGCGTCGCGCCCCGTGCGCGCGCGGATCTGCGCCACGGTTTCCGCCACGCCGATCAAGCCCGCCAGCGCGTCCTGCGTGGGAATGGCGTGCTGCGCCGGATCGGCTGCGTAGCGCTCCAGGTACAGGCGCAGGGTGGCGCCTTCGGTGCCCGTGCCGGACAGGCGCAGCACAATGCGCGCGCCATCCGTCATGACGATGCGGATGCCCTGCTGCGTGGCCACGGAACCGTCGACGGGGTCCGTGTAGCTGAAATCGTCGGCCAGCGCCACCGTGTAGCCGTCGAACACCTGGCCCGGCAAGGCGGCCAACCGGCCCCGCACGGCCTCCATCAGCTGCTGCGCACCGGCGCTGTCGATGTCTTCGTAGTCGTGGCGCGAATAGTAGTTGCGGCCATGGGCGGCCCAGTGGGCGCGCACGATGGCTTCCACGGACTGTCCTTTCGCTGCCAGCAGGTTGAGCCAGAACAGCACGGCCCACACGCCATCCTTTTCGCGCACGTGGTGCGAACCCGTGCCGTAGCTTTCCTCTCCGCACAAGGTCGCCATGCCCGCGTCGAGCAGGGTGCCGAAGAATTTCCAGCCCGTCGGCGTCTCGAAGCAGGGAATGCCCAGCGCGCCAGCGACCCGGTCGGCCGCGCCCGACGTGGGCATGGAACGGGCGATGCCCGCCAATCCCCCGCGGTAGCCGGGCGCCACGGCCGCGTTGGCGGCCAGGATGGCCAGGCTGTCCGAGGGCGTGACGTCGAAGCGGCGCCCCACGATCATGTTGCGGTCGCCGTCGCCGTCCGAGGCGGCGCCGAAGTCCGGCCCATCGTCCGCCGCCATGATGGCGATCAATTCCTGCGCGTTGACGGGATTCGGGTCGGGATGGCCGCCGCCGAAGTCTTCCAGGGGCACGCCGTTGATGACGCTGCCCTTGGGCGCGCCCAGCATGCCTTCCAGGATGGCCGTCGCATACGGTCCGGAGACGGCGTGCATGCCGTCAAAGCAGATGCGCAGACCGCCCGCGAACAGG
The DNA here is from genome assembly GCF_009208555.1 of Janthinobacterium violaceinigrum. Lineage (GTDB taxonomy): Bacteria > Pseudomonadota > Gammaproteobacteria > Burkholderiales > Burkholderiaceae_D > Janthinobacterium > Janthinobacterium violaceinigrum. Next base: position 23,420 of record NZ_WFLI01000017.1, on the reverse strand, counting down.
GCGCGGATGGCGTCGAAATCGAACAGCTGCTGCATCAGTTCCGCGTAATCGAGAACCGGGTCGATCACTTCGACCTCCATCTGCTCGATGCGTACGGTGCCCAGCTGGTCGAGGTCGATGTCGGCGGCATCGCTGATGCGATATTCGGTGAGGGCCTGCGTGCGCGCGAACATGGCTTCCGTGACCTTTTCGGGCGCCGGTCCGCCATTGGCGATGTTGTACTTGATGCCGAAATCGCCGTCGGGGCCGCCCGGATTATGGCTGGCCGACAGGATGATGCCGCCGCTGGCGCCATGCTTGCGGATCACGCAGCTGACGGCCGGCGTCGACAGGATGCCGCCCTGCCCCAGCAGCACGCGCGCATAGCCGTGCGCGGCCGCCATGCGCAGCACCGTCTGGATGGCCGCGCGGTTGTAGAAGCGGCCGTCGCCGCCCAGCACCAGGGTCTGGCCGCGGCAGTCGCCCACGGTATCGAACACGCTCTGGACGAAGTTTTCCAGGTATTGGGGCGCGCTGAAGACCGCCACTTTCTTGCGCAAGCCCGAGGTGCCGGGCCGCTGGCCGGCAATCGGCGCCGTATTGATGATTTGAATAGCCATGTTATCTCCCCATTAACTTCCAATGCTAATCGATGCGGGCCGCCGGACAAAGCGTTGTACGCCTGCCACGGTGCGCCAAACCGCTTAGCAAGGCATCCCACCGGGACAACTCTTGCAATATAATGAGAATCATTCTCATATGTGGCGCTCCCAGGCTGCAGGATCACAAGAACATCGGACGCCGTGGTTGCACGCTATTACCAAGAACTGTTGAACTTTTGCTGGCGCAGCTTGCGCAACCGCGAGGCTGCTGCCGACCTGGTGCAGGAAAGCTATGTGCGCGTGCTGGGCGAACAGGCCGTGCGCGAACCGCGCGCGCTGCTGTACCACACGGCGCGCAACCTGCTGGTCGACAGCCACCGCCGCGCCGCCGTGCGCCAGCACGAGGAACTCGACGCCCTGCCCGACGCGGCGCATCCGGCCGCGCCATGGCATCTGCAGCCGGAACAGGCGCTGGAACAGCGCCAGGACTGGCAAGCCTGCGTGGCCGCCATCGACGCCCTGCCGCCCCGCTGCCGCGACGCGTTCGTGCTGCACGTGTTCGAGGAATTGCCGCACGCGCAGATCGCCACGCGCATGGGCATTTCCGTGAGCATGGTGGAAAAGCATATCGCGCGCGGCATGCTCAGTTGCCAGGCGCAGTTGCATTCCCTGCGGAAAGCCACATAATGGCGCCCATGACCGCTCTCCCGTCCCGCCACGCTTTCGGCCCCTCCGCCCAGGAGCAGGCAGACTTGCGCGAGTACGCCGACTTTGCCGCCACACAGGACGGCGTGGCGCTGGCGGCCGCCACCTGGTTCAGCCGCCGCCAGCATCTCGATGCGCAGGAACAGGCCAACTTGGCCGCCTGGCTGGCGGCCGACCCGCTGCACGCCCACGCGTATGCGCAACTGCAGCACGCGCACGGCGCGGCGCGCCGGATTCCTGCGCACATCGCCGCGCGCTGGGCCGTGCCGCAGCCGGCGCCAGCGCCAGCACAAGCGCCCCGCCGCCCGTTTCTGCGCTCCCTGCTGCCATATGCGGCGGCCGCCATGCTGGTACTCGGCGTGGGCGCGGGCGGCTACCAGTGGCGGCAGCAACCCGTGTTCAGCCAGTCGTATGCCAGCGCGCGCGGCCAGCGCCTGGCCGTCGCGCTGCCCGACGGCAGCACGCTGCAGCTCGACACGGCCACGCAGCTGCATGTCACGCTGTACCGCCAGCGCCGCGAAGTGCGCCTGGCGCACGGCGAGGCGCTGTTCCAGGTGCAGTCGAAGCAGGGCCAGCCGTTTAACGTGCTCAGCGGTCCCGTGACGGTGACGGTGGTGGGCACGCAGTTTTCCGTACGCAACACCCTGGCGCACGATGGCCAGCTGCGCGTGGCCGTGCAGCACGGCCATGTGCGCGTGGCGGGCGCGCGGCAGGAGCAGGTCGCGCTTACGGCCGGCCAGGGCGTCACTGCCGACGCCGGCGGCCGCCTGTCTGCGGTCGCCAGCCTGGCGCCGGACAGCGTGGCGCCCTGGCGCACCGGCAGGGTCACCTTCGGCAATGTGCCGCTGGGCGCGGCGCTGGCCGAATTCGAGCGCTACGGCGACACGGGCCTGGTCGTGCGCGATCCCGCCGTGGCGCGGCTGCGCATCGGCGGCAGTTTCAGCCTGACCCAGCTGGACCGCTTCGCCGCCGCCCTGCCGCAGCTGTTGCCCGTGCAGATAGTGCGCAGCGGCGCCACCAGCACCATCAGCATGGCGCCGAAAGCCGCTGCGCAGCCGCCGGCCATGCAGCTCCCAAAAAATAAATGAAAATAATTCGCATTCGCAGGTGAGGATTTTCCCCGCTGCCGCGTCTACCAAGTTAATCGGCAATAAATTAACCTGGAGAAATGCAGCATGTGGTCCCCCCGCTTCAATCCGACACCCGCCCCCATCGCCCTGGCCGCCATGCTGGCCCTCGGCACTCCTTCCCTGGCCCAGGCGCAAACGGCCCCCACCGTCGCACTGGCCATCGCCGCCCAGCCGCTGGGAACGGCCCTCAATGAACTGGCGCGGCAAGCCAATCTGCAGCTGCTGTTCGCGCCCGAGCTCGTGGCAGGCAAGACGGCACCCGCCGTCAACGGCAAGTTCAGCGTGGCCGACAGCCTCGAGCGCCTGCTGGCCGGCAGCGGCCTGGCGGCCAGCATCGATGGCAGCAGCGTCATCATCCGCCCTGCGCCCGCCGCCACGGGCAAGGTGGCGACCCTGGCGGAAATCACCGTCAGCGCCCGCCAGGACGCGGCGACCGATACCGAGCTGACGAAGTCGTACGCGGCGCAGGCGGTGAGCATCGGCAAGGGCCAGCAAAGCCTGCGCGAGATTCCCCAGTCCGTTTCCGTGCTGACGCGCCAGCAGCTGAACGACCAGAATCTGCTGAGCCTGGACGACGCCATGCGCGGCGTGACGGGCATCACCGTCGAGGCCAGCAGCACGGGCGGCAACCACGGCAATTTTTATTCGCGCGGCTATGCGCTCGATGCGGTGCAGGTCGATGGCGTGATGACGCCGGCCAGCACGGGCAACGACCTGTCGGCCGGCTTCGGCCTGGCCATCTATGACCGGGTGGAAGTGCTGCGCGGCCCCGCCGGGCTGTTCCAGGGTGCGGGCGACCCGGGCGGCACCATCAACCTCGTGCGCAAGCGCGCGCGCGACACCTTTGCCGCCAGCGGCGTGCTCAGCACGGGTTCCTGGGACCGCTACTACGCAGAAGCGGACGTCACGGGTCCCCTGAGCGCGGACGGCAAGGTGCGCGGCCGCCTGGTGGCCGCCTACGAACACCGGCGCTCGTTCGTCGACCATGTGTATGCGGAAAAACCGCTGCTGTATGGCACCGTCGCCGTCGACGTGGCGCCCGGCACCGTGCTGACGGGCGGCGTCACCTGGCAGCAATACAGGGGCCGTCCCGCCTTCGGCCTGCCCGCGTACGAAGACGGGCGCCTGCTCGACGTGCCCCGCTCCACCTACCTGGACCCGGCCTGGAACCACATCACGGAACAGGTCACGGAATATTTTGCCGAACTCGATCACAAGCTGGACAACGGCGGCCAGTTCAAGGTGACGGCCCTGTACCGCGAACAGGACGAGCCGTCGCGCAACTTCGGCTGGTCCGACTGCTCGGCCGATCCCGTCACGGGCGACAGCTGCCTGGTCAGCTGGAACTACCGCAGCCACTGGAAGACGCAGGGACTCGATGCCTGGCTGGCCACGCCGTTCCAGGCCTTCGGCCGCAGCCACGACCTGATCGTGGGCGCCGACTACCGCCAGGTGCACAAGCATTTCCAGTACGGCGGCGGCGACAATGCACCGATCAACATCTTCCATCCGGATAACAATATCGCGCAGCCCAGCTATACCTTTTCCAACGGCAATGACAACCGCACCAAGCAGTTCGGCCTGTACGCGCGCACCCGCCTGCAGGCAACGGACCGGCTGGCCGTCAACCTGGGCGGACGCCTGACGCACTGGGACAACCATACCGTCAACCGCAACGCGTATTTCAACCAGTTCACCGACGTCAGCAACACCATCGAGGCCAAATTCACGCCGTATGCGGGCCTGGTCTACGAACTCGACAAGCAATTGTCGGCCTACGGCAGCTACACGCGCATCTTCTCGCCCCAGTCCACCACGGATGCGGCCGGCCAGACGCTGAAGCCGCGCACGGGCCAGCAATTCGAGCTGGGCCTGAAGGCGGAGCTGTTCGACAAGAACGTCAATGCGCATGCGGCCCTGTTCCGCATGGAAGACGAAAACCGCGTGATGCCCAACCCGGCCAACCCCCTGTTTTCGATCGGCGCGGGCAAGATGCGCAGCCAGGGCGTGGAAGCCGAACTGAGCGGCAGCCCCCTGCCGGGCTGGAACGTCACGAGCGGCTATTCCTACACCAGCACGCGCACCCTGGAAGGCAGCGACGACCAGAAAGCCCAGCTGTACACCTTCATCGCGCCGCGCCATAACTTCAACGTGTGGACCACTTACCGGCTGGCCGGCGCGCTCGACAAGGTCAGCGTGGGCGGCGGCTTGCGCAGCATCAGCAGCATGTACCGCCTGAACGGTCCCGTGAAGTTCGAACAGGGTCCCGTCACCACGGTGGGCTTGCAGGCGGGCTACCGCCTCAGTCCCAAGCTGGAGTTGTCCTTGACGGTGAACAATCTGTTCGACAAGAAATACTACACGCGCGTGTGGGCCGCCTATGGCTCCAACTTCTACGGCGAACCGCGCAACGCCATGCTGACCCTGCGCGGCCAGCTGTAAGCGCCCGCCAGCCGGGCCGGTGCACGGCCACCGCAGCGATGCGGTGGCCGTGCTCGTTTACAACATCGCACTCTTGCATGTCTCGCAACCCCGCACTATAATAAGAATAGTTCTCATTCACATTTAGGCCTCGACCAGGGCCCGCACAACGCCGCTTCCGCCTGCGCCCATCGACGATGTGCCGCCGGGCCCACATGACTGGCACGCGGCTGGATGACACGCTGCGCCAGCCAGGCATCGCCGCCAAGCAAGCATTCCATACCCATAACAAGCCTGCCGCATGACGGCAGGCACACGAGAAGAAGGATGCTTCATGGCACGAACACGTTCGCTGGCCGGCACCGTTGCCGCCACGATGTCCCCCGCCGTCCCCCCATTGCGCATCCGCCCGCTGGCCTGCGCCGTGCATTCGGCCCTGCTGACGGCGGCGCTGGGCGCAGGCGCGGCCCTGGCCGCCGACGCGCCGGCCAATCCCGAGGTCGCCACCTTGAGCGAGATCAAGGTGCTGGGCCAGCAAGACAAAGCATCGACGGAAAACACGGGTTCCTACACGACGAAAGAGATGGCCACGGCCACGCGCATGGGCCTGTCCATCCGCGAAACGCCGCAATCGATCTCCGTGGTGACGCGCCAGCGCATGGACGACATGGGCTTGAACAGCCTGGCCGAGGTGCTGGTGCAGTCGACGGGCGTGACGGTGCAGGAAAACGACAGCGAACGCACGAACTTTTCGGCGCGCGGCTTTTCCATCGGCAATTACCAGATCGACGGCGTGGCCGTCAATTCAGGCAGCAATGCGCTGTTCGACACGGCCATCTATGACCGCATCGAAATCGTGCGCGGCGCCACGGGCCTGGTCAGCGGCAATGGCGACCCGTCGGCCACCATCAACATGCTGCACAAGCGTCCGGGCAAGGAGTTCGCCGCCTCGGCCGGCCTGACCGTCGGTTCCTGGAGCAAGGTCCGGCTCGAAGGCGACATCGGCGCGCCGCTCAATGCCGATGGCAGCATCCGCGGGCGCGTCGTGGTGGCGGGCCAGAACCGCCATTCCCACCTCGACCTGTACAAGGAGCGCAAGCTGGTGGGCGCCGTCATCGTCGAGGCGGACCTGACGCCGGACACCTTGCTGACGGCAGGCATCGATTACCAGAAAAACACGCCGAAAGGCACGAGCTGGGGCACCACGCCCCTGTTCTTCTCGGACGGCACGCCAGCGAACATGCCGCGCTCGTTCAACATGGCGGCCAAGTGGAGCAGCTGGGAGCGCGCGTTCGAAAACAAATACGTCTACCTCGAACACCGCTTCGCCAACGACTGGAAGGTCAAGGCCGCGTATGGCCGCCTGGACAGCTCCTCGAACGGCAAGCTGTTCTACGGCGGCAGCGGCTACCCGAACCGCGACGGCTCCGGCCTGGGCGTGTGGAGCAGCGCCTTCCCCTACGATGAAAAGCAGGACAACTTCGACCTGTCGGCCAACGGCACCTTCCCCCTGTTCGGCCGCCGGCACGACCTGGTGCTGGGCGCCAACGGCTGGAAGCGCACGGGCACGACGAATGAAACGCAGTTCGAGGACCCGCTGCCCTTCGCCACCACCATTCCCGATTTCCGCCACTGGACGGGCGACGTGCCCGAGCCGGCCATGCTGCGCACGGGCGCGCGCGACGTCGCCACCACCAAGCAGTCGGGCGCCTTCATCGCCACGCGCATCAACGTCACGGACAATCTGAAGGTGCTGGCCGGCGCGCGCATCTCGAAGTGGGAAACGTATAACGACCGCTACGACACGCAGGGCCGCTTTGCCAAGCGCAGCTCGGCCTACAAGACGGACGATGTGGTCACGCCGTATGCGGGCGTGGTGCTGGACGTGAGCAAGAGCACCTCGCTGTACGCCAGCTACACGGACCTGTTCAAGCCGCAGAACCTGAAGGACAAGAACAATGCCTTCCTCGACCCGATCACTGGCAGCAACATCGAGGGCGGCGTGAAAAGCGAATTCTTCGATGGCGCCGTCAATGCCTCGTTCGCCGTGTATGAAGCCAGGCAGGACAATCTGGGCGAGGAAGACAGCTCCGTGCCGCTGACCTTCCTGCTGCCCGACGGCAGCCGTCCATATGTCTCGACGGGCAAGGGCACGAAAAGCCGCGGCTACGAAGCGGAAGTGTCGGGCAGCCCGCTGGCGGGCTGGCAGCTGTTCGCCGGCTTTACCCACAGCACCTCGAAGACGGGCAAGGGCGTGCTGACCAACACCATCCAGCCGAGCAACATGCTGCGCGTCTCGACCACCTACCGCCTGCCGGGCCAGTGGCAAGACCTCACCATCGGCGGCGGCTTGAACTGGCAGAACGAGATCTACACGACGGCCACCCTGCCGAACAAGACGAAGACGCGGGTCAGCCAGGGCAGCTATGCGCTGGCCAACCTGATGGCGCGCTACCAGATCAGCCCGAAACTGTCGGCCAGCCTGAATGTCAACAACCTGTTCGACAAGACGTATTTCCGCCGCGTGGGTTTCTATAACGGCGGCTATTACGGCGAACCGCGCAGCGTGGCGCTGAACCTGCGTTACCAGTACTGATGCACCGTGCCGGCCGCCTTCTTCGGGAGCGCGGCCGTTTTGACTGTTTTACACATAAAAAAATACAAGGGATACACCATGCACCTCACTTCCATCGCGCGCCTCGGCGCCCTCGCCGCCGCCCTGCTGGGCGCGGCCACCGTCTGCGGCAACGCCGGCGCGCACCAGATCTGGCTCGAACAGAAGGGCCAGGCGGCCCACGTGTACTTCGGCGAATTCGGCGACAACCTGCGCGAAGCGTCGCCCGGCCAGCTCGACAAGTTCCGCATCCAGAGCGCGACGTGGATTGCGCCGTCCGGCAGCAAGCCGCTGCAGGCGAACAAGACGGCCGGCGCCTTCGTGCTGAACGGCAAGGTGGCGGCCGGCGAAAGCATCATCGTCGAGGAAAACGCCTACCCGTCGTGGGAAGAGAAAAAGGATGGCAAGGCCACGCGCACCGTATGGATCCCCGCCGCGCGCCTGGTGGCCGACGGCAAGGCGCAAGCGCCCGCGCTGGCGCTGGACCTGGTGCCGACGGGCAAACCGGGCCAGTTCCAGGTCAGCTACAAAGGCAAGCCGCTGGCCGAAGCCAAGGTCAACGCCGTGGTGCAGTCGGGCTGGGGCAAGGAAGCGTGGAGCGATGCGCAAGGCCTGGTCAGCTTCCCGCTGCCATGGAAGGGCACGTATGTGCTGGAAGTGCAGCACACGGACAAGACGGCCGGCCAGCGCGGCGCCGAACACTATGACAAGGCCATGTACGTCACCACCCTGAGCCTGGTGCAGCCGCAGGGCGTGGCGCCGCTGCCGGCCGGCCCGGCCCTGCCGCCAAGCAAGGACCACGACTGACCATGCAAGCGCCTGCCCATCCTGATACCGCTGAAAAAGCGCCGCGCCTGCGCCTGTCCGCCAATGCCGTGTACCGGCTCGGCGTGGCCTCGCGCAGCGTGGCCGCCATCGTTGGCGGCTACGTGCTGGCCGCGCTGGTCACCATGCTGCTGTCGGTGAGCCTGCCCATGGCCCGCTCCGAAGCCGTCATGACGGCCACTTTGCTGTCGTTTGCCATCTACACCTGCGTGGTGATGTGGGTCTTCGCCACGCGCAGCGCCCTGCGCGCCTGGCTGGGCCTCGCGATCCCCGCCGCCGTCATCGCCGCCATCCTGCAGTGGATGGACGCACTATCCTGGAGTCTCGCATGAAAGAAGGTTTCCGCCAGTCGATGGCATGGCTGCACACCTGGTCCGGGCTGCTCGTCTGCTGGATCTTGCTGCTGGTGTTTTGCGCCGGCACGGCCAGCTATTACCGCAACGAAATCACCTTGTGGATGCAGCCCGAACTGCATGGCGCCGCCGCCAGCCAGGTGACGACGCCAGAAGCGGCCACGGTGGCACAGCAGGCGATGCAGGAGCGGGCCACGGGCGCCACGCGCTGGTTCATCGGCCTGCCCGGCGAGCGCAACCCCTCGCTGCAGCTGGGCTGGAGCAAGCCATCGCAACCGGGTGAAAAGAAGCGCGGACGGCGCGGCAACTTCCATAGCGAAGCGGCCGACCCGGCCACGGGCGAAGTGCTGTCCAAGCCGCGCGACACGCGGGGCGGCGAATTCCTCTACCGCCTGCATTTCGACCTGCACTACATGTCCGCCATCTGGGGCCGCTGGATCGTGGGCTTCTGCGCCATGTTCATGTTCGTCTCCATCATCAGCGGCATCGTCACGCACAAGCGCATCTTCAAGGACCTGTTTACGTTCCGGCCGAAAAAGGGCCAGCGCTCGTGGCTGGACGCGCACAACGTGACGGCCGTGCTGGCCCTGCCCTATCACATGATGATCACCTACACGGGCCTCGTCACCCTGATGTTCCTGTACATGCCGTCCGGCGCCACGGCCGCCTACAAGGGAGACCAGGATGCCTTCTTTGCCGAAGCCTTCCCGGGCCGCTCGGACGAGCGCAAGGCGGCCGGCGTGGCCGCGCCCCTGACGCCGCTGGCGCCGCTCGTGCGCCAGGCGGAGCAGCAGTGGGGCGGCAAGGTCGAGCGCATCTCCGTGAATCATCCGGGCGACGCCCACGCCACCGTGACCCTGTCGCGCGCGGCCGGACGCGACATCTCGTCGAAGCAGCCATCGATGGAATTCGATGGCGTCACGGGCAAGCTGCTGTCATCGGACGGCGACGCGCTGCCCGGTGCGGCCGCCACGCATGGCGTGATGTATGGCTTGCACATCGCCCGTTTCGGCGGCCCGCTGCTGCGCGCGCTGTTCTTCCTGTCCGGCCTGGCCGGCTGCGCCATGGTGGCCACGGGCGCCTTGCTGTGGGCCGTCAAGACGCGCCAGAAGCAGGCCAAGGCGCTGGCCGCCGGCAAGCGCCCCAGCTTCGGCCTGCGCCTGGTCGAAGCGCTCAACATCGGCGCCATCGCCGGCATTCCGATCGCCTTCGGCGCCTATTTCTGGGCCAACCGCCTGCTGTCGGTGACGATGGAAGACCGGCCGAAAGAGGAAATCGCCTGCTTCTTCGGCGCCTGGGCCCTGGCCGCCATCATCGCCCAGTTGCGCCCGTCGCGCGCCATGTGGCGCATGCAGCTGGGTGTGGGCGCGTTCATGCTGGCGTCCCTGCCCGTGCTGAACGTCTTCACCACGGGGTCGCACCTCGGGGTGACCCTGTTCCTGGGCCGCGGCCCCGTGGCGGTGGCCGCCTTCGACCTGGTGGTGCTGGTGCTGGGCCTGGGCCTCGCGTATGCGGCGTTCAAATTGAAGCCGCTGCCCGTGAAGGCGCCCAAGCCGGCGCCTGCCGCCAAGCCGGCAACGACGATGGAGGCCGCGTGATGGAGCTGCTGTCGAACTTCCTCGTCTTTGCCCTGTGCTATGCGGGCCTGTCGGCGCTGTGCCTGGCCATGGACCGCCACTACGCCGACCTGCACGGACGCGGCGCCGAACCGCCCGCCCCCCTGCGCCGCCGCTTGCAGTGGACGGGGTCGCTGGCGCTGGCGGCCGGCCTGGCCTGGGCCATGCACATCGCCGGCGGCGGCTATGGCCTCGTCTACTGGACCGGCAGCCTGACGGGCTGCGGCTTGCTGCTGATCTGGCTGCTGCCCTATGCGCCGCACCAGGCCATGCGCCTGGCCCGCCTCGTCGGCGGCGCGGCCGTGCTGGCCGCCATTGCGCTGGCAGTGCTGTAGCCGCCATGCCGTCATGCGCGACGGCATGCGCGGGCGGCATACCTGGGCGGCAAGCGCGTGGCGGCATAGCAACAGCAGATTGCATCGCCCGCGCTGCCGCGCTAAAATGAGAATAATTCTTATTTGCATTAAGGCTTTCTCGACCATGCCAGGCAGTCCGTTCGCGCCCTCCCCCCTGCTGCCCACGCAGCTGGAAAGCTACTACAGCGCACACCACGGCTGGCTGGCACACTGGCTGCAGCGGCGCCTGGGCAATGCTGCCGAGGCCGCCGACCTGATGCAGGATACCTTCGCGCGCCTGCTGGCCGGCGCGCCGATGCAGCCGCAAACGCCGGCCCTGCGCGCGCCGAAAGCCTACCTGGCGACGGTCGCCAAACATCTGCTGATCAACCACTTGCGCCGCCAGTCGCTGGAACGCGCGTGGCTGGACGCGCTCGCTGCCCTGCCCGAACACCATGTGCCATCGGCCGAGCAGCGCGCGGAAATCCTGCAGGCGCTGCAAGCCGTCGATGCCATGCTCGACGGCCTGAAGCCGAAGGTGCGCGCCGTCTTCATCATGGCGCAGATCGAAGGCTATGCGTATGCGGAAATCGCCGCGCTGCTGGGCATGGGCGAGCGCTCCGTGAAGCGCTACATGGCCGAGGCGCTGACCGAGTGCGTGCTGCAGGCGCCGGACCGGCCCGCATGAGCGCGGCCATGCCCCTGTCGCGCAAGGTGGCGCGCCAGGCCGTCGAATGGTATCTGCTGGAGCAATCGGGCCAGGCCACGCCGGACGACCTGGCCGCCAGCGCCCAATGGCGCGCGCGCGACCCCGAACATGCGCGCGCCTGGAGCAAGGTGCAGCAGGTGGGCCAGACGGCCAGCCTGCTGCCGCCGGACCTGGCCGTGCCCGTGCTGCGCCGGCCCCAGCGCCGCGTGGCCATGCAGGTGCTGCTGGCGCTGATGGCGGCGCCCGCCGCCTGGCTGCTGGCGCGCCACGAGATGCTGGCCGACTACCGCAGCGGCGTGGGCGAACGGCGCGACGTCTCCCTGCCCGATGGCGGCACGCTGGTGCTCAATACGGACAGCGCCGTCGACGTGGCGTATGGCGCCGCCGAGCGCCTGCTGACACTGCGCCGCGGCGAACTGTTGGTGCAGACGCGCCCGGACCACGCGGGCAGCCGGCCCCTCATCGTCGCCACCTGCCATGGCCGCATCCGCGCGCTGGGCACGCGCTTCATCGTGCGCGTCGATGACGACAGCAGCCGCGTGACGGTGCTCGAGCATGCGGTGGAAATCACGCCGCGCGCGCCCTCGGCCACCGTGCGCACCGTCGCGGCAGGCCAGCAAAGCCGCTTCGATGCCAAGCACGCCAACCTGCCCACGCCGGCACCGCTGCAAGCCGATGCGTGGGCGAGCGGCATGCTGGCAGTGCAGGACATGCGCCTCGACGCCTTCGCTGCCGAATTGTCGCGCTACCGCCCCGGCCTGCTGCGCGTGGAGCCGCAGGCGGCGGGCCTGCGCCTGTCGGGCGCCTTCCAGCTCGACGACACCGACGCCGTGCTGAAAAGCCTGGTGCGCATGCTGCCCGTGGACGTGCTGTACCGCACCCCGTACTGGGTCACCATCGCGGCCCGCAAAAAATAAGCGTGAAAAGTTGGCCCTTTTTTTCGCCATCGCCTGTCCTGTGGGTATTGCAACGTCACTCCACCGGAAAGGCAAGACCATGTACCAACCTCGTTTGACTCCCCTCGCGCGCGCCGTCGGCAGCGCCGTGTTCCTGCTGTCGCTGGCGCAGGCGCCCGCCACGGCGGCAGACATGCCTGCCGCGCCGGCCGCCGCGCACACGGCCTTCAACGTTCCGGCCGGCGAACTGTCCGCCGCCATCGCCAGCTTTGCCATCGAGGCAAAGGTGAGCGTGGGCGCGGCAGCCGAACTGCTGCAAGGCATGCGCACGCCGGGCCTGAGCGGCAGCTACACGGTGCCGCAGGCGCTGGCCCGCCTGCTGGCCGGCACGGGCCTGGAAGCGCTGCCCAGCGGGGAACGCAGCTATGTGCTGCGCAGGGCGGGCGCCGCATCGCCCGCCGCGCACATCGCCGCCACACTGGGAGAGGTCGCCGTCAGTTCCAGCGCCCTGCGCGACGGCACCACGGAAGGCAAGCGCAGCTACGCGGGCCTGACCAGCGCCACGCGCCTGAACCTGTCGCTGCGCGAAACGCCGCAAGCCGTCAGCGTCATCACGCGCCAGCAGATCGAAGACCAGGGTTTGAAAACCCTGCAGGACGTGCTGGTGCAATCGCCCGGCATCACCGTCGACCATTCCTCGAGCACGCGCGAATACGACCAGGTGTTCTCACGCGGCTTCGAAGTGACCTCGTACATGTTCGACGGCATCCCGACCAGCAAGAACCTGGAAGCGCGCACCTACGACATGGCCATCTACGACCGCGTCGAGATCATCCGCGGCGCCACGGGCCTGATCAGCGGCACGGGCAGCCCGTCGGCCGCCGTCAACCTGGTGCGCAAGCGCCCGGGCCGCACGTTTGCCGCCACGGCCGGCGCGCAGCTGGGATCGTGGGACCGCTACCGCATCGAGGGCGACGTCTCGACGCCCCTGACGGCGGACGCCAAGGTGCGCGCGCGCCTCGTCGCCGCGCATGAAGACCAGCGCTCGTTCATCGACCGCTACCAGCAGAAAAAGGATGTGCTGTACGCCATCGTCGAAGCGGACCTGTCGCCGTCGACGGTGCTCAGCGCCGGCATCAACTACCAGAAGGAAAAGCTCAAGGGCGCGGGGCGTGAATTCCCCGTGTTCTACGCCGACGGCGCGCAGACCCATTTTTCCCGTTCGATGAACGGCACGGCCGCGTGGAGCACGTATGACCGCGAACAGAACATGCTGTTCGCCACGCTCGACCACTATTTCGACAACGACTGGATCGCCAAGGTGGCCGTCAGCCGCAGCAGCAACCAGTACGACGCCCTGCAGGGTTTTTCCGGCAACGGCTACCCGGACCGCGTGACGGGCGGCGGCATGAAGCTGTGGCTGGCCAACTGGCACAGCAAGCCGCAACAGACCTCGCTCGACGCGTACGTGAGCGGCCCGTTCCAGGCCTTCGGCCGCCAGCATGAACTGGTGCTGGGCGTGAGCGCCTCGGAACTGAAGACGGATAGCCCCATCTACCCGAACTGGCGCCTCGACGGCTACGACTACACGGTGCCGGACATCCACGCCTGGCATGGCGCCATGCCCGTGCCCGACTACAGCGGCACGCGCCTGGGCTCCTCGTACGACAAGGAACGGGAAAGCGGCGTGTATTCGACCCTGCGCCTGCGCCCGACGGACGCGCTGTCGGTGATTGTCGGGGCGCGCCTGTCGTACTGGAAGCGCGATATCCGCAGCGATTATTTCAACGACACGGACCTGTACGACGCCATGCGCGAAAACGGCAAGATCACGCCGTATGCGGGCGTGGTCTACGACCTGGGCCAGCACTGGTCGGCCTACGCCAGCTACACCAGCATCTTCACGCCGCAAAGCCAGCGCGACGTCAACAGCCGCTTCCTGGCGCCGCTGGAAGGCAAGAACTACGAAGTGGGCGCCAAGGGCGAATTCTTCGGCGGCAAGCTCACCACCAGCGCGGCCCTGTTCCAGCTGAAGCAGGAAAACCTGGCCGAAGCCGATCCGGGCAACATCTGGATCATCGGCACGGGCGGCGGCTCCTACGCCTATCACACGGTGAAGGGCGCCACCACGCGCGGCTTCGAGGCGGAGGTATCGGGCCAGCTGCGCCCCGACTGGCAACTGACGGCCAGCTATGCGTATAACCGCATCCGCAACGCCGCCGGCAAGCGCATCCAGACCAACCAGCCGCAGAACATGGCCAAGCTGTGGACCACGTGGCGCCTGGCGCAGGGCGTGCCTGGCCTGGTGCTGGGCGGCGGCGTGAACTGGCAGAGCGATATCTACATGGATGACCGCGGGCCGAACGGCGAACGCTTCACGCAGAAGGCGTATGCGGTGGCGGGACTGATGGCGCAGTACCAGCTCACGCCGCAGCTGGTGGCGACCCTGAACGTGAATAATGTCTTCGACAAGAAGTACTACTCGACGGGCATGGGCGGCTACTACGGCGATCCGCGCAACGCCATGCTGTCGCTGCGCTATCAGTTCTGAATGGCTTCACTGCTTTTGAGCAGCGCCTCGACGCCCTCGGGCGCCATGGCGCGGCCCAGGAAATAGCCAAACGCCTCGTCGCAACCCATCTCGGCCAGCAGTTCCAGCTGCTCGCCGCTTTCCACGCCGCCGGCGATGGTGCGCAATCCCAGCGTGCGCGCCATCGCCACGATGGCCCGCACCATGGCGCCGTCGCCGCCCGGCTTGCCCACGTCGTCGACGAAGCACTTTTCGATCTTCACGGCATCCGTGGGAAAGCGCTTCAGGTAATTGAGCGAAGCGTCGCCCGTGCCGAAATCGCTGATGGCGATCGCCATGCCCAGCTGGCGGAACTGGCGCAGTATCAGTTCGCAGTTCTGGTTGCGGTCGATCAGGATGCCGGCAGCGATTTCCAGCTCGATGCAATGTCCCGGCACGCCGGCCGCCTGCAGCGCGGCGGCAAAATTGCGCGCGATATCGCGCTGGTAGAACTGGCGCGCCGACAGGCTGACGGACACCGTCAGCATCTGCCCCTGCGCGATCCAGCTGCGCGCCTGTTCCACCGCCGTGGCCATCACCCAGGCCCCCACCGGCAGGATCAAGGCGCTTTCCTCCAGTACCGGTAAAAAGTCGAGCGGCATCATCAGGCCCAGTTCCGGGTGCTTCCAGCGCAGCAGCGCCTTCACGCCCGTGATCCTGCGCGTCTTCAGGTCCATGCGCGGCTGGTAGAACAGCGCGAATTCGTCGCGCTCGAGCGCATGGCGCAGGGCCGTCTCGAGGATGGTGCGCGAATACGATTGCGCCTGCATGCGCGCGGCGTAGCGCAGGCAGGTGCCCGGCGCGTGGCGCTTGGCTGCATACATGGCCAGGTCGGCCTTTTCGATCAGCGCATTGACATCGTCGTCGTCATCCGGATACAGGGCCACGCCCACGCTGGCCGCCACCGACAGGCTGTATTCGCCGATGACGAAGGGCGCGGCGATGGCGGCGACGATCTTCTCGGCCACCCGCTCGGCATCGTGCGCCGTGCGCAGTTCCGTCAGCAGAATGATGAATTCATCGCCGCCCTGGCGCGCCACCGTATCGACCTTGCGCACGCACTGCTGCACCCGGCGCGCAAACTCCGTCAGCACCTGGTCGCCCACGTCGTGTCCCAGGCTGTCGTTGATGGACTTGAAGCGGTCGATGTCGACGAACAGCACGGCCAGCAAGCCCTGGTGGCGGCGCGCGTAGGCGATGCCGTGCTCGAAGCGGATCTGGAAATGCAGCCGGTTGGGCAGGCCCGTCAGGCCGTCGTGGTGGGCGATGAATTCCAGCTGCTGCTCGGCGCGCCGGCGGGCCGACACGTCGTGCAGCAGCAGTACCGCGCCGCCCTGCGCCAGCGGCGCGCAGCTGTATTGCACGTCGATGCGCTTGCCGTCGAGGTGGCGCAGCAGCACGGCGCCGCGCGCCACCTCCAGCACTTCCTGCTGCGCCACGCAATCGCGCACCTGGCGCGCCGCATCGATGGGCGTGCCGTCGTGGAACAGCGGCAGCAGCTGCATCACGGGCTGGCCCAGTCCATCGCCGCCCGGCAAGCCGCCCATGGCGCTGGCGCGGGGATTGAGGTAGCGCACGACGCCCTCCTGGTCGGTACCGATGACGGCCGCCGGCAGCGCGTGCAGCAGCGCCAGCGCCTCTGCCGCCACCTGTGCCTGCGCCGCCTGCCGCACCACGCCGGTCGCATGGCGCATGCGCCACGTGCGTGCCGCCTGCCACTGGCAGGCCAGCAGCACGCTCAGCACCACGGCCAGACTCAGGCACAGTGCCAGCAGCAGCGCCGTCATGCGTCACCCGGCAGGCGGAAAGTGAGGAACATGGTTTTCCTTTGCAACGCGCGCCATGCGGCCGGGCGCAGATACATGCGGAAAGGAAATAGTATAAGAATTTCGCCGAACTTTTTGCCTGATCGGGCACCGCTTGACTGGCATCAAGCGGCGCGGGACAGGGCTTGCGTTACGCCAGCGACAGCGTCCGGGCCAGGGCGGCCCCCGCCGGCGCGGGCGCGCCGGGCGTGCCATGCAGCTTGAAGATGCTGACGGCGTCGGCCAGGCTGGCCGCCTGCTGCTGCAGCGCGTCCGCGGCGGCGGCGGCCTGCTCCACCAGGGCCGCATTCTGCTGCGTCACGCCGTCCATCTGGCTGATGGCGATGCTGATCTGCTCGATGCCGTCGCGCTGCTCCACGCTGGCCACGGCGATCTCGCCGATGATGGCGTTCACGCGCTGCACGCTGCTCACCACGTCGTCCATCGTGCGCCCCGCCTGGCCGGCCAGCACGCTGCCCTCTTCCACCGTGCGCACGGATTCGCCGATCAGCTGCTTGATCTCGCGCGCCGCCTCTGCCGAGCGCTGCGCCAGGCTGCGCACTTCCGTCGCCACCACGGCGAAACCGCGTCCCTGCTCGCCCGCGCGCGCCGCTTCCACGGCCGCGTTCAGGGCCAGGATATTCGTCTGGAACGCGATGCCGTCGATGACGGCGATGATGTCGACGATGCGCTTCGACGAGGCATTGATATGGCTCATGGTCTGCACCACCTGCGCCACGGCCTCGCCGCCGCGCTGCGCCACGTCGGACGCACCGCCGGCCAGCTGGCGCGCCTGGTCCGCATTGTCGTTATTCTGCCGCACGGTGGAAGTGAGCTCGATCATCGAAGCGGCCGTTTCTTCCAGCGAGCTGGCCTGCTCCTCCGTGCGCGACGACAGGTCCATATTGCCGCTGGCGATTTCGCCGGACGCCGTGGCGATGGCGTCCGTGCCGGCGCGCACCCGTCCCACGATGGCAGCCAGGTTGCCGCTCATCGCTTTCAAGGCGCGCAGCAGGTCGCCGATTTCATCGCGGCTGCTGTCGGCCACCACGGCGCGCAAGTCGCCGGCCGCCACCTGCTGGGCGATGCCCACGGCCGCGCCCAGCGGCACCGTGATGCTGCGGATCAGCCACCACACGGTGACGGACCCCACGACCAGGGTTACCAGCACGGTGGCCAGCATGGCGATGCTGGCGCTGCGGTGCGCGGCGTCATCCTGCTCCTTCATCTGCGCCATCAGGCTGTGCGACTGCTTGCCGATGGCCGTGACGATGGCGTCGATCTGGCGCGTCGGTTCACGGTCCATGCCCTTGACCAGCGCATCGACGGCCTGCGCGCTGTCGGCGCGCGCGCCGTCATACTTTTGCAGCGCCGCCAGGTAGCTGACGCCCAGCGCGTCGTGCGCCTGCATGGCTTGCGCCACGGGCGCCGTATCGAGCTTCAGCGCGGCCATCATGGTTTGCAGGCCCGCCAGTTCCTTGCGCGTCTGCGCGCCGCTGGCAACGAACGCTTCGCGGTAGCGCTGGAAGGCGACCGCATCGCCGCCGCGCAGCAGGATGTTTTTCCATTCCTGTACCTGGATCTTGAACTCCACCTGCGCACTGCGCGCCGCGTCGACCGCTTCCGTCAGAGCCACGGAACGCTGCATGGCGTCCGCGCTGCGCACGCTGGCCGCGTCGAGCGCGCTCCAGCCGCGCACGCCGACGAACACCAGCGCGAGAAAGAAGAAGGCGCCCAACAGACCCAGGCGGACGGAGATTTTCAGATTCGCGAGTTGCATGTGTTTCTCCTTGCGGCAAGAACAGGATGGCAACAAAGGGGTTGCCAAAACTATCCAATTCTCACCAAATGGGGAAATCATGCAGCGTGCCCCGTGAAAAACCAAGCGGCGCTTTCGCTAGTGAAACACTTTCAGCATAGAAACAACAAATTACACAGAAAGCTTAACTGTCTGGCCATATTGCCACGCGTGCAGCATGGTCGGGCCGGCAATCTTGCCGCAGCGCTAGCGCGCCGCCTCGGCTGCGCCCGCGAACTCCGCGCGCAGCAGCGGATACAGGCGCCGATAGCGCGCCAGGCGATCGTCGAGCACGCCGGACGCCTGCGGCGCGATGGTTTCCTGCACCGCAGGCCGCGTGCACACCTGGGACGGCGGCAAGCCCGTCACCGCCATCTGCGCCAGGCGCGCCGCGCCCAGGGTGCCGCCCGCCACGCCGTGGTCGTGGCGCAGCACGTGCAAGCCCGAGGCAGTCGCGCACAGCTGCGCCCAGAAGCGGCTGCGCGAACCGCCGCCCACGAACGACGCTTCGCGCAGCTGCGTGCCGGCGCTGCGCAGGGCCGCATTGCCGTCGGCCATGGCGAAGACCACGCCTTCCATCACGCTGTAGGCCAGCTCCGCGCGCCCGTGTTCCGTCGACAGGCCAAAGAACACGCCGCGCGCCGTGGCGTCATTGTGCGGCGTACGCTCGCCGCTCAAATACGGCAAAAAGATGGGCGCCGCGCGCGCCTCGACGCCTTCGGCCAGGGTCACCAGTGCGCCGATGTCGGCCGACTGCGTCAGCCGCGCCACCCAGGCGAGGCTGGACGCGGCGCTGAGGATCACGCTCATCTGATGCCAGCGCCCGGGCAGGCAATGGCAGAACGCATGCACGCCCTGGCCCGGATTGGGCGCAAAACCGTCGCTGCCGGCAAACAGCACGCCGGACGTGCCCAGCGACAGCAGGCCGGCGCCCGGCTCCACCACGCCCAGGCCCACGGCGGCGGCCGCGTTGTCGCCCGCGCCGCCGGCCAGCAGCACCGTATGCGCGATGCCCCATTCCTGGCACAGGGACGGGCGCACCTGCGCGGCGGCGGCGCTGCCTTCGACGAGGCGCGGCATGTGTTCGCGCGTCAGGCCTGTCGCGGCCAGCATGCGTTCGGACCAGTCGCGCCTGGCCACGTCCAGCCACAGGGTACCGGAAGCGTCGGACAGGTCGGATACGTACTCGCCCGTCAGGCGCAAGGCCACGTAGTCCTTGGGCAGCAGGACCTTGGCCGTGGCGCGGAACAGCGCCGCTTCGTGCTTTCGCAGCCACAGCAGCTTGGGTGCCGTGAAGCCGGGCATGGCCTGGTTGCCCGTGATGGCGCGCGACTCGGGCACCAGCGCCTCGAGCTCCGCGCATTCGGCAAACGCGCGCGTGTCGTTCCACAGGATGGCCGGGCGCAGCACGTGCTGCTGCTCGTCGAGCAGGGTGGCGCCATGCATCTGGCCCGACAGCGCGATGCCGCGCAAGCCGGAAAACGCCACGGGCTGCGCGGCGCGGATGGCGGCGATCACGTCCAGGGTGGCGCGCCACCAGTCTTCGGGATGCTGTTCCGACCAGCCGGGATGGGGGCTGGCGACGCGCAGGGCCACGCCGCTGCTGGCGAGGATGGTCTGCGCGTCATCGGTGAGGATGGCCTTGACTTCGGAAGTGCCGATATCGATACCGAGATAGGTCACGATGGTTCCATGAAAAGTGAATGGGCGGCCGCGCGCGGCGGCGATGTCACCGTATGGTAATCGCCCGGCGCCGCCGGCAGCGCGCCTTTCCGCATACTTTTCCGCACTTTGCCGATACGCGCCAGCCAGCGCCGTCAGCCATGCTGGCGGAAGTCGCGCCGGTACACATTCGTATCCTTGCCATCGGGCGGCAGCCGCGCAAAGCGTTCGAAACGCAGTCCCAGCTTGTTGAGCAGATTGTTCGACGCCTGGTTCTGCGGCGAGGTGATGCCGTACACGGTGGGCAGGCGCAGCACGTGCTGCGCATGGCGCATGACGGCGGCAGCCGCCTCGTAGGCATAGCCCTGCCCCCAGTAGTCGGGCAGGAGGGCGTAGCCGATGTCGGGCCCGGGCAGGCTGGCGCGCAGTATCAGGCCGCAGATGCCCATGGCCATGCCGTCGCTGCGCCGTTCGACGATGCAGAAGGAATAGCCATGCTGGCGGAACTGCGCTATCGCGCCCGCCTCCAGGGCCGCGCGGGCCGCTGCCACGGTGTGCAGATTGCGCTGGCCGATATTGGCGACCCACGACGGGTCGTTCACCAGTTTCAAGTAGAACGCCGCGTCGTCTTCCGCGACGGTGCGCAGCCGCAGCCGGGGCGTCTCGATGACCGTCAAGGCGCCGCTCATGCCGGCCACTGCATCGGATCGCTGAGCAGCTGGTACATCACGTAGGCGTCGACATAGCCCAGCTGCGCGTGGCGGTAGGCCAGCGGCAGGGTGGCGACCACGCTGAAGCCCAGCTTTTTCCACAGGGTGACGGCAGCCAGGTTGGTGCTGACGACGAAGTTGAACTGCATCGCCAGGTAGCCCGCGCGGCGCGCTTCTTCCATGCAGTGCACGCCCAGCAGGCGGCCCACGCCCACGCCCTGCGCGGCCGGGTCGACCATGAACGAGGCATTGGCCACGTGCGATCCGTGGCCCGGCTGGTTCGCCACCAGCTTGTACATGCCCAGCAGGCGCTCCGTGCCCATCATGGCGACAAAGCTTTGCACGCCGGGGCCGAACCAGTAGGCGTGGCACTCTTCGCGCGAGGTATCGGCGGGGAAGGTGTAGGTGTCGCCGCCGGCCACCAGCGTCTGGAAAATGGGCCACATGGCCTCGAAGTCGGATTCCTGGGCGGGACGGATGTCAATTTCTTTCAAGGTGCGGCTCCAGCAGCAAAAGTGTGCAACGATTGTCGGGGATTTGCGCTGGGCCGTCCAGTGGCACGCGCATCCATGGGTCAACGCCCCAGGCGGAAATTCACGCTGTCCGGGCGGCCCGGCAGGTGCAGGCGCGATTGCGCGCGCGGCGCCTCGCTGACGATGTTCCCCCGCCGCAGCACCAGGCGCCGCGCCGCGCGCAGGCGCAGCGCTTCCACGGTACTGCCGCAATCGAGGATCAGCAGATCCGCATGGCAGCCCGGTGCGATGCCATAGCCGTCCAGGCCCAGGATGCGCGCCGGCGTCTCGGTGACGGCCAGGAAGCAGTCGTGCATCGCTTGCTGGCCCGTCATCTGCGCCACGTGCAATCCCATGTGCGCCACTTCCAGCATGTCGCCCGAACCGAGGCTGTACCACGGGTCCATCACGCAGTCGTGGCCAAAGGCGACGGGAATGCCGGCCGCCAGCATCTCGGGCACGCGCGTCATGCCGCGCCGCTTCGGATACGTATCGTGGCGCGCCTGCAGGGTGATGTTGATGAGGGGGTTGGCAATCGCCGCTACGCCCGCCTCGCGGATCAGGGGCAGGAGCTTGCTCACATAATAATTGTCCATCGAGTGCATGGACGTCAGGTGCGAACCCGTGACCCTGCCCTGCATGCCCAGGCGCTGGCTGTGGAAGGCCAGGGTTTCGATGTGGCGCGACAGCGGATCGTCCGACTCGTCGCAATGCATGTCGACCATCAGGCCCCGCTCGCAGGCGAATTCGCACAGCAGGCGCACGGATTCCGCGCCGTCGGCCATCGTGCGCTCGAAATGCGGGATGCCACCCACCACGTCGACGCCCATGGCAATCGCGCGTTTCAGGTTGTCGAAGGCGCCGGGGCTGCGCAGGATGCCATCCTGCGGAAAGGCCACCAGCTGCAGGTCCAGGTAGGGCGCCACCTGGCGTTTCACATCGAGCAGCGCTTCCACGGCCAGCAGGCGCGGGTCGCAGATATCCACGTGCGAGCGGATGGCCAGCAAGCCGCGCGCCACGGCCCAGTCGCAATACTGCAGGGCGCGCTCCACCAGTGCATCCTGCGTCAGCTGCGGTTTCAGCTCGCCCCACAGGGCAATGCCTTCCAGCAGGGTGCCGGACGCGTTCACGCGCGGCAAGCCATAGCTGAGCGTGGCGTCCATGTGGAAGTGCGCGTCGACGAACGGCGGCGTGACCAGGTCGCCGGCCGCGTCGATCTCCCGCGCGCCCGTCACTGGCAAGGCGGGGCCGACGGCGGCGATGCGGCCGCCCTCGATGGCGATATCGATGGCGCGGCGCCCATCGGGCAGGCTGGCATTGCGGATGACTAGGTCCATGCGGACACTCCTTCGGTTGACTACGGTGCCTGGCGCTGCCAGCTGATTGCCATCTTATCCACTTCCCCACAATGTTGCAGTGCAAGAATGGAGCTACTCCCAAAAGCGTAGCCATAGATTCGTTGGCAACACCTTGCGCCTGCGCAAACTTCCTGCAAATGCTGCTGGGCCCATGAATAGGGCGGGCAGGCGCCGCACGGGTCAAATAAAATAACTTTCAACTAACTCGAATCACCGCTAGAATATTCATATTGCGTTGCATCATAATCAGGCTCTGACCCGTTACTCAGCACGCTACCCACTTTACAAAACGCGGCCAACTCTGGTTTTCGGGATTTTGCAGAGCGTTTTGCCAGCATTTTAATCCGTACAAAGGAGTAAATATGTTTCCGCTTCCAGAACAAATTTCCAGCGCCGCCAAATCGCAACTGGAAAACCAGCTGCAAATCTTCAGCACCCTGACCAGCAAAGTCTTCGAAAGCGCCGAAAAGATCATCGCCCTGAACCTGAACGCCGGCAAGGCGGCCCTGTCGCAGACGGCGGAAACCGCGCAGCACCTGCTGGAAACGCAGGATCCGCGCGATTTCTTCAGCTACAGCACCAGCCAGGCGCAGCCGAATATCGAAAGCGTGCTCGCGTACAGCCGCCAGCTGTTCGGCATCGCCTCGAGCACCCAGGCTGAATTGCTGGCCTCGGCCAAGGCCCGTCTCGATGCGGCCGTCCCTGCCGCCGCCCCCGCTGCCGTCGCCCCGATAAACGTTTCGGCAAAGCCGATGTCGCCCGAGCGCAGGACAGCCGAACACAGGCGCCAGTTGTGCAAGTCCAGGGTGACGGGATGGCTG
>NZ_WFLI01000016.1 GCF_009208555.1 Janthinobacterium violaceinigrum | reverse complement strand
CGTTGTTCAGGTCACCGCTCACTTTGGCCGTCAGGTCCGTACCGGCGCTCACTGTCCCCTGCTGGTTCAGCAAGGATGCCGCATCCAGACGCAACATGTCCGCCTGCAACACGCCGCGCGTGTTGTCGATATTCACACCGCCCACATGCAAATCGGCAGTCGCTGCCATCACCCCATCGGTATTATTCAGTGTGCTTTTGCTGACGATGTCGGCCGACGCAGCCGAGGTAATACGGCCCTTGCTGTTGTCCAGTACGCCCGCCTGCACCTGCACGCTGCCATTGCCCGCAATGCTGCCGCGCGTATTGTCCAGCGCCTGCGCCACGTCCACGCGCATTTGTCCTGATCCCGTCTGCTGCACGGTGCCATCGCGGTTGTCCAGATTGCCGGCCTGCACGGTGACCTGCTGCCCGGACGTGACGGCATGGCGGTGATCGATCGTCTCCGCCTGGATATCCACCAGGCCATTGCCCGTTATCTTGCCCCGTTCGTCATCGAAACGCGTTGCTTCAATGTGCAAGCTGCCCGTGCCCGCGTGTTCGATGCTGCCGTCGCGGTTAGTCAGCTGTTCCGCCGTCAGCGCCAGGTTGGCGCTGTTGACGGCAATGCGGCCGCCCGTGTTGTCCAGGGTGCTGCCTTGCAAGGTGGTATCGCCAGTCCCCGTCTGGATCAACGTGCCGCCGCGGTTGTCCAGCGATCCCGTTTTCAGGTCCAGCTGGCCCGCGCTCAAGGTGCCGCGCACGTTCGACAGCGCCTGGCTGCTGCCGGCCGCCGTCATGGACAGCAAACCCGTGGTCGTCACCAGTGCGCCATCGGTGACGATATGGCCAGTACCGGCATGCAACTCAATGGCCGCGCCGCCCGTCTGGCTGCCGCTCAGGTCAATGGCAGCAGCGTGCATGCTCGTCTTGCCAGCCGCCAGGTTCTGGCCGTGGGCCGCTATCGCTTGCGTGGCCGTCAGTTGCAACTGGCCACTGCCGGCCAGGCTGCCGTCGGCGCGGATGCCGGCGCCCAGCAGGCTGCCGGCCGCGCTGTCGATACGGCGGGCATCGATGCGGTTATCGCCCTGCGCGGCGATCACGCCGCTGTTGCTGACGGCGCCGCTCACTTGCAGCGCCTGGCTGCCGGCCGCATACAGGTTGCCGCTGTTGAGCATTTCGCTGGCTTGGGTGGCCAGGTTGCCGCCGGCAAAGACGCTGCCGGCCGTATTATTCAGCTTTGCCACAGACAGACTGGCATCGCCCGCCAGCGCCTGGATCTGGCCGCGCGTATTGTCCACGTCGCCACTATCCAGGCGCAGCTTGCCGCCGGCTGCCAGGGTCGCTTCCGTGTTGTCCAGCACGCCCGTCGACAGCACCACATCCGTGCCCGAGACGATGCGGCCCTTCTGGTTTTGCACGCTGGCCGCCTGTACGCTCAAAGCGCCATTGCTTTCCAGCGCACCGCTGCGGTTGTCCAAGCCGTTGCGCACCTGCACGCCGGTCGCTCCCTGGCCGCTCTGTGCCAGGCTGCCACCCCGGTTATCGAGGCTGCCTGCATCGATGTTCAATTGCCCAGCTACCGTGCGGGCATCGCGGTGGTCGACCTGTTCCCCACGCAGCGCCATGGCGCCATTGCTGACGATGCTGCCGCGCTGCAAGTTGACTTGGGTTGCGCCAATCTCCAACGCGCCCGTGCCCGCATGCTGGATGTGCCCATCCTGGTTGCTCAGACTGGCCGCTTGCAGGCGCAAGGCCTGGCTATTCGTGGCGATGACGCCGCGCGTATTGTCCAGGCTTCCGGGCAATTGAATCGCCAGGTCGCCGGCACCCAGCTGCGTGAGCTGGCCGCCCACGTTCGACAGGTCGTGCGCGTTCACGCCCAGTTGCTGGCCCGTCAGTTGCGCTGCATCGCTGCGCACGGTGCGCGCCGCGTCCAGCTGCAAGCGTTCGCGCGCGCTGACCTGCGCCCGGCTGGCGTCGAGATCGCCCGCGCTGGCGCCCAGGCCCACATTCGCGCCCGACACTTGCGCCCCAGTCAAATCGAGCTGGCGTGCCGACAGGCTGCTGTCGCCGCCTGCCACGGCCGTGCCGTGCACGGCCACCACATCGCCTGCCGTCACGTTCAGCTTGCCGCTAGCCGTCAAGGTGTTGTCCAGGTTCAGGCCTGCGGCCAGCACGGAACCCGCCGCCCCGTCGATGCGCGCCTCCGCGCCCGTGGCGTGCACCTCGACATTGTTCTGCGCGCCGATCACGCCGCTGTTGGCAATATTGCCCTGCGCCTGCACCTGGCTGTCGCCGCCCGCATACACGGTACCGCTGTTGGCCACGTCGCCCGTCACCGCAATGCTCGTCTGGCTGCCGCTGCCGGCTGACTGGATGTTGCCGCTATTACTCAACCAGCCATTCGATTGCAGCACCAGGTTGCCGGCCGTGGCCGCCAACACGCCCGCGTTGCGCACGCCCAGGCCCGCTTCCGTGCCGATCAGGGTGATCTTGCCCGCGTACATGCCGCCCAGCTGTGCCACGTCCAGCGCATATGCCGGGGCCGGCCCTACGCCAGCCGCGGCGCCCGCCACGCCATGCGCCGCATCGATCTGGTTAGTACCTGTGACGACTTTCAATTCCTGCGCCCAGATGCCGCCGTTGATCTGTGCAGCGCGCGCCAGGATGGCCGTGTAGTCGCTCAGCGACGTGTCCAGCCCACGGCCGTTGATGGTCACGACCCCACGCTGCACCATGTAGCCATCCAGGCTGCCATCGTTGAGCATCGGCGTGCCCGTCGTCAGCACGACCCGGCTGGCATTGATGAAACCGCCGCCATCGACGCTCACGCCGGCCGGATTGGCGATGACGACTTCGGCCCGCTGCCCCGCTACCTCGACATAGCCGCGCAGCTGGCTGGGGTTGGCCGAATTGACTTCGTTGAGAATGACGCGCGCGCTGCCGCCCGCCAGCCATGGATTGCCTTGCACCCAGCCGCCCGTCTGCGTCTGCACATTGCCGCGGCTGTTGTTGAGGATGGCGCCATTCGCCGTCACGTCGAACTGGCTGTAGGTGTTGCGCGATACACCTGCCGCGCTCGGCGTCTGGATATTGACTTGCGTCACGCCGTTCGCGCTTTGCACCACCGTCGGACGCTGGCGGCCCGGCGCGTTCGGATCGGCCACGATCTGTCCCATGGCCGGCCCCGCCACAAAGCTCACCATGCCCAGCGCGGCAAATATTGCCAAGGCCAGCGGCCGCAACTTGCCATTCACACTGAAACTTAGCCCGCCACCGCCATCGCCTTCAAACACGCCGCTGTCCAGGCCGCCTTCGCCCTTGGCCGCCTTGCCTTGCGAACTAGCATTTTCGGCGACGACCATCAGTTGGCCACGGCGTTTATTAAAGATGATGCGGTACAGGTTCTTGTTCATGAAATGTCCTAATGACAATTAAATGATGCGATAGAGAGAAGAGAACGGCTGATTAGTCGCGGTGTCTCAGATTAATAGCTGGCGTTCAGGCTGAAGCCGGCCGTATGGCTGGCCGTACGGAACAGCTCGGGCTTGCGCACGGGCCAGCCGACAAAGGCGTCGTACTGCACGCCCAGCCACTGGCCGCGCAAGCCCACGAAGGCACCTGTCAAATTGGTGGCGATCAGCCAGGCCGCGGATGGTCCGGCCACTTCGCCATGGTCGAGTCCCGCATACGCTTCCTGGCCGCTGCTGCCCAGCGGCACGCCGACTTCATTGCGCAGCAGCCAGCCCCGTTCGGCCGACAGGCTGCTTTCGCCGTCATAGCCGCGCACGGTATACCGCCCGCCGATGGCAAAACGGTCCTGCGGCACCAGCGGCGTGCGGTTGTGCTGCATGCGCCAGCTGCCGGAATAGCGCAGCGGCTGGCCGGCCAGCGTGAACGGGGCTGCCAGGGCTGCGTCGGCCAGCAGCAGCTTGAAGCGCGACGTGCCCTCGCCAAACGCTTCCTCGGGCGCGGCCAGCGCATCCATCGCGCCCGTGCCACGCCGGTACTGCAGATTCAAGTCCAGGGTGGCCTGGCCCAGGAATTCGCGGTGGCCAAGCCCCAGTTCCCAGCCCGCCATGCGGCGGCGCTGCACTTCCACTTCCGTGTCGTCAATGAAGTTTTGCGCGGAACGCTGCCAGCCCCGTAGCGACACCGTGGTCTTGCGCGAGGCGTCGCGGTACACCAGGCGCGACAACTTGACTTCGCGGTTCTGGCTGGCGCCGCTGTAGTTGTAGTCCTGGCTGATGCCGGCCACGGACTGGTGGTAGCGGCTGTCGCTGGCTGTAAACGCCAGCAGCCAGTAAGCATAGGGAATCGAATAGTGGGCCACCATGCCGCCCGTGCCGCGCGGACCCTGGCGGTTGCCGTCGACGTTCTGGTTCAGGCTCAGATAAAACAGGTCGTTCAGGGTCAGCCAGTGGTCGTACGACAAGGTCACGCTGCCCTGCAGCTTGCCCGTCGAGCGCGAGCCGCCATCGTCAAGGCCCAGCGCCAGGCGGAATGGCAAGCCCTGCTTCCACTGGATCTGCAGGTCGCTCTCGCCCGGCTTCGCATTGCCGCCCTCGGCCGGCATAATCTGGATATCGGCTTCGGCCGTCGGCACGCGCTTGAGGTTCTCCAGCGCCTGCTCCGTGTCGCGCACGTTGAGCAAGTCGCCGGGCCGTGCCGGCACGGCATTCCACCAGGTGGCGCGGGGATTGGTGCCGGGCGCAAAGCCGATCTGGCGGATGCGCCCCGGTATCAAGGTCAGGGTTAAGGTGCCCTTGCTTAAATCCTGCGGTTCGGCCAGCACCCGCGTAGTGACAAAGCCGCGCGCGATGATGGCGTTCTGCATGCGCCCCATCAGCACATTGATGGCTGGCGTACCCAGGCAGCGTCCCAGCGCAGAGTCCGGCGCGCCCAGGTCATCGCGGCTGGCGGCGGCCAGCGCCCATTGAAATAATTCGGCATCCTCGCCCCGCAATTGCAGGTGGTCGATGGTAAAGCATGGCGATTCGCCTGCGGGCAGGCGGTTGGCGGCCGCGGCCGCGGGCGCCTCGAGCAGGCGCACGTCGGGCGTGCGCTCCTGCTGCTGGCGCAGGAGGCGCTCGCGTTCTTGCTGGCGTATCAGTTCTTGGCTGGCATCGTCGCGCTGGCTGCTGCTAGGCGGAATGGGAAGGGGCGGCGCGATTTCAGGACGGGTCTGCGCGGACACGGCGGCACACAAGGTGCCGCTAAACAAAAATACACCGCACCATGGCGTCAAGCGCAGGTGCATATGTTGCCTTACGTAATTATTTTCTCAAGTAGATTATAAAATAATTATTTCCGCATGGCAATTTTATTTATTTCTTGAGAACTTTACGTCTTTAGTAACTGCCATTCAACTATCCAATTACCACTAGTAAAACAGGTGGGCAGGCGATGGTGATGCGTACCGTATTAACCAAGATCGCGTCAGAATGCCCCCTGCCTTCCCGCCGTCTTGATCGGCAAGCTATGCACCCCGCGCATGCAGCGGGACAAGGCCAAGGTCGTGTAAGATTTACGAAGCTGACCACGCCCCACTTTCGCCAGTCAGGCCAGTCGTCTTGCCACCCTCCTCGTGGGTCCACCGGTATGGGCTATCCACCGGTGACGGATGGCTGGCAGAAGGATTGCTTAGGCCACGCACAGGAGTCAGCATCATGTTCAAACTCGCCGGGATTCTCCCTGGCTTCAACCAAGGTAACAATGCAACAAGATGATCAGCGCCCAACATCAGCCATCCCTGAACGTCAGATCAGGGCCACCTACGACGAATCAACCATCCGTGTCTATCAAGACTATCCGGATGCGATCGCGGATGGAGCATTGACGAACGGTACATTTACTTCGCCCCCATTCAAGATGGAACGCATGACCTGGATTAAACCGTCTTTCTTATGGATGATGTATCGCGCGGGCTGGGGATTCAAAGACGCTGCTCAGCAACGCATACTGGCGATCGATATCAGCAGAGCGGGATTTGAATGGGCACTGGAGCACGGTTGCCTGAGCCACGCGGATGCATCCATGAGCAAGGACGAATGGTCGGCGAAGAAAGAGGCATCGCCCGTGCGCATCCAATGGGACCCGGAGCGGGATCTGCTGTTGCGGCCGCAAGCTCACAGAGCCATTCAGATCGGCCTCAGCAAAAAGGCGGTAGAACTTTACGTACATCAATGGATAACCAGGGTGGCGGATGTGACGCCGCTGGCCCACGCAATCCATGCGCTGCTCGCCCAAGAGAAGTTTGAGTAAGCAAAGCACATGCTTCCGCAAGAAAAACCGTATTCGTCAGTATTTCATCCATCCTGAGCGCTGACATCCAGGACCTGAGAGCGGGGTGAAGCAAGATAGCTCATGCAACGCAGGCCGCCTCTTGGCAAGCTCAACTGCGCCCAACGCCCTCCCCTGCGGGGCAGGGTCAGTTCCGGCACTCGTATACGATCTCGACCTTGCCCGGGCCGACCGGAAGGAATACGAAACCAGGGATGCCGCCATGCCGCTCCCGGACGGTAAAATCATTGCTGTTGACCAGGCTGTGGCTGGAAAAACGCTCTCGTTCCTTTCATCACTGTGGAGACAGCTGCGTCACAGCCGGTCATTCACGAACGTTGTATATTGAAAGGCAATATGTATGTCTGGCAACACCCATGTTTCTGAGCGCCTCAAAAGCTGCCGCGAGAATCTTCATATCTCACAAGTGCAGCTTGCCGAACGGGCGGGCATCAATCCCACGCAACTGTATCGCTATGAATCAGGCAAAGCCACACTGCTTATGGATGCGGCAGAGAAGATTGCCGCGGCCCTCGGCGTCAGCACCGCCTGGCTTGTGCATGGGACATTGCCCATCGCCAGAGCGACGCAAATCGACCCGCCAGTGCCGGCCGGAGGGGCGCTGATCCTGCATTTTCTGGAACTTCCCCCCATGCTTGCCTCCGCCGTGAAGCGCCTGTCCATGCAAAATGGCAGCACCGTAGAATTAGAGCTGCTGCACCTCGCGCGTCAAGGCCTCGAAGCCATCCACAAAAAAGCCGCAGATTGCGCCGAGGCCGCAAGCAAGAGCGAGAAATAGCCGGATCACTACCTTGCTGAAAAATCGCGGTAGATGGAGTGGTGCAGTTCACGGGGAACGACGCGCAGCGTGATCCATGCGCTGACCTGTGTAGTCAAAAAACTGCCTGATGGCTGGGTGGAGTCATTGACCTGGGATCGCGGTGCAGACGTCAATGCACGCATTGCCTTGGCGCGACGGATCAACCACACGCACATCAAAAAAATGGCCATTGATAATTCTTTTTGAATTATCAACGGCCATCAATTTTTCACTTTAAATCAAGCAGCTAAAGCGAACCCATCACTCCCATTCGATGGTCGCAGGCGGCTTGCCCGAGATATCGTAGACCACGCGGTTGATGCCGCGCACTTCGTTGATGATGCGGTTCGAGACCTTGCCCAGCAAGCTGTGCGGCAAGTGTGCCCAGTGGGCCGTCATGAAGTCCTGCGTCTGCACCGCACGCAGGGCCACCACGTATTCATAGGTGCGGCCATCGCCCATCACGCCCACCGATTTGACGGGCAGGAAGACGGCGAAAGCCTGGCTGGTCGCTTCGTACCAGTTCGCTGGCAGCGCATCCGGATCGACGGCCTGGCCGGCGACGAATTCATAAGGCGTGTTGCGCAGCTCTTCGATGAAGATGGCATCGGCGCGGCGCAGCAGGTCGGCGTAGTCTTTCTTGACTTCGCCGAGGATACGCACGCCCAGGCCGGGGCCCGGGAACGGGTGGCGGTAGACCATGTCATGCGGCAAGCCGAGCGCGACGCCGAGCTTGCGCACTTCATCCTTGAACAGTTCGCGCAGCGGTTCGAGCAGCTTGAGCTTCATGGTATCCGGCAAGCCGCCCACGTTGTGGTGGCTCTTGATGGTCTGGCCTTTTTTGCCCTTGCCCGCCGATTCGATGACGTCCGGATAAATCGTGCCTTGCGCCAGCCATTTGGCGTTGACCAGCTTGCCAGATTCGACCTGGAACACTTCGACGAATTCGCGGCCGATGATCTTGCGCTTCTGCTCGGGATCGGTGACGCCGGCCAGGTGGCCCATGAACTGGTCTTCCGCATCGACGCGGATGACTTTCACGCCCAGGTTCTTGGCGAACATGTCCATCACCATCTTGCCTTCGTCCAGGCGCAGCAGGCCGTGGTCGACGAACACGCAGGTCAGCTGGTCGCCGATGGCGCGGTGGATCAGCGCTGCCGCGACGGACGAATCGACGCCGCCGGACAGGCCCAGGATGACTTCATCCGTCCCCACTTGCGCGCGGATCTTTTCCACCGCTTCGCTGATGTAGTCGGGCATGTTCCAGTCCGACTTGCAGCCGCAGATTTCATGCACGAAGCGGCCGATCATGGCCTTGCCCTGCACCGTGTGCGTCACTTCCGGGTGGAATTGCACGCCGTAGAACTGGCGCTCTTCGTCGGCCATGGCGGCGATCGGGCAGCTCGGGGTATTGCCCATCAGCTTGAAGCCTGGCGGCATTTCCAGCACCTTGTCGCCATGGCTCATCCATACTTTCAGCATGCCATGGCCTTCGTCGGTGACGAAGTCGGCAATACCGTTGAGCAACTTGGTGTGGCTGCGGGCACGCACTTCTGCGTAGCCGAATTCGCGCACCAGGCCGTTTTCCACCTTGCCGCCCAGCTGGGCCGCCATGGTTTGCATGCCGTAGCAGATGCCCAGCACGGGCACGCCCAGTTCGAACACGGCTTGCGGCGCGCGCGGCGAATCGCCGTCCAGGGTGGAATTGTGGCTGCCCGACAGGATCACGCCGGCAGCACCGTAGTTGCGCACGAATTCGTCGC
Organism: Janthinobacterium violaceinigrum; assembly: GCF_009208555.1. Classification (GTDB taxonomy): domain Bacteria; phylum Pseudomonadota; class Gammaproteobacteria; order Burkholderiales; family Burkholderiaceae_D; genus Janthinobacterium; species Janthinobacterium violaceinigrum. Next base: position 123,532 of record NZ_WFLI01000016.1, on the reverse strand, counting down.
TGACGTCATACGGGAAGACTTCGGAAAACACGCCGGAATCGCGCACGCGGCGGGCGATCAACTGGGTGACTTGGGAACCGAAATCGAGAATGAGGATTTTAGAATGCATGATGGGGACTTTATCTGAGGTCATTACAAAACCGGCGCACTGGGCGCCGGTCTGGTCTGTCGCTATTTACTCGGAACGGTAATTCGGCGCTTCCTTGGTAATCTGCACATCATGGACATGCGACTCGCGCATGCCGGCCGAGGTGATTTCCACGAATTCCGCTTTTTCGCGCAATTCGTCGATGGTGGCGCAACCGCAGTAACCCATCGATTGACGCACGCCGCCCACCAGCTGGAAGATGATCGCCAGCACGCTGCCCTTGTAGGCGACGCGGCCTTCGATACCTTCCGGTACGAACTTGTCGGCCTTCATGGTGGCGTCCTGGAAATAACGGTCAGCCGAACCATCGGACATCGCGCCCAGCGAACCCATGCCGCGGTAGGACTTGTAGCTGCGGCCCTGGTACAGGATCACTTCGCCTGGCGCTTCTTCCGTGCCGGCAAACATGGAGCCCATCATGACGGTCGAGGCGCCAGCGGCCAGCGCTTTCGAAATATCGCCGGAGAAGCGGATGCCGCCGTCGGCGATACATGGCACGCCCGTGCCTTCCAGTGCTTCCGCCACGTTCGAGATGGCCGTGATTTGCGGCACGCCCACACCGGCGACGATACGCGTGGTGCAGATGGAGCCAGGACCGATGCCGACCTTGACGGCGTCGGCGCCGTATTCCACCAGCGCCTTGGCGGCAGCGGCGGTAGCGATGTTGCCGCCAATCACTTCCACTTGCGGATACTTGGTCTTGATCCAGCGTACGCGGTCGAGGATGCCTTGCGAGTGGCCGTGGGCCGTATCGACCACCAGCACGTCGACGCCGGCAGCGACCAGCAGGTCGATGCGCTCTTCATCCTTGGCGCCCACGCCGACGGCAGCGCCGACCAGCAGTTTGCCCTGGCTGTCTTTCGACGCGAACGGGTGCGAAGTCGACTTCTGGATATCCTTGACGGTGATCAGGCCGCGCAGTTCGAACGCGTCATTGACGACCAGCACGCGCTCGAGGCGGTGCTTATTCATCAGGCGCTTGGCTTCAGCCGTGTCCGCATCTTCGTTGACGACGACGAGTTTTTCGCGCGGGGTCATCTTGGCGGAGGCTTCCGCGTCGAGTTCCTTTTCAAAGCGCAAATCGCGGTTGGTAATGATGCCGACCACTTCCTTGCCCTTGACGACAGGGAAACCGCTGATGCCGTATTGCTCCGTCAGCGCGATCACGTCGCGGATTTTCATGTCCGGTGGAATCGTGATCGGATCGCGCAGCACGCCGGCTTCGAAACGTTTTACACGGGCCACTTCACGTGCCTGGTCCTTCGGATTCAAATTCTTGTGGATGATACCGATGCCGCCTTCCTGGGCCATCGCGATCGCCAGACGGGCTTCCGTCACCGTATCCATGGCTGCGGACAGCAAGGGAATATTCAGGGTGATATTGCGGGTCAGGCGAGTTTTGAGGGACGTATCGGCGGGCAGAACGTTGGAGTAGGCTGGGACGAGCAGCACGTCATCGAATGTGAGTGCTTTTTGAAGTAGACGCATAGCATTTCCTATTGGCGCAAAAGCAGATTATACAGAAAAAAGCGCCCTCCGTCCTTGCAGCATAGAAAAGATATTTGAAAATAGCAAAAAATGTCGCCTGCCAGGCAGGGGCCAGGCTGCTGCCGCCCTGCCCGTTCAACCCTTGGCAGGCTTGCTGCTGGCGCGGCGCCGGCGCGCCTCTTTCGGGTCCGCCTGCAGGGGCCGGTACACTTCCACCCGGTCATGCTCGTGCAAGACGGTATCGGGCGTCTTCTTCTTGCCATAGATGCCGACCATATTGATGGCCAGGTCGATGCCGGGGATGGCTTGCAGCAAGCCGCTCTGCGCCACGGCCTGCTCGATGGTCGTGCCCGCAGGCACCATCAAGGTGCGCAGGAAGCTGCTACCCGGCAAGGCGTGGCAGACTTGCACCTGGATGTCGGCCTCAGCCATACACCGTCTCCGCGCGCTTGCAGAAGGAATCGACCATGCTGTTGGCGATCATGCCGAAGACGGGACCGATGATCTGCTCAAGCACGCGGCTGGAAAACTCGTAGTGCAGATCCAGTTCGATCTTGCAGGCATCCTCACGCAAGGCCTTGAAGGTCCATACGCCATCGAGGGTCTTGAAAGGACCGTCCACCAGCTTCATCTTGATGGAGCTCGGCGGCACGTTCTCGTTGGACGTGGTGAAGCTTTGGCGCACGCCGTGGTAATGTATGCCCACGCTGGCGACAACCGTGTTCTCGCCCCGCTCGCGAATCTCGACCGCACCGCACCAGGGCAGGAATTTGGGATAATCTTCCACCGCCGCCACCAGCGCGAACATTTGTTCGGCGCTATAGCCGAGAAAAACTGATTTATGTACTACTGCCATTGAAGAACCATTTGCTATGATGTTGGATACATTTGATTTTATCGCGCTTGCGCGAGACAGTAGTTTAACCGACCCGCGCACATTTACCATCTCATGACCATAGCAGACAACAGAAAAGCCTTCCACGACTACTTTATCGAGGATCGCTACGAAGCGGGCATCGTGCTGGAAGGCTGGGAAGTCAAAGCCATCCGCGACGCCCGCGTACAAATCAAGGAAGCCTACGTTGTCGTCCGCGGCGACGAACTCTTCCTGTTCGGCGCGCATATCAGCGCCCTGCCGACCGCCTCCACCCATATCCACCCGGAAGCCGTACGCACGCGCAAGCTGCTGCTGCACCGCGCGGAAATGGATAAACTGATCGGCAAGGTGGAACGTTCCGGCTACACGCTGGTGCCGCTCAACCTGCACTACAAGGGCGGCCGCGTGAAATGCGAAATCGGCCTGGCCAAGGGCAAGAAACAGCACGACAAGCGGGCAGCAGAGCGCGACCGCGATGGCGCGCGCGAAGTGCAGGCAGCAATGAAGTCGCACCGCCGCTGATCCAGTACTGCGCGCAGCGTGCTGCGTCCTTAACAGCAAACCCGGCTATATGCCGGGTTTTATTTTGCCGATTGCCTGCGGCAAGCGGAAAGCGGAAAGCACAGCGCGACGGAATTAAAACAGGGAGGGGAAAATAGATAAGGCGGAAAAAGACTGGTATAGACAAAAATACCATGAAAATAAGCAGAGGTGAATCAGACTGGCCTGGCTGGCCAAGGACGACGAATAAAGAAAGTTCCGGATGCTTGCATGCTGCCTTGTACTACACCTGTACTACTTCACAGGACAAGCATCCGAATGAACGGTTTTTTAACCCTTCAGGATCAAACCTTCAGCAGATCACGCGACTTGCCCGAATCGGTCCACTCTTTGACCCATTTCGGTTGACGGCCACGGCCAGTCCACTGCTGCGTCGCATCATCCGGATTGCGATAACGTACAGCGACCGTGCCGGTTTTAGCGCGAATACCCGTGCCAACCAGATCTTTTACGGAAACGCCCACGCTCTGGGCAATCGCCAGGATTTGCTCGCGCGCTTTGGACAGATCGTCCTGTTCGCGTTTCTTCATTTGTTTCTTGATGTCGTCCTGCAAGGTGCGCAGTTCGGACAGGGATAAGCTGGACAGATCCATGATATTTCCTTGTGTGAGTTGAAAAATATAACTGAACAGTTAAATTCTATCCAATTGTAACGCGACTGAGGTGATTTTTCTTAAGATTTGATTGTTTTTTACAATTCTTTTACCAAAAACCCGACTCTCCCTGCTTTCAGACCCTGAAAATCGTCAATCCCGGGAACCGCCATCGCGCATGGACCGGCTGCGCAAGCGTCCCTGCTTTGTGCGGCTGGAATTCAATACAACGCCATCGGCAGCATTTATTCTGCAGTACTTTTTGTTTCATTGCAATTTATAGTAATTATAAATGGCAATTGAAAACACACATGGAGGCAATACTATCGCCAATTACGCATCCGCTGCCAAAATACCGCCCGGATATTCGTCGCGGCTATCGGCACAACCATCGCCACGCTGAGCAGCAGATTCTATTCCAATAGCAAAAACAAGCGCCGCACGACAGAGCATATAGACCCGAAAGTGCGCACAGCATAACATGAAGAAAAGATTTTCAACGTTACTGCTCCACGCGCAGATACTGCTGCCCTGGCAGCGCCATATATTCCAGCCAGCGCAAATGCAAACTGCCCGCCATAAGGCGGGCAGTATTGACAACAAACTTGCTACGGACTTGCTATTCACCAAGCCAGCAGACAATCAGGGAATAGCCACGCCGCCTTTCGGCTTCTGCGTTTTTACCACCTGCATCGCCGTGGCGATCAAACCGCTCATGTCGCCCAGATTGGCCGGCACGATAATCGAGTTATTCGTTTTCGCCAATTGCGCGAATGCGCCCACATACTGCTCGGCCACTTTCAGGTTGACGGCATCCTCGCCGCCCGGCTCGCGGATGGCGGCGCCCACCTGGCGCAGCGCTTCGGCACTGGCCTGCGCCAGCGCGACGATGGCCGTGGCCTGGCCTTCGGCGCGGTTGATCGATGCCTGCTTTTCACCTTCCGAGCGGGCAATCGCCGCTTCGCGCTCGCCGCTGGCGATATTGATCTGTTCCTGCTTGCGCCCTTCCGAGGCGGCAATCAGGGCACGCTTTTCGCGCTCGGCCGTAATCTGCGCCTGCATCGCATGCAGGATTTCCTTGGGCGGCGTCAAATCCTTGATTTCATAGCGCAATACCTTGACACCCCAATTCGCCGCCGATTCATCGATCGCATTCACGATGGCCGTATTGATATGGTCGCGCTCTTCAAATGTCTTGTCGAGTTCCATTTTACCGATCACCGAACGCAAGGTCGTTTGCGCCAGTTGCGTAATGGCGGCAATATAATTCGACGAACCATATGAAGCACGCATGGCGTCGGTAATCTGGAAATACAGAATGCCATCGACCTGCAATTGCGTATTGTCGCGCGTAATGCACACCTGCGGCGGCACGTCGAGCGGGATTTCCTTGAGCACGTGCTTGTAAGCGATGCGATCAACAAAAGGCACGACGATATTCAAGCCGGGACCCAATACCGCATGGAACTTGCCCAGCCGCTCTACCACCCAGGCATGCTGCTGCGGCACCACATTGACGGTCTTGAAGACAAATACCAATGCCAGCAATAACAAGATCAGCGACACGCTTCCGATGCTTACTTCCATAATCTACTCTCCAGGTTATCCAACAATCAAACGGCTGCCGCGCACGGCGCGGATGGTGTAATGCCCCGCCTGCGCATCGCTGCCGGGAATCAGTTCCACATCCCACAAGGCGCCGCGATACATGACGCGCGCAGCGCCATCGACCCAATGCGCGACTGCCACGCTTTGGCCGATATCGAGATTCACATTCGGGTCCTGCGCCGCATCGCGCCGCGCCGCCTTGCCGAAACGGCTGCGCCGCAGTAACAGCGTGGCCGCCACGCCGACAATGGCGGCCGTCAGGGCCTGCCAGCTGCCATTGCCGCCCGCCAGCGCCACCAATCCTCCGGCACCAATGCCGATGGCGATCATCAGCAGATAAAACGTGCCCGTAAACAGTTCCAGGATCAATACCGCGCCAGCCGCCACAAACCAGCCTACCCATTCAGCCATGATGCCTCCATCTTTATGAATCCGAAAATAAAAAACCCCGCAGCCTATATAAGCGACGGGGTTTAATGCGCAGTACTGCCTGATATTATTCTTGCCAAACACCTATATACAAGCAGTCTAACGCAATTCCTGATGGCGTCAATAGCCTGGGGCGAATTAGCGCCGCCAGCCCGGCAATTACTCTTCCAGCAGGCTGCGCAGCATCCACGCCGTCTTTTCATGCAGATCCAGGCGCTGCGTGATCAGGTCGGCCGTCGGCTGGTCATTGGCTTTTTCCAGCAGCGGGAACAGGCGGCGCGCCGTGCGCGCGGTCGCTTCCTGTGCCGCCACCAGGTGGCTGACCATGTCCAGCGCCGGCGGCACGCCGTCGATTTCCTTGATCGAGGCCAGCTTGACGAATTCCTTGTAGGTGCCCGGCGCCGGATAACCGAGGGCGCGGATGCGCTCGGCGATCAGGTCCAGCGCGCCCCACTGCTCCGTATATTGCGTCATGAACATCAGGTGCAGGGTGTTGAACATCGGCCCCTTGACGTTCCAGTGAAAGTTATGGGTCATCAGGTACAAGGTGTAGCTGTCGGCCAGCAGGCCGGACAGGCCTTCCGCGATCTTCGCGCGGTCCGCTTCGGAAATGCCGATGTCGATCTTTGCAGCTTTGCTCGGTTTCTTGCTTGCCATGAGAACTCCCGTTTCAATGTATTGGTGGAATCATTTTAGCTGATCTGGCGCAAAGCCATCGAATACAGGCGTGCGCCGCATGGTTATCGCCTCGCCGGCATGGCAGGCATAAAAAAACCCGCTGCCAGGTCAACGGCAGCGGGTTTTCAGGAAGCAAGCAGGACGCTTACGCTTTCAGCGCAGCGAGCTTCTGCCAGGTGTCGATCACCGAGTCAGGATTCAGGGACATCGACTCGATGCCCTGCTCCATCAGCCAGACGGCGAAGTCCGGATGGTCGGAAGGACCTTGGCCGCAAATGCCGATGTACTTGCCGCGTGCCAGGCAAGCCTTGATGGCCAGCGCCAGCAGGGCTTTCACGGCAGGATCGCGCTCGTCGAAGTCGGCCGCCAGCAATTCCATGCCGGAATCGCGGTCCAGGCCCAGGGTCAGCTGGGTCAGGTCGTTCGAACCGATCGAGAAGCCGTCGAAATGGTCGAGGAACTGGTCTGCCAGGATGGCGTTCGACGGCACTTCGCACATCATGATGACGCGCAGGTCGTTTTCGCCACGCTTCAAACCGTTCTTCGCCAGCAGGTCGATGACTTTCTCGGCCTGGCCCAGGGTGCGCACGAATGGCACCATGATTTCCACGTTGGTCAGGCCCATGTCGTTGCGCACGCGCTTCATCGCTTCGCATTCCATGTTGAACGCTTCGGAGAAGTCGGCCGACAGGTAGCGCGCCGCGCCGCGGAAGCCCAGCATCGGGTTTTCCTCGTCCGGCTCGTAGCGCGAACCGCCGATCAGCTTCTTGTACTCGTTCGACTTGAAGTCGGACAGGCGCACGATGACTTTTTTCGGCCAGAACGCGGCAGCGATGGTGGCGATGCCTTCGGCCAGCTTGTCGATATAGAACGCCTTTGGCGAAGCGTGGCCCCGCGCCACCGATTCCACGGCCTTTTTCAGGTCGGCATCGATGTTCGGGTATTCGAGGATCGCGCGCGGATGCACACCAATATTGTTATTGATGATGAATTCCAGGCGCGCCAGGCCCACGCCCGCATTCGGCACGGACTGGAAGTCGAACGCCAGCTGCGGATTGCCCACGTTGAGCATGATCTTGGTGTCGAGCTTCGGCAATTCGCCGCGCGACACTTCCGACACTTCCGTTTCCAGCAAGCCATCGTAGATCTTGCCCTCGTCGCCTTCGGAGCAGACCACGGTGACGAAGGTGCCGTCTTTCAGCACGTCGGTGGCGTTGCCGCAGCCGACGACGGCCGGCACGCCCAGCTCACGCGCGATAATTGCAGCGTGGCAAGTGCGGCCGCCACGGTTTGTGACGATGGCCGACGCGCGCTTCATGACCGGCTCCCAGTTCGGGTCCGTCATGTCGGCAACGAGGACATCGCCGGGCTGCACGCGTTCCATGTCGGCCGGGTCGTGAATCACGCGCACGGGGCCGGCGCCGATCTTCTGGCCGATGGCGCGGCCGGACGTCAGCACGGTGCCCGTGCTTTTCAGCTTGAAGCGTTCCTGCACGTCGGTCGCCTTTTGCTGCGACTTGACGGTCTCGGGACGCGCCTGCAGGATGTACAGCTTGCCGTCGCGGCCATCCTTGCCCCACTCGATGTCCATCGGACGGCCGTAGTGGTTCTCGATGATGACGGCGTACTTTGCCAGTTCCACCACCTCGCTGTCGTTCAGCGAGTAGCGGTTGCGCATTTCAACGGGCACGTCGACGGTTTTCACGGAACGGCCGGCTTTCGCTTCGTTCGTGAATTCCATTTTCAGCAGCTTCGAGCCGATATTGCGGCGGATCACGGGCGACTTGCCCTTTTCCAGCATCGGCTTGTGCACATAGAATTCGTCGGGATTGACGGCGCCCTGCACCACGGTCTCGCCCAGGCCGTAGCTGGAAGTGACGAAGACCACATCCTTGAAGCCCGATTCGGTATCGATGGTAAACATCACGCCGGCCGCGCCCAGGTCGGAACGCACCATGCGCTGCACGCCGGCCGACAAGGCCACTTCAGCGTGCGTGAAACCCTTGTGCACGCGGTACGAGATGGCGCGGTCGTTGTACAGCGACGCGAACACCTGTTTCATGGCCTCGAGCACGTTGTCGATGCCGACCACGTTCAGGAAGGTTTCTTGCTGGCCGGCAAAAGAAGCGTCGGGCAAATCTTCCGCCGTAGCCGACGAGCGCACGGCAAACGACATTTCCGTGTCGGAATCGGCCACCAGCTTGGCGTAGAACTGGTCGATTTCGGCAGCCAGGCGTGGCTGGAATGGCGTTTCCACGATCCATTGACGGATCTCGGCACCGGCTTGCGCCAGCGAACGCACGTCATCGATGTTCAGCCCTTCGAGGCGCTGGGCGATGCGTTCGGCCAGCGGCAGGCCGCCGTTGGCGCTGTACGACAGGAAATCGCGGAAGGCCTGCGCCGTGGTGGCAAAGCCGCCAGGCACGCGTACGCCGGCTTCCGCCAGCTGGCTGATCATTTCGCCCAGGGAGGCGTTCTTGCCGCCGACGGATTCGACATCCGTCATGCGCAAATGCTCGAACGAGGCAACATACACCGCGTCCTTGTCTTCCTGCTGTTGCGATACTGCGTTGGTCATAATGACACCCTTACTGATGATAGAAATCTTTACGCGAGGCGCACAGACAGTCTTCTTGTTATTCTTGGCGTCGTGCAGCACAATCATACCGTTGCAGCCATTTTACCTTGTGCGGCGCAAATTGACGACGCACAATCTTGATCCGAAAACCCATGACACAAGATCCACGCCCCCCTCTGCCCTCCGCGGCCCGCACCGTCTTCTTCGTTTCCGACGGCACCGGCATCACCGCCGAGACGTTCGGCCACTCGGTGCTGACGCAGTTCGATCTGCGCTTCCGCCAGATCCGCCTGCCCTTCATCGATACCATGGACAAGGCCTACGAGGCGGCGCGCAAGATCAATGAAGCATTCGCCGCCGATGGCCAGCGCCCGATCATCTTCTCCACGCTGGTGAAGAACGACCTGTCGGCCGTGATCCGCAAGTCCAGCGGCATGCACATGGACCTGATCCAGACCTTTGTCGCCCCGCTGGAGCAGGAACTGGGCGTGATGTCGACCCACACCATCGGCCGCTCGCACAATATCGTCGACAGCGAGGAGTACAAGAACCGCATCGAGGCGATCAACTATTCGCTGGCGCACGACGACGGCCAGTCGCACAAGAACCTGTCCTCGGCCGATGTCATTCTGGTCGGTGTTTCCCGCTCTGGCAAGACCCCGACCAGCCTGTATCTGGCCATGCAATATGGCATCAAGGCGGCCAATTATCCGCTGATTCCCGACGATTTCGAGCGCGACAAGCTGCCTTCGGCCTTGCTGGAATTTAAGAATAAAATTTTTGGATTGAGCATTACGCCCGAACGTTTGTCGGAAATACGCAACGAAAGACGCGCTGGAAGCAAGTATGCGGCCATCGAAAATTGCCGTTACGAGGTCAACGAGGCGGAAAAAATGATGAAACGCGAGGGCATCCGCTGGCTCTCCTCGACCACCAAGTCGATCGAAGAGATCTCCACGACGATCCTGCAGGAGATCAAGCCGAACCGCCGCGAGTACTAGAACGCTTGACCAAACCTGCTGCGCGTCGGTATAGGCGGCTTGCGATACTCACCGCACCAGAAGTACGGTTGCGCTTCTCGGCCACCTCTCCCTTCCGCTCGCTACGGTTTTATCAGGCGTCCGTTTCGCTCGAAAGCACCATCAGCGCGGCGACCAGCTGATCGAGTTCGCTGGTCTGCGTCGTGATGGCCACCGTGGCGCGCACGACGTCGGTATCGCCGATATTGCGCTCCACCGTGAAGATGCCAAAGCGCCGCAGCAAGGCTTGCTGCAGCGCGCGCGCGTCCAGGCCATCGACGGCAAAGGCCACCAGCGCCGTGCCCCGCTTCGCATCGAGCGGCGACAGCAGCCGCACGCCGGGCAGCTGCGCGGCGCGGCTGACCCAGTACGTGCGCAGCCAGGCCAGGCGTTCCGTCTTGGCCGGCGTGCCGCCCAGGCGCGCATGGAAGTCCAGTGCGGCTGGCGCGGCCAGGATGGCGCCGATCGGCGGCATGCCCATGTGCAGGCGGCCGCGGATATCCGTTGGCGCATAATCATCGTCGCCAAAATACGGTTCGATCTTGTGCAGCTGCGATGCGCGGATGTACACGACACCCAGTCCCGCCGGCGCCCCCAGCCATTTGTGCAGATTGAACCCGGCGAAATCGACGCCCATGGCCTGCACGTCCACATCGACCTGTCCCAGCGCATGGGCGCTGTCGAGCAGCACGTCGATGCCGTGTTCGCGCGCCAGCGCCATGATTTCCTGCACCGGCAGCTGCTGGCCGTTGGCCGGCGTCACCTGCGACAGCAGCAGCAATCTGGGCTTGACGGCCTGGCGCATGGCTTGCGCGTAGCTGGCGACGATCTCGTCATCGCTGATGGGCAAGCGCAATGCCACTTGCGTGCTGGTGACGCCACGGCGCTGCGCCAGCCAGCGCATCGCCGTGCGCATGGCAGGATAGTCGAGATTACTCCACAGCACGGTATCGCCGGGCGCCAGGCCATGGTACTGCGTGATCAGCACCTGCATGGACTCGGTGCCGCTGCGCGTCAGCAGGATCTCGTGCGGTTCGGCACGGATCAGTTCAGCGACACGCTGGCGCAGAATATCCACATGCGTGCGCGTGAATTCGCCGCGCACGAAAGGACTCAGCTGCTCATTCGTGTAGCGCACGGCCTGTTCGAAGGCCGCTTGCACGGGGGCGGCCATGGCGCCGAAATAGCCGTGCTCGAGATTGACGAGGGCGTCCGGCGGCGCGGGATAGAACGCGGCGGCCTGGCGCCACCAGGCCTCGTCACGCGTGGCACCGTCGGCGAGCAACGGCAGAACTGGATGGTCAGGCATGGCGGACTTGGCTTTCAACGTGTCAGGACTGGCCCTGGCGCAGCTGTTCGAAGAAGCACACGGCGGCGCAGGCGGCCACGTTCAGCGATTCGATCTGGCCCAGGTGGGGAATGACCACCTGGTGCGTGGCCATCGACAGCAGGTCGTCGGCCACGCCCTGCCCTTCATGGCCGAACAGCCAGGCCACGGGCTGGCGCAGGTCGACGTCGTACAAGCGCTGCGTGGCATAGCCGCTGGTGGCCAGGGTCGCCACCTTCGCGCCGGAAACCAGCGCGGCCAGGTCGACATTCTCAAAGATGTCGAGCACGAAGTGCGCGCCCATCGCCGCGCGCAGCACCTTCGGCGACCAGCAGAAAGCCGTGCCGGCGCTGCAGTACACCTGCGTGATGCCGGCGGCGGCCGCGCTGCGCAGGATGGAACCCACGTTGCCCGGGTCCTGCAGGTTATCGAGCAGCACGGCCGACACGCTCAGCGCCTCTGTGACGGCCCGTTCCGGCGTCTCGATGAGGAACATCACGCCCACGCCGTGTTCCACCTGGCTCACCGCGTTGTACAGCGCGTCGGGCAAGCCCAATACGTGCGCGCGCTGGCTTTCCAGCTGGCCGACGATGTCCGCCACTTCCGGGTTCTGCAAGGCGCTTTCGCTGACGATGCATTGTTCCGGCATGCCGCGCAGCTGCAGGTAGGACTGGCACAGGTGCACGCCATCGAGCAGGGTGCGGCCCGACTTGCGGCGCGCCTGCGAACTGCCCGCCAGCTTCAGCAAATCCTTGTATTGCGCATTGTCGCGCGAAGTGATCGTCTTCATGCCACCACCTCCTGCGCGCCGAACAGCGCAATGACGTTGCGCACGGGCGCGAACGAGCGGCGGTGCACGGGCGAGGCGCCGTGCAGGTGCAGCCGCTCCAGGTGCAGCTTGGTGCCATAGCCCTTGTGCTGGTCGAAGCAGTACTCGGGATAGGCCGCATGCAGGTGCACGAGGGCCGCGTCGCGCGCCGTCTTGGCCAGGATGGAGGCGGCGGAAATCGAATCGACCTTGTCGTCGCCGCCGATGATGGCCATGCCGCGTACCGGCATCACGGGGCAGCGGTTGCCATCGATCAGGGCCAGGGTCGGCACGGTCGCCAAGGCCTCAACGGCGCGGCGCATGGCCAGCATCGATGCCTGCAGGATGTTCAGGCGGTCGATTTCCTCTTCCGACGCTTCGGCAATGGCCCAGGCCAGGGCCTTGGCCTTGATCTGCGGCGCCAGCAGGTCGCGTTTGGCTTCGGTGAGCTTTTTCGAATCGCGCAAGCCGTCGATGGGCTGGTTCGGGTCGAGGATCACGGCGGCGGCGAAGACGGGGCCGGCCAGCGGACCGCGCCCTGCCTCGTCGACGCCGCAAACGATTTCGTCGGGCGAGAATGGCAAGTCGTCAAACAGGCCGGGATAGATATTTTTCACGTTGAATCTTTGGTTGGTACGGCGGTTGAAGCGGTGATCGGGAGTTACTTGCGGTTGGCGGCGATGACCTGCATGACCGCGTTGGCGCTCTCGCGCGCACTGTCGCGCAGCAGGCTGTGATGCATGTCCGTGAAGCGCTGCACCAGGCGCAGGCGCCCGGGCACGTCGCTCAGCTGCTGCCACATGGCCTCGGCCAGCGCTTCGGGGCTGGCCGCATTCTGCAGCAGCTCGGGCACCAGGTAGTCGCGCGCCAGGATGTTCGGCAAGCCTATCCACGGCTGGTAGCCCATGTGGCGCATGATTTCCCACGAGGCGCGCATCATCTTGTAGGCGATGACCATGGGCTTCTTGTACAGCGCCACTTCCAGCGACGCCGTGCCGGACGCCACCAGCACCGCATCGGCGGCGCAGATGGCCGTGTGCGAGCCGCCATCGGTCAGCAATATCTCGACGTCCTGCAGGCCCGCTTCGCGGATCAGTTGCAAAAAGTACTGGCGCTGCTTCTCGCCGGCCATGGGCGCGACGAAACGCAGGGAGCGGTCGCGCGCCAGCAGCAGCTTGCAGGCAGCCACGAATGCCACCGCATTGTATTTGAGTTCGCCCATGCGGCTGCCCGGCATCAGGGTCACCACGTTGGCGTCTTCCGGCAAGCCCAGGGTGCGGCGCGCGGCCGCCTCGTCGGGCTGCAGGGGTATCATTTCGGCCAGCGGATGGCCCACATAGGTGACGGGCACGCCCGCCTTGCGGTAGATCTCTTCCTCGAACGGGAAGATCACCAGCATGTGCGAGACGGCCTTGATGATTTTCTTGATGCGTCCGCCGCGCCAGGCCCAGATCTGCGGCCCGATGTAATGCACGGTGGGGATGCCGCCTTGCTTCAGCTGCTGCTCCAGCCCCAGGTTGAAGCCCGGGTAGTCGGCGCCGATGAAGACGGCGGGCCGCTCGGCCAGCAACTGGTCGCGCAGCGCGTTCTGGATGCCCTTGATTTCGCGGTAGCGGGGAATGATCTCGAACAGGCCCCGTACCGTCAGCTTGTCCATCGGCCAGTCGGAAACAAAGCCCTGTTTGGCCATGTGCTCGCCGCCGATGCCGTGGAAGCGCGCGCCGGGCAGCTGCGGCACGAGGCCGGACAGCAGCCGGCTGGCCAGCAGGTCGCCCGACACCTCGCCGGCGACGATGGCGACCGACAGGCCGCTGGCCTGGTCAGCGGACGATGCCACGCGACGCCACGCCAAGGAATTCGCGCATGGCGCGAATGTGTTCCGCCACTTCGGGCGACGACGCCGCTTCTTCTTCGAACAGGGCTGCCTTGGATTCTTCCAGGGTCAGGCCGGAACGGTAGATGATTTTATACGCGGCGCGGATGCCGTTGATCTGCTCGCGCGTAAAGCCGCGGCGCTTCAGGCCTTCGATATTCACGCCATGCGCTTGCGCCGGGTTGCCGTTCAACAGCACGAACGGCGGCACGTCCTGCGTCAGGCTGGTGCTCATGCCGACAAAGGCGTGTGCGCCGATCTTGCAGAACTGGTGCACATTGGCGAAGCCGCTCATGATGACCCAGTCACCGATTTCCACGTGGCCCGCCAGCTGCGCATTGTTCGAGAAAATCGTGTTGTTGCCCACCAGGCAGTCGTGCGCCAGGTGCACATACGCCGAAATCCAGTTGTCATTGCCCAGGCGCGTCACGCCGCCGCCCTGCACGGTTCCCGTGTTGAAGGTGCAGAATTCGCGGATGGTATTGCGGTCGCCGATTTCCAGGCGCGTCGCCTCGCCCGCCCATTTCTTATCCTGCGGCTGCGCGCCGATGGAGGAAAACTGGAACAGGTGGTTGTCGCTGCCGATCGTCGTATGGCCGTCGATGACCACATGCGGACCGACCCTGGTGCCGGCGGCGATGCGCACGTGCGGACCGATGATGGTGTACGGACCCACCTCGACCGAGCTGTCGAGCTCGGCCTTCGGATCGATGACTGCCGTGGAGTGGATGGCCGCCATTACTGCCCCGCTGGCTGGCTCGCAGACTGGCTCGCATCCTGCGCGCTGCGGATGGTGCACATCAATTCCGCTTCCAGCGCCACTTTGCCGTCGACGGAACCGACTGCCTTGTATTTCCAGATGCCGCGCGAGACGCGCAGGATTTCCACGTCCATCTTCAGCTGGTCGCCCGGTTCGACAGGACGCTTGAAGCGCGCATTGTCGATGCCGACGAAGTACACCACCGAATTCTCGTCCGGTTTCACGCCCATCGACAGGAACGACAGCAAGGCCGCCGTCTGCGCCAGCGCTTCGATCATCAGCACGCCCGGCATGACCGGCTTGTGCGGGAAGTGACCCTGGAAGAACTCTTCGTTCACCGTCACGTTCTTGATGGCGGTGATGGTCTTGTTCGCTTCCCAGTCCAGTACGCGGTCAACCAGCAGCAGCGGATAGCGGTGCGGCAGCAGCGATTTGATGGCCAGGATGTCGAGGGTCTTTTTTTCAGTAGTCATTTTTCGTCTTGCGTGGTCAGTGTTTTAATTGTTTTTTCAAGCGTGCGTATCTTCTCGCGCATGCTTGACAGGTTGCGCACGATGGCGGCGCTCTTTTCCCAGTCGGCGTTCTTGGCCAGCGGATAAAAACCCGTATACTGGCCCGGTTCCGCGATCGAACGCGAGACCATGCTGCCCGAGCCCACGTGGACGCGGTCGGCGATCGTCAAATGGCCCAGCACCATGGCGGCGCCGCCAAAGGTGCAGTACTTGCCGATGATGGCGCTGCCGGCCACGCCGACGCAGCCGGCCATGGCCGTGTGCGCGCCGATATGGCAGTTGTGGCCGATCTGGATCTGGTTATCGAGCTTGACGCCGTCTTCGATGATGGTGTCGGCCAGTGCGCCGCGGTCGATGGTGGTGTTGGCGCCGATATCGACATCGTCACCGATCACCACCCTGCCCGTCTGCGGGATCTTGATGTACACGCCGCCCTCGTTGGCGAAGCCGAATCCGTCGGTGCCGATCACGGCGCCCGAATGGATGATGCCGCGCTGGCCGATCACGCAGCGCGCATGGAACGTCACGTTGGCCAGCAGTTGCGTGCCCGCGCCGATGACGGCATCGCGGCCCACCACGCAGCCAGGGCCGATGACGCAGCCGGCGCCAATCACGGCGCCCGCTTCGATCACCGCGTGCACACCGATGGAGGCGCTGGCGTCGACTTGCGCGCTGGCGTCCACAAAGGCGCTCGGATGGATGCCGGCCGGGGCCTTCATCTCGTGCAGGGCGGCAAAATACTGCGCCGCGCGCGCGAAATAGACATAGGGATTCGGTGTGACGATGCGCGCGCCCGCGTACTCGGCGCCGATCAGCGCGTCGTCGGCCGGCGTGAGGATCAGCGCGGCGGCGCCGCTCTGGGCGGCCTGTGCGCGGAATTTACTATTGCTGAGAAAGCTGATGTGCGAAGCGCCGGCGTCGGCCAGCGGTGCGATCCCTGTCACTTCCAGGTTGGGATCTCCCGCCAATTGCCCACCGAAGCGTTCGACCAAGTCTCCTAGTCGAGTGCCCATCTGATTACCTTTATAAATACGCCTGCCAGTGCACGCAGCGCATGCACTGGCAGGCTTCAAACCGTGTCGATTACTTGTCCAGCGCCTTCAAGACCTTGTCGGTAATGTCGATGCGCGGGCTGGCCCACAGGGCTTCCTGCAGCACGATGTCATATCCTTCGATATGCGCCATCTGCTGGATGATGGTGTTGGCTTTTTCCGCGATGGCGCTGCGCTCTTCGTTCGTGCGCTGGCTCAGGTCTTCGCGGAACTCGCGCTGGCGGCGTTGCAGCTCCTTGTCCAGCTCGAAAAACTCGCGCTGGCGCTTGGCGCGCTCCGCCTCGCTCAGGGTCGGCATATCCTTTTCCAGCGCTTCGTTGGCGACCTTGAAGCGGGCCGCCAGTTCCTGCACGGCCTTTTCGCGCGAGCGGAACTCTTCGGCCAGCTTGGCGCTGGCCAGCTTGGCCAGCCTTGATTCGTTATAAATACGTTCGCTGCTGATCCAGGCGATCTTCGACTCCTGAGCCTGCGCCTGCACCGGCAACAGCGAACTCCAGCACAATGCGATCACGGCAAGGGACTTGGGCAGGGTAGCGGATGCGGTGTTCATGATACTCCATGGTCAAAAAGTAAAAGCTGTCGCCCCCGTTCAGATGGCCGGTTAGAAACCGGTACCCATCTGGAACTGGAAGCGCTCCAGGCGGTCCGTCGGCTTGGCGTTCAGCGGCTTGGCATAGCTCAGCTTGAGCGGGCCCACCGGCGAAATCCAGCTGATGCCCAAGCCAGCAGAATAGCGCAATTGCGAGATCCGCATTTTTTCGCCTTCCTGGTAGACCTGGCCGCCGTCAAGGAAACCGAACCAGCGCAGGCTGCGGTCATTGCCCGAACCGGGGAATGGCATCTGCAGTTCCGCGTTACCGATCAGGCGCGACGCGCCACCCAGTGCATCGTTGGTGCTCGGTTCGACCGCGCCCAGCGAAGAACTCAGGTAGCCGCGGACCGAACCGATACCGCCGCCGTAGAAGTTCTTGAAGACGGGGTACACGTGATTGCCGATACCGTGGCCGTAATCGATCTCGCCCTTCAGCGCCAGGGTGACCTTGCTGAACAGCGGACGGAAATACTGGTGCTCATAGATGGCACGGAAGTATTTCTGGTCGCCGATCAGGTCAGCCTCCAGATTGACGCGCTGGTAGCGGCCGATCGACGGCGTCAGGGCGCTGTCGCGGCTGTCGCGCTGCCATGCCGCCGTCAGCGGGATGGAATTCGTGGTAGCCGAACCGATACCGTCCGACGGGCCGCCATTGTCGATCACGTACTGCTTGAAGCGGATCGGGCTGGTGATGTCCGTCTCGATGCGCGAGCGCTCGGCGCCGATGCCGAAGAAGACGGTGTCGACTTCCGAGAACGGCACGCCGAAGCTGACGCGGCCACCTGTTTGCTTGATCTTGTAGCTGCCGATGTTCAGCGCCGGCGGTTCCGTCGTACGCAGGTAGACTTCGAAACTGCGCGAAATACCATCGTCCGTATAGTACGGATTGGTTTGCGAAAACGCAATCGTACGGCTGTAATGGCTGGTATTGAGTTCGATGCCCACCGTGTTGCCGCTACCGGCGAAGTTGGCCTGCGAAATCGATGCCGACAAGGTGAACTTCTCGGACTGCGAGAACGCGCCGCCGATCAGGAAGTTACCCGTCGGCTTTTCCACCACCGTCACGTTGACGTCGACCTGGTCGGTCGTGCCCTGCGCTTCCGGCGTGTCGATGGTCACGTCCTTGAAGTAGCCCAGGCGGTCGACGCGGTCGCGCGACAGCTTGATCTTGTTGCTGTCATACCAGGACGATTCGAACTGGCGGAATTCGCGGCGGATGACTTCATCGCGCGTGGTGGTGTTGCCGGCGATATTCATGTGGCGCACATACACGCGCTTGCCCGGATCGATGAAGAAGGTGAAGCCCACTTCATGCTTTTCGCGGTTGATTTCCGGATTGGCGTTGACGTTGGCAAAGGCATAGCCGAACGTGGCCAGGCGGTCCTGGATGCGCTTGTTCGTGGCCGTCAGGCGCGCGCCCGAATAGATCTCGCCTTCGCGCATCAGGTTCAGGGCTTTCAGCTCCTCTTCGCGGCCGAACATCTCGCCTTCGAACTTGGTGCCGGCGATCTTGTACTTCTCGCCTTCGGTGATATTGATGGTCAGGTAGATATCTTTTTTATCGGGCGTGATCGACACTTGCGTCGAGTCGACCTGCATCTCGATATAGCCGCGGTCCAGGTAGTAGGACTTGAGCGACTCGATGTCGCCCGTCAGCTTGGTCTTCGAATACTGATCGGCCTTGGTGTACCAGCTGAACCAGCCGCCCGTGTTCAGGGCCAGCTGTTCGCGCAATTCCTTGTCGCTGAAGGCCTTGTTGCCGACGATGTTGATCTGCTTGATGCGGGCCACGTCGCCCTCGTCGACGGCAAACACCACGTTGACGCGGTTGCGCTCGATCGGCGTGACGGTGGTGGTGATCTTCACGCCGTACAGGCCATGCGACAGGTACTGGCGCTTGAGCTCTTGTTCCGCGCGGTCGACGGACGCCTTGTCGAAAATCTTGGCTTCACCGACGCCGATTTCCTTCAGTGCCTTGACCAGCACGTCCTTTTCAAATTCCTTGGTGCCGGTAAATTCCACGGAAGCGATGGCCGGGCGTTCCTCGACCAGCACCACCAGCACGTCGCCGTCGACTTCCAGGCGCACATCCTTGAAAAAACCCGTCGCATACAGGGCTTTGATGGCGGCGACACTCTTCTCGTCGGAGAACGTCTCGCCCACGCGCACCGGCAGGTAGCTGAAAACAGTGCCCGCTTCAGTACGCTGGATCCCTTCGACCCGGATATCCTTGACAGTGAATGGCTGGACGGCCAGCGCGTGGCCGGCACAGAAGGCCATGACGGCAGCGCCGATCAGGCTGCGACGAAAGGAAGGCAAGGCAAAACGAGCAGAATGTAATTTCATTGGGGTTATTCAATGGGTAAATCAATGGACAACATACACAAAAGATTGCTTGTGCGACTCACGCAATGGCATCAACCACGGCCCTAATTCAGCAATCGCAACACGTCATTAAAGACGGCAAGCACCATCAAGGTCAGCAACAAACCGATCCCCAGGCGCTGGGCAATCTCGCCTACGCGCTCCGGCAAGGGGCGTCCGGTCAAAACTTCCAGCGAATAATACAGCAAATGCCCGCCATCCAGAACAGGAATGGGTAGCAAATTCATCACGCCCAGACTGATACTGATGAAGGCGATGAAGCTCAGGTAGCTCACCAGGCCGATGCGCGCCGTCTGGCCCGCGTAATCGGCGATGGTAATGGGACCCGTCACATTCTTCAGCGAGACCTGGCCGGTGATCATTTTACCCAGCATTTTCAGGCTCATGACACTGGTATCCCAGACCTTGGCAGACGCCTTGCCCACGGCGGAAAACGGTCCGGAGGCCACGGTGATCATATCCGGCACCTGTCCCAGCTTTGCCTGGATCTTACCAACTGTTACAGCTCCCTCTGCTCCTGCGCCCGGCACGGCGTCCGGCGTGATGGCCAAGGTCAGGTCCTGGCCCTGGCGCAAGAGCTGCAATTGCAAGGTCCGGCCCGGCGCCTGGCTCAGGGTGGCGATGACGGCCGCCACGTCGTGCACGGGCTGCTCGTCGATGGCCAGCAGCTCGTCGCCCTTCTGCAGGCCGGCGCGCGCGGCAGCGCCGCCGGGCATGATTTCCATCAGGGTGGGCGCCGAACGGGCCAGGGTCAGGCCCAGCTTGCCCAGCACGTCGCCTTCCAGGTCCGTTTCCGTCAGGCTGGCCGTCGGCAAGGTGGCTTCCTGCTGGCCCCGGTCGGGACGGCGCACTTCGATGCGCGCCGGCTGCTTGTCGAGGGCCGCCTGGATCAGTTCCCAGCGCAGCTCGGACCAGCTGGCCACGGCCTTGCCATTCACCGACTCGACCGTATCGCCGCTGCGCAAGCCGGCCGTATAGGCGGCCGTCTGCTCGGCCACGGGGCCCAGCTTGCTCGACGGCTCTTCGATGCCATGCATGAACAGGCCCGCGTACAGCACGATGGCGACGAGGAAATTGGCCAGCGGGCCGGCGGCCACGATGGCGATGCGGCGCCACACGCTCTGGCGCGTGAATTCGCGGCGCAATTCGCTTTCCGGCAAGTCGCTGAGGTCTTGTGCGCGGCTGTCGAGCATGCTGACATAGCCGCCCAGCGGCAGCGCGGAAATCGCCCATTCCGTCTGGTCCTTGCCAAACTTGCGCGAATACACCACTTTTCCCATGCCGATCGAAAAACGCAGCACTTTCACGCCGCACCAGCGCGCCACCAGATAGTGGCCCAGCTCGTGCAAGGTGATCAGTGAACCGAGCGCGACGATAAAGGCCAGCAAGGTAGTGATGAGCGTCATGCAGCCAGCCTTTGGGCGATATACGCGTGGGCGGCAGCGCGGGCCAGACGGTCCTGCTCCATCACGGCCTCGATGCTGGAGGCGGCGCCATGCGGCACCGTCTCGATCACATGCGCGATGACGCGGTCGATCTGGCGGAAGCCGATCTGTTCGTCGAGGAAGGCTTGCACGGCCACTTCATTGGCCGCGTTGAGCAGGGCCGGCGCCGTGCCGCCCGCGCGCAAGGCGTCGAACGCCAGCGCCAGGCAGGGGAAACGGCGGAAATCGGGACGTTCGAACTGCAGGGTGGCCACCTGGGCCAGGTCCAGCTGCGCCACGCCGGAAGCGATGCGCTGCGGATACGCGAGCGCATGGGCGATGGGCGTGCGCATGTCGGGATTGCCCAGCTGGGCCAGCACGGAACCGTCGATGTACGACACCATCGAATGGATCACGCTTTGCGGATGGATCAGCACCTCGATCTGCTCGGCAGGAGCGCCGAACAGCCAGTGGGCCTCGATCACTTCCAGACCCTTGTTCATCATGGTGGCCGAATCGACGGAAATCTTGCGCCCCATGGCCCAGGTCGGGTGCTTGCAGGCCTGGTCCGGCGTGACCTTGTCCAGCGTCTCGACGTCGCGCGTGAGGAAGGGGCCGCCGGACGCCGTCAGCACGATCTTTGCCACGCCGGCGGCGCCTGGCGCGCGGCCATGGGCGTGCGGCATGCATTGGAAGATTGCGTTGTGCTCGCTGTCGATGGGCAGCAGCACGGCGCCGTTGTCGTGCACGGCGTCGATGAACAGCTGGCCCGACATGACCAGTGCTTCCTTATTGGCCAGCAGTACTTTCTTTCCGGCACGTGCCGCCGCCAGGGTGGGCGCCAGGCCGGCCGCACCGACGATGGCCGCCATCACGCCCGTCACCTGCGGCGCGCTGGCGATGGCGCACAGGGCCGCCTCGCCATACTCGACTTGCGTATCGACGCCCTGCCCGCGCAGCAAGCGCGTCAGTTCAAGGGCCGCGTCAGCCGTGGCGACGACGGCGCGCTGGGGACGGAACTGCAGACACTGGGCGGCCAGTTCGGCCACACGGGTATGCGCGCTCAGCGCATATACGCTGTATTGCTCGGGATGACGCGCGAGCACGTCCAGGGTAGACACGCCGATCGAACCGGTGGCGCCAAGGATGGTGATGTATTGCATGAGTTTCCTTAAAGCCAGCTGGCCACGAGGGCGGCAAATGGCAAGACCGGGATCAGTGCGTCGATACGGTCGAGTACGCCGCCATGGCCAGGCAGCAGGTTGCTGCTGTCCTTGATGCCGGCGCGGCGCTTCAATTGGGATTCGAACAGGTCGCCGACGATGCTGGCGGCGACGATCAGCAGCAGCACCAGCAAGGCCACCAGCCATCCGCGGCGCAATTGCAGCTGCACGGCGAAGGTGTCTTGCAGGACCGGCAGCGATGGCGCGGCAACGATGGTGATGGCGGCGATGACGAGCACGGCGATGCCGCCGCCAATGGCGCCTTCCCAGGATTTCCCTGGGGAAATACTTGGCGCCAGCTTGCGCTTGCCGAAAGCCTTGCCCGAGAAATACGCGCCGATATCGGCGATCCAGACGAGCGCCATCACGGACAGCAGGTACAGCGGGCTATGCAGGAACAAGGCGATGATGGCAACGAAGCAGCCGACGATGGTGACCGGATAGACCAGGCTGAGCAAGGTATTGCCCAGGCCTTCGGTGGGCGGCAAGCCCGTCGCCAGTGAGGGCACGAAGCGGATCAGCCAGATGGCCACGCACAGGGCGAACCAGAAATTGAGCTGCGCCATGCCGTTACCGACAAAAAACGTATAAGCGAAGGCGGCAGTCCAGACGGCGGCGATCAGCAGCGCCTGGCGATTTTTGAAAATGCGGAAGCTTTCCCAGACGGCGGCGCCGAAGAACGCCGTGGCGATCACGGCGAAGGCGGGGAAATAATTCAGATACAGAACCGGCAGCAAGACCGCCAACAAGACCAGGGCGGTGATTATCCGTGTTTTCAGCATCAGTTTGTCTTTTCAGTTAGTTGCGCGCTGGTACGGCCAAAGCGCCGTTCGCGCTGCTGGTAAGACGCGATTGCCGCGTCGAGGCACTCGTCATTGAAGTCGGGCCAGAAGGTTTCGGTGAAAAACAACTCAGTGTACGCCAGTTGCCACAGCAGGAAATTGGAGATGCGCTGTTCGCCGCCCGTGCGGATGAACAGGTCGGGCTCGGGCGCATAGGCCATGGCCAGGTGCGGCGCCAATTGCTCTTCCGTGTAAGCGTGTGTGGCGGGCTGGCCATTGGCGGCAGCCTCGGCCGTCATTTTGTTGACTGCCTGCATGATGTCCCAGCGGCCGCCATAGTTGGCGCAGATGGTCACCGTCAGGCGCGTATTGCGTGCCGTCTTGCGTTCCGCATTGGCGATCAGCGTTTGCAGCTGCTCATTGAAGCGCGACAGGTCGCCCACGACTTTCAAGCGGATGTCGTTGGCATGCATCTTGACAACTTCGCGTTCCAGCATGGTGACGAACAGGCGCATCAGCATCGACACCTCTTCTTCCGGGCGGCGCCAGTTTTCCGAGCTGAAGGCAAACAGGGTCAGGTATTCGACGCCCCGTTCGAGACAGGTCTCGACGACGCCGCGCACGGCGTCGGCGCCCTTGACGTGGCCAGCCACGCGGGGCAGGAAGCGTTTGGTTGCCCAGCGGCCATTGCCATCCATAATGATTGCCACATGGCGCGGCACCGTGCCCACCTCGGGTACTGCCGTTGTCGAACTCGAATAGATCATGAAAACACGAATACCAAAAATAAAAGATAACTATTATGCGCCAAATAGCACTGCCCGGAAAAGCCATGCTTTCCCGGGCAGCGTCAAAAGAACTGAAAACTAGACCGTCAGCACTTCTTTTTCTTTGTCGACCACCATCTTGTCGATGTCGGCGATAAACTTGTCCGTCAGTTTCTGCACTTCTTCCGACGAGCGGCGCTCATCGTCCTCGGAGCAGGCTTTTTCCTTGACCAGTTTCTTCAGCGACTCGTTTGCATCGCGGCGAATGTTACGCACGGCAATCTTCGCGTCTTCCGCTTCGCTCTTGACCAGCTTGACCATTTCCTTGCGGCGCTCTTCCGTCAGCGGCGGCGTCGGAACGCGGATCAGGTCGCCCTGTGCCGATGGGTTCAAGCCCAGGTCGGCGTCGCGGATGGCTTTTTCGACGGTCGAAGCCATTTTCTTTTCATATGGCTGCACACCGATGGTGCGCGCATCGATCAGGGTCACGTTGGCCACCTGGGTCAGCGCCGTCGGCGAGCCGTAGTAGTCGACCATCACGTGGTCCAGGATACCCGTATGGGCGCGGCCGGTACGCACTTTGGCCAGGTCGGCCCGCAGTGTTTCCAGCGATTTCGTCATACGTTCCTGGGCGTTCTTTTTAACGTCAGCTAAGGACATGCTGCTCTCCAATCTTGATAACAATGAATATTCTACTTTGCCGGATTCAGCAAACAAACCCGCACAGTCGGGAGTGCCGAAAACCGTTCAGGGCAAGGCGCAGAACCGAAGACGCTACGAATAGCACATAACGTGGATCAGGCGCCGCAACGCAGCCATGGACGGTTCTCGGTGCTCCTTGTTTCTATACGTGGACCAGCGTGCCTTCATCCTCGCCCATGATGACGCGCATCAGCGCGCCTGGCTTGGTGATCGAAAACACCTTGATCGGCAGTTTCTGGTCGCGGCACAGGGCGAATGCGGTGGCATCCATCACTTGCAGGTGCTTGGCGATGGCGTCGTCGAACGTAATCGTGTTGAACAGGGTGGCGTTCGGATCCTTCTTCGGATCGGCCGTGTAGACGCCGTCGACCTTGGTGGCCTTCAGGACGATCTCGGCGCTGATCTCGGAACCGCGCAGGGCAGCTGCCGTGTCGGTGGTGAAGAACGGGTTGCCCGTGCCGGCGGCGAAGACCACAACCTTACCTTCTTCCAGGTATTGCAGGGCTTTCGGACGGACGTACGGCTCGACGACTTGTTCGATGCCGATGGCCGACATGACGCGCGCGGTGATGCCCACGTGGCGCATGGCATCGGCCAGGGCCAGTGCGTTCATCACGGTGGCAAGCATGCCCATGTAGTCGGCGGTGGCACGGTCCATGCCTTGCGCGCCAGGCGCGACGCCGCGGAAGATATTGCCGCCGCCAATCACGATTGCCAGTTCCACACCCAACTTCGCCACCTCGGCCACATCGGCCACCATGCGCTCGATCGTGGCGCGGTTGATGCCGTAGGGATCATCGCCCATCAGGGCTTCGCCGGACAACTTGAGGAGGACGCGCTTGTAGGCTGGTTTTGACATGAGCTGGGGCTCCATAAATGAGGTTATTCGAGTATGACATGGCGCAGCGCCTTGCAGCGCCGGATAGGCGCGCGGGGCTGCCCATGCCGCCGCCCGGCACGACAGGTGCGGGCGGGCCAAAAAAACGGGCCTCTCGGCCCGCTTTACTTACGCTCCCTGGGAGGCAGCCATCTGTGCTGCGACTTCTGCTGCGAAGTCGTCTTGCTTCTTCTCGATGCCCTCGCCCACTACATACATGGCGAAACCTTTGACGCTGGTGTTAGCCGCCTTCAGCATTTGCTCAACCGACAGCTTGTCGTTTTTCACGAAAGCCTGGTTCAGCAGGGACACTTCTTTCAGGTACTTCTGTACGGAACCTTCCAGGCGCTTGGCCAGGATTTCCGGCGATTGCGCTGGCTTGCCTTCGGCGGCCGCTTTGGCTGCGTCTTCTTCGGCTTTCAGTTGTGCAACCGAACGCTCTTTTTCGATCAGTTCCGCAGGAACTTGCTCCGACGACAACGACACTGGCTTCATTGCAGCGATGTGCATGGCCACGTCTTTGCCCACTTGCTCATCGGCGCCGTCGAATTCGACGATCACGCCAATGCGCGAACCGTGCAGGTACGAAGCCAGCTTGGCGCTGGTTTCGAAACGCTGGAAGCGGCGGATGGTCATGTTTTCGCCGATTTTGCCGATCAGGGCAGCGCGCACGTCTTCCAGGGTCTTGCCATCGAGTGGCAGGGCCAGCAGGGCAGCTACGTCAGCCGGGTTGTGTTCTGCTACCAGACGGGCAGCGTTGTTGGCCAGTGCCAGGAAATCGTCGTTTTTCGCAACGAAGTCGGTTTCCGAGTTCACTTCGACCAGGGCGCCTACGCCATTGGCGATGTAGGTTGCCACGACGCCTTCAGCGGTGATGCGTGCCGATGCTTTCGATGCCTTGCCGCCCAGTTTGACGCGCAGGATCTCTTCCGCACGAGCCATGTCGCCATCGGCTTCGGTCAGTGCTTTTTTGCATTCCATCATTGGTGCGTCGGTTTTGCCGCGCAATTCGCCTACCATCGCTGCTGTAATCGCTGCCATGTGTTTCTCCTGATTCGGTGAGTCGATAGTCGCGGCCGGACATGCATGCCTCGCCAGCGGTCACTATCGTTTTTTTGTTAAAAAAAAGGGGGAGCTGCTGCCACCCCTTTTCCCTTACTGCTGTGCTTACAAACAGCTATCTTGCGATAGCCTGGCCATTAAGCCTGTTCGTTTACTTCGACGAATTCGTCGCCAGCGGCTGCTTTAACCATTTCAACAACTTCGTTACCGGCAGCTGCACGGCCTTCGATGATTGCGTCAGCAACACCGCGAGCGTACAACATGATGGCTTTCGAGGAGTCATCGTTACCTGGGATCACGAAGTTCACGCCTTCTGGGGAGTGGTTGGTATCGACAACGCCGATGACCGGGATACCCAGTTTAGCTGCTTCGGTGATCGCACCTTTGTGGTAGCCGACGTCCACAACGAAGATTGCGTCAGGAATGCCGCCCATGTCCTTGATGCCGCCGATCGATTTTTGCAGCTTGATCATTTCGCGGGAGAACATCAGCGCTTCTTTTTTCGACAGCTTCTCGATCGAACCGTCTTCGATCATCGCTTCCATGTCCTTCAGGCGCTTGATCGAGGTTTTGATCGTTTTGAAGTTGGTCAGCATACCGCCCAACCAACGTTGATCAACGAAAGGCACGCCAGCGCGTTGTGCTTCAGCAGCGATGATTTCGCGAGCTTGACGCTTGGTGCCAACCATCAGGATGGTGCCACGGTTTGCAGCCAGTTGACGCACGTGCTTCATTGCGTCCTGGTACATCGCCATGGTTTTTTCCAGGTTGATGATGTGGATCTTGTTGCGATGGCCGAAGATGAACGGTGCCATTTTTGGATTCCAAAAACGGGTTTGGTGACCAAAGTGGACACCGGCTTCCAGCATTTCGCGCATTGTTACGGACATTATTAACTCCAGGGTTGGGTCTGGAATCCGATCAGTCACCATACAGGCACCCTTGTCGACCGGATTCGCGTGTTTATATAAAATTAAAGACACTGTTTTACTGCATTGCTCAAAAGAGAATTCAAGCAACCCGGGATTCTACACCGAAATGCCCGCCGCATCAAGTGCGCGCGACAAATCGCCTGCCCTGCAGAAACAGCTCTTGCACCAGCGTGGTGCAAGGCGCGGCGGCGCGGCTTGCCGATCGCTATTTCCCCCACAAAACCCGGCCCGCCCATAGGAAGGAGGCGGCGGATTCAGGGCGCCTCGTTTATAATTTCGACATATTTGCAGACTTTTCCTCCCTCGCGCGGGAATCGTCTGTGCTTTTCACCCGAATTCTTGCAGATTGCGAATTACACCATGTCCACCATCCGTATCAATACCGCCGCCGACATCGAAGGCATGCGCGTTGCCGGCAAGCTCGGCGCCGAAGTACTCGACTACATCACCCCCTTCGTCAAGGTGGGTGTCACGACGGGCGAACTGGACCGCCTGTGCCATGAATACATGATCAACGTGCAAGGCACCATCCCTGCCCCGCTGAACTATTGCCCGCCCGGCTACACACCGTACCCGAAGGCCATCTGCACGTCCGTCAACGACGTCATCTGCCACGGCATTCCCGGCGACAAGGTCTTGAAAAGCGGCGACTCAGTCAACCTCGACATCACCGTCATCAAGGATGGTTACCACGGCGACAACAGCCGCATGTTCCTCGTCGGCACGCCGACCATCCTGGCCAAGCGCCTGTCGGAAATCACCTATGAATGCATGTGGCTGGGCATCGACCAGATCAAGCCCGGCGCCCACCTGGGCGATATCGGCCACGCCATCCAGCAGCATGCGGAAAAAGCCGGCTACAGCGTGGTGCGCGAATTCTGCGGCCACGGCATCGGCAAGGTCTTCCATGAAGAACCGCAAGTGTTGCATTACGGCAAACCTGGCACCCTGGAACGCCTGGAAGCGGGCATGATTTTCACCGTGGAACCGATGATCAACTCGGGCCGCCGCGAAATCCGCGAAATGAACGATGGCTGGACCATCAAAACCAAGGACCGCAGCCTGTCGGCGCAATGGGAGCACACGGTGCTGGTGACGGAAACGGGCTATGAAGTGCTGACCGTCTCGCCCGGCATGCCGCCACCGCCGGCCCTGATCCTGAACAAAGCCTGATACTCCACCGCACGCACCGCCACCCAGGGCCCAGATGAAAAAGCAAGTTCGGGAACAGCTGAAACAGCAACTGAAAGCCGACCGCCAGGTCGTCATCGGGGCCTTCCAGGCCGACGGCAAGCCTGAAAAACTGTTGCGCAGCCTGCGCCACAGCGTCGACGGCGTGCTGGCGCGCGCGTGGCAGGAGGCAGGTTTGCCGCCCGGCACGGCCCTCGTGGGCGTGGGCGGCTATGGCCGCGGCGAACTGTTTCCCTATTCCGATGTCGACCTGCTGATCCTGCTGCAGCAGGCGCCCGATGCGGCCACGCAGGAAAAACTCGAGGAACTGGTGCAGCTGCTGTGGGACCTGGGCCTGGAAATTGGCCACAGCATCCGCACGGTGGACGAGTGCCTGGTCGAATCGAAGGCCGACATCACCGTGCAAACGAGCTTGCTCGAAGCGCGCCTCGTGTGCGGCAATGCCGAGCTGTTCGCGCAACTGCAGCAGCGCTATGACGCGGCCATGGACCCGCAGGCATTCTTCCAGGCAAAAACGGCGGAAATGCGCCAGCGCCACGCCAAGTACGAAGACACGGCCTTCAGCCTGGAACCGAATTGCAAGGAAAGCCCGGGCGGCTTGCGCGACCTGCAGGTCATCCTGTGGGTGGCCAAGGCGGCCGGCCTGGCCAATTCCTGGCGCACCCTGGCCACGGGCGGCCTGATCACCCTGACGGAAGCGCGCCAGCTGATGGAAAAGGAGCGCGCCTTCAAGGATATCCGCGTGCGCCTGCACCTGCATGCGGGCCGGCGCGAAGACCGCCTCGTGTTCGACGTGCAGACGGCCATCGCCGAATCGCTGGGCTTGCAGGCCACGGGCAGCGGGCCGCACATGCGCCGCGCCAGCGAATTCCTCATGCAGCGCTATTACTGGGCCGCCAAGACGGTAACCCAGCTCAACACCATTCTGCTGCAAAACATCGAAGCGCGCCTGTTTCCGCAGGACGACGTGGCCCTGCCCATCAACGCACGCTTCAATGAAGTCAACAGCCTGATCGATATCAGCGCCGACGATACGTTCGAGCAATACCCATCGGCCATGCTGGAAGTCTTCGTGCTGATGACGGAACGCCCCGCCCTGAAGGGCATGACCTCGCGCGCCACGCGTGCCCTGTGGCACGCGCGCTTCAAGATCGACGCCGCCTTCCGCCAGGACCCCGTCAACCGCGCCCTCTTCCTGCGCATCATGCAAGCCCCGGTCGGCATCATCCACGCGCTGCGGCGCATGAACGAGATGAGCATCCTGGGGCGCTACCTGCCGAACTTCCGCCGCATCGTGGGCCAGATGCAGCACGACCTGTTCCACGTGTACACGGTCGACCAGCATATTTTGATGGTGGTGCGCAATATGCGCCGCTTCACCATGAGCGAACACGCGCACGAATACCCGTTCTGCAGCCAGCTGATGGCCGATTTCTCGCAATCGTGGCTGCTGTACGTGGCAGCCCTGTTCCACGACATCGCCAAGGGCCGCGGCGGCGACCATTCCAAGCTGGGCGTGGCCGACGCCACCCAGTTCTGCCAGGACCACGGCTTGTCTGCCGAGGACACGGAACTGGTGGCTTTCCTGGTGGAAAATCACCTGACCATGTCGCAAGTGGCGCAAAAGCAGGACCTGTCCGATCCGGACGTCATCGCCGCGTTCGCGAAAGTGGTCAAGGACGAACGCCACCTGACGGGCCTGTACCTGCTGACGGTGGCCGACATCCGCGGCACCAGCCCGAAGGTGTGGAATGCCTGGAAGGGCAAGCTGCTGGAAGACCTGTACAAGATCACCCTGCGCGTGCTGGGCGGCGAGCCGCACACGGCCGACCGCGAGCTGAAGAACCGCCAGCAGGAAGCGCTGGCCACCCTGCGCCTGTACGGCTTGCCGCCGGACGCCCACCTGAAGCTGTGGCAGCAGCTGGACGTGGCGTATTTCCTGCGCCACGACGCCTCCGACATCGCCTGGCAGACGCGCTCGCTGTATGACAAGCTCGACAGCAAGTTGCCGGTGGTAAAATGCCGGCTGGCGCCCATCGGCGAAGGCTTGCAGGTGGCCGTGTACATTCCCGACCAGCCCGACCTGTTCGCGCGCATCTGCAGCTATTTCGACCGCAAGAACTTCAGCATCCTCGACGCGAAGATCCACACGACCAAGAACGGCTATGCGCTCGACACCTTCCTCGTCACGGAGCAGAACTTCGCCAAGAGCTACCGCGACATCATCAGCCTGATCGAGCATGAGCTGGGCGAGCTGCTGCAGTCGCAAACGCCGCTGCCGCCGCCGGGCAAGGGGCGGCTGTCGCGCCTGTCGCGCACCTTCCCCTTCCAGCCGACGGTGGACTTGCGGCCCGACGAAAAAGGCCAGTACTACCTGCTGTCGGTGGCCGCCAACGACCGCACGGGCCTGCTGTATGCGATCGCCAATGTGCTGACCAAATACCGCATCAACCTGCACACGGCCAAGATCATGACCCTGGGCGAGCGGGTCGAAGACGTGTTCCTCGTCGACGGTCCCGCGCTCAACAATGCCCGCAACCAGATATTGCTGGAAACCGATTTACTCGATGCGCTGAAAGTGTAAGCTTTCCGCGCAGCGCCTACCCTTACTGAAACTGAAACAACATGACCGAAGAATTATTACGCTTGTCCAAACGCATGTCCGAACTGGGCCTGTGCTCGCGCCGCGAAGCCGACGAATGGATCGCGCGCGGCTGGGTCCGCGTAGATGGCAAGGTGGTGTCCGAGCTGGGCAGCAAAGTCTACCCGAGCCAGCGCGTCACCGTGGAACGCCAGGCGGCGGCCGAACAATCGAAGCGCGTCACCGTGCTGATCAACAAACCCGTCGGCTACGTCAGCGGCCAGGCCGAAGACGGCTACACGCCTGCCGTGGCCCTGATCAAGGCGGAAAACCGCTGGGCGGAAGACCGCAGCCCGGAACAGTTCCACCCCACGCAGCTGCGCAGCCTGGTGGCCGCCGGCCGCCTGGACATCGATTCCGTGGGCTTGCTGGTCCTGACGCAGGATGGGCGCGTGGCCAAGCAGCTGATCGGCCACGATACCGATATCGACAAGGAATACCTGGTGCGCGTCAGCTACACCAAGGGCGGCACCCTGCCCGACAGCGAGCTGAAAAAGCTCAACCATGGCCTGTGGCTCGACGGCAAGCCGCTGCTGCCGGCCAAGGTGCGCTGGCAAAATGAGGACCAGCTGAGCTTTACCCTGCGCGAAGGCAAGAAACGCCAGATCCGCCGCATGTGCGAAGCCGTAGGCCTGAAAGTGCTGGGGCTCAAACGCGTGCGCATCGGCAAGGTCAAGCTGGGCGACTTGCCGACGGGCCAGTGGCGCTACCTGAGCGCGGACGAACAGTTTTAAGCGACGGCATCAAGGTGGCATGCCGCGTGGCATGCCAGGCTATATAAGCAACAGGAATATAGTGATATAAAATCAATTCTTGTGATTTACTTAGTAAATATTGCCTTAAACCTATACACTATTCCCCATTAGAACAAAAGAGATACGCTGTCGTGAACGATCCCATCCCCAATCCCCTGCGCAAGGGCGCGCCCAGCCTGGCCGACGTGGCCGAGCCGATGGCACCCGGCACCAAGCCGCACCATATGAGCGACCCGTGGGATATCGGCGAAACCCTGTGCAGCCTGGCTGATAACGGCGACGCCATTTCCATCTACCCCACGGGCGGCGAAGACGTCATCATGGCGCGCATCCTGTCCGTCGATGACGACTTGCCGCAATTCGTGCTGGAACTCAATGAAGGCGCCACCCTGCCCGAAGGGGGCGCCACGTTTGTGTCGTGGGTGCAAAACGCCAAGTTGCAATTTACGATCAATGGCGAATGGGAAGCGTATCCCGAGCGGCCCAACGTCTACCTGACCAACTTCCCCAGTCATTGCCTGGTGCTGGAGCGGCGCGAATCGGCGCGCCTGGAAACACCGCTGGGCGTGTACTACCTGGCCGCCTTCGTGCTCGAGGGCCGGCCGTATGAATTGCAGCTGTACGATTTCTCGGCCGGCGGCATCGGCATGCGCGCCCACCCGCGCGACACGGTGGGCCTGTACGTGGGGCGCAAGCTGTCGCGCGTGCGCCTGGAGCTGGGCCCGGACAAGGTCATGATCGCCGACCTGGAAATCCGCCTGTCGCGCACCTTCCGCTCCTTCCTGCTGGGCGAGCAGGTGCAGATCGGCTGCCGCTTCCTGAACCTGACGGATGCCATGCAGGACGAGTTGAAGATGTTGCTCGATAACCTGGGCAGCAGCCGCAAGGTGCGCTAGCGCCCCTTCACGCATGAAAAATGGCCGCCCAGCTGATGCTGCGCGGCCATTTTTTTGTACTCGTTCACTGCTATCGCCAGCAACATTTGGGGCCTGACCCGCCGGGTCAGACCCCAGGTGACGCAGCAATCAATCGTCGTCGTTGGGATCCAAATCAGGGAACATCACTTCCGTGTAACCGAATTGCGTAAAATCAACGATACGCATCGGATACAAAATGCCGTGCAGGTGGTCCACTTCATGCTGCACCACGCGGGCATGGAAGCCGTCGCAGTCGCGGCTGATGGGCTGGCCGAACTGGTCCACGCCTTCATAGTGCAGCTCGCTCCAGCGCGGTACGCTGCCGCGCAGGCCAGGCACGGACAGGCAACCTTCGAAACCCTCTTCCTTGCGCTCCGACAAAGGCGTCAGCACAGGGTTGATCAGCACGGTTTCCGGCACTTGCGGCGCATCGGGGTAGCGCAGATTCTGCTTGAAGCCGTAGATCACCAGCTGCAGGTTGACGCCGATCTGCGGCGCCGCCAGGCCCGCGCCATTGGCCGCATGCATGGTGTCGAACATGTCGGCGATCAAGGCGTGCAATTCGGGCGTATCGAAGTCACGCACGGGCTCGGCCATGCGCAGCAGGCGCGGATCGCCCATCTTCAGAATCTCGCGTACCGTCATTTTGCGTCCAGTGTCGATTGCAGTTCTTGCAGATAAGTACGGAAGGCAGCGCCCGTTTCCGCATGCTTCATGCCCATCGCCGTGGTTGCCTTCAGATAACCCAGCTTGGAGCCGCAATCATAACGCTGCCCCTGGTAGCGGTAGGCCAGCACGCGCTCTTCGCGCATCAGGGCGGCAATGCCGTCCGTCAACTGGATTTCGCCACCCGCGCCCGTGCCCAGGTTTTCCAGGTGGCCGAAGATGCGGCTGGTCAGCACATAGCGTCCCACCACGGCCAGGGTCGATGGCGCCTCTTCGGGTGCCGGTTTTTCCACGATGGCCGAGACCAGTTCCAGGTCCGGTTGATAATTCTTTGCCGACACAATACCGTACTGTTTGGTTTCCGCGCGCGGCACGTCCTGCACGGCCAGCAGCGAGCAATTTTCATACTGGAAGACATCGGTCATCTGCGCCAGCACAGGGCGCACGCCCTCTTCCACATCCATGAAATCGTCGGCCAGCAAGACGGCAAACGGCTCGTCGCCGATCACGGGACGGGCGCACAGCACGGCATGTCCCAGGCCCAGCGGTGCCGACTGGCGGATGTATATGCAATTGATATGCTTGGGAATGACGTTTTGCACCATGTCGAGCAACTGGCGCTTGCCGGCCGCTTCCAGTTCCGACTCCAGCTCATACGCCGTATCGAAATGGTCTTCGATGGCGCGCTTGTTGCGCCCCGTGATGAAGATCATTTCCGTGATACCGGCTGCCACCGCTTCTTCCACGGCATACTGGATCAGCGGCTTATCGACGATGGGCAACATTTCCTTCGGTTGCGCCTTGGTCGCAGGCAAGAAACGGCTGCCCAGGCCGGCGACGGGAAAGACTGCTTTTCTGATTTTTTTCATGGGTCTTCTGTAATATTTCGAATGATTAATCCTGCGCGAGCAAGGCCAGCAAACCAGCCTCGTCGAGTATGGCCACGCCCAGTTCCTGGGCCTTGGCCAGTTTGCTTCCAGCGTCCGAGCCGGCCACGACGTAACCGGTTTTCTTCGACACCGACCCGCTGACCTTGCCGCCGGCCGCTTCGATCAGCTCTGCCGCCTCGTCGCGGCTCATATTGGGCAAGGTGCCCGTCAGGACAAAGGTTTTGCCGTCCAGCTTGCCGCCGGCGGCTGGCATTTCAGGCAATTGTGACAGCAATTCATCGCGCAGGGCGTCCAGTTGGACAAGCAGCCTGACATTGCTCTCATCGGCCAGCCATTGCGCCAGCGACTCGGCCACGGCAGCGGGCAAGCCCGCATGGAAGCTGGCGCCCTGCGCGGCCAGGCTGGCCAGGGTGACGCCCCGCTCCACCAGCTGCTTGCTGCGCGGCTCCGTCAGCTTGGGAATGCCGATGGCCGCCAGCAGCTTGGTCTGTTCCAGCTGCGCGCGCAACTTGGCGCTGGGCGCGTGTTCGCCCTGCGGCGTGACACCCGCGTCAAGCAAGGCCTGCAGCGCCTGCTGATTCTTTTCCTCGGCAAAGAAATCGGCGATCGATACGGCCACCGTGCCGCCGATATCGGGCAGCACGCGCAGCAAGGCTGCCGGTGCCCGGCGCACATGGTCCAAACTGCCCAGCCATTCGGCCAGGGTCTTGGCCGTCGATTCGCCCACGTGGCGGATGCCCAGCGCAAACAGGAAACGCTCCAGCGGCGGGCGCTTGCTTGCTTCTATGCCGGCCAGCAAGTTTTCCGCCCATTTGGTGGGAATCTTGCCTTGTTGCACTGTCTCAGGTGTCGAACCATCGCGCTCGTCGGCGCGCAGCTTCATTTCCAGCAATTTTTCCAGGGTCAGGCTGTACAGGTCCGCCAGGCCATGCACGTATTCCAGTTCGACCAGGGTGTCGATATACCGTTCGCCCAGGCCTTCGATATCCATCATGCGCCGGCCCGCGAAATGGCGGAACGCTTCCTTGCGCTGCGCCGAGCAGAACAGGCCGCCCGAGCAGCGGGCAATCGCCTCGCCCTCTTCGCGCACCACGTGCGAGCCGCACACGGGGCAGCTTTCCAGCATCTTGAACGGCGGCGGCGCCGGTTCCGGGCGCTTTTCCAGCACCACGGACAGCACCTCGGGGATCACGTCGCCGGCGCGCCGCACGACGACGGTATCGCCCACGCGCACGTCCTTGCGCAGCACCTCGTCTTCATTGTGCAAGGTGGCGTTGGTCACCGTCACGCCGCCCACGGACACGGGCGCCAGGCGTGCCACGGGCGTCATGGCGCCCGTGCGGCCCACCTGGATGTCGATGCCCAGCACCACCGTCAGCGCTTCTTCGGCGGGGAACTTGTGCGCCAGCGCAAAGCGGGGCGCGCGCGAGACAAAGCCCAGCTCCTGCTGGTCTTCCGTCGCGTTCACCTTGTAGACGACGCCATCGATTTCATACGGCAAGGCGGGACGGCGCGCACCGATGTCCGCGTAGTAATCGAGCAAGCCCTGCGCGCCCTGCACCACCTTGCGCTCTTTCGACACGGGGATGCCCAGGGTGTCGTACCAGTCCAGCAAGGCCGAATGGGACACGGGCATGGCGGCGCCATCGAGGGCGCCGATGCCATACGCGTAGAAGCGCAGCTTGCGCTGCGCCGTGATGCGCGAATCGAGCTGGCGCAGGCTGCCCGCCGCCGCATTGCGGGGGTTGGCGAATTCCTTGTGCCCCGCTTCGCGCTGGCGTTCGTTCAGGCGGGCAAAGTCCGCCTTGAACATCATCACTTCGCCGCGCACGTCGAGCAAGGCCGGAATTCTGTCGCCCTGCAGGCGCAGCGGGATGCCGGCGATGGTGCGGATATTCGCCGTCACGTCTTCGCCCGTGGCGCCGTCGCCCCGCGTGGCGGCCTGCACGAACAGGCCGTGCTCATAGCGCAGGTTGATGGCCAGGCCGTCGAATTTCACTTCGGCCGCATACGCGACGTCGTGCCCATCGAGTTCCAGGCCTTCGCGCACGCGGCGGTCGAAATTGACGATATCGTCATCGGTGAAACCATTATTCAGGGACAACATCGGCACCGTGTGCACGACTTGCTCGAATTGCGGCAAGGGCGCCGCGCCCACGCGCAAGGTGGGCGAATCGGGCGTACGCAAGTCCGGATGGGCCGCTTCCAGCGCCTGCAGTTCGACGAACAGCTTGTCGTACTCGGCGTCGGGAATGGTGGGATTGTCGAGCACGTGGTAGGCGTGCAGATGCCGATTGAGTTCGGCAGTAAGTGCCAGGACGCGCTGGGCGGCGTCCTGGTTGATCGGATCAGTCATTGTTGCGGGATTCTTCAGCTAAATAAACGCAGGGCGCGGGTGGAACCGGCAGGAATGTCAGCCGCGTCCATTTCCTGGTAAAACTCTTGTACCTGGCCGGCGATCTCGGCCAGCGCCGCGTCCGACAGGGCCTGGTTGTAATCGTCGACGATGGTGGCGTCGAGGCGGCCCACCAGCGCCTTGGCGCAGGCGACCATGGCGCCGAAGCCGTCGCGCGCAGGCGCCACGCAAGGCACGTCCAGCAGCAAGGTCAGGCGGGGCGTCGTTTCCTCGGCCAGGGTGACATTCGTCGACAGCGAGAACAGATAGCTGCCGTCGCCGTCCGGCATGACGAAACGGCCATCCGGACGCACGTCGAAGCCCTGTTTCTCCAACGCGAACAGCAAGGTGGAAATGGCCCACGGCGCGCCATTCGTGTGCAGGTTGACGCCCAGTTGGGCATCGTGGCCGGCCACAAAGCGGTGCAGATTGCGCGCTTCGGCCATCACTTCCATCATGTCGGGCACTTCCGGCTCGGCGCCGATCTCGTCGGCCACGCCGCGCAAACGCGTGACCAGTTCAGAGTATTCCAGTTCATTCAAGGCCGTGCTGCGGCTGGCCAGCTGCACGCCGCCCTGCATCTTGGTATAGACACCGCCATGCGTAATCGGTTCCCAGTCGCCATTCACATGCAAGCCGATGAAATGCACGGGCTTGTTGCCCACCAGGCGCAGGGTTTGCAGCACGGGCAGGATCTTGTCGCCGCGCACGGGCGCTTCCAGCGACAGGGGCAGCAGGCAATCGATCAGCGGGTCGACCAGGCTGGTCGCCTGCTCGCTGGCCGCGCTGACTTCTTCCTGCACGGGCGCGGCAGGGGCGGCGGCGGGAACGGCTTGCGCCACCGCATCATCCAAGGACGGCTCCGCATGCACGGGAGCGTCGGGCACGGGCGCCGCTGGCGGCGCGCCGAACGACGGTTCGGCCTTGACGGCAGGCGCGGCGTCGAAGCGCGGTTCCTGGCGCACGACGGGTTCCTGGATGTCGGCCACGGGGGCGTCGCCCTCGCGCATCAG
The DNA here is from genome assembly GCF_009208555.1 of Janthinobacterium violaceinigrum. Taxonomy (GTDB): domain Bacteria; phylum Pseudomonadota; class Gammaproteobacteria; order Burkholderiales; family Burkholderiaceae_D; genus Janthinobacterium; species Janthinobacterium violaceinigrum. The sequence goes on along the minus strand of NZ_WFLI01000016.1, from coordinate 86,007 downwards.
CACATCGTCGTGGTCCGTGGAAAAGGCCCGTTCCACGCTTTTCTTGGCCTTGTATTCCTGCCATTTGTTGTACGAGAAAACACCGACGATAAAGACGCCGCCGGCGCCGAACAAGGTAATTTGTAAGTCTGTCATGCTGCTTGTGCCTCGGTAGCAAAATTTGCGGCGGACTCCATGTCCACCGCCACGATGCGCGATACGCCCTGCTCCTGCATCGTCACACCGATCAATTGATGGGCCATTTCCATCGCAATCTTGTTATGCGAAATGAAAAGGAATTGGGTCTGGTCGGACATGCGCTTGACCATGCGGCAGAAGCGTTCCGTGTTCGAATCGTCCAGCGGTGCATCGACTTCGTCGAGCAGGCAGAACGGCGCCGGATTCAGGCGGAACATGGAAAACACCAATGCGGTCGCGGTCAGCGCCTTCTCTCCACCCGATAACAGGTGGATGGTGGCATTTTTCTTGCCGGGAGGCTGCGCCATGACTTGTACACCGGAATCGAGAATCTCGTCGCCCGTCATGGTCAGCCTGGCCTGGCCGCCGCCGAACAAAATCGGGAACAGCTCGGAAAAGTGGTGGTTGACCTTGTCGAACGTGTCTTGCAGCAAGTCGCGCGTTTCCTTGTCGATCTTGTGGATCGCGTCTTCCAGGGTGTTGATCGCTTCCGTCAGGTCGGCATTCTGCGCGTCGAGGAAATTCTTGCGCTCGGAAGCCTGCGCCAGTTCGTCCAGCGCGGCCAGGTTGACGGCGCCCAGCGACGTGATGGCGTTCGTCAGCCGCGTCACTTCGCCCTGCAGATACGATGGACGCATGTCCGGATGCAGCTTTTCCGTCAGGGCCGCTTCATCGGCGCCCGATTCCAGCAGTTGCTGGGCGAATTGCTCCTGGTTCAGGCGCGCGGCCTGTTCCTTGAGCTGCATTTCCATGATCTTGTCGCGCTGCGGCTGCAGGCTGCGTTCCGACTGCGTGCGCGCATCTTCGGACAGGCGCAGCTGCTGCGTGATCTGGTCCAGTTCATGGCGCGCGTCCGCCAGCGCCCGCTCCTGCGTGGTGCGGCGCTCGAGCAAGTCCTGCAAGCCGTCGGCGGCCGCGCCGCTTTCCAGGTTCGCCAGTTCCAGCTCGCCCGCCTGCAGGCTGGCCGTCACCTGCTGGGCCTGCGTACTGGCCGTGGCGATGTTGCGGCGCAATTCCTCGATCTTCGCCCTGTGGGCTTTTTCCGCGTATTCCGTATCCTTGGCAGCCCGCTCCAGGTCGCGCAAGGCTTCGCGCGCTTCGGCCAGGCGCTGTTCCTTCTGCAGGAAGTCCGTATGGCCGTCTTCGTGCGCTTCCTGCAAGTTGCCCAGCTCCATGTCCAGCTGTTCGAATTTTTCTTCCGATTCCAGCTTGGTCTGCATCTGCTCCGCTTCCTGCGCGGCAATTTCCGCCAGGTCGGCGCCGATCTGCGTGCTGCGCTGGTTGAAGCGCGCTTCCACTTCCGACAGTTTCACCACGTCCAGCTGCAAGGTATGCACGGACGACGTCAGCTGCTGTATGCGCAGGCGCAAGTCGGACAAGTTGCGCGTCAAGGTACCCACGGCCGCGTCGGCCCGCACGGAACGGGCGCGCGCCTCTTCGGCCAGCAATTGCTGGGCGCGCAACTGCTTGCCGATGTTGTCGATTTCCTGCTGGCGGCCCAGCATGCCTTCCTGCTCCGAGTCGGCCGCATAGAAGCGCACGCTGGTGGCCGTGACCACGTGACCGGCCCGCGTAACGAAATAGCCGCCCGGCGGCAATTTCGTCCGCTCGGCCAGCGCTTCGGCCGCGTCTTCCACGGCGTAGGCGTTGTACAGCCAATCCTGCAGCAAGCCGCGCAAGCCCGGATCGTTGAGTTTCAGCAAGTTCAAGAACGGTTTCAGGCCCGCCACTTCCGGCAGGGGCAGCGGCGCCACGGTCGATGGCGCGTACAGGGCCAGCTTGGCGGGCGGCGCATCGGCAAAGAAAGCCTTGGCCCAGTCGATGTTCGACAGTTGCAGGGCCGACGTGCGCTCGCGCAGGATCGATTCCATGGCCGCTTCCCAGCCCGCTTCGATCTGCAGTTTTTGCCACAGGCGCGGCAAGGTGTCGAGCTCGTGCTTTTTCAGCCACGGCTGAACCTTGCCCTGGGTCTGCACCCGTTCCTGCAATTGTTTCAAAGCGGAAAGACGTGCTTCCAGCTGGGCATTGACGGCCGTTTCGGCATTGACTTGCGCCTGCGCCTCGGCCCGCTCCTGCTCCAGCTTGGGCTGCTGTTCCAGCGCTTCTTCCAGGTAGAAACCCTGCTCTTCCAGGGTTTGCTGCTTTTCTTCCAATTGGAGCTTCAGGTTTTCCAGGTGGCTGCTGTCGGGCAGGCTCAGGCTGTTCTTTTCCTGCTGCAGGCGCTCGCGGCGCGTCAACAGGCTGGCCAGGATGTTCGAAGCGTTGCGCTGGTGCGCCGATTCCAGTTCCAGCTGCTGCTGGGCCTGCATAATCCGCGCGCGCGATTCCGTGCTCTTGTTTTGCGCGGCGCGCCAGGCGGCGTCCAGCTCGGGCAATTGCTCGCCCTTCTGCTCGGCCATCATTTGCGACTGTTCCACCTTGGCGGCCAGCTCTTCGAGGTGGAATTCCGCCTCTTCGATCTGTTCCTGGTACTCGACGCCCTGGCTGCTCCACTGGTCGCGCTGGGCCGTCAGGGTGGCCAGCTGCGCCTGCAGGCGCGCGCGCGATTCGATGACGAACTTGATCTGCGCTTCCAGGCTGCCGATTTCCGCATTCGTCTGGTACAGATGGCCTTGCGCCGTATGCAGGCGGTCGCCCACGGCAAAGTGCGCCTGGCGCATCTGTTCCAGAGTCAGTTCCACGTTGCGCAGCTTGGCCGTCTGTTCTTCCAGGTCCGTCTGCGCCTGTTCCACTTCGCGGAAATAGCGCGTCTGCTCGTTTTGCGCCTCGTTCTTGCGCAGCAGCCACAACAGTTTCTGTTTTTCTTCCTGGTCCGCCTGCAAGGCGTGGAAACGGGTGGCGACGGCCGCCTGCGCTTCCAGCTTTTCCAGGTTGGCATTGAGTTCGCGCAGGATATCTTCCACGCGCAGCAGGTTTTCGCGCGTGTCCTGCAAGCGGTTTTCCGTCTCGCGGCGGCGTTCCTTGTACTTCGACACGCCCGCCGCCTCTTCCAGGAAGACGCGCAATTCCTCGGGGCGCGATTCGATGATGCGCGAAATCATGCCCTGTCCGATGATGGCGTAGGCGCGCGGGCCCAGGCCCGTGCCGAGGAAGATGTCCTGGATGTCGCGCCGGCGCACGGGCTGGCCGTTGATGTAGTAGGTGGAGGTGCCGTCGCGCGTCAGCGTGCGCTTGACGGCGATCTCGGCATACTGGCCCCACTGGCCGGACGCCTTGCCATCGTTATTGTCGAACACCAGTTCCACGGAAGCGCGGCCGGCAGGCTTGCGGTGCGTGGAGCCGTTGAAAATGACGTCCTGCATGGACTCGCCGCGCAATTCCGACGCTTTCGATTCGCCCAGCACCCAGCGCACGGCGTCGATGATGTTCGACTTGCCGCAGCCATTCGGCCCGACCACGCCCACGAGCTGGCCTGGCACCTGGAAATTGGTGGGATCGACGAAAGACTTAAATCCCGACAACTTGATGGAAGAGAGACGCACGTGTTTTAGAGTTCCTGGCCTATGCTGGCGGTTGTTTTATGGGTGAACCCGGTTCATATTCAGTTCATGGCCGCCAGGGGCGCCATGATCACCATTGCGGCGGCGGCCTGGCCACTCACCGCAGAGAGTGGTTCATCATACCATTTCCTGATGCTTTTCTGGCCAAAAAACAGCAGCATCGAGTGCCGGACAGCAGCATCTTAACGGGCTGGGCGGCCATCCTGCGCCAGTTTCCAGTCGTCACGGGAAAAAACCCGTTCATGGCCGGACAGCACCATGGCCAGTTTTTGCAGCCACTGCTCGGTCGGCATGGGCTCGGCCTTGAAGCTCAGCGCCACCATCAGCACCAGGCTGGCCAGGGCCAGCGCATGGCTGACGGCAAAATTCACGGCGCCACGGGCGTTCCACATGAAGCCCAGCGCCAGCGCCAGGCCCAGCACGCAGCCGCTGACGGCTTCCGACACGCTGTGCGCATGCACGACCACGCGCGAAATGGCCACCAGCACGGCAAACGCCACGCCCACGAGCACGCCGGCATGGTGCCAGCGCGGCGGGGCCCGCTGCAGCAACACGTACATCAGCACGGGAAACACGGCGCCGGCCCGCATGGCGTGGCCGCTGAAGCCCGTAAAATCGAGCGCGCTGCTGCCCACGCCCCAGCTCATGAAGGCCAGCTTCGACAGCACCACGAGGGCCAGGCCGCCGCCGTACCACAGGCTCCAGCTGAGCACCAGGCGCCACTGGCGCGAGACGAGCAGCCACAGGGCAATCGCCACGCCAGCCGGCCCCATCACGGACATATCGGCCGCAAAAGAAATCCCATTCCACCAAGTCATTGCGCCTGTACTTATTTCATGATCAGCTTGCACTATGCCACGACTCGGCCCTGTTCCGCGCGGCTTTTGCTGTGCTGCAGCGAAGAATTACATTCCATTACAAATTTTCCAGCCCCAACCCACCGGCCCGGCCGCCGCCAGGCCCGCGCCACAGGTCAGATATTCGTCAGGCGCTTGCCCTTGGGCGGCGCAAAGTCGCTGATCGATTCGATCAGGCCCACCTCCAGCGCCTGGTCGGCCGTCAGGTGCAGGTCCGAATACGCGTGCACCTGCCACTGCTCTTCCGTCAGGCTGACGTGGCCGCGCAGGATGCGCTCGGTACGCATGTCGTCGGCGCGCAAGCCCTCGACGATGATGCTGAGAGCGTCGGGACGCGATCCGGGCGACGCCGTCGCATGCGACTTGTGCACCATGAAGCGGGCCGTGTCGCTGGCGTGGCGGTGGCGCCCCGCGAGGAACAGCGTGACGGCGATGGACGCGACGGCGCCTGCGTTATAGGTAATGATGTCGAGCGGCAACTTACTGAGGAAGTTGTACAGGCAGATGCCGTCGCTGACGTAGCCGCCGTTGGACTGGATCAGGATGTGCGCGGTGGTGAGCTTGTCGTCCGTGATGTCGGCCACGGCGTTGAAGACGCGCCGCACCATATCGCTGTTGACGTCGCCCGAGAGGGTAAAGTAGCCGTGCTGCTCGGTGTTGTTTTGCGTCTCGCTTTGTGTAGTGTTCATGGCAGGCACCCGCAAGAAAGCCAGGATTTCATCATAGCGCATTCCCGCACGGCCAGGCGCCCTTTTGCAGCGGGCCAGCGCCCCTCCCAGCCCCGTAAACCGGGGCTTTTACTGCAATTTGGCAATGTCTTTTCAGATTGACAGAAACACCCTGCTGGCATATATTCCTCCCACTTGATCGGGAGAGGGCAAACCAGCGTTGCCGCCGAAGGGGCACTACCCAAAAACTCTCAGGCAAAAGGACCGATTAGGCGGACTGAAGCTGTTGCTTTGGCGACACGTTTCAGCTCAACTCTGGAGAGCGGCTGCGGCATATGCCGGCGGCCCACCGAAGGGGCGCACGGGGCAAGCCCCCGTAATCTCTCAGGTACAAAGGACAGGGGGGTCAGTGATCACGCCGGAAAGCCGTGTTTGGCTATTGTGTGTTCTGTTAACTTCCCCTTTACCTTCGTCCCGAGGAATCCATGACGCTCAAAGCGACCCCACTCAACAACGCCCACCGTGCCCTTGGCGCCCGCATGGTCGATTTCGGCGGCTGGGACATGCCCGTCAACTACGGCTCGCAAATCGAAGAACACCATGCCGTGCGCCGCGATGCCGGCATGTTCGACGTGTCCCATATGTGCGTGGTCGATATCGAAGGCCCCAACGTGCGCGCCTTCCTGCGCGGCTTGCTGGCCAATAACGTCGACAAGCTGCAAGTGTCGGGCAAGGCACTGTATTCGTGCATGCTCAACGCCGAAGGCACCGTCATCGATGACCTGATCGTCTACTTCTTCAATGAAAACTGGTTCCGCCTCGTCGTCAACGCGGGCACGGCGGAAAAAGACGTGGCCTGGATGCAGCAGCAAAACACCAACACCAACAGCGGCCTGACGATCACCGAACGCCGCAATGCCAACAATCCGATGGCCCTGGTAGCCGTGCAAGGCCCGAACGCGCGCGCCAAGGTGTGGCAGGTGCTGCCGCAGACGCAAGCGGCGTCCGAAGCCATCAAGCCGTTCAACGTCGTCATCGTCAAGGACACGCCCTTCGGCGAAGTCATGCTGGCACGCACCGGTTACACGGGCGAAGACGGCTTTGAGATCGGCGTGGCCGCCACCCTGGTGGAAGCGCTGTGGAATGCGCTGGCAGTAGCCGGCGTCAAGCCGGCCGGCCTGGGCGCGCGCGACACCCTGCGCCTGGAAGCGGGCATGAATCTGTACGGCCAGGACATGGATGAAAGCGTCAATCCGCTCGACGCGGGCCTGGCGTGGACCATCGACCTGGTCAGCGAACGCGATTTCATCGGCAAGGCCGCCCTGCTGGCGAAGGGCCAGAACGCGCAATTCGTCGGCCTGATCCTGCGCGAAAAAGGCGGCGTGCTGCGCGCCCATCAAAAAGTCATCATCGCCGGCAGCGCCGCCACGGGCGAAATCACCAGCGGCACCTTCAGCCCGACCATGCAGGAAGCGATTGCCCTGGCGCGCGTGCCGAACGGCGTCGCCGTGGGCGACACCGTGCACGTGGAAATCCGCGGCAAGCAGCTGGCCGCATCCGTCGTCAAGCTGCCTTTCGTGCGTAACGGTAAAATCCTGGCTGCGTAAGCGTATTAGAGCCGCCCGCAAGACCGTACAACCATAATCAATAACGAACACTTACCATCTGGAGCCACACATGAACATTCCTGCAGACCTGAAGTACACCGCTTCCCACGAATGGGTACGCCTTGAAGGCGACGGCACGATCACCGTTGGCATCACCGAGTACGCGCAGGACGCCCTGGGCGACATCGTCTTCGTCGAACTGCCAACCGTGGGCAACACCTACGGCGCCGGCGACGACGCCGCCGTGGTGGAATCGGTCAAGGCAGCGAGCGACATCTACGCGCCGATCGCCGGCGAAGTCGTGGCCGTCAACGACGACGTGGTCAACTCGCCAGAGTCGATCAACGCCGACGCCTACGCCAACTGGCTGTTCAAGATCAAGCCAGCCGACGTGTCGGCCCTGGACGGCTTGCTCGACGCTGCCGCCTATGGCGCCACCACCAGCGCCTGATCGCGTTTGACTCACGGGCCGCGTTTGCGGCCCGTTTGCTTTTTTCCAGCAGCGCCCGCGCGCCGCCTCCCGGTTTTTCAGTCTTTTTTGGCCTCTATATCATGACCCGCACCAGCCTGACCCAACTCGAAGCACGCGATGCCTTCATCGCCCGCCACATCGGCCCCTCCTCCACCGAACAGCAAGCCATGCTGGCGACCCTCGGCTATCCATCGCGCGCCGCGCTGATCGACGCCCTGGTCCCGGCCAACATCCGCAACAAGGGCGCCCTGCCCCTGGGCGCCTACTCGCAGCCGATGCCGGAACAGGAAGCCCTGTCGCGCCTGAAAGCCATCGCCGGCAAGAACCAGGTGCTCAAGTCCCTGATCGGCCAGGGCTATTACAACACCTTCACGCCAGGCGTCGTACTGCGCAACATCTTTGAAAACCCGGCCTGGTACACGGCGTACACGCCTTACCAGCCCGAGATTTCGCAAGGCCGCCTGGAAGCGATCCTGAACTTCCAGCAAGTGATCACGGACCTCACCGGCATGGGCATCTCGAACGCCTCGATGCTGGACGAAGGCACGGCCGCCGCCGAAGCGATGACCCTGATCCAGCGCGTGGGCAAGTCCAAGTCGAGCGTGCTGTATGTCGCCAACGACGTGCTGCCGCAAACCCTGGAAGTGGTGCAGACGCGCGCCCAGCCGATCGGCATCGAAGTACGCACCTTCGACCCGGCTGAAATCGAATCGCTGGACGCCTGCTTCGGCGTGCTGCTGCAATACCCTGGCGTGAACGGCGTCGTGCGCGACTACCGCGCCGGCGTGGAAAAGCTGCACGCGAATGGCGCCATGGTCATCGTCGCGGCCGACCTGCTGGCCCTGACCATGCTCACGCCTCCGGGCGAATGGGGCGCCGACGTCGTCGTCGGCAACAGCCAGCGCTTCGGCGTGCCGCTCGGTTTCGGCGGCCCGCACGCGGGCTATCTGTCCACGCGCGATGAATTCAAGCGCAATATGTCGGGCCGCCTGGTGGGCGTGACCGTCGATGCGCAAGGCAACAAGGCGTATCGCCTGGCCCTGCAAACGCGCGAACAGCATATCCGCCGCGAAAAAGCGACGTCGAACATCTGCACGGCGCAAGTGCTGCTGGCCGTGATGGCCTCGATGTACGCCGTCTACCACGGCCCGGCCGGCCTGCTGCAGATCGCCCAGCGCGTGCACCGCTTTACGGGCGTGCTGGCCGCCAACCTGAAGACCCTGGGCTATGGCGTCGTCAACGCGAGCTACTTCGACACCCTGACCATCAACGTGGCCGATGCGGCGCAACTGCACGCGACGGCCACGCACCACGGCGTCAACCTGCGCAAGATCGACAATACCCATGTGGGCGTGTCGCTGGACGAAACCACCACGCGCGACGATATCGCGCTGCTGTGGAAGGTGTTCGCGCACGGCCTGGCCAACGCGCCTGCCGCGCCTGACCTGGACGCAGTGGAAGCGGGCGTCACCAGCGCCCTGCCGGCGCAGCTGGCGCGCGAAAGCGCCTACCTGACCCACCCCGTCTTCAACAGCTACCACTCGGAACACGAAATGCTGCGCTACCTGCGCAGCCTGGCCGACAAGGACCTGGCGCTGGACCGCACCATGATCCCGCTGGGCTCGTGCACCATGAAGCTGAACGCGACGAGCGAAATGATTCCCGTCACCTGGCCGGAATTCTCGAACATCCACCCGTTCGCGCCCGATGCGCAAACCGTGGGCTACCGCGAAATGATCGCGCAGCTGGAAGAAATGCTGTGCGCCTTGACGGGCTACGCGGCCGTCTCGCTGCAGCCGAACGCTGGCTCGCAGGGTGAATATGCGGGCCTGCTGGTGATCAAGGCGTACCACGAGTCGCGCGGCGAAGGCCACCGCAACATCTGCCTGATTCCGTCGTCGGCGCACGGCACCAACCCTGCCTCGGCCAATATGGTCGGCATGCAGGTGGTCGTCACCAGCTGCGACGCCAACGGCAACGTGGACCTGGCCGACCTGAAGGCGAAAGCGGAAAAGCACAGCGCCAACCTGGCCTGCGTGATGGTCACCTACCCGTCCACCCACGGCGTGTTTGAAGAAGGCATCCAGGAACTGTGCGAGATCATCCACTCGCACGGCGGCCAGGTCTACATCGACGGCGCCAACATGAACGCGCTGGTCGGCGTGGCCGCTCCCGGCAGTTTTGGGGGCGACGTGTCGCACCTGAACCTGCACAAGACCTTCTGCATCCCGCACGGCGGCGGCGGACCAGGCGTGGGCCCGATCGGCGTGGGCGCCCACCTGGCGAAATTCCTGCCGAACCAGCGTTCGTCGGGCTACCAGCGCGACGCCGCCGGCATCGGCGCCGTCAGCGCCGCGCCATTCGGCTCGGCCAGCATCCTGCCGATTTCGTGGATGTACATCGCCATGATGGGCGCGGAAGGCTTGACGGCCGCCACCGAGACGGCGATCCTGGCGGCGAACTACATCGCGCGCCGTCTGGCGCCGCACTACCCCGTGCTGTACTCGGGCCACGACGGCCTGGTCGCGCACGAGTGCATCCTGGACCTGCGCCCGATCACGGACGCCACCGGCATCAGCAACGAAGACGTGGCCAAGCGCTTGATGGACTTCGGCTTCCATGCGCCGACCATGAGCTTCCCCGTGCCGGGCACCCTGATGATCGAGCCGACGGAAAGCGAATCGAAAGTGGAGATCGACCGCTTCATCGACGCCATGATCGCCATCCGCGCGGAAATCGCCAAGGTCGCCAGCGGTGAATTCGACCACGACGACAACCCTTTGAAGAACGCGCCGCACACGGCACAGGTATTGATGTCGGACAACTGGGAACGCAAGTACAGCCGTGAAATCGCGGCCTACCCCGTCGCTTCCCTGCGCCAGCGCAAATACTGGCCGCCGGTCGGCCGCGCCGACAACGTGTACGGCGACCGCAACCTGTTCTGCGGCTGCGCGCCGATCAGTTCATACGAAGAGGAATAACGCCAGACCAAACCTACTGCGCGTCGCGCTTTGCGGCCGGCGATGCTCACCGTACTAGAGTACGGTTGCGCCTCTCGGCCGCAAGGGGGCGCCGAGCCTCACTGATGCTCGCTACGGTTTTGTCAGGCGTCAAAACTCAGCAATCAAGAAATAAAATTCCGGCAGAAACCGGGAGTATTAAGTTAAAACAGAACGGCAGGCCGCAAGGTCTGCCGTTTTTTTATGCGCCGCGCTATAACGCCAGCAAGGCCGCACCCGGCAATCCCAGGGCGGTGCCCAGCATCGTCAGCAACACGACATCGCGCCGCTCGCAACGGGCGCGGTGCGAACTCCAGGCGGCAAACAGCAGGGCTACGGCCACGCCGCTGAGCGAAATACCCACTTCCGTCATGCCGGCTCTCCCCGCGGATGCGGCGCACCCGTCACTATTTCTTTTCTCATCGTCCTCATCCTTTTCAGTTAGCTAGCAACTTATCCACTCACCTACCTATCGGTAGGTAGCCAGTGTACAATAAAAAAGACGGCAGTGTCCATGCCGGTTTTTTGACGACACGAAGGAATCGCAATGCAGCAGCAACCCCCTCTCCCCGCCGCCAGTCTCGGGCTGGCCGCTTCCCTGGCCCTGGTGGCCGTGCTCGGTCCGGCCGGCATCGACATGTACCTCGCTTCGATGCCGGCCATGGCGCGCGAGCTGCACACCTCGTATGCGAACGTGCAGCTGAGCCTGACCGTCTTCCTGCTGGCGCTGGGCGGCGGGCAATTGCTGTGCGGTCCCCTGACGGACATGCTGGGTCGGCGCCGTCCGCTGCTAGCCGGCATCGCCGTCTACATTCTTGCCGCCGCATGGGCGTCGCAGGCGGATCAGCTGAGCATGCTGCTGCTGGCGCGGACCTTGCAGGGCCTGGGCGCGGCGCTGACCCTGGTGGTCGTGATGAGCATGGTGCGCGACGTGGCCGACGGCGTCAAAGCGGCGCAGCTGTTTGCCCTCCTGATGACCATCGTGGGCCTGGCGCCCGTGCTGGCGCCCGCCGTGGGCGGCCTGCTCGACGCCCATTACGGCTGGCGCGCCGTGATGCTGGCCCTGGCCGCGCTGGGCGCCGTGACCTTGCTCAACAGCGCGCTGTTCCTGCCGGAGACCTTGCCCAGAGCCAAGCGGGTCTCGCCGCGCGGCATGCACCGCACGTATGCGCGCATCGCGCTGGACCGCGCCTTCCTGCTGCCCGCGCTGGCCCTGTCGGCCAGCTTCTTCTTCCTGTTTGCGTACATCGGCGGCGCATCGCTCGTGTACCAGCGCGATTTCGGCCTGTCGGCAGGCAGCTTCGGCCTCGTGTTCGGCGCCACGGGCGTGGCCGTGCTGCTGGGCGCCATGGCCAGCGGCCGCCTGGTGGCGCAGTACGGCGTGGCGCGCCTCTGCGTGGCGGGCAGCATGGCCATGCTGGGCGGCGCCGTGCTGGCCCTGCTGGGCGCATGGGCGGGAGCCGGCATCGCCGCCGTCGTGCCGGGCATGTTCGTGGCTCTGTTCGGCCTGGGCATCGCGGAAGCGGCGCTGATGGCCATGGCCATGGGCTCGCAACAACGCGCACTCGGTTCCACGGCCGCGCTGCTGGGCGCCTTCCAGATGACCTTGTCGTCGCTGGCCACGCCGCTGGCGGCCAGCCTGTCCGAACGGGGGCCGCTGCCCTGGCTGCTGTTCTTGACCGTGGCCGGCCTGCTGGTATCATGGCTGACCCTGGCAACTGCGCGCGTCCATCCGGCACCCGCCACCAGCCTGGGGGCGCACTGACGCTTCACTCACTATCACCCCAATGATGAAAAAACGCTCGGCTTCGGCCGATAACATCTGTGCCGTCGCCGTCGTGCACTTTTCGGAACATGGCTACGATGCCTCGTCCCTCAGCGACATCGCCGAACAGGCCGGCATGCGCAAGGCGTCGCTGTATTCGCACTTTGCCGGTAAGGACGCCCTGTTCCTCGACGTGTTTGCCGACGCCCTCGCCGAAGAGCAAGCATTCATGGATGGCTGCTTTGCCGACGAGGCGGCGCTGCCCGCGCCCGGCGGCCAGCTGGCCGGCGCCCTGTATTGCGACCGCATGGCGCAGCGCTATGCGGATTCGGCCCATCTGCGCTTCTTGCTGCGCACGGCCTATTTGCCGCCCGCCCCCCTGCGCGTGGAAGTGGGCACGGGCTACGAAGCCTTGCTGGCGCAATTGCAGCGCCATTACGTGGACAGCCTGGGCCGACTGGCGCCCGCCCTGCCGCTGCAGCGCATCGCACTGTATGCGCAAGCCTACCTGGGCATCGTCGACAGCCTGCACGTGGAGCTGATCTACGCGGGCGGCGCCGCCCTGCAGCAGCGCCATGCGGCGCTGTGGCAGATATTGTCCGATTCGCTGGCGATGGCCACGCAACATGGCTGAGCATGCGGTCTGCCACAGCCACATTACACTTTGGAAACCTAAGATTTCTTCAGTTGACACTCTTGCAGCACGTGCATAAGATGCCCCCATTATTCATTTACGGAGTCCCACGTGGGTACTTGTTCTAGTGACAGTAGCCGATCTTGTATCGGTGATTGCCTCGGCAGCTAAACAGCAAGCAACACGGAACTCCGTTTCCTCCGTGCCTTGCCAAGCAAGGTGCGGTGTCTCGCGCGGCCAGTCTGGCTGCGTGCCTCTCCCCCTCTTTCCGACCGCGACCGGCTACTGACCCGGATTGCCCTCAAGCACCATGGTCGCCCATGGTACGCTTGCGGCACGCAAGTCTTGCCTGCGGCTGCGCCGCCCGTCAACACCTCGTCGTGAAAGGAAGAGCATGAATCTCTTCACCCGTTTGTTCGAATCGTTCCTGCGCAAGCGCCATACGGCCAGCCATTTCCGCCGCCGTGCCATGCCGCTGGAAAACAGCACGGCGCGCCCCGTGCCCGACCACCTGGCGCGCCAGCTGCTAACGGCCGCCCATGAAGACCTGGAAAGCGCCCTGAACCGCCTGCACACGCGCATCGAAGGCTTGCGCGATGCCGAGGCGCAAGTCATCGGCGCACAGACGGGTCCGAACGAAGTCGAGCACGAAAAACCGCTGGCCTGGTACCAGCACCTGTGGCTGTGCTACAAGAATCCGTTCAACCTGCTGCTCACCGTACTGGCGATTGTTTCCTACCTGACAGAAGACCCGAAGGCAACCATCGTCATCGGCACCATGGTGATCTTGTCGACCCTGCTGCGCTTCGTGCAGGAAGGCCGCTCGAACCGCGCCGCCGAGCGCCTGAAAGCCATGGTCAGCAATACGGCCACCGTGCTGCGCAATGGCCAGCGCATCGAGCTGCCCATCCGCCAGCTGGTGCAGGGCGACATCATCGTGCTGTCCGCCGGCGACATGATCCCCGCCGATTGCCGCTTGCTGTCCGCAAAAGACCTGTTCGTCAGCCAGGCCGCCATGACGGGCGAATCCTTGCCGGTGGAAAAGATGGCCGAACTGGCCGACGCCCATGGCAAGGACCCGATGGAACTGGCCAATTTGCTGTTCATGGGCACAAACGTGATCTCGGGCGCCGCCACGGCGCTGGTCCTGGCCACGGGCAACCGCACCTATTTCGGCACCATCGCCACGCGCGTGACGGCCACCGAGCGCACGCCCACGGCCTTCGAGGCGGGCGTGAACAGCGTCAGCTGGCTCTTGATCCGCTTTGCCCTCGTGATGGCGCCGCTCGTCTTCCTGATCAATGGCTGGACCAAGGGCGACTGGATGGAAGCGTTCCTGTTCGCCCTGTCCGTGGCCGTGGGCCTGACGCCGGAAATGCTGCCCATGATCGTCACCAGCACCCTGGCCAAGGGCGCCGTGAAACTGTCGAAAAAGAAAGTCGTCGTGAAACGCCTGGATGCCATCCAGAACTTCGGCGCCATGGACGTGCTGTGCACGGACAAGACGGGTACCTTGACGCAAGACAAGATCGTGCTGGAGCGCCATACCGACGTGTTCGGCCAGCAATCCGATGAAGTGCTGCAATTCGCCTACCTGAACAGCCACTACCAGACGGGCTTGAAAAACCTGCTGGACCGCGCCGTGCTCGACCATGTAGAACTGCAGACGGAAATGCAGCTGGCGCGCGACTACGTGAAAGTCGATGAAATCCCGTTCGACTTCGTGCGCCGCCGCATGTCCGTCGTCGTCTCCGAACGCGACGACCACCATGAACTGATCTGCAAGGGCGCCGTCGAGGAAATCCTCGCCGCCTGCAGCCACCTGCGCCTCGGCGGCGTGAGCATTCCGCTCGATGCCGCCCTGCTGGCCAAGGTGCTGGAAACCACGCACGGCCTGAATGCGGAAGGTTTGCGCGTGGTGGCCGTGGCCGTCAAGGAAGTGCCGCCGCACAAGACCGTGTACGGCGTGGCCGATGAAACGGCGCTGACCCTGATCGGCTATGTCGCCTTCCTCGATCCGCCGAAGGAATCGACGGCGCCCGCCCTGCGCGCGCTGGCCGAACATGGCGTGACCGTGAAAGTATTGACGGGAGATAATCACCTGGTGACGGCGAAGATTTGCCGCGAAGTGGGCCTGGCCGTGCATGGCGTGCTGCAAGGTCCGCAGCTGGACGACATGGATGACGCCACCCTGGCCAAGGCGGCCGAGGACAACACCGTGTTTGCCAAGCTCAGCCCGCTGCACAAGGAGCGCCTCGTGCGCGCCCTGCGCGGCAACGGCCATATCGTCGGCTTCATGGGCGACGGCATCAACGACGCGCCCGCCCTGCGCGCGGCCGACATCGGCATTTCCGTCGATTCGGCCGTCGATATCGCCAAGGAAGCGGCCGACATCATCCTGCTGGAAAAGAGCCTGATGGTGCTGGAAGAAGGCGTGCTGGAAGGCCGCCGGACCTTCAGCAACATGCTCAAATACATCCGCATGACGGCCAGCTCGAACTTCGGCAATGTGTTTTCCGTGCTGGTGGCCAGCGCCTTCCTGCCGTTCCTGCCCATGCTGCCGCTGCACTTGCTGGTGCAAAACCTGCTGTATGACGTGTCGCAGATCGCCATTCCGTTCGACAATGTCGACGCTGAACTGATCCAGAAGCCGCTGAGCTGGAACCCGCGCGACATCGGCCGCTTCATGGTGTTCTTCGGCCCCATCAGCTCGATCTTCGACATCAGCACGTTCATCCTGATGTGGCATGTGTTCGGCGCGAATACGCCAGAACAGCAAACCCTGTTCCAGTCCGGCTGGTTTGTCGTGGGCTTGCTGACGCAAACCCTGATCGTGCACCTGATCCGCACGCCCAAGCTGCCCTTCATCGACAGCATCGCTTCCGTGCCCCTGCTGGTGGCCACCACCGCCATCATGGCCGTGGGCGTATTCCTGCCCATGGGACCGCTGGCGACCTACTTCAAGCTGCAAGCCTTGCCGTTGGGCTACTTCCCCTGGCTGCTGGGCATCCTCGTGTGCTACACCCTGCTGACGACGTTCATGAAACGCGTGTACCTGCGCAAATTCGGCTGGCAATAGTATGATGGGCCGCTCTTCCTTCTCACAAAGGCACGCATGAGCGGCTCCCCCCTTTCCAAACGCACGCAGGCCCTGCTGCTGTCCGCGTTGGTCTTTCCCGGCAGCGGGCATTTCCTATTGAAACGCAAGGCGCGCGGCTGCCTGTTTGCCGTGCCTGCGCTGATCGCATTGGTGCTGGTGTTGCGCCAGATCATGGCACGATTGGATCAAATCATGGCACAGATCGACAGCGGCGCCCTGCCCCTCGATGTGCAGCTGATCGTGGAAAAAGTCGACGCCCTGTCCGCCCATGACGGCCCCGCCATGACGGTGGCCGTTTGCGTGCTGGTGGCGTGCTGGATCGGCAGCCTGGTCGATACCGTGCTGCTGAAACCCTGAGATTATGTTGACTTGGCGCCTGGCAAAGGCGTCTCAGCCCGCATCGTCCTTGACGCGGCGCGGCTTTGGTCCGCGCACAGCGGCAATGCGCGCCTCGCTGCGCACCTGCACGCGGCCGCTGAACCAGCCCTGCAAATCCTCGCCAAAGCCGGCCGGCGCCATGCTGCCCACGCCTTGCGCCAGGTCCGCCAGGGTGGTCTTGGCCAGCTCGGCGCGCATGCTTTTCTCGGCGCGCAGCATCAAGGCGTGGATGCCGCACACGCCGCTGGTCATCCAGCCGGGCGGCTCGCCTTCGTACAGGGTGCAGCGGCTGCGGATCTGCTGGCAATCGAACAGCGGTTTCGGACCTTCGATGGCATCCACCACGTCAAGCACGCTGATGTCGCCCGCCGGGCGCGCCAGCTGGTAGCCGCCGCGTATGCCTTCCGACGCCGTCACGATGCCCGCCTTCTCCAGCTTGGGGAAGATTTTTGCCAGGAACGAGACGGAAATGCCCTGCAATTCCGCCAGATCGCGGCTGCTGGCAGGCTCGGCAAGCGGCTGCGCCAGATACAGCAGGCAATGCAAGCCATACTCGGTGCCGCTTCCATAATGTGCCATGATGCCATTCCTCCGTTGCAAAACGGGGACTTTAGCACTCCCCGTTTGCAGCCGCAAGGCTACAGCGACAGCTCGAACGCGGGATCGGCCGCGGCCAGCGCCGCCGCGCTGTCGGCTGGCGGATAGATCACGCGGCCATTGATGGCCACCTTCAAGGCCTTGCCTTCGCTGCCCGTCATCCACACCTTGCGCCCCCAGCCCTGCGTGACGACGGCTCCCCACGCGCCCAGGTCCAGGCACGTCACATAATACGGCTGGCGGTAGGGCCGCGTGGCCAGCCCCAGCAGATCGGCCACGGCATTGTCGCCCGAGGAACGTCCGAGGAACATGGCGTGCTGGCAGCTCATCAGCGTGTGATTGCCATCGTCGTCCGTGGCCGCGACGGCCGCGTCGCCCGTGGCAAAGACCTTGCCTGCAGCTGGCACGCGCAAGTCGTTCGCCACCCGCAGCCGGCCCGCCGCATCCTTGTCGCCGGGAATCTGCGCCGTCAGCGCGCTGGCCCGCACGCCCGCCGTCCACACCACGGTGGCCGCCTCGATGCGCTCGCCATTGGCCGTCGTCAAGCCTTCCGCGTCGATGGCGGCCACGGCTGAACCGAGCCGGCATTCCACGCCCAGCTCCGCCAGCGCCTGTTCGATCACGGGACGCGGTCCCGGCCCCAGGTCGGGACCGATGTCGGGCGCCCGCTCGACGATGATCACCTTGATCTCGGCATCCTGCCCCAGGATGGCGCGCAGGCGGGCCGGCAGCTCGGCCGCCAGCTCGATGCCCGTGAAGCCGCCACCAGCCACGATGACCGTATTGCGCGCGGCTGATGCGGGACGCGCGGCCAGCCCGTGCAGGTGCGCATCGAGCGCCACCGCGTCGTCGCGCTGGTCGGCGCTGAAGGCAAATTCTTGCAGGCCCGGAATCTCCGGGCGGAACAGGCTGCTGCCTGCCGCCAGCACCAGGCGGTCATAGGCCAGGGTGGAACGGCTGCCGTCGGCGGCCACGATGTCGACCTCGTCGCTGGCACTGCGGATGGCTTCGACCTTGCCCGCGATGAAGCGCACGCCCGTGTCGTCGAACAGTTGCTGCAGCGGCGCCACCATGCTGGCCGGCGCCGGCTCGTACAGGCGCGGGCGCATCGTCAGTACCGCCTCGGGCGCCACCAGCGCCACTTCAATATCGCCTGCCGCAACGTTTTCCAGCTTCAGGCGGCGCACGGCAGCCAGGGCACTCCACAATCCGGCAAAGCCGGCACCAATGATCAATATGCGCTGTGTCATGTTTTTTCTCCTTGATTTAATAACGCAGACTATATCACTCCGTGTTATATCGTGCAAGCGGACAACGTAAAATGGCACAGGCCGCCTTGCGGTCCGCGCCGCACTCGCGTAGATTCGCGGCACAACGATTATGGAAAGCACCATGCAAGAGGAGTCGGCAACATTGGAGGCAGCCGCGTTCAAGAGCGAGCGGACCCGGGCGCGCCGGCTGGCGGCGCAGGAAGGCATCAGCAACGACGTGGCGCTGCAGCGCACACTGGAACAGGCGGCCGGCCAGCAAGGCCTTGCCGCCCTGCTGGCGTCGCGGGCGCAGGCGCGCGCGGCCGAAGCGCAGCGCAAGGCGCAAAAGATCAGCGACCGCCAGCAAGCGCAAGCGGCCCGGCGCCAGCCGGCGGGCCCCGCTTCGGCGTGGCGCGGCTGGTTCGACGGTTCCGCCCACCCGAATCCGGGCAAGCTGGGCATCGGCGCCCTGCTGCTGGGGCCGAATGGCGAACGCATTGAAGTGAGCGAGGCGGTCGGCTATGGCAACAGCAGCGAAGCGGAATATGCGGCCCTGACGGCCGTGCTGCAGGCGGCACTCGGCGTGCGTCCGCCACCCATGCAGCTGCTGCTGTACGGCGACAGCCAGGTGGTAATCAACGATGTATTGGGAACGACGGCGGCAGGCGCCAGGGGACTGGAAACGCAGAGGGCCACCGTAGTGGCCCTGCTGGAACAATTACACGATGTAACGCTGTGCTGGCTGCCGCGCCACCGCAATGGCGAGGCGGACCGGCTGTCGCAGCTGGCGATCGCCGGCTGGGTGGAGGACGATCCTCCACCCCTTGCCGTTTAGGCGGCGCGGCCGATCTGCAATGGCTCTTGCGGCGCCTTGGCCGCCGGGCGCTTGCCGCCGCTCACCGCCTTCAAGCCGCCGGCACCGGCCTGCTGGCCAGTCAATTTGAACACGCTGACCACTTGCGCCAGGTTGTGCGCCTGGTGCTGCATCGATTCGGCCGCGGCCGCCGACTCTTCCACCAGCGCCGCATTTTGCTGCGTGACGGCATCCATCTGGCCGATGGCCCGGTTGATCTCGTCGATGCCCACGCTTTGCTCGCTGCTGGCCGCCGTAATTTCCGTGATGATGTCGCTCACGCGCTGCACGCTGTCGACGATGTCGTTCATGGTCGAACCGGCTTGCGCCACCAGCATGCTGCCCGCGTTGACTTGCTCGACCGAGGCGCCGATCAGGGTCTTGATCTCTTTCGCCGCCGAAGCGGAGCGCTGGGCCAAGTTGCGCACTTCGGATGCCACGACGGCAAAGCCGCGGCCCTGCTCGCCCGCGCGCGCCGCTTCCACGGCCGCATTCAGGGCCAGGATATTCGTCTGGAAGGCGATGCCGTCGATGACGCTGATGATGTCGACGATCTTGTTCGACGAGGCATTGATCGATTCCATCGTGCCCACCACCTGCGCCACCACTTCGCCACCCTTGACGGCCACCTGTGCCGCCGAAGCCGCCAACTGGTTCGCCTGGCGCGCATTGTCCGCATTCTGTTTCACGGTGCTGGTCAGCTCTTCCATCGACGATGCCGTCTCTTCCAGGGAACCGGCCTGCTCTTCCGTGCGGGAAGACAGGTCCTGATTACCGGCTGCAATTTCCGTCGAGGACGTGGCGATGCTGTCCGTACCCGTGCGCACTTCGCTGACGATGTTGAGCAGGCTCGTGTTCATGTCCTTCAGTGCCAGCAGCAGTTGCCCCGTTTCATCCTTGGCGCTGGCGTCGATCTGCGCCGTCAAGTCGCCATCGGCCACCTTGCGGGCGATCTCCACGGCCGTGCGCAGGGGACGCACGATGCCTGTCGTCAGCAGCCAGGCGCAGACGACGCCAAAGCCCAGCGCCAGGGTGGCCAGGGTCAGCAGCAGGTTGCGGCTGGTCTTGGCGACTTCATCGATTTCGCGCGCCGTGGCGTCG
Organism: Janthinobacterium violaceinigrum; assembly: GCF_009208555.1. Lineage (GTDB taxonomy): Bacteria > Pseudomonadota > Gammaproteobacteria > Burkholderiales > Burkholderiaceae_D > Janthinobacterium > Janthinobacterium violaceinigrum. The sequence goes on along the minus strand of NZ_WFLI01000016.1, from coordinate 66,049 downwards.
ATGCTGGCGCGCTGGTGCTGCAGCATGTCGTTGACCACTTTCAGGTATTTGGTCGAACCGAGCACGAAGACACCCTGGAACGCCTTTTCCGCCTCCGCTTCCTGCCCATCCGCCTTCAGCTTCGACACTTGCGCGCGCGAATCGAGGTAGACCTTGCGCTGCTCGCTCACCAGGCGGAACAGTTCCTTTTCTTCCGGACTGGAAATCAGCGCTTCGATTTTCTTTTGCAGCTCGCCCGATACCACGGACGACTGTTTCGCCTCTTCCGCGAAATACGCGCCCAGGGTCGTGTCGCTGCTGCGCGCAATGGCCGTGGTGCGGCGCACGCCACTGTCGATCTTCGCATACCAGTCGGAAATATAGCGCTCCTTGGCCAGCGGCAGTTCCATCATGCTGCGCGTGGCCATGGCCACGTCATGCAGACGCCACACGCTGATGCCCGTGATCAGCATGGAAAACAGCAAAATCACGGCAAAACCCAGGCCGAGGCGCACACCAATACTGACGTTTCTTAACAAATTCATGTGAATATCCTAAAAAAGCGGAACCAGACTATATAAAAAGGGAACAGCGAAGGGGACAGCGGCTGCCCGCGGCAGCCGCGGCGGCATCAGCGGGTGCCGATGCGCAAGGCAGTCTGCGGCGCTGCCGGGCGTTTCTGCGCCGGCTTTATGCCAGGCACGCCGCCGGCGCCGGCCTGTAAGCCATTGAGTTTGAAGACGCTGACCACTTGCGCCAGGTTGTGCGCCTGGTGCTGCATCGATTCGGCCGCGGCCGCCGACTCTTCCACCAGTGCCGCATTTTGCTGCGTGACGGCATCCATCTGGCCGATGGCCCGGTTGATCTCGTCGATGCCCACGCTTTGCTCGCTGCTGGCCGCCGTAATTTCCGTGATGATGTCGCTCACGCGCTGCACGCTGTCGACGATGTCGTTCATGGTCGAACCGGCTTGCGCCACCAGCATGCTGCCCGCGTTGACCTGTTCGACCGAGGCGCCGATCAGGGTCTTGATCTCTTTCGCCGCCGAAGCGGAACGCTGGGCCAGGTTGCGCACTTCCGATGCCACCACGGCAAAGCCACGGCCCTGCTCGCCCGCGCGCGCCGCTTCCACGGCTGCGTTCAGGGCCAGGATATTCGTCTGGAAGGCGATGCCGTCGATCACACTGATGATGTCGACGATCTTGTTCGACGAGGCATTGATCGATTCCATCGTACCCACCACCTGCGCCACCACTTCGCCGCCCTTGACGGCCACTTGCGCCGCCGAAGCTGCCAACTGGTTCGCCTGGCGCGCATTGTCCGCATTCTGTTTCACGGTGCTGGTCAGCTCTTCCATCGACGACGCCGTCTCTTCCAGCGAACCGGCCTGCTCTTCCGTGCGGGAAGACAGGTCCTGGTTGCCGGCGGCAATCTGCGTCGAGGACGTGGCGATGCTGTCCGTGCCGCTGCGCACTTCGCCGACGATGTTGAGCAGGCTCGTGTTCATGTCCTTCAGGGCCAGCAGCAGTTGCCCCGTTTCATCCCTGGCGCTGGCGTCGATCTGCGCCGTCAGGTCGCCATCGGCCACCTTGCGGGCGATATCGACGGCCGTGCGCAGGGGGCGCACGATGCCCGTCGTCAAGACCCAGGCGCAGACGACGCCAAAGGCCAGCGCCAGCGCCGCCAGCACCAGCATCAGGTTGCGGCTGGTATTGGCGACGGCGTCGATCTCGCGCGCCGTCGTGTCGATCGTGGCGCGCTGGTGCTCCAGCAAGTCCGAGACCATCTTCTGGTACTTGGCGGCGGCCGGCACGAAGGTCTTTTCAAACACCTCGTTGGCCGCGTCGGCCTGCGATTCGCCCTTCAGCTTGTAGACCTGGTCGCGCGAACCGATGTAGACCTTGCGCTGTTCCAGCAAGCCCGCGAACATGGCTTTTTCCTCGGGCTTGTCGATCAAGGCCTCGATCTTCTTTTGCAGCTCGGCCGAGCTGGCCGACGAGACTTTCGATTCTTCGGCGAAATAACCGCTGAGCGAGGTATCGCTGCTGCGGGCAATCGCGATGGTGCGGCGCACGGCACTGTCGATGCGGCCATACCAGTCGGAAATATAGCGTTCCTTGGCCAGCGGCTGCTCCATCATGACGCGCGTGGCGCTGGCCACGTCGTGCAGGCGCCAGACGCTGATGCCCGTAATGAGCATGGAAAACAGCAAAATCACGGCAAAACCGAGTCCCAGGCGGACACCGATGCTGACGTTGCGTAATACATTCATGTGACTATCCTAAAAACCCGGATGCCGGCGTGGCGGCCGGCCGGCGCTCCCGCTCTGGGCGGGCGCTGGCTGGCTGACGTGGCGAAACGGGCGTAAAAAGTGAAACTCAAGTGAAACTGGCGCACGGTTCGGCTGAACCGTGCGCCAGGAAATGCGCTAGCGTGCGCCTTGCAGAAAAAGCAAACAATGCTTGGGGTCAATTGTTCCCTACAAACATGACCTAACTGACCTTCAGCAAGAATTTAGGCAGCCAGTTTTTCAATCAAACCCATGTCGGCGCTGGACATCAGCTGGTCGATATCGACGAGGATCAGCATGCGCTCGTCGATGGTGCCCAGGCCGATCACGTATTCCGTGTTGATCGAGCGGCCCATGTCCGGCGCCGGCTTGATCTGTTCCGGCAGCAAGGTGGTGACGTCGGAGACGCGGTCGACGACCATGCCCACCACGCGGTTGCCGATATTGAGGATGATGACGACGGTAAACTGGTCGTAGCTTGGCGTGCCCAGGTTGAACTTGATGCGCATGTCGACGATCGGCACGATGATGCCGCGCAGGTTGACCACGCCCTTGACGAACTCGGGCGCGTTGGCGATGCGGGTCGGCGTTTCATAGCTGCGGATTTCGCTGACTTTCTGGATGTCGATGCCATACTCTTCCTGGCCCAGGGTAAAAGCCAGGTATTCGGCAGCCTTGGCAACGGTTGCGCCAGCGTCGCTGGAAATGGTGTTCATGATAATCCTTTAGGAATGTCGCAGGACGCGCCTCTCACCGGCCTTTGGGCGCCCAGATGGAATTTATTAAATAATGCACTGAAATTGCAATGCGGCAATGTTACCGCATGTAAATTTTCAGTGCACTAAAAAAGAGCATCGTTCTTTCCGCGAGATCACGATTACCTGACTTTGTCGCAAAAGCATCACGCCTGGATACCCGCCGTTATTGTGTCGCTATTGTGCCGCCTTCGCCCCGCCATCCTCTTCCGACGGCAGATTGAACGACACTGTATAGACAAAATCCATGGTGCAAGGCACGCCGCTGCACAGTCCCGGCTTGTAGCGCTGCTTGATCGCGGCAGCTGCGGCAAAGTTCGCCATCTTGTCGTCCGGTGATTCGAAGATGGCCACTTCCTTGCCCTCCCCCCTGCTATTGACCTGCACCGCCAGCACCAGCTTGCCCCGTACTTGCAAGATGCGCTGTGCCGCATACACTTCGCGCAGGAACGGCTCCGGGCCCTTGATCGGATAGGGAGGCTCGTCCGCGGCCGGCAAACCCTCGTACTGATCTCGCACGCTCAGCTTCTGTTCCTCGCTCAGTTGCGCATAGCTGTAATTCACGGGAATGCTGCCCTTGACACCCTTGCGCTTGATGATGGTGCCGGTCTCCGCCATATCCTCGCTCAAGGTATAGCGGGGAGCCTCCTGGGCCCAGGAAGCTGCGTGGCCGCAGGCAAGAAACAAACCGGCTATCAGCCAATAACGGGACATTGGTTATCCTTTGCAATGTGGAATTATTATTTTTCAAAAATATCTGATAGGCAATAAAATACCAAGGCGCGCATTCTGCTTAGAAGTAAATAAAAAAGCAAGTGCTTAAAGCAATGGATGCATGCGCGGCGGCGTTTTATGCCACACTGGCGGCCCCTGCTTTTTACGACTGTGAACATGCATTCTTTGCTTTCCCAATGGCAACCACGCCTGCTGGCGCTGGCCACGGCCGGCCTGGGCGACGACAGCGCCCACGACATCAACCACCTGCAGCGCGTCTGGCGCAATGCCAGTGTCCTGCTGCAAGAACATGCGCAGGCCGACGCCCTCACCGTGATGGCCGCCTGCTATCTGCACGACTTGGTGAACTTGCCGAAAAACCATCCCGAACGTCACCTGGCCTCGCGCCAGGCGGCAGTGCTGGCGTGCCGCCAGCTGGCCGAGCTGGATTTCCCGGCAGAAAAACTGGCCGGCGTGGCCCACGCCATCGAGACGCACAGTTTTTCCGCCGACCTGCCGCCGCATACGCTCGAAGCGCAGATCGTGCAGGATGCCGACCGCATCGACGCGCTGGGCGCCGTGGGACTGGCGCGGCTGTTCTATACGGCGGCGCGCATGGACAGCGCGCTGGCCCATGGCACGGACCCGCTGGCCCGGCATCGCGAACTGAATGACAAGGCGTACGCGCTCGACCATATCGTTACCAAGCTGGACAAACTGCCCGGCAAGATGCAGACGGCGGCGGGCCGCAGGCTGGCCGAACAGCGGCTGGCCGTACTGACGGATTTCCGCGCCGCCTTTGCCCAGGAATGGGGAATTGCCGACTAGCATGGGTGGCGATAGCCAGCACCGCCCATGCTGTCTATAATACAAGGCTCAGCTATCACGCCGTGGCGTCGGCAGGAACCTGCAACGCGCCGGCGCAACGCCAACAATTGAACTCCGCACGCCGCACGGCGGCGCGGAGTGCGCGCCGAAAGCATGCATGTCCGATAAAACCAGCCCCGACAGCCAATCACCGTCTTCCGCCGCCGCGCCCGCGCGTGCCGGCAACCTCAATTTCATCCTCGTCTGCGTCTTCATCGACATGCTGGGCATCGGCCTCGTGGTGCCCGTGCTGCCCATCCTGATCGGCGACTTTGTCAGCGGCAAGGATCAGCAAGCGTTCTGGTACGGCATCATGGCGGCCGTCTTCGGCTTGCTGCAATTCATTTTCATGCCCATGCTGGGCGCCATCAGCGACCGCGTGGGACGCCGTCCCGTACTGCTGTACTCGATGGCCGGCATGGGCATCAACTTTCTCGCCACGGGCTGGGCGCCCAACCTGGCCTGCCTGTTCATCGGCCGCATCATCGGCGGCGTCTCGTCGGCCAGCATGTCGGTGGCGTCCGCCTATGCTTCCGACATTTCCACGCCCGACAACCGCGCCAAGAGTTTCGGCAAGATCGGCGCCGCCTTCGGCCTGGGCTTCATTTGCGGCCCCATGCTGGGCGGCCTGCTGGGCGAGGTCAATCTGCACCTGCCGTTTTACGTGGCGGCGGGCCTGTCGGCGGCCAATTTCATCTATGGCTATTTCTTCGTGCCCGAGTCGCTGCAGCCGGGTCCGCGCGCGCCGTTCACCCTGGCCCGCATCAATCCGTTTGCCGCCCTGCTCAAGCTGGTGCGCCGCGTGGACATCCGCGGCCTCGTACTGGCCTTCGGCCTGATGACGTTTGCGCAAATGATGCTCAACACCACCTGGGTGCTGTACACGCATTTCCGCTTCGACTGGACGCCGCGCCAGAACGGCATCGCCCTGTTCTGCGTGGGCCTGTGCGCGGCCGTGGTGCAGGCGGGCTTGCTGGGCATCCTCATCAAGCGCTTTGGCGAAGTGCGCCTGTCGCTGCTGGGCATGGCCTCGGGCGCCCTCACCTACCTGCTGTACGGCCTGGCCACGCAGGGCTGGATGATGTATGCGCTGATCCTGTGCAACCTGCTGGCCTTTGCCGCGGGCCCGGCCCTGCAAGGCATCATCTCGAAGGCGTCCGGCGCCGGCGAACAGGGGGAGCTGATGGGCTCGCTGCAATCGATCAGCAGCCTGGGCATCATCATCATGCCCTTGCTGGGCAGCATGATCCTCGGTGAAGTGAGCCATTTGCCGCCCCAGGACTGGCGCATCGGCAGCACCTTCTATCTGTGCGCCATCATGCAAACCCTGGGCATCGTGGTGGCCTGGCGCTACTTCAAGGCACAACGTCAGGCAAGACTTGTGGTTTCCACCACAAAGTAGTCAGCAGGATAATATTGCATTTGGGAAATAAATAGGCGAGAATGGGATAATCAACCGCGCGTTACCGACGCCCGGCATTCGATGGTGAGCAAGGATGGGTATGACTGACTTTTATTTCAGCGCCTGGCGCCGAACCGTGGCCGTGCTGGCGCTGGCGCTGCCGTCGCTGGCCGGTGCGCAATGCTCGCGCGACATCCAGGTGCCCGTCTCGGCCATCGGCGCCAGCGTGGTGGTCAATGGCGCCAGCATCGGCGGCATCTATCCCGACCTGCTGCGCAGCATGGGCACGCGCCTGGGCTGCAATTTCATCTTCACGGCCGTGCCGCGCGCCCGCCTGGAAGCGATGTTCGAGGCGGGCAAGGCCGACTTGCTGATGCCGGCCAGCAGCACCTTGCGGCGCGACCAGCATGGCCTGTTCATCCCCATGCTGGGCAGCCGCCCCCTGCTGATCTCGCTGCAGGGCGCGCGCGCGCCCATCAACACCATGCAGGAACTGATCGAGCGGCGCGAACTGCGCGTGGCGCTGGTGCGCGGCTACGACTATGGCGCACCGTACCAGGCGCTGGCAAAAGAGCTGAGCAGCCAGGGACGCCTGTTCTACGAAGTCGACGCGCTGTCCGTGGCGCGCCTGATGCAAAGCGGCTTCATCGACGCCACCATCATGGCACCCACCATCCTGGCCGGCGTGGCGCAAAACGATGCGCGCGTGTATGGCCTGGCCGACCGCCTGCGCCTGGAAGCGCTGCCGGAATTACCGTGGGGCATGAGCGGCATCTACCTGTCGCGCAAGTCGCTGACGGCGGAAGACCAGGCGACCTTGCGCGACCTGCTGGAAAAGACGGGCCGCTCGGGCTCCCTGATGGACGCCTTCCAGCGCCATCACCGCCAGGAACTGCTGTCGCTCAGCATACGCCCCCGCTAAGGCTAGCATGTCCGGTCTTGTCGTCGCCGTCGTCCTGTTTGCCGCCCTCCTGCACGCCAGCTGGAATGCCATCGTCAAGTCGGGCAAGGATACCTTTCTCAGCACGGTGCTGGTGTCCGTGGGCGCCGCCCTGATCTCGCTGGCCGTGCTGCCCTTCGTGCCTGCGCCGGCGCCCGCCAGCTGGCCCTACCTGGCCGCCTCGGCCGTGGCGCAGCTGGCCTATTACTCGCTGCTGGCGGCCGCCTACAAGGCGGGCGACATGAGCCACGCCTATCCCCTGATGCGCGGCAGCGCGCCGCTGCTCGTGGCGCTGGCCAGCTGGCCGCTGATCGGCGAACGGCTGTCTTCCATGCAGATGGGCGCCGTCGCCTGCATCTGCGGGGGCATCTTCGGCCTGTATGTTGCCGCGCGTACGCCCGCCATCGGCAGCATGCCGAGAAACACGGGACGCGCCACCGCCTTTGCACTGGGCAACGCCTGCGTCATTGCCAGCTATACCCTGATCGACGGCATCGGCGTGCGCCTGTCCGGCGCGCCGGCCGCCTACACGATGTGGATTTTTGTCTTGAACGGCGCGGGACTGCTGCTGTGGACGGCATTGCGCCGCCCCGCCGACTTGCTTGCCTATGCGCAAACGCAATGGCGCCTGGCCGCCGTTGGCGGCTTCGGCACCCTGGCTTCGTATGGCCTGGCCCTGTGGGCCATGACACAGGCGCCCGTGGCCGCCATCGCGGCCCTGCGCGAGACCTCGATCCTGTTCGCCATCGCCATCGCGGCCCTGTTCCTGCGCGAAAAAATCAGCCCCCGCCGCTACCTGGCCATCGGCCTGATCGCGGCGGGAGCCATCCTGATGCGAATCGCTTAGCGCGCGTCGAGCGGCGCTATCGGCAACTCGATCGCGCTGGCAGCCCCTGCCGCGTGGTACACGCGCTGCGTCGCCTTTCTATAATGGCCGGGGTCGGCCAGGAAGATGTTCGGCACGTAAATTTGCGGATTGCGGTCGTACAGGGGGAACCAGCTCGACTGCACTTGCACGGCAATGCGGTGGCCGGGCAGGAAGACGTGATTTGCGTTCGGCAAAGCGAAGCGGTAGCGCTCCACCTTGCCCGCCGGTATCGGCGTCGGGTGTTCGAAGCTGTCGCGGTAGCGGCCGCGGAAGATATCCATCGCCACGCCCAACTGGTAGCCGCCCATGGCCGGCTGCGACGGCACTTCGTCCGGATACACGTCGATCAGTTTCACGACCCAGTCGGCGTCCGTGCCGCTGGTGGCGGCAAACAGGTTGACCATCGGCGCGCCGGCGATGCGCACGGCCGTCTTCAACGGTTCGGAAACGTAGCTGAGCACGTCCGTGCGGTCCGCATAGCCGCGCTGGTCGCTGACCAGCCATGGCTTCCACACGTCGGCGTCGGTGAGGCGCACGGGACGGGCCACGAAAGGCACGGGTTTCGCCGGATCGGCCACGTACTCATCGAACGCCCCTTCAGCCGCATCCGCAGCGCCCGATGGCGCCGCAAAGCCCAGCCTGGAACCGTCCTGCAGGTAGATCGGCGTCAGCTTCGTGTCGCACGTCTCGCAGGCCAGCGGCCACTGCTGCAGGCGCTGCCACTGGTTGGTGCCGCTCTGGTACGACACCACGGGGGCCGTGTTCGCATCCGGCGCGCCATCCTTCAGGTATTGATTGAGGAATGGCTGCATGACCTTTTCGCGGAACTGGCGCGCCGTGTCGCCGTCAAACTTCAGGGCGCCCAGGCTGGAACCGTCATAGTTGACGCCACTATGGCGCCACGGGCCGATGGCCAGGTAATTGAGGTTATTGCGCTTGTCGCGCCCTTCCATCGCCGCGTAGGTGGCGTAGGGGCCATAGATGTCTTCCTGGTCCCACTGCCCCACCACATGCATGGTGGGCACGATCAGCGGGCGCTTGGCCAGGATCTTGTCGAGTGCCTGTTCTTGCCAGTAACTGTCGTAGGCCGGGTGCTCGAACAGTTTTTTCGTGTAGGTCAGCTTGTCGATGCCGAATTTCTTCGCGAAATCGCCGGCCGAGCCGATGCGCAGGTACGCGTCGTACTCGTCATACACGCCCAGCGCGGGCGCCTCGGCGCTGCCGCGGGCGCTCGTCTGCCAGGCCAGGTAGGACAGGCTGGGCATGCGGAAGGCGCCGTTGTGGAACCAGTCGTCGCCGCGCCAGCCATCGACCATGGCGCTCATGGGGATGGCCACCTTCAGGGCCGGATGCGGGTCGACCAGGGCCATCAGCACCGTATGGCCTTCATACGAGGAACCCAGCATGCCCACCTTGCCATTCGTTTCCGGCACGTTTTTCACCAGCCAGTCGATCGTGTCCCACGCATCGGTGACGTTGTCCACCTTGGTATGGTTCAAGGGGCCGCGCACGGGGCGCGTCATCACATAATCGCCTTCCGAGCCATGCTTGCCCCGCACGTCCTGGAATACGCGGATGTAGCCGTTCTCGACCAGGGTGTCGTCGCCCTGCGGCAGGGTCGCCAGCATGCTGGGGCTGGCTGCGCGCTGGGCGCGGCGGGCCGCATTGTACGGCGTGCGCGTGAGCATGATGGGCGCTTTCTGGGCGCCTTTCGGCACGACGATCACCGTGTACAGCTTGACACCGTCGCGCATGGGGATCATCACCACGCGCTTGACGTAATCGTTCAAGTCGGGCATCACCAGCTTGGCGCCGATATCGGGCGTCATGGGCGGTGTTTGCGCCAGCACGGGCGCGGCAAACAGGGAACTGATAACAAGAGCCAGACCGGTGAGCCGGACGGGGGACGAAACGCGCATACTGTTCTCCAATGGATTCATGCCACGCAAAAGTGGCCGAACGGCAATAGTACCCGGAAAGCAAGTCCTGCAGAAGGCCAGCCTCTGACGCAGCGCAGCAGATATATGGGGCCGCAACTTGACAGAACGCGTACGAACTGCAACCATAACGCCATGAAATTTATCCCGTCACAACACGCCTGCTTGAATTGGTGGTCCCGCTCACTCCGCGCGGCCACTGCATAGTGATGTGATCATGATCAACGCCGCCTCGATCGGTGGCGTAACAGGCTTCAGCCTGGATCATCCCCGATGCAGGCGGCTCGAAAGGAAACTTGATGAGCTTGCCGAATACCCCCGATACTCCCGACACCGATAACACCCCGGCCGCGCCCCTGTCGGCTGCCGCCATCGCTTCGCAATCCGTGATCCTGACGGGCGACCGTCCCACCGGTCCCTTACACCTGGGCCACTTCGTAGGCAGCCTGCGCGACCGCGTCGCCTATCAGAACAGCTACAAGCAATTCATCATGCTGGCCGATGCGCAAGCGCTGACGGACAATATGGACGACATCGACAAGGTGCACCGCAACGTCGTTGAAGTGGCGCTCGACTACCTGGCCGTCGGCATCGATCCGACGAAAACGACCGTGTTCATCCAGTCCCAGATCCCGGAACTGGCCGAGCTGACGTTCTACTACCTGAACATCGTCACCGTGGCCCGCCTCGAGCGCAACCCCACCGTCAAGGAAGAAATCCGCCTGCGCGGCTTCGAGCGCGATATCCCGGCCGGCTTCCTGACCTACCCGGCCAGCCAGGCGGCCGACATCACGGCCTTCAAGGCAGGCGTGGTACCCGTGGGCGAAGACCAGATCCCGATGATCGAGCAAACGAATGAAATCGTGCGCCGCTTCAACCGCATGTACAACCGCGAAGTGCTGATGGAATGCAAGGCGCTGGTGCCGGACATCGGCCGCCTGCCCGGCATCGACGGCAAGGCGAAGATGAGCAAGTCGCTGGGCAACACCATCAACCTGGGCGCGACGCCGGCCGAAATCACGGCTGCCGTGAAAAAAGTGTACACGGACCCGCTGCACCTGCGCGTGGAAGACCCGGGCCACCTGGAAGGCAACGTGGCCTTCACCTACCTGGACGCGTTCGATCCGGAAAAAGCGGCGCTGGCCGAGATGAAAGCCCACTACGTGCGGGGCGGCCTGGGCGACAGCATCGTCAAGAAGCGCCTGGACGTGGTCTTGCAGGAATTGCTGGCGCCGATCCGCGCCCGCCGCGAAGAGTTCGCCAAGGACAAGGGCCAGGTCATCCAGATGCTCAAGGAAGGCACGTTCAAGGCCCGCGAAGTGGCGGCCCGCACGGCCGATGAAGTCAAGTCGGCGCTGGGTCTCAACTATTTCTGACCACCGCTAGCAATAGCAAACTGATGCGCCCTGCCGGAGTCGGGTAGAATCCCGTCTCCGCCAGGGCTATTTTTTTGCCTAACCCAACAGCAAAGTCCGGGGTCGAACCCTTAGGGTCCGCCCCCGGCACTTGACTTAGGGTCACCATATATTGAAACGTAGCTAATGACCGACTCCGCTATCGAACAGCTGCTGCAGCAGCATTTTTCCATCGATGCGCTGCAACAGGCGCCCGCGCCCCTGCAGCAGGCGCTGCGCATGCTGGGCGGCTGGCTGGCTGCCGAGCGCGCCGAGCCGTATCCGCACACGCCGTATGCGGAACTGCTGACGCAACTGTCCGACACCAGCCTGCCCGCGCACGGCATGCCCGTGGCGGATTTCCTGCAGGAGCTCGACACCACCGTGCTGGCCAATACGGCCCAGCTGAACCATCCCCAATACATCGGCCACATGACCCAGGCCCTGCCCTGGATCAGCGTGCTGGCCGAAGCATTTACGGCCACCCTGAACCAGAACCAGGTCAAGATCGAGACGGCGTACGTGTCGACCCTGATCGAAAAGCAGATCCTGGGCTGGCTGCACCGCCAGGTCTACCAGCAGGCCGACAGCGTCTACACGCAGGCCATGGCCGCCGCCAGCGGCGCGCTGGGCAATGTCGTCAATGGCGGCACCATGGGCAATTTGACGGCCCTGGCCGTGGCGCTGGAAAGCCAATTGCCCGGCACGCGCAAGCGGGGCCTGTTTGCCGCCATGCAGGAGTCCGGCCACGCGGGACTGGCCGTGATCGGCTCGGCCCGCAGCCATTATTCCGTGAAAAAGGCGCTGGCGACCCTGGGCCTCGGTGAAAACGCCCTGCACCTGGTGGCCGTCGACCGCGACAACCGCATCGACGTCGCCGCGCTGGAAGCCACGATTGCCGACTTGAAATCGCGCAATATCAAGGTCGTCGCCATGATCGGCATCGCCGGCACGACGGAAACGGGCGCCATCGACCCGCTGGCCGCCATGGCGGCCATTGCGGCGCGGGAAGGCATCTGGTTCCATGTGGATGCGGCCTGGGGCGGCGCCCTGCTGATCGCGGAACAGTACCGCGCGCTGTACGACGGCATTGCCCTGGCCGACTCCGTCGTCATCGACGGGCATAAACTGCTGTGGGTGCCGATGGCGCAAAGCATGGTGCTGTTCAAGGACAGCGCCAGCCTGAACCTGCTGAAACACAACGCCAACTACATCTTGCGCGACAACTCGGGCGACCTGGGCCAGACCTCGCTGGAAGGCTCGCGCCGCTTCGACGCCCTGAAACTGTGGACCTCGTTCAAGGTGCTGGGCGTGTCCGGCTACACCACCTTGCTGCAACAGGCCGCCACCCTGTCCGGACAGTTGCAGGACTTGCTGGCCGACCAGCAGGATTTCGAACTGCTCACGCGTTCGGACACCTTCATCCTGACCTACCGCTACGTGCCTGCGCACTTGCGCCAGCGCATGGAGGCCTTGCTGGCCGGCGGCCAGGCGGAGGCGGCAACGGAGCTGAACAAGCAGCTGAACACGCTCAACGCCAAGCTGCAAAACCGGCAAAAGGCGCAGGGCCACAGCTTCGTGTCGCGCACGGTGCTCGAATCGACGCGCTACCCTGGTCCCACCAACGTGCTGCGCGTGGTCATGACCAATGTCAAGACGCGCCCCCACCACCTGCGCGCCATCCTGGCCGAACAGCGGGCCATCGGCCAGGCGCTGGTGGCCGAACTGGGCTTATAAAAGGCTGTTGTTAAAATTCAATAGTGTCCATCACCCGGCAGTGCTAGAATTTCTACCGGAGATGGCATTCCTCCCACGCAACTCTGCGTGAACCGCCCTCGGGCTGATGATGCCTGCACACTTTCCTGGATAGCCGGAAAGTTGCAGGCATGCGCCCGGCGCCAATGCAGCTTCCGCCACCTGTCCAGGTTCGGCCCACACCAGACGACTGGACACGCATGATGACCCGCCTCACCGCCCTCACCGATCTATTGCTGCATCTGCTGAAATGGCTGCTGCTCGCCTTTGCCGTGGCCGTCCTGGCCGGCACGGCCTCGGCCGGCTTCCTGTTCGCCCTCGACTGGGCAACCACGACCCGCCTGGCGCATGCCTGGCTGATCTGGCTGCTACCCGTGGCGGGCTTTGCCGTCGGCTGGCTGTATTTACGCTACGGCAATAGCGTGGAAGGGGGCGCGAACCTGCTCATCGATGAAATCCACGATCCGAAAAAAATCATCCCCCTGCGCATGGCGCCGCTGGTGCTGGGCGCCACCGTCGTCTCGCACCTGTTCGGCGCCTCCGTCGGGCGCGAAGGCACGGCCGTGCAGATGGGCGGCGCGCTGGCGGACCAGCTGACCAAATTATTTCGTCTGGACAATGAAGACCGCCGCATCATCCTGATGGCCGGCATCAGCGCCGGCTTCGCTTCCGTTTTCGGCACGCCGCTGGCGGGCGCCATCTTCGGCCTGGAAGTGCTGGCCATCGGCCGCCTGCGCTACGAAGCCATGCTGCCCTGCCTGGCTGCTGCCGTCATCGCCGACCAGGTGGGCTTGCTGTGGGGCGTGCAGCATGTGCATTACGCCGTACCCGGCATTCCCGCCATGTCCGCCTGGACCCTGGGCGCCATGGTGGTCGCCGGCGTGCTGTTCGGCGTGACGGGTAAACTGTTTGCGCAAGCCACGCACGGCTTGAGCGGACTGATGAAACGCTGGATCGCCTACCCGCCCCTGCGTCCGCTGGCGGGCGGCCTCGTCGTCGCCCTCGCCGTGTGGCTGCTGGGCACGGATCGCTACATCGGCCTGGGCATCCCCACCATCGTCGATGCCCTGAAGGAACCGCTGCCCGCCTGGGATTTCCTGGGCAAGATGGCGTTTACCATCGTCTCGCTGGGCACCGGTTTCAAGGGCGGCGAAGTGACGCCCCTGTTCTTCATCGGCGCGACCCTGGGCAATGCGCTGGGACCGCTGCTGCACCAGCCCGCTGTCCTGCTGGCCGCCATCGGTTTCGTCGCCGTGTTTGCGGGCGCGGCCAACACGCCCATCGCCTCGACCCTGATGGCCATGGAACTGTTCGGCGCCGAGATCGGCGTGTACGCGGCCATCGCCTGCGTGGTGGCCTATTTGTTTTCCGGCCACGCGGGCATTTACCGGGCACAACGCAGCGGCCACGCCAAGCGCACGCCCCACAAGGAACCCGAGCCATGACCCAGAATATCTACGACAACGACGCCTTCTTCACGGCCTACAGCCAGCTGCCCCGCTCCGTGGGCGGACTCGGCAGCGCACCCGAATGGCCGGCCTTGCGCGCCATGCTGCCTGCGCTACACGGCAAAAACGTGCTCGACCTGGGCTGCGGCTATGGCTGGTTCTGCCGCTGGGCTGCGGAAGCGGGCGCGTCCCGGGTGCTGGGTGTGGACGTGTCGGAAAAGATGCTCGCGCAAGCAGGCGGCATGGGCGAACACCCGGCCGTCAGCTATGCCAGGATGGACCTGGAACAGCTTGCCGTGGCGCCAGCGGCCTACGACCTCGTCTACAGCTCGCTGGCATTCCACTACATCGACAATTTCGCGGCCTTGCTGGCCGCCATCCGCCATGGCTTGAAACGGGGCGGCAAGCTGGTGTTTTCCATCGAGCACCCGATCTTCATGGCGCCGCGCCAGCCCGGCTGGCTGACGGATGCGCAAGGCCGCAAGCGCTGGCCCGTCGACAGTTACCAGCAGCAAGGCCCTCGCGTGTCGGACTGGCTGGCGCCCGGCGTGATCAAGCAGCACCGCACCATGGGCACGACCATCAATGCGCTGCTGCAAGCGGGTTTCCAGCTGGAGCACGTGGAGGAATGGGGACCCAGCGATGAACAGGTCGCCCTGCAGCCGGCGCTGGCGGAAGAACGCGAACGGCCGATGCTGCTCCTCATCGGCTGCGGCCTGGCGTAGCCCGCCTCAGCTGGCCACGTTGCGGGTAAACCGCAAGGTGGATGGACCAGCGTTGACATAGCTGTACGCTTGCGCGCTGCTGAACACGAAAAAATCGCCCGTGGCCAGCCGTTTCGTCCCGGCCGCCAGCTCCAGCTGCAACTCGCCTTCCAGCACGTAGAGCATTTCGCTGAAGCCGGCCGGGTCCGCTTGCGCATCGTAGCGTTCGCCCGGCGCCAGGGTCCACGACCACAGTTCCACCTGCCGGCTGGCGGGTGCGGCACCCAGCAGCACGGCCTGGCTGGCCTGCGACTCGCTTTGCCACATCAGCACGCGCAAGCTGTCATGCAGCTGCCGCGGCGGCTGGACCAGGTCGACAAAGGCCACGTTCAGCGCGGCCGCCACATGGTCGAGGTTGGCCAGGCTGATGTTGGTGCCGCCCGCTTCCACGCCATTGACCATGCGCCGGCTCAGGCCCGACTTGCGCGCCAGCTCGTCCTGGCTGATACCGGCGGCCAGACGCAAGCGCCGCAGATTTTTGGCCAGGTGTTCCAGCACACCACCGGCCTCGGCTTGACTGCGCAATATATTGCTCCTATGATGATGGGAAATATTTTGCTCATAGCATAGCTCCCCATGAAAACACACGCAAGTCCCCCGCCCGCCCTCGGCCTGCCCGAACTGGCCCTGATCGCCATCACCCTCATCTGGGGCGGCACTTTTCTTGTCGTGCAACATGCCATGACGGTCAGCGGTCCGCTGGCCTTCGTGGCGGCCCGCTTTGCCGTGGCCGCCAGCATCGGCGCCCTGATCTGCCGCGGCCAGTTGAAGCAGTTGAGCAAGGCCGAGTTATTCACGGGCATGGCCATCGGCGTGAGCATCTTTGGCGGCTACGCGCTGCAAACCTATGGCTTGATGCATATCACGAGCAGCAAGTCGGCTTTCATCACGGCCTTCTATGTGCCCATCGTGCCGCTGGTGCAATGGCTGGTGTTCAAGCAGCGGCCCCGCCCTGCCGTGTGGGCGGCCGTGGCCTTGGCATTCGCGGGATTGGTGCTGCTGACGGGCACGGATGGCCTGAGCATGGCATTTGGCACCGGCGAGCTGATCACGGCCGTGGGCGCCATCGCCATTGCCCTGGAAATCATCCTGATCAGCCGCGTCTCGCCGCAGCTGAACATCTTGCGCGTGACCATCGTGCAGCTGGCCACGGCATCGCTAATCGCCGTGCTGCTGATGCCCGTGATGGGCGAAGCGCCGCCGGCCCTGAGCCGGACCTTCATCCTCAGCGTGCTGGCGCTGGGCTGCGCCAGCGCGCTAATCCAATATGTGATGAACTGGGCGCAAAAGCGCATTTCCGCGACGAAGGCCACCTTGATCTATGCGGGCGAACCCGTGTGGGCCGGCGTCATCGGACGCATCGCCGGCGAGCGCCTGCCGGCCCTGGCCATCATGGGCGCGATCCTGATCATTTGTGCGGGCATCCTCAGCGAGTGGCGGCCGAAAAAGGCACGCGGCGCGGCCGAGGCCCTGCAGCCATAGGGCGATTGCGCAACATCAGACCGACACCCTGGCCTTCAGCCCAGCCCCATCTCTTCTGGCCAGTCGGGAAAGCCCAGCGCGTGGGCGGCCCGTACCAGACTGGCTTGCTCTTCCACACTGGCATGCCGCAATTCGGCGGCGATCGATTCCAATGCGGCAATGTCGGTATCGGGATCACTTTCCTCCTGGCCTTCGATGTAGGTGGTGGCGAGTATCAGGGCGCGGGCGAGGGTATCGATATGCTGCTCCAGTAGTGATTCAAGAATGATGCTTCAATCGGCCGCGCGCCGCAGCGCCGCATCGCCATGCAGGGCAAACGGCACGGCCCTGGCCCAGCGGTTCGAGGACAGCGAGAACGTCAGCGCGCGCACCTGGTGATACCAGCCGGCGGGCACGTACAGCATGTCGCCCGGCTCGACGATGCATTCGATCATGCTGGCCTGGCGCGCCAGCGGGAAACGCTCGAAATCGGGCGCTTCCGGGTCGAAGGGCGAGCCGAACAGGATGGCGTTCGCCTCGCTGGGATACAGGAAGGCGTCGTGGTGCGGCGGCGACAGGATGATGCGCTTGCGGCCCCACACTTGCGCAAAGATATTGTCGTCGTAATCGCAATGCAAAGGCGTGACCGTGCCGGCCGGCCCCACCCAGAAGCGCGGCGGGCCCATCTTGTCGAAGTAGGTGGGCCAGTGGCACAGGCGGTTCAATTCGCGCAATTCCAGGTTGCCCAGGTAGGGCGGCAATGCATGGCTCCCCTCTTCCACCAGATCCAGGTATTGCCCCATCGACATGTCCTGCATGGCGCGGTCCGGCGCAAACGCCGTGTTGATGTAGTCGCCCACCCGCGCGCGCACGGGCACGTGGCTGAACTGCTCGCGCAAGACTTCGGGGCCCAGCGCAGACAGGGGCCAGCGCTGCACCAGCCCCCGCATCAGGAAGGGCAAGCCTCGCGCGGCGCGCGCGCGGAAGGCGGCGGCGTCCAGCATGCCCAGGCGCGGCACGGCACTGATGGCCGGCAAGCCACGCGCTGCCTGCCTGATGGCGACGCGTATGGCGTCGATGGACGTGACGCCGCGCACCTGTGCATCCTTGTGTTCGCGCGCCAGCTTGCGCGCCAGGGCCGCTTCGGGCGAACTGAATTCGGCTGGCGGCCTGGGCGGCAGCGCGCGGGGCACGATGGGGCTGGCCGCACGCTCGTGCGGCACTTTCTTTTCTACAGACATAAACCTTCTTTGCGATCGGACGCCGCGCGGCATGGCGCGGCAATGCGCCATTTTAAGCCAGCAAGGCCCGTTTCAGCACCTCGGCCTGCTCTCCCGCCTGACGCGCCTTCTCCGCGTATTCGCCGGCCGCGCCCGGATGCAGCCAGGCCTGGGCCTTGGCAGCCAGGTTCAGGTACAGCTTTTCCTTTTCCTGCAAGGCCCTGACGGCGGCCCAGATGGCGTCTTCCGCCTTGTCATGCTGTAACTCGCCGAGCACGTGCGCCGTGAAACTGTGGCCCGTGTGGCAGCGGAAACGCTGCGGCTGCTGGCCGTGCAATTCCCACAAGGTGCCCTGGCATTCGGGACAGGTGAAAGTGGATGGCGCGGCAATTTTTTCCAGTTGTTCCATATTCCCCACTCCACGGGCAAAACGGTTTTCCACGGCGATCCACGGGGGCGCGGGCTGCAAGGGCTGTGTTGCCTTGGGCGCCGCCGGCTTTCCGCTGGCCAGCGCCAGCAGGGCTGGGCCGATCTCGGCGGCTGGCAGGCGCCAGTCCACCTCCACATGGTCGATCGCGCTTTGCGGCATCGACGGCGCCGCCGCGTCCTGCGGTTCCTGCACCAGCGCCTTGCCGCCGCAAGCCTTGATGGCCTGCAAGCCCGCCGTGCCATCGTCGAGGTAGCCGCTGAGGATCACGCCCACCGCTTTCGGTCCGAAAGCGGCGGCGGCACTGCGAAACAGGGGATCGATGGCGGGACGCGTATGGTTTTCCTTGGGACCGCGGGTCAGTTCGACCATCGCCCGGCCGGCCAGGTTGGCAACGAGCATGTGCCGGTCCGGCGGCGCCAGCAGGATGCGCCCGGCGTGCACGGGTTCACGCTCTTCGGCAAAGCGTACGGGCAAGGCGGCAGTCTTGCCGAGAATGTCGGGCAGCAGGCTCTTGCGCGCCCCCACATGCGCAACCACCAGCACGGGCGCCGGCAGACTGGCAGGCAAGGCGGCAAAGATGGCGGACAGCGCTTCCACGCCGCCCGCGGAAGCACCGATGAGTATCAAGGCCTGCATGCCAGCCCCTTTCGCTCCAGGTCCAGCAGGTATTCTGCTGCGCCCCGCATCGCGGTTCCGTGCGCCGTTTAACACAGGACCTCATGAAACCACGACACCCCGCGACGCATCGGCGCCGGGGAAAACCTGGCGAGCGGAACGATTTTTGGCCAGGAAGCGCAACCGTACTTTATGCCGAGCCGGCGAGCATCGCAGGCCGCAAAGCGCGACGCGCAGCAGGTTTGCTCAGGCGTCCTCAGACAGGCGTTTTGAAGATGGGATCGACGATGAACTGCTGCGCCTTGATGCGCAAGGTACGCTCTTCGTCCAGCTCGGCGCGCGTTTCGCCCAGCTCTTCGCGTTCCGCTTCCAGTTCCAGGCGCGCGGCCGCCAGTTCCGTTTCCACGCGCGTCAGGCTTTCCAGCTTCAGCTGGGCCTGGATCAATTCGGCGCGCGCCGCTTCGGCAGCCTCTTCCAGGCGTGGGATGCCTTCGAGCTTGAACTGCGCCTTGGCCAGGTCCATGCGCGCCTGCTCGGCCGCCTCTTCCAGGCGCGGCAAGCCTTCCAGGCGCAGCTGCGCCTTGGCCAGGTCCGTGCGGGCCTGGTTCGCTACTTGCCGCTCGCGTTCGAGTTCCTCGCGCAAGGTTTCCAGCTCGCCCGCCTGCAGGTCGAGCAACTCTTGCTGGCGCTCGTTCTCGCTGGCCAGGTCCATCAATTCCTGTTGATTGTCGTTCATCTCGGCTTCATGCGCGCTGTGGCTGGCGCTTAATTCCTGTCCTACATAATCGAGGATGGCTTGCTGCAGCACGGGCGACAGTTCGGCGGCGGCAGCGATCTGGCGCTGCGCGCCAGCCTTGCGGCGCTGCAACAGCTTGCTGATGGTGCCCAGGCAGGCGCCGTTGCCCAACCGTTCGCGCAAGGCGCGCACCGTGATGGCCTGGCCTTCTCCTGCCATCGCTTCCATTGCCGCATTGATCTGTTCCGCGCTTACTTTTGCCATTGTCGTGTGCTCTTGAATGTTACTCAGGGTCATCTGGGACTATCTTGCCCAGGGGCATCATCTTATGCCAGCGGCGGCAAAGCGTAAAGTATTTCTCAATAGAAATTGCAATTGCACAACGGAACCGTGTGCAAACATGCGGCTTCCGCTGTTTTACTCTTCCAGCAAGCCGTTTTCCGTGAGCATGTCCTGCACCAGTTCCAGCCGCAGCACGGGGTTGTCCTGGCTCAGCAGTAGTTGTTTTTGCATGGCGGTCAGGGACAGCAGCTCGCACCAGCGGTTCGCCACCCAGCCGCACTCGTCGAGCCGGTATGGGGGTTGCAGGGGCATTTGGTCGGGGGGAATCTTTTGCTCCTGCAAGGTGCGTATCAGTGCCCCGAGCGCGTCGGCCACGTTCTGCTGTTCTTGCGGGATGGGAATGGCTTTATCGGCCGGCAAGGTTTCAACCTGCGCCATCCACAAGCCATGCTTGAGCTGTCCGCTGGAGACGATGTGGAAGCGCTGCATACCCATGCATTTGATTTGCAGCAAGCCAGACAGGGGCGCGGACCAGTCGATGATACGCGCCAAGGTACCCACGGGCGCCAGGGTTTCCTGCTGGCCCGGCTTGCGCACTTCGGTGCCGTCCAGCAGCTGCACCACGCCGAACGGCTGCTCGCCCATGATGCACTGGCGTATCATGTCCAGATAGCGTACCTCGAAGATCTGCAGGGGCAGATAGCCATCGGGATACAGCACCGTATTGAGCGGGAACAAAGGTATCGAGGTCATAGGCGCATGATGGCACGAATGGCATATCCGTGCAGCGCGCCTTGCCCTGCCTGGCCAACTTCCCCGATTACTTGTAGAAGCGGCGTTTTTTCGCCCGTTCGGCCGCCTTCGGCGCCAGCACCTTGACGGGCTTTTTCTGGATGGCGCCGCCGGCGGACGTGCCCGGCACACGGTGTTCCGCCTCGTAACCGGGCTCTTCGCTGCGTTTGAGGGTTTGGCGCGTCAGCGCTTCCACGGCCGACAGCAGTTCCACCTCGTCGGCGCAGACGAGCGAGATCGCTTCGCCCGAGGCGCCCGCGCGGCCCGTGCGGCCGATGCGGTGGATATAATCTTCCGCCACGGTGGGCAAGTCGAAATTGACGACGACGGGCAATTGGTCGATGTCCAGGCCACGGGCGGCCACGTCGGTCGCCACCAGCACCTGCACTTCGGCAGATTTGAAGCGGGCCAGCGCGCGCAGCCGGTTCGGCTGGGTCTTGTCGCCGTGAATCGAATCGGCGCGCACGCCCTGCTCCAGCAAGGTAATAACCAATTGCTCGACGCCCTTGCGCGTCTTGACGAAGACCAGGATCTGGCCCCAGCGCTTTTTCTTCATCAGGTGCAGGAACAGTTCCGGCTTGCGTTTCTTGTCGCACACGATCACCGACTGTTTTACGGCCTTGACCGTGCTGTTGCGCGCGCTCACTTCCACCGAGACAGGGTCCTTCAGCATGGTCTTGGCCATGGCGCGGATGGCGTCCGAGAAGGTGGCCGAGAACAGCAGGGTCTGGCGCTGCTTGGGCATGGTCATCAGCAGCAGATCGAGTTCGCGCTCGAAGCCCAGGTCCAGCATGCGGTCCGCTTCATCCAGCACCAGGGTCTGCACCTGCTCGAACTTGACGGCGCCCTGCGTCTGCAAATCCAGCAAGCGGCCCGGCGTAGCCACCAGCACATCGAGGCCCTTGCGCAATTTGCTGATCTGCGGCTCGATGGGCACGCCGCCATAGGCGACAAAGCTGCGCAGCGGCAAGTTGCCGCCATAGCTGCGGAAGCTGGCATAGACTTGCTCAGCCAGTTCGCGCGTGGGCACCAGCACCAGCACGCGCACGCACTGGGGCGCCACCACGCCAGCCAATGTCAGGCGCTGCAGTAGCGGCACGGCAAAGCCGGCCGTCTTGCCCGTGCCCGTCTGGGCGGCAGCCATCAGGTCGCGCCCGGCCAGCACGGCGGGAATCGCTTGCGCCTGCACGGGCGTGGGCTTGGCATAGCCGAGCTCTTCAAGTTTGCGGACCAGGGGATCGATCAGACCGAGGGAGGAAAACGTCATGGGGAAAGCAATCTTGGCAAAGTAAAAGGTGGCGCGCACGGACTGGCCGTGCGCGCGATTGCCGAGATTATAGGCCAGCGGGGATGCCGGCCGGGGTTTTCAGCACGAGAGTGCCAAGCAAGCGGCAAGTACGCCGCAAGCAGGCAGCGCCGTCAGAACTTCATTTCCAGGGTGGCGCGCGCCTGGGGCGAGCTGGGCGAAATGCTGTTGCGGATGATCGTGCCGCTGGCATCCGCATACGTGGTGGTGCTTTCGAAGTCTTGCGCCAGCAGGTTGGACACGGCCAGGCGCAGCTGGTTCTTCGCATCGAATTTCCACAGCGCGTAGATATCGAGGTCGCGCCGCGGCGACGTGTAGGCGCTCTGGCGTTCGGTGATGCGCACGGGGCCGCCATTGCGGAAATTGAAGCTGCCGCCCGTGGTGAGCATGCCATCGGGCGTCTTGTAGTCGAGACCGAAGTTGCCGCTGACGGGGGTTTGCTGGTCGAGCCTATTGTCCGGCCCCGGCACCTGCTCCACCTGCGACCAGTTGCGGCTGACGCTGGCGCGCAAGTCGATGGCCGGCACGGGCGCGGCCAGCACGGCGCGCAGCGGGAACTTCGCTTCCAGTTCCAGTGTCTGCGTATTCGCGCGGCCATCGTTGACGGGCGTGGACACCCAGCGCTCATTGATGAACAGCAAGCCCTGGCGCGTGTAGCCATCGATGCGGCGGGCCGAGGCGCGCGCGCTGAGCAAGGCACCTTCGGCCCAGTAGTGTTCGTACGAGGCGTCGATGCCCAGCGCCAGCTCCGGTTTCAGATACGGATTGCCTTCACGGTCAGGGTCCGTCTGGCTATTGTTCGTCGAGGTATTGCGGCGCGGAATCAGGCTGGACGTGGGCTGCGCCTTGTAGGTGCGCGTCAAGGCCAGGCGTACCTGGTCGCCCTTGGTATCGGGCAACTTCCACAGGGTTTGCAGCAGCGGGCTCCACACGCTGGTGCGCTGATTTACTTCGTCGTAGGTATCGCCCGCGCTGCGCGTATCGATGCCTTCCCAGCGCACGCCCGCATACATGGACCAGCGCGGCGTGAGTTCCCAGTCGTCCTGCACGTACAGGGCCAGGCGCTGGATGGTGGCGTCGAAACCTTCGACGCTGTTGACGGGCGGGCGCGCGCCCGACGCGTCCAGGGCCGCTTCGCGCTGCCGGCGCGCTTCCTCGCGCTCCGTGTAGGCGCCATCCCAGCCCATGGACAAGGCATGGCCGGGCAGCAAGGGCGCGGAATACTTGCCGGTCGAACTGACACCGTTTTCCGTCGCCTTCACGCCCACCTTGCGTTCGAGCGCCAGGCCGCTGCCATCGATAAAGCCCTGCTGCAGGCTGTCGGACGTATTGCGGGCGGCCGAGGCGCCAATTTTCAGTTCCAGCTTGGCGCCGCCGTCCAGCTTGTGCATCCACGTCAGGTCGCTGCGGCCGAAGGCATTGTGGTTGCTGGAGCTGCCCGTGTTGGTGTCGTAATCGGGGCGCAAGCCCAGCGCCGTCTCGGCGCGGCTGAAATTGCGGTGGTTCGAACGCCCCCCGTTGAAGAAGAATTGCGCCGTCAGGCTGTCGCCGCCGGCCAGCACCCAGTTCAGGCGCGGCGACAGGTTGATGCCTTCCGGGCGGCCATCGCCCGTGCCGCTGGTACGGCGCAGCAGGTTTTGCCGGCCATCGGGCGCGTAGCCCAGTTCCAGCCCGGGATTGTCGTAATGGTAGTCGTAGCGGAACAGCGAGCCGGCCAGCGAGTACGAGAAATTGCCGTCGCGGTCGGACAATTGCACGTTGACGCTGGGCGAAAAGCTCACGTCGCTGCCCTGCACGCCCAGTTTGAGCTCGCGCTGCGCCGTTTTCACGGCCTTTTTCAGCACCACGTTGATGGTGCCCGCGATCGACTGCGTGCTGTACTCGGCGCTGGCCGCGTGCAAGATCTCGATGCGCTCGATCACGTCGGGCGACAGGGTGTCGAGCGAAAAACCGGCCGGCGCCCGTTCGCCGTTGAGCAAGATCTGCGTGTAGCCGCTGCCCAGGCCGCGCATGCGGATTTCGCCACCCGAGCGCCCGGCCGCGCCGGACACGGTAATGCCGGGCAGGCGCTTGAGCACGTCGGTGACATTGCTGTCGCCATACTTGAGGATTTCCTCGCTGCTCACGATCATCTTGCTGGCCGTATCGTCGCGGCGCGGATCGTAGCCGCTGCCCTTGACTTCGACCTTTTGCATGGCGGGCGCGGCTGCCTTCTCGGCCTTCTCGGCTTTTTCGGCCTTCAGCGGCGCAGAAGGGGCAACAGCGGCAGCATCAGTCTCGGCGGGCGTTTCGGATTGCTGGGCCTGGGCATTCCAGGCAAGTAACACAGCGGAACAAAGTACGGTAAGGCGTAGGCAACGGCGTGGCATCATGACCTGGCTGAAAAAAGTTGGCTGAATAAAAATGGCTAAAAGCTAAAAAACAGGCCGCCGTATTGTGCTGCAATTTTTTCCGACTGGCACAGTTTCTTGAAAATATTTCCTATGGCAAATTAAATTCGGTGGCAGACTGCCATACGCACCCTTGCATACGGCGCATATCATTGCGCGCCACATCGCCGCTATAATGCGTTTTCATCATTATTCCCATCACCCCGTCAAAGGCTTCCCATCGTGTCTGACCGTCTTGCCGTTTTGCCTCAATATCTGCTGCCCAAGGGAGCGTTGACCAACTTTGCCGGCCGGATCGCCGGTGCCAAGGGCGGCGCCATGACCACGCGGTTGATCCGCTGGTTCGTCGGCCGCTACAACGTCAACATGGATGAGGCGCTGGACCCGGACATCACGCACTACGCGAGCTTCAACGACTTTTTCACGCGCGCGCTGCGCCCCGATGCCCGTCCGCTGGCCAAGGCCGACTACGTGTGCCCCGTCGACGGCCGCATCAGCCAGTTCGGCACGATCGACAAGGACCAGATCTTCCAGGCCAAGGGCCACCATTTCAGCACCACGGCCCTGGTGGGCGGCGATGCGGCCCTGGCGGCCCAGTTCGAACACGGCAGCTTCGCCAATCTGTACCTGAGCCCGCGCGACTACCACCGCATCCACATGCCCTGCGATGGCCGATTGACGCGCATGATTTATGTTCCCGGTGAACTGTTTTCCGTCAACCCGACCACGGCGCGCGGCATTCCCGGCCTGTTCGCCCGCAACGAGCGCGTCGTCTGCGTGTTCGACACGGCCAACGGCCCCTTCGTCATGACCCTGGTGGGCGCCACCATCGTCGGCAGCATGGCCACCGTCTGGCACGGCGTCGTCAACCCGCCCCGCACGGGCCAGGTGCGCGACTGGAGCTATGTCAACGACAACGTGGTGCTCAAGCAGGGCGAAGAGCTGGGCCGCTTCTTGCTCGGCTCCACCGTCGTCATGCTGTTCCCGAAAGATACCGTGGCATTCAATGCCAACTGGCAACCGGCCGGCCCCGTGCAGCTGGGCGAAGTCATGGGCAAGCTGCCCCAGTAAGGCGGCACGACGCGCGCCTATACGGGCGCGTCGGTGCGGTACATCTCTTCCATCAAGTCCAGAAACGCGCGCGTCTTGGCCGGCATCAAACGCCGGCCGGGAAACACGGCCCAGCCCGTGACCAGCGGAAAGCTCCATTCCGGCAGCACGCGCACCAGTTCCCCCGTCGCCACATAGGCCTTGGCAAAGCGGTCCGTGCTGGCCGCGATGCCCACGCCCGTGCACGCCATGCGCACCAGCAATTCCGGCGAGTTCGCCAGCAAGCGCACGGGCAAGTCGCGTTCCCACGTCGTCTTGCCGCGGATCAAAGTCCAGTGCACGAGGCCATGCACGGACCGTGGCAAACTGAGCAAATCGTGGCCATACAGATCGTCGGGATGCTCGGGCAAGCCGTGCACGCTCGTGTATTGCGGCGAGGCATATAGGGCCAGGGTGCTGAAAGCCACGCGGCGCGCGGCCAGACTGGCGTCGTCGGGCAAGTTGCCCATGCGGATGGCCAGGTCGAAGTTCTCTTCCAGCAAATCCACGCGGCGCGCCGACAAGTCCAGTTCCAGCGAGATGGCCGGATAGCGGCGCACGAACTCGGCCAGCACCTGGCGCATCAGCGCATCGCCGAAATCGGCCGGCATGGAAATGCGCAGCAAGCCGCTGGGTCCCGCCTGGCGGTGCTGGGCCAGCGCGCCGGCCGCCTCCGTTTCCTCGACCACCTTGCGCGCATGCTCGAGCAGGCTGGCGCCAAACTCCGTCAGCGCCAGCTTGCGCGTGGTGCGCAGCAGCAGCCGTTCGCCCAATTTCGCTTCCAGCAGCGAGATGCGGCGCGACAATGTCGACTTGGGCAAGTCCACGCGCTGGGCGGCACGGCTGAAACTGCCGCATTCGACGACGCGCGCGAACAGCAGCAAATCTCCGGGATCGATATCCATCACTGACCTTTACACTCAATTGTTCCATTAGTGGATTAATGTTATCCATTTTAACGGCTTCCACATCAATTTTGGAATTGCTATAGTTCATCCATCGCAAGACACCTCACAACGGAGAAACAAGATGAACATCCTGCAAATCAATTCCAGCGCCCGCAGCACCGGCTCCGCCTCGACCCGCCTGGCTGACGCCATCGTTACCCGCGTACAAGCCGCCAACCCGGGCGCCGCCCTCGTGCGCCGCGACCTGGCCGCAGCACCGCACCCCGTGCTCGACGAGCCGACCCTGCAAGCACTGTTCACGCCAGCGGACAAGCGTACGCCGGAGCAAGCGGCCCGCATCGCCCTCGACGATGCGCTGATTGCGCAAGTGCAAGCAGCTGACGTGATCGTCATCGGCGCACCCATGTACAACTTCGGCATCACCGTGCAACTAAAAAGCTGGTTCGACGCGATTGCCCGCGCCAACGTCACCTTCAAGTACACGGAAAACGGCCCCGTGGGTCTCTTGACCGGCAAGAAAGTCTATGTGGGCCTGTCCCGCGGCGGCTTGCACCGTGACAGCGCGCACGACAGCCAGGTGCCTTACCTGAACACCATGTTCGGTTTCCTGGGCATGACCGACGTGCAGTATGTGTATTCGGAAGGCATGGGCATGGGCCCGGAAGCCGTGGCCAAGGCGCAGGCGCAAGCGGACGCCGAGATCAACGCGATCCTGGTGTAATCCCCAGCAGTGAAAGGGACGGTGCACTGGCGCCGTCCTGGCCTAGAGGAGAGAACAATGAGCAACATCACCACCGTCAACAAGCCACGCGCCGTCGAGCGCGTGATCGCCGGCCAGGCCGTCATGGATGGCGCCGGCGTGAAGATCAACCGCGTGCTGACGCAGCAGCTGCAGCGCCGCCTCGACCCGTTCTTGATGCTCGATAACTTTGCCAGCGACAAGCCGAACGACTATATCGCCGGCTTTCCCGAGCATCCGCACCGGGGCTTTGAAACGGTCTCGTACATGATCACGGGACGCATGCGCCACAAGGACAGCGCGGGCAACGAAGGCTTGCTGACGTCGGGCGGCGTGCAATGGATGACGGCCGGCAGCGGCGTGATCCACTCGGAAATGCCGGAACAGGAAGAAGGCGTGATGGAAGGTTTTCAGCTGTGGCTGAACCTGCCTGCGCGCGACAAGATGCGCACGCCGTGGTACCGCGATTTCGACAGCACTGAAATCCCCCGCTATACGACGGACGCGGGTGTAAAAGTGCAAGTGATCGCCGGCGCCAGCCATGGCGTGACGGGCGCCGTGCAGCGCGAGCTGACGGAACCGCTATACCTCGACATCGACTTGCCGGCGGGCACCAGCTTCGAGCAGCCGCTGCCGGAAGGCCATAACGCCTTCCTGTACACGTTCCGTGGCGAAGTGCAGGTAGACGGCAAAGCCGTGCCCGCCCTGCGCATGGCGATCTTCGCCAACACGCCAGGTTCCAACGGCGTGCGCATCGAGGCGCCGCAAGGCGGACGCGTGATTCTCGTCGCCGGCCAGCCCTTGAACGAACCCATCGCGCAGTACGGCCCGTTTGTGATGAATACCCAGGCGGAAGTGTTCCAGGCCGTGCAGGACTTCCGCGAAGGCAAGTTTGGCGAGACGGCGGCGCAATAAAGTTGCCTGTTCCATCAAAAACCTGCAGTCCTCCGGGCCTGCAGGTTTTTTTTCGTGCCGACTATATTGTTGCTTTTCAATTACACTGACGGCAACATCATTCCACAAAGCATTCCATGCAGCCCACGCACAGCAACACCGAACACGACGCCACCCATTTGCACGCCCACCTGAAAGGCGATGCCAAGCACACCCATTCGTTCGAGGGGCGCAGCCAGAGCATCCTCGCGTGGGCGCTGGGCCTGACCCTGTCGTTTGCCGGCATCGAGGTGGCGGCCGGCTTCCTGTCCAATTCGCTGGCCCTGATTTCCGACGCGGGCCACATGGTCACGGACGCGGCCGCGCTGGGCCTGGCCCTGCTGGCGCAACTGATCGCGCGCCGCCCGCCTTCGCCGCGCCACTCGTTCGGCTTTGGCCGCGCCGAGGCGCTGGCCGCCTTCGTCAACGGCCTGGCCATGCTGTGCGTGGTGGGGTGGATCTGCTATGAAGCCGTGCTGCGCTTTTCCTCCCCGCAACCCGTCAAGGGCGGCATGGTCTTCATCGTCGCCTTCATCGGCCTGGCGATCAATGTGGTGGTGGCGTGGGTCTTATCGAAAGACAAGCAAAGCGTCAATACGCGCGCCGCCCTCGTGCACGTGATGGGCGACTTGCTCGGTTCCGTCGCCGCCATCGTCGCCGGCGCCGTCATTTACTTTACGGGCTGGATGCAGATCGACCCGCTGCTGTCCGTGCTGGTGTCCCTGCTGATTTTAAAGTCGACATTCGGCGTGCTGCGCGAGTCCTACCACTTCCTGATGGAAGGCGTGCCCATGCACATCGATTACATCGCCGTGGGCACGGACGTGGAACAGGTGGACGGCGTGATTGCCGTGCACGACCTGCATGTGTGGGACATGTCGCCAGGCCAACCGGCCCTGATCGGCCACGTGGAAATCGAGCACCTCGACCATTGGCCGAAGGTCTTGCGCGCGATCAAGAAGATGTTATTGAGCAAGCATGGCATCGACCACATCACCCTGCAGCCGGAGACGGCCGCGATGGCGGGATTGCATGCGGGTGACAAGACGCATTGATTGAACCCAAGGGCAAATACCGGGGTCAGACCCTGCGGGGCATCGCGTCCCAATGGGGCGCAATGCGATCGCGAAGCGACAGACCCCAAGATACGCTAACTTCGTCTTGCCTCCAGCACCCCGCTCACATCCTTGATCACATTCAAGGCTTTTAACAACTGCGCCGTCGAGCTGATCTCGGCCGTAAAGGTCATGCGGGCCTGGCCCTTGGCGCTTTGGGTGTTGACGCCGATGACGTTGATCTTTTCGCGCGAGAAGATTTCGGAGATGTCGCGCAGCAAGCCCTGGCGGTCGCCGGCGAGAATGAAAATGTCGACCGGATACACGGTGTCGTGGCCACCCGTGCTGCCCCACTCCGTGAAGATCACGCGCTCGGGCGCCTTGGCGCGCATTTCCTCGAAATTCTTGCACGTGGCGCGGTGGATGGAAACGCCCTTGCCCCGCGTCACAAAACCCACGATGCTGTCCGGCGGTGCCGGCTTGCAGCACTTGGCCAGCACCGTCATCAAGCCCTCGGTACCCACCACCAGCACGCCGGACTTGGCGCCCTGCTCCACGCTGGAAGCGCGGCTTTTTCCTACCAGCACCGCGTCTTCCGGCACCACCACTTCGCCATTGTCGTGCAGCGCCTGCTCCACGTGGCGCAGGCTGAATTCATCCTTGCCCACGGACAGGAACAGCTCGTCGACTTTCGCAAAACCCAGCTTTTGCGCCAGCGCTTCGAGGTTGACGGCCGTCTTGCCTTCGCGCTGCAACGATTTCTCCACCAGCGCGCGGCCATGGGCCAGGGTTTCCTGCATGTCGATGGCATGGAACCAGGCGCGGATTTTTGACCGCGTGCGCGTGCTGACGGCGTAGCCGGCGCTGAGCCAGTCGCGCGACGGCCCGGCCGTGCCCGGCGCGCCCTTGGCCGTGATGATTTCGCAGGTCTGGCCGTTTTTCAGCTGGGTATTCAGGGGCACCATGATGCCGTCGACCTTGGCACCGCGGCAGCGGTGGCCCACGTCCGTATGCAGGTGATACGCAAAATCGACGGGCGTGGCGCCCACGGGCAATTCCAGCACCCGCGCTTGCGGCGTCATGACGAAGATGCGGTCATCCAGGGTGGCGGACTTGAGCTTTTCCACCCATTCGCGCTGGATTTCTTCCTGGCCCACGACAGCGTCGGCCACCTCGGTTTTCCACGCCAGCAACTGGCGCAGCCAGGCGATCTTTTCGTCGTACTTCTGGCCGGCAAAGTTCGAACCGCCCTCTTCCTTGTAGCGCCAGTGCGCGGCCACGCCGTATTCGGCAAAGCTGTGCATTTCATTGGTGCGGATTTGCACTTCCAGCGGCCGGCCATCCTCGGCCGTCACCACCGTGTGCAGCGACTGGTAACCGTTCGGTTTCGGCCGCGAAATGTAATCGTCGAATTCCTTCGGGATGGGGGTCCAGATATTGTGGACCACGCCCAGCACCGTGTAGCAGGTTTTCACGTCGGCAACGATGACGCGGAAGGCGCGCACGTCGTACAAAGCCGTAAAGTCCAGTTCCTTGCCGCGCATCTTGTTCCAGATGCTGTAGATGTGTTTCGGGCGGCCAAACACTTCCGCCTGGATGCCGGCCGACGCCAGTTCCGTCTGCAGGCGCAGGATCGCCGAGGACACGAAGCCCTCGCGCATCATGCGCTTTTCTTCCAGCATCTTGGCGATGCGTTTGTACGCTTCCGGTTCGATGAAACGGAACGACAAGTCTTCCAGTTCCCACTTCAGCTGCCAGATGCCGAGGCGGTTGGCCAGCGGCGCGTACAGATCCAGCGTTTCCTTGCCGTATTCGCGCGTCATTTCGTTGAACAGTTTTAATTCAGCAAAGTAACGCAAAGTCGTCACGCACGCTGCCAGGCGCACGAGCACGACACGCATGTCGGAGGCCATCGCCAGCAGCATCTTGCGCAAGGTTTCCACCTGGGCCACGGCTTGCTGCGCCGCATTCTTGCCCCGGCCTGCACTGCCGCCATGTTGCGCCTGGGTCAACGCGCGCAAGCGGATCAGCTGGCGCACGCCGGTGGCCAGGTCGCACACCTGCTTGCCGAAGCGCGGCTCGATATCGGCCGCGGTGTCCGGCTCGAGCAGGGTCAGCTCGAACATCAGGCCGGCAATGCGCGTTTCCGCATCGCTGCGCAGGAAAGCCAGGGTGGTGGCCACGCCGATGGCGAAGTCCAGCGCGGAGCGGCCGGCAAAGGTCAGCTTGTCGCCATACGCGTCGGTAGCATACGCGAGCGCATCCAGCACGCGCGCGCTGTCCGGCGCACTCAAGCCCTCTACCAGTTGTTCCGATGTGGCGCTATTCGGGGCCGAGATGGAAACCATGTGATACCTTATAAACTTAACAACTCAATAACTGAATAACTGAATAACTTAGCGCTCTGCAGCGATGATGACGATTTCTACCAAGCAAGCCGGATTGGCCAGTTTCGCTTCCACCGTGGCGCGCGGCGGCGTGTGGCCGGACGCCACCCAGTCGTCCCACACTTCATTCATGCCGGGGAAATCCTTCATGTCGGCGATGTAGATCTGGCAGGACAGGATGCAAGTCTTGTCGCTGCCCGCTTCCATCAGCAAACGGTCGACGTGACCCAGCACTTCGCGCGTCTGGCCGACGATGCCCTGCGTCGTGTCTTCGGCGATCTGACCGGCCAGGTAGATGGTGTTGTTGTGTATGGCTACTTCGGAGAGGCGCTTGCCTACGTGCAGTCGTGTAATTTCCATGCTCTTCTTTCAGTCGTTTCAAAATCTGTACAGCGTTACCGGCTATTATTTGCCCAGCAAAAACTTGCGGGCAATGGCGATCTGGTCGTCGTGGACGAACGTGGGCGCGTGGCCCACGCCGGCGATTTCCACCAGTTCCGCCTTCGGGCCGCGGCCCAGCATCAAGGTGGCCGTTTCGTGCGACAGCAAGTCCGATTCCGACCCGCGCACCAGCAAGGTGGGGCAGCGCACGGCATCGTATGCGGCCCACAGCATGGCTTCGTCGCTGGCCGCCGATTCCGGCGTGGCCGAGCGGAACGGCATGGCCAGGCCCATATCGTAGTGGCGGCGCCAGTGGCCATCCTTGTCTTGCCGCAGTACATCCACCGCCAGTTTATGCCATTCCGCGTCCGTATGCGGACCGAAGCTGGCGGACACGTCGCGCACAAACTTGGCGCCCTGCTCGAAGGTTTCGAAACGCAAGTCCTGGCCGATGTAGTCGCCGATGCGCTGCAACGCTTCCGGCGCCAGGGTGGGGCCGATATCGTTCAGGACCAGCTTGCTGATCGGGCTGTCGGGCAGCGATGCCAGGCCCAGGCCGATCAAGCCGCCCATCGAGGTGCCGAACCAGTCCACCGTCTGGCGCTCGCCATTGGCCAGCACGCGCGCCAGCAGGGTCACCATGTCGCTCACATATTGCGGTACGCGGTAAAACTGCGGATTGGCCAGCCAGCCCGAGCGCCCGCGCCCCACCACGTCGGGGCAGATGACGCGGTAATCGCTGGCCATGGCGCGCGCCAGGTTGTCGAAGTCGTCCGCCACGCGCGTCACGCCATGGGCGCAGACGAGCACGTTCGGATTGTCGGGTGCGCCCCACTCCTTGTACGACATGGTGTGCAAGCCTGCGGGGGAGATGCACTGGACGGATTTGATGCTCGCTTCGATCATGCCATTCCTTATCACACCGGAAAAAACCTGCTGCGCGTCGGTGGTTGCGGCCTGCGATGCTCACCGTACCAAAGTACGGTTGCGCTTCTCGGCCACAACTTCCTTCCGCTCGCTACGGTTTTGTCCGGCGTCGTTATTTGGTAGTAAAAAACAAAGAAACCGGCGATTTGCCGGTTGCCTCGCGCGCGACGCTACGGCAGTGTAGCGCAGCGCGGGCAATGCTCCAAGCGCACGCCTGAAATGCTGCGCCGCAGCACGCCAGTCATGGGGCAATACCCGATATAGCGAAAATGCATATCTGCGGTTATCCACAATTGAGCGGGCCTGGCAATGGGCGGATGATCGCAGCATCAACCCGCAAGAGGAGACCACTCGTGAAAAAACCATTCTATAAAATCCTGTACGTGCAGGTGCTGTTCGCCATCGTGGCCGGCGTGCTGCTGGGGGTGTTCTACCCTTCGAACGCCGTCGACATGAAACCGCTGGGCGACGGCTTTATCAAACTGATCAAGATGATCATCGCCCCGGTGATCTTCTGTACCGTGGTCTCCGGCATCGCGGGCATGCAGGACGTCAAGAAAATCGGCAGGGTCGGCGGCAAGGCCCTGCTGTACTTTGAAATCGTCTCCACGTTCGCGCTGGCCATCGGTTTGCTGGTTGCCAATATCCTGAAACCGGGCGCCGGCTTCAACGCCGATCCGGCCCACCTGGACGCCAAGTCGATCGCGCAATACACGCACGCCGAAGGCATGACCACCGTCGACTTCCTGATGAACATCATCCCGAAGACCTTCGTCGATGCCTTCGCCAAGGGCGACATCCTGCAGGTGCTGCTGATCGCCGTGCTGTTCGGCTTCTCGCTGTCCCTGCTGGGCGAGCGCGGCCGTCCCGTCACCAAGCTGATCGACGAGCTGTCGCATGCCATCTTCGGCATGGTCAACATCATCATGAAAGTCGCTCCCATCGGCGCATTCGGCGCGATGGCCTTTACCATCGGTAAATACGGCCTGGCTTCGCTGATCCCGCTGGCTAAACTGATGGGTTCGTTCTACCTGACCTGCTTCCTGTTCGTCTTCGTCGTGCTGGGCCTGATCGCCAAGTACACGGGCTTCTCCATCGGCCGCTTCCTGCTGTACATCAAGGAAGAACTGCTGATCGTGCTGGGCACGAGCTCGTCGGAATCGGCGCTGCCGGCCCTGATGAAAAAACTCGAGCGCCTGGGCTGCTCGAAACCGGTGGTCGGCCTGGTCGTGCCTACCGGCTACTCGTTCAACCTGGACGGCACCAACATCTACATGACCATGGCTGCCCTGTTCGTGGCCCAGGCTACCAACACGGACCTGACGATCTGGCAAGAGCTCACCATCCTGGGCGTGGCGATGCTGACCTCGAAAGGCGCCTCCGGCATCACGGGCGCCGGCTTCATCACCCTGGCCGCCACCCTGGCCGTGGTGCCGACCATCCCCGTGGCCGGCATGGCGCTGATCCTGGGCATCGACCGCTTCATGAGCGAATGCCGCGCGCTGACGAACTTTGTCGGCAACGGCGTGGCCACCATCGTCGTGTCGAAATGGGAAAAAGAACTGGACATGGACAAGCTGCACAGCGAGCTGGCCCATCCAACCCATCCGACCGACGACGCCTATGTCGCCCCGACCGTGAATATCGTCAAGTAAGCCGTACGCTTCATTGAAAAGCCCCGCAGAGCGATCTGCGGGGCTTTTTTCATGCGCGCGGGTTTTATTGCATCATCAACATAGAGTAAATCATGCATCAATATTTCATTAGATGATCAATGAATGAAAAACGATTACAGTTACACCACTGTTCGCCGGCAAGCTCCCGCATAATGACATTGCGTTAATGCAAGCCTGACACCGAACCATCCACCCTTTTGAATGGAGTACGTCATGTCCCTCACGCCCGCCTTCTACGCCACCTGGAGCCCACGCCTGCTGGGCCTGCTGCGCATCATCCTCGGCTTCCTGTACATCCAGCACGGCACCGCCAAGCTGTTCGGCGCGCCCCACGTGGCCATGTTCGACGGCCTGCAACTGTTTTCCCTGATGGGCGCGGCCGGCGTGCTGGAACTGGTGGGCGGCGCCCTGCTGCTGGTCGGCCTGTTCACGCGTCCCGTCGCCTTCATCCTGTCGGGCCAGATGGCCGTCGCCTATTTCATGATGCACGCGCCAGCCGCCTTCCTGCCCATCCTGAACGGCGGCGAAATGGCCGTCATGTACTGCTTCGCCTTCCTGTATTTCGCGGCAGCGGGCGCCGGCGCCTACAGCCTGGACGGCTTGCGCGGCAAGGCTGGCGCATAAAAAAAGGGCGGACATCGCTGTCCGCCCTGCTTCGATACGACGCTCCGCTTGCTTACACGGCGGACACGTCCAGCTCAGCGCCCGTGGCCGCCTGCACTTGTTCCTTGCTCACGCCTGGCGCCAGTTCCACCAGTTTCAAACCGTTTTCCGTCACGTCGATCACGCCCAGGTCGCTGATGATGACGTCGACCACGCCCACGCCCGTCAGCGGCAGGTCGCACTGTTTCAGCAGCTTGTGCGACGTCGTGCCATCCTTGGCCGTGGCCACGTGTTCCATCAGCACGACGACGCGCTTGACGCCGGCCACCAGGTCCATGGCGCCGCCCATGCCCTTGACCATCTTGCCTGGAATCATCCAGTTCGCCAGGTCGCCTTTTTCCGACACCTGCATGGCGCCCAGGATGGCCAGGTTGATCTTGCCGCCGCGGATCATGCCGAACGAGTCGGCCGAGCTGAAGTAGGCGGCGCCCGGCAAGGCCGTCACCGTCTGCTTGCCCGCGTTGATCAGGTCCGCATCGACTTCATCGTCGGTGGGAAACGGGCCGATACCCAGCAAGCCGTTTTCCGACTGCAGGAACACTTCGATATTCTCCGGCACGTAGTTGGCCACCAGGGTCGGCAAGCCGATGCCCAGGTTCACATAAAAACCGTCCTGCAATTCTTTCGCCGCGCGCGCGGCCATTTCGTCTCTAGTCCAAGCCATGATGTTCTCCGTATTCTTTTTTAAGCTTCGGCGCGCACGGTGCGCTGCTCGATGCGTTTTTCCGGGTTCGCGTTGACCACGATGCGGTGCACGAAGATGCTGGGGGTATGCACCTGGTCCGGGTCGATCTCGCCCACTTCCACCAGTTTTTCCACTTCGACGATGGTGATCTTGCCCGCCATGGCCACGTTCGGGTTGAAATTGCGCGCCGTCTTGCGGTAGACCAAATTGCCCGCGCGGTCGGCCATGTAGGCTTTGACCAGCGATACATCGGCCACCAGGCTGCGTTCCATCACGTATTGTTCGCCGTCGAATTCGCGCAGTTCCTTGCCGTCGGCAACGATGGTGCCCACGCCGGTTTTCGTGAAGAAGGCGGGAATGCCGGCGCCGCCGGCGCGCAGCTTCTCGGCCAGGGTGCCTTGCGGCGTGAATTCCAGCTCCAGTTCGCCGGCCAGGTACTGGCGCGCGAATTCCTTGTTTTCGCCCACATAGGAGGCGATCATTTTCTTGATCTGGCGCGTGGTCAGCAACTGGCCCAGGCCGAAGCCATCCACGCCCGCGTTGTTGGAAATGGCCGTCAGGCCCGTCACGCCCGAATCGCGCAAGGCGCCGATCAGGGCTTCGGGTATGCCGCACAGGCCGAAGCCGCCGACGGCGATGGTCTGACCATCTTGGACGATACCGGCCAGCGCCGAGGCGGCGTCAGGATAAACTTTATTCATGGGTGTCCCTCTATCTTTTGTTAAGCTTTGGTCTTGAGTCCATGACTCAGGCAGCGACTCAGCATAAAATACGCGAGTGGAAAGTACAATACCGTAGAACTACCGGCGCCGTGCCGGCAATCCCCCTGTGAGAGTGATACGTATCAGATGAACGCCGCGTCAGCCATCGATTATGAAAGCATCTTCCTGCACGCGCCCGTGGGCATGTGCATGTCGGAAAACCGCATCATGCGCAGCTGCAACGAAGCACTGGCAGCCATGTTCGGCTATGCACGCGCCCAGCTGGACGACCAGTCGTTCGAAGTACTCTACCCCACGCACGATGAATTCCTGCGCACCGGTGACCGCATCATTCCCATCATGAACGCCAAAGGCCGCTATTCGGACGAACGCATCATGCGGCGCAGCAATGGGGAATTGTTCTGGTGCCACGTCACGGGCCACGCCATGCTGGCCGCGCAGCCGCTGGGGCCGGGCATCTGGACGTTCGAGGATGTCAGCGAGAAGCGTCCCGTGACGGCGGAGCTGACCCCGCGCGAGCGCGAAATCGCTGCCCTGTTGGTGGAAGGCAAGACCAGCAAGGTCATCGCCCGCCAGATCGACCTCAGCCCCCGCACGGTGGAAATGCACCGTGCCAAGCTGATGCGCAAGTTCGCCGCTTCCACGTCGTCCGAGCTGGTGCACAAGCTGGTGGGCTTGCAGCTGCAGCGCTAGGGCTGCAGCCAGGGTGACTATCGTTTAACGCCAAGTAAAACCGTCGCGAGCGGCAGCGATTTGTGGCCGAGAAGCGCAACCATGCTTTCGCACGGGGGCGCCGAGCCGGTGAGCATCGCAGGCCGCTAAGCGCGACGCGCAGCAGGTTTTATGGCGTTAAAACGTGCTCATGCCGCCATCGGCGGAGATGATGGCGCCGTTGATGAAATGCGAATCCTCGCCCGCCAGCAACAGCAGCAAGCCATCGAGGTCTTCCGGCTTGCCCGGACGTTTATTGGGCAGCATTTCGATCAGCTTCTTGCCCTGCTCGGTGGCAAAGTAATCTTCGTTGATTTCCGTGGAAATGTAGCCGGGACAAATGGCGTTCGTGTTGATGCCGTACTTGCCCCACTCCACGGCCATGGCGCGCGTCATGTGCACCATGCCCGCCTTGCTCATGCAATACACGCCGATCTGCGGCAGCACCTGCAAGCCCGCCATCGAGGCGATATTGATGATGCGGTGCTGTTTCTTCGGGTCGCCCTTGGCCCGCGCGATCATGCGCTTGGCCGTCTGCTGGGCCACGAAGAATGATCCGCGCAGATTGGTATCCATCACGAACGAGTAATCTTCGGGCGTGACGTCGACCAGGCGTTGCGTGGTGGAGACACCGGAATTGTTGACGAGGATATCGATGGGACCCGCTTCCGTTTCCGCATGCGCGATGGCCGACTTGATGCTGGCAAAGTCGGTCACGTCGAGCGACACCACGTGCGCGGCACCGCCGTCCGCTTCGATTTCGGCGCGCAACTCCTTGAGGCGTTCCGTGCGGCGCGAAGCGAGCACGACTTGCGCGCCGGCCTGGGCCAGCACTTTCGCAAAGCGCGCGCCGAGGCCGCTCGATGCGCCGGTAATCAGGGCAATCTTGCCCTCGAAATTGACTTCTATGCCCACGAGCTACTCCTGTTTTATTTTAGATAACACTTTGCGCCGTGCCGATGGCAGGCGGGCAAAATCGCCCGCGGCGCACTCGAGCAAAAGTAAACGCCATCATTACACAAAATGGCCGGATTTAGATTGCGGCGAGGGGCAATGTCACGCAAAATGGCGCCAAAGTTGCAATCCTCGCCAAAAACAAGCACACTCGTGCTTAAATTTCTTCGAAGATTCCTCACCCACCCATTTAGTGACTATAAATCGAGACCATGACACAGCCTAATAACTTAGTTGAACAGTACGGACCGCGCGAAACCATGGAGTACGACGTGGTGATCGTGGGCGGCGGCCCCGCAGGCTTGGCGGCCGCGATCCGCCTGAAGCAGCTGGCCGCTGAAAAGAGCCAGGAAGTGTCCGTCTGCGTACTGGAAAAAGGCGGCGAACTGGGCGCGCATATCCTGTCGGGCGCCATCATGGCCCCGAAAGCGCTGACGGAACTGATTCCAAACTGGAAAGAACTGGGCGCGCCCCTGAACACGGAAGTGACGGAAGACCGCATCCTGTTCCTGACCGAGACCAAGGCATATAAAACGCCGGGCTTCGCCGTGCCTGCCTGCTTTGAAAACCACGGCAACTACATCGTTTCCTTGGGCAATGTGGTGCGCTGGATGGGCCAGCAGGCGGAAAACCTGGGCGTGGAAATCTTCCCCGGCTTCCCTGCCGCGGAAATCCTGTACAACGACGACGGCTCCGTGAAGGGCGTAGCGACCGGCAACATGGGCGTCAAGCGCGACGGCGAACCGGGCCCCGACTTCCAACTGGGCATGGAATTGCACGCCAAGTACACCCTGTTTGCGGAAGGCGCACGCGGCCACCTGGGCAAGCAATTGATGGCCAAGTATGATTTGAACGCCGGCAAGGATCCGCAATCGTATGGCATCGGCATCAAGGAACTGTGGGAAATCGACCCCGCCCAGCACAAGCCGGGCCTGGTGATCCACTCGAGCGGCTGGCCGCTGGACACGAAAACCTACGGCGGCTCCTTCCTGTACCACCTGGAAAACAACCAGGTGATGGTCGGTTATGTCGTCGGCCTCAATTACGAGAATCCTTACCTGTCCCCGTACGAGGAATTCCAGCGCTACAAGACGCATCCGGAAATCCGCAAGTTCTTCGAAGGCGGCAAGCGCATCTCGTACGGCGCGCGCGCGATTGCGGCCGGCGGCCTGCAATCGTTGCCGAAACTGGTGTTTGCGGGCGGTGCGCTGATCGGCTGCGATGCGGGCTTCCTGAACATGAGCCGCATCAAGGGCAGCCACGCAGCCATCAAGAGCGGCATGCTGGCGGCGGACGCGGCCTTCGGCGCCCTGGGCGAACAGCGCCAGCACGACGAACTGACGAGCTACCCTGTCGCGTTTGAGCAATCGTGGCTGCATGAAGAACTGCACGTGGCGCGCAACGTCAAGCCATGGCTGTCGAAAGGCCTGTACCTGGGCAGCCTGATGACGGGCATCGACCAGCTGATCTTCCGCGGCAAGGCGCCTTGGACCCTGCACCACTCGCATGGCGACCACGAATGCCTGAAACCGGCCGCCCAGTCGAAGAAGATCGTGTATCCGAAACCCGATGGCAAGCTGACCTTCGACAAGATGTCGTCCGTGTTCATCTCGAACACGAACCACGCAGAAGACCAGCCCATCCACCTGACGTTGAAGAACGCCAGCGTGCCCGTCGACGTGAACCTGGCCACGTATGCGGGTCCGGAAGCCCGTTACTGTCCGGCCGGCGTGTACGAGTTCGTGAAGAACGACGACGGCGCCGAACGCCTGCAGATCAATGCGCAGAACTGCGTGCACTGCAAGACCTGCGACATCAAGGACCCGACGCAGAACATCGTGTGGGTGACACCGGAAGGCGGCGGCGGACCGAACTATCCAAACATGTAAGCGCCGTCCGGCATGCCGCAGCAGCGGCGCTACCGCATCCGGTAGCGCCGCCCCGCTTCGGCTGCCGCGGCCTTACAGATACTTGTCGCCGGCCAGGCGGCTGCGTATCGTTTTCGCCGGCGCGCCATAACTGACGCACAGATCGGCCACGGGCCGCGTCACCACGGCGCCGGCACCGACCACGCAATGGCTGCCGATGCGCATGCGCTGCAGCAGCAAGGCGCCCATGCCCAGGGCGCTGCCCGTGCCGATGAAGCAGCCGCCACCTGTCGCAGCAGCGGGCGCCAGGCTGGCAAAGGCCTCCATCACGGAATCGTGATCGAGCGAGGCGCGCGTATTGACGATACAGCCCTGCCCGACGTCGCATCCGGGATTGATCACCGCCCCCGCCATCACCACGCTGCCCGCGCCGAGCCGCACGGCCCTGGCGACGCTGGCCTGCGGATGCACGGCGCTGACGAATGGCAGCTGCGGACACAATGCCGCCACGCGGGCAGTCACGCTTGCCCTTACAAAGTTGTCGCCGATGGCCACCAGCACGCCTGCGACAGCGAGCTTTTCCACCAGGACCGGCAAATCGGACTCGGCGCCAAGAACGCGATAGCCCGAGGTTTCCTCGCCGACCGTCCGAAACGCGTCGATCAAGCCCGCAATGTGAAATATCCCCTGCCGTTCAACCACGTCGATGACGACCTTCGCGTGGCCCGACGAGCCTATGATTAAAATGTTTTGCATATTCAAGCTGAAAAGTGAACGAAATCGGGCGGCAGCCATCCGGCAAGGAATGGGCCCATCCCGGGCATCATACCAGCAGCCCGGCGCTAGGCATGCCGCCCGTCCGGCGTCCGGATTGTTCGAAAACAGCCACTTTCCCCCCCGCTTTGACCAGCCAGCAACACCAAGTTTGCATTGCGACAGCATTCCCGGATAAATTCCACCTGGAAAGTTTCTCAGAAGCACTTCCACCAGTTACAATTCCCTTTGCTAAATATTTCAACTGCCGCCCGCCCATGAACGCAACCGCCCCCCCCGCAGTGCCCCTCGACGCCGAATTACAGCAGGCAATCACCGAACACCAGGCTGGCCGTTTTGCCGAGGCGGAAGAGCTTTACCTGGCGATTTTGCAGGCACAGCCGTATCACGCCATTGCCAACCACAATATGGGCTTATTGGCGGGACAGGTCGGGCAATACCAGGCCGGCTTGCCATACCTGCACAAGGCGCTGTCGGTGAACCCCGACGAAGGCCAGTTCTGGCTGTCGTATGCCGATGGCTTGCTCAAGGCGGGCGAACGCGAACAGGCGCTGGAGATCGTCACGGCGGCCATCGCGCGCGGCCTCGACAACGAACAGTCGCAGGGCTTGCGCAGCCGCATCGAAACGGCAATCGCAAGCACGCCGACGGCGCAGGAAACGCAGCACGTCATTGAGCTGTATCAAGCCGGCCGCCATGCCGAACTGGAAGCGGCCAGCCACGCCTTGACGCAGCGCTACCCCGAATCGGACTTTGCCTGGAGCGTGCTGGGCACCTCCCTGCAACTGCAGGGCAAGGATGCCTTCGAAGCCCTGCAAAAAACCGCGCAACTGGCGCCCAACGATGCCGAAGCGCATGGCAATCTGGGCACCGCATGGCAGGAACGGGGCATGTACGATCAGGCGATCGACAGCTATACGCGGGCGCTGGAACTGAATCCGGACTTTGTCGAGGCGCATGGCAACCTGGCGGCGGCGCTGCAGGCACAGGGCAAGCTGGAACAGGCCGAACAGGCATACCGGCAAGCGCTGGCGCTGCGTCCCGACTACGCCAAGGGCCATTTCAATCTCGGCAATACACTGCAATCGATGCAGCGCAGCGCCGAAGCCGTCGCGTGCTATCAAAGCGCGCTGGCCCTGCTGCCGGGCGATGCTGAAATCT
This sequence comes from Janthinobacterium violaceinigrum, assembly GCF_009208555.1. Taxonomy (GTDB): domain Bacteria; phylum Pseudomonadota; class Gammaproteobacteria; order Burkholderiales; family Burkholderiaceae_D; genus Janthinobacterium; species Janthinobacterium violaceinigrum. The sequence continues at coordinate 24,071 of NZ_WFLI01000016.1, read as the reverse complement.
ACCTGAATTTGGGCAATGCCCAGCAAGACTTGCAGCAATGGCAAGCGGCCATCGTCAGCTACCGGGCCGTGCTGCAACTGGCGCCCCACACCAAGGCGGCGCATGCGAATCTGGCCGCGGCGCTGCATGGGGCCGAAGACTACGCGGGCGCCGTGGCCAGCTACCGGCGCGCCATCGAGTTGCATCCCGACGATGCCAAGCTGCACAACAACCTGGGACGCGCCCTCCAGTCGCTGGACCAGGCCGAGGAAGCCATCGCCGCGTATGAACGGGCGATCGCGCTCGATGGCGATTTCCCCCAGGCGCTGAGCAATCTGGGGTTGCTGCAATGCAAACAGAAGAATTACACGGCGGCCATCGAGTACTGCGCAAGAGTGCTGCGCCTGCAGCCGGACGATGCGCAAGCGAGCGGCCAGCTCGCCATCGCCTACGGCGCCGCCGAAGACCGCGACAACGCCCTGAAATACTTCCAGCAAGCCGTCGACCTGGCCCCCGACAGCGCCGCGAGCCACCGGCAACTGGCCGACTACTACAGCACCATCAAGCGCTATCCCCTCGCGGTGGAGGCGTACCGCCGCACCCTGGAACTCGATTCCGGCGATAGCGAAACGCATAACCACCTGGGTGTCGCCCTGCAAGAGCTCGAGCAATACGACGCAGCCACCGCCGCCTATGAGCGCGCGCTTGCACTGGAACCGAAAAACATCTCGGCGCTGTGCAACCTGGGCTCGACGCAGCAGGCGCAAAAGCAGCTGGAACAGGCCAAGCAGACGTATCTGGCTGTGCTCGAGATCGACCCCGCATTCGAGCGCGCGCACTTTGCACTCGGCAATTGCTACGTGCTCATGAACGAACAGCTGCTGGCGCTCGAGTGCTACCACAGGACACTGGAAATCAATCCCGACTATCGTGATGCCTACGTCAACATCAGCGCCACTTTCAGCAATATCGGCCGGATAGAAGAAGCCATCGAAGCCTGCCGCAAGGGCCTGGCCGTCTGCCCCCTGTGGGAAACCCTGTTCAGCAACTACCTGTTCCTGCTGTCGCATAGCACCGAGATCGATCCGCAGGCGCTGTATGCGGAGCATCAGCGCTTCAGCGACACCTTTGAAACGCATATCGCCAAGGAACACGCAGGGCACAGCAATGTCCGCGACCCGCTGCGCACCTTGAAAGTCGGCTTCGTGTCGGGCGACCTGCACAACCATCCGGTGCCGCATTTCCTCATTCCGATACTGGAAAATATCGCCGATGGCGCCAAGTTGTCGCTGTATGCATACCACAACAATCCGCAAAACGACGATATCACGAAGCGCCTGCAGGAAGTCATTCCCCACTGGCGCCAGGTCGAGCACCTGTCCGATCCGGACCTGGGCCAGCTGATCCGCGACGATGGCATCGACATCCTGATCGATCTGTCCGGCCACACGGGCAAGAACCGGCTGCTCATGTTTGCCGCCAAGCCCGCCCCGGTGCAGGCCAGCTGGATCGGCTACCCGCTCACGACGGGGCTGCAATCGATCGACTACTATCTGGGCGACCAGTTCTTCACGCCACCGGACGAATTGGGCGACCAATTCTCCGAAAAGCTGTTGCTGCTCCCCGCCTGCGTGCCATTCCTGCCGTCCAAGGTGGCGCCCAGCGTCCAGCCCGCGCCCGTTTTGACGAATGGCTATATCACGTTTGGCAGTTTCAACCGTACCAACAAGATCAACCGCCAGGTCATCGCGCGCTGGGCCAGGGTGCTGCGCGCCGTCCCCGACGCCAGGATGATCGTGGCGGCCATGCCGAAATCGGAGGCGCCGCCGCAACTGGCGGCCTGGTTCGCGGAAGAAGGCATTGCGCCGGAACGCCTGACCTTCGAAGGGCGCACGGGCATGGCCCAGTTCATGGCCATCCATCACCGCATCGATATCTGCCTCGATGCCTTCCCGTATTGCGGCAGCACGACGACCCTGCATGCGCTGTGGATGGGCGTGCCCACGCTCACGACGGCAGGCCCGACCATGCCTAGCCGCGCCGGCAACATGATCATGCGCCAGGTCGAACTCGATGACTTTGTCGCCACCGACGAAGATGATTTCGTGCGCCGCAGCGTGGCCATGGCGGCCAACCCCATGCTGCTGGGCGCCTACCGCTTCAGCATGCGGCACCGCCTGGAACGCTCCACCCTGGGCAAGCCCAAGCTGATCACGGAAGGCCTGGAAAACGGCCTGCGCATCATCTGGCAACGCTGGTGCGAAGGCTTGCCGCCCGTCTCGTTCGAAGCCCCCGTTGCCGTGCCCAACCCGCCGATCGGATTATGATGAGCGCTCAAAAAAACAAACCCGTCTATGTCACCCAGCCCCTGCTGCCGCCGCTGGAGGATTTCCTGCCGTACCTGGAGACGATCTGGGACAACAAGATCCTCACCAACGGCGGCCCCTTCCACCAACAGTTGGAGCAGGCGCTGTGCGACTACCTGGGCGTCAAGCACATCTGCCTGTTCGCCAACGGCACGCTGGCCCTGATGACGGCCCTGCAGGCACTGCGCATCAATGGCGAAGTGATCACGACGCCGTACTCGTTCGTCGCCACCGCCCACTCTTTGCTGTGGAATAACATCAAGCCCGTGTTTGCCGACATCGAGCCGGACAGCCTGAACCTCGACCCGAGCAAGATAGAAGCGGCCATCACGCCGCAGACGACGGCCATCATGCCCGTGCACTGCTACGGCCGGCCATGCGACATCGAAGCGATCGAAAAAATCGCCGACAACTACAACCTGAAGGTGATCTACGATGCGGCCCATGCGTTCGGCGTGCGCCACCGGGGCGGCAGCGTGCTCAATCACGGCGACCTGTCCGTGATCAGCTTTCACGCCACCAAGATCTTCAACACCTTCGAAGGCGGCGCCATCGTCTGTCCCGACGCCAAGACCAAGCAGCGCATCGACCACCTGAAAAACTTCGGCTTCGTCGATGAAGTGACCGTCGTGGCCGCCGGCATCAATGGCAAGATGAGCGAGATCAACGCCGCCTTCGGCTTGCTGCAGCTCAAGGGCATCGACGGCGCGCGCCAGAAGCGCAAGGCGATCGATGCGCGTTACCGCCAGCAGCTGGCCGGCATCGGTGGCATCACCTGCCTGCAGCAGGGCGACGGCGAGGCGGCCAACCACGCGTATTTCCCCATCCTCGTGGGCCCCGGCTACCCGCTGTCGCGCGACGCCCTGTTCCAGCTGCTGCGCGACCAGGAAATCTACGCGCGCCGCTATTTTTATCCGCTCATCAGCGACTTCCCCATGTACCGCGGCATGCCGTCCGCCGCGCACGCGAACCTGCCCGTGGCGCGGCTGGCGTCGTCGCAGGTGATCTGCCTGCCCATCTATCCGGACCTGGCGATGGAAACCGTGGACGCCATTATCGCCATGATCGCCGCCCCCGCGCTGCAACAAGAACCCGTACGGAACATCGCCTGATGCAAATTTCCACCGAAACCAATTTCTCCGGCGTGGCGGAAAACCACCCCTGGTCGGCCCAGTTCACGGTGCTGGGCTACGCGGATGGCGCCATCAGCACCCTGCCCCACCAGTTTTTCCGCAACTGGCTGGACCAGGAACCGGAGAGCGGCCACTTCTATATCGGACGCGGCTCCTGTTTCGGCGTCGGTTCGCTGGTGAAATATGACAGCGGCCAGCAAAGCCTGTGCGTCGGCCGCTATGTGGCCGGCGGCTCGCGCCTGAGTTTCATCCTCAATGGCCAGCATGAGATGCGCACGATCTCGACGTACATGCTGTCCATCCTCGGCGGCGGCTTGAAAAATGCGCCCCCGCCACAGTATGCCGACACGGTGATCAAGAACGATGTCTGGATCGGCGACGAAGTGATGGTGCTGGGCGGCAGCGTGATCGAAAACGGCTGCGTCATCGGCGCCCGCTCGCTGCTGCCGCCCAATTTCCGCTCGGAACCCTATGGCATTTACGCGGGGTCGCCGGCGCGCCTGATACGCTACCGTTTCACGGAAAAAGTCCGTGCCGCGCTGCTGGAGCTGGCATGGTGGGAAATGCCGCTGCCTTGGGTACGCAACAATAACGCCATGTTCATGGAAGACCTGTGCGCCGACGAAGCGAAGGCATTGCTGGTCATCGACATCCTGAAGAGCAGCCGCCGGCAATGGGAGGCGGAACACGGCGGCGTGGCGGATTGAATCTGCCAACATTGCCATTCAGTCAATGGAAAATAAATTTCCACACGGCATTTAATAAAACGGAAAGGATGGTCGTCTTGTACTGGTAGGAGCAGATAAACCGTCGCTCCTCACCATAACCACCCAATTAGGAATGACATCATGCTGAGTCTTCACACCAACGCTGCTTCCCTGTCGGCACAAAATTCGATCTCGAATACCCAATCCAAACTGTCGACTTCGATGACGCGCCTGAGCACCGGCTTCCGCATCAACTCGGCAATGGACGACGCTGCCGGCCTGCAGATCGCAACCCGCCTGAAAGCACAAACCAGCGGCATGACCGTTGCGATGAACAACACGCAAAACAGCACCTCGCTGCTGCAAACGGCTGAAGGCGCATTCGCCGAAGTCACCAACATGCTGGTGCGCATGAAAGACTTGGCTACCCAAGCTTCCGATGCCTCGTCGACCGCCAACGACAAAACCGCAATGCAAGCTGAATACAATGCATTGGGTCAAGAGCTGTACAACGTCATGACCAACACCACGTTCGGCGGCACCAAGCTGCTGGGCGACGGTAGCGGCGCAGCCAAAGGCACGCTGTCGACCTCGATGACGTTCCAGATCGGTGCAAGCTCGACGGAAAAAATGAGCTTCGACGTATCGGGCAACCTGTCCACGCTGAACACGGCCCTGAGCGGCCTGAGCGCGAACTTCTCCAGCGGCGCATCGACCGGCGCAACGGAACTGACCGCCACCGCCAACGCCACCATCGGCCTGCTGGCTACCGCCATCGACAGCGTCAGCACCGTGCGTTCGGCACTGGGCGCGACGGCCAACCGTCTGGACCACGTCAACACCAACTTGTCGAACATCGCCACCAACACCAAAGCCGCTACCGGCCGCATCATGGACACCGACTTCGCTACCGAAAGCTCGAACATGACGTCGTCGCAAATGCTGCTGCAAGCTGGCACCGCGATGCTGAAACAAAGCAACAGCATGTCCTCGATGGTCATGTCCCTGCTGCAATAATATCGCCCTGGCCGCTTGCGGCCCGTGCCTCGAAGCCAGACTCCGGTCTGGCTTTTTTTTCGTGTGCAGCGGGCGCAGGCATGCCGCAATACCCGCCGAACGGGCCGGCGAAACAAGAAATACCAATTATTTTAAGAAATTTCCTTAAAGCATTTAATTAAGGTGGCGGCACGGTCGTCTTGTACTGATAGGAGCAGATAAACCGTCGCTCCTCACCGTAACCACCCAATTAGGAATGACACCATGCTGAGCCTTCACACCAACGCTGCCTCCCTGTCGGCACAAAATTCGATCTCGAATACCCAATCCAAACTGTCGACTTCGATGACGCGCCTGAGCACCGGCTTCCGCATCAACTCGGCAATGGACGACGCTGCCGGCCTGCAGATCGCAACCCGCCTGAAAGCACAAACCAGCGGCATGACCGTTGCGATGAACAACACGCAAAACAGCACCTCGCTGCTGCAAACGGCTGAAGGCGCATTCGCCGAAGTCACCAACATGCTGGTGCGCATGAAAGACTTGGCTACCCAAGCTTCCGATGCCTCGTCGACCGCCAACGACAAAACCGCAATGCAAGCTGAATACAATGCATTGGGTCAAGAGCTGTACAACGTCATGACCAACACCACGTTCGGCGGCACCAAGCTGCTGGGCGACGGCGCGGCTGCTGCCTCCGGCACGCTGTCGACCTCGATGACGTTCCAGATCGGCGCAAGCTCGACGGAAAAAATGAGCTTCGACGTGTCGGGCAACCTGACCGCGCTGAACGCAGCCCTGACCGGCCTGAGCAAAAACTTCTCGTCGGCAGCATCGACGGGCGCAACGGAACTGACCGCCACCGCCAACGCCACCATCGGCCTGCTGGCTACCGCCATCGACAGCGTCAGCACCGTGCGTTCGGCACTGGGCGCGACGGCCAACCGTCTGGACCACGTCAACACCAACTTGTCGAACATCGCCACCAACACCAAAGCCGCTACCGGCCGCATCATGGACACCGACTTCGCTACCGAAAGCTCGAACATGACGTCGTCGCAAATGCTGCTGCAAGCTGGCACCGCGATGCTGAAACAAAGCAACAGCATGTCCTCGATGGTCATGTCCCTGCTGCAATAATATCGCCCTGGCCGCTTGCGGCCCGTGCCTCGAAGCCAGACTCCGGTCTGGCTTTTTTTTCGCCCGTACAACCATGCATTCCCGGCATATTTAACTAAATTGCCATCACGTTTAACGATGTTGCCGGCATAGTCGCCTATACAAGGTAGAACACCGAACAATCGCCTACCGGAGCCGCCACGTGCTGAGCATTCATACCAATACTGCCGCACTGTCAGCCCAGCGGGCCATGGGCTGGGCCCAGCAAATGCTGTCGACGTCGATGACGCGCCTCGCCACGGGCTTTCGCATCAACTCGGCCATGGACGACGCGGCCGGCCTGCAGATCGCCACCCGGCTGAGCGCCCAGACCAGCGGCATGGCGGTGGCCATGCGCAACACGCAAAACAGCACCTCGCTGCTGCAGACGGCCGAAGGCGCGTTTGGCGAAGTCACCGCCATGCTCGTGCGCATGAAAGACCTGGCCACGCAGGCGGCGGACGCCTCGTCGAACCAGAAAGACCGCGACGCCATGCAGGGCGAATATGATGCGCTGGGTGCCGAGCTGTACAACGTGATGACGAACACCCGCTATGGCGGCACTTTATTGCTGGGCAATGGCAGCGCCGGCAAGGGCACCCTGTCGCAAGCGATGACGTTCCAGATCGGCGCCAGCGGCAGCGAAACCATGCAATTTGACGTGTCCGGCGACATGGGCAGCCTGGATGCGGCGCTGCAGGCGATCTCGGTCAATTTCGCGCCAGGCGCCACGGCGGGCAGCGAATTTGCCAGCAACGGCAGCGCCAACGGCATGATCGACCAACTGGCGGCGGCCATCGACAAGGTCGGCAGCGTGCGCTCGGCGCTGGGCGCCACGGCAAACCGGCTCGGACATGTCTACAATAACCTGTCCAACATGATCACCCACACCAAGACCGCCATCGGCCGCATCATGGATGTCGACTATGCGGCGGAAAGCGCCAACATGACCTCGGCCCAGATGCTGATGCAAGCCAGTACGGCCATGCTCAAGCAAAGCCAGAGCATGAGCAAGCTGATTCTTTCTCTACTACAATAATTGCTGGCCGGGCGCGATGGCGGATCTTATTCATACTTACCACCTGGAAGCAATGGCATGGCGATAGACCGTATTTCATCGGGCAATCCGGCTCCCCTGATTACCCAGCGCCTCGACGTCAGCCCCGCCACGCCCATGGTGCCGGGCGTGGTGCAGCCGCTGGTGCCCATCGGCCCCTACATGGCGCCCGCGCCCGATGCCGGCACCCTGCCCGCGCAACTGCAGCAGGGCCAGGACGGCCTGGCGTCGCTCATCAAGCCCAATGCCGACGGTGCGGGCGGCGCCATGCCGCGCGACAGCAGCGCCATGCAAGTCAATCAGCTGTTCTTCACGCGCCAGCTGATATGGCAGCCGCCCGACGCGGCGCAGCTGGCCGCCTCGTGGCGCGTGATGGTCAAGACCTATGGCGAACAGTACGCCGCCCTGCAGGAACAGGCGCGCGGCCAGCATGTGCCGGGCAACCTGTTCATGGCGGAACAGCAGCCGGCCCTGCTGCGCGAAGGCCCCCGTCCGCCATTGACGGTGGACAGCGAAGCGTGGCGCTTTGCCGTGTATGGATGGGCCGGCCAACGCCTGCTGCTGCGCGTGCTGGCCAGCGACGAAGATGAAGACGCCGCGCCGAAGCGGCGCGGCAAGGTGGCGCTGCGCGTCGAAGTGATCATCATCGGCATCGGCCGGGTGGTGATCCAGATGGAGCCGGCCGGCGATGGCGTGCTGCTGGAACTGGCCGCCGATGAAGACGGCGCCCTGCACCACTTGCGCCAGGCCCTGCCCGAGATCGCCGACGCCGTGCGGCGCGCGGGCCTGCGCCTGGTGCGCTGCCGCCTGAACCGCCAGCTGCACGCACAGCGCGTGCACGGCAACTATCCGATGCAGGCGGCGGCCGCGACGCTGTCGCTGCCCCTGTTCCGCGCCATGGCCGAAGTGGCGCTGCTGCTGACGCAGCCGCCGGCGGAAGCGGCGGCCAATCCCGACGAGCCCGCGGCACCGCCGGCCGCAGCCGAAGAAGAGCCCGTCATCGTCTCGAAGGAAGTGGCGGCGCCGTTCGGCTACGACTATGGCGACGGGGAAGGCGCGGCGCAAGGCAGCACCGTGCTGCTGCTGGCCGACGGCCAGGAACACGATCTGCTGCCGCCGATTGACGAACAGGATTGAGGCGGCACAATCAATGCAGCACAATTGACGCAGCAAAAAAAACGGCGCCCTAAGCGCCGTTTTTTTTGTTTAGCCCACCGTGCCGATGATGCTCACTTCGCGGTTTTCCGGGATTTCGTTATACGACAGCACATGCAGGCCAGGCGCGAACAGGCGCGCGTAGCGGGCCAGCAGCGGACGGATCTGCGGCAGCACCAGCAGCAGCGGCGGCGTGGCCTGCTGCTTCATCTGCTCGCGCGCCACCGGCATGTTCACCTGCAGCTGCGACAGCAGGTGCGGGTCGATCGGGTAGTTATCCAGGGTGATCTTGCCCGACTGGCGCGCCTGGTTCAGCGAACCGAGCAGCATGTTTTCCAGCTCCCCGCCCAAGTTAAATGCCTGCATTTCCATCTTCTGGCCGAACAGGCCGCTGACGATCTGGCGCCGCAGCGCGCAGCGCACTTCGGCCGCCAGCAGGATCGGGTCCTTGGTGGTCTCCGAACTGTCGAGCAAGGTGGTGGCGATCGGCACGATATCTTTCAGGGACACGTTTTCTGCCAGCAAGACGCGGAACACGCGCAGCAGCTGCGTGTGCGTGAGCGCCTTGTCCAGCGCGCCCGCCAGTTTCGGCGACATGGCCGTCAGGCGTTCCATCATGTTGGAAACGTCTTCGTGGCGGAACAGCTCCGGCAGGTATTCGCGCACCATCTTCGACAAGTGCGTGGCGATCACGCTGGGCGCCTCGATGACCTGGTAGCCCAGGCCCAGCGCATGCGCCTTTTCGCCGGGCTCGATCCACGTGACGGGCATGCCGTAGGCGGGTTCGATGCCGGGGATACCGTCGAGCTGGCCATACACGTTTGGCGACGGGATCGCCATCAGGCGGTCGGCCTGCACTTCCGCCTGCGCCACCACGGTGCCCGACAGCACGATCGCATACTGCGACGGTTTCAGGGCCAGGTCGTCGCGCACGCCGATGTTCGGCAACAGCAAGCCCATCGACTCGGACAGGCTCTGGCGCACGCCCTTGACGCGCTTGTTCAGCGGCTCGCCTTGCGTCTTGTCGACCATGCCCACCAGCTTGTAGCCAAGCATCACCATCAGCGGCTGCACGGCAGGCAGCTGCTGCCATTCCAGCTCGGCCGGGCGCTCGTCGCGCAAGGCTGCCTCGATGGCCGCCATGCCGGCCGCGTCGGGCCCCTTCACGCGCTTGGTCAGGCGCCACGCCACGAAGGCCAGCACGGCGGCAAAGGTCATGAACATGAACCATGGCATGCCCGGGATCAGGGCCAGCGCCACCATCATGCCGGCCGCGCTGAAGATCACCGTCGGCGAGGTCAGCACCTGGCCCGCCACCTGCTGTTCGAAGTCGCCCGAATCGCTGATGCGGGTGACCAGGATGGCGGCCGCGGCCGACAGCAGCAGCGCCGGAATTTGCGCGACCAGGCCATCGCCGATGGTCAGCAGTGCGTACTGGCGGAAAGCGTCGCCGAACGACAGGTCGTGCATCAGCGAGCCGATGGCCACGCCGCCCACCATATTGATGATCAGGATCAGGATACTGGCGACGGCGTCGCCGCGCACGAACTTCGACGCGCCGTCCATGGCGCCGTAGAAATCCGCTTCGGCAGCCACGTCCTTGCGGCGGATCTGGGCTTTTTCCTGGTTGATCAGGCCGGCGTTCAGGTCGGCGTCGATGGCCATCTGCTTGCCCGGCAAGGCATCCAGCGTAAAGCGCGCCGACACTTCCGAGATGCGCTCCGCACCCTTGGTGACGACGGCGAAGTTGATGATCATCAAGATCACGAAGACCACGATACCGACGACAAAGTTACCGCCGATTACCACGTTACCGAAGGCCTCGATCACCTTACCGGCCGCATCCGCCCCCGTATGACCGTGCAGCAATACCACGCGCGTGGACGCCACGTTGAGGGTCAGCCTCAGCATGGTCGTGGCCAGGATCACCGTCGGGAAGACGGAGAAATCGAGCGGCCGCTTGGCCGAGACGCTGACCAGGATGACGATCAGTGCCAGCACGATATTGAATGTGAACAAGATATCGAGCAGCACGGGCGGCAGCGGCAGGATGATCATCGCCAGGATCACCAGCAGGAACAGCGGCGTGGCGAACTTGTGGCGGCGCATTTCGGCAACCAACCGGTTCAGGAAATTCATGAAGGTACTACCTCGCTCAAATAAGATGGCACGACCACCTCGGTGGGAAATGGGGGCTGGGCGGCACGCTGCCCAGTACGGAATGCTTTCAGCTGCAGGATGTAGTTGAGCACCTGCGACACGGCCTGGTACAGCTGCACGGGGATCTGCTGCTGCACCTGGCTGGTGTTGTAGATGGCGCGCGCCAGCGGCGGCAACTCCAGCGTCTCGATATTGTGTTCCTTCGCCACTTGCCGGATATACAGCGCCATCTCGTCGACGCCCTTGGCAACGACAAACGGCGCCTCGGCGCGGTCCTGGTCATACTTCAATGCAACGGCGTAATGCTCGGGGTTGACGATCACCACGTCGGCGTCGGGCACGGTCTTGCGCACGCTGCGCCGGCCGATCTGCTGCTGCAGTTGGCGGATGCGCTGGCGCACTTCGGGGCGGCCTTCGCTGCTCTTGTGCTCTTCCTTGACATCCTGCTTGCTCATGCGCTGGTTGCGGGCAAAGAAGAACGCCTGCGCCGGCACGTCGATGATGGCAAACAGCACGAAGACGGAAATCAGCGCCATCAGGCCGTCGAGCATCAGCGCCGAACCGTCGAGCATGGCTTGCTGCAGGGGACGGTGCTGCAGGTCCACGTACTGCGTCAGGCTGGAACGGCTCACGTGCACGAGCACCATGCCCAGCACGACGGCCTTGGCAATCGACAGGCCGAATTCAAAAGCATGCTTGGGCGCAAACAAGCGGCCCAGGTTCTTGGCCGGGCTCAGGCGTTCCATCTTCGGCATCCAGTTCTTCGTGCTGATGACCCAGCCGCCGGGAATCAATGAGCCGAGCACCACGAACAGGGGCACGCAGAACAGGGGCACGATCATCTTGATCAGCAAGCCCACGGACGTGGTAAACGCCATCGACATGGCATTTTCCAGCGCGCCCTTGCTGTCGAGCGGCATGAAGGCCATGGCGAACAGCTCGCGGAAGCTCACCAGATAGCCGGGCAGCAGGTAGATGAAGACCTTCATGCTGATCAGGATGCCCAGCGCCGTCGACAGGTCGCGCGAACGCACCACCTGCCCTTCCTGGCGCGACTTCTTCAGCTTCTGCGCTGAAGCCTTTTCTGTCTTGTCGCCCGTGCTGCTATCGGCCATGGGCCACACCTTTCCGCACGTGTCCTACCAGCGTAGCGAGCAAGTTCAATGCCGGGTTGAGTAGCGCAGCTGTACGGAGGTACAGCGAGCAACGGATGCCCGGAAGTGGACTGCGCAGTAGCTTGTTGGCACGTGCGCTATCCATGGGCCACCCGCATCTGTTCGGCGATCATGTCGAGCACGCGGTTGGTCATGGCGACATAGTGCTCCGGAATAAAGCGCACGATCTGTATCAGCATCAGCAGGCCGAACATGGTGATCATGGAAAAGCCCAGCGAAAACAGGTTCAGCGACGGCGCCACGCGGTTCAGGAAGCCAAAGCCCAGCTGCACCACCATGGTGGAAAAGACGATGGGCAAGGCCAGCAGCATGGCGGCGGCGAAGATCCACGCCACGTTATACGCCACCGTCTGCAGCAGCATCGGCCCGTAGCCCTGCCCCACGGGCCAGGCCGTGAAACTGGCGCCGATCACGCCCGTCAGCACGAGGTGGCCGTCGATGGCGAAAAACACGATCATGCACATGATGGTGAGCAAGCCCGTGATCACGTCCGACGACGTGCCGTTGAGCGGATCGTTCATGACGGCCATGGAAAAGCCCACCTGGCTCGACACGAGGTAGCCGAGCACCGACATGACGGACATGGCGAAGTGGAAGGCCAGGCCGAGGACGAAGCCGATGATGGCCTGCTCCAGGGTGGCCACGAGGGCGTGCAGGGAAAACGGATCGATCTTAAGCAAGTCCTGCGAGATGCCCGACGCCTGCATCACGGGCAGCATCAGGATCGCCAGCACCAGCGACAGCAGCACCCGCACGGGGACGGGCACCATGGCGTCGCCGATCACGGGCGAGGCGCTGAGCATGGCCAGGATGCGGCAGAACGGCCACCACACGGCCAGCAGAAACGGCAGCACCTGATTGAAAATCTGATCCATGGCGCGCGGCGCTATCCGACCAGGGTGGCGGCGCGCTGAAAAATGGACACGCAATAATCCATCAGGTAACCGGCCATCCAGCGTCCGGCCAGGATCAGGGCCAGCAGGGTGACCAGCAGGCGCGGCAGGAAACTCATGGTCTGTTCATTGATCGAGGTGGCCGCCTGCACCAGCGCGACCAGCAGGCCCATGAGCAAACCCGGCACGACCAGGATCACCACCAGCAGCATGACGACATGCAGCGCTTCGATGATCAGGTCGACGGCGACTTCAGGGGTAAACATGGATCAGTAGCCCTGTATGCTGGTAACGAGGGTGTTGACGGTCAGGGTCCAGCCGTCGACGAGCACGAACAGCAGCAGCTTGAACGGCAGCGAGATCACCAGCGGCGACAGCATCATCATGCCCATGGCCATCAGCACGGACGCCACCACCAGATCGATGATGAGGAACGGGATGAACAGCATGCAGCCGATCTGGAACGCCGTCTTGAGTTCGGACAGCACGAATGCGGCCAGCTTGACCGTGAAGCTGTGGTCCTGCGGGCGCATGGTCGACGGCTCGCCGGCCAGGTGCGCGATCTGCGCCAGCGCCGCCTTGCTCGTCTGCGCCAGCATGAAGCGCGAAATCGGCACTTCGGCAATCTTCAGCGCTTCCTGCATGCCGATCTGGTCGCGGTCGTAGGGCACGAATGCTTCCTTCCAGACCTGGTCGCCGATGGGACGCATGACCAGCAAGGTGAGGATCAGGGCGATGCCCGTGACGATACGGTTGGGCAAACCCTGCTGCAGGCCCAGGGCCTGGCGCAGCAGGGACAGCACGATGACGAAACGGGTAAAGCTGGTCATCATCATGACCATCACGGGCAGCAGCCCGAGCAGGGTCATGACGACGAGGATCTGCATCTTCACCGACAGGTCGGTCTTTGCGCCCGGCACCACGCCGGACAGCAAATCCTGCGCCCCGGCGGCGCTGCAGCACAGCATCAGAACGGGAACAGCCAGCGCGGCAGCCAGCGCGCCGCGGCGCCGGCTCAAACCGGGTACCGCCAGCTTCATGCTGTCATCAGGTCGAGATTGAGGCCGTCGAGGTCGATGACTTTCAGGCCATAGTTCTCGCCGGCCACCACCACTTCGGCACGGCCGATCGGCGTGCCATTGACCTTGATCACCAGCGGTTCGCCGGCCAGCATGTCCAGTTCGATCACGCTTTCCGGACCGATGGCCATCAGCTCTTCCAGCGAAATGCGGGCCGAGCCCACTTCCAGGGTCAGGGTGACGGGAATCTTGCGCATCATCTGGGGAATGTCGCGCCGCGCGCGGGTGCTGGCCACGTCGGACACGTCGCCCTGGTCGATGATCATGTCATCGCCCAGGTCTTCCAGCAGGGTTTCGCTCTGGTTGGTATCGGTCATATTCATATTATTCGACATCTTCAAATGAGGTTAAACAGAGCTTGCCCTTGTGTTCGGAAACAGCAGCTGTAAATAAACGGGAATCGTCGAGCATCACGTCGGTGCGGCTCAGGCTGACGGGAATCACGTCGCCCACGCGCAAGTCGAACAAGGCGCCCAGTTGCACCTGTTTGCTGACGAGACGGCCTTCCAGGGTCACTTGCAAGCGCGAAGCGAGCGGACGCACGCTGCGCAGCGCCTTCTTCGCCTGCGCGCGCTCGGGCAGCAAGCCGCGCAGTACGTCGGCCATCAGGCGCTTGTCGAGCGAGAACCAGAAGTGGCCGCTCTGCCCCGCTTCCACGTCGCTGAGCGCCACGGTGACGATCCAGCTGCCGCGTGCCGGGTGCACGCCGGACTGCACGGCGACTTCGGCACTGGTGTCGATGTCGCTGCTCTTGCCCAGGGTTTGCAGGTTCTTGTGGACGCGGGCGAACAAACTGCTGACCAACTGTTGTCCCAGCACCACAGCGAGGCGCTCCTCCGTGGCCGTCACGCGGACCTGCGCGGGATCGGGCAGCGCGCCCTTGGCGCCGGCACTACCATAGCGATAGTTCAGCACGCTCAAGAGTATCTGGCGTTCGAGGGTAAAGCCCAGCTGGCTGGCCGGCGTGGAAAAACTCAGCCAGCGGTTCACGCTGTCCTCGTCTTCCACGCGCGACAAGGTCACGGCGTCGATCTGGAAATTGCCCCAATAGCGACGGCTCATCGGCTGGCGCAGGGCCACGGCCAGGTCGTCGCGCAGCTGGGCGCCGAATACATGCAGCAAATGGACAGGACGTCCAAGCAGACAGGAATCGAGGACTTGATGGCGCACAGTTTGATCTGTCTTAGTGGTTATCATGTGGGTCATGTCGTATTGCGGTGGCAGAACAAATTATACGGATCGCCCGAAATTAAATACAGCATCATCTTGACCTTGCCGACGGGTCCGCAAGCAAACGATTGCGCATCGTATCGCATGCTAGATGACTACGGTGCTGAACAATACATGAAAATGCTAAATATTGCCATGTATCAATATTCCTTGAGCCAATCCTCTCTTTACTTTATAGTTGCCCCGAGGTAAGCTTATAGCGAGAAAATAGTGATTTGCAGTGCGCCATTCCGCTTACCTGATTCCGGTTTTTATGGCAGTTTCCAGTCCTCTTATTGCCACCAGCAGAAACTCTTATCAGTTAAATATTAGTTATCATGGCCATGTAAATCATGTCGGCGTGGGTTTGCTGGGTTTGTTTGAGTCTGCTTGAGCGGATGGTGTGGCAACTGATAAAACTGATGGGTCTGCAGGTCGGGCCGGGCAGGATGGCATTCCATGCACGACTGCCGGAATGGCAACACCAGTATTTCTGATTGATACGTCACCGCATATTGAAAGTAGAGGGCAAGATGAGCAACGAACTCGCAGGTCTGATCAAGGCCGATCTGGCAGCACTGAGCAATGACGCGCGCGCCCTGGGCGCCAGCATCGCGCCCGCCGCCCAGTTCGGCGCGCCGGAACAAGCCGGCTTCTCCTTTGCGCAAAGCATGAAAGACGCCATCGGCAAGGTCAACGGCGATGACCGCATGGCCGCACAGAAAATGAGCGACGTCGACAGCGGCAAGAGCGACGACATGGTCGGCGCCATGCTGGCCAGCCAGGAAGCAAGCCTGTCCTTCTCCATGTTGATGCAAGTGCGCAACAAGGTCATGGGCGCCGTCGACGAACTCATCAAACTGCCTCTGTAATCTTCACGTCCTGATCCCCGCCCAGCCTCCCAGCGAAAGTTACCCCAAGTGATTACCACCATGAAGTCCGCATTTGCGCGCTGGCGCCCTGGCGCCCAGCCCGCCATCCCGCCCGCCCTGCTGAAAAACCTGGTTCCCATCGTCGTGCTGGCCATCGGCATCACCGCCATGGTGACCATGTATGCCTGGCGCGACCAGGCCAACTACAAGCCGGTGTTTGGCGCGCGCGAAAAAGTGGCCGTGACGGACATGATGGCCACTCTGGACGCCGAGCACATCCCCTACCGCCTGCATCCGGACAGCGGCCAGGTGCTGGTGCCCGACGCCATGCTGGGCAAGGTGCGCATGCTGCTCGCCTCGAAGGGCGTGACGGCGCAGCTGCCAGCCGGCCTGGAACTGATGGACAAGAACGACCCGCTGGGCGTATCCCAGTTCGTGCAGGACGTGCGCTTCCGCCGCGGCCTGGAAGGCGAACTGGCGCAAAGCATCATGACGATGGACGCGATCGCTTCGGCGCGCGTCCATCTGTCGATTGCCAAGTCGACGTCGTTCGTCGCCAGCGACGGCGACAAATCGTCCGCTTCCGTGGTGGTGGCGCTGAAACCGGGCCGCACCCTGGCGCCGGAACAGATCGCCGCCGTCATCAACATGGTGGCCGGCAGCGTCGCCAGCCTGGCGCCCACGCGCGTGAGCCTGGTCGACCAAGGCGGCAACCTGCTGTCCTCGCACGTCGACCTGACGGACGGCTTCGATGCCTCGGCCGCCGGCAATGAAGGCGCGAAGCGCTTCCAGGATGAGATCCGCCGCAACGTCACGGGCCTTTTGGGCCCCGTCATCGGCGAAGACAACTTCAAGCTCAGCGTGACGGCCGCCGTGAACAACGACCGCGTGGACGAAACGCTGGAAAAATACGGCGAAGCCCCGAAAGTGACGAGCGAGGCGATGCGCGAAGAGCAGGAACGCAACCGCACCGTGGCTGGCATTCCCGGCAGCCTGTCGAACCGTCCGCCAGCGGCCGCCGTACCGGCCCCGGCCGACGCTGCAGGCGCCGCGCCCGCCGATGGCGCACCGAAACCGTCCGACGACGGCACTGCCCGCAAGAACGCCACCACGCGCCAGTACGCGTATGACCGCAGCATCACCCAGATCAAGCGCAGCCGTGGCCGCCTGGAAAAACTCAGCGTCGCCGTCGTCCTCAACAGCGCCGCCGCACCGAATCCGAAGACGGGCTGGACTCCTGCCGAACTGGGCAATATTGAAAAAATGCTCAACAGCGGCCTGGGCATCAACGCCCAGCGCGGCGACAGCCTGAGCCTGACGGCGCTGCCCTTCCCTGCCAAGCCGCCCGTGGCGCAGTGGTGGGAAGAGCGCGACACCGTCGTCGATTTCAGCAGCTGGCTGCTGTACGCGCTGGGTGCCGTCCTCGGCTACTTCCTGATCCTGCGTCCGCTGATGCGTCTGCTGACCTCGCGCCTGGCGCCGCCGGCACTGAAACAGATCGATCCCGCCCTGGCACTGGCCGGCAGCACTGCCGCCGGCGCCAATGGCGTGGCCGCCGCCGGCGCGCCGGCGCTGGGCCTGAACGGCTTGCCTGCCCTGGAAGGCCAGGCGGCAGCCGCCGCTGGCGGCAGCATGCCGGTCGTGCCTTTGCTGGAAAACTATGACTTGCCGCCACCAGGCTCGGCGGTCGACGTGATGGTCGACCACCTGAAAGTGCTGGCTGAAAAAGAACCCGAGCGTGTCGCCGAAGTCGTCAAACAATGGATGCAGAAAAATGGCCGAACTCAACAACAATAATCCCTCCGACGGCGCCGAATACGAAAGCGCCAGCCTGAACCCCGTGGAACAGGCTGCCATCGTGCTGCTGAGCATAGGCGAAGAACAGGCGGCCAATGTGCTGCGCTGCCTGTCGCGTGAAGAATTGCTGGAAGTCACGCAAGTGATGTCGCGCATGAGCGGCATCAAGGTCGAGTCCGTGAAAACGGCCATGCAGACCTTCTTCGACGATTATCGCCAGCAAAGCGGCGTGCACGGCGCCTCGCGCAGCTACCTGAAGCGCTCGCTGGACATGGCGCTGGGCAGCGATATCGCAAATAGCGTGCTGAACAATATTTACGGCGACGCCATCCGCCCCAAGATGGCGCGCCTGCAATGGGCTTCGCCAAAATGGCTGGCCGAATACATCGTCAACGAGCACGTGCAGATGCAGGCCGTGTTCCTGGCCTTTTTGCCGCCCGCGCTGGCGGGCCAGATCCTCGACGCCCTGCCCGTCGAAGGCCGCGACCTGGTGCTGCTGAACCTGGCCCGCCTGGACGAGATCGACCGCGACCTGCTGGTCGAGCTCGACGAACTGGTGGGCCGCTGCCTGGGCACGCTCGACACGCAAAGCACCAGCGTGGAAGGCATCCGCCAGGCGGCCGAGATTCTCAACCGCATGCCGGGCAACCGCGCCGCGCTGGTCGAACTGCTGCGCGCGCACGACCCCGAAGTGGTGTCGGAAATCGAACTGAGCATGTACGACTTCCTGATCCTGGCCACGCAGAGCGATGTCACGCTCACGCGTATCCTGGAAGACGTGCCGATGGAACAGTGGGCCATCGCGCTCAAGGGTGCGGAACCGTCGATCCGCGACGCCGTGCTGAAAACCATGCCGCGCCGCCAGGCGCAGAGCTTCGAAGACATGATGCGCCGTTCCGGCCCCGTGCCTTTGAGCCGCATCGAACAGACGCGCCAGGAAATCATGGCCACCGTCAAGGGCCTCGCCGATGCGGGCGAGATCGAAGTGCAACTGTTTGCTGAAGCGGTGATCGAATGAAACACTTCCGCTCGTATCGTTTCCCGCCCCTGTCGCAATTCATCGCCGCCGGCCAGCGCGCCTCCAACGAGGATACGGATGGCCAGTGGCAGGCGTCCGTCTCGGAAGGTTTCGAGCAGGGCCAGCGCGACGGCTACGAAGTGGGCCTGGTGCAAGGCCAGCAGGATGGCTACGACACCGGACGCAGCGATGGCATGGCGCAGGGCCGCGAAGAAGGCCGCAATGAAACCCTGGTGGCGCTGGACCGTCTGGCGCGCCCCGTCGACGCCATCTTGCGCGACCTGAAAAAAGTGCGCGCCGATTACCGCGAAGCGCAGCGCAAGGAAGTGGTCGACCTGGTGGCCAAGGTGGCGCGCCAGGTGATCCGCGCGGAACTGGCGCTGCAGCCCGTACAATTGCTGGCCCTGGTCGACGAGACCCTGGCCTCGATGCCGCCCACGCGCGAAGAAATCGACGTTTTCCTCAATCCCGAAGAATTGAAACGCATCAGCGAACTCGATCCGAAGCGCGCCAAGCGCTGGAACCTGATCGCCGATGCGCGCCTCGACGCAGGCGAATGCCGCATCAAGGCGGGCGACAATGAAGTCGACGCGGGCTGCCACCAGCGCCTGTCGGCCTGCATGGAACAGGTCAGCAGCCACCTGGCGCTGGCCGCCGAACACGCAGACCAGGGCGCGCCTGCATGATCGCCGACACGCTGCGCAGTTTCGAGATCGGCGATATCCCGGTCGCGACGCCGACGGGCCGCCTGGTCGGCGCTTCCGGCCTGCTGCTGGAAAGCGCCGGCTGCCGGCTGCACACGGGCCAGCGTTGTCAAATTGAAACTGTGAACGGCGAGTGGCTCGATGCGCAGGTCGTGGGCTTCCGCGAAAAACTGTCCTACCTGATGCCGTTCAAGAAGGCCACGGGCCTGACCACGGGAGCGCGCGTGCTGCCCCTGCCCGACAAGGCCAGCCTGCAGATCGGCCCGTCGTGGCTGGGCCGCATGGTCAATGGCCTGGGCGAGCCGATCGACGACCTGGGCCGCCTCGGTGGCGAACACATCCTGGAAGTCACGCCGCCGAAGATCAATCCCCTGAAGAAACAGCCAGTGGTCGAGCCGCTGGACGTGGGCGTGCGCGCCATCAATAGCATGCTGACCCTGGGCAAGGGCCAGCGCGTGGGCCTGATGGCCGGTTCCGGCGTGGGCAAGAGCGTGCTGCTGGGCCTGATCACGCGCCAGACGGTGGCCGACGTGGTCGTCGTCGGCCTGATCGGCGAACGGGGCCGCGAAGTGCGCGAATTCGTGGAAAAATCGCTGGGCGCCGACGGCTTGAAGAAAGCCGTGCTGGTGATCGCGCCGGCCGACGAATCGCCATTGATGCGCATCATGGCAACCGAACTGTGCCATTCGATCGCCGCCCACTACCGCGACCAGGGCAAGCACGTGCTGCTGCTGGTCGACTCGCTGACGCGCTATGCGATGGCCTTGCGCGAAGTGGCGCTGGCCCTGGGCGAGCCGCCGGCCACGCGCGGCTATCCGCCGTCCGTCTTTTCGAACTTGCCGCAACTGGTGGAAAGCGCCGGCAACGGCGCCCACCCGGAAGGCAGCATGAGCGCCATCTACACGGTGCTGGCCGAAGGCGACGACCAGCAGGACCCCGTGGTCGACACGGCGCGCGCAATTCTCGACGGCCACATCGTGCTCACGCGCGAACTGGCCGAGCGGGGCCACTACCCCGCCATCGACATCGCCGCCTCGATCAGCCGCTGCATGGCGCAGGTGATCACGCCCGACCACATGCAGGCGGCGCGCGCACTGAAGGCGTCGATGGCGCGCCATGCGCGCGTGCGCGACCTGATCCCGCTGGGCGCCTACGTGCCCGGCGCCGACCCGATCACCGACCGCGCCGTACAGCTGCACGCGCCCATCGAAGCCTTCCTGTGCCAGGGCACCAAGGAAGAGGCGCCGATGGGACCGTGCATCGAACAACTTGAACAGATCATGGCCTAGGAGCATACGTGAGCGACGCGCATACCATCCGCAACCTGACCACCCTGGTCGGCCTGCGCAGCACCGAAGTGGAACGCCTGCAAGGCGAAATGGCGGCGCAGACGGCCGTGCGCGAGCGCTACCAGAAAAACCTGGAACGCCTGACGGGCTTGTACACGGATAGTGGCCCCAGCGGCGCCCTGCCCCTGGCCCTGTCCGTCAATTGCGGTAACTTCAAGCAGGCCGTCATGCAGATGGCCGACCAGCACCGTACGGACCTGCACCTGCACGAAGCCAACATGGCCGTTTCGCAGCGCGCCCTGAATACGGCCTGGGCCAAGCGCGAAGTACTGGACCAGGTGCTGACGCAAAAACAGAAGCATGTTGCAAACGAGCAACAACGTGTCGATGCCAAGCGGCAAGACGAGCTGGCGACGCAATTCTGGTTCCGCGGGCAGGTAAAATGAGGTTTGTGTAAGTTTCTTTCAGGAAAACTTCACGAAACGGGAATGGGGGTCGCCTTGTACCGGTATATCCCTTTATTCAGGAGTCTGGCATGGCAAGCGTAATTACCGCACCGCAATACGATCCAATCACCACGGCTGAAAAGCTGGCGACCAAGGCAGTTGCGACGCAGAAAGCGGACCTGATCGCCAAGAATACGCTGGCCAACAACACCGCGACGGCACTGGGCAACCTGAAAACGGCCATTTCGGCCTTCCAGACCGCCATGACGGCGATGACCACCAGCAAATCCGTGCTGAGCCAGGCTGCCACCTTCAGCAATACGGCATATGGCACGGCCACGGCCGGCATCAAGGCCACGCCGGGCAGCTACTCGTTCTTTGTGGAACAGCTGGCCACCGCGAGCCAGACTTCGTATGGCGGCTTGAGCACGATCAACGTGGCCGACGGCACGGGCAACCTGAAAGTGAAAATCGGCGATGGCGTGGGCGACAACACGCTCGACATCGACCTGGCCGCTGCCGACAAGGATGGCGACGGCAAGCTGACGCCGCAGGAAATGGCCGCTGCCATCAACGGCAACAGCAAGAACAATGCGCGCGTCACGGCATCGATCATCAATATCGGCAACCAGGCGCAGCTGGTCCTGACGTCGAACGTGACCGGCGTGGAAAACGCCGTCACGCTGGACGCGAACAGCGTCGCCAATGCCACCTTGAAAACGGCGCTGACGGACTCCGCCAACATCAAGACCATGGTGGCGGCCAAGGATGCCGTCGTCTGGCTGGGCGCCCAGGGTTCCGGCACCAAGATTACGCAGGCATCGAATACCTTCACCAACGTGCCCGACGTGAAGATGACGTTCACCAAGGCCATGACGGCCGGCGACAATCCCGTCACCGTCACGGTGGGCACCGACAATGCAGGCACCATCGCCAATGTGCAAGCCTTCGTCGATGCCTACAACAAGCTGAAAAGCCTGATGGATGGCATGGCCAGCCCTGGCGACCCGGCCAAGAACGTGGCCGCGGGCATTTTCGCCCACGACTCGGGCCTCAATTCCCTGCGCACCAGCATGGGCGATGCCCTGCGCCTGACCGTCGACGGCGTGTCGCTGGTGTCGTATGGCATTACCGCACAGCGCGACGGCTCGATCAGCCTGAACAGCGCCAAGCTGACGGCCAAGCTGGCCGACAACCCGGGCGGCCTGGACAAACTGTTCGGCAACAACAGCCTGTCCGCCCCTGCCGGCGTGCTGGGCGGCCTGGACAAGGTGCTGGCCCAGTGGGGCAACGTCACCAAGGGTCAGATCACCCAGCGCCTGGCCGCCAACGACAAGCTGCAAAAGAACCTGAGCACGAGCATGGACCGCCTGAGCGCGCAGTACGACACCGCCTACAAGCGCTATCTGGACCAGTTCACCCGCTTGCAGATCCTGCAAGAACAGATGCAAAAGAACGCCGACATGTTTGATGCCATGTTCGGCAACAACAAATCCTAAGGCGGGCGCGCCCGCCGCGCCGCAGCCAGTTAAACCGTGAAACAGTGAGAACCAAGACATGTTGAACAATGAAGCTTACGGCAGCTACCACGCCGTCAACCTGGATTCCCAGACCGCCCGCGCCACACCGGTCGAGCTGGTGCTGGTGCTGACGGACGGCCTGCTGGAAGAACTGGCGCGCGCGCGCGGGCATATCGTGGGCAAGCGCTACGAACAGAAGGCGATCAGCCTGGACAAGTGCACGCAGATCATCAACGGTTTGTCGAGCTCGCTCGATTTCGACAATGGCGGCGAAGTGGTGGTCAACCTGGCGCGCCTGTACGACTACTGCGTGGCGCGCCTGTACACGGCCGGGATCAAGCTGGACCCGACCCTGATCGACGAAGTGACGACCTTGATGACGACCATCAAGCGCGGCTGGGTGGGCGTCCAGGCCAACAATGCCTAGGCGCGCTGCGCTGCAGCAGCTGAGCCGGCAATTGAGCGCGGCAGTCGCGCAGCCGGACTGGGAAGCGCTGGAAAAACTCTCGGCCAGCCTGGCGAAAAACATCCCGCTACTGGCCGAACGGGGCGCATGGAATGCGCTGGAACAAACAGAATTGTTGCAATTGCGCAAAATTCACGCGCAAGCGGTTAAAATTTGCTCTGAGGAAAAAGAACGCCTGGGTTTACACCTGGGTGCATTACAGGCAAATAAGGAAGGTTGGGTCGCCTACGCCGCGCTCGGCGAATACGACTCGGACGGGAATCAAGCATGATCATGAACTTCAACACGGCGCCGGCCGCTCCGGCACCGGCAGCCAATGCGGCACCCGCGTCGGCGCCAGCGCCGGCACAGATTACCACCTTGCCCGGCACGCCGGGCTATGGAAGCAATGCCGCTGGCAACGGCGTCGCCCCCTCCGCCCTGCCACTGTTCGCGCAGGTGCTCGACGTGACGGGCGGACAGACGGCCGATGCCGCTGCCGGCGAGAGCAGTACCGCTGCGCCCGCCAAAGAGAGCGACAGCGACAGCCAGGCCGACAGCAGCCTGCCAGCCATGGCCGCCCCCATCCTCGGCTTGCCCGTCGCCATGCTGCCGCCGGCAGACGCTGCCGCGGTCGAGGCGCGCGCCAGCGCGCAGGCGCAAGTACAGACACAAGCGCAGGCAAATGTGGCGCAAGCCAATCCGGCGCTCAACATCAGCCTGCATCCGGCTGCCATCACCCTCACGGCCCAGGCAACGGCGCAACCGGCAGGCCGCGATACGCGCGAGCCGCTGGCCGCCGCCAACCCGGCGACGGCGGCCAAAAGCAGCGCACCGGCGCAGCCGTTCGAATCGCTGCTGCAGCAAAGCGCTCCGGCCGCCCCTGCCGTTGCCGCCGCCCCGCGCGATGGCG
>NZ_WFLI01000015.1 GCF_009208555.1 Janthinobacterium violaceinigrum | reverse complement strand
ACAGCGTGGCGATACCGCTGTCGCCGGCAGCCATGGAGCGGCTGCGCGCGCTGCCGGCCAGCCGCCGCGCCAGCGTATGCCTGGCGGCCTGGCTGTTGCTGCTGGCGCGCTACAGCGGCCAGCAGCGGGTGCTGACCGGGGTGGCGTTCAATGGCCGCACCCAGCAGCGCTGGCGCCACACGGTGGGCCACTTCGTCAACGTGCTGCCGCTGGTCGTCGACATCGACGAAGGCGTCAGCGGCACGGCGCTGGAACGCGGCGTCTCGGCCGCCTTGTTCGAACTGCTGGAGTTCCAGGACATCCCGCTGGCCCAGCTGATGCGCGACGAACGGCTGAAGGCGGCCGTGCAGGGCCACGATCCGC
Organism: Janthinobacterium violaceinigrum; assembly: GCF_009208555.1. Classification (GTDB taxonomy): domain Bacteria; phylum Pseudomonadota; class Gammaproteobacteria; order Burkholderiales; family Burkholderiaceae_D; genus Janthinobacterium; species Janthinobacterium violaceinigrum. Next base: position 135,692 of record NZ_WFLI01000015.1, on the reverse strand, counting down.
TGCAAAGCTATTTCAATTTCTTCGATGCCGCGGAAATGCACCTGGAAGCCGGCGCGGCGACGCTGACGCCGCTGACGATTCCGCAGCAGCTGGCGCAGTTCGACCTGAGCCTGTGGATCACGCAGTACCAGGGCCGCTGGGACATGCTGCTCAAGTTCCGCTGCAGCGCCTTCAGCCAGCCCGCCATGGCGCGCATGGCGGCGCACTATGCCGCGCTGCTGGCGCAGCTGGCGGGCGGCGGCGACGAGACCGTGGCGCAGCTGTCCATGCTGTCGGCGGCCGAACAGCGCTGCCTGCTGGGCGGCCAGGGCCCGGGCACGGCGCCGCTCGCCGCCGCCATGCCGGTCGGCGTGAGAACGCTGCCCGTGCACGAGCAATTCCTGCTGCAGGCCGAGCGCCATCCCACGGCGCCGGCGCTGGAATGGGGCGAACAAGGCCTCAGCTATGCGCAGCTGCGCCACCATGTGCAGCAGCTGGCCACGCAACTGGCGGCGCTGGGCATCGGCAAGGAACACACGGTCGGCCTGATGATGCCGCGCGCCGCCTGTCCGGAATCGGTGATCGCCATACTCGCGCTGTGGCAATGCGGCGCCGCCTATGTCGCGCTGGACCTGCAGCATCCGCCGCAGCGCTCGCTGTACATGCTGCAGACGGCGCGCTGCGCGCTGGTGCTGACCAGCAGCGAACGCCCCGCCGAGGAAATGCAGGCGCTGCTGCGGGCGCAGGCGGAACTGGGCGTGCTGGAAATCGCCCTGGGGCAGTCGCTCGAGGTGCGCGTGCGGCAAGCCGTCGTCGTGCCGCCGGCCCGGCGGCTCGAACCGAACAGTCCGTATGCCGACGGCAGCGGCCATCTGGCGTATGTGCTGTACACCTCCGGCAGTACCGGCATGCCCAAGGGCGTGCTGGTCGAGCATGCGGGCCTGAGCGAGCGCCTGGCGTGGATGGCCGAGTATTTCGGCTTCGGCCCCGGCGACAAATTCCTGCAGGGCACGGTGCTGACGTTTGACATTTCCGTACCCGAGTACTGTTTGCCGCTGATCTGCGGCGGCACCGTGGTACTGCTGCCGGAAGGTCCCGCCGGCAGCGCGCACGTGGCTGCCTGCAGGGCGCACGGCGTTACCATGATGAGCACGGTACCGTCGCTGCTCAACCTGCTGGTGAGCGAGCTGACTGCCTGCCCTCGCCTGCGCCACGTCATTTCCGTCGGCGAGGCGCTGATGCGGCCCGTCGTGCAGCAATGGCTGGCATCGGGCACGGCAACGGTGCTGCACAACCTGTACGGGCCGACCGAAGCCACCATCTACGCCACCTTCCACGCCTGCCGCGCCTTGCCGCACGGCAGCGGCGCGCTGATCGGCAAGCCCTGTCCCGGTGTCAGCTGCTGGGTACTGGACAAGCTGGGACGCCCCGTGCCCGTGGGCGTGGCCGGCGAACTGTACCTGGGCGACAGCGGCGTCGCGCGCGGCTACATCGGCACGGTGCGTCAGCCCGATCCGTTCTACGGCAATCCGCTGCAAACGCCGCAGCGGCGCGTCTACCGCACGGGCGACATCGTCAGATGGACGGCCGATGGCGAACTGGACTACATAGGCCGCAACGATTTCCGCATCAAGCTGCGCGGCCAGCTGATCGAGCTGGGCGAAATCGAGCACGCGCTGCTGGCGCAGGCCGGCGTGCAGCATGCATGCGCGCTGGTGATGGAAGTGGGCCAGCCCGGCGCCACGACGCGCCAGATCATGGCGGCCGTGATCGCGCGCACGCCGGCAGATGCCGCGCTCCTGCAGCAGTTGCGCCAGCGCCTGCCCGAATACATGTTGCCATCGCAGCTGTTCCAACTCGACGCCTTCCCGCTCAACAGCAGCGGCAAGGTCGACCGCGCCGCGCTCAGCGCCCTGCTGGCGCAGCGGTTGGCACAGCAGCGCGAGCAGCGCCTGCCTGCCGCCGCCGCGGCGCTGACGCCGTTGCAGCAGCGCCTCTGCGCGCTGTGGCAGGAATTGCTGCAAGTGCCAGTGGTAGACGTCGACGAGAACTTTTTCCAGCTGGGCGGCGATTCGCTGGTGCTGACGCGCATGGTGCTGGCCGTGGAACGCTCGCTGGGACTGCGCATCCATTTCGGCCGCTTCGTGGGCAATCCCACCATCAACGGCCTGCTGGCGGCCGATGCCGCCGACGACACGGCGTCTCCCGGCCGCGCCTACCAGGCCGACCTGGAGCGCATGAGCGAGCTGCCGCCCTTCCCTTCCGGTGCCACGCAGGGCAAGGCCGTGATGCTGACGGGCGCCAGCGGCCACCTGGGCATGCACCTGCTGCACGCGCTGCTGAGCGAAAGTACGGCCCGCATCGTCCTGCCGCTGCGCGGGGACGACGGCATGGCGCGCCTGGCGGCGCGCTACCGGCAGCTGTTCCATGCGGACTTGCCGCCGCTTCGGCTGAGCGTGCTCCAGGCCGACCTGACGCAGCCTTCGCTGGGCATGTCGGCCGCCGACTACGCCGCATGCTGCGCCAGCGTCGGCCAGGTGATCCATGCCGCGGCGCACGTCAATCACGCTGCCGACTATGCGTCCATGCGCGACGGCAATGTGGTCGCCACCCGCCATGTGCTGCTGTTCGCGGCGCAGGCCGGCGCCGCCCACGTGCACCACATGTCGACCCAGTTCACCGAACTGGCCGACTTGCCGGAGGCGCCGCTGCCCGCGTCCAGCCTGGAGGCCATCGCTTCCGGCTACGAACAGTCCAAGCTGGCGGCCGAGCTGCAGGTGACGCAGGCCATCGCCATGGGCTATCCGGCCACCGTCTACCGCCTGCCGCTGATGTTCGACGACAGCGACAGCCGCCTGTACACGCAAAACCATTTTGTCGCGCTGGCCGTCAAGTGCCTGCAGATGGATGCCTACCCGGACGTGCCGATGCCCGTCACGCTGCTGCCGACGGCGCTGGTGGCGCGCTATGTAGCGAGGCGCAGCAAGCTGGGCACGGCCTCGGGCGTGCGCAACCTGAGCCTCGGACCGCTGGCGTTCGACGCCCTCGCCGCGGCGCTCCGGCCCGCGCTGCAAGCCACGCCCGCGGCACGCTGGGTCGAACGCAGCAGGCAGGAGACGGCGGAACGCGATCCCTTCTTCCGCCTGCTGCCGCTGTACGCCGACCTCGGCCAGCCCCAGCCCGCACAGACGCCGCCGCGGCAGGTGGCCAATGCGGAGTTCCTGCGCGAACTGGGGCAGCTGGAGCTGGACGAGGTGCGCGACGCGGCCACGCTGCACGACTTTGCCGTCAGCAGCCTGCGCCGCCTGGCCCAGGCTTCCGATTAATGCCTTTCCGGCCGGGGCGCAGCTGCATCCCGGCCAATTTTGATGAGTCCAAGATGAAATCCAGACTGGTTTACCTCGCCCTGTTCAGTACCATTTTCGCCGACGCCGCCGGCATCGGCATCGTCTACCCGACCCTGACCCCGCTGCTGCTGGGCGATGCGTCGCCGCTGTTCGACAGCAGCCAGGGGCCGGCCTTCCGCTCGGCCGTCTACGGCCTGATGCTGGCCATCTATCCGCTGATGATGTGCCTGGGCTCGCCCTGGCTGGGCGCCTTGTCGGACCGCAAGGGCCGGAAACCGGTCTTGCTGCTGTGCTTGCTTGGCAACGCCGGCGGCATGGCGCTGACCGCCTTCGGCGTCTGGCAGGGCAGCCTGGTACTGATCTGCTGCGGACGGGCGCTGGCCGGCATCACGGCCGCCAGCCTGCCGGTGGCGCAAGCGGCCATCATCGACCTCAGCACGGCAGACAGCAAGGCCGCCAACCTCGCGCTGGTGACGGCCGCCAACGGCATCGGTTTCGTTGCCGGCCCGCTGCTGGGCGGCATCATGCACCAGCAGGGCGCGGCGCTCTGGCTCCCCTATCTGTGGGCGGCGCTGCTGCCGCTGGCCAGCGCCGTCCTGGTCCTGCTGTGCTACGCGGATACCCGCACGCTGTCGGACGACAACGCCAACCCGTGGCGCAATCTGTGGCACATGCTGTGCCGTCCCGAGCTGCGCCAGCCCCTGCTGCTGCTGGCCATCTTCCTGCTCGGCTACTACATGTATTTCAACTACATGGCCGCGTTCGCGCTGCTGCATTACCGCTTTGACGCCTGGCAGGAAGCCCAGCTGCTGGCGTACTACTCCACCTGCTTTGCCGTTGCCATGCTGTTCATCGTGCCCTGGGCCACGCGCCGTTTCGCGCTGGAGCGCATCTTGCTCCTCAGCCTGTCCATCCAGCCGCCGCTGGTGGCAGCGGCGGCCCTGGGCAACGCGCCGGCCGTGCTGTGGCTGCTGACCGGCCCGCTGGCGATTGCCGTCGCCACGACCTATGTCTGCCTGCTCAGCATCGCCTCCAACCGCACGCTGACGGAGCGCCAGGGACAGCTGATGGGCCTGATCTCGGCGATCAATGCGCTGGCCTGGGGCGTCGCGCCGCTGATCACGGCGGCCCTGCAGCCCCTGTCGACCCTGCTGCCTATCGTGGTGGCCGCCCTGGTCTTGCTCGCCGGGGTGGCGTGCATGCTCGTCGCGCGCCAGCGCCAGCTGCTGCCTGGCACCGCCAAATGAGCCGCGCCCTACCTGTCATTTCCTACAGGGGTATACGGCTGGCGATTGCTGATACATTTCGGCTTTGTTTAACTTGCTGAAAGGACTGCGATGTCTTCGTCCCACTACGCTCTGCCCCACCCGCTCGGCCTGCGCCGCGTGGTCGTCACCGGCATCGGCATGCTGACCCCGCTGGCCGTTGGCGCCGAGCGCACCTGGCAGCGGCTGCTGGCCGGCCACAGCGGCATCGGCGTGCTGGACCGTTTCCCGGCCGCCCACCTGCCGGCGCGCATCGCCGGGCAATTGCCGGCGGCGGGCGAGGAAAACGGCTTTCGTCCGGAAGACTGGGTCGAGCGCAAGGAACTGAAGAAAATGGATCCCTTCATCGTGTACGCCATCGCCGCCGCCACCGAAGCGCTGCGCGATGCCGGCTGGGCGCCGGCCGCACTGGCGGAACAGGAACGCAGCGGCGTGATGATCGGTTCCGGCATCGGCGGCCTGCCCGGCATCGAGGCAGCGGCCAGGGCGCTGGAAAATGGCAGCCAGCGGCGCCTGTCGCCGTTCTTCATCCCGTCCAACCTGATCAATCTGGCGGCGGGACACATTGCCATTCAGCACCATCTGCGCGGGCCCGCGCACGCCACCGTCACCGCCTGCGCATCGGGCGCGCACGCCATAGGCGACGCCGCGCGCATGATCGCGCTCGACGATGCCGACGTCATGGTGGCCGGCGGCACCGAAGGCACCATCTGCGAGCTCGGCGTGGCGGGCTTTTGCGCCGCCCGCGCGCTGTCCACGGCGTTCAACGATGCGCCGGAACGGGCCTCGCGCCCGTGGGACCGCGCCCGCGACGGCTTCGTGATGGGTGAAGGCAGCGGCGTCATGGTGCTGGAGGAATACGAGCACGCGCGCGCGCGCGGCGCCAGGATATACGCCGAGGTGATCGGCTACGGCATGTCGGGCGACGCCTACCATGCAGTGGCGCCGCCGGAAGACGGCAATGGCGCGGCACGGGCCATGCAGGCGGCGCTGCGGCGCGCCCGTTTGGCGCCCGAGGCCATCGACTACATCAATGCGCACGCGACATCGACCCCGGCCGGCGATCTGGCAGAAATCACCGCCTTGCGGCACGTCTTCGGCGCCCACCTGCAGGGCGGCGTCTCGGTCTCCTCGACCAAGTCGGCCATGGGCCACCTGCTTGGCGCCTCCGGCAGCGTGGAAGCCATCCTGTCGGTGCTGGCCTTGCGCGACCAGATCGTGCCGCCGACCCTCAACCTGGAAAACCGCGCCGCAGAATGCGAAGGCATCGACCTGGTGGCCGGCAAGGCATACGCCCGGCCGATCCGCCACGTGCTGTCGAATTCCTTCGGCTTTGGCGGCACCAATGCCGCGCTGATCTTTGCCGCGCCGCCCGAGGCCGCCCGCCTACAGCAGGCGTAAGGCCATCGCCTTGATGACGGCGGCAGTCTTGTTGACCGTGTCGAGCTTTTGCAGGGAGTTGCTGATGTGAAAGGTGACGGTGCGTTCCGTAATGTTCAGGATCTCGCTGATGTCGGCCGAGGTCTTGCCATCCGCGCACCAGCGCAGCACTTCCGCCTCGCGTTCGGTCAGCTGGACTTTGGGCGCATCCTTGGCCGGCACGGCAATGGCGTCGGCAAAATGCTCATGCACGACATTCGCCAGCCAGGACACGCGAAAGGACAGGACGTCAATTTCCCGCTCCGTCAGCGGCTTGCTGGAGCGGGAAAAACTCAGCAGTCCGACCTGGCCGCTCATGTCGCACGACGATTGGGCCCAGCCGTAGCGCAGGCCATGGGCATGGGCGTCTTCCCAGAACTCGGGATTTTCTTCCACCATTTTGTCCCCCCACAGGATGGGCTGCAAGGAGCGGTTGGCGCGGCTGACGGTCGGGTCGGAACGCATATACGCCTGCTCGGAATAGCGGCGCTGCCAGGAACTTGGATAATTATTAACGGTAAACACCTTGGGATTGGACATCGGCAGGCGGCCTTGCAGGCCATAGGCGCAATACTCAAACCCCAGGTCGCCGGCCACGCCCGCCAGCACCTCGAATATGTCATCCGGCGTGTGGGTGGCAGCCAGGCTTTCGATCACACCTTGTTTCCATTCTGCTGCCGGGATACGCGTTTTTGGGGCGTTGTAAGCGAACATAGAAGTCCTTTGTAGGGGATGGATTTGCCGCAGGGTTCGTCGCGCATGATAAAAAAATGACACGTCAACGAGTCGGCGTATGGTATAGCAAAGTCTGCTTCAAATTCTCACCAAAACGCACCGCCAGCAACATAAATCGGCACCCCCACCTGTGGTTCCTTACAGTTTTGCAGCGGCCACAATTACACTGTAATAGCCATCCCGTCACTGCCGTAAATAATTATGAAATTCCTTTCAGCCAAATCTGATGCGCTTTGCAATACCCTGAAGTCCGAACTGGAGCGCTATCGCTACAAGGTTTTCGTGGAGACCCTGGGATGGGACCTGCCATCCAGGGATGGCAGGGAAACGGACCAGTTCGATCATGACGATACGTACTACGTCATCGCAAGGGATGAGGAGGGCCGCATCAACGGCTGCGCCCGTCTCCTGCCCACCGACCGTCAATATCTACTGGGTGAAATATTTCCCCAACTGATGGCCGGCCAGGCGCCGCCACGCCATCACGACATCTGGGAACTGTCCCGCTTCACGTCGATGGATCTGCACGACAACCGCAATACGCTGGAAGACACTTTCCGCCTGCTGCGCAAGGCCATCGCCACGGCGGCGACCCTGGGCGCGCGCCGTATCATTTCCGTCTCCCCCGTCGGCATCGAGCGGCTGCTGCGGCAAGGCGGCTTTTCGACGGAGCGCGCCGGGCCGCCGATGCGCGTGAATGGCCATCTGCTGTACGCCTGCTGGATCGACATTCCCGTGCGCGAGCGGCCGATCAGCGCGCTGCCGGCGCGCCTGTGGCGGATGCTCAACGCACGGACCGCGGCCACGCCGCAGGGGCAGATCGCCGGCGCCGCCTAGGGCGCAGGGCCATGCGCGGCGCGCGATGCGCCGCGCCTCACGCCGTCACGCCTGGCCAGGCACCGGCGCCATGCGCACCTGCTCGAGCAGCCGTTCCTCGTCGTCCGTATCGGCGTCGACTTGCGTGACCACGGTCCAGAAACGGGGGCAGGTCTTGATCTGGCCGAAAGCATCGGATGCTTCCAGCCGCACCATGGTTTTCCTCAGGCTGTGCAGATAGCCGGCCTCGATGGCTTCAAGCAGCTCGTCATCGGCGGCGTCGATCAGCTCGGCCAGCGCGTCTTCTATCCCTGCGTGGCCCTCCTCCCACAATTGCCCGATTGCCGGCACGTCGGCTTCCATGCACTCGTTCGACCAGTCCGGAGGGTAATGGCCGCGCTCGCGGTTGCCGGGGTCGGTGTCAAAGCTCAGCGAAATGGATGGCAACGAGACGGCATTGAAGGCAAAGGCGGAAAAAGCCTGATCCTTGAAAGCGGACGCGCCCAGCAACGCCAGCGATGCGCTGGCCAGCCTGAACCAGGTTGCTTCGACGTCGTGGGCCGTTTCGAATGTCTGCCAGTCAAGTGGTAAAGCGGGAGTCGGGGGCATAGGGACCTGTCGGAAAAGAAGAGTGGTGGATAGGGAGAGAAATTATACGTGGCGCCTCCGAAAAGTCGGGTGGCGACGTGTGCGGTGCGGGCGGCATCCCGGCATAAAAAAAGCCGCATCGGCCCTGCGGCGGATGCGGCTTTGCGCTAACGCAAGCTGAAGTTGAAGCTGATACTTACTTCTTGGCAGCTTTCACTGGCTTCGGATACTTGATGGTCATTTCCTGCAGCAAGTTGTCCGCGTGGTCCACTTCCTTCATCACCCACAGCATGTAGCGGATGTCGAGGTGGATGGCGCGCGTGATGGCCGTGTCGAAGTACCAGTCCTTGGTGATCGATTCATACGTCGAATCGAAGTTCAGGCCGATCAGTTCGCCACGCTTGTTCATCACGGCCGAGCCGGAATTGCCGCCCGTGGTATCGGCGCTGGTGAGGAAGTTGACGGGCACCGTGCCCAGGGCCGGGTCGCGGAACTGGCCGTAGCGTTTTTCCTTGACGGCGTCGATCAAGCCTTGCGGCGCTTCGAACGGAGCCTTGCCCGTGACTTTCTCGACGATGCCTTCCACGGTCGTGAACGGTCCCTTGGTGATGCCGTCGCGCGGCGAGTACGGCGATACCGTGCCGTACGTGACGCGCAAGGTCGAGTTGGCGTCAGGATAGACGGGCTTGCCTTGCGACTTCTTCCAGGCAATCACGGCTTGCATGTATTGCGGAATCACGCGTTCCAGGTTGCCGTCGATTTCCTTGCGGCGCTCTTCCAGCGCCGTCTCGACGGGCTGCAGCTTGATGGCCAGCGCCATGAAGGCGTCGTCGGACTGGGCAACAGCGGCCTGGTCCTTTTCCAGCCAGGCCAGGCGCTTGGCCGTGTCGGCCAGTTGCGTCTGCTGGTACAGGGCCGCCACGGCCGTTGGCGCCGGCAGCAGCGCATCCAGGCCTTGCGGATGGCTCTTCGCCGCCAGCTGCGCGTAGCGCTTCAGGCCGGCTTCGAAACGCGCCTGGTCGACCTTGTTGACATACGACTGTTCCAGGCGGGCCAGACGGGCCTTGATGAAGGCCAGGTCGCGCTGCTGGAAGCCCGATTCGCGCTCGGCGTCCGCTTTCTGGCGCTCCAGCGACAGGCGGTAGATGGTGCGCGCGCTCTTGAGCAAATCGCTGTTGGTGGCCACGCTCCAGGCGAACTCTTCTTCGCTCAGGGCCATGTCGCTGGCGATCGCCGCGTCCAGTTCAGCCAGCAGGGTGGCCGACACGTTCGGCTGCTTCGCGTACCAGGCGCGGAACTCGGCATCCTGCACGTCCTTGATGGCGGCGATGTCCTTGCGGGCGAAACCGTCGAGCAAGCCCTGGGTTTTCTTCAGCACGTTGTTGATGCTTTTCACCACGCTCGCATAGCGCACGGCGGCCGCCGCGTCGCCATTGGTCGAGTCGGCCATCACGGCCAGGTCGGCTTGCAGTTCGGCTACTTTCAACGGGAAGGCCGTATCGCGCGCGAAGCGGATTTCCGCCGGCAGCTTGTAGCGGCTGGTGCGGCCGGGGTAGCCCGCCAGCAAGATGCCGTCGCCGGCCTTCAAGCCTTCGGCCGAGACCACGAGGAAATCCTTCGATTTGTACGGCACGTTGTCGGGCGACGGGTCGGCCGGACGGCCATCCTTGCCCACGTAGGCGCGCAGGAACGAGTAATCGCCCGTGTGGCGCGGCCATTCGTAGTTGTCGATGTCGCCGCCAAAGTTGCCGATCTTGTCCGATGGCGCGTACACAAGGCGCACGTCGCGTATCATCATCTGGCGGATGCGGTAGTACTCGAGACCGCGGTGGAAGGCTGGCACGGAGCAGCGGTACATCTTGTCCGTTTCGCATTCGGCGATCAGGTCCTTGATGCGCTTTTCCACCGCTTCGTGGCGCGCGCGGCCGCTCATGTCGGCCGTCAAGCCCTTCAGCACGCGGTCGCTGACGTTCTCCACCTTGTCCGTCACATACACGAGGCTGTTCGGACCGCCCGGCAGCTCTGCGGCGCGCGTCTTGGCCAGAAAGCCGTTGGTGATGTAATTGTGTTCCGGCGTGGAATTGCGCTGCACGGCGCCATACGCGCAGTGGTGATTCGTCACCACCAGGCCCGCGTCGGAGACGAAGGCGGCCGAGCAGCCGCCCAGCGACACGATGGCGCTCATCGGGTGCTTGCTCAGGTCGGCCAGTTTTTCCGCAGGAATTTCGATGCCGACCCGTTTGAGTTCGGCTTTCAGCTGTGGCAGCTGATGTGGTTGCCACTGCCCTTCGTCGGCGTGTGCGCCGGCGAACGCGCCCATCAAGGCGACTGGTAGTACGATTGTCTTGAACAAGATATGCCCCTCCATAAAAAGCAGGCGAAAGTATAGCCTGTCCAGGCCGCCCGGGTCGCCAAAAATTAACCTATTGCAATTTCTGTATCAGGCGGCCGGCCGCCCCGCTCCCGGCAGGGGAATCTGCAGCGACAAGCGGCAACCGGCGCCCGACGCCGGCATGCCCACCTCGAAATGCCCGCCCAGCGCCGTCACCCGCTCGGCGATGCCCATCAGGCCAAAGCATTGTTTCTTGCGCTGCTGCTGTGGCGTGATGCCGATGCCGTTGTCGCTGATGGCCAGATACACGGCGCAGGCATCCGAGCTGAGCTCGATCTCGACCTGGCTGGCCTGGGCATGGCGCATGACGTTGCTGAGCGCCTCTTGCACGATGCGGAACAGCACGATCTCGACCTGGCTGCCGATGGCGGCAAACAACGCCTCGTCGCGTATCAGCAGGCGGCAAGCGACGCCGCTGCGCTTGCGGAAGTCGCCCACCTGCCATTCGATGGCGGCCTGCAAGCCCAGGTCCAGCGCCATCGGGCGCAGCTCGTTCATGATGCCGCGCACGCTCTTGATGGTGGTGTCGACATTGCTGAGTACGGCGCCGACCCGGCGGTGCAAACGCGGGTGCGAACCTTCCGTGCGCGCGCTGAGCATGGAAATATCGATGCGCAAGGCCAGCAGGTTTTGTCCCAGTTCATCGTGGATATCGCGCGAGATGCGCTTGCGCTCGTCTTCCTTGGCCGTTTCCAGGTGCAAGGCCAGCTGGCGCAGCTGCGCGTGCGACTGGCGCAAGGCGCCATCCATCAGCTTGCGTTCCGTGATGTCCGTATGCGCCACCACCACGCGCAGCGGCCCTTCGCCGAGAAAACGGCTGACCCTGGCCTGCGACCAGCGCGGGCCTGCGCGCGTGGCAAATTCATACTCGAGCGCAAACGTGTCGGCCCGGCCGGCAATCACGGAGCGGATGCCGGCGGCCAGCTCGCGTCCCGCGCTGCGCTGCCAGCGCACGTCCGTATCGCAGAAATCCAGGTATTTCAGCGGCTGCGGCGTTTGCCCGACGAAGGCCAGGCAAGCCTGGTTCGCATGCACCACGCTGCCCGCCCGGTCCAGCACCAGTACCCGGTCCGTCAGCGAATCGATGGTGGCGTGAAAGAAGCGTTCCGCATCGCGCAGGGCTTCCTGCGCCCGCTCGCGCTGGTGCACTTCCAGCTGCAGGTGCTGGTTAGCGCGCAGCAATTCGGCCGTGCGGTCGACCACGCGCTGGTCCAGCTCGCGGTGCAGTTCGCGCAAGTCCGCCTCGGCCAGCTTGCGTTCGGTGATATCGGAAAACACGCCGACAAAGTGGCTGATGGCGCCGTCCGGGCTGCGCATGGGCGTGATCGACAGCGATTCGACGAAGCGCTCGCCATTCTTGCGCCGGTTCACCAGTTCGCCATACCAGCTGCCATCCTGGTGCAGGCTGCGCCACATGGCTTCATAGAACTGCGGCAAATGCGTGCCGCCGCCGAGGAAGGAGGGATCGCGCCCGATGGCTTCCTCCGCCTGGTAACCGGTGATGGTGGTGAACGCGGGGTTGACGGAAATGATGCGGTTGCCGCTGTCCGTCACCAGCACGCCTTCGCGTATGCTGTCGAGGATGACGAAGGCGCGCCGCAAGGCCGATTCGCGCGCGTGCTCGTCGCCCAGGTCCGTCACCAGCATGCGCGCCGTGGCGCTGGCGGCATCGAAATTGGCTTCGATGCGCACCATGCCGCCCACGCCGCCCGCTTCGCCTTCGAACAATTGCGCTTCGAGCACTTGCCGCGCGCCGCTGGTAAACACGGCGTCGAGGAAGCGGCGGAAGCCGCCCTGCGCCTGGGGTGCGACGAATTGCTCGAAACGCCGTCCCAGCAGCTGGTTCTTGTCGCGTTCCAACAGGCCGCAGGCCGCCACGTTGACGCGCGTGATGACGCCCTCGCGCGCCAGCGAAAAATAGCTGACGGGCGCCTGTTCATACAGCTGCGCATAGCGGTCGCGGCTGCTTTCAAATTCATTCTTCAGCTGTTCCAGCTCGACCAGGGCCGCACTCTGCATTTCCAGCTCGATCTGGCTGACATGCAACTCATGCAGCTGGCGCATCACCTCTTCATTCGACTGCGGCGGCGCGATGGGCTGGCGCTGCTCCGCGGCCATTTGCTCGGCCTGCTCCCTCAGCCTGGCAGGGCCGGTACCGCTGTCGAATGGTTCGCTCATGACGCGCTTTCTCCTGCTTTCCCATCTGCCACGGCGCCGGACTGGATCTGGCGCAGCTGGGCTTCCAGCAGCTTCGATTCTGTAATGTTGATAAAGGTCACCACCACGCCATCGATCACGTTTTCAATCGTGCGGTACGGCATGATGCGCACGTTGTACCAGCGCCCCGTCTTGGTCGGCACTTGCCGCTCGCAAAACACGAGGCTGCGGATCACTTCCAGCGCATCGCCTTCCAGGCCCGGATAATCGAGGTCGTTGACGATGTCGCTGAGCGGACGGCGCAAGTCCGTCTGGATCAGTTTGTAGATTTGCGTGGCTGGCGCCGTGAAGCGGCGGATGCGCAGGTCGCTGTCGAGAAAAATGGTTGCGATATCGGTACTGTTGAGCAGGTTCTTCATGTCGCTATTGACCAGCGACAGATCATCGACCTTCGATTGCAGTTCGGCATTAACCGTGTACAGCTCTTCGTTCAGCGACTGCATCTCTTCCTTCGAGGTGGTCAGCTCCTCGTTCGTCGATTGCAATTCTTCATTGGTTGACTGCAATTCCTCATTGGCCGACTTGAGCTCTTCGCGCGAAGTTTGCATCTCGTCGCGCACGGCCTGGATTTCATTGCGCGCCTGGCTGAGCTGCTGCTCCAGCTCCAGCACCTTGGGATTGGGCGAGCGGCCGCGGCGCGTCTCGGCCACCAGGGGCGCGCTGGAAAACGTGACGAAGACCATGCCGCGCAAGGATTCGGGCTGGCTCAGCGCTTCCGCGCTCAGGTCCACGCCCAGCGACTGTCCCAGGTGGTCCTTGACGACCAGGCCCTTCAGGCGCACCACGCTTTCGCTTTGCAGCGCCTGCTTGATCAGGCCCGCCAGCTCGTAGCGCAAGCCTTCGCGCGCCATCGCGTGGATATTCCAGTTGGCCTTGCCGGCCGCCGGTTCCAGGAAGGCGCCCGTGCGGCCATTGATGTACAGGATGTCGCCATCCTGGTTCAGCAGCGCGGCCGCCGGGGAATACTTCTGGAGCAATAATTGCTCGACATGGGATTGAATCTTTCCAGTCATGCTGACTTCTCTCGTGTCGCTAGGTGTGGGAGGGGATGCCAACGATACCTTGGTGGGAAAATACGTGGGCAGGCGCTGGCGCGCCAGGTTGTCGAGGCGGCGGTACAGCCGGGTCGAGGTGGTCAGCGGCGAAAACAGGTCGGAAAAATGACCGGGCGTATCGGCGCTGCCCAGCAGCAAAATCCCATCGCGGTTCAAGGCGTAATGAAACAGGGGAATCAGGCGCTGCTGCAGCTTGGCATTGAGATAGATCAACAGGTTGCGGCAGCACAAGATGTCAAGCTTGGTGAACGGCGGGTCCGAAATGATGTTTTGCTGGGCAAAGATGATCGTGTTGCGGATCTCTTTCTTCACGTGGTAGCCGTTCTTGTCATTCACGAAGAAGCGCTCGATCCGTTCAGCGGACACGTCGCTGCTGATGCTGTGCGGGAACCGGGCCTGGCGTGCGCGGTCGATGGCGTCGGCCGACAGGTCGGTGGCAAAGATCTGCAGGCTGTACTTCGACGGCGGGTTGCTGCTGGCCACCACTTCATGGAAGACCATGGCCAGCGAATACGCTTCCTCGCCCGTGGAACAGGCGGGCACCCAGGCCTTGAAGGCCCGGCCATCCGGATGGGCCGCCAGCATTTGCGGCAAGACCACCATCTTCAGGTATTCCCACACTTTCGGGTCGCGGAAAAAACTCGTCACGCCGATCAGCAATTCCTTGAACAGCAAGTCGATTTCCGCCGGATTGTCGCGCAGGTAGGGAACGTACTCTTCCATCGACGCCATCTGGTACAAGCTCATACGCCGCTCGATGCGGCGCAGTACCGTGTTGATCTTGTAATCCGTAAAACTGTTGCCCGTGTGCTCGGACAGCAGAGCGACGATTTCCTGCAGCGAGTTGCGTCCGTTCGGCTCGTGGCCCGGCAGGCTGAGGAAACTGCTGCGGAACAGATAGCTGATGATCTTGTCCGGCATCTTGTCGGGGAAATCGACGAGGTCCACCACTTCAGCCGCAATCGCGCTCTGCGGCATCATGTCGAACTTGGCCGTATCGGGATACTGGGCCAGGGTCAGGCCGCCCGCCTGCTTGATCGCCTGCAAGCCGCGCGTGCCGTCGCTGCCCATGCCGGAAAAAATCACGCCCACGGCCAGTTCGCCCAGTTCGCTTGCAAGGCTCTCGAAAAAAGCATTGATGGGCAAGCGGTGCCCGCGCAGCTGCACGGGCTCGCTGAGCACGAAACGGCCCCTGGCCAGGCCCAGGTCCGCATTCGACGGTATCACATAGATATGGTTCGGGCGCAATTCCGCCTGGTGCGTGATTTCCGTGACGGGAATGCTGGTGGCCCGCTGCAACAATTCCGGCAGCATGGCCTTTTGCGTGGGGTCCAGGTGCTGGATCACCACATACGCAATGCCGCTTTCCTGCGGCACGTTCGCCAGGAACGCGACGATGGGATCGAGTCCGCCGGCGGAAGCGCCGATGGCCACCACGGGGAAAACGATGGTGGCCACTTCAGGGACGGAGGCATTGCTGTG
This sequence comes from Janthinobacterium violaceinigrum, assembly GCF_009208555.1. Taxonomy (GTDB): domain Bacteria; phylum Pseudomonadota; class Gammaproteobacteria; order Burkholderiales; family Burkholderiaceae_D; genus Janthinobacterium; species Janthinobacterium violaceinigrum. Next base: position 120,397 of record NZ_WFLI01000015.1, on the reverse strand, counting down.
TTTACTGCGTGTCATCGTCTGCAAGATAGCAGCCACGGCAAGACCGTCAGGCTGGGAATTGATAATCTTGCATTCTAGCACTCAAGATGCGCGGAAAAACGCGAATGTGGCGCAGGTTTCCCCCTGCGCCAGCCTGCCCCGTTACTGCGGCTGCGGCGTATGCCAGCCGCCGCCCAGCGACTGGATCAGGGCCACGGCCGTCGTCTGGCGGTCCGCCTGCGCCTGCACCAGCGAGCGGCGCGCCGACAGGGCCGTCACTTGCGCCGTCACCACGTCCGTGTAGCCGACCTGGCCCGCGTTGTAGCGGTTCAGCATCTGCTGCTCGACCTGGTCGGCCGCCGCCGACGCCTGCTGGCGCAAGGCCAGCTGCTCGGCCAGCGCGCGCGTGGCCGACAACTGGTCTTCCACGGCGCCAAAGGCGGACAGCACCGTCTGGCGGTAGCGGGCCACGGCCGCCTCATGCCCCGCCTTGGCCGCATCCACGCTGGCCGTGGTGGCGCCCGCGTTGAACAAGGTTTGCGCGGCCGACACGCCCAGCGACCACAGGCTCGACGACGCATTGAACAAATCGCCCACCTTGCTGGCGCCCGAGCCGTAGGACCCCGTCAGGTTCAGGCTGGGATAGTAGGCCGAGCGGGCAATGCCGATCTGCTCGTTGGCCACCGCCACCCGGCGTTCGGCGGCGGCGATGTCGGGACGACGCTGCAGCAGGGTCGACGGCACGCCCAGCGGCACTTCGGGCACGGTCAGGGTCCACGGCGCCACGGCCAGGCTGAAGTCCGACGGGGCGCGGCCCAAGAGGATGGCAATCGCGTGTTCGAGCTGGGCCCGCGCGCGCGTCTGGCTCGACAGGTCGATCTGCGCATTGGCCAGCTGCGTCTGCGCCTGCAGCAGGTCGGACTTGGCGGCGATGCCGGAATTGAAGCGGTTGCTGGTGATGTCGAGCACGCGCTTGTAGCCGTCGATGGTGGCATTGAGCAGCGCGATCTGCGCATCGCTCTGGCGCAGCGAAAAATAATTGGTGGCCAGCTCGCCCTGCGCCGACAGGCGCGCGGCAGCCAGGTCCGCGGCACTGGCTGCCGCGCTGGCGTCCGCCCCCGTCACGCCGGCGCGCAGGCGGCCCCAGATGTCCGGTTCCCACGACGCGCCAATGGCGGCCTTGAAGTTGTTGTTCGTCTGCTGCTCGCCGCCGCCACCGGAGCGGGCGCCGCTGCCCGTCAGGCTCACGGTGGGGAACAGCGAGGCGCGCTGTTCGCGCACCAGCGCGCGCGCCTGCTCGTACGAGGCGACGGCTTCCGCCACGTTCTGGTTCGATATGTCGATGCTGTCGGCCAGCTGGTTCAGCTGCGCGTCGCCGAACAGGGTCCACCAGGGGCCCCGCTCCAGGGTGTCGGCGGGCACGGCCGGTTGCCAGCCGGCCGCCTCCTTGAACGTTTGCGGCGCGGCGGCCGTCGGCGTTTCATACGCGGGGCTGACGGCGCAGCCGGCCAGCAGGAGGAAAGCGGTGGCCGTTGCCACTGCCAGCAAATGGCGGGCGGGAACAGCGGATACGTCAGGTTTTACTTGCTTCATGATTGTGTGCTCGGGTTATCTGGCCCAGGAATGCGGCTCAATTGCTGCTCGTCGGCGCTGCGCGTGCGCAGCTTGTCGAGCAGGATATAGACCACCGGGGTGGTCAGCAATGTGAGTAACTGGCTGGCAATCAGGCCGCCGATGATGGCGACCCCCAAGGGCTGGCGTAGCTCCGACCCCTCGCCGAAACCGATCGCCAGCGGCAAGGCGCCAAGCGCCGCCGCCAGGGTGGTCATCAGAATGGGGCGGAAACGCAGCAAACAAGCCTCGCGCACCGCCTCCACCGCTGTCAGTCCGCGCGAACGCTCGGCTTCCAGCGCGAAGTCGATGATCAATATAGCATTTTTCTTGACGATACCGATCAACAGGAACACGCCGATCAGGGCGATGATGGAAAACTCCATACGGAACAGGAGCAATGCCAGCACGGCGCCCACCCCCGCCGACGGCAACGTCGACAGCACGGTGACGGGGTGCACCAGGCTTTCGTACAGGATGCCCAGCACGATATAGATCACCACGATGGCCGCCAGGATCAGCAGCGGCTGCTCCTTGTTGCTGTCCTGCGCGCTCTTTGCCGAACCCTGGAAACTGCCGCGCACATTCACCGGCATGCCGATTTCCGACTCGGCCTGGGCCACGGCCGCCTGCCCGTCGCTGAGCGGATAGCCGTCGCTGAGATTGAACGACACGGTGGTGGCCAGCTCGCCGCCCTGGTGGTTGATCGAGGTCGCCGTGGAGCTTTCGGCAAAGCTGCTGAACGACGACAGCGGCACCATCGTCGCCAGCGAGGTCGAGAGCGCCGTGCCGCTGGACGGATCGCGCGCCGCCGTCGTATTCGACGTCGTCGCGGCGACGGCGCTGGTGGTGGCCGTGGCCGTCGCGCCGGTGGCGGCGACAGCCGCCGCATTCGACGCCGGCACGTACACGGAGCGCAGCGCTTCCGGGCTTTGCGCATAGCGGGGCGCCACTTCCATGATCACGTGGTACTGGTTCAGCTCATCGTAGATGGTCGCCACCTGGCGCTGGCCGAAGCTGTTGTACAGCGCATTGTCGATGTCGCGCACCTGCACACCCAGTTCCGTGGCGCGGTCCTTGTCGATGGAGACGAAGGTTTCCACGCCGTTTTCCGCCTGGTCCGTATCGACGTCGATCAGGGCCGGCTGCAGCTTCATCTGGTCGGCCAGTTTCGCCGCCCATTTCTTCAGGTCGGCCTGGTTGTCGCTGATCAGGGTGTACTGGTAGGTGGAATTGCTGGAACGCCCGCCCATGCGCAAATCCTGCACGGGGTTGAGGAACAGCGAAATGCCCGTCACCTTGGCCAGCTGCGGGCGCAGGCGCGCGATCACGGCCTGCCCCTTGTCCGTGCGCTGCGAAGCGGGTTTCAAATCGATGAACATGAAGCCGCCCCCTGCCCTGCCCCCACCCGTGAAGCCCACGACGGTGGCGACTGCCGGATCGTCCTTGATGATGTTGACCAGCTGGCGCAGCTTGCCCTGCATGGCCTGGAACGAGATGCTCTGGTCGGCGCGCATGCCGCCGTTGATCTGGCCCGTATCCTGCTGCGGGAAGAAGCCCTTGGGCGCGGCCGCGAACAGGTACACGTTCAGGCCGACGACGAACACCAGGATGGTCATCACCAGCGCGGCGCTGGACAAGGCCCAGTCCAGGCAATGCTCATAGACTTTCAGCATGCGCTCGAAGCCCCGCTCGAACCAGCGCGCGACGGCGCCGGGCGGCTTGTGCTGCTGCCCGCTCTTCAGCAGCCAGGCGCACATCATCGGCGTGGTGGTCAGCGAAATGACCAGCGAAATCATGACGGCGGCCGACAGGGTGACGGCAAATTCGCGGAACAGGCGTCCCACCTGCCCGCCCATGAACAGCAGCGGGATGAAGACGGCCACCAGCGACAGGCTGATCGACAGCACCGTGAAACCCACTTCGCGCGCGCCCAGCAGGGCCGCCTTGAAGCGGTCCATGCCCGCCTCGATGTGGCGCTGCGTATTTTCCAGCACCACGATGGCGTCATCGACGACAAAGCCCGTGGCCACCGTCAGCGCCATCAGGGAAAGGTTATTCAGGGAAAAGCCCAGCATGTACATCACGCCGAACGTGCCCAGCAAGGAAACGATGGTGGCCACGGCCGGGATGATGGTGGCGCGCACGCTGCGCAGGAAAGCGCTGACCACCAGCACCACCAGCACGATGGACAGAATCAGGGTGAATTCGATCTCGTGCAGCGACGAGCGGATGGAATTGGTGCTGTCGGACGCCACTTGCAGCTTGATGTCGCCCGGCAGCTGCGCCTGCAGTTGCGGCAGCAGCGCGCGCACGCCGTCCACCGTGGCGATGACGTTGGCACCCGGCTGGCGCGTGATCAGCACGATGACGGCCGGGTCGCCGTTGAACAGGCCCAGGGTATTCGTGTTTTCCACGCCGTCGACCACTTCGGCCACGTCGTCGAGGCGGATGGCGGCGCCGTCGCGCCAGGCCACCACCAGGCTGCGGTAGTCGGCCGCGCTGCGCCCGCCCGAAGCCGTGCTGGCGCCCGAGTAGATCTGCAGGCTGCGTTCGTCGCCCGTGATCGCGCCCTTGGGCCGGTTGGCATTCGTGGCCTGGATGGCCGCGCGCACGTCTTCCATCGAGACGGCATAGTGATTGAGCTGGTAAGGCAGCAGTTCCACGCGCACGGCCGGCAGCGAGCCGCCGCCCAGTTCCACGTCGCCCACGCCTTTGACTTGCGCCACTTTCTGCTGCACCAGGTTCGATACGGCATCGTAGATCTGGCCCGGCGTGCGCGTTTTCGACGTCAGCGCCAGGATGATCACGGGCGCGTCGGACGGATTGGCCTTGCGGTAGGTGGGGTTGCTGCGCAAGGTGGCCGGCAAGTCCACGCGCGAGGCGGAAATGGCCGCCTGCACTTCGCGCGCGGCCGAATCGATCTTGCGGTTCAGGTCGAACTGCAGGTTGATGCGCGTCGAGCCCGTGCCCGACGACGACGTCATCTCGTTGACGCCAGAAATCACGCCCAGGCGCCGCTCCAGCGGCGTGGCCACCGAGGTGGCCATGGTCACGGGACTGGCGCCGGGCAGGCTGGCGCTGACGGAAATGGTCGGATAATCGACCTGCGGCAGCGGCGAGACGGGCAGCACGAAGAAGGCGCCGATGCCCGCCAGCGCGATGCCGATGGTCAGCAGCACGGTGGCGATGGGCCGCTTGACGAACGGTTCGGACAGGTTCACGCGGCGCTCCCCGCATTATCGGCCGGCTTGTCCAGGTTCACGCCAGGGGGCTTCGGCTTGCCCGCAAAGCGCTGGCCCAGGCGGTCGAAGCCCAGGTAGATCACGGGCGTGGTGAACAGGGTCAGCACCTGGCTGACGATCAGGCCGCCGAAGATGGCCAGGCCCAGCGGGCGGCGCAACTCGGCGCCCTCGCCCCAGCCCAGCATCAGCGGCACGGCCGCGAACAGGGCCGCCAGGGTGGTCATCAGGATGGGGCGGAAACGCAGCAGCGCCGCCTGGTGGATGGCTTCCTGCGGGCTCTTGCCCTCGTCGCGCTCGGCCTCGATGGCGAAGTCGATCATCATGATGGCGTTCTTCTTGACGATGCCGATCAGGAGGATGATGCCGATGATGCCGATCACGCCCAGGTCCTGCCCGGAAATCATCAGCGCCAGCAAGGCGCCCACGCCGGCCGACGGCAGGGTCGACAGGATCGTCAGCGGGTGGATGTAGCTTTCGTACAGCACGCCCAGCACGATGTAGACGCAGACGACGGCGGCCAGAATGAGCCACAGCTGGTTCGACAGCGAGTTTTCATACGCGCCGGCCGCACCCAGGAAGGTCAGGCTCACCGATGGCGGCAAGGCGATGTCCTTCGCCGCCTGGCGGATGGCGTCGACGGCGCTGCCCAGCGCCACGCCCTGCGTCGTATCGAAGCCGAGCGTCGTGGCCGGGTACTGCGCCACGTGCGTGATCTGCAGCGGCGCCTGTTTTTCGCTGACGCTGGCAAAGGCGGACAGCGGCGTCGACTTGCCGGAACCCGTGCGCACCTGCAGGTCCGACAGGTCGGCCGGCGTGGTGACGATGCCCGGCTGCGCTTCGAGAATCACGCGGTACTGGTTGGTTTCCGTGAAGATGGTCGAGATGATGCGCTGGCCGAAGGCGTTGTACAGCGCGTCGTCGACGGTGGCCGTGGTGACGGACATGCGCGCGGCGCTGTCGCGGTCGATGGCCACGACGACGGCGGCGCCCGTGGCGCCCGCGTCCGTGACCACGTTGCGCAGCTGCGATTTTTCGCGCATGCGCGCCGCCAGCTTGCCGGCCCACTCGGTGACGGTGGCCGTGTCGGCCCCTTCGAGCGAGACGCGGTATTGCGTGGGGCCCGATTCCGCATCGATGGTGAGATCCTGCGTCGGCTGCAGATACAGGGTCACGCCGGCCACCTTGGCCACGCGGTTGCGCAGGCGCTCCATGATGTCGTCCTGGCTATCGCTGCGCGAACGCTTGAGATTGATCAGCATGCTCCCCGTGTGCAGCATGGTGTTGTTGGCCGCGTCGACGCCCACGAGGGAACTCAAGGTATCGACATCGGGATCTTCCAGCAGCGCGCTGGCCGCCGCCTGCTGCAGGGTGGCCATGCGTTCGTACGAGACGGCTTGCGAGGTTTCGATGCGCGCCTGCAGCTGGCCCGTGTCCTGCGTGGGGAACAGGCCCTTCGGAATCGTGATGTACAGGATGACGGTCAGCAGCAAGGTGGCCAGGGCCACCAGCAGGGTCAGTCCCTGGCGTTTCAGCACCCACACCAGCGCATGGTCGTACTGATGGATGACCTTGTCGAGGAAGGCCTGGATGCGCTGGCCCGTGGCGCTGATTTTCTCGTCGGCGTGGCTCTTCAGCCAGCGCGCCGACATCATCGGCACCAGGGTCAGCGAGACGACGGCGGAAATCAGGATGGTGATGGCCAGGGTCATGGCAAATTCGCGGAACAGCCGGCCCACGACGTCGCCCATGAACAACAGGGGAATGAGCACGGCGATCAGGGAAACGGTCAGCGAGATGATGGTAAAGCCGATCTGCGACGCGCCCTTCAGGGCGGCGGCCATCGGCGTTTCGCCCTCTTCGATGTAGCGCGCGATGTTTTCGATCATGACGATGGCGTCATCGACGACAAAGCCCGTGGCGATCGTCAACGCCATCAGCGACAGGTTGTTCAGGCTGTAGCCGAGCAGATACATGACGCCGCAGGCGCCGATCAGCGAAATCGGCACGGACAGGCTGGCGATCACCGTGGCGCGCAGGCTGTGCAAGAAGGCGAAGATCACCAGCACCACCAGCAGCACGGACAGCAGCAGTTCCATTTCCACGTGTTCGACGGAAGCGCGGATGCCCGTCGTGCGGTCGCTCAGCACGTCGAGTTTCATGGCGGCCGGCAGGCTCGATTGCAGCTCCGGCAGCAGGGCCTTGATGGCGTCGACCGTCTTGATGACGTTGGCGCCCGGCTGGCGCTGCACGTTCAGGATGATGGCCGGCTGCTTGCCCGACCAGGCGCCCAGGCGCGTGTTTTCCGCGCTGTCGACGACGTTGGCCACGTCGGACAGGCGCACGGGCGCGCCGTTTTTATAGGTGATGATCAGGCGCTTGTAGTCTTCCGCCGTTACCAGCTGGTCGTTCGCATTGATGGTGAACGAGCGCGTGGGACCGTCGAAACTGCCCTTGGCGCTGTTGACGTTGGCCGCCGCGATGGCCGTGCGCAGGCTGTCGAGGCCCAGGCCGTACGAGGCCAGCAATTTGGTGTCGCCCTGGATGCGCACGGCGGGACGCTGGCCGCCCGACAGCGACACCAGGCCCACGCCGTTGACCTGGCTGATCTTCAGGGCCAGGCGCGTGTTGACGATGTTCTGCACCTGCGTCAGCGGCATCGTGTCCGAGGTGATGGCCAGGGTCAGCACGGGTGCGTCGGCCGGGTTGATCTTCGCGTACACGGGCGGCGCCGGCAAGTCGGTGGGCAGCAGCGAGCCGCCCGCGTTGATGGCCGCCTGCACTTCCTGCTCGGCCACGTCCAGGGTCTGGCCCAGGGTGAACTGCAAGGTGATGATGGAGACGCCGGCCGCGCTGGTGGAACTCATGCGCTGCAAGCCCGACATCTGCCCGAACTGGCGCTCCAGCGGCGCCGTGACGGTCTGCCCCATCACTTCCGGACTGGCACCCGGGTACAGGGTCTGCACCTGGATGGTGGGGAAGTCCACCTGCGGCAAGGCGGCCAGCGGCAGGAACTTGAAGCCGACCAGCCCCGCCAGCACGATGGCCAGCATCAGCAGCGCCGTGGCGACGGGGCGCTTGATGAACGGAGTCGATGGACTCATTGCGCTGCGCCCTTCGCCGGCGCCGCCGCTGGCGTGGATGCGGGTGCGGATGCGGGTGCGGAAGCGGAAGCCGATGCGCTGGCCGCGCCGTCAGCCTGCTGGCGGCGGTGGCGGCGTTCGCCGTTCGCGCCCGTGGCGCCGCCCGCGCCGGCCGGCTTGTCGCCTGCCAGGGTGACTTTCGCACCTTCCTTCAGGCGGTCGGCGCCTTCCGTGATGACTTGTTCGCCCGCTTCCAGGCCGGCGCGGATTTCCACCATGTCGGTGGTGGCCTGGCCCCGCGTGACCATGCGCACGGTGACGGTCTTGTCGGCCTTGAGCACATACACGAAATCGCCATTATTGCTGTGGCGCAGGGCCGTCACGGGCACCAGCACGGCGCCCGTGATATTGCCCAGTTCCAGGCGCACGTTGACGAACTGGCTGGGGAACAGGGCCATCTTGTCGTTCGCGTAGCGGGCCTTGGCGCGCACGGTGCCCGTCTGCACGTCGACCTGGTTATCGAGCGCGCTCAGGCTGCCCGTGTCCAGCGTGTGCGTGCGCGTGCGGTCCAGCGCCAGCGCCGCCGGGGCCGCACCGGCATTCAGGCGTTCCTGGATGGTCTGCACCTTATCCTGCGGCACGGAGAACTGCACGTCGATGGGCGACAGCTGCGTCACCACCACCACGCCGCCCGCGTCGCTGGTATTCACCAGGTTGCCGATATCGACCACCTTCAGGCCCGCGCGTCCGCTGATCGGCGAGACCACCTTGGTGTAGCCCAGGTTCAGCCTGGCCGTGCCTTCGGCCGCGCGGTCCGTCATGACCGTGCCTTCCAGCTGTTTCACCAGCGCGGCCTGCGTATCGACGTCCTGGCGCGCGATGGAATCCTGGCCCAGCAGGGTTTGATAGCGCTTCAGGGTCAGGCGCGCGTTTTCCAGCTGCGCTTCATCGCGCTGGCGCTGGCCCGTGGCCTGCATCAGCGCCATCTCGAACTGGGCCGGGTCGATCTGCGCCACCACCTGGCCCGCCTTGACCATGCCGCCTTCCTTGAATTTCAATTCCTTCAGGATGCCCGACACCTGCGGGCGCACCGTCACGGTGGATGCCGCCGTCACGGTGCCCAGCGCATCGAGCACCACGGGCAGGTCGGACTTCACGGCCGTGGCCACGCCAACGGTGGTCGAGGGCGCGCCGCGGCGCCCGCCGGCGCCACCGGGCCCGCCAGGGCCGCCGGGGCCGGCCATGCCGGCGCCGCCCGGCGCGCTGGCGCCCGAATGGGTCAGATACCAGGCACCGCCGCCCAGCGCGGCCATCACTGCCAGCGCGATAACGCTGCCGACGATTTTCGAGCGGCGGCTGCGCCGTGGGGTATTGGGTGCTGTCTGCGAATCCATCGCTTATCCTTTTATAGGCCGCTGGCACGGCGAGTCTGTGGCGCCGGCCGAGGTGGAACACACTCAGGCCGGACGGCCGTTTTTCGGGGGTGATACAGCTACAAAGCGTCAGGGAGTCAAGAGCTGAAGATCAGCTGAAAAAGCCACGCTCCCATCGTGAAACGACTCTAGCATAGTCATGTTTCTGTTTCATTTCCATTTGAAACAATTACACAGGCGCCCCCAAGGGCCGGGGGCGGCCCGCAGGCGGACGCGGCACGGCCGCCAAGGGGGAACGGAGGAAAAATCAGGCTTGCGGGGCCGGGAGGCGCAGCCGCGGCACACGGCGGGCGGCTGGCATGTCGATACAAACTCGCTACAAAAATCCCGCTGGCGGCCTTGACACTGGCGCCGCGCGGGTACCCGGGCAGAAACGGATGGCAGCAATTCCTTACCCGGTTTTACACGGTCATGCCGAGGATGACGTCCTGGTAGTCGGTGCGGCCCACGCGGAAGGTGCGCCGGCCTACCTGCGCAAAGCCGCAGCGCGCATAGAACGCCAGCGCGTCGCGGTTTTCCGCGTACACGCCCAGCAGCACCCTTCCCGCCCCGCTGGCGCGCGCCTGGCTCAGCGCCGCCTGCATCAGGCGCTGGCCCACGCGCTGGCCCTGGAAGCGGTGCAGCAGGTAGATGCGCTTGATTTCCAGGTCGTCCGGCCGCGGGTCCGCCACCGGCAGGCCGGCGGGACTGAGCACCAGGTAGCCGACGGGCGCGCCGCCCGGCGTGGCCTCGGCCAGCCACAGCCGCATGGCCGGCAGCGCCAGCCAGTCGCGGTACAGCTGCGCATCGTGCTGGCGCTGGCAATGGGCGATGACGTCGGCGCCATCGAGAATGCCGGCAAACGCTTCCAGGAAGGTCGCTTGCCCCACCAGCGCCAGCGCCTGCTCGTCGCCCTTCACGCAGGGACGGATGGTGATCGCCGTGTCAGTTTCTCCGCTCATGTCGCTTGCCATGCCTTGCTCCTCATCGCTGTCCTGCATATGAAACAAGCCGGGCGAAGCCGGCTTGGGGGTGTCATCCATATTGCCGTGTAACGCCTGACAAAATCGTCGCGAGCGACGATGAGTTGTGACCGAGAAGCGGAACTGTGCTTGAGCACAGTGAGCATCGCAGGCCGCAAATCATCGAGCGCAGCAGATTTGGTCAGGTGTTACTTACCGCCCAGGGGCACCTCGCACAGGCAGTGCGTAAGGGCCATGAACGGCTTCTGTTCGCGCGTGATGCCCGACAACCAGCTCAGGTCGCGCGCCATGCCCAGCGCCACGTCGGCCGGCAAGCCCGTGCTGGCCAGGCCCAGCTTCACGTGCTCGCCCAGGCCCAGCGAGGCCATGGCCTTGGAGCCGAACATGCCGATCAGGCGGTCCACGTTCGACGTTTCCTGTTCCAGGTAGGTGACGCGGTAGTCGGCGCCCAGCTTGGCGCGCTTGGCGGCGGAAGCCAGCGCATCGCCGTAGCTGCCGATGCGGTCGACCAGGTTGCGGTCTTTCGCCTGCAAGCCCGTCCAGACGCGGCCCTGCGCCACTTCATTGATCTTTTCCGGCGTGGTCTTGCGCGCCTTGGCGGCCAGGCTCAGGAAGTCGCCATACACGTGGTTGATCGAACCCTGGATCACTTGCGCAAAACGGGGATCGAGCGGACGCAAGGGGTTGCCCGCGTCGGCCAGCCACGTGGTGGGCGAACCGGCCGTGTGGATGCCCAGCTTTTCCACCACCTTGTCGGCCGTCGGCAGAATCGCGAACACGCCGATGGAGCCGGTGATGGTGGCCGCGTCGGCGATCACTTCATCGGACGAGGTGCTGATCCAGTAGCCGCCGGAAGCGGCCACGTTGCCCATCGAGACGACCACCGGCTTGCCGGCAGCGCGCGTCAGTTCCAGTTCACGGCGGATCAGTTCCGAACCGAAGGCGCTGCCGCCCGGCGAGTCGATGCGCAGCACGACGGCCTTGATCGATTTGTCTTCGCGTGCCTGGCGGATCAGGCGCGAGGTGGACAGGCCGCCGATGGCGCCCGGTGGCGCGATGCCGTCGCCGATCTCGCCCGAAGCGATGACCACGCCGACGGCGTCGCCCACGTGCACGGGGCGCAGGCGCGCCAGGTAGTCCATGTAATTGACCTGGCGGAAGTTCGTGCCTTCCGTATTCCTGGCGCCGCGCGCCATCATGAACTGGCGCAGTTCATCGCGCGTCTTCAAGCCGTCGACCAGCTTGCCGTCCAGGGCCAGCTTGCCCAGGTCGCCGCCAGCCGCCGTCATCATGGCGGGCAGGTTGTCGATCGTCTGCATGATGGCGCCGGCCGGCAGCTTGCGCGATTTTTCCACGTCGGTGGTGTACGTCGTCCACAGGCCGCTGTTCAGGTAGCGGTCCGCTTCGGCCGCCGCTTCGGACGGGCCGTTGGCGATGAAAGGCTCGGCCGCGCTTTTGTACGTGCCCACTTTCAGCAGGTTCACCGTCACGCCCACCTTGTCGAGCGCATCGCGGTAGTAATTGCGGTAGCGGCCAAAGCCTTCCAGCATGACGCCGCCCATCGGGTGCACGAACACTTCGTCCGCCTTGGCCGCCACCAGGTACTGGCGCTGGTTGTAGCTGGAACCCCAGGCCGTCACCTTCTTGCCCGTGGCGCGGAAGCGCTCCACGCCAGCCGCCACTTCGCGCAGCGAAGCGAGGCCGCCGCCCTGCAGCTCGTCGAGCAGGATCACCATGGAGCCGATGTTCTTGTCCTTGGATGCTGTGTCGAGCACCGCCAGCACGTCGCGCAGCTGCACGCTTTTCTTGACTTCGCCGCTGACGTTGGCCAGCACGGCCTCGCGCACGCCGCCCGGGGTTTCCTCGACCAGCGGGCCTTGCAAGTCCAGCACCAGGGTGGTCTTGTCCGCCAGGGGCTTGGCGCCGCCGCCGAAGATGGCGATCAGGATGGCGATGACGATCAGCAGGAAAATCAGGTTGATGACCGCGCGGCGGGTGGCGTCCAGCGCGCGCCAGAATGCGCCGAAACCGCGGCGCAGCGGCGGAAAGGGGTTGAGTGACATTGATGCTCCGTGAGGTTATGTACCTAAAGGAAACCAATATAGCTGAAAATGGCCGCGATCGTCTTGGGATTCGTCTTATTTTGACAAGTATTGCGCGCCCCGGCCAGCCGGCCCCGGCGGCGTGGAAATGAGGAACAGGCCGCCCAGCACGAGGGCGCCGTTCAGGATCAGCAATTCCAGGCCGATGCGGTAGTGGTCGAACAGCCGCGCCTGCTCCTGCTCGATCAGCGCGCACAGCAGCGGTCCGGCCACGGCCACCAGAGGCACCCAGCGGTCGCGCACGCCCCGCTTGCTCAACAGACCGAAGGCAAACAGGCCCAGCAGCGGACCATAGGTATAGCTGGCCAGCTTCAGGATCACGCCTATCATGCTGGGATCATCGAGCCACTTGAAGGCCATGATGAGGATCAAAAACAGCGCTGCAAAGCCCAGGTGCACCTTGCGGCGCCAGCGCATCTGCACGGCCGGGCTCAAATCCGTCCGCCGCTGCAGGCCCAGGATGTCGATGCAGAAGGTGGACGTGAGCGCCGTGAGCGCCCCGTCCACGCTGGGAAACAGGGCGGAAATGAGGGCGATGAAGAAGATCAGCTGCACCACGGCGGGGAAATGCCCGAGCACCACGGCGGGAAACAGCTTGTCGCCCGTGGCCGTCACACCGGCCAGCGGCGCGTACAGGTGCAGCAAGCCGCCCAGGAAGAGGAACAGCAGCAGCACGCCCGTGAGCACCACGGTCAGGCTGAGCATATTCTTTTGCGAGTCGCGCAAGGTGCGCACGGAGATATTCTTTTGCATCATCTCCTGGTCCATGCCCGTCATGGCGATGGTGATGAACATGCCGGCAAGAATATGCTTCCACACATAGGCGGGGCTGTCCGGGTCGGTGGTAAAGATGCGCGTGAGGCCCTGTGCGCGCATGCGCTCGAGGCTGTCGACGAGCGACAGGTCCATCTCGCGCAGCAAGAACACGCTGCAGATGAAGAGGCCGGCCAGCATGCACGCCGTTTGCAGGGTATCGGTCCAGACGATGGTCTTGACGCCCCCTTCATACGTGTACAGCAGGATCAGCAGCAGCACGACGCACGCCGTCAGCCAGAACGGCACGCCGAAGCTGTCGAGTATCGTGGCCTGCAGGATATTGACCACCAGGTACAAGCGCGCCGTGGCGCCCAGCAGCCGCGAGACGATGAAGAACGCCGCCCCGCTCTGGTAGGAGCGCCGTCCCAGGCGCAATTCCAGGTAGCGGTAGATGGACGTGAGCTGCAGCCGGTAGTACAGCGGCAGCAGGATGAAGGTGATGGCCAGGTAGCCCAGCACATAGCCGATCATCAGCTGGATATAGCCGAAGCCGTTGCTCCCCACGGCGCCCGGCACGCTGATGAAGGTCACGCCCGTCAGGGTCGTGCCCACCATGCCGAAGGCCACCAGCATCCAGTTGCTGTCCTTGTTACCGATGAAAAAACTGTCGTTGGTGGCATGGCGCGACGTGCGCCACGCCACGCCCAGCAGGATCAGGAAATACGCGAGGACGACGGCAAACAGGATGGTGGGGGACATGGGTATTGCGCTGGCGGCAAAGGTGAACAGGGGCAGAAATATACAGCAAAGCCCCTGTTGACGCCGGCGTCAGCAGCCGCTAGGCTTGACTTTCTCCACTTCCAGGCCGAACCACGGACGCAAACGCGTGCCGAGGACGTTGCCAAGAAAGGCGCAGACCAGCCACAGCCAGCCGTGCAGGCTGCCCGAGACGATGCCGCTGAAATACGCGCCGATATTGCAGCCGTAGGCCAGGCGCGCGCCATAGCCGAGCAGCAAGCCGCCCACGATGGCGGCGATCAGCGAGCGCCGCGGGATGCGCCACACGGGCGCATAGCGGCCGGCCAGCGCCGCTGCCAGCATGGCGCCCAGCACGATGCCGATGTCCATCACGGAAGTCTTGTCTTGCGTCAGCGGCGCAGCCAGCGCGGCGGCGTTGGCCTTGGTGGACCAGTAGGCCCAGCTGGCCGTATCGATGCCGACCACGGACGCGGCCTTTGCGCCCCACAGGGCAAACGCGGACGTCACGCCCCATGGGCGGCCCGACAGCGCCAGCGTGGCAAAGTTCAGCACGACGAGGGCGATGGCGCCCGCCACCAGCGGCCACGGGCCGTGCAGCCAGGGCGACGCGTGCGCCGGGCGCAATGCCGGGGTGATGAGCTTGCCATGGCGGCGTTTTTCCACCCACACCGTGATGCCGGCGATCAATGCGAAGACGATCCAGTTCAGCGCCAGCGCGGGCGCCAGGCCCAGGGTCGTGACGAGGGAAATGGGCTTCAGTTGCGGCAAGGACGTCCAGAACGGCATGTGCGCCGTGCCGATCACGGAACCCACGATGAAGGCGGCCAGGGTGATGAGCATGCGCGTGCTGCCGCCGCCCACCGTGTACAAGGTGCCGGAAGCGCAGCCGCCGCCCAGCTGCATGCCGATGCCGAAGATGAAGGCGCCGAAGATCACGGAAGTGCCGGCCGGCGAGACGAGGCCCGCGACGGGCGTGCCGAACAGGGTGCCGGCCGACAGCGCGGGGAAAAACAGCGCCACGCCCACGGCCAGCATCAGCATTTGCGCGCGCAAGCCGTCGCCGCGGCCATCGGCAATGAAGACGCGCCAGGCGGACGTAAAACCGAAGGCCGCGTGATACAAGGTGATGCCCAGCAAGGCGCCCACCACGTACAGCGCGGCCTGGTTGATGCCGACCGTTTGCGCCAGGTACCATGCGCCCAGCACGATGAGCAACAGGGCAACGCCCAGCGGTTTCGGATTGATATCGGTGCGCAGGCGCAAGGGGGAAGTGGCGGTTTCGGACATGGGAAGTATGGGCTGGAGGAAGGTAAGTCCTATTCTAAACCCTGTGCTCATCCGTTCTGCTGTTTTCTGCCAGCAACTTATTTGCAGGCCAGGCCAGCCGGGACGCTGCGGCCCCGACCAATCTCAGGCCAGCTTAGTGGCCCACGGCATGGAGCGACTTTTCGCTACCCGTGCGCACGGGAATGGGATTGAGACGGTCCAGGCGGCCGCTCAGGGCCGTCAAGCCGAATGCGCCCAGCACGACCAGCGCGCCGATCCAGCCCGTGTGCACGAGGCCCAGGTGCTCCACGATCAAGCCGCCACCCCAGGCGCCGCCGGCGATGCCCAGATTAAAAGCGGCGATATTCAAGCCCGAAGCCACGTCCACGGCGCGGGGCGTGAAGTGTTCGGCTTGCTGTACGACATACACTTGCAGGCCAGCCACATTACCAAAGGCTACGGCGCCCCACAGCAGCACGGTCACGACGACGAGCACGGGATGCGGCGCCGTGAAGGTCAACAGCAGCAGCACGGCCGCCAGCAGAAGGAAGATCAGTTTCAGGGCGCTGACAGGACCTTTCTTGTCGGCCAGTTTGCCGCCCCAGATATTGCCGAAGGCCACGGAGACGCCATACACGAGCATCACCACGCCCACGGCGCCGGCACTGAAACCCGACACTTGTTGCAGGATCGGCGCCAGGTAGGTAAAGGCGATGAAGGAGCCGCCATAGCCGACGGCCGTCATGGCGTACACCAGCAGCAGCCGGGGCTGGCCCAGTACCTGCACTTGCTGCAGCAGGGAAGCCGGTTTGCTGTGCTGGATGGTCGAGGGCACGTACAGCAGGCTGCCGACAAAGGCGATCAAACCCAGCGCAGAGACGGCGAGGAAGGTTTCGCGCCAGCCGAAATGCTGGCCGATGAAGGTGCCCAGCGGCACGCCCGTCACCAGGGCCACGGTCAAGCCCGTAAACATGATGGCAATCGCGCTGGCCGCCTTCTCCTTCGGCACCAGCGAGGTGGCGATGGTCGAGCCGATGGAAAAGAACACGCCATGCGCCAGCCCCGTCAGGATGCGGGCGATGACGAGGGTTTCGTAGCCGGGCGACTTCCAGGCCAGCAAGTTACCCAGGGTGAACAGCACCATCAGGGATAGCAGCAGGGTCTTGCGGGGGATCTTGCCCGTCAGGGCAGTCAGGACAGGCGCGCCGACGGCGACGCCCAACGCATACAGGCTGACCAGCAGGCCGGCCGACGGCAGGTTGACGCCCAGGTCCGCGGCGATCGTGGGCAAGAGCCCCACGATGACAAACTCGGTGGTTCCGATGGCAAATGCGCTGAGGGTCAGCGCGAGCAAGGCAATGGGCATGAAAGACTCCGATATAAGTGGATGCAAGTGCGAGGCTTGCAGTATCGGGGCTTTCTTTATTTCGAAAAATACCTCATCAGGCAGAAGATACTTGCGCATGAATCAATAATCATATATTGCCACGCTGGTACACCAAGCGGCAATGCCGCTACAAGGCGCCGTCATGCAGCGGCATTGCCGGCTATTTCTGCAGCTTCCTGCCGCCCTCCCTTCCCGTCTTCCACGCATTACTGTCTTGTGTGCATTTTGTCACTTCTGCCATTTCTGCACATCCCGTATGTCCTTCAGTTTCTTCTCATTCTCCAATTGTTCTACTTTCTGTGACTTCTGCAGCATTTCCTGCTGTGGCAAGCCGGTGCCCAGCGGCATCTCTCCCTGCCACTCCAGGCCGGGCCCGTCCGGACGCACCTGGCCAGCGCTGATGGCAGATGGCGCGAACATCTTCGGCGCCCCGGTCGCTGTCGGCAGCACAGGCTGCGCCAGTGCGGCCCGTTTGTGCACCATCGTCGCCATTTCCAGCGGCATTTTCTCGGCCGCCACCTCCAGACTGGCAGCATCCCGCCGCAGCGATGTCACGGCAGACATTTCGTGTACCAGCTTGCGGGAAGCCTGCCGATAATCGTCCGAATCCAGCCATGCAGGAATGACGGGCGTGATCAATGCCAGCTGAACAGGATCTCCCGCATAGACCATGTCATGTGGCCTTCCGGCAATGTCATGCGCGATCAACGTATCAGCCCTCTCACGCAGCCACGAGTCCGCGCGGCCTTGTGCCAGCAGTTTTTTATGCAGTTCCTGCGCTGCCGGTTGGTAAAACGTGTCGATGCCGGCACTATGCGCCAAGGCCGTGGCAGCGATATTGGTCAGGTTGGCCGCGGCCAGCAAGTCCGCCGTCAGCAACCACTGCTCGGCGTTGGGCAGGCGCTCGATCCGCTCGCCGAGAGCCTTGCGCGCCACCATTGCCAGTTGCTCATTGAGACGCTGTGGATCATTCTGCAATGCGGCAAGATCGCCCGTCCTGGCCCCGTCGCGCAGGAAATTTGCCAGGTCGGCCGCGACCTTGACGGCATTGCGCTGATGGCCCTGGCGCAACTGGCCCAAATCAGGCACGAGCACTTGTACCTGCACCTTTTGATGGGAAGGCAAATCGCTCTGTAGCGTGAATGCGTAGGAGGCCTGATCGGCGTCAACGCGCAGAGCCACCGTCAGCCACTCGGTGCTCTCGCCCTTGATCTGCTGCGGCGTTGCACCTGGCGACACCAGCAGCGCCTTGCTGGATTTCTCCCCGATCCAGTACTTCATCCTGCCGCGTCCCGTATTCATCAGCCGGGCGTTTTCCTCAGGCGTGGTCAGGGTAAACGTATAGACGTTCTTGTTGCGCTGAAAGTCGGGCAATTCCAGCCGCGCCCCCATCTGCAGTGGCAACACATGCTCAATCAGTTGCCCGGACAGGAACATGTAGGAAGGATGCATGGCCCGGTCCGGCTTGACGAGTGAAATATGGTCGGCATTGTCGATGGCCACCGGGCGCCCGATGCACACGCGCGTGGCACTCCCCCATTGCACGATGCGCACGCCACTCACATTGGCTGTTTCATAGGCGCAACTGACGCGCGGCTTGGCAGCCAGGCTGGCCCAGTCGTCGCTGAGCTGCTTGAGCACGTCATTGCTGTCCACCGGCCGCAGGTTCGACAGCGCGGGATTGCGCGCCACCAGGTCCGCCAGCTGCGCCACCTGCGCGCCCTCCATGGGCGCACTGAACAAAACGATCAGCGGCACCTTTTCGGCCAGTTCGGGGGACTTGTCCAGATTATTGGCCAGGTAGCGCATGATGACGAGTCCACCCATGCTGTGGCCGACAAACACGATAGCCGGGTAGTCGAGTACGCCGGAAGGCTGCAGATAACTTTGCAGCTTGTTGGCCGCTTCGCGGATATCGAGCGAGCCGCCCGCCATGATGTTGGAGCTGAAGCCAAAGGCGTAGGTATCGACTTGCGGTCCCAGCCGCGCATCACTTTTCAGGAGGCGGAAGAAACTTTCGCCATTCCCGCTCGTCCACGTACCGCGCGTGCTGCCAAAGATGCCATGCACGAACACCAGCGCAATCTTGTGCCGGGGATCGGCGCGCTCCACCCAGCCGGGATCCTCGCTATTCGCGGGCGCCGGCCGGTGGCAAGCGGCCAGCAAGACCAGGCAAGCGACGATCAGTGCTCGCCACCACCGCCGGCGACGCAAGGCGACAGCCGTTCGCATCATTGCTCTCCCTTTCCATGGCCACGCTCACCGGGGCGTACCTGCCTGCCGGTAGCACCACGCGCTGCCAAAACAGTATGCGCCGCCAGCGCGCCCCGCGTGACGCGATTCGCCGATCATTTGATCTGGCCCAACACCATGGACCAATATCGTCAGTGACATGCAAAAAATCACGTGCCAGCCGCCAGGTACCTTCGTGCCCGTCTGCTACACTGCGGCGCAAGCATTTGGGAGTACCACCATGAATTCAGAAAAACTGGCGCTGCTGGTCACGCGCGAAATGCCATATGGGAAATATCAGGGACGGCTGCTGGCCGACTTGCCCGGCCACTACCTGGGCTGGTTCGCGCGCGAGGGCTTTCCCTCGGGCGAACTGGGCAGTCTGATTGCGCTGATGTATGAGCTCGACCACAACGATTTGCGCGGCTTGCTTGATCCCTTGCGCACGCGCAAGTCGCCGTGGCGGCCGGGCGAGTAAGGCAGCGCTTAAAACTCGCGCACTTTCTTCGCCAGCATGGCGCTGAACTGGCCATTTTCCACCAGCGTCTGCAGCTCGCTGGCGCCGCCGATGAGCACGCCGTTGACAAAAATCATGGGGAACGTGGGCCAGCCCGTCCACATCTTGAGCGCATTGCGGCGATGCCACTGGCTCAAGTAACTGCCGTATTGCAAGTACTGGTAAGGCGTGCCCAGCACGTCCAGGATCTTGCGCGCCTTGCGCGGAAACGGATTGAGCGCCATGCCGACCACCACCACCTGATGCGCGGCAATGGCCGTCTGCACTGCACGCACGATGTCCGCGTGCCTGCTGCCGATCAAGGGGCGGGCGGCGGGATGGATCTGGCTTTCGTCGAGGATGGCGCGGGTCATGAAAATCCTGTGGTGAGTGGCACGTGGCGTGCGGATCACGCATTGTGCCACGCGTCCAGGCCGGCGTGGGCTACACTGCGCTTCCCATCTCTTCACGTATGCAATGTATGCCAAAAATCACTCCCATGACTGAATGGAAACGCACGCGCCGCCTGACCGGCACGTTTCTGCTGGCCGCCTGCTGCGCCAGCGCCTTCGCCGCAGCCGCTGCTACTGCTGCCGTTACCGATACTGGGCTCGAAAGCGGCCTGCTCCAGGCGCTGCACCTGAAAAAGGGCACGACGCAAAGGGTGGGCACTTCCGGCACGGCCATCCAGGCTTACATGCGCGAAGGCTACATCGGCAAGCGCCCCGACCAGCGCGCCGACTACACCGATTACTACCTGCTCAAGAAGCCCGCCAGCTTCATGGGACATGAACTGGTACTCATCGAGGAAGAATACATCACGCAATACATAGGCTGCTGCGTCAGCCCCGGCGCCGGCGTCACCGTGAAGGTACATGGCAGCACGCAGAAGCTGCAGGCGTTTGCCCGCGCCCAGCGCTGCACCTTGACCGACCCCGTCGATATCCGGCGTGCACTGAACGACGTTGCCATCAAGACCCGGCTGCCCAAGGGCCATTACGCCTCATTGAGCTGCCGGGAACGCGACGCCGGGCGCGACGAATCCGACCAGTAATGGCCGCCCGGCACTCACGCCGCGGCAGTGCGCTTCCTGGCCTCACGTCATCGTTGCCGTCGAATACACCGACAGGATAGGCCCGATTCGTTCCGCCGATGATGCCAGAGGGCAAGCGGCTGCCTGCCGGCTCGTCCTCAAAACAGCTCGTCCAGCAGCAAGTAAAACTGCAGCTTGCCTTGATCGGCATCAACGATCCCATAGGCCCGCAACAACCTTTGCTGCAGCGAGGCGTCCAACTCACCGAGACTACGCCAGACGATGGCCAGGTCTTGGTAACGATCGGCAACACCGGCCCGGCCCACGTCGATGCAGCCCGCGATGGCGCCTTCGTGCATCAGGATATTGTCCAGCGAGAAGTCGCCATGCGTGACGACGAGGTCGGCGAGGTCGGCGAGGTCGGGCGCGAGGGGCAGGCAGCCGTGCAGCGCCGCCCACACCTGTTCCGCCGTCCAGCCCGTCCGTTCGGCATCGAAATCATCCGCATCGACCAGGCCGCCATCGATGCGCTGGCGCGCCTGGGCCAGCCGAAGCGCATGGCCGGCATCGAAGGGGCAGTCGCGCACCGGGACCGCGTGCAGGCGGCGCAGGAATGCCGCCAGCGCGTCGACCACGGCGGGTCCCAGCGCAGGGTTCGCTTCCAGCACTGCGGACGCCGTTGTGCCCGGCATGGCCGTCATCAGCAGCCATGCCTGCTCCGGGTCTGCCGCGCGGGCGAACTGGCGCACGGCCGGCACGGGCAGGTATGGCGCCAGCCAGCGCAGCCGCGCCATTTCATCGGCGATATCGGCGGCGGCCGCCTCCACGCCATGCTTCAGGTACAGGTCGGGCGCAGCGCCCTGGCCCTGCAGGCAGTAGACGGCAGCATCCGATGCGCCCCCGTCGGCGCGCACCCAGCCATGACCGGCCACGGCGGCAGCCATGCTGGCGGGCATGGCTGCCGTCACCGCGGCCAGTGTTTTTTTGGAGATGGTCATTTGCGTGGCCTTTGCGCTATACCAACGGTACGTGCAAGCCCATCTTGAGACAGGTCAATGCCACGGATGTGCGGTAGCGCCGGATATTGTCGTCGCCGCCGAACAGGCGCTCCGTCAGCGCCTCGTATTCGGCCATGCTGCTGGCCGTGATCACCAGCAGGTAATCGGCCTCGCCCGTGATGCCGTAGCACTGCTGTATGGCCGGTTCGGCCATGATGCGCGCGCGCATGCCGGCCGTGCGCAGCGGATGCTCGTCGTGCAAATGCACTTCCACCGTCAGTATCAGGGGGCGGCCCAGGCGGCTCGCGTCGAGCACGGCCACCTCGTTGCGGATCACGCCGCTTTCGCGCAGGCGGCGTATGCGCCGCTGCACGGCCGGCGCCGACAAGTGCACGGCCTGGGCGATTTCGCGCTGCGACGTCGTGTTATCGCGCTGCAAGATGTCCAGGATGGCCAGGTCGAAGGCATCGAGGGCGGGGTCAGGCGTGAGCGAAAGTTGCGTCATGATGGTCAAAATGGAGTGCAAATATCGGATCAGACACAATAAACTTTCACCATTCCGATATCAAGCCTTTTATCACCATGCCATTACGCCGCTATTCCTCGCTGATTCCCCTGCTGGCCATCCTCGGCTCCGTCACCTGCCTGGGACTGGGCACGTCGTGGGCCAAGCACAGCCTGTTTCCGCTGGTGGGCGCGCAAGGCACGACGGCCGTGCGGGTGGGATTTTCCGCGCTGCTGCTGTTGCTGTTCTGGCGCCCGTGGCGCTGGCAGCTGAGCCGCGCCGACCTGCGTACGGTGGCCCTGTACGGCGGGGCGCTGGGCTTGACGAACCTGTGCTTCTACATGGCCTTGCGCACGATACCGTTTGGCATCGCCGTGGCCATCGAATTTTCCGGCCCGCTGGCCGTGGCGCTGCTGGCCTCGCGCCGTCCGCTCGACTTCGTCTGGGTGGCGCTGGCCGTGGCGGGACTGGCGCTGCTCTTGCCGCTAGGCCACGACATCAGCAACCTGGACCCCACCGGCGTACTGTTCGCGCTGGCAGCCGCCGTCTGCTGGGCCACCTATATTATCTTCGGCAAGCGCGCCAGCCATTTGCATGCGGGACACTCCGTCTCGCTGGGCCTGGCCATGGCCGCGCTGGTGGTATTGCCCGTGGGCGTGGCGCACAGCGGCGCCGCCCTGCTCTCGCCCGTCGTGCTGGCCGTGGGCCTGGGTGTCGCGCTCATTTCCAGCGCGATACCGATCTCGCTGGAAATGGTGGCCCTGAAGCGGCTGACGCCGCAAGCATTCGGCATCATGAGCAGCATGGAACCGGCCGTGGCCGCCATGCTGGCGTTCATCCTGCTCGACGAACGCCTGGACACTGCGCAATGGCTGGCCATCGCCATGATCATGGCGGCATCGATGGGCAGTTCCTACATGGCGCAGCGCATGAAGAACACGGCGCCAGCCGCCGCCGTGCATACCTGAATCTCAATGCACGGCCGCGCCAGCGACGTGCGACGCCAGGTTGCGGCGCGCCAGCCAGGCCAGCGGCAGCAGGGCCAGCAGCGCTGCGGCCACGCCTGCCCACGGCGACGACGCCATCAGCTGGCGCGACACCATCAGCGCACCCAGCATGGAACCGAGTGAAATGCCGAGATTAAATGCGGAAATGTTCAGGCCCGAGGCGAAATCGACGGCGCGCGGCGTGTAGCGCTCGGCCGTGGCCAGCATGCCGGCTTGCAGCGCGGGCGACAGGCCGAAGGCAAACACGCCCCAGACGAACAGCATCACCGTCATCATCCACTGCGAACTGATGCTCAGGGCCACGCCCACTTGCGTGGCTGCCAGCAACAGCAGCATCACGCGCAAGGCCTTTTGCCAGCCCAGGTGGCTCGTCAGGTAGCCGCCCGCCAGGTTGCCGGCAAAGGTGGCGATGCCGAACACGATCAGCAAGGCGCTGGCCATGGTGGCGGAAAAGCCCGTCACATCCGTCAGGATGGGCGTGATGAAGGTAAACGCGGCAAAGCTGCTGCCGAAGCCGAACGTGGTGACGGCCATCATGGTCAGGATGGGGCCGCTGCCGAGCGCCGCCAGCTGCGTCATGGGCTTGCCGCCCTTGCCTTGCTGCAAGCCAGCGGGCAGCCAGCGAGCCATGGCCGCCAGGCCCAGCGCGGCCAGCACCACCACGGCAAAGAAGGGCAAGCGCCAGCCCATCAGGTTGCCCAGGAAGCTGCCGAAGGGCACGCCGATCACCATGGCCAGGGTCAAGCCGGCAAACATGACGGAAATCGCCCTGCCCGCCTGCTCCTTGCTGACCAGGCTGGCCGCCACGGTAGCGCCGATGGCAAAGAAGGTGCCATGCGCCACGGCCGTGATGACTCGCCCCAGCAGCAACAGCTCGAACGTGTGGGAAAAGGCGGCCAGCAGGTTACCGGCCAGGAACACGCTCATCAAGCCCAGCAAGGCTGTCTTGCGCGGCAGGCGCGACATCAGCAGCACCAGCAGCGGCGTGCCGATGGCCAGCGCCAGCGCATACAGGCTGACCAGCGAGCCGGCCGATTCGATGGAAATATGCAAATCCTTCGCAATGGCCGGCAAGATGCCTACGACGATGAATTCGGTGACGCCGATGGCAAAGGCGCCGACGGCCAGCGCCAGCACGCCGGGCGGCATCTTGCCCGAGGCGGTGGAAACAGGGGGTATGGTGGTCATGGTGGCTCCAGCAATGGTTCAAGCCAGCCAGTGTATCGAGGGAAGTACTTTTGATATAGACTCTAATAATGGAAACACCTGTGAAATGGATTCAATAATGGCCCGGCAAGACATCAACCGTTCGTTCGAGATGGGCGTCTTCGTGGCCGTGGTGGAAACGGGCGCGTTTTCCGCCGCCGCGCGCCGCCTGGCCCTCACGCCGTCGGCCGTCAGCAAGCTGGTCAGCCGGCTGGAAGCGCGGCTCGGCACGCGCTTGCTGCAGCGCAGTACGCGCCAGCTGCATACCACGCCCGAGGGCGACGCCTTTTTTATCCAGTGCAAGCGCATCCTCGACGATATCGACGGCGCCGAGCGCGAAGCGGCGCAGGGCGCGGCGCCGCGCGGGCGCTTGCGCATCAACTGTTTCGTGCCATTCGGCGTGCGCCACTTGCTGCCCATCCTGCCCGAGTTCGCCAGCCGCTATCCCGACATCGTGCTCGACGTGGTCGTCAGCGACGCCGTCGTCGACCTGCTGGAAGACCGCACCGACATTGCCATCCGCACGGGCAAGCTGAAGGAATCGAACCTGGTGGCGCGCAAGCTGGGCGAAGAGCCGATGCTGGTGGTGGCGTCGCCCGCCTACGTGGCACAGCACGGCCTGCCCCGCACGCCGCAGGAATTATCCGCACACAATTTATTGGCCTTCAATTTCCGCTGCCAGAACGAAACCTGGCCCTTCCTCGATGGCGCAGGCGGAACGCTGCAGGTGACGCCGCAGGGCAATACCTGCGTCAGCGATGGCGAAAGCATGCGCCAGCTGGTGCTGGCGGGCATGGGACTGGGACGTTTTTCGCGCCAGCACGTGCTGCGCGACATCGAGCACGGCGATTTGCTCCCCGTGCTGCAGGACTACAATCCGGGCGACCGGGAACTCGTGCACGCCGTCTTCGTGGGGCCGGGCCTGCAAGTGCCGGCCAGGGTGCGCGTGATGCTCGATTACCTGCTGGAAAAAGTAAAGCTGGGATGAGCGCCGCTGGCACGCATCGCGCCCTATAATCAGCCATATCGTCGATATCGTTGCACTTCCAGGGAGCCGCGCCATGCATGATGACTTGATCCACACCTTGCAGGCGCGCTTCGGCCGCCACATGCACCGCCATCCGGGCTGGACGTGGGACAGCGTGCTGGCGCGACTGGCCCTTCACCCCGCCAGCCTGGCGGTATTGCAGCAGATGGAAGACACGGGCGGCGAACCGGACGTCATCGGGCACGCCAGCGACAAGGGCGCCGTCGCGTTTTGCGACTGCTCGGCAGAAAGTCCGCTGGGGCGCCGCAGCCTGTGTTTCGATGCGGCGGCCTTGTCTGCGCGCAAGGCCAACAAGCCGACCGGCAGCGCCATGGCCATGGCGCAAGCGATGGGCATCGAGCTGCTGACGCAGGCGCAGTACCGCCAGTTGCAGGAACTGGAACCGTTCGACCGGAAAACCTCGAGCTGGATAGCCACGCCGACCAGCATCCGGGCGCTGGGCGGCGCCCTGTTCTGCGACCGCCGCTATGAGCAGGTATTCGTGTATCACAATGGCGCCGAGTCGTATTACGCGGGCCGGGGCTTTCGCGGGATGCTGCGCATTTAGCGCGCCGTCGTGCGGCGCCAGCGCCATGGCCAGGCTGCCAGGCGCTACGCCACCGCTTCCAGGCGCAGCTGCCGCCCCTCGCCCAGCATCACTTCGAATTCCGATGCCGGCACGGCCGGGCTGAACAGATAGCCTTGCAGCTGGTCGCAACCGAGTTCGCGCAAGAAACGCATCTGCTCGGCCGTTTCCACCCCTTCGGCGACGATTTCCTGGCGCAGCTGCTGCGCCATGGTGACGATGGCGCGGGCGATGGCGCAATCGTTTTCCTCGAAGGGCAAGCCGATGACGAAGGAGCGGTCGATTTTCAGGGTGCTGATGGGGAATTTCTTCAGGTAGGCAAGGCTGGAATAGCCGGTGCCGAAATCGTCGAGCGCCAGCGCCAGGCCCATGGCCACCAGCTGGTTCATGATGTCGATCACCTTGTCGGCGCCCCGCATCAACAGGCTTTCCGTGATTTCCAGCATGATCTGCTCGGGCCGTACCTGGTAGCGTTCGAGCACGGCCGCTATGCGCGCCGGCAATTGCTCGTCGAACTGGCGCGCCGACAGGTTGACCGCGATGGCCGGCATGTGCAGGCCCCGGTCTTCCCAGCTGCGGATCTGGCGGCAAGCCTCGTCCAGCACCCAGGTGCCCAGTTCCAGAATCAGGCTGGTTTCCTCGGCAACGGGAATGAAGAGGCCGGGCGAGACCATGCCGCGCATCGGATGCTTCCAGCGCAGCAAGGCTTCCGCGCCCACGATGCGTCCGCTGGCCAGGCTCACCTTGGGCTGGTAATGCAATTCCAGCTCCTTGTCACCCAGCGCCAGGCGCATTTCGCTTTCCAGGCGCAAATGCTCCTTGGCCCGCCGGTTCATGTCTTCGCGGTAAAACAGGAAGGTCGATTCGATGGTCTGCCCTGCCTTGGCCACGGCCACGTCGGCAAAGCGGAACAGGGCCGGCGCTTCCAGGCCGTCTTCCGGATACACGGTGATGCCGATGCTGGCGCCCACGTGCAGCGCGTGCGTCTCGATGTTGATGGGCGCCTCTAGCAAGTTGAGCAGTTTTTGCGCCACGTTTGCCGCGTGCTCGCGCTTTTCGATATGCAGCAGGGCCACGACGAATTTGCTGTTGTCGACGCGCGCCAGGATGTCCGCGTCGCGCAGGGCGCCACGGAACAGCTGGCCGATGGCGATCACCAGCTGGTCGCCCACTTCATGGCCCAGGGTGTCGCTGATGGAACCGATGCGGCTGATGTCGATGACCATCAGCGCGCCGTGCGTGCCCTGGCGCTTCGCTTCGGCCAGGCCCTGGTCCACCAGCTGGTTCAGCAGGCAGCGGTTGGGCAAGCCCGTCAGGCTGTCGTAGTTGGCCATGCGCTGCATGCGCGCCTCGGCATCCTTGTGCACGGAGATATCGGAAAACAGGGAAAACACATGGCTGATTTCGCCGAATTCATCGCGCACGACGCTGATGGTGACGTCTTGCGGGAACAGCTCGCCATTCTTGCGCTTGCCGATGATCTCGCCGCGCCAGGAGCCGTGGCCCCGCATGGCGGCGCGCACCTTGGCGCGGAAATCGGGATCGTGCACGCCCGAGCGCAGCAAGTCCGGCGTGCGGCCGATGGCTTCGGCGGGCGAATAGCCGGTGATGCGGCTAAACGAGCTGTTGATGGACACGATGCGCTCTTCCGCATCCGTGATCAGCACGGCCTGCTCGCTGTCTTCGATGATGCGCGCGTGCAACCTCACCTTGTCCACGTCGGACAGCGGTTCGCTCATGGCCGACAGGCGCACGGCCATGCCGCAGCCCTTGCCTGCCTGGTCGTGGATCACGTGGCGGTGCATGCGCAGCCACGTCACCATGCCCGACTTCTTGCGCCGGCGCACGTCGGTGGCCACGTCGCCCTGCGTGAAATGCAGCTCCAGCACGCTCGCTTCCGCGTCGTCTTCCGGATACAGAAACAGGATGTGCTGGCCCAGCGCTTCCAGTTCGGAATAGCCGAACATCTGTTCGGCGCCATGGTTCCAGCCGATCAGGAAGCCATCCGGGTCGATTTCCAGCAAGGCGTCGGGCGGCGCCACGCGCACCACGGGCCGGCTGGCGCCGCGCAGCCGCTCCAGCTCGTCCTGCAGCCGCGCCAGGGTGGCGGCCTGCTGCGGCCCCGCCTGTTCACGGGCATCCTGGGCCAGGCGCAGGCACAGCGCAACCTTCGCCTCAAGCATGGCAACCCCACGCCAGGACCAGGTCGGGGGAACATATCAGGAGCGCTGCAGTGTGTGTAATCATCAAAATCCCACTATGGGGCATGGAGGTCGGGCGGGAAAGACTGGAAATACTGTGAATATGGTAACTTAAAAATGTTGGCGTATGTCAACATTTTAAGACCTACGCAGAATGGCTGGGTGCGGCGTCAGGCGCGGCCCGGCAGATGCAGCGCCAGGCGGGCAAACACATCCGGCTCGCGCATGCGCGCCATCCACCAGCGCAGCGCCGCGCCATCCTCGCCCACGCGCCACGCCAGGTAAAACGTTTCCGACGGTTTCGGCTCTTCCACGGCCTTTTCCACCAGCACGCCGCGCGCAATGGCGGCGCGCGCGCACGGTCCCGGCAGGAAGCCAAAACCCAGCCCCAGCACCTGGTAGTCGAACTTGACCTGCATGTTGGGCACACTCAAGGCGTCCTGCCCCAGCAACAAGCCCACGGTGCGCGGCGCCATCTGGCGCGCCGAATCGGCCACGACGACGGCCCGGTACTGCTGCAGGTGGCCGCGCGACAGGGGTTCCGCCACCTGCGCCAGCGGATGCGTGGGCGCCACGGTGAACACGAAGTCGAGCATGCCGATCGGCTGCGCGATATAGCCGCCGCCTGCGGGCCCGTCACCAGGCGCACCCACCAGCAAGTCGACCCGCCGGTCCAGCAGCGCTTCCCAGGTGCCGGACAAGGTGTCTTGCGACAGGCGCAAGCGCGTCTGCTGCGCCACCTCGTAAAAGGCGCGCACGTCGTCGGCCAGGGCCACGGCGGAAAACATGGAATCGATACCGATGGACAATTCCGTTTCCCAGCCGGATGCCACCCTGCGCACGCGGTGCTCGAGGTCCTGCGCCGCCTTCAGCAGATAGCGGCCCTCTTTCAGCAATTCCTGCCCGGCCGCCGTCAGCATGACTTTCGGACCGTTGCGCTGGAACACCTGCACGCCCAGGTCGTCTTCCAGCTTGGCCACCGTATAGGAAATGGTGGACGGGACTTTATGCAGCTCCTTGCCGGCCGACGAGAACGATCCGCGGCGGTCGATGGCGTCGACAATTTGCAAGGCTTCCAGGCTCAGTCTTAACATTCGATTTTTTCGATCATAGTACGGTAGATTTTCCGTTTTTCTTTCTGGACAGGGGCGCCTATACTTTCTCCATCGTACAGCGAAGGGCAGAATCGGCGCCACGGCAAGTGCCAGGCAACGGCCCTTCGAAATTATCGCACATTCACTTACCAGAAACGGAGTTCACCATGTTACAGATTCGTCACAGCGAAGAACGCGGCGCCGCCAACCACGGCTGGCTCAATTCCCACCACAGCTTTTCCTTCGGCAGCTACCACGATCCGCTGCACATGGGCTTTGGCCCCTTGCTGGTGATCAATGAAGACAGGGTCACGCCCGGCCAGGGTTTCGGCACGCACGGCCACCGCGACATGGAAATCATTTCGTATGTGCTCGACGGCGCGCTCGAACACAAGGACAGCATGGGCACCGGTTCCGTCCTGCACTACGGCGACGTGCAGCGCATGAGCGCCGGCAGCGGCGTGCGCCACAGCGAGTTCAACAATTCGAACACGGATGGCTTGCACTTCCTGCAGATCTGGATCCAGCCGAACGTGACGGGCATTCCGCCCAGCTATGAAGAGAAGCATTTCTCGCCGGACAGCAAACGGGGCAAGCTGCGCCTGATCGCTTCTGGCGACGGCCGCCAGGGTTCCGTGCTGATCCACCAGAATGCGGCCATCTACGCCAGCATCCTGCAGGAAGGCGAACAGGCCGAACACGCGCTGGAAGAAGGCCGCCTCGCTTATGTGCACCTGATCCGCGGCAGCCTGGTGGTCAACGGCACGCCCCTGAAAGCGGGCGATGCGCTGAAACTGACGCAGGAAGCCAGCGTGAGTATTACCCAAGCGGAAGATGCGGAATTCCTGCTGTTCGACTTGCCTAATTAATGCATCAGTCAATATAAAGAAAAAAAAATCATCATGAAAAACAATACCGATATCCTGTTGCCCCTGGGCCGTGCCGCCCTTGGCGTGCTGTTCTTTGTCTCGGGCTTGCTGAAAATCGGCGGCTTTGCGGGCGTGGCCGGCTACATGGCCAGCCAGGGCTTGCCGCTGGCAAACATCCTGCTCGTCGGCGTGATCGCCCTGGAAGTGGGCGGCGGCCTGCTGCTGATCACGGGCTGGCAGGCGCGCTGGGCGGCGCTGGCCCTGGCGCTGTTCCTGATTCCGACCACCGTGATCTTCCACGCGTTCTGGAGCGCGGACGCGGCCCACTTCCAGGACCAGCTGACGAATTTCCTGAAGAACCTGTCCATCTTCGGCGGCATGCTGTTGCTGGTGGAGCGGGGCTTCGGCAAGGCCAGCCGCCTTGCAAAAGGCGGATCCGGCCGCAATTAGAGGAATATCACCAGGCATTCCAGCCTTCAAATCTCAGCCAGGGGAAATGGCTTCTCCTGCTTTTTGGTATGATGACAGGGCGCGCCGGCACCGGAGTGGTCAGGCGCGCCTTTTATTTTTGACAATTACCTATATGAGCACAACCATGCAAAGCGGCGCAGACCTCCTGGCGACAGGCGAATTGGATTACACGACTTCCTGCGCACTGCCGACGCCGTGGGCCCAGTTCACCCTGCACGCCTTTGTCGAGCACGCCACGGGCAAGGAACACCTGGCCATGGTGCTGGGCGATATCGGCAACGGCGAACCGGTACTGGCGCGCGTGCATTCCGAGTGCCTGACGGGCGACGTGCTGTTTTCCCAGCGCTGCGACTGCGGCGCCCAGCTCGAAGGCGCCCTGAAACGCATCGCCGAGGAAGGCCGCGGCATCTTGCTGTACCTGCGCCAGGAAGGGCGCGGCATCGGCCTGATCAACAAGATCCGCGCCTACCGCCTGCAAGAGGCGGGCGCCGACACCGTGCAGGCGAATGAACAGCTGGGTTTCAAGGCCGATGCGCGCAACTACACCCTGTGCAAGCCCATGTTTGCCCAGTTCGGCATCCACAGCCTGCGCCTGATGACGAACAACCCGCGCAAGATCGCCGCCATGGAAGCGCTGGGCATCACGGTGGCCGAACGGGTGCCCCTGCTGGTCAACCGCAACGCCTTCAACCAGCACTACCTGAACACCAAGCAAAGCAAGCTCGGTCACATGATGACGCCGGAGACGGCGCCGGCGCTGGAAGACGGCGCCCTGTAATCCCCCGGGCTGGCGCGTGCGCGATGCCGCGCCGCGCCGGCCCCGCTCCTGCCCACGCACAAAGGATGCATGAAATTATCTAACTTCGCCTTCTTGCTGGCCAGCCTGTGCGCTGCCGCAGGCGCGCACGCGGCCCCGGCGCCTTCGCCAGCCGCGGCCACCGCCGCTTCGACTCCCCCCATCAAGCCGCCGCCGGCCACCGCCGCGCCCGCCGCCACCGAACATGCGGCCCTGCCGCCGCCCTCGTCTGCCGCGCAAAAACTGTACACGGCCGCGCGCGCCGACATCCTGCAAGTGCGCGTGCTGCTGAAAAATGGCCGCACGCAATCGTCCGTGGGTTCCGGCTTCCTGATCGGTACGGGCGACCTGGTGGTGAGCAACTATCATGTGGTGTCCCAGTTCGCCCTCGATCCCGACACCTACGTGGGCGAATGGGTCGACACGGGCGGCCAGCGCGGCAATGTGGAATTGCTGGCCGTCGACGTGCTGCACGACCTGGCCGTGCTGCGCGTGAACCGCCATGGCACGGGCTTTTTCAAGATGCCGGAACCATTGGCGCCCCTGACCCAGGGCCAGTATCTGTATTCGATGGGCAATCCGCTGGACCTGGGCTTCGCCATCTCGGAAGGCTCGTACAACGGCGTCGTCACGCGCAGCTTCTATGACCAGCTGATGTTTACGGGACCGATCAATTCCGGCATGAGCGGCGGCCCCAGCGTGACGGCCAGCGGCGACGTGGCCGGCGTGAATGTGTCGAAGCGCCTCGATGGCGAACTGGTCAGTTTTCTCGTGCCGGCCCGCTATGCCCAGCAATTGCTGGCCAGGGTGGCCCAGCAGGGCAAGCCGCCGAAAGACTTCAAGCCGCTGGTGACGGCGCAGCTGCTGGCGCACCAGGAAGTCATGCTGGCGCGCCTGCTCGACACGCCCCTGAGCCTGAAAGCCATGGGACCGTACCGCGTGCCCGTGCGCGAATCGGACCAGATGCGCTGCTGGGGCCGCTCCAACGTCAAGTCCGACAAGCCCTATATGCTCGACAACACCAGCTGCGCCATGGAATCGGCCATCTTCATCTCCGGCGCCCTGCAGACGGGACAAGTGTCTATGCGCCACGAATTCCTGCGCAGCAGCGAACTGGGCGCGCTGCGCTTTTCCGAGCTGGCCAGTACCTCGTTCAAGAATGAAAGTTTCGGCAGCTATAAAAGCGTGCACCTGACGGGGCCCCATTGCACCGAACAGTTCGTCAAGAACGCCACCCTGCCCCTGCGCGCCGTGCTGTGCGTGCGCGCCTATCGCAAGTTTACCGGCCTGTACGACTTTGCCCTGCTGGCCGCCAGCACCGATGAGCCACTCATGAGCCTGCAAAGCCGCATCGACGCGCGCGGCGTGTCCTACGCCAACGGCATGCGCGTCACGCGCACCTTCCTCGAGGCGTTGTCGCGCGCGCCCGCCACCACCGGCGCGCGCAAGCCATGAAGCCGCCCTACTACCTTGAAATCCTGGCCGAGAATGGCGAGGTGCAGCAGCGCCAGCGCATCGATGCGCTGCCGATCCACATCGGGCGCGGCTACGACAACGACTTCATCCTCGACGATGCGCATGCGGCGGCCCGCCACGCCATCGTCGAGGACGACGGTGCGGGCGGCCTGCTGCTGCGCGACCTGGGCAGCCAGAATGGCGTGATCCACCGGGGCCAGCGGCAATTGCAAGTGGCCTTGAGCGGCAACAGCATCGTGCGCCTGGGCCACACGCGCCTGCGCGTGCGCGCCTGCGACCATCGCGTGGCGCCCGAACTGAGCGACACCACCCGGCACGACTGGGAAGGCTTGCGCCCCGCCATCGCCGGCCTGGCCATGATCGGTGCCTCGGCCGCCTTCAGCAACTGGCTGGGCGACGCGGATGCGTTCGACCCGATTTCCTACCTGATGATCATCGCCTACGCGCTGGCCGGCGGCCTCGTGTGGGCATCGATCTGGGCCGTGGCAAACCGCCTGTTCGGCCATGTGGCGCGCTTCGGCCGCCACCTGTTCATCATCGGTTGCGGCTTGCTGGCCATGGAAGTGTTGGAACTGGGCAGCAATGTGGCCGCGTATGCGCTGTCGCTGGAAGTGCTGACGCGCTACGGACGGCATATGTTCATCGTCATCGTCTGCGTGATGATCTACTACCATTTGTGCACGATCAAACCCCAGCATCCGCGCCGCTTCGGCCTCGTGGCCGTCGTGCTGGCCATCGTGGGTTCGACCCTGATCCTGCTGAGCAACCTGCAGATCAGCGGCCGCCTGGCCGACGAGGCCTACATGTCCGTGATCTACCCGCCCGCACTGCGCCTGAGCCCGAATCACACGACGGAAGCGTTCTTCCGCGATGCGGCCAGCCTGCAGCGCGCCGTCGACGCCGAGCGCGGCAAGACGGCCAAGGGCGCCGACGAAGACGACGACAGCGGCGACTGACAGTACGCACATACAAAAAGCCCGCCGCATCCTGACGGAGCGGCGGGCTTTTTCACGCGCGCCGAACGGCGCGCGCAATATCGCTGCTTGGAACCTGCGCTTAGAACTTGGCTTCCTGCTTGCGGCGCGCCGTGAAGCCCAGCAGGCCCAGGCCGATCAGCAGCATGGCGTAGGTGGTCGGTTCCGGCACGGCCGACACCAGGCCATCGGTGCTGGAAAAGCTGGTGAAATTGCCGTTGCCTGCCTTGAACTGGACTTGCTGGCCGCCATCGCAGCAGCCTTCCAGGCCGAAGATGCTCAAGGTATGGTTGCCTGCCGACAGGGTGCTCGAACCGGCGAGGAACTGGCTGCTGCTATTGTAGTTACCGGCCCACCACAGGTCGCTGCTCTTGAAGTCCAGCGCCACGCCATCGAGGAACAGGGCGCCGCCATTGCCGAAGTCGACGCCGCTGCGGAAGCTCCAGGCGCCTGCATTGGCCGCGCTGACGCCGAAGTTGATCACCGACTTGAAGGCGACGTTCGAACCACTGCCGAACAGGCTGCTATTCGTGACATTGTTGTAGCTGGCAATCGTCGTCGTGCCATAGCCGGCGCCCGGCGTGGCCACGGCGGCATTCACCACGGACTGGTAGGCGGCGGCGGAAGCTTGCGCGCCTGCGTTCGAGTAGCCGGTGGAGACGGTGATGGTGCTGGCGTTCGCGTGGGCAAACACACCAACGGCGATCAGGGACAAAGCGATTTTAGGCAAGTTTTTCATGATGGATATCCAATCAGTAAGTATTCAACGGGCGCAGCAGGCGTGAGAGCGCTTGAGCTGAATACACGCTGCATTGAGGCGTGTCGGCATAGCGCGGGAAAGTGCAGGAATGAGCGGTCGGGGGCGTAGCTTCCGCAAAACTTCGCGGACTTGCGGCGTGCCATGGCGGCACTGCAAGCGTCCTGGAAAGGGTTCGGGTTCCCGGGACAAGGCCAGACAATTGACGGGTCAGGTGAAACGTTGAGTCTATTCTATCTTAAATTCCTTGGAAGAAAAGTATTTTTCTTTTAGCCATGTAAGATATTTTTATGACAATCGCGCGACAAGCGGGGAAAACGGCCTGGACGGCCGCGCCGCACGGGCGCCAGGCCCCTGAACGCGCCTGCGCACCTGTCGCGCAAGCACCACAACCGGGCGTGCCGGTGTCGCATCTTGCGCATTTCTTTTCGCATGCCGCTGCACCACGGGGCGAAACAGCATGGCAAAATGTAGTCACGCTGCTATCTATCCGAACTGGGGGAAAGAGGAATGGTCGACCTGGAAGAACTACGCTATCTGGCACTGTCGTTTCCCGACGCCACCGAGGAAGAACACCACGACCGTCCGGCCTTCCGCGTGGGCGGGAAGATCTTTGCCACCCTGCCCGACGACGAGCACATCAACGTGCTGCTCGATGCGGAAGCGGCGCATATCGCCACCGTCATCACGCCGTCCGGCTGCGAAAAGCTGTGGTGGGGCGAACGGCTGGCCGGCATCACGGTACGCCTGGCGGATGCCGAGCTGGACATGCTGGCCGCCGCCCTGACGGCCGCCTGGCGGCGCAAGGCGCCCAGCGACCTGGCCAAGACCATCGCCCCCAGCGGCTAGCTACAGCGGCCAATTGCGCAGCAACAAGCCCACCATCTGCTGCAATTGCTCGCGCGATACGCCCGCCGCCGCCTGGATGGCCATGCCCTGCGACAGGGTCACGACAAAGCGCGCCTGCTGCTCGGGACAGGAATCGGGCGGCAAGTCCCCCTCCTCCTTCGCGCGCCGCAAGCGGTCGCGCAACTTGATTTCACCGCGCAGCCGGCGCGCGAACAATTCATCGCGGATCGGCAAGGCGTCGTCGCTGCAGGCCAGCGCCGCATTCACGCCCATGCAGCCGTGCGGACCGTCCGGCATGGTCTGCGCATCCACATACTGCGTCAGCAGGGCTTCCACCACCTGGCGCGCCGTCGGCTGCTCCAGCGCCGCGTCGAAAAACCGCATGCGCGTGTCGCTGTAGCGTTCGATCGCCTTGTGGAACAACTGCTCCTTGTTGCCGAAGACGGCATACAGGCTGGGCCGGTTCATGCCCATGGCTTTCGTCAATTCCGGCAGGGAACTGCCTTCATAGCCCTTTTCCCAGAATACCTTCATGGCGCAATCGAGCGCTTCGTCCGCATCGAAGGTGCGTGGACGGCCCGTTTTCGCCTTGACGGTTTCGTCTTTTTTATCTTGTTTCATACCGTTCGGTAAAAAATTATTGACAACAATGTCTGCCTTCCCTGATTATATACCGACCGGTTAAAAACCTCTCGGCTTTTCAGGACCCCACCATGCACACACCACCTGCTTCCCCATCCGCCACGGCGGCCCCCAGCGACGATACCACCGTCGCGCCCTGGCTGGCCGTCCTGTCGGTCGGCATCGGCGCCTTCGCCCTCGTCACGTCCGAATTCCTGCCCGTCGGCCTGCTGCCGGCCATGGCTGCCGAACTGGCCATCACCAAGGGCCAGGCGGGGCTGATGATCACCACGCCCGGCATCGTTGCCGCATTTGCCGCCATCTTCGTCACCGTCGGCTCGGGCCGCCTCGACCGCCGCATCGTGCTGCTGGCGCTCACGGCGCTGCTGGTCGCATCGAACCTGCTGGTGGCGCTGGCGCCCTCGTTTGGCTGGATACTGCTGGGCCGCGCCATGCTGGGCGTGGGCGTGGGCGGCTTCTGG
This sequence comes from Janthinobacterium violaceinigrum, assembly GCF_009208555.1. GTDB lineage: Bacteria > Pseudomonadota > Gammaproteobacteria > Burkholderiales > Burkholderiaceae_D > Janthinobacterium > Janthinobacterium violaceinigrum. The sequence goes on along the minus strand of NZ_WFLI01000015.1, from coordinate 84,137 downwards.
GCCATCGGCAGCGCCATCGGCCCGCGCCTGGTGGCGCCGCAGCATGCGTCGCGCGCCATGTCCATCATCTTTGCCGGCGTCTCGCTGGGCACGGTGGCGGGCGTGCCGGCCGGCGCGCTCGTGGGCGATCTCGTGGGCTGGCGCGTCGCCTTCGGCGCGGCCAGCGCCATTGCCGTGCTGGTCTTCATCGGCCAGCTGTTGCTGCTGCCCAAGCTGCCACCGACGCAAGCCATCCGCTTGCGCCAGTTGCCGATGATTTTCGGCATCCGCAAGGCCAGGCTGGGCCTGATCGCCACGGCCATGCTGTTCACGGGCCAGTTCGCTGCCTACACGTATATCGCACCTTTCCTCACGCAGATTTCGCACCTGGCCGCCGGCACGGTCAGCGCCATGCTGCTCGTCTATGGCGCGTCCGGCTTCATCGGCAACCTCGTGGGCGGCTGGGCCGCCGGCCGCTACGAGCGGGCCGCGCTGATGGTGACGGGCGCCGTGCTGGGCCTGTCCACCCTGGCCCTGGCCGCGTTCGGCAGCCATTCGGTCACGGCCATGCTGCTGGTGGCCATCTGGGGCTTCGGTTTCGGCGCCATGCCGATCGCCGTGCAAACGTGGATGTTCAAGGCGGCGCCGGAGCTGATGGAAGGCAGCAGCGCGCTGTTTGTCGCCATCGTGCAGGTGTCGCTGGCGTCGGGCGCCTTGCTGGGCGGCATGGCCGTCGACCGGCTGGGCGTATCAAGCGCGATGGTGGTGGGCGGCCTGTTCGCCCTGGGCTGCGCCGTGACGATTGCCATCTTCGGCAAGCCGCGCGCCGCGCCGCAGGTGGCCGCCGGTGCCGCTGCCTGCAAGGCCTAGCGAAAAAACTGGCTCAGATACGGCCGCGACGAAATTCGCCAAGGAATTTCGTCACTTCGGCCGGCGTCATCAGGACGTCCGCATCGCCGTGATACGCATACAGGAAAGGCGTGCCGCCCAGGCGGTCCGTCAGCTTGGCGAACAGCAAAAAGCGGCTGCCCAGCGGATAGCGCTGCAGGTCGGCCAGGCGGCGCGAGCACTGCACGGCCAGCTCGGGCGAAAAAGCCTGGCCCGGCACGGGGCGCATTTCCACACGCCCATTGACCGCGCGCGATTCGACGGCAACGTGCCGGTATGCATAAGTATCACGGGCCATGCCGCCACCTTGTCTTGAATAAAGGCGCCATCTTAAAGGAAGACGGCGCCTGCCGTGCTACTGCGCCACGATGCGCAGCAAGCGGCCATTGTCTTCGTCCGTCAGCGCATACAGGTAGCCATCCGGGCCCTGGCGCACGTCGCGCACGCGCGCGCCGATGGCCAGGCGGTCCTGCCCCGTCACCTTGCCGTTCGCATCGACGGCGATGCGGCGGATATCCTTGGCCGCCAGGCCGCCGCTGAAGATGCTGCCGCGCCAGGCGGCAATCTTGTCGCCCGTGTAGACGGCCAGCCCGGACGGCGCCGGCGACGGCACCCAGGCCACGCTCGGATTGATCATGCCCGCCACCTCATGCTTGCCCACGGGTTCGTGCGTCGTGTAGTCGGCGCCATAGCTTTGCAGGGGCCAGCCGTAGTTGCCGCCCGCCACCACCAGGTTCAGCTCGTCGCCGCCATACGGACCATGTTCCGTGGCCCACACGCGGCCGGAGACGGGATCGAGCGCCAGGCCCTGCACGTTGCGGTGGCCGTACGACCAGATTTCCGGCAAGGCGCCCTTGGCGGCCAGCGGGTTGCCCGGTGCCGGCTTGCCGTCTTCCGTCAGGCGCAGGATGGAACCCTGGTGCGTGGCCAGATTTTGCGCCTGCTCGCGCGCCAGGCGGTCGCCGATGCGCAGCGGCGGGTTGCCGCCATCGGCCACGCTCATCAGCAAAGTGCCGTCCGGCAGCCACAGCAGGCGCGAGCCGAAATGCTGGCCGCCGCTCTTGTCCGTGGCCACCTTGAACAGGGTCTGGATGCCCGTCACCTTCTTGCCGTCGAACACGCCGCGCACGAGGGTCGTGCGGTTGGCGTCATTCGTGCCTGTCGACACCGTCATGTACACGCGCGGGTTCGGCGTGTTGGCATCCTGCGGGTGCAGCACGATATCGAGCAGGCCGCCCTGCCCGCCCGTAAACACCTTGGGCATGCCTTCCAGCGCCACGTCGGTAAAAGTCTTTCCATTCAGCAGATGCAAGGTGCCCTGCTTGCTGGTGACCAGCGCGCGCCCCTCGCCCAGCCAGGCGATGCCCCACGGCTGGCGCACGCCCTCGGCCACCGTGACAGCCTTCCATTGCTGTTTCGCGGCGGGCGGCTCGCCCGTGGCTTGCAGTTCGGCGTGGGCAGGCATGGCCGAGGCCGCGAAGGCTCCCAGCAGCAGGGCGGTGGCAAGGCGTGTGTGCTTGATGGTTGGCATCCCGAATTCTCCTGTGTCGGCTATGAAAAAAGGCGGCCGGGATGGTGTTGGCCATCCCGCCGCCTTCTAAAATATCACATCTTGCACGGCGGACGCGCCGCCGTTTGCATGCGATCAGCGATACACGAGGTAGTACTTGGCGCGCGCGTAACCCTTCTGCGCGCCGCCCGTCTGCACCACCGCGAGCGACTCGCCGGCCGATGTATGGAAGACGCCAAGGCCATAGCTGGCTTCGCCGCCGATCACGGGCAGGCTGACACTGCCTGCAGGGAACAGCAATTCGCCGCTATATTTCTTGTAGCTGGTCTGGTACGTCGTATCGTAGCCCGAAGAAACGTACTCAAGCGAGCTTTCCATCAGCAGCACTTCCGCCGTGGTGGGCGAATAGCTCATCGACAGCATGGTGTTGCTCTGGCCGCTGTTGCCATTACCAAGGATGAAGTGCCCCACATATTTCAGCGTTTCGGTATTGAAATACGAACCGTTTGCGGAAAACAGCAGATCTTCCTTCGGCGACAGGAAGAACGGCGACGTCATGTAGTAATCGCTATAAACATTGCCGCTGGTCAGGATGGCATTCGTTTGCGGATCGAAGGTGAAATACGAGAGGCTGGAGCTGCCAGCCGGCGCGAGAAAGACCTTGCTCTTCGATACGGCGAACGCGCCGCGCAGGACGCCGTAGAAGCCGCCGCCGGCGCCGAAATCGAGCGCAGGCAAAGCCTGCCCCGTGCGGGCATTGATCACGGCGACCGCCGGCCGCGCCGAGGAAGACAGCGTCTGGCCCGAGAGAAAGACCACGCCGTCGTTGGTGACGAATACTTCCGTTTGCGTGCCGCCGGTGCCCGTCGACTTCAGCACGGTGCCGGCGACCAGGTCCACGAGGCTGACCACGCCATCATGCAGCACGCCGGCCAGCTTGCCATCCGGGCTCAGATTGAAGGCCTTGACCGTCGTCGGCAGATCGATGCTGGTGATGGCGCCATCGACCGGATTGATGACTTTCATGGCGTTCGGCTCGGCCGTGATGGCGATCAGGCGATCGGTCGCCACGCTGTAACGTATGTCCAGCGGCTTGAACGGCAACGCGAGCACGCTCGAGGTCGAGGTGACGGCATTGAGTTTCAGGTAGGCGACCGCTGTCTGGCGGCCATTGCTCACCGTCAGCGACAGCACGTAAGCACCGGCCACGTCCGGCGTGAACGACGGTATGGCAGCCGTGGCGGCGCCCAGCGTCGCAACGGAACCGGCAGGACGGCTGTCCACCGTCCAGGCGTAGGTCAATTTCGCGCCGCCCTCGTCATAGCTGAGGATGCCGCTGGTCACCACCGGCTGGCCGACGGGAACCGTTTGATTGTTGCGGCTAACGACAGCCACCGTGCCCTGGATCACGCCCGTCGGCAAGCTGTTGTTGGCGTCGAACTGGTACACCGTCTCGGCATAGGCACCCTTGCCGTCCGCGCCACGGGCGCGCACGATGTACAGGCCCAGCACATCCGGCGAGAAACGGGCCGTTTGACCTGCGGCATACAGCACGGACGCGCTGCCGGACGGTTTCTGCATCAATTCCCACGTGGTGGTGACCTTGTCGCCATCCGCATCGGTACTGCCCGTGGCGTCGAGGACGATGCCGGAGCCCACCGATATGGCCATGGCTGGCTTGACGACCGGCTGCGCCGTGAAGGTGGCATTGACCACCACGACGGCGTTCGGCACCCGGTTATTGACCAGTACCGTGACATTTTTGTCGACCGAGCCGCCCTTGCTATTGGCCAGGCGCAGCTTGAAGACATACGTTCCCAGCACGTCGGCCTGGAAGCTGAGCTTGGCCGCGCTGGCAGCGTCCAGCTTGAGCGCGCTGTCCGCCGGCTTGGAGACGATGCTCCAGGCAAAGGTCAAGGTATTCCCATCGCTATCCTTGCTGCCGCTCGCATCGAGTTCGATGGGTGCACCCATGGTGCCGATCGCGTCGGCGCCTTCGGCCGCCGCTGACACGGCACCGGCAAACAGGATGGCGGGCTGCGGCACGACGGCCGCGGGCGGCGTCACGGCGCTGCCATCATTGCCGCTTCCGCCGCCACATCCGGCCAGCATGGCCATGGCCAGCAGACTGGCGCCCAGCCAGCGCAATACCGGCCCCTGCATACGACTCTTCATATGATTCCGTTCTCTAATATTCCCGTGGTTAGAAAGATGACGTCTTGTCGCGTCTAAAATGCGCACGCATATTATCATGACAACAACGTTAAATTTTCACCAAATTTCACTTTGGAAATATTAATTCACAGAAATCATTAAAAATCAGCAATATTTACCGCCCGCCGCCTCAGGCGCGCAGCAGCAAGGCCACGGCTTCGGCCGCGATACCCTCTTCGCGGCCCAGGTAACCCAGCTTTTCATTTGTCTTGGCCTTGATGTTGACCTGCCCCACCGATACGCCCAGGTCTTCGGCCACGTTGGCGCACATGGCGGCAATGTGCGGCGCCATCTTCGGGCGCTGGGCGATGATGGTGGCGTCGATATTGCCGATGATATAGCCGGTGGCCTGCACGCGGCGCACGGCTTCGCGCAGCAGGGTGCGCGAATCGGCGCCCTTGAATTGTGCATCCGTATCGGGGAAATGGCGGCCGATGTCGCCCAGGGCGGCGGCGCCGAAGATGGCGTCCGTGATGGCGTGCAGCAGCACGTCCGCGTCGGAATGGCCGAGCAGGCCCAGGTGATGGGGAATCTTCACGCCGCCGATGATCAGGTCGCGGTTTTCCACCAGCGCGTGGCAGTCATAGCCCTGGCCGATGCGGAAAGGCAGTACGGGAGTCGTTGTGTTCATGCGGGTCTCTTTAAAATTCAGGAATGGGCCAGATACAGCTCGGCCGTTTGTATGTCGCGCGGCAAGGTCACCTTCAGGTTGCGCGGGTGGCCTTCGACGAGCCTGGGCGCCAGGCCCAGCGCCTCGACGGCGCTGGCGTCGTCCGTGATCGTCTGCGGGTCGGGCGCCTGCGACAGGGCCCGGTGCAGCAAGGCATAGCTGAACATCTGCGGCGTCTGCGCCAGCCACAGGCCGTCGCGCGGCACGGTCTGCGCCGACACATTGGCCGGGCCCGCCCGCTTGACGGTATCGACCACGGGCAAGGCCAGCAAGCCGCCGGCCGGATGCTCGCCCACCTCGTTGATGAGTTTTGCGATCAGTGCCGGCGTCAGGCCGGGACGGGCCGCGTCGTGCACCAGCACCTGGTCGTGCGCGGCAATGCTGCCGTGCAGCGCCTGCAAGGCGTTCAGGATCGTCTCCATGCGCGTGGCGCCGCCGCAGCGCAATACCGTCACGCCCTGCTCTGGCACCAGGCCATCGATCTGCCCGTCGTCCGCGCTGACCACGATGTACGTGTGCGCGATCAGGGGGCTGGCAAGAAAGGCGTCCACGGCGTGGCGCAACATGGGTTTGCCGGCGATGGGCAGGTATTGCTTGGGGCTGCCCGCCTCCATGCGCGCGCCCACGCCGGCGGCGGGGATCAGCGCAAAATAGCGGGGGCGATTCGATGCTGCTGCTGTCATGCGTTTCCTTGTCGTGTCACTGCTGGACGGGCCGTGCCTTGCCCGCCAATATATTCTGGATGTCGCCATTGCACGCCTTGCCCAGGCGCGCATATTCCTGCGGCGAATCGATGGCCGCCTGCAAGACTTCCACCTTGCGCATCTCGGCCTTAATATACGGCAACCAGCCCGTATCGATTTCGCGCGCCAGCGCCGCCCTGGCCGTCCCGCTGGGCGCATACAGGGGCCGCGCCTCGAAGCGCCTGGCCAGCGCGGCGCGCACGGTCTTTTCCACGCGCGGCAGATGCTCCATATACGTTTTCATGTGCCGCAGCTCGTGCGCGAGTATCTCATCATACGCGCAGCTGCCGGGGGCGAACTCGCGGCCGATGTAAATCACCACGGGAGCGTAGTTGAGCTTGACGGATATCTGCGGCGCCACGCATTCGTAGCCGCTGGCAGGATCTTGCAGCATGGGCCCGGCCAGGGCAATCTGCACCTGCGAATCCGTCTTCGTCAGGCCCAGCACCCAGGTATTGGGCCGCGCCATGCCCTTCATCACCGTCAGCGCCTTGTACGACAGATGCGTGTCGATGCTGTAGCCGTTCTGCTGCACCGTCAGCACCGACACCGTCTTGCTGATCGTGTCTTCGCAGCGCACCTGGAACGGCGTGCGCGCCTGCGCCTGCGCCCCCAGGGCGGCACCAGCGAGCAGCAGGAAGAGCGCCTTGCGCATGCGCCGGATCAGGCCGGCTGCCAGGCGCCGCTGGTGATCTTGTCGAGCCAGAAGATGCCGATGACCGTCTTCACGTCCGTGATCGTGCCATCCCTGACCCAGTCCAGCAGCTGCGGCACGGTCGTGGCGAACGTTTCCAGGAACTCGCCGTCGTCGAGGCGGCGCTCGCCGGCCACGAGGCCCCGTGCCAGGAACAGTTCCAGGTGCTCGTCGGAATAGGCGATGGCGTTGTGGATGGTGGAGACGAATTGCCAGTCGGTCGCCGTGTAGCCCGTCTCTTCCAGCAATTCGCGCTGGGCGCAGGCCAGATGGGATTCGCCCGCGTCGATCTTGCCGGCCGGGAATTCGATGAACACGCGGTCCAGCGGATAGCGGTACTGGCGCTCCATCAGCACGGTGCCATCGTCGAGCAGCGGCAGGATGACGACGGCGCCCGGGTGCAGGATGAATTCGCGCACCGTGATCTTGCCATCGGGCAGTGTCACCCGGTCGCGCTGCACGCGCAGGAAGCTGCCCTGGTAGGCCAGCTCGCCATCCACCTTCGTCTCAGTCAAATTCATATCCATGCGTTCAGTATCCATACCTTGATTATGCTCAATAAAAAAAAACGGCGCCAGAGGCGCCGCTTTCGGTCGAGGGGGCTAGCGCCGTTTGCGCAGGTAGCGTGCGACAAAGCCGGGGAAGGCCAGCACCAGGAACAGGCATCCCGTGATGGCATAGAATTCCCACGTCTGCGGAAAACCGTTGCCGATGCGCGCTTCGAGCGCGAATGCCACGGCGCCGACGATGAAGTACAGCACCACCATCTCCAGCAGGCGCAGTGCCAGCGGCTTGCGCCAGCCCTGCTCCGCCAGCGCGGCTTTTTTCAACGGCACGGCGGCAAACAGTTTCTCGTTCAAGAATGGCAGGTTGGCGCCCAGGATGCCCAGGGCGATCACCAGCCAGCTCGAGACGGTGACATCCATGATCAGGACGCCAGGGTCTTGGTGATGGCCGAAGCGCAGGCCGCCAGGATGCTGTTAGGCATCACGCCCAGTGCCAGGACGAACACGCCGTTCAGGGCCAGCACCACGCGCATGTCGCCATGCACGACCAGCGCATTGCTGTCGGTCGGCTCGTCGAACCACATCATTTTCACGACGCGCAGGTAGTAGAAAGCGCCGATCAGCGAGAACAGCACGGCAGCGATGGTCAGCCACAGCTGGCCCGTGGCCAAGACCGAGGCCAACACCGAGTACTTGGCCATGAAGCCCATCAGCGGCGGCACGCCGGCCAGCGAGAACATGAACAGGGTCATCACCAGCGCGAAGATCGGGCTGCGTTTGCCCAGGCCCTTGAAGTCGGCCAGTTCTTCAGCTTCGAAACCATTACGTGCCAACAACATGATCACGCCAAAGGTACCCAGGGTGGTGAACACGTAGGTGATGACGTAGTACATCGAGGCGCCGTAGGCGGTGGCTGCGCCAGCCGCGTTCAGGGTGTTGTTCGGCGCATCGACGGTACCCGACAGCAGGCCCAGCAGCACGAAGCCCATTTGCGCGATGGTCGAGTACGCCAGCATGCGCTTCAGATTGGTTTGCGCGATGGCGGTGAAGTTACCGATGGCCAGCGACATCACGGCCAGCACCAGCAGCATTTGCTGCCAGTCATGCGCCATCGGCAGCAAGCCCTCGCCCAGCAAACGCAGGGTGATGGCAAACGCGGCCAGTTTCGGCGCGCCGCCCAGCAGCAGGGTCACGGCCGTTGGCGAACCTTGGTACACGTCAGGCACCCACATGTGGAATGGCACGACCCCCAGTTTGAAGGCCAGGCCGGCGACCAGGAACACCAGGCCGAAGACCATGATGGTGCCGTTGGTCTTGCCGTTTTCCAGCGCCACGCGCAGTTCGCCCAGGTCCAGGGTGCCGGACGCGCCGTACAGCATCGAAATACCGTACAACATGAAACCGGAAGCCAGTGCGCCCAGGATGAAGTATTTCATGGCCGCTTCCGTGGCCTTGGCATTGTCACGGCGCAAGGCGATCAGCGCGTACAGCGACAGCGACATCAGTTCCAGACCCAGGTAGATGATCAGGAAGTTGTTGGCCGAGATCATGATCATCTGGCCCAGCAGTGCGAACAGGGCCAGCACGTAGAACTCGCCGCCCAGGTTACCCGACAGCATGTTGCGGTCGGTAGCGTAGGCACGCGAATAGATCAGGGTCAGCGCCACGGCGCCGTACGAGAACAGTTTCAGCAGCTGCGACATCGGGTCCGACACGAACATGTTGTGGAACGTGTAGACGGTGGTGCCCGCGTTGAAGTCGCCCACGGTCAGCAAGGCGCAGCCTGCCAACGTCAGCAGGGACAGCGCGTAGGTGATCGAACGCTTCGCCGCAGGCAAGAACATATCGATCAGCAAGAGCGCCGACGTGGCGATCAGCAGAAAGATTTCCGCGTACAGCGGTACCAGATTAGGTGCATTAGTCATGTTATCGGTCTTCTATTTAAGGCAACTTGCTGGTGGCGACATGCTGCAGCAGGTCGGCAACCGAAGTTTGCATCGTGTCGGTGAACGGGGCTGGGTACAGACCCATCACGAGCACGGCGATGGCCAGCACAGCAAGCATGAAGAATTCACGTTTGTTGATGTCGGTCAGTTCGGCCACGTGCTTGTTCTTGATCTTGCCGAACACCACGCGCTTGGCCATCCACAGCGAGTACGCCGCGCCCCAGATCAGTGCCGTTGCAGCCAGCAAGCCGATCCAGAAGTTGAATTTCACCGCGCCCAGGATCACCATGAACTCGCCGACGAAGCCGGACGTCGCTGGCAGACCGCAGTTGGCCATCGAGAACAGCACGAAGAAGGCAGCAAATTTCGGCATGCGGTTCACGACGCCGCCGTAGTCGGCGATGTTGCGGGTATGCATGCGGTCATACAGCACGCCGATGCACAGGAACATGGCGCCGGAGATGAAGCCGTGCGACACCATCTGCACGATACCGCCCTGCACCGAGATGTCGTTGAACATGAAGAAGCCCAGGGTGACGAAACCCATGTGCGCGATCGACGAATAGGCGACCAGTTTTTTCATGTCCGTCTGCACCAGGGCAACCAGACCGATGTAGATGACGGCGATCAGCGACAAGGCGATCATGAAGCCCGACAGGTAGTGGCTCGCGTCTGGCGTGATCGGCAGCGAGAAACGCAGGAAACCGTAGGCACCCAGTTTCAGCATGATGGCAGCCAGCACGGCGGAACCGCCCGTAGGCGCTTCCACGTGGACGTCCGGCAACCACGTGTGCACGGGGAACATCGGCACCTTGACGGCAAACGCCATCAGGAAGGCCAGGAAGATGAAGATCTGTTCGTTCATCGTCAGCTTGAACGCATGCCAGGCCAGGATGTCGAAGGTGCCCGACACATTGCGCAGGTAGATGATGGCAACCAGGGTCAGCAGCGAACCGAAGAAGGTGTACAGGAAGAACTTGAACGACGCGTACACGCGGTTCGAACCGCCCCAGATACCGATGATGATGAACATCGGGATCAGGGTTGCTTCAAAGAAGAAGTAGAACAGCAAGCCGTCCAGCGCGCAGAACACGCCGATCATCAGGCCCGACAGGATCAGGAAGGAGCCCATGTACTGGGCGATGCGCTTCTCGATCACTTGCCAAGCGGAAATCACCACGATCACCGTGATGAATGCCGTCAGCGGCACGAACCACAGGGACAGGCCGTCGATACCCAGCGAATACCAGATATTGAAGGTTTGGATCCACGGTGCTTTTTCGACGAATTGCATGCCGTGTGCGGCGTTGTCGAAATGCTGGATCAGCGGCAAGGTGCACAGCATGCTGAGCACGGCGCCAGCCAGCGACAGCCAGCGGGTAAAGCCCGCTTTGCTGTCACGGCCGAGAGCCAGGATCAGGACGCCGCAAATGATCGGCACCCAGATCGACAGACTCAGGTAAGGAGGTAGTGTAGAAATCGTAGACTGCATCATGGTTCTCAGTATTCTTTTATCAGGTCAGCTTACTTAGCGGGCCAGAATGGCAGGAAATAGATCAGGAAGCCCAGCACGCCCAGGATCATCACGAATGCATAGTGATAGATGTAGCCGGTCTGCAGCACTCGCGACAGCGAGGACAGCCAGGCGACGACCTTGGCGCTACCGTTGACCAGCAGGCCATCGATCAGCTTCTTGTCACCGAAGTTCCACAGGCCATTACCCAGCAAGCGGGCACCGCCGGCGAACACGACTTCATTGAACTTGTCCATGTAGTACTTGTTGTCCAGCAGGGTGTGGATCGCGTGGAACTTGGCAAAGAACCAGGCCGGTACGCGCGGGTTGACCATGTAGCAGTAGTAGGCTGCCACCACGCCGGACAATGCCAGCCAGAACGGTGCCGTCGACAGGCCGTGGATCGCCATCGCCATTGCGCCGTGGAATTCATGCGACAACTCTTCCATTGCTGGATGGTTTTCGCCCACAAAAATCACGCCCTTGAAGAAATCGCCATGCAGCATCGGGCCGATCGTCAGGTAACCGATGATCAAGGAAGGGATCGCCAGCATCACCAGCGGGAACCATACGACGAATGGGGACTCGTGCGGCTTCTGGCCAGGTTCCAGGCCGTGGTGGCCGTGGTCGTCCTCTTCCTCTTCGTGATGGTCGTCATGCGCATCGCCGTGCGCGCCATGGGCCGCTTTCGGTGCGTGATGGTCGTCATGGCCGTGCGCATGCGCCTGGCCGAAACGTTCCTTGCCGTGGAAGACGAGGAAGTACATGCGGAACGAGTAGAACGCGGTGACGAACACGCCAGCCAGCACGGCGAACTGGGCAAAGCCAGCACCCCAGATGTGCGTTGCTTCGACGGCTTCGATGATGCTGTCTTTCGAGTAGAAACCGGAGAACAGCGGCGTGCCGATCAGGGCCAGCGAACCGATCAGGGAAGTGATCCAGGTGATCGGCATGTATTTGCGCAGGCCGCCCATGTTGCGGATGTCCTGGTCATGGTGCATGCCGATGATGACGGAACCGGCGCCCAGGAACAGCAGTGCCTTGAAGAATGCGTGCGTCATCAGGTGGAACACGGCCACGGAGTACGCGGACGAACCCAGCGCCACGGTCATGTAGCCCAGCTGCGACAGGGTCGAGTAAGCGACGACGCGCTTGATGTCGTTCTGGATGATGCCCAGGAAGCCCATGAACAGCGCCGTGATGGAGCCGATCACCAGGATGAAGGACAGTGCCGTGTCGGACAGTTCGAACAGCGGCGACATGCGCGAGACCATGAAGATACCGGCCGTCACCATCGTCGCGGCGTGGATCAGTGCCGAGATCGGGGTAGGACCTTCCATCGAGTCAGGCAGCCACACGTGCAGCGGGAATTGCGCCGACTTGCCCATCGCGCCGATGAACAGGCAGATGCAGGCCACGGTCAGCAGGGCCCAGTCGGTGCCTGGCATCGTCAGCAGCGCCAGTTCGTCTTTCTTGGCGAATACTTCCTGGTAGTTCATGGTGCCGGCAAACGCCAGCAGCAGGCCGATGCCCAGAATGAAGCCGAAGTCGCCCACGCGGTTGACGAGGAAAGCCTTCATGTTGGCCACGATGGCCGTCGGACGCTGGTACCAGAAACCGATCAAGAGGTAGGAAACCAGGCCCACGGCTTCCCAACCGAAGAACAGTTGCAGGAAGTTGTTGGCCATGACCAGCATCAGCATCGAGAACGTGAACAGCGAGATGTAGGCGAAGAAGCGGTTGTAGCCTTCGTCGTCCTTCATGTAGCCGATCGTGTAGATGTGCACCATCAGGGAGACGAAGGTGACCACGCACATCATCATCGCCGACAGCGAATCGATCTGGAAGCCCACTTCCATCTTCAGGGTGCCGATCGTCATCCAGTTATAGATCGTGCCATTGAATGTCGCGCCATCCATCACTGCCAGCAGTGTCTGCACGGACAGGATGAACGCAATCAGTACGCCCAGGATCGTCGCGGTATGCGACGTCTTGCGTCCGACCAAATTACCCAGGAACTGGGTGCCAAGCAAGCCTGCAATCGCGGCACCGGCCAGCGGCGCCAGCGGTACGGCAAGAAGGAGGTTAGGGTTGAGGAGTTGCCCCGCCATGATGAACCTTAATCGTTATTATTCGAGAGATCGAGTCTGAAAAACATCAGCCTTTGAGGCTGTCCAGGTCTTCGACGTTGATGGTATCCAGATTACGGAACATCACCACCAGAATAGCCAGACCGATAGCCGACTCAGCGGCGGCAACCGTCAGGATGAAGAAAACGAAGATCTGACCGGCCGCGTCGCCCATGAAATGGGAGAACGCGATGAAATTCATATTCACCGCCAGCAACATCAATTCGATTGCCATCAGCAATACGATGATGTTCTTGCGGTTCAGGAAAATACCGACGATCGAGATTGCGAACAGGATCGCGCCCAGGACCAGAAAATGTGTGAGCGATAATGTCATGGTGCCTCCTTAACTTCCGGCTCAGCCGCAGGACGCTCGACGACCGCGTCCATCTTGATGATCTTCAGGCGGTCGTTGCGCTTGACGCGTACCGCATCGCCTGGAGCAAAATGCTTGGTGTCCTTGCGTTTGCGCAGGGTCAGTGCAACTGCGGCAACGATGGCCACCAGCAGCACGACGGCAGCGATCTCGAAAGCGAACACATATTTCGTGTAGATCAGCAGGCCCAGTTCCTTGGTGCCGCCCAGGTTGACGTTCACGGGAGCGATGCTCGGCGCAAAGTTGCGGAAACCGTGCCACAGGACGGCAGCCATTTCCAGCACGATGATCACGCCCACCGTCACGGACAGCGGCAGATAGCCCCAGAAACCTTCGCGCATGCGGTCGATATTGATATCGAGCATCATGACCACGAAGAGGAACAGCACCATCACGGCGCCGACATACACCAATACCAGCACGATGGCCAGGAATTCAGCTTGCAGCAGCATCCAGATGCCCGCTGCGGAAAAGAAGGACAGCACCAGGAACAGTACTGCGTGGACCGGATTACGGGCCGTGATGACGCGCGTCGCTGCCAGAATCAAGATCAGCGCGAAGGCGTAAAACAAAATTGTTTTAAAGTCCATAAAAAACCCAATAGACGTACAGATGAACGAGGGGCGCGCCGCAGCCTCTCAGCTGCGGCGCATCCATCAGCGATAAGGTGCGTCGGCGGCGCGCGCAGCGGCGATGTCATTTTCATAACGATCACCTACGGCCAGCAACATCTCTTTCGTGTAATACAAATCCCCGCGTTTCTCGCCGTGGTATTCCAGGATTTGCGTCTCGACGATCGAATCGACCGGGCAGGACTCTTCGCAGAAACCGCAGAAGATGCACTTGGTCAAGTCGATATCGTAACGCGTGGTGCGGCGCGAGCCGTCGTCACGCTGTTCCGATTCGATCGTGATGGCCATCGCCGGGCAAACCGCTTCGCACAGTTTGCAGGCGATGCAACGTTCCTCGCCGTTCGGGTAGCGGCGCAGCGCGTGCAAGCCACGGAAACGCGGCGAGATCGGTGTCTTCTCTTCCGGGAATTGCACCGTGATCTTGCGCGAAAACATGTACTTGCCTGTCAACGCCATGCCCTTGATCAGCTCGCCTAACAAGAGGCTGCTGAAGAAATCTTTTACCTTATCCATTCGTATGCACTCTCTTACTTCCAAATATTCCAGGATGTCTGCATCCAGGCAGCGACGAAGACCAGGTAGACCAGCGTCAACGGGATAAACACTTTCCAGCCGAGGCGCATGATCTGGTCATAACGGTAGCGTGGGAAAGTACCGCGCACCCAGATAAACACCGACACGATGAAGAAGGTCTTGGCGAACAGCCAGAAGAAGCCGCCGAAACCACCCCAGAACTCAAGGAAAGCAAATGGTGCGGACCAGCCACCGAGGAACATGATCGAAGCCAGGGCGCCGATCAGGATCATGTTGGCGTATTCGGCCAGCATGAACATGGCGTAGGCCATGCCCGAGTACTCGACCATGTGGCCGGCCACGATTTCCGACTCGCCTTCGACGACGTCGAACGGGTGGCGGTTGGCTTCAGCCAGGCCCGACACCAGGTAGATGACGAACATCGGCAGCAGCGGCAGCCAGTTCCACGACATGAAGTTCACGCCCTTGTCGGCGAAGAAGCCGATTTGCTGGCCGCCGACGATGTCGATGAAGTTCAGGCTGCCCGAGACCATCAGCACGATGACCATCACGAAGCCCATCGGGATTTCATACGAAATCATCTGTGCCGAAGCGCGCATGGCGCCCATGAACGAGTACTTCGAGTTCGAAGCCCAGCCGGCGATGATGATGCCGTAGACTTCCATCGAGGTAATCGCCAGCAGCATCAGCAAGCCTGCGTTGACGTTGGCCAGCACGGCTTGCGGACCGAACGGCACGACCGACCAGGCGGCCAGGGCCGGCATGATGGTCATGATCGGGCCGATCACGAACAGGCCCTTGGCGGCCTTGGACGGGATGATGATCTCTTTGAACAAGAGTTTCAGCGCATCGGCGATCGGTTGCAGCAAGCCCAGCGGGCCCACGCGGTTCGGACCCACGCGGATCTGGATCCAGCCGATCAGCTTGCGTTCCCACAAGGTCAGGTAGGCAACCAGGCCCATCAGCGGCAGCAGCACGCACAGGATCTTGATCAGGGTCCAGAAGAACGGCCAGGAGCCGCCCAGCAAATCCTGGCCGCTGCTGTTGATGACGTTTACAAATTCAGGCAGAGCCATCAGATTTTCCCCTCTGCTGTTTCAACTGTGATGTCACCGAACATGCCGCCCAGGCTAGCCGTCGAGGCATGCGCCGCCGACACTTTGACCACATTGGCTGGCAGGCCGGCATGGATTGCCGCCACCAGGATGGCGCTGCCGGAGCCTTGCGCCACTTTGACCTTGTCGCCTGCCTTGATGCCCAGCTTGCCAGCCAGTTCGGCGGACAGATGGGCTTGCGGCGCGGCGCCATCGACCGTGCGCAGCAGCGGTTCGGAGCGGCGTACCAGCGCGTCGGCGAAGTAGATCGGCACGTCGGCGATGCGTTGCAGCGCCGGCGATGCCGGTGCGTACGCTGCCGCTTCCGGCGCGTTCTTGGCGATGTTGTTCAGCTGTGCCGACAAATCGGTCACGCCGGCGCCAAACGCTTCGTCGCGGATCGCTTCGGACGTGTCGTAGTCGAAACCGGCCAGGCCCAGGATGTTGCCCAGGACGCGCAGCACTTTCCAGGCCGGACGGGTTTCCGCCAGCGGTTTCACGGTGCCGTTGAAGCTTTGCGCGCGGCCTTCGCAGTTCACGAAGGTGCCCGAGGTTTCAGCGAACGGGGCGATCGGCAGCAAGACATCGGCGTAATCCATGCCGTGCTTGAAGGCCGACATCGCCACGACCATCTCGGCCTTGTCCAGGGCGGCGCGGGCCGCTTGTGGATTGGCGGCATCGAGTTCCGGCTCCGCGTGCAGCAGCACGTAGGCTTTCTTCGGCACGGCAAACGCAGCTTGCACGTTGGCGCGCGGCTTGGCGACCAGGTGCGCGCCAACCGTGTTGGCCGCTTCCGTCAGGTAACCGAGCTTGGCGCCCGTCTGTTCGGCGATCCATTGCGCGGCAGCATGCAGCTGCGACGCTTGCGGGTGTTGCGTTGCCGCGTTACCCAGCAGCACGGCGCCGTTGTCGCCGGCCATCAGGCTGGCGGCAATCGCAACGGCCACGTCCGAAGCGGCAATCGCTTCGAAACCGGCTGGTGCGGCGATTTCTTTCGCTTTGGCAACAGCGACGACCACTTCCGACAAGGCCGCCAGCCAATCGCTAGGCGCTGCGATCATCTTGTTGGCGATGGTGATCAGTTGATCATCGTCGGAGGCGTGCAGGATCGACAGCTTGGCGCCGCCCTTGACGGACGCGCGCAAACGCGTGGCCAGCAACGGGTGGTCCTTGCGCAGGAACGAGCCGATGACGAAGGCGCGCTTGATCTGGCCAAATTCGTTGATCGGCATGCCCAGCCATGGCTTGACGGACGCGTCGAGCGCGAAGTCGGTCTGGCGCAGGCGGAAGTCGACGTGCTCGGAACCGAGACCGTGGGCCACTTTTTGCAGCAGGACCAGCTCTTCGACGGTCGAATGCGGCGTTGCCAGCGCGGCGATGGCGTCGGCGCCATGCTCGTGCTTGATGTTTTTCAAACCGTGCGCCACGTATTCCAGCGCCGTTTGCCAATCGACTTCTTTCCACTCGTTGCCTTGTTTCAGCATCGGGGTGGTCAGGCGTTCGGCGCTGTCCAGCGCTTCGTACGAGAAACGGTCCTTGTCCGAGATCCAGCACTCGTTGACGGCTTCGTTTTCCAGCGGCAGTACGCGCTTGACCTTGCCAGCTTTCACTTGCACGATCAGGTTCGAACCCAGGCCGTCATGCGGGCTGACCGATTTGCGGCGCGACAGTTCCCACGTACGGGCGCTGTAGCGGAACGGTTTCGAGGTCAGTGCGCCGACAGGGCACAGGTCGATCATGTTGCCCGACAGTTCGGAGTCGACCGTCTGGCCCACGAAGGACACGATTTCCGAGTGTTCGCCGCGGCCGATCATGCCCAGCTCCATCACGCCGGCCACTTCCTGGCCAAAGCGTACGCAACGGGTGCACTGGATGCAGCGCGACATTTCCTGCATGGAGACCAGCGGACCGGCTTCCTTCGGCTGCACGACGCGCTTGTCTTCCTTGTAGCGCGATTCGCTCTTGCCGTAGCCCACAGCCAAGTCTTGCAACTGGCATTCGCCGCCCTGATCGCAGATAGGGCAATCGAGCGGGTGGTTAATCAGCAAGAATTCCATGACCGACTTTTGCGCCTGCACAGCTTTGTCGCTGGCGGAGCGCACGATCATGCCGGCACTGACCGGGGTCGCACAAGCGGGCAAAGGCTTGGGCGCCTTTTCCACTTCGACCAGGCACATGCGGCAGTTCGCTGCGATCGACAATTTCTTGTGATAGCAGAAGTGCGGAATGTAGGTTCCCAATTTGTTGGCGGCGTCCATCACCATGCTACCAGCAGGGACTTCGACTTTTTTGCCGTCTATTTCGATTTCAACCATGGTGATCGTTACCTGACGCAGCTTAGATATATGCGGGCACTAAGCAATGCTTGTGCTCGATATGATATTCAAATTCTTCACGGAAATTCTTAATGAAGGCCCGTACCGGCATGGCAGCCGCATCGCCCAGCGCGCAAATGGTGCGGCCCTGGATGTTGTCGGCGATCGAGTTGAGCATGTCCAGGTCGTCTGGACGACCCTGCCCCTGCTCGATGCGGTGCACCATGCGGTACATCCAGCCTGTGCCTTCACGGCAAGGCGTACACTGGCCGCACGATTCTTCAAAGTAGAAGTAGGACAGGCGTTCCAGCGCCTTTACCATGCAGCGTGTTTCGTCCATCACGATGACGGCGCCCGAACCCAACATCGAACCGGCTTTCGCGATCGAGTCATAGTCCAGGTCGGTCTGCATCATGATGTCGCCGCGGATCACCGGAGCGGACGAACCGCCAGGGATCACGGCCTTGATCTTTTTGCCACCGCGCATGCCGCCTGCCAGTTCCAGCAGGGTCGCAAACGGGGTGCCGAGCGGCACTTCGTAGTTGCCCGGTTTTTCCACGTCGCCCGAGATCGAGAAGATCTTCGAACCGCCATTGTTCGGCTTGCCCATGGCCAGGTATTTCTCTGGACCGATGTTCAGCACGAATGGCACGGCCGCGAAGGTTTCCGTGTTGTTGATCGTCGTCGGCTTGCCGTACAGGCCAAACGAGGCAGGGAAAGGCGGCTTGAAGCGCGGCTGGCCTTTCTTGCCTTCCAGCGACTCCAGCAGGGCCGTTTCTTCGCCGCAGATGTAGGCGCCATAACCATGGTGCGCATGCAACTGGAACGAGAACTCGCTGCCCATGATCTTGTCGCCCAGGAAACCGGCGGCGCGCGCCTCTTCCAGCGCTTCTTCGAAACGCAGGTATTCCTGGAAGATCTCGCCGTGGATGTAGTTGTAACCCACGGTGATGCCCATCGCATAAGCGCCAATGGCCATGCCTTCGATCAGCGCATGGGGATTGTAACGAATGATGTCGCGGTCCTTGAAAGTGCCCGGTTCGCCTTCATCTGTATTGCAGACGAGGTATTTTTGACCCGGGAACTGGCGCGGCATGAAGCTCCACTTCAAGCCGGTAGGGAAACCCGCGCCGCCACGGCCGCGCAAGGACGAAGCCTTGAGGTCGGCGATGATCTGTTCCGGCGTGATTTTCTCTTCCAGGATACGCCGCAGGGCCGAATAGCCGCCGCGGTTCACATAATCTTGCAAATGCCAGTTCTTGCCATCCAGATCCTTCAGGATCAATGGATCGATATGGCGGTTGTGGAGTGACGTCATTTCTTGAGTTCCTCCAGCATGGCGTCGATTTTCTCGTTCGACATCCAGCTGCACATGGTTTTATTACTGACCAGCAAGACAGGCGCATCGCCGCAAGCACCCATGCACTCGCCTTCAACCAGGGTGAACTGGCCGTCAGCGGTGGTTTCGCGGAAATCGATACCCAGTTTCTGCTTCAGGTAGTCTGCAGCGCGCACGCCGCCCGACAGGGCGCATGGCAGGTTGGTGCACACGGTGATCTTGTGCTTGCCCACGGGTTTCACGTTGTACATATTGTAGAACGTGGCCACTTCCTGCACGGCAATCGCCGGCATGCCGATGTAATCGGCCAGTTCCTTCATGGTTTCCGGCGCCAGCCAGCCCAGTTCATCCTGGGCATGGGCCAGCGCGGCCATGACGGCCGACTGACGCTGGTCGGCCGGGTACTTGGCCAGCTCGCGGTCAATTTTCTTATAGCATTGCTCTGATAACAACATACTTTTTGCCTCTTAGCGGTCAATACTGCCGAACACGATATCTTGCGTCCCGATGATGGTCACGGCGTCGGCAAGCATGTGCCCACGCGCCATCTCGTCGAGCGACTGCAAGTGGGCGTAGTCTGGCGCGCGCAGTTTCATGCGGTACGGCTTGTTGGCGCCATCGGACACCAGGTACACGCCGAACTCGCCCTTCGGATGTTCCACGGCGCTGTAGGCCTCGCCTGGCGGCACGTGGAAACCTTCCGTAAACAGCTTGAAGTGGTGAATCAGCGATTCCATGTTGGTCTTCATGTCGACGCGGCCCGGAGGCGCCACCTTGCGGTTGCTGGTCATGACAGGACCTTCATTGTTGCGCAGCCACTCCACGCATTGCTTGATGATGCGGTTCGACTGGCGCAGCTCTTCCACGCGGACCAGGTAGCGGTCGTAGCAATCGCCGTTGGTGCCGATAGGAATGTCGAAATCCATCAGGTCGTACACTTCGTACGGCTGTTTCTTGCGCAAGTCCCACTGCACGCCCGAGCCGCGCAGCATGGCGCCCGTAAAGCCCATGGCCAGCGCATCTTCCGGCGAGACCACGCCGATGCCGACGGTACGCTGTTTCCAGATACGGTTGTCGGTCAGCAGGGTTTCGTACTCGTCCACCGAGTTCGGGAAACGGCGCGCGAAGTCTTCGATGAAGTCCAGCAGCGAACCCTGGCGGTTTTCGTTCAGCTTGCCGATGGCCTTGGCGTTGCGGATGATCGACGCCTTGTGCTGCGGCATCGCGTCCGGCAGGTCGCGGTACACGCCGCCCGGACGGTAGTAGGCCGCGTGCATGCGCGCGCCCGACACTGCCTCGTAGGCGTCAAACAAGTCTTCGCGGTCGCGGAAGCAATACAGGAACGGCCCCATGGCGCCGACGTCCAACGCGTGGGTGCCCAGCCACATCAGGTGATTCAGGATGCGCGTCATCTCGTCGAACATGACGCGGATGTACTGCGCGCGCAGGGGCACTTCCAGGCCCAGCATCTTTTCGATGGCCATCACGTACGCGTGTTCATTGCACATCATCGACACATAGTCGAGACGGTCCATGTACGGCACGGATTGCAGGTAGGTCTTTTGCTCGGCCAGCTTCTCGGTGGCGCGGTGCAGCAGGCCGATATGCGGGTCGGCGCGCTGGATGACTTCGCCATCCATCTCCAGCACCAGGCGCAGCACACCGTGCGCGGCCGGATGCTGTGGCCCAAAGTTCAGGGTGTAGTTCTTAATCTCAGCCATTATTTCATCCCGTAATGTTCTTCGCGGATCACGCGCGGCACGTTTTCCCGCGGCTCGATCGTCACGGGCTGGTAAATCACGCGCTTTTGTTCCGGATCGTAGCGCATCTCGACATAGCCGGAGACGGGGAAATCCTTGCGGAACGGATGGCCGATGAAACCGTAGTCGGTCAGCAGGCGGCGCAAGTCGTTGTGGCCTTCGAAGAGGATGCCCAGCAGGTCGAACGCTTCGCGCTCGTACCAGTTGACGGCACGCCAGATACCCACCACGGAAGGCAGCAGCGGCATGTCGTCGTCCGGTGCGAACACGCGCACGCGCACGCGCCAGTTGTGCTTGACCGACAGCAGGTGCGAGACGGCCGCGAAACGCAGGCCATCCCAGCTACCGTCGCCATAGGTCGAGTAGTCGACGCCGCACAGGTCGAGCAATTGCTCGAAATGCAGGGTCGGATCGTCGCGCAAGGTTTGCATCACGGCCAGGTAGTCCTCGGCCTTGACGACCAGGGTCACTTCGCCCAGCGCAACGGTCGTGCTAACGCGATCGCCCAGGGCAGTGCCGAGGGCGTTTTGCAATACTTCTAAATGTGTTGTCATAATCTGAAGCGGCCCCGTTAGCGTGCGATCGTGCTGGTACGCTTGATCTTGTTCTGCAACTGCATGATGCCGTACAACAAGGCTTCAGCGGTCGGAGGACAGCCAGGCACATACACGTCGACGGGCACGATGCGGTCGCAGCCGCGCACCACAGAGTAGGAGTAATGGTAGTACCCGCCGCCATTGGCGCAGGAACCCATCGAGATGACCCAGCGTGGCTCTGCCATCTGGTCGTAGACCTTGCGCAGGGCCGGCGCCATCTTGTTGCACAGGGTGCCGGCAACGATCATGACGTCGGACTGACGCGGCGACGGACGAAACACGACGCCGAAACGGTCCATATCGTAGCGGGCTGCGCCCACATGCATCATTTCGACCGCACAGCAGGCCAGACCGAACGTCATCGGGAACATAGACCCGGTGCGCGCCCAGTTGATCAGCTTGTCGGCCGAGGTGGTGATGAAACCTTCGCTTAATACGCCTTCAATAGCCATGGCTTATTCCCAGTCAAGGGCACCTTTCTTCCAAATGTACCAAAATCCGACCACGAATTCAGCGATGAACACCATCATCGTGACGAAACCGGCCCAGCCCAGGTCGCGCATTGCAACGCCCCATGGGAAAAAGAATGCCGTTTCCAGATCGAACAAAATAAACAGGATTGCGACCAGATAGTAGCGCACATCAAATTTCATGCGCGCGTCTTCGAATGCTTCAAAGCCACATTCGTACGGGGAGAGTTTTGCTGCGTCAGGCTTGTTAGGGCCTAACAGGCGCCCCAGGAGCTGGGGAGCGATACCGACACCAAGGCCGATAATAATGAACAGCAGGACGGGGAAGTAATTTTCGAGGTTCACGATTGATGAGCTTATATTGAACGATCGGTTAAATGAGGACGCTGCGATCATTTGCAGCGTATCTAACGCACGACCCCAATCAAAGCTAAGACCAGGATCGAACGACACATCCTCGTAAAAAAAGCCAGCAACTTTGTACGAGCCATGGCTCGTGCGCCGTTGCTGGCTTCTGATTTCTGGTGCCGACGACGAGACTCGAACTCGTACAGCTTTCGCCACTACCCCCTCAAGATAGCGTGTCTACCAATTTCACCACGTCGGCGGTAAGGCCCGTATTCTACTCTGCTTTGCCGCTAAAGTTAATGCACAAATGCATCAAAACACAGATAAAAACGATAAATTTTTACATCTTCCAGCGCGCCACGATTTTTTCCTGCCGCACTGCTAAAACATTGAGCAATAATCTGCCCGTAATGAGAATTACTCTCGATGAGGTATCGAGTAACTACCCGGCGACTAGCCGATTACTTCGGAATCGCACCGGCCGGGGTGCTGGCAACCGGAGCTGCCGCTGCCGGAGCGCTGGCAGCCGGAGCTGCTGCTGGCACCGTCGTCGGGATGGCGCCTGCGCCGGTCACCGGCACTGGCTTGACGACTTTATCCATCACACCGCCACCCACCGTGGTGGCGCGCTGATTGGCCATCAGCGACAGGGCCAGGGTGGCGCCGAAGAAGATCGCGGCGGCAACGCCCGTCGACTTCGACATGAAGTTCGACGAACCCGTCGCACCGAACAGGCTGCCCGATGCGCCCGAACCGAAGGCGGCACCCATGTCGGCGCCCTTGCCGTGCTGCAGCAACACCAGCGCGATAATCGACAATGCCGAAATAACCTGTACTACCACTACCAGATTGAACATCATGTTCATTGCAATTCCATTCTTAGTTTAAAGTAATTCAATCAGCGGCGTGAATAATCGCCAGGAAATCCGCCGCCTTCAATGCTGCTCCACCGATCAGACCGCCATCGATATCCGGCATCGCCATCAATTCTTTTGCGTTCTCTGGCTTCATGCTGCCGCCGTACAGGATCTGCACGCCGGCCGCCGCTACCGCATTCTTTGCCACCAGCTGGCCGCGCAACTCCTGATGCACGTCCTGCGCCATTTGCGGCGTCGCTGTCTTGCCCGTGCCGATGGCCCAGACCGGCTCGTAGGCCAGCACCAGTTTCGCCACGTCGTCGCCGCCGATGGCTGCCAGCACGGCACCCAGCTGCTGCGCCACTACGGCATTGGTCTGGCCCGCTTCGCGCTGCGCCAGCGTCTCGCCGATACAGACGATGGGCGTGATGCCCGCCGCCAGCGCGGCAACCGTCTTGGCAGCCACTTGCGCATCGCTCTCGCCATGGTAGGCGCGACGCTCGGAATGCCCGATCACCACATAGCTGCAGCCAAAGTCCTGCAGCATGGCGGCCGAGATTTCTCCCGTGTAGGCGCCGCTGGCGTGCGCGGACACATCCTGCGCGCCCCAGCCCAGAGCCGAGCCTGCCAATTGCGCCTGGCACTGCGCCAGATACGGCGCGGGCACGCAGACGGCGCTGGCGGCGCCAGAGGCAGCCAGGCCAGCGACTATTTCAGACAATAACACCGCGTTCGAGGTGCGACTGCCGTTCATTTTCCAATTTCCGACGACGAGTTTGCGACGCATAGTAGCCTAAATTCTAATAACCCGTCATTCTAACTCCGGCACCGATGCCGGTCAAACAGGCAGTGCCCCGTTTCAGGCAACTTGCAACATGATCTTGCCCACGTGCGTGCTCGCCTCCATCAAGGCATGCGCCTCGTTGGCTTTTTCCAAAGGGAAAGTTTTGTAGATCACGGGCTTGATCTTGCCCGCTTCGATCAGGGGCCAGACGGTCGTGCGCAAATGGTTCGCGATGGCAGCCTTGAAGGCGACCGAACGGGGACGCAGGGTGGAACCCGTCACCGTCAGGCGACGGCGCAGCAAGCTACCCAGGTCCAGCTCCGCCTTGGTCCCGCCCTGCACGGCGATCAGGCCGATGCGGCCATCATCGGCCAGGCAATCGATTTCGCGCGGCAGGTAATCGCCGCCCACCATGTCGAGGATGACGTCGACGCCGCGGCCGCCAGTCAGTTCCTTGACGACCGCCACGAAATCTTCCGTGCGGTAATTGATGCCCCGTTCGGCACCCAGTGCTTCGCAGGCACGCGCCTTGTCGTCGCTGCCCGCCGTGGCGAACACGCGATGGCCCAGGGCGGCGGCCAGCTGGATGGCCGCCACGCCGATGCCGGACGTGCCGCCCTGCACCAGCAGGGTTTCGCCATCGGCCAGCGCGCAACGGTCGAAGACATTGCTCCACACGGTAAAGAAGTTTTCCGGCAGGGACGCGCCTTGCAGCGCCGTCAAGCCTTTCGGCAAGGGCAGGCACTGGCCGGCAGGCGCGGCGCAGTATTCGGCATAGCCGCCGCCCTGCACCAGCGCGCAGACCAGGTCGCCCTTGCTGAATCCGGTGTTAGCAAAGTCGCCATCGACGACTTCGCCCGCCACTTCCAGGCCCGGCAAGTCGGAGGCGCCGGCCGGCGGCGCATACTTGCCCAGGCGCTGCAGCACGTCGGGGCGGTTGATGCCGGCCGCGTGCACCTTGATCAGCAATTCGCCTGCCTTGAAGGCGGGAACGGGATGCTCGGCGATCTGCAGAACGTCGGCGGGACCTGGCTGGCTGATGGCAACTGCACGCATGGCGGGACTCTTTCTAGGCAAAACGGCGATTGTACGCCAAGCCGCCCAGCCTTGCAGGCGCCCTCCCGAGGAG
Organism: Janthinobacterium violaceinigrum; assembly: GCF_009208555.1. Classification (GTDB taxonomy): domain Bacteria; phylum Pseudomonadota; class Gammaproteobacteria; order Burkholderiales; family Burkholderiaceae_D; genus Janthinobacterium; species Janthinobacterium violaceinigrum. The sequence goes on along the minus strand of NZ_WFLI01000015.1, from coordinate 59,111 downwards.
CCTGCCGACGCCACCCCCGGCCTTAGCCGGCGCCCGTTTTCGACTGGCGCGGCAAGGGCGTGCCCGGTTTCCACTTCGCCGACAGGGCCTGCCCCTCCTCGACTTGCTCAGGCGTCATCTTGCGCACCACAGCGGCGCGCTGGTCGGCCGCATTCGCATTGCCATTTGCCGCCGCCAGGTTCCACAGCATGTAGGCGATGACGTTGTCCTGCTGCACGCCGCCCATGTGGTAGCGATACATCAGGCCCAGCACCTGCTGCGCCTCTGCATGGTTCTGCTCGGCCGCCTTGCGGAACCAGCCCACGGCTTGCTTGTGATCCTGCAGCACGGCATTGCCCGTGTAATACATGGCGCCCACCACATACTGGGCATCGGCCTTGCCCTGGTCGGCCGCCTTGCGGTGCCAGAACATGGCTTGCTTGTAATCCTGCGGCAAGCCCCGGCCCATGTAATACATCAGGCCCAGCAAATGCTGGGCGTCGGCGTTGCCGGCCTTAGCAAGGGGCAATATTTCCTTGTAGGCTAGCGCGTAATTCTTGTTGTTGTAGGCGCTGGCGCCTTCGACAAAGCCCGCCCGCGCGGGTAGCTGTATGACGCACAGCATGAGTAATGTAATGATCAGTTTTTTCATCGGAATGGGAAGAGGTCTGACTGTACTGTTATCGGAACACGCCTTGCGGCATGCACGGACATCCTTATTTCCAGCTCACTTTGCCCAGGCCCTCGACGCTGACATCGCGGTTGGCCGGCTTGCCGTACACCACCACCGAACCGAGTCCGCTCAGGTTCAGCTTGGCATTCGTATGGGCATTCACCGTGGCATTACCGAGGCCGCTCAATTCCAGGTTGACGGCATCGGCTTCGAATTGCTGCGCATTCAGACTGCCCAGGCCGCCCAGGCTGGCCTTCAGCAGACGCCCGCGTCCGCCCAGCACCACCGAGCCAGCGCCCTGCAAGTCCAGTTCCGCGCGCTCATTGTTGCCGATCCAGATCTGCATGCTGCCCACGCCGCCCAGGCTGGCATTGAGCTTGCGGTAGTCGCCCACCAGCTTGATGCTGCCCGCCCCTTCCAGCGACAGGGTCAGTTCCTCGCCCTTGAAGCCCGTGATGTCCGTGCTGCCAAAGCCTTCCGAGCTCAGCTCGCGCAAGTTCGGCAAGACCAGGTCGGCGCGTATCGACGAAGGGCCGATCTTGATGCCGCGCACTTCCGTTTCGATATGCAGGGTGTCGCCGCTTTGCGCCGTGCTGACATCGGCGATGTAGCGCTTGTCGGCCGTGATGCTCAGCGAAGGCACGTTGCCCTGGCGAATGCGCACTTCCATCACGCCATCGAGCTTGACGCGCACCACGCGGGCGTCGATGTTGCGCATTTCCAGCAGGCGGGTCTCGGCGGCCGCGCCGCGCACCAGGCCCAGTGTCGCCAGGAACAGCAGCGCCAGTTGCAGTGTCTTTTTCATGTAGTGCATCCTCGGTATCTTGTTTTTATGTGTCGTGGCGTCCGCGCGGGACGTCCGCGCATTGCCACTGGCCAACACTGTAGCAGCGCAGAAAACTGCTGACAATCGATTACGCGAAACGGGCTTTTTCGGCGGCGCTCAGGCGCTTGGCCTTGACTACCACCACTTGCATGGCAGCTTTGCCCGCCGGTGCGGCCAGGGTGGCCGTGGTGCTGGCCACTTGCAGGGCCGGGGCGGCCGGGGCGATGGCGTAGCAGCTGGCGCTGACCAGGATGGCGGCGGCAACGGCGATGACTTCCATGTTTTTAGCGACGTTCATTTGAATCTCCTCGGGTGTCTGGCAGTGGGCTTGCGGTATGGTGTCACTATAGCCATACCGGCCCCGGCAGACACGCCGATTGCGACGAACTGCGTTTTTGGCAGGCTGGCCTGACAAAAACGCGGATAAACGTCGATTTGCAGCTGCGCGCTTACAGGCGCTTAAAACTCTTCCCACTCGTCGGCGCCGGACTTGGCCGCCTTGACGGGCCTGGCCGGCGGCAGCACGCGGGCCGGCGCGCGCGGCGCTGGCGCAGCCGGCTTGGCCTTGAGGCGCGTCACGGGCGCGGGCGCCGCGGCAGGGCCCGCATCGCCGAGGCGGAACATGCCGACGGCCTGCGCCAGGTCCACCGCCTGCTCCTGCAAGCTTTCCGCGGCAGCCGCCGCCTGCTCGACGAGAGCGGCATTTTGCTGCGTCATGGTATCCATGTGCGTGACGGCCGTATTGATCTCGCCGATGCCGGCGCTCTGTTCGCGGCTGGCCACCGTGATCTCGCTCATGATGGCCGTCAATTGCTGCACCGACGCCACCACCTGGTCCATGGTCTGGCCCGCCTCATCGACGAGCCTGCCGCCGGCGCCCACCTTCTCCACCGAGTCGCCGATCAGCTCCTTGATTTCCTTGGCCGCCTGGCTCGAACGCTGCGCCAGGTTGCGCACTTCGGATGCCACCACGGCAAAGCCCCTGCCCTGTTCGCCCGCGCGCGCCGCCTCGACGGCCGCGTTCAAGGCCAGGATATTCGTCTGGAAGGCGATGCCGTCGATCACGCCGATGATGTCGACGATCTTGCGCGAGCTTTCCTGGATGCCCGCCATGGTGCCCACCACCTGCTGCACCACGCGGCCGCCCTTGGCCGCCACTTCCGAGGCGGACACGGCCAGCTCGTTGGCCGCATGCGCGTTTTCCGCATTCTGCTTGACGGTCGAAGTCAGCTCATCCATCGAGCTGGCCGTTTCTTCCAGCGCCCCCGCCTGCGCTTCCGTGCGCGAAGACAGGTCGGCGTTGCCGGCGGCAATGTCGGCCGATTCGCTGCGCACCAGGGTACTGATGCTGCGGATCTGTACCAGCACGGTGGCGATCTTTTCCACGAACAAATTGAACGCCTGGGCGATCTGCGCCAGTTCATCCGCGCCTTCCGCATCGAGGCGGCTGGTCAGGTCGCCGTCGCCCGTGGCGATCGCTTCCATCGCATCGCGCACCAGTCCCAGGCGGCGCAAGGCGCGCGCCACCAGCGCGCTCAATACGGTGGCGGCCAGGGCCAGCACCAGCAAGGCCGTCAAGGCCGAGGCGCGCAGCATGGAGCTCAGCGCCTGCGTCGCTTCCGAACGGTCGAGCACAGTAGCGAGCAGCCAGTCGCTGCCCGGCACCTTACTTACATGCAAGATGCCGTCGCGCTCGCCCAGGCGGATGGCGGCGCCATCGCCGCTCTTTTCGATATCGGCCAGCGCCTGCGCGCTCAAGCCCGGGTCCAGTTCGGCCAGCGGCTTCAGGGTCAGCTTGCCGTCCGGGTGGGCGATGATCTTGCCGCCGCCATCGACGAGGAAGGCGTAGCTGGCCGCCGTCGGCTTGATCGAGGCGACGTTCTGCACCACCGCATCCATCATCACGTCGGCCGCCAGCACGCCCGTCACGCTGCCCTTGCCGCCCAGCGGCTCGGCAAACGTCACCACCAGCTTGCCCGTGCTGGCGCCGATGTACGGCGCCGTGATGACGGGGCCGCCCGCTTCGGACGCCAGCTTGTACCAGGGACGCGCCGTGGGATCGTAGTCGGCGGCGCGCTGGCGCTCCTGCGAAAAGACGGCGTGCTTGTCGGCAAAGCCGATATACGCCATGTCAAACGTACCGGCCTGCTCAGCCGCCTTCAGGGCCGGCAACGGATCGGCCGCCGTGGCACCCTGCTTGAGCGAGCCCACGACGGCTTGCTTGGAACGCAGCCACTCGGCAATCGCTTGCGCGTGGCTGTGCGACAACTGCAGCATCTGCGTGTCGAGCGCGGCCAGGGTGCTGGAGCGCGTGGTATAAAAATTGGCGATGGCGACGGCCAGCATGGCCAGCACGACGATGGAAACGGCGATGGCGATCAGCCGCGCCTTAAGAGAGGACAACATGGTGCATCCAATAAAAAAGATAAAATCGGGAGGGATGCGCCATGGTCGATGAATAAGATTTTGTCGTCAAGCAATACTGACTCTCAATTACCCATAAACAACAATTGATACCATATATTAATCATATCTCGCCGCGCAGCTTGCGCAGGGCCGCCGATTCGCCGCCCGTCGCCGCGATGCGGAAACGGGCAAATGCCTGTTCCAGCTCGGGGTAACGGCGCAAGCCGCCTTCCGTAAAATAAGGCCCGCCGGGGATGTCGCCCCAGGCCACAGGGGCGGTCAAGGCGCCGGCAGCGGCCTGCGCCAGCAGCGGCGCCAGCGCGCTGCGCAGGCCGGCCACTTCCCCATCGGCGGGCGCCAGGCGCGCCAGCAACTGTTCCAGTTCGGCGGCAAGGGCCTGCAAGCGCAGCTGGTCCATCATCTCTCCTCAATTCTTGATCGTGCCGATCAGCACGGGGGCCGACCACAAGTTGCGGTTCGGTAGCAAATACTGTTGCGCCCCGCCCCTGCGCCGCACCAGGCCGCCCAGCTCCTGCGTGGGCGCCACCTGGCTGACGAAGACGTTCACCGTGCCCTTGGGCATGATCTGGTACACATCATACAGCGGCGCCTCGCTCTTCAAGGGCAAGCCGAAACAGTCGGCCAGGCTGGCGCACTGGCCCGAGGCCAGCTGCAGCTGCGCGCTGGTGGTGAAGTACGGCGAATACGGCGACACGCTCTGCCCATGGGGCACGATTTTCACCAGCGCGGCCGACATGGCTTGCACGTCGGGCAAGGTGCTGCCGGAAGCGAGCTGCTCGACCGCCCGCGCATATATCGTCTCGGCGGGGGCGGCAGGATCGGCCGCGCGCAATTCGCGCAGGAACTGCTGCCCTGCCGTGCTGTCCAGGTAGGGGTCGATGGCTGCGCGCTGCAAGCCCGCCGTCTTGAAAGTGCTGAGGTCATTGATTTCGCGCGCATGCACGGCGCGCAAGGCGTCGATATCCTGCGCCGGCATGGCCGTGGACGCGGCGGCAATGGGGATGGGCAGCGGCACCGGCGTGGGCGCGTTGTCCAGCTGTGCCCGGACACCGGGCGCGACGGCAAGCAGAAAGGCGGCGGCCAGCCCGCATAGTGTACGCATGCTGCATCTCCTTGGAAGACTCGTTCAGGGGAAGATCCCATCCCGAATCTACAAGGAGCAAACCGCGCCAACGCGAGCTGCATCAAGGCCGGCGCAGACTGGCGCGCTGGCCAGCATTCGCCTTCGATGCAGCGCAAACGCCGCGCATAAAAAACCGCCAGGGCTTGCGCGCCGGCGGTTTTTGAGCATGCGGCCGAAGCCGCATTTAGCCTAACTTAAGCGGCTGGCGCTTCGTTGCCTTCGGCAGCTTTCATCGACAGTTTCAGACGGCCGCGGTCGTCCGTTTCCAGCACTTTTACGCGGACCAGCTGGCCTTCTTTCAGGTAGTCGGCCACGGCGTTGACGCGCTCGTTGGCGATCTGCGAGATGTGCAGCAAGCCGTCCTTGCCTGGCATGACTTGCACGATGGCGCCGAAGTCCAGCAGTTTCAGCACGGTGCCTTCGTAGGTCTTGCCCACTTCGACGGAAGCGGTCAGTTCTTCGATGCGGCGCTTGGCTTCCTGGCCGGCAGCAGCATCGACGGAAGCGATGGTGACCACGCCTTCGTCGCTGATGTCGATCTGGGTGCCCGTCTCTTCGGTCAGCGCGCGGATCACGGCGCCGCCCTTGCCGATCACGTCACGGATTTTTTCCGGGTTGATCTTGATGGTGATCAGACGCGGTGCGAAATCGGACAGTTCGGTTTTGACGTGCGGCATGGCTTTTTGCATTTCGCCCAGGATGTGCTCGCGGCCTTCCTTGGCTTGCGCCAGTGCCACTTGCATGATTTCCTTGGTGATGCCCATGATCTTGATGTCCATCTGCAGCGCCGTGATACCGTTGCGGGTACCGGCTACCTTGAAGTCCATGTCGCCCAGGTGATCTTCGTCGCCCAGGATGTCGGACAGCACGGCAAACTTGCCGCCTTCCTTGATCAGGCCCATGGCGATACCGGCCACGTGTTCTTTCATCGGCACGCCGGCGTCCATCAGTGCCAGGCAGCCGCCGCACACCGATGCCATCGACGACGAACCGTTCGATTCCGTGATTTCCGATACCAGGCGCACCGAGTAGCTGAACTCTTCAGCGGCTGGCAGGGCGGCGATCAGCGCGCGCTTGGCCAGGCGGCCGTGGCCGATTTCGCGGCGTTTTGGCGTACCGACACGGCCCGTTTCGCCGGTGGCGAACGGAGGCATGTTGTAATGCAGCATGAACGAATCGGTGAACTCGCCCATCAGCGCGTCGATCTTCTGGCTGTCGCGGGCGGTGCCCAGGGTGGCAACGACCAGCGCTTGCGTTTCGCCGCGCGTGAACAGGGCCGAACCGTGGGTGCGTGGCAGCACGCTGGTGCGGATCGAGATCGGACGCACGGTGCGCGTGTCGCGGCCGTCGATGCGTGGCTCGCCGTCCAGGATTTGCGTACGCACGATTTTCGCTTCGATGTCGAACAGGATGTTGTTCACTTCGGCGCTGTCGATCGCTGCGCCGCCGGCAGCAGCTGCTTCAGCGCTCAGGTCGGCGATCACTTCCGACGTCGCTGCTTTCAGCTTGGCCGTACGCTCTTGCTTGTCCTTGGTTTGATACGCATCGTTGATCTTGGCGTTGGCGAAATGCGCGACGCGGGCGATCAGTGCTTCGTTTTTCGGCGCAGGCGCCCATTCCACTTCCGGCTTGCCGCCGTCACGCACCAGGTCGTGAATCGCGTCGATGACGACTTTCATCTGGTCGTGGCCGAAGACCACGGCGCCCAGCATGATTTCTTCGGACAGTTGCTGCGCTTCCGATTCGACCATCAGCACGGCCGTTTCGGTACCGGCGACAACCAGGTCCATTTGCGACGTTTTCAGTTGCTGGACGGTCGGGTTCAGGATGTACTGGCCATTGGCGTAACCGACGCGCGCAGCGCCGATCGGGCCGTTGAAAGGCACGCCCGATACGCACAGGGCAGCCGATGCGCCGATCATGGCGGCGATGTCCGGATCGATTTCAGGGTTGACCGACAGCACGTGAATGATGACTTGCACTTCATTCAGGTAGCCTTCCGGGAACAGCGGACGGATAGGACGGTCGATCAGACGGGAAGTCAGTGTTTCTTTTTCGGAAGGACGGCCTTCGCGCTTGAAAAAACCGCCCGGGATTTTACCGGCAGCATAGGTTTTCTCGACATAATCAACCGTCAAAGGGAAGAAATCCTGGCCTGGCTTGGCATCTTTGCGTGCCACCACCGTTGCCAGAACGACGGTATCTTCGATCGACACCAGCACTGCGCCGGATGCCTGACGTGCGATTTCGCCGGTTTCCAGGGTCACTTGATGTTGACCGTACTGGAAGGTTTTCGTAACTTTGTTAAACATGGGGTATCCCTTTTCTAATTGCCGACAGATTTTCAGGGGCTGTCGTTCACCTCACCACAGGCGGCGTAAAAATGCTGCCTTTACTTGTTACCACCTTTGCTACATTGCTGCTAAAACATGATATCGGTAAGAGAATACTTCACTTACGGATATAAATCCGGAATTCAAATGACAAAATGCCCGCGTCAGCGAACTGGCGCAGGCATTTCTGTATAAACCTTGTACGGCAAAAATTACTTGCGCAGACCAAGTTTAGCGATCAGGTCGCGATAACGGGTAGCGTCTTTAGCCTTCAGGTAGGACAACAGGCTCTTACGACGGTTGACCATCATGATCAGGCCGCGGCGGGAGTGGTGATCTTTCGAGTGGGCTTTGAAGTGGCCGTTCAGTTCGTTGATGCGAGCTGTCAGCAGTGCAACTTGCACTTCAGGGGAGCCGGTGTCGTTTTGACCACGTGCGTTGTCCGCGATGATAGCGGCTTTGTTGATGTTTTCTACTGTCATGATAAACCTTTCACATGCGGTGCACAGAGTCTGAACCCTATCCACCGTGAACTACGATTATTAAAATACTGGCCGATGCTTCCAACCAGACGCGCAAGTATATCGGAAAAATGCCCGCCTGTATCCTGCCGTGCGCGCTTTTCTCGGTGCATGATAGGGTTTTCCTGCATTTCAGGAGGTCAAACATGAAAAAGCTGCTCAAATTAGCAACACCGCTGCTGCTTGCCGCGCTGGCCGGCTGCGCCAGCTGGAACGCCCCGCCGCCGCAGGCGGGCGAACCGCGCGCCGCCGTGGAAGCGCGCCTGGGCCGGCCGACCAACATCTACCAGTTGCCCACGGGGCTGGAGCTGGAATACGCAACGGGACCGTACGGCCAGTACACCTATATGGCCCGCTTCGGTCCCGACGACAAGTTAATTTCCTATGAGCAAGTGCTCGACACGCCGGGCTTTGCCCGCATCAAGGTGGGCGTGTCGACCCAGCAGGACGTGCTGCACACCCTGGGCCGCCCGACGGAAAAATCCTATCTGCCGCTGCCCAAGCTGTACGTCTGGTCCTACCGCTACAAGGAATCGGGCGTGTGGGATTCCATGATGCATGTGCACTTCGACCACGACGGCATCGTGCGCATGATGATGAATGGGCCCGACCCGGACAAGGAAGAGCGGCGCTTTTTCCGCTGATTCATTACCTGTGCAACAACGCCTGATAATACCGTAGCGAGCGGAAGAGAGAGGTGGCTAAGAAGCGCAACCGCACTCTGGTACGGTGAGCATCAAATTCGGGGGGCAGACCCGGCGGGTCTGCCCCCCGACTTACGGCTGGGGATCGATGCGCTCATCCTTGGCATGCAGTTTATTCAGTGCCGACAGATACGCCTTGGCCGACGCCACGATGATGTCCGGGTCGGCGCCCACGCCGTTGACGATGCGTCCGTCGCGCGACAAGCGCATCGTTACTTCGCCCTGCGACTGCGTGCCCGTGCTGATGGCATTGACGGAGAACAAGACCAGTTCCGCCCCGCTGGCGGCCGCGCTTTCGATGGCGTTGACGGTGGCGTCGACGGGGCCGTCGCCCTGCCCTTCGCAGCTCAGCTGCTTGCCGCCGACGAGAAATTCCACGCGGGCGCGGGGCACGGCGCCCGTCGTCGACTGCTGCGTCAGCGAAATAAAACGGTAGTGCTCACTCTCCTGCGCCTGCTGTTCCTCGCTGACGAGGGCCATGATGTCTTCATCAAAGATGTCGGATTTGCGGTCCGCCAGCTCCTTGAAGCGGATGAAGGCGGCGTTGATGTCCGCTTCCGATTCCAGCGCGATGCCCAGCTCGTGCAGCCGCTGCTTGAAGGCATTGCGGCCCGATAATTTGCCCAGCACGATCTTGTTGGCCGTCCAGCCCACGTCTTCGGCGCGCATGATTTCATATGTTTCGCGCGCTTTCAAGATGCCGTCCTGGTGGATGCCGGACGCGTGCGCAAAGGCGTTCGCGCCCACGACGGCCTTGTTCGGCTGCACGGCAAAGCCCGTGATCTGCGACACCATTTTTGACGCGGCCACGATTTGCGTCGTGTCGATGCCCACCGTCAGGTTGTAATAGGCGGCGCGCGTGCGCAGCGCCATCACCACTTCTTCCAGCGCCGTATTGCCGGCCCGCTCGCCCAGGCCGTTGACCGTGCACTCGATCTGCCGCGCGCCGCCTATCATGACGCCGGCCAGCGAATTGGCCACAGCCAGGCCCAGGTCGTTATGACAATGGACAGACCAGATGGCTTTGTCGGAATTCGGTATGCGTTCGCGCAGGCGCTTGATGGTATTGCCGAAGATTTCAGGCACGGCGTAGCCCACCGTGTCGGGAAAATTGATGGTGGTGGCGCCCTCGGCGATCACGCCTTCCAGCACGCGGCACAGGAAATCCTCATCGGAGCGGCTGCCGTCCTCGGGACTGAATTCGATGTCGGCCGTGAATTGGCGGGCAAAGCGCACGGCGTTCTGCGCCTGCAACAAGACTTCCTCGGGCGTCATGCGCAGCTTCATCTGCATGTGCAGGGGCGAGGTGGCAATAAAGGTGTGGATGCGCTTGCGCTCGGCCGGCGCCAGTGCTTCGGCGGCGCGGGCGATGTCGCGGTCGTTGGCGCGCGACAGCGAACAGATGGTCGACTCGCGCACGGCGCCCGCAATTGCCCGTATCGACTCGAAATCGCCCTGCGAGGCAGCGGCGAAGCCCGCTTCGATCACATCGACCTTCATGCGTTCGAGCTGCTTGGCGATGCGCAGCTTTTCCTCGCGCGTCATGGAAGCGCCCGGCGATTGCTCGCCGTCGCGCAAGGTGGTGTCAAAAATGATGAGTCGGTTGCTGGTGCTCATGGCTGCTCCTGGCTGGCTGAAGACTGGCGGCGCTACCGACTCGGCGCATCAATGCTCGGGGTCGGTCTGTATGATGCTGACGGGCTTGCCCTTCGCCATGCGCCAGAAAAACACGGCGTAGCCGGACAGGCCATAGGCGACGAAAATCGGGAACAGCACTTTCGGCGGGTCGATGGAAATGAGCGCAAAGAACAATGCCAGCAGGAATACCACGATGAAGGGCACGGACTTGCGGAAATTCACATCCTTGAAACTGTAGAACGGCACGTTGGTGACCATGGTCAGGCCGGCGAACAGGGCGATCGTCCACGACACCCAGGCCAGCTGGTTGCCGGCAAATTCCAGGTCGTTCATCAGCAGGATGAAGCCGGCCACCATGGCCGCCGCCGCCGGACTGGGCAAGCCCTGGAAGAAGCGCTTGTCGACCACCTGGATGTTCGTGTTGAAGCGGGCCAGGCGCAGGGCGGCGCCGGCGCAATACACGAAGGCGGCCAGCCAGCCCAGCTTGCCCATGCCGCGCAGCGACCACTCATAGATCACCAGCGCCGGCGCGGCGCCAAACGACACCATGTCGGACAGGCTGTCGTACTGGGCACCGAATTCGCTCTGCGTATTCGTCAGGCGCGCGATGCGGCCGTCGAGGCCGTCGAGGATCATGGCGATGAAGATGGCCCAGGCCGCGTGTTCGAATTTCTGGTTCATGGCCATGACGATGGCGTAGAAGCCGCAAAACAGGGCTGCCGTCGTGAAGGCATTCGGCAACAGGTAGATGCCGCGGCGGCGCAAGGTTTTCTTGCCAGTGCCATCGGTCACCGGCTGGCGCACGAATTTGCTGAAGCGGGACGCTTTGGATGCTGCGGGGGTGCCGTTCTTGCCTCTACGACGGGGGAAGTTTGCCATGTTGTTCCATATCTTGTGTACTGCCGGGGATTCGGTGCCAGATGACGGGTGCACGGCCATTACACCATGCGCCTGCCGATGTTGCCATTATAGAGGAGCCGCCGCCAAAGAAAAGCGCGGCGGAGCAAACCTGGCAACATTGAAGGCCATTCACATGATTACTTGAACTTGATTTTCGCTACCAGTCCCATGTTCAGGGTCGTTTCGCCCGGCTCGAAACTCGGTTCGGCCACCTGGCTGCCGCCATAGCCCATGGAGTCGGCGCTCATGGCGCGTGCGCCGGCCACGTTGACGCGTTGCGCGTAGTTGCCCGAACCTTCGAAATCGATGGTGTCGATCACGGCGTCATTGACGTTGCGGCCCATGGCGCCGGCAATCGCAGCCACGCGCTCGTTCAGGTTCTTGTAGGCGGCGGCGATGCGCTGGTCGTCGAGCTTGCGGATGGTGGCGGGCGCCAGGCCGAAGTTCAGGCGGTTCAGGGTCAGCACGCCTTGTGCCGCGGACACGGTTTTCGGCAAGGCGGCCAGATTCGTCGTCGTCACCTGCAGATACTGGCCCACTCTCCAGCCGGTCGGCACGCGCGGCTTGGCCGCGACACCCGGCGGCAGGGGCGCCGTTTCCGGGTACACGGCATACGTGTAGTAGCCTTGGGTCTTCAGCACGGCTTGCGGATCGGCTTTCTTGACGATGGCCACGCCCTGGTTCATCTTCTGGTTCACGCGCGAGGCGGCGGCGGCCTTGTCCTTGTCCTGCTCTTCGATGGCCAGGGTGACGGTCACCTGGTCATTCGCATGCACCACTTCGCCATTCGCGGGCACCACCACAAGGGTGCCCGCAGTGGGCAAGGCCTGGGCTTGTGCGCCCAGGGCAACGGTAGCAACGGCCGCAGCCAGCAACGATTTCATGACGGTCATAGTATTCTCCTGGAAAATAATGGGGCAAAAACGACCATGGGGCCAGAAGCCCCATGATTTTTCAAACAATCTACTGCGGAAAACTACCGCTTTACGCAGCTCAAACGCTTGCTTACTTGAACTTGACCTTGCCGACGACGCGCATGTCCAGGGTCGTTTCGCCTGGCTCGAAGCTAGGTTCGGCAACGGCGCTGTCATCGGCCATCTTGGCACTGCGCATCATCATCGGTGCGGCGGCAGCACGGTTTTCGGTGACATAGTTGCCCGAACCTTCGAAGTCCACCGTATCGAGCACGGCGTCGGAAACGTTGCGGCCCATGGCCTTGGCGATAGCGGCTACGCGCTCGTTCAGGTTTTTATACGTGGCGGCGATGCGCTGGTCATCCAGCACGCGGATGGTTTCCGGCTTCAGGCCGAAATTCAAGCCGTTCAGGGTCAGCACGCCTTGCGCTGCGGACACGGTTTTTGGCAGCGCAGCCAGGTTGGCCGTCGTCACTTCCAGGTACTGGCCCACGCGCCAGGCCGTAGGCAAGCGTGGCTTGGCGACGGCGCCGGCTGGCAATGGGCGCTCTTCCGGATACACGGGATAGGTGTAATAGCCATACGATTTCAGCGCGGCAGAAGGATCGGCCTGCTTGACGATGGCGATGCCCTTGTTCATCTTCTGGTTCACGCGCGACGCGGCGGCTGCCTTGTCCTTGTCCTGTTCTTCCACGGCCAGCGTCGCGACGACCTGGTCGTTAACATGCTTGACTTCGCCAAATGCGGGTACGACCACCAGGGTGCCGTTGGTCGGCAAGGATTGGGCTTGTGCGCTCAAGGCAACGGTGGCAGCGGCGGCAACAAGGACGGATTTCATCACGGTCATAGGGTACTCCTAGGTGGTTAATAATGGCTGACAACAAGGCATGCAGCGGCAGCCGTACTGAACTGCGGCGCCACATGCGCTTGAGAAACTTGTCAAACTGTGTAGATTCTAACGCCTCATTCATTCCCGTGGCGCAAATTAACAAATCGTCACAAAATGCGTCAGCCAGTCACATCTGCTCACATTTAAATAACAACGTTATTTTATATAACATTGATATCAATGCCCCGCCACCACGCCGCCGCTGCGGCGGCCCGGCTTGAAACTATGGCGGCGCGCGCGCCAGGCGATGGCCAGCGCCACCAGCAGCAAGGCCAGCATGGCCCACGGGAACGAGGCCGCGCCATAGCCGTCGAGCAGCATGCCGCCCGCCAGGCCGCCGCCCGCGATGGCCACGTTCCAGATGGTGGCCACCATGGCTTGCGCCACGTCCATGCCGTCGCCGGCAGCATCAGCCGATGCCGTCTGCAGCAAGGTGCCGGCGCCGCCAAAGGTGACGCCCCAGATGGCCATGCTGATATAGATGACGGCCGGCACGTCCATCGCCAGGCCCAGCGCCACCACCACCAGGGCAAACGCGGCGATGCAGCCGAGCACGAGCTTGCGCAGCCAGCGGTCGATCAGCTGGCTGACCAGCCAGATGCCGGCCAGCGAGCCCACGCCATACACGAGCAGCACCAGGTCGACGCGGGGACGCAAGCCCGACGGCGCCAGGAATGGCGCGATATACGTATATAAAATGTTATGCGCCAGCATCCAGGCGACGATGACCGCCAGAATCGGCCGCACGCCCGGCGTCATGAACACCTGGCGTATGCTCAGGCGTTCGCCGTTCTTTTGCCCCGGATAATCGGGCACGGCCAGCAACACCCACGCGACCAGCACCACGGCCAGGCCGGACATGATGCCGAAGATGCTGCGCCAGCCCAGCATGCCGCCCATCAGGGTGCCCAGGGGCACGCCCAAGGACAGGGCCAGCGGCGTGCCGATCATGGCGATGGCCATCGCCCTGCCCTGCTGCTCGACACCCACCATGCGGCGCGCATAACCGGCCATCAGACCCCAGGCCAGCCCGGCCGCCATGCCCGTCACGAAGCGCGAGACCAGGGCGACGAGGTAGTTGGGTGCCAGGGCCGTCGCCGTATTGAAGATCAGGAAGCCGACGATGGCCAGCAGCAAGACATTGCGCCGGCGCCAAGTGCTGGTGAGGGCCGTCAGGGGAATGGCCGTCAGGATGGAGCCGATGGCGTAGACGGTCACCAGCTGGCCCGTCATGACCTCGGAAATGCCGAGGTCCCGGGCAATCTGCGGCAGCAAGCCGGCCGGCAAGGTTTCCGACAGAAGGGCAAGAAACGCCGTCATGGCCAGGGCCAGCAAGGCCAGGACGGGAAGGCGATCGGAAATGGAAGATTCTGCAGCGCCCGGAATGGGCACTGCCGCGGTAGTGCGGTCAGTCATAGGGGTCCTTCTGGTTGCGCAGGCAATTAATAAAGTGCCTGGCGTGCTACGAAAGCGGTGATGCGCGTTGCGGTCGGCAGATACCGAAACAGATGCAGTCCATGTAAAACTGCAAAGGAAGGGCGGGATTATATAGGAATATGAAAAGACAGGAGGCGGGCAAAAGCGGGCGGACAAGAAAAACCGGGCTTCCGCAAGAAAACCCGTTTCCAGGGGACCGGGGCAGCGTCCTTATTTGCCGCGCCGCAGGAAAGCCTGAATGGCGTCCACCGTCGCGGCCGGCTGCTCTTCCATCAGCCAGTGGCCCGCATCGGGCACCACCAGTTCAGTGACGTTGGTGGCGGCATTGCGCATGACCACGGCCTCGTTGGCGCCGAAGGACTTGGCGCCGCCGATCGCCAGCACGGGCATGGTCAGCTTGCTTGCCATCGAGCGCAGATTGTCTTCGGCATCTTGCGGGATCGCCAGAAATTGCGCGAAGGCCGCATGCATGGCGCCCTTGCGCGCATACAATTTGGCGTAATGGCGCCGCGTTTCCTCGTCGATCTTGGCTGGCGTGCCGGCAAATTCATTCCAGAAGCGGTCCAGGTAGATGCGCTCGCGCCCCGCCACCAGGCGTTCGGCATCGGGACCGCCAAACGAAAAGTGCCACAGTTGCGGACTGCGCACGATCTGTTCCCACGGCGGAATGCCGGGTACGGGCGCATCCATGACGACCAGTCGGTCCGTCTTGTCCGGGTAGCGGGCCGCATACGCGTATGCCACCATCGTGCCGATATCGTGCCCGACAACGTCGGCGCGGTCGATGCCCAGCTTGTCGAGCACGGCACGCATGTCGGCCGCCTGCGTGCGCTTGTCATAGCCACCCGCCGGACGCGAAGACAGGCCCATGCCGCGCAGGTCGGGCGCCACCACCGTGTGCTCGCCAGCCAGCCCCGCCGCCAGCGGCGCCCACATGTCGCCCGTATCGCCAAAGCCGTGCAGCAACAGCACGGCCGGGCCGGAACCGCCCACGCGCACGTGGATCGTGCCGTCGGGCGTGGCGACATTCATGGTCTTGAAGCTCTTGGGATAGGCGGGAACGCCCGCCTGCGCGTGACCAAAGGCAAACAAGGTCAGAACGGTGGTCAGAAACAGGCCCAACAGACGAGTTGGGAGCGAAGCCAGGGCTATCGTGTGCACGTGCGCCTCCTGATCAAGATGGTGCCGAAACCGGCAGCATTCAGGGTAACACCGGCAGGAACCAGTGCCGCACCTCATTGATAAAAAAGTCAACATGGAGCAATGCGCGGCAGGCGGGAAGCATCCGCCATCGCTGACGAAAAAAAACCGGCTTGCGCCGGCTTTTCATGGTGAATCCGCAAAAAATGTTTAGTTTTTCGACTGGTCAACCATTTTGTTCTTGGCAATCCAAGGCATCATGGCGCGCAGTTTGGCGCCCACTTCTTCGATCTGGTGCTCGGACGTCAGGCGACGGCGCGAGATCAGGGTCGGTGCGCCTGCCTTGTTTTCCAGGATGAAGCTCTTCGCGTATTCGCCCGTTTGAATGTCTTTCAGGCATTGACGCATTGCATCCTTGGTGGCCGAGGTCACGACTTTCGGGCCCGTCACGTATTCGCCATATTCGGCGTTGTTCGAGATCGAGTAGTTCATGTTGGCGATGCCGCCTTCATAGATCAGGTCGACGATCAGCTTCAGCTCGTGCAAGCACTCGAAGTACGCCATCTCCGGTGCGTAACCCGCTTCCGTCAGGGTTTCGAAACCGGCCTTGATCAGTTCCACGGCGCCGCCGCACAGCACGGCCTGTTCGCCGAACAAGTCCGTTTCGGTTTCTTCACGGAAGTTCGTTTCGATGATGCCGGCACGGCCGCCGCCGTTGGCCGATGCGTACGACAGGGCGATATCGCGGGCGATGCCCGATTTGTCCTGGTACACGGCGATCAGGTGGGGCACGCCGCCGCCCTGGGTGTAGGTGGCGCGCACGGTGTGGCCCGGGGCTTTCGGCGCGACCATGATCACGTCCAGGTCGGCGCGTGGCACGACTTGGCCGTAATGCACGTTGAAGCCGTGGGCGAAGGCCAGTACGGCGCCTTGCTTGGCGAACGGGGCGATGTTTTCGTTGTAGACCTGGGCGATGTTTTCATCCGGCAGCAAGATCATGATGACGTCGGCCGCTTTCACGGCGTCGTTGACTTCCGCTACTTTCAGGCCCGCTTGCTCGACCTTGGTCCACGAAGCGCCGCCCTTGCGCAGGCCGACGGTGACGTTGACGCCCGAATCGTTCAGGTTTTGCGCGTGCGCGTGGCCTTGCGAACCGTAGCCGATGATGGCAACGTTTTTGCCTTTGATCAAGGAGAGGTCAGCGTCTTTGTCGTAAAAAACTTTCATGGTATTTCCTATAATTTGATGATGCGTTGTTGTTTTAAATGCGGCGCCAGGGCCGCGTAGAGCTGCTTATATTTTTATACTTTGAGGATGCGTTCGCCGCGGCCGATGCCGGAACCGCCCGTGCGGACGGTTTCCAGGATGGCGGCGCGGTCGATCGAATCGATGAACGCGTCGAGCTTGACCTTGTTGCCGGTCAGTTCGATCGTGTACGTCTTTTCGGTGACATCGATGATGCGGCCACGGAAGATATCGGCGGTGCGCTTCATTTCCTCGCGCTCCTTGCCCACGGCACGGACCTTGATCAGCATCAACTCGCGTTCGATATGCTGGCCTTCGGTCAAGTCCACCACCTTGACCACCTCGATCAGGCGGTTCAAGTGCTTGGTGATCTGCTCGATGATGTCGTCCGAACCGCTGGTGACGATGGTCATGCGCGACAGGGTCGAGTCTTCCGTCGGCGCCACGGTCAAGGTTTCGATGTTGTAACCGCGTGCCGAGAACAGGCCCACCACGCGCGACAGGGCGCCCGCTTCGTTTTCCAGCAAGACAGAAATAATATGGCGCATGATTAGAGATCCTCCGAGCCGAGCATCATTTCGGACAGGCCCTTGCCGGCTTTCACCATTGGCCACACGTTTTCGGACTGGTCGGTAATGAAGTTCATGAATACCAGCCTGTCTTTCATGCCAAACGCCTCTTTCAGGGCGCCGTCGACGTCGCCCGGTTTTTCAATTTTCATGCCCACGTGGCCATATGCCTCGGCCAGCTTCTCGAAGTCGGGCAGCGAATCCATGTACGACTCGGAATAGCGCGAACCGTAATCGATTTCCTGCCACTGGCGCACCATGCCGAGGAAACGGTTGTTGAGCATGATGATCTTCGGCGTCAGGTGATACTGCTTGCACGTGGCAAGCTCCTGGATGCACATCTGGATCGAGCCTTCGCCCGTGATGCAGGCAACGGTGGCGTCCGGATTGGCCATCTGCACGCCCATGGCGTACGGCAAGCCGACACCCATGGTGCCCAGGCCGCCGGAATTGATCCAGCGGCGCGGCTTGTCGAAGCGGTAATACTGAGCCGCCCACATCTGGTGCTGGCCCACGTCGGACGTGATGAAGGCGTCGCCCTTGGTGATCTCGAACACCTTCTCGACCACCGATTGCGGCTTGATGACGAGGTCGGACGTCGGGTATTTCAGGCATTCGCGGCCACGCCATTCGGCGATCTGCTTCCACCAGTTCGACAGCGCATTGACGTTCGGCTTGGCTTCGGCCGCGTCCAGTTGCGCGAGGAATTCGATCAGCACATCCTTGACGTTGCCGACGATGGGAATATCGACCTTGACGCGCTTGGAAATCGACGAGGGATCGATGTCCACGTGGATGATCTTGCGCGGATGCGAGGCGAAATGTTTCGGGTTGCCGATCACGCGGTCATCGAAACGGGCGCCGATGGCGATCAGCACGTCGCAATTCTGCATCGCCATGTTCGCTTCGTAAGTGCCGTGCATGCCGGGCATGCCGACAAACTGCTCGCTCGAGGCGCGGTAGGCGCCCAGACCCATCAAGGTATTGGTGCACGGGAAGCCCAGGCGGTCGACCAGCTTGTTCAGCTCGGCCGATGCGTTCGCCAGGATCACGCCGCCGCCCGTGTAGATCATCGGGCGTTCGGCTTGCAGCAGCAGCTGCACGGCCTTGCGGATCTGGCCCGAGTGGCCCTTGTCGACGGGACGGTAGGAACGCATCTCGACTTCCTTCGGATAGTCGAAATGGCATTTGTGCATGCTGATATCCTTGGGGATATCGACCAGCACGGGTCCCGGACGGCCGGTACGGGCGATGAAGAAGGCTTTCTTGATCGTGGCCGCCAGGTCCTTGACATCCTTGACGAGGAAGTTGTGCTTGACGACGGGGCGCGTGATGCCGACCGTGTCGCATTCCTGGAACGCATCCTGCCCGATGGCGTGGCTCGGCACCTGGCCGGAGATCACCACCATGGGAATCGAGTCCATGTACGCGGTCGACAGGCCCGTGACGGCATTCGTGACGCCCGGACCGGACGTGACGATGGCGACACCGACTTTGTTCGAGCTGCGCGAATAGGCATCGGCGGCGTGGATCGCGGCCTGCTCGTGGCGTACCAGGATATGCTGGAATTTGTTTTGCTGGAAGATGGCGTCGTAGATGTAGAGTACGGCTCCGCCCGGATATCCAAAGACGTGCTCGACGCCCTCTTCAGCCAGACAGCGCACGACAATTTCTGCGCCCGTAATTGGTCCTGCTGCTGCTTCGGTATTCATGAAACATTCCTTTCAAGGTCCATTGGAGATTGATCGGATGTTCTTTCCTGACGAAGTTCGCTGTGCGCGACAGTGCTCCTGCTTCCCTTTTCATGCGGTCACGCAATTTCTTTGGGCACCCATAGATACCTTACAAAACAACGCTTAACGCAACTCGTTTGGCCGGAGTTTCTGTGGCGCCTGTACGAACCGCTCGCGCTTGTGGCGCGGGTTAGAACAAACTGCCTACAAATGAAAGCGCGTCTTGCCGCGGATGGCCTTGTGTGCCGGTCGCGACCTGACCATAGGGCTTTGGGGTGTTCAAAGCGTCCTATACGGTATCGCGTCGCACCATTATGGTCAAGGAAAATGTCAGCCGAATGGCCTTTTTGCGCGCACGCCGTGCAAAAACTCTGCGGAAACGCACATTTTTTGCTAGCATGCACGGGGTTGCAAAAAGCATACCCGCCCCCATTTCGCCCACCGCACCCGCAGCCGCTAAGATCCCCCATACCGCATGGCAACAGACAAAGAATTATCCGACTTTCTAGAAAATGTCGAGCGGCGCGCTTTCAAGCAAGCCGCCTACGCGGTCCGCAAGGAAGAATCGGCACTCGACATCGTGCAGGATGCCATGATCAAACTGGCCGAGAAATACGGCGACAAGCCGGCCGCCGAACTGCCGATGTTATTCCAGCGCATCTTGCAGAACACCATACTCGATTATTTCCGCCGCGAAAAAGTTCGCAACACCTGGGTCAGCCTGTTTTCCGGCATGAAGCCCTCGGGCGACGAGCATGAAGATTTTGATATACTTGACACTTATGAATCGGAACAGGGCTCCAGCGCCGCCGAATCGTCGGCCGACCAGGTCGAACGCGCGCAAATCCTTGATTTGATTGATGCAGAGGTACAAAAACTGCCGTCACGTCAACGCGAAGCCTTCCTCATGCGTTATTGGCAGGACATGGATGTGGCTGAAACAGCGGAAGCGATGGGTTGCTCCGAAGGTAGCGTGAAAACACATTGCTCTAGAGCTACCCACACGCTCGCCGAATCGCTGAAAGCCAAGGGAATAAAATTATGAACACCGACGATCTCAATTTCGCTTACAAAGTGCGCCATGCACTGAACGAAAAACTCGACGACCTGCCCGCATCGGCCACCGATCGCCTGGCAGCGGCACGCAAGCTGGCCCTGTCGCGCAAGAAGGCGGACGCACCCGCCGCCGTCACCGTGCGCCAGAACGTGTTCGCCGGCGTGGCCAGCAGCCTGTTTGTCGAACCGCTGTCGTGGCTGGGCCGCATGAGCGTCGTCATCCCCCTGCTGCTGCTGGTCGGCGGCATGGTGGGCATCTATCAGTTTGAGCAAGAACAACATATTGCCGAACTGGCAGAAATCGACGCCGCCGTGCTGTCGGATGAATTGCCGCTCTCCGCCTATATGGACCATGGCTTCAATGCCTATCTGACGAAACGCGAGCAATAAGCATGGCACGCTTGAGCGTACGCAAAGGCTGGCTGGCCGGCGGCATCGGCCTGGGCGCCTGCGCCCTGGCTGGCGCCGCCTGGATGGGCCAGCACCAGGCCCCGCCTGCCGCCGCCCCCGTGGCGGCCACGCCCGCAGCAGCCGTGGCGCCGGCCCCGGCCGTCAAACCCGGCTCGCCCCGCACGTCCGGCAAGGGCGGCACGCCGCCCAAGGCCAGCGACAACCCGTCCTGGAACAAGCTGTCGCGCGCGCAGCAGGAAGCCCTGCAGCCGCTGGCGGGCGAATGGAACAAGCTCGAAGCGCTGCGCAAGCAGAAATGGCTCGATATCGCCAACCGCTTTGCCTCCATGACGCCGGACGAGCAAACCCGCGTGCATGAACGCATGCGCGAATGGATCAAGCTGACGCCGGAGCAACGCCGTCTCGTGCGCGAAAACTATGCGCGCACGAAAAAAATTGATCCTGGTCAAAAGACCGCGCAATGGGAGCAATACCAGCAATTGCCGGAAGATCAAAAGAAAAAGCTGGCGACGGAACTCGTGCCGAAGAAGCCGCTGGAAAAAGTGCCTGCGATCAATTCGAATACGAGCAAACCGGCCCCGATCCTGCTGCCTGCCACGCCGGCAGCGCCCGTCGCTGCTGCGCCTGCACCGGCCCTGCCGCCCGTTCCCGCAGCAGCAAGCGTGCCCGTCGCCGATCCTGCCGCGGCTCCCGCCACCGTGCCCGTCACGCCACCGACCACGCCTGCCCCACTGCCGACCAATGTCAAATAGCACGCCTGCCGCCAGCATCACCCATCCCACGATCAAGCGCCGCCTGATTTCCATGGTGTACGAATCGCTGCTGGCCGTGGCCGTGCTGTTCCTGCCCTTCTTGCTGTTCGAACTGGCCGTGCAAGGCGCGCATACGCCGTTGACGGAACACATGCGCCAATGCCTGGCCTTCCTCGTCATGGGCGCGTATTTCATCCACCAATGGAGCCGCGAAGGGCAAACCCTGGCGATGAAGACGTGGCGCCTGCAACTGGTGCTGCCGGGCCACGCCCACGTACCGCTGCGCGTGGCCGCCTGCCGCTACGTGCTGTCCTGGATGTGGCTGCTGCCGGCGCTGGTGGCCGCGTATGTCTTCGACCTGCAGCACTGGACGGCCCTGGGCGCCATCGGCGTGGGCATCCTGGCCTGGTCGGCCTCGGCCCTGTTCACGGGCAATGGACAATTCCTGCACGACAAGCTGGTGGGCACGCAGATCGTGCAATTGCCGGCGCCCGCCAAGAAGCCGAAGAAAGTCGCCGCCTGAGTTTTTATGCGGCTTGACCTGGGTCATTGAAGCGCCACTGGGGCTCTGCGATCATGGCATGCCATGAACAATACCGCCCCCCTCCCCCACACACGTTTCGCCCCATACCGCGCGGAAGTCTGCAGCGAAGACGAAGTCAAGCTGCTCGTCCACACCTTCTATGCAGCCGCGCGCGACGACGCCATGCTGGGCCCCATCTTTGCCGCCGAGGTCAAGGATTGGGATGCCCACCTGGCCACACTGGTCGATTTCTGGTCAGGCTTGCTGCGCGGCACCATGCGCTACCACGGCAAGCCGCTGGCCCAGCACGCGCAAATGGAACACCTCACGCCCTGCATGTTCCGCCGCTGGCTGACGCTATTTTTTGCCACGACGGAAAGCATGGGCAATGCGGCCCTGCAAGAGAAGGCCGATACCATCGCCTTGAATATTGCCGAACGGCTATGGAAAAGCTTTGCAGAAAGCCACGCCATCACGGCGCCGCAGCTTTAGAAGCGTTCGTAGCCTTGCAGATAGCGCCACTGCCCTGACGGCATGGCGCCCATCGAAATACGGCCGATGCGCAGACGCTTCATGCCGACGACTTCCAGGCCCACCATCTTGCACATGTGGGCGATCTGGCCCGGCTGCACGTTTTTCAGGGCGAAACGCAGACGCGTTTCATTCTGCCAGCTGACCTTGATCGGTGGCAAAGGCTTGCCATTGAAGGGCAAGCCGTGATTGAGCAGCGCCAGGCCGTTGTCCATGATGGCGCCCGCCACTTCGACGATGAATTCCTGCTCCACCGTTTTCGCTTCGTCGACCAGCTTGCGGGCCACGCGGAAATCCTGCGTAAACACGAGCAGGCCGGAGGCCATGGTCTCGAGCGGATTGGTGATGGTCAGGCCGATCAGGTGGCGTTTCAGGAAACGCGTGACGGAGCTGGGCGCCACGTTCTCAGGCGTGAAAATGTCTTCGGGACGCAAGCAGCTCAGGGCCGGCTTGCCTTCGCTGCCCACGCCGCCGTTGATGCCGGCCGGCTTGTGCAGCAAAATCGTCACGGGCGGCATTTCGTCGAGGGTCGCGTTCGGCAACAGCACCACTTCCTGGTTGTCCGCCACGCGCGCGCCCGACTCTTCCACCAGCACGCCATCGACCGTTACCCAGCCGCCCTCGATATATAGCTCGGCCTCGCGGCGCGAACAAGGCACGTCTTCGGACAGGCGCTTGGCCAGGCGGACGGTGGGCATTTCGTGTGGTGTGGTCATGGGGAGGCGCAAAAAGCAAGGGAGGAGAAAGCCGGTATTGTAACCGACCCGCTCCTCCCCTTTTACGACTTGCGCCGATGACTGTCGAATTACGCTGCTGATTGTCGGATTACGCGCAGAGCGCTAATCCGACCTACGCGGTGCATCCGGTAGGTCGGATTAGCGGCTTGCCGCGTAAGCCAACAATCAGGCTTGCGCCTTCGCCAGTTCCTCGGCAAAGAAGCGGTGGCCCATCTCTTCCAGGCCCAGGGTCTGCAGCACTTCCTGCAGGCGTTCCGTCGGACGCTGGCGCGGCAGGTTCTTGTAGCTGGCGATGATCAGTTCATTCTTCATCGAATGCTCCCATCCCACCAGTTCCGTCACGCTGACCTGGTAGCCATGCGCTTCCAGCTGCAGGCAACGCAGCACGTTGGTGATCTGGCTGCCGAACTCGCGCGTGTGCAGCGGGTGGCGCCACAGTTCCGTCAAGACATTCTTGCCCAGGCTCTTGCCCTTGTTCTTCTTCAGCACGGATGCCACTTCCGCCTGGCAACATGGCACCAGCACCATGAATTTCGCCTTCTTCTTCAAGGCGAAATGGATGGCGTCATCGGTGGCCGTGTTGCACGCGTGCAAGGCCGTGACGATGTCGATCTGTTTCGGCAACAAGTTCGATTCCGTCGATTCGGCCACGGACAGGGGCAAGAACGACATGCCGGGGAAGTTGAATTTTTTTGCCAATTCCTGCGAACGCTGCACCAGCTCTTCGCGCGTCTCGATGCCGTAGATGTGCGAACCGTCGCTGCCGTTCTTGAAGAACAGGTCGTACAGGATGAAACCCAGGTAGGACTTGCCGGCCCCGTGATCGACCAGGGACACGCCCGGGTGGTCCAGCTGCACTTCGCGCAGCAGCGGTTCGATGAACTGCGTCAGGTGGTACACCTGCTTGAGCTTGCGGCGGCTGTCCTGGTTCATCTTGCCGTCGCGCGTCAGGATGTGCAATTCCTGCAGCAAGGCGACCGACTGGCCATCCTTGATCTCGGGCATGTTGCTGGCGGCGGTGATGATGTCTTTCGGCACTGAAGCCGCGGCGGCAGGCGCCGCGCCCTTAGCGCGCTTCATCGATCCACGCCATCTGTATCGCTTCGAGCACTTTTTCGCCGCCGCGCGTGTGGTCATCGTCGAAGCCGTCCAGTTCCACCACCCAGTTATGCAGGTCGGTGAAACGCACGGTCAGGGGATCGATGTCCGGATGCGTGTCGTACAAAGCCTCGGCAATCGCGTTGATGTCGGACCATTTCATGTTAGTGGCTGCCTTCGCTGACCTGATTGATCGTGTATTTCGGGATTTCGACGACGAGGTCGGCCTCGGCCACGATGGACTGGCACGACAGGCGCGACACGGCTTCCAGGCCCCAGGCCTTGTCCAGCATGTCTTCTTCCAGTTCCGTCGCTTCGTTCAGGGATTCGATGCCTTCGCGTACCAGCACGTGGCAGGTGGTGCAGGCGCACGATTTTTCGCAGGCGTGCTCGATGTCGATGTCGTTTTCCAGCAGGATGTCGCAGATGGACTTGCCGGCCGGTGCTTCGATGACGGCGCCGTCCGGGCAAAGCTTGGCGTGCGGCAGGATAACGATTTGTGGCATGGTTTCTTCTTTCAGTCTGTCATTCGGAGCGCGGCCGCGGCATCAGCGGCGCGCTGTTCAATTTTTGTTAAACGACCTGGTCGAGCGATTTGCCGGTCAAGGCCGTGCGCACGCTGCGGTCCATGCGGCGCGAGGCGAAATCCTCGGTGCCGTCGGCCAATGCCTCGATCGCCAGCTTCAGGGCCTGGTGGTCGATGGCGCCGCTTTGCGACTGCACGATGGCGTCGCGCACCTTGTTCATCAGGCCGTCGACGGCCGCGCGTTCGTCCGCATCGAGCAAGGCGCCGTCTTCGTCCAGCGCCGACTGCGTGGCCAGCAGAATGCGTTCCGCTTCCACCTGCTCTTCGCGCAGCGCGCGCGCCACCATGTCGACGTCGGCCGACGTGTACGAATCCTGCAGCATGCGCGCGATGTCGTCGTCGCCCAGGCCGTAGGCGGGCTTGACGCTGATCGACGCTTCCACGCCCGAGCGCAGCTCGCGCGCCGAGACGGACAGCAAGCCGTCCGCATCGACCTGGTAGGTGATGCGGATGCGCGCGGCGCCCGCCACCATCGGCGGAATGCCGCGCAGCTCGAAGCGCGCCAGCGAACGGCAATCGCTGACCAGCTCGCGCTCGCCCTGCAGCACGTGCACGGCCAGGGCCGTCTGGCCATCCTTGAAGGTCGTGAATTCCTGCGCGCGCGCGCACGGGATGGTCGAATTGCGGGGGATGATCTTTTCCACCAGGCCGCCCATGGTTTCGATGCCCAGGGACAGCGGGATCACGTCCAGCAGCAGCCAGTCGTCGCCGGCGGCACGGTTGCCAGCCAGCAAGTTCGCCTGGATGGCCGCGCCCAGCGCCACCACCTTGTCCGGGTCGATATTCGCGTGCGGCGTGGTGTGGAAGAATTCGCTCACGGCGCGCTGCACGTGCGGCATGCGCGTGGCGCCGCCCACCATCACCACGCCGTCGACGTCGTCCGCATCCACGTTCGCGTCGCGCAAGGCTTTCTTGATGGCGTTCATGGTCTTGGCGACCAGGTGCGCCGTCATCTTGACAAATTCCTCGGCCGTGATGCGCAGGTGAATCTCTTCACCCGAATTCAGGGCCGCGTCGATCATCGTTTCCGACTTGGTCGACAGCAATTCCTTGATCTCGCGCGCTTTCACCATCAGGATGGCCGTGTCTTCGTCCGACAGGGGCGCCAGCTTGGCGTGTTCGCTGATCCAGCAGAACAGGCGGCGGTCGAAATCGTCGCCGCCCAGGGCCGAGTCCCCGCCCGTGGACAGCACTTCGAACACGCCCTTGCTCAGTTTCAGGATCGAGATGTCGAAGGTGCCGCCGCCGAGGTCATACACGGCGTACACGCCTTCGGAAGCGTTGTCGAGGCCGTACGCGATGGCGGCGGCCGTCGGCTCGCTCAGCAGGCGCAGCACGTTGATGCCGGCCAGCTGGGCCGCATCTTTCGTGGCCTGGCGCTGCGCATCGTCGAAATACGCCGGCACGGTAATGACGGCGCCCACCAGGTCGTCGCCCAGCGAGTCTTCCGCGCGCTGGCGCAGGGTGGCGAGGATTTGTGCCGACACTTCGACGGGGCTTTTCACGCCGGCCACGGTTTTCAGCTGCACCATGCCAGGCGTATCCTGGAAATCGTAGGGCAGGTTTTCCGCGTAGGCGATGTCGGCCAGGCCGCGGCCCATGAAGCGCTTGACGGAAACGATGGTGTTCTTCGGGTCGGTGGTTTGCGCAGACAAGGCCTTGTAGCCGATGTTCGCATGGCCGTTCGGCAGGTAGCGCACGACGGAGGGCAGCAGCGAGCGCCCGTCTTCGTCGTTGAGCACCTCGGGGATGCTGTTGCGGACAGTGGCGACCAGGGAATTGGTGGTGCCCAGATCGATGCCGACGGCCAGGCGGTGCTGGTGCGGCGCGGTCGACATGCCTGGTTCGGAAATTTGCAGAAGTGCCATTGTATTCGTGCCTCGATTAATTTTTTGCGTGATGCAGCTGATGCCTGGTGCGCATTATAAAACGCGGGCCAGACTGGCGCTTGGCACGCCGGTCAAGCGGTCTGGCGATCAGGCTTCGATGGCCTCGTAGGCAAACCGGACTTCCTCGCCGAATTTGTCGAGGAACATCAGGGCGCGCACGCTTTGCGCGGCGTTCACATAATCGCCGCCGTCGAGCTGGGCGGCCACCTGGGCCAGCAGCGCCTTGCGTTCGCCGCGCAGCTGGCGGTCCAGGGCGTCGAGCGCGTCGGCATCCTTGCCGGCCCGCGCATCGCCCAGCTCTTCGCGCCATTCCATCTGCTGCATCAGGAAGCTGACCGGCATGGCCGTGTTCGATTCCGTCTGCAAATCGACGCCATTGAGCTCGCACAGGTATTGCGCGCGCTTTTGCGGGTGTTTCAGGGTCTGGTAGGCTTCATTGGCGCGCGTGGCCCATTGCATCGCCACGCGCTTTTCAGCACTGCTGGCGTTGATGAAACGGTCCGGATGGACCTTGCCCTGCACGTCGCGGTAGGCCGCGTCGAGCGCGCTCATGTCGAGCCCGAACTGCGGCGGCAACTGGAATAATTCGAAGTGGTTTTGCATAATGGTCGGTGGTCGCTGTACCGCAATCGATGGGTACAGCGCACCGACCGGGGTCTTGCCAGCTGTTTAAATCCTGAAGGACTCGCCGCAGCCGCAGGCGTCTTTTTCGTTCGGATTGTGGAACTTGAAGCCTTCGTTCAAGCCTTCGCGCGCGAAATCGAGTTCCGTGCCGTCGATGTAAGGCAAGCTTTTCGGGTCGACGAAGACTTTCACGCCGTGCGATTCGAAGACGCTGTCTTCGGCCGCCACTTCATCGACATATTCGAGCTTGTAGGCCAGGCCCGAGCAGCCCGTGGTACGCACGCCAAAGCGCAGGCCCATGCCCTTGCCGCGCCGTTCGATATAACGGTTGATGTGCTTCGCCGCTTTTTCGGTCAGTGTGATCATGTATTTCTCCGCTCCTGTTCCCACATGGGAACAGGTATCAAAATCCAACAAATTCTAGAGTGCCTGAAAAACGTTCAGGGCAAGGCGCATTGCCGAAGGCAGTACGACTAGTAAGACAAGGCAATGCAACGCAGCCATGGGCGTTTTCTCAGGCGCTCTACGCTGCCGGATGACGGGTCTGGTAGTCCAATACTGCCGCCTTGATGGCGTCTTCAGCCAGGATGGAGCAGTGGATCTTCACTGGCGGCAGGGCCAGTTCTTCGGCGATCTGCGTGTTCTTGATGGCCAGCGCCTGGTCCAGGGTCTTGCCCTTGACCCATTCCGTCACCAGCGAGCTCGACGCGATGGCCGAACCGCAGCCGTAGGTCTTGAATTTCGCATCTTCGATCAGGCCGTCGGCGCCGACCTTGATCTGCAGTTTCATCACGTCGCCGCAGGCAGGCGCACCGACCATGCCAGTGCCGATGGTTTCATCACCCTTGTCGAAAGCGCCCACGTTGCGCGGGTTTTCGTAGTGATCGAGTACTTTGTCCGAGTAAGCCATTTTGATGCTCCTTTAATATTCTTGCCGGCCCCCGAAGGAGGCCACGGTATTGGTTAGTGGGCAGCCCATTGGATGGAATTGATGTCGATGCCATCCTTGAACATGTCCCACAGCGGCGACAGGTCGCGCAGCTTGTGTACTTTCGATTTCAGCAGGTTGACGGCAAAGTCGATGTCTTCCTCGGTCGAGAAGCGGCCGATGGTGAAACGGATCGAGCTGTGCGCCAGTTCGTCGCTGCGGCCCAGGGCGCGCAGCACGTACGATGGTTCCAGGCTGGCCGAGGTGCAGGCCGAACCGGACGACACGGCGATATCCTTGATCGCCATGATCAGCGACTCGCCTTCGACATAGTTGAAGCTGACGTTCAGGTTGTGCGGCACGCGGTGGTCCATGTCGCCGTTGATGTAGACTTCCTCGATCTCCTGCAAGCCCTTGGCCAGGCGGTCGCGCAAGGCCTGGATGCGGCCGATTTCGCTGTCCATTTCTTCCTTGGCGATGCGGAACGCTTCGCCCATGCCCACGATCTGGTGCGTCGGCAGGGTGCCCGAGCGCAGGCCGCGCTCATGGCCGCCGCCGTGCATCTGCGCTTCCAGGCGTACGCGCGGCTTGCGGCACACGTACAGGGCGCCCACGCCTTTCGGGCCGTAGGTCTTGTGTGCCGTGAAGGTCATCAGGTCGACCTTGGTCTTTTGCAGGTCGATGACGACCTTGCCCGTCGCTTGCGCGGCGTCACAATGGAAGATGATGCCTTTCGAGCGGCAGAACACGCCGATTTCGTCGATCGGCTGGATCACGCCGATTTCGTTGTTCACCAGCATCACCGACACGAGGATGGTGTCCGGGCGCACGGCCGCGGCCAGCTGCTCGACGGTGATCAGGCCGTTGTCCTGCGGTTCCAGGTACGTCGCTTCAAAGCCGATGCGTTCCAGTTCGCGCACCGTGTCCAGCACCGATTTGTGCTCGGTCTTGACGGTGATGATGTGCTTGCCCTTGGTCTTGTAGAACTGCGCCGCGCCCTTGATGGCCAGGTTGTTGCTTTCCGTCGCGCCGGACGTCCAGATGATTTCGCGCGGGTCCGCGTTCACCAGGGCCGCCACGTGGCCGCGTGCCTCTTCCACGGCTTTTTCCGCCGTCCAGCCATACATGTGGCTGCGCGAGGCCGGATTGCCGAACTGCTCGCGCAGGTAGGGAATCATCTTGTCGGCGACGCGTGGATCGATCGGCGTGGTGGCCGAGTAATCCATGTAGATCGGGAAATGCGGTGCGGTTTCAAAGTGCACTTGGCCTACGTTTTTTTCTGGGGCGTTCATCAATAACTCCTGCAATCAGCAACTGGTATTTTTGTCATTATCAACCGAGGGCGGCGTGGTTACGGTGCATCACCATCACGCTTTGCTCGGCATTCTTTTGTCTCTGCTGGTCGACCAGGTCCTGCAAGGACACAGAATCCAGATAATCGACCATTTTTTCGTTGAGTGTGGACCACAATTCATGCGTCATGCAGCGCGCGCCCGTGGCCGCGTCGGCGCCGTGGCAATGTTCCTTGCCGCCGCACTGCGTGGCGTCCAGCGGTTCGTCGACGGCGATGATGATGTCGGCCACCGTCACCTTGTCGGCGCGGCGCGCCAGGCTGTAGCCGCCGCCGGGGCCGCGGATCGATTCGACGATCTCATGGCGGCGCAGCTTGCCGAACAGCTGTTCCAGGTAGGACAGGGAAATCGACTGGCGCTGGCTGATGCCGGACAAGGTGACCGGTCCCTTGCCCTGGCGCAGGGCAAGATCGATCATCGCTGTCACGGCAAAACGGCCTTTTGTAGTCAGACGCATACATCCTCGGGTCAACTGGTTTAAAATATTGCGGCTTTTCAACTTCTCAAACCCTGAGTAGTTGAATGATTTAGTCAAGTATAACAAATTCGGCGGGGTTTGTCAGAGCGCCCCTCGATGACCACAGGGCTGGCAGGGGCATGGCCGGCCGCGCCAGGCGCGGCGGCATCAGGAAAACAACAGTCGGGAAAGCGCGGGCATGCGCAGCGGCAATTCTCAGCCCCGCAAAGCGCTTCTTACTTTCATCAGTTCAAAGCCCAGCAGGTTCAAGCCGTCCCAGCGCGAGGGATCGCCGATGCGCGGATTGTCCGACGCCAGGCCCACGCCCCAGATGCGGTCGACGGGACTGGCTTCGACGATGACGCGCTCGCCCGTGCCCAGCAAGAACTTGCGCAGCGCGGGCTTTTGCGAGAACTTGGCAAAGTTGCCGTCGAAGACGATGCCGGCGCGCGCCGCTTCCCACGCCTTGGCATCGAAGTTCGCCACTTCGCGCCCCAGCTTCTTCACTTCCGACGGACGCTCGGCCGCCACGATGCGCGCCTGGACGGCCGTGTCGCCAAACAGTGCCGCCTTTTGCGCCATCATGTAGTGCTCGGCCGTCGCATACGTCACACCAGCAAGGCTGAACGGCGACGGAAACCACTGGCTGAAACAGCTCTTGTCGGGCACCTGCGGCTGCGCCGGCGTGTGGCCCCAAAAATACAGATAGTCGGGCACGCCGCCCGCCGCGATCCACGCCTTCAATTCTTCCACGTTACTGATTTGCATATTCCCCGCACTTCCGCCAGACAGGCGATGATTCAAGCTCAAGCACGCAATAGTTGCATCGGGCCAAACAAGGCCTGCATGTCACGATTGCCGATAAAGGACAGATTATACGGATGTTCCGCCGTCACCTGCGGCAAGGATGCCGCCACCGGCAGGCGTTTGACCAGCTCGGCAATCTTGCCCCACAGCACCAGTTGCGGCAAGGCTGGCCCGCCCTGCTGCGCCAGCGCTTCCAGCACCACCTGCAGGAAAGGCAGCCAGCCGCGCGCATCCTGCACGGGCGGCACGTGGGAACGGAACACCAGCGCCGCATTGAGCAGCAGGAAGCCTTGCTCCGTCATCTTGCGCTGCAAGTCGGGCAGGGTCTGGATCACGCCGCTGTCGGCTTGCTGCGCGGCCGCCGCCACGGGCGCCATGGCCGTGCCGGACGTGTCGCCGCCCTGCAGCTGGCCATCGGCCACCAGCAGCATCTTCATGAAGTTGCGCAGGGACGTGGCGCGGTTGACGGGCTTCGACAGCCCGGTCGCCGACCACAGGCTGCCCACGGCGCCATCCATGAAGCACACGCCCGTGGCGCTGTCGGCGCGCGGATACGGCCCCTCGCCCACCAGCACGTAGCGCACCTGCGCCAGCGGCAGGGCAAATGCGGCAAACAGGCGGCCCTGCGTGGGCAGGTAATCGTCGATGGCCAGCGCCGGCAGGTAGGCAGGGTCGGCCGCCATCACGGCGTGCAGGCCGCGCAGCAGGATGGGACGCCAGGAGGCATGCGCCAGGGACAGGGCATCGGTGATGCTGGCAGGAACGGTTGTTGCGGTCATGGCGCGTAAAATATTTGGGCAAACGCAAATTGTAGCGCACCGGCAAGCTGGCATTAACGAAAACACACGACCCAGATCAATCGCGCATGAAAAAGCCCCGCCGGTTGCCGGGCGGGGCTTGCTGCAGTGCGCCGTATCAAAGCTATTCGGCGTCGGGCTGCTGCGACGGATGCGCGGCGGCAAACGCCGGCAAGCCGGCGCAATGCGCGTGGATGCGCGCCACGCGCGGGTACGGCGCCAGGTCGATGGCAAAGCGCAGCGCATTGAACACTTGCGGCACCAGGCAGCAGTCGGCCATGGTGGGGCGGTCGCCATGGCAGAACAGGGCGGTGCCGGCAGGATCGCCCTGCGCCAGCAGCGCCTCCACGGCCGCCAGCCCCTCGGCCATCCAGTGGCGGTACCATTCCTGCTTGACCTCGTCCGACAGCCCCAGCGTCCCTTTCAGGTACTTCAGGACGCGCAGATTCGTCAGCGGATGGGCGTCGCAGGCGATGGCCAGCGCCAGCGCGCGCACGCGCGCCCGTCCCAGCGCGTCCGGCGGCAGCAGCGGCACGGCTGGCCGCGTCTCGTCCAGGTACTCGAGCATGGCCAGCGACTGCGTCAGGATGGCGCCGTCGTCGTCGAGCGCCGGCACCAGGGCCGACGGGTTGACGGCGCGGTAGGCGGGCAGCAGCTGCTGTCCGCCGTCCTGCAGCAGGTGCACGGGGATGCTGTCGTAGGCGATGCCCTTCAGATTGAGGGCAATGCGCACGCGGTAGGCGGCCGAACTGCGGAAATAGGTGTACAGCTTCATGGGCGGCCTCCTCAGGCGCGCGTGGCGCCAGCGTACGGGGCCACCGTCTGCTCGATGCTGCCGAAGATGCTGGCGCCGGCCGCGTCGCGCATCTCGATGCGCACCGTGTCGCCGAACTTCAGGTAGGCCGTCTTCGGGGCGCCATGTTCGATGGTTTCATACATGCGCACTTCGGCCAGGCAGCAGTAACCCACGCCGCCGTTGTCGATGCTGGAGCCGAACAAATTGCCCTGCTTGTTCGACACGGTGCCCGAGCCGACGATACTGCCGGCGCCCAGTTCGCGCGTCTTCGCCGCATGCGCGACCAGCTGGGCAAAGTTGAAGGTCATGTCTTCGCCCGCATTCGGCTTGCCGAACGGTTTATTGTTCAAGTCCACCAGCAGCGGCAGGTGCAGCTTGCTGTCCGCCCAGCCGGCGCCCAGTTCGTCCGGCGTGACGGCGACGGGCGAAAACGCGCTGGCCGCTTTTGATTGGAAGAAGCCGAAGCCTTTCGCCAGTTCGCCCGGGATCAGGTTGCGCAAGGAGACGTCGTTGACCAGCATCACCAGGCGAATCGCCTTCGCCGCGTCATCCACGCCGGCGCCCATGGCCACGTCGCCCGTGATCACGGCCACTTCCGCTTCCAGGTCGATGCCCCAGTCTTCGGACAGGGCGAAGATGGGGTCACGCGGGCCGATGAAGCTGTCCGAACCGCCCTGGTACATCAGCGGGTCCGTGTAGAACGAGGCCGGCACTTCCGCGTTGCGCGCCTTGCGCACCAGTTCCACGTGGTTGATGTAGGCGGAACCGTCGGCCCACTGGTAGGCGCGCGGCAGCGGCGAGTGGCACAGCGCGGCGTCAAATGGCTGCGCGTCGGGCGCCCTGCCGCCGTTCAGGTCCGCGTACGCCTGTTCCAGTTTTGGCGCCACGGCGTCCCAGTTGTCGAGCGCCGCTTGCAGGGTGGGGGCGATGGCGGCCACGCGCTGGTACTGGCGCAGGTCGCGGCTGACGAGGATCAGGGCGCCGTCGCGGCTGCCGTTTTTCAGGGTTGCGAGTTTCATGGTGTTCCTTGTTCGGTGTATTGGTCAGAGAGTGTCGATCCGGGGCGCTCAAGCGTCGGCGGGCGCGTGCATCCAGGCGGCGTGCTTGGGCGCGCGGCGCGTCTGCGACCATTCTTCCAGCATTTCCCATTTGACGGCGTCCAGTTTGGCCATCATTTCGGGCGTACCCACGTTGGCCGCCAACTCCAGGCGGTGGCCGTTCGGGTCGAAGAAGTAGATCGACTGGAAGATGGCGTGGTTCACGGGGCCCAGCACCTCGATGCCGCCCGCCACCAGGCGCTCCTTGGCGGCCAGCAGTTCTTCCATGCTGCCCACTTCCAGCGCCAGGTGCTGCACCCAGGCGGGGGTATTGCGGTCGCGGTCCATGGGCGGCTGCGTGGGCAGCTCGAAAAAGGCCAGCACATTACCCTGGCCCGCGTCGAGGAACACATGCATGTACGGGTCCGGCGCCTTGGTCGACGGCACTAGGTCTTCCGCGATGGCGAGGACGAAATTCATGTTCAAATGCTTGACGTACCACTCGACGGTTTTCTTCGCGTCGATGCAGCGGTAGGCGACGTGGTGGATCTGCTTGATTTTCATGCGGTCTGTCTCCGATGGATGGCGCCGTGGGCGCGATGTTTTTCAGCTTTTCACCATTAGAATCCAGTTACAGCTATCATACAAACAATTTTTAACCATCGATTTATCGGATTATCTTATGAGTCCCAGCCTGCGACAGATGCGCGCCTTCGTGGCGCTGGCCAAGACCGGCAGTTTTACCCTGGCCGCCGAATACCTGCACGTGACGCAGTCCGCCTTGAGCGGCTTGATCAAGGAGCTGGAAAGCGTGCTGGGCGTGCGCGTGGTCGAGCGCAGCACGCGCAAGACGCAGCTGTCGGAAATCGGCCGCGAACTGTATCCGCTGTTCGAGAAGATGATCGAGGACCTCGACGGCGCCATGGCCGGCATCGCCCAGCGCAAGGCCCTGAAAACAGGCATGGTGCGCATCGCCGCGCCGCAGATGATGGCTTGCACCCTGCTGCCGGAAGTGATCGCCGCCTACCGCCAGGCGCACCCGGACGTGCAGCTGCGCCTCGTCGACTGCCCCGTGGAAAACGTGTCGGCCCGCGTGTTCAGCGGCGAAGTCGATTTCGGCATCGGCCCCGAGCGCGATCCGACGGCGGAAATCGCCGCGCAGGTGCTGTTCGAGATGCCCTTCGTGCTGGTCTTCCCCGAGCAGCACCCGCTGCGCCAGAAAGAGCGCGTCACCTGGGCCGACGTGGGCGACTACCCGTTCATCTCGCTGCAGGGCCAGTTCACGGAACGCCTGCTGCGCGACATGCACGGCGCGTTTCGCGAGCTGTCGCTCAATCCCTACAATGAAGTGACCTTCATGACGACGGCGCTGGCCATGGTCAGCGCCAACCTGGGCATCACGGTGTGCCTGCCGTACGCGGAACCGATGGTCAAACTATACAATTTGCACATGCGCGCCCTGCACGAGCCGGAACTGACGCGGCGCTTTTTCGTGTACACGAAGACGGGCCGTTCGCTGTCGCCGGCCGCCGAAAGCTTCATGGCCTTCCTGTTCCAGTTCGTCGAGACGCATGAATGGAACGTGGGCGGCAACAGCGGCGCACGCGACACCCTACCCGCCGGCAACGCGTCCGGCAGCACCTTATAATGGCGCATCGCCCCTTGCCCCTGACGCCATGACCCAGCCTGACCAGCACGACCTGTCCGCCATCGACGCCGCCACCATCGCCATCAACCGGCGCATGACCACATTCGACGGCCACGAGCAAGTCTGGCTGTTCGGCTATGGCTCGCTGATCTACAAGGCGGACTTTCCGTATATCGAACGGCGCCCCGCCAGCATCGAAGGCTGGACGCGGCGCTTCTGGCAGGGATCGCACGACCACCGCGGCACGCCCATGGCGCCTGGCCGCGTCGCCACCATCGTGCCGCAGGCGGGCGCCGTGTGCGACGGCATGGCCTACCTGATCACGCCCGAAGTCTTCGCCCACCTCGACCACCGCGAAAAGAACGGCTACCTGCGCCTGGCCACCGAAATCACCTTCGAGGACGGCAGCAAGGTGGAAGGGCTCGTGTACATCGCCAACGAGGAAAATGCCGCCTTCCTGGGCGCCGCCCCGGAACTGGACATCGCGCGCCAGATCGCCCGCTCAAGCGGCCCCAGCGGCCCGAACAGCGAATACCTGCTGCACCTGGCCAGCGCCCTGCGCGAACTGGGCAAGAGCGATCCCCATGTCTTTGCCATCGAACAGCATCTGGCGCAACTCCAGGTACCGATCCAGACACCGACCCAGGATAGCACCGCAGCATCCTCCGGCGTCTGAGACAGCCTGAGACAGCCTGAATCCAGGCCCAGCCTCCGGATTCCCGGACGACGGCCCACCACTCCCGCCGAGCAGCCGCCCTCCCCAATCGCAGGCCCGCGCCTGCCCGCATTGCAGCACATGAGCGCAACCCTGCAGCGTCAGCGTTGACGACGGTGTCACTTAAAACAGATCCAGCTGCCCCGCATTGCCCCCTTTCGCTTTCGCGCCCAGCGGCGGCACCACCAGAGGCCGGCGGAACTGCGTGCAATCGAGCTGCTTGAAGCGGCCGCCCTTGCCGTGCAAGCCCAGCCGGTGCACGGCTTTCTCGAAACGCTGGCGGATGAGATCAGCCCACACGCCTTCGCCCCGCATGCGCGTGCCGAACGCGCTGTCGTAATCCTTGCCGCCACGCATTTCGCGCACCCGGTTCATCACGCGCTGGGCCCGCTCCGGAAAGTGCGCTTCCAGCCATTGCTGGAACAAGGGACTCACTTCCCACGGCAGGCGCAGCACGACGTAGTGGGCGTGGATGGCGCCCGCGTCGCGCACGGCTTCCAGCAGCTGCTCGATTTCCGGTTCCGTGACAAAGGGAATGATGGGCGCGATGCTCACGCCCACGGGGATGCCCGCGTCGGTGAGGGTGCGAATGGTACGCAGCCGCCGCGCCGGTGCGGCCGCGCGCGGTTCCAGGGTGCGCGCGATGGCCGGGTCGAGCGTGGTGACAGTGACGGCCACGGCCGCCTGGCGCTTGGCCGCCATGGGCGCCAGGATGTCGATATCGCGCTCGATCAGCGACGATTTCGTGATCAGCGCCAGCGGATGGTCGCACTCCTGCAAGACCTCCAGTACGCGCCGCGTCAGTTGCCGTTCGCGTTCGCACGGCTGATACGCATCCGTATTGACGCCCAGGGCGATCGGTTCGGGCGCATAGGATGGCTTGGCCAGTTCGCGCCGCAAGAGTTCGGGAGCGTTCACCTTGGCATAGATGCGGCTTTCGAAGTCCAGGCCCGGCGACAGGCCCAGATAGCTGTGCGTGGGACGGGCAAAGCAGTAAATGCAGCCGTGTTCGCACCCCCGGTACGGATTCAACGAGACATTGAACGGCAAATCGGGCGACGCATTGCGCGTGAGGATGGTGCGCGCCTGCTCGTCGCTGACCTGCGTCTTCCAGGTGGGCGCCTCCGCCTCGCCTGCCGCCTCATCCAGGCCGCCCACGCTCCAGCCGTCATCGAAACCGTCACGCGCATGCACTTCGTGGCGCCCTTGCAGGTTCGACACGGCGCCGCGGCCCTTGCGGGCCTTCAGCGATTGCGGCGGCAGCATGGCTTGCCCGGCAAAGCTGTCATCGTGCTCTGGAATGATTGCTTTCATTAACGGCCCCATCAACTGTATATACGTACAGTATACTATGCCGCTGTTCGGGCAAGATCAAGGGCTACCGTGATGCCATTTCAAGCTTTTTCACCATGCGGCATGACATAACTCAACTGCTGCGCGACAAAGCCGTCAAATGCCGCGATCAAGGGAACGAAGCGGGACGTGTCCTGCTCCAACTGCATCAGGGCATAGCAAGTCGCTTCCAGGGTCGATAACTGGTCTGGTGCGTGCGCCTTGCGGATCAGGTAATGGGAAGCAGGCGTATCGCGCAGGGGCAGGCGCGGCAGCTGCTGCAACTGGGGATTCAGATACAGCATCTTGCGGCTCTTGCGCCAGGTTCCGTCCAGCACCACCAGCCGCAAGCGTGCCGGATCAAGCAAGACGGCAGGGGCGAGCGCTGGCGGCGGCGCGATGCCCAGCGAACGGTCGCCGGGCGTATCCGGGTACAGCAGCACATTGTGCTTGTCGGCCAACAATGCGGCCAGGGTGGCGGGTGCGAAATGCTCGCCTGTCAGCAGTTGGCTGTTGGGCAGGCTCAGGTGCAGCAAGCGGGCACTGCCCTTGGCATTATGAACTTCCAGCGGATGCTGCAGGATCAGCACGTCCACTGTGTGGGCAAGCGGCGCGACCCAGCGGCAGATGCAGCTGGCGGCGGCACGCAGGCAAACTTGGCAGCGTACCCGTTTGGCCGGTTCAACGTGGGAGGATGATGCAGAGCTGGGGCTGGAGGTGCTAGATGAGCGGCTGGTGGTCATGGCGGAGCGCGTACGCGGGATTCTTCAAGCCGCGATTGTAGCGCCCGCGCCATGCCAGCGGGAATGGCCAACAGGAATGGCCAACTGAACGGCCGGTGAAAACGGCCTGCAATGCTGACAACAACGATAAATCAACAACGATAAATTGCATCACTTTTCATTGCTGAGCACAAGGACTCAAACCACGACTTAAAATAAAACGCCTTAAAACTCTTCCCATTCATCGGCGCCCGATGCGACCGGTGCGCGTGGCTTGCTGCTGTGCGCCGTGTCCGGTTTCGCTGCCTTGGCGGGGCCGCTGGCGGAGTGGGCAGCGGCAGTGGAGGCAGTGGAGGCGGAGGTGCGCGCAGAACCGGTCACGGCCCGCCGTGCGGCAGGCGCGGCCGGGGCGACAGACCTCGCCGTCGCCGGGCGCGCCACGCTGGCCGACACATATTGCTGCGTGGCGTCGAGCTTGAACAAGCCCACGACGTCGGCCAGCTTGGCGGCCTGTTCCTGCATGGATTCGGCCGCCGCAGCAGCCTCTTCCACCAGGGCCGCGTTTTGCTGCGTCACCTGGTCCATCTGACCGATGGCCTGGTTGACCTGTTCGATGCCGGCGCGCTGTTCATCGCTGGCGTCGGTAATCTGGTTCATGATCTGCGTCACATGGCTGATGCTTTGCACGATTTCATCCATGGTGCGGCCCGCCTTGTCCACCAGTTGCGAACCAGCCTCGACCTTTTGCACGGAATCGTCGATCAAGCCTTTGATTTCCTTGGCCGCCGCGCTGGAGCGCTGCGCCAGGTTGCGCACCTCGGAGGCCACCACGGCAAAACCGCGGCCCTGCTCGCCGGCCCTGGCCGCTTCCACGGCTGCATTCAGGGCCAGGATATTCGTCTGGAAAGCAATGGCGTCGATAACGCTGATGATGTCGACTATCTTGCGCGAGGAATCGTTGATCGAACCCATGGTGCTGACCACTTCCGACACCACCACGCCGCCCTTGCTGGCGATCTGCGAAGCGTCGATGGCCAGCTGGTTGGCGCTGCGCGCATTGTCGGCATTGAGTTTCACGGTGGACGTCAGCTCTTCCATGGAAGACGCCGTCTCTTCCAGCGAGCTGGCTTGCTCTTCCGTGCGCGACGACAAGTCCAGGTTGCCGGCGGCGATTTCGCTCGACGCCGTGCTGATGGACTCGGTTCCCGCGCGCACCTGGCCCACGATACTGACCAGTTTATCGTTCATGTTTTTCAGCGCATGCATCAATTGCCCCGTCTCATCGCGGCTTTCCACCACGATATGGCTGGTCAGGTCGCCAGCGGAAACAGCTTCCGCCACTTCGACGGCGCGCGTGATGGGCCGCGTGATGGAACGCGTGATCCAGTATGCGCAGGCTATGCCCAACAGGATGGCGACCACGCCCAGCGAGATCAGCAGCATGCGGCCGTTCTCGTAGCGCGAACGGATCTGCGCGGCCGTTTCATCGAGCAACTTGGCTTCCAGCACTTCCAGTTTTTTGAGCGACGCCAGGTAGATGTCGCGCTTGACGGCCATGTCGCCTTCATACAGGCGCTTGCCCTGTTCCAGGTCGCCCGCATTCTTGGCCTTGAACACATTCTTGCGCACTTCCGTGTAAGCCTTGCGCGTGCTCAGCACGTCCTGGTAGAGCGCCTGCTCTTCAGCATTCAGCTGGCTCTTGCCGATATCGTTCTGGATTTCCGTGGCGCGTGCCGACGAGGCCGCCATTTCCGTTTCAAACTGTTTCTGGTGTTCGGGATCGCTGACTTTCCAGGCGGCCGCCGTGCGCGCCGCGTTCACCTCGATGACCTTGGTCCACTCCCCGATCAGGCGCTCATTGCGCACCTTGACGTTGACGAGCGCATCGGTTTCCTTGCTGGCGCTTTGCATCTGCACGATGCCCACCACGGTCAGGCTGGTCAGCAGGAGCAGGACGGCGGCAAAACCGCCACCGAGACGTACGCCGATTTTGAGGTTTTTCATTGCGTGATTCCTATCTGAAGAAAACGATGCACAGACGCCACGAAACCGACCTACTGCTACATTGCAATATAGCAGGCATCTGCCGTGCGGCAATCACGAACGGTGGCGCAACGGTACCCGCGCCACCGGAATGGCAGCGCGCCGCAGCGCACTACTTTGGAGCAGATTGTGAGTGAATCGGAGTGGCATTGCAAGAAATAACATGCAGAAAAGCAACAACCAGAAGACGCTATGCCGCCACGAACGGGCGGCAGGCAAGCAGAGTCAGTTTTGCTTCACATAGATCAATTTTGACGTATCGAAACCCAGCCCACTAGCCTTCTCGATCAGGCGCTGCTGCACGGCGGGGTCCATAGTGGGCGTGCGCGACAGCAACCACA
This sequence comes from Janthinobacterium violaceinigrum, assembly GCF_009208555.1. GTDB lineage: Bacteria > Pseudomonadota > Gammaproteobacteria > Burkholderiales > Burkholderiaceae_D > Janthinobacterium > Janthinobacterium violaceinigrum. Next base: position 18,878 of record NZ_WFLI01000015.1, on the reverse strand, counting down.
AGTAGGACTTGTCGGGGCCGCTGATCATGGAATAGCTGTAATTTTGCTGGTCGAGGTCGAAAACGATGTAGGAACCATAGAAGGGGCCGAAAAACGACACTTTCAGGTAGCCCACATCTTTCCTGTCCACGAAATACGCCTTGCCTTGCGCTTCCTTCCATGCCGCGTCCGCATCCTTGTAGCCACGGTTGAGTACTTTCAACCCGCCATCCTGGCGCAGGCTGTAGTCGGCCGTCACATGGCTCAGCCCCCGCTCGAACGAGTGGTCGAGGCGGGCGATCTCATACCATTTCCCCAGATAGCGGGTCGTGTCGAAATTGCTAACAGGCACAATATTATCGGGCCGGCCCACGCAGCCGGCCAGCACGAGCACACACAGCAACAGCAATCTTTTCATGCTTGTCTCCAGATGTTGAATCAAGGTGGCGGCGCCAGGGCAATGGCGTCAGGGCAGCAACGCCTGGTCGACGATGCGGCGGATTGCGCCAGTGTTTTGCATGCGCACGATGGCTGCATTGAATTGCTCGATAAAATCATCGCGATACGGATAGGCCGCCGGCCGGCGCACCGTGAAACCCAGGTGTCCCTGCTGGCTGGCCAGCTGCGCCGTTTCGTGGACCGCCTGCATCGGCGTGCCGGCCGGCCCCTCGCGCCGGATGCGCTGCAGCTCCCACTGCGCCGACAGGCGGTCGCTGACATAGCAATCGATACGCCCGCGCATCAGCTTGAGCAGATTCGTGCGCGTGCCCTTGGCCGGATCGAGCACGATTTTCTCGGCGCGCAAGGACGCCATCAGCCCCGCGTCGCCCAGCAGAAAACCCGCGTTCACGCCGATGTGCAGGCCGCCGTAATCGGCGGGCCACTGGCGCAGCGCGCGCCGTGCCAGCACGTCCTGGTTGCACAGCAACACCAACTGTTCCATCAGCAGCGGCACGGAATAGCGCACGTACGGCCGTTCGCTGCGCCACGAATACGGCGGATACAGGGCAAACGCCTCGCCCGTCTGCAGCATCAGCAGCCCCCGCTTCCAGGGCACGGGGCGCAGCTGCACCGCATAGTGCGGCATCGATTGCACGGCTGTGCGCACGATCTCCGTGTAGATGCCTTTCAGCTGGCCATTCTCGACGTAGGAGTACGGCGGATAGTCGTCGTCGCCATAGATCACCAGCGGCGTCGCAGCGCCGGCCTGCGCTTCGGCAGCGATGAACAGGCACAGCGCGGCAGGCAAGATGAGCATTCTGAACATGCCCGAAGATTAGCATGGAAGCGCCAAAACCGATCATCCGTTCGTACTGTCCGTGCCCAGCATTTCATCGAGCTGCGCCAGGGTGCCTGCGTCCTTCACGACGGCGCGCAGCCACAGGTGCAGCGGCAGCTCGCCCCAGCTGGCGGCCTTGTCCGCCAGGTAGGCGACGGGGCTGTGCGGCTCCGTGCGGCGGAAAAAATCGGCCACCTGGCGCAGCTGGGCCAGCGCCTGCTGGCGCTGCACGATAACGCCCCCGCCGCTGCCGGCATCCTGGCCAGCGGCGATTGGCGCGCCGGCAAAGTCCGCGCCCGCTGGCAGCGGCGCGATGAAGTGAATGATGTTTTCCAACGCTTCGCGCGCGGCGCGAAAGCTTGGACCATCGGCGCCGAAACGCGCATCGACGCTGCGTTCGAACGCCAGCAGCGACTGCATGCAGTATTGTGCATCGGCCAGCAAGGCGTCGGAAAATGCGCGCGTGTTCCGCTGCCGCGCCGCCTCCATCTGCGCCAGGGTCGCCCCGTCGTCGTGGCGCGCATCGCCCCAGCCCTGTTCCGCCGCGCCCTGCGCCAGGATGGCGGCCGCGCGCTGGCGCGCCGCATCGAAATCCTGCAGCGAATACAGGCCGTCGGCGCCTTCGGTCAGCGGGATCTCGCGCAGCAGCTGCGGCGTGCGCGACAGCAGCCAGAACACATTGCCGATGCGCTGTTCCTGGTCGCCCTCCTCCGCCGGCGGATACAGGCCATCCCAGTAACGCTCGCACAGGCCGGCCAGCAGCGCGTAGCCATCGCCCAGGCCGCGGAAACGGCGCGTCTTCGCGTGCGCCTCGGCCAGCCACACGGCCACGCGCAGATCCTTGCTGCTCGCTGCGATCAGCTGTTCGCAGCGCGTCGCCACGAAGGGCCAGTCGGCTTCCTTCAGCGCCGTCACCCACTCGCCCTGGTCCAGGCTGGGGTCGTCGTGCTGGCGCGCGCGCGCGATGGCGTCGAGCTCCTGGCTGAAAGTGATGTCTTCGCCGCAGGGGCTGACGGCGCTGACGGGGTGCAGCAACTGCTCCAGATTGAACATGGCGCTCTCCGCGGATTGACGTGACTGGATGACGTTATTTGATGGCGTACTTGAACTGCCCCTGCTTGTTCGCGCTGACGCGTATCGAGGCTATCGGCTCGCCTTCGGCCATGCGCGCCAATACCGCTTCGGCAATCGCCGGCAGCAGGCTGCCGTTGAGGATCTGGTCGACATTGCGCGCGCCCGAGTCGACCTCGGTGCAGCGCGCCAGCACGGCGTCGACCAGGCCCGCGTCGTGGCTGAACTGCGCCTGGTGGTTGCGCGCGATGCGCGCGCCGATGCGCGCCAGCTTCAGGGCGATGATCTCGGCCAGCACCGCGTCATTCAAGGGATAGAACGGCAGCACCTTCAGGCGCCCCAGCAAGGCCGGCTTGAAGTGCGCCACCAGCTGCGGGCGCACCAGTTCTTCCAGCGCGGCCGGCGTGGGCAAGTCCTGCGCTGCCCGGTTCAGGCAGGCGGCCATCATGGCGCCCGAGCCCAGGTTCGAGGTGGCAATGATGATGGTATTGCGGAAATCGACTTCGCGCCCTTCCGCGTCATCGAGCACGCCCTTGTCGAAGACCTGGAAGAACAGTTCCAGCACGTCGGGATGGGCTTTTTCCGCTTCATCGAGCAGCACCACGCTGTAGGGCTGGCGCCGCACGGCTTCCGTCAGCACGCCGCCTTCGCCATAGCCCACATAGCCGGGCGGCGAACCTTTCAGGCCCGCCACGCTGTGCGCCTCCTGGTATTCGCTCATGTTGATGGTCACGAGCTTGCGCTCGCCGCCATACAGCAGGTCGGCCAGCGCCAGCGCCGTTTCCGTCTTGCCCGTGCCGGACGGCCCCGTGAACAGGAACACGGCTTGCGGCTTGTCCGGGTCGTCCAGGCTGGCGCGCGCCGTGCGCACGCGCTGCGCCACGGCCGCGATGACGTGGTCCTGTCCCAGCACCCGTTCGCGCAGCGCCCCTTCCAGGGCCAGCACCGTGCGGATCTCGTCCTTGAGCATCTTCCCCAGCGGGATGCCGGTCCAGCCCGCGACGATGCCGGCCACCACCTGCGCATCGACTTCCAGCGGCGACAGCGGCGCCTCGCCCTGCAGCGCCGCCAGCTCGTCCTTCAGCGCCAGCAGGCGCGCCGCGCCGATCTCGCCCGGCCGCTCGCCGCGCAGCTGCGTGCGCAACTCGCCGATCTGCGCCACCAGCGCCTTTTCACGCTCCCAGCGCTGCGCCAGCGCACCGATCGCCGCCTGCCCCTCGCCATGCTCGCGCCGCAGCTGCGCCAGGCGCGCGGCACCGGCTTTGTCGGGCGCTTCGCCATCGGCCGCCTCGCGGGCCAGGGCGGCGATTTCCGCGCCGATGCGTTCCTGCCGCCGGTTCGCGTTTTCCAGCTGCGCCGGCGTGGCGCGCTGGCCCAGCGCCACCTGGGCGCAGGCCGTATCGAGCACGCCGATGGCCTTGTCGGGCAACTGGCGCCCGCTGATGTAGCGGTGCGACAAACGCACCGCCTCGACGATGGCGGCGTCGCGCACGCGGATGCCGAAATGGCGCTCCATCAGCGGCGCCATGGCGCGCAGCATGGCGCAGGCGATGTCTTCGCCCGGTTCTTCCACCTTCACCACCTGGAAGCGCCGCGCCAGCGCCGCATCCTTTTCAAAATACTTTTTGTACTCGCTCCAGGTGGTGGCGGCAATCGTGCGCAGGGCGCCGCGCGCCAGCGCCGGCTTCAGCAGATTGGCCGCGTCGTTCTGCCCCGCCTGGCCGCCGGCGCCGATCATCGTGTGCGCCTCGTCGATGAAGAGGATGATGGGGTGCGGACTTTTCGTCACTTCGTCGATGACGTTCTTCAAGCGGCTTTCGAATTCTCCCTTCACGCTGGCGCCGGCCTGCAGCAAACCCATGTCGAGCGCGTGGATGCGTGCGCCCTGCAGCACCTCGGGCACGTCGCCGGCGGCGATGCGCAAGGCCAGGCCTTCCACCACGGCCGTCTTGCCCACGCCCGCCTCGCCCGTCAGAATCGGATTATTCTGGCGCCGGCGCAGCAAGATGTCGACGGCCTGGCGTATCTCCGCTTCGCGGCCGATCACGGGATCGAGCTTGCCGTCACGCGCCAGCTGCGTCAGGTCGGTGGTGAACTGGTCCAGCGCCGGGGTTTTGCTGGCCAGGCTAACAACAGGATCGTCGCCGGTGTCGGAAAGCCGCGGCACTGCCGCGCTTTCCTCCTCGCCGGAGCCGGCCGTCAGCTTGTCCGGATGGTGCTTCAATTGCTCGACGCTGAAACCGGCGAACAGCTTCGAACCGCGATACGCGAGCTGCGACAGTTCCGGCTCCGTCAGCAGCGCCAGCAGCAGGTGGCGGCTGCGGATGGGCCCCGGCTGCGCCGCGTCCAGCGAGGCAATCAGCCAGGCATGCTCGAACAGCAGCGGCAAGTGGGGCGAGAACACGGGCGTGCGCGCGCTGCCCGTCCTGAAGCTGCCGATCTCGCGGCGCAGGTCCGCCTCCAGCGCCGTCAGGCTGATTTCGCTGCGCCGCGCAATGGTGACGAAATCGCTGCGCTCCTGCTCCAGCAGGGCCAGGAACAGGTGTTCGATATCGACTTCATACTGTCCCAGTCCCACGCAGATGCCGGCGGCGCGCGTGGCGGCCGTGCGCGCCGTGTCATTGAGTTTGGCGATCAGGGTTTTCAAGTTATTGCTCATGCGGCAGCTCCCTTGCGGTTGATCGAATAGCGCAGCGACGATGGCTGCAGCACGGCGTCGAAATTGACCGTCTCGCCGCCCGCCGTCACGGCCAAGGTGCCGCTGATGACGAAGCCGACCCGGTTGATGCTGCCCGCGTCCCGCTCCATGCGGGCGCGCACATTGCGCAGGCGCGGTTCATGGCGTTCGATGGCGGCCTTCAGCGCGGCGCAGATGCGGGCGCGGTCGTCGCTGCTGGACAGGCACATGCCGGCGAAATCGATCAGGCCATAGTTGACGATGGAAGCGGCGCATTCCGGGTAGGCGTCGAGCGCGCCGGGCGGCAGGGCCACGCGCGTGTTGAGCAGTTCCTCGAGGTCGCGCGCCACCGCATCCTTCAATTGTTCCAGCGACAGGCGCGCCGCCACGCCGCCCGCCGCCGCGCTGCCGTCGCCCATCAGGCGGTCGAACAGGCCCGGTACATAACTGTCCATGCGCTCTCCTGAAAAGTCGGCGCGGCGCGCAGGCGCAGGTGGCCGAAGCGCGCCGCGCGCCATGGATCAAGCCACGCGGTTCGCGGCCAGGTCCCAGCCACCCGAGGTATTGCCGCCGGCGCCGCCCGTCACTTTTTGCTGCGTGTATTTCCACTTCACTTTCGAGAACTTGAAGCCCACGTGTTCGCCGAGGATGTCGCCCTCTTCCACGTTCGGCGTGACGGCGCCGATCAGCACATTTTCGATCTCGATTTCAAAATATTTGACGCGCTCGCCCTGGCCGTCGGCGCGCATGAATTCGAAGCGTGCCTTGGGTATGGTCTTGCCGGCCGAGCAGGTCTGCAGCAGCACCGGCGAGGCCAGGTCGGCCAGCTTGGAGATGACGATGTCCTTGTGCTCGCAGCGTTCGGCCGTGTGGCCGCCGCCCGTCGACGCGGTGGCGGACTTCGGCTGCTCGACGCTCCAGCTGACCGATTTGCATTCGATCCAGTCCTTGTGCTTGTCATCGGTGGATTCGCCCTTGATGCCGTCTATCTGCAGATATACATCGATTGCCATGGTGTGCTCCTCTGGTTGAAAGATGATCCGGTGGATCAGGAATTGGTCGACTTCGGCAACTCCGCGACCAGTCGGAGCGAAACGGATAATTCATCGAGCTGAAAGTGCGGCCGCAGGAAGGACACGGCGCGGTACACGCCGGGCCGGCCCGGCACTTCATGCACCTGCACGGAAGCTTCGCGCAGCGGGAACTGCGCCTTCTGTTCCTGGCTGGCGTTATCGTCGAGCAGCACGTACTGCATCAGCCAGCGGTTCAAAAAATCCTCGATATTGGAGGCGGCGGCAAAGCTGCCGATCTTGTCGCGCATCATGGCCTTCATGTAATGGGCAATGCGCGAGACGGCAAAGATGTACTGCAGCTGCGACGACAGCACCGCGTTCGCATTGGCCGCATCGCTGTTGTACTTGCGGCTTTTCTGCGCCGACTGCGCGCCGAAGAACGCCGCATACGCCGTGTTCTTGCAATGCACCAGCGAGATGAAACCCAGGTCGCTCAATTCCTTTTCGCGGCGGTCGGTGATCGCCACTTCGGCCGGGCATTTCAGGGCCACGTCGCCCTCGTCCGTCTTGAAGGTATGCGTGGGCAGGTCGTCCACCAGGCCGCCGCCCTCCACGCCGCGGATGGCGGCGCACCAGCCATAGTCGGCAAAGGCGCGCGTCAGCTTGCTGCCGAATGCGTACGCGGCATTGCACCACAGGTATTTGTGGTGGTCGCTGCCGTCGACTTCCTCGACAAAGTTAAAGCCTTCCACGGTGGTGCCGTCGACGGGATTGAACGGCAGCCGGCCCAGGAAACGGGGCAAGGTCAGGCCCACGTAGCGCGCATCCTCGGATTCGCGGAAGGCTTTCCATTTCGCGTACTCGATGGTATCGAATACCTTGGCCAGGTCGCGCGGCTTGCCCAGGTCGCCGTAGCTTTCCAGGCCAAACAGTTCCGGCGCGGCCGAGGCGATGAAGGGCGCATGGGCGGCGGCAGCGATGTGCGACATCTGCTCGACGAAATACATGTCTTCCGGCTGGCGCGAGATGGCGAAGTCGCCCAGCAGCGCGGCGAACGGCGCACCGCCAAACGTGCCGAATTCCTCTTCGTAGACCTTCTTGAACATGCTGCTCTGGTCGAATTCCAGCGCCGCCTGGAAATCCTTCACCAGTTCGCGCTTGGTGGCGTTGAACATGCGGATCTGCAGGCGCGTGCCCGTATCCGAATTGCCGACCAAGTAGCGCAGCCCCGTCCAGCTTTGCTCGAGCTGCTGGAACGGCGCCGCGTGCATGATTTCGCTGAGCTGGGCGGAGATCAGGCGGTCGATTTCCGCCACGCGCCCGTCCAGGGTTGCCGACAGGCTGCTGGACATCAGCACCGTGCCGTCGAGCACCTGCGCCACCAGTTCCGAGATCAGGTCGCGTGCGCGCGCATGTTCGGCGCCGGACTTGGCGACGCGGCTTTGCTCGACGATCTGGTCCAGCAAGTCGGTGGCGGCCGGCGCGCCGGCGGTCGATACTGCGAGGGCTTCTGCCTGGGCGCTCATCTCAATCCTCCTGCGCTGGGAACTGCGGTTTCAGGGTAGCCAGGCTGTCCGTGTTGTTCAGCACTTCCGTCAGCAAGTCTTCCAGCTTGTCGTTGCCGGCCAGCTTGTTGCGCAGGTCGGCCAGCTTGGTGCGCGCCTCGAGCAGCTTGCGCAAGGGTTCCACCTGGCGCACCACCGATTCGGGACGGAAGTCGTCCATCGAGCGGAAATGCAGGTCGACGGCGAACGTGCCGCCCGCCTCGCCGAGGCGGTTCGGGACGGCGAAACGGGCCACCGGCTCCACGCCGGCCAGCACTTCGTCGAAGTTGTCGCGGTCGATGGCGACGAACTTGCGGTCTTTTAAGCGTTTTTTATCGCTGTCCGGATTGCCGCCAAAGTCGCCCAGCACGCCGACCACGAAGGGCAACTCCTTGTTTTCAATCGCGTCGCCAATCTCGACGTCGTAGGTCATTTGCACGCGCGGCGCGCGTATCTTTTGCAGGCGTTTTTGCACGCTGTCGGACTTGGGCATGTCGCTTCCTTTGCTAACGGTGGTGGGAACGCGGGCTTATTTCAGGCCGCTGAACGGGTCGGCCGCGCTGCCTGGCGACGCCGCGCCCTTCGCCGCCGGCGTGCCGGAGCTGGAAGTTGCAGCGCGCTTGCCTGCCGCTGCAGGGCGCTTCGCTGGCGGCGGCAGCAGCACGTCCTCGCCTATGCTCGCGCGCAGCAGCTTGGCCAGGTCCTGCGCTTCCGACCGCAGCGAGCCGTTTAGATTGTTTTGCCGCGACAGGTCGGCCAGCGCCTTGCCGGACAGGCGCAGGCCGCTGACGGCGACGATGCTGTTGGCGACCTTGTCGTCCGGGTCGCGCTCCAGCGCTTCGAGCGCATGGCCGATGGCGTCGCCGTACTGGCCGCGGTCGAACTTCATCTGCGCCATTTGCAGCCATGGCGCCTTGTCGGCCGGGTAGCTGTTGCCGCCGCCCTTGAGCAAGGTCATGGCCCGCTCGTACTGGCCGGCGCGCGCGGCCGCATCGGCGTCGCTCATCACTTGCGCCAGGGTCGGCGCGGCAGGAATCTTCGGTGCCGGCTGGTCCGGCGCAGCGCAGGCGGCCAGCAGCACGGCGCTGGCGAGGCAGGCAATACGGGGCAATATGGTGGCTGGCTTCATCGGGGCATTCCTTCACGTGGAGGACGCTACCGCTGGGAAAGATGGGCGGCGCCTTGCTGGAGGCCATTATTGATCGCCCATTTTTTTGCCAAATTGAGATTAATCAGCAAAGAAGAAGTTCCACATCACAGCCGCGTGCAGCGACATGAATCCTGATCTGGCGCAGCAATTGTCTTGATCGCAGGCGGACTTTGCGTCAACGCAAGTAGTCTGTCCATGCATGCGCTTAAATGACTGCACCACGTTCATTTCCACGCACCATTTTTTGCAAAAGAACGCCCATGCCATCTGACGCCCCGTTCCGCCACCTGGCCCGCGCCGCCGCGCTGCTGCTATTGGCGTTGCTGCAGGCCGGCTGTGCGGGCGGCGCCATCGGCAGCCTGGCCAACGCGGCGCTGCACATGGCCGGGGCGGCCAAGCCGCCGCCCGAACTGCCCGACGCGCAAAAACCGCCGCGCAACGTCAGCATCCGCCTGCATGCGGCGCAGCGCCTCAACACGGACGCCGACGGCCGGCCGCTGGCGCTGGTGGCGCGCATCTACAAGCTGCGCCAGAGCGCCGCCTTCGAGCAGACGCCATACGACAGCTTCCTCGACACGCAGCGCGAAAAAGCCGCGCTGGGCGCCGACCTGATGGAAGTGAAGGAAGTGCTGCTGGTACCGGGCCAGCGCTACGAGATACAGGAAAAAGTCAGCAAGGAAGCCAGCTTCATCGGCGTGGTGGCCCTGTTCCGCGCACCGGCGGCACAGCGCTGGCGCGCCACCTTTGCCGCCGCCGACGCGGAACGGGGCGGCATCACCGTCGGCCTGCACGCCTGCGCGCTCAGCGTGGCCGGCATGGACAGCGGCATGGCGCCGCTGGCCGCCCTGCGCTGCCAGTAACGGCAGCGGCAGCACGCACACACTCTAGGAGAAACGCAATGGGCATGGCAGCGAAAGTCTTGTGGGGAGAAGGCCTGTTCCTGCGGCCGCAGCATTTCCAGCGCCAGGATCAATATCATGAAGCGCGCCTGCATCACACGGCCAGCGCGCTGCATCCCTACCTGTGGGGCGTGGCGCACATGGAGTGGGACCTGGCGGCGCTGAGGACGGGCACCTTGCGCCTGCAAGCCCTGTCGGCGATCTTCCGCGACGGCGAAGTGTTCGAGGCGCTGGGCGACGGCGCGCCCGGCAGCGATACCCTGCCCCCGCCCGTGGACCTGGAAGCGCTGCCGCCGGCGGTGCAGGAAGTGACGTATTACGCGGCGCTGCCCATCCTCAGCGGCGAAGGCATGAATTACACGGCGCAGGCGTCCAAGGCCGGCACGCCGGCCAGCACGCGCTTTGCGCACGCCATGCGCGCCACGCCCGACCTGTTCACGGAGTCCGCCGTGGCAGACGTGGCCTACCTGAAGAAGGCCGTGCGCCTGATTCCCGACAGCGAAGCGCGCGGCTCCTACGACTGCCTGCCGCTGATCGCCCTGCGGCGCACGGTCTCGGGCGGCTTCGAGCCCGTGCCTTCGTTCATGGCGCCCAGCCTGGCGATTGCCGGCGCGCCGCGCCTGCAGGGCGTGCTGGAACACCTGCTCGACGCGCTGCAGGCGAAGGTGAGCGCGCTGCACGGCCACCACCGCGAACCGAGCCGCAACGTGATCGAATTCCGCTCGGGCGACGTATCCTCGTTCTGGCTGCTGCACACGGTCAGCACGGCCGCCGCCGCGCTGATGCATTACGTGCGCCATCCGGCCCTGCATCCGGAGCGCCTGTACGAAGCGTTGCTGGGCCTGGCGGGCGGCCTGCTCAGCTACTCCAAGCATTACACCCTGGCCAGCCTGCCCGCCTACGACCACGCGCAGCCAGGCGCCTGCTTCGACGCCCTCGACGCCATCATCCGCGAACTGCTCGACACCGTCATTTCCTCGAAGTATTTTTCCATCGCCCTGGTCGAGGACAAGCCGTCGTACTACCTGGGCAAGCTCGATTCGGGCAAGATCGACCAGCACACCACCCTGTACCTGGCGATCCGCGCCGCCATGCCCGCCATCGAACTGGTGGACGTGGTGCCGCTGCGCGTGAAAGTGGGTGCGCCCGACGACGTGGAAAAATGCGTGCTTACGGCCATGCCCGGCCTCAAATTGTCGCATGCGCCGCAAGTGCCGGCCGCCATCCCCGTGCGCCCGGACACCTATTACTTTGCGATGGAAAACCGCGGCGCGCTGTATGAACAGATGCTCAAGGCGCAGTCGATTTCCGTCTACGTGCCGGCCGGCATACGCGACCTGCAGCTGGAACTGATCGCGGTGACGGCATGAGCCAGCTCATCGAACGGCGCGCGGCGCCCTCCCTGCTGGGACCACGCGGTCCCGCCCCTGCCGGCGCCCGCCATGCCGGCAGCGCCCTGCTGGACCTGATGCACGAAGGCTTTTACATGCTGTTCATGCTGAAGCACGGCTCGGCGCCCGGCGACGAGCAAAGCTTCATGGACCGCATCACGGCCTTCCTCGACGACTTCGAGCGCGAGGCAAAAAAAATCCGCGCCGATGGCGACGATATCGCGGCGGCCAAATATGCGTTCTGCGCGGCGGTCGACGAAATCATCCTGGCCTCGCCCTTTGCCCTGCGCAAGCAGTGGGAGCGGCGCCCGCTGCAGTTGCTGATCTTTGGCGACCAGCTGGCCGGCGAACACTTCTTCGACCGCCTCGACGCCTTGCGCGGCAAGGGCGCCATGCGCGTGCAGGCGCTGCAGGTTTTCCACATGTGCTTGCTACTGGGATTCCAGGGCAAGTATGCGATCGACGGCGGCGAAAAGCTCAGCTACCTGACGGCGCGCCTGGGCGACGAAATCGCCCACATCAAGGGCAAGAGCCGGGGCTTCGCGCCGCGCGCGGAGCGTCCCGACCAGGTGGTCAACAAACGCGGCAGCGACGTGCCGCTGTGGGCGCTGTCGAGCATTTTCGCCCTGCTGGCCATCTGCGCCTACCTGGGCTTGAAAACGCATCTGACGCGCGGCACGCAAACGACCTTGGCCGCGTATGCGGACCTGGTCAAGCTGGCGCCGCGGCCGGCGCACCTGACCATCACCCTGCCCTGAACACCTCACAGAACCTGCTGCGCGTCGAGACTTGCGGCCTGCGATGCTCAATGTGCATTCGCACACTTGCGCTTCTCGGCCACAACTCTCATCCGCTCGCTACGGTTTTGTGAGGTGTCAACCAAATCTATTGCGCGATCCTGAACTCGATGCGCCGGTTTCGCGCCCGGCCATCGGCCGTGGCGTTGCTGGCCACGGGGCGGTCCGGTCCCTGGCCCGACACCAGCACCGAATCGGCCACGACGCCCTTGCTGGCCAGGTAGGCGCGCACGGCTTCGGCGCGCGCCTGGCTCAGGGCCACATTGCTGGCGCGCAGGCCCGTGTCGTCCGTATGGCCGATCACTTCCACCTTGCGTCCCCGCAGCTTGAGCATGACAGCCGCCATCTCGTCGAGGATGGCCAGGCCGGCGGGCGTGATGGACGCCTTGCCGCTGTCGAATTCGATGATGCGCTTATCCAGCGCCGCATCGAGCAAACCCTGCTCGGCCTCGGCCGCCCTGACCCGCAAGCCGTTGTTGACGGTGTAGGTGGGATTGAGGCTGGTGGCGATGTCGCTGGCGATCTGCTGGCGCTGCGCCTCGTTCGCCACTTCGCCGCGCACGCTGACGTTGTTGCCGTCGATGCTGATCTGCCCCCGCGAAATGAGCTTCAGGTTCGGCGCGATCAGCTTTTGCACGTAGGCGTTCCAGTTGGCCGGCACGGCCACGGTGCCGATGGCGATCTGGTCGACCACGCGCTCGGCGCCGTACAGTTCGCGCAGGCGGGCCAGCACGGCTGCCTTGCCCGCCTCGTCGGCCAGGGTCCCCGTGACGAGGATCTGCCCCGGCATGGGCGTCTGGGGCGCCTGCGCCTGGGCGTGGCAGGGCGCGGTGGCGGCAAGCATCAGCAGCAAAGTGGCAAACGGTTTCATCGCACTCCTTCAGGCAAAGGTATCGGCAAACATGGCGCAGGCCGAGCGCAGCGACAACTGCTCCTGCTGCAAACAGGCGGAAAACCGGCTGAGCGCCGCATCGTGTCCCATCTGCTGCTCCACCCAGTCCAGCTGGTCGAAGATGATCAGCCGTTCGCCGCCGGCCTGCGGATCGATCAGCGCGCGCAAGCCATGCGGGTCGGCGCCGCAAAAACCGATCACCAGCACGGGCGCCTCGTCGAGGTGGGAAAAGAACAGCGCCAGTTCGAAATCGGCCTGGCGCAGGAAAGGCGCGATCAGGTGCAGCCAGAAGCTGGCCACCAGCTCGCGCAGCTGCGCGTCCTGCGGCAGCGGCAGCACCAGGCTTTTTTCCAGGCGCGGCAAGCCGCTCTGGCGCACGGGCCGCAGCAGCAGGCCCAGGCCCAGCAGCAATTCGCGCACCGTCACGGGGAATGCGGGCGAGGCCAGCATCGCCTGCAAGCCCTGCACCGTCTGCGCCTGCAAGAAGGCGGCCAGCCGCGCCGCATGGCACGGCGCGGCCGGCTCCACTTCCACCACGTTGCCGGCCAGCGCCAGCAGGGCCGGTCCCGGTTCGGCGCTGGCCACGATGCCTTGCGACAGCTGCTCCACGCGCTGCCACAGGGGCGCCAGCGCCAGCGGGCTGCAGGCGACAAAAGCCTCGGCATCGTCGACTTCCAGCGCGCCCATGGCCATGAAGGGAAAGCGCCTGTGCGACTGGTCGTTGCTCGCTTCCAGGCGCCCGGCGATGGCGCGCCGGCTGCGCGTGCCGACGAAGGCAAAGCGCAGCGGCGGCAAGGCGTCGTAATTGAGCTTCCAGCGCGGTTCCACCGTCAGGGCACTCATGACCTGCGCCAGCCAGTCGTCGAGCAGCTGCACCAGCGCGTGATTGTCGCAAGCCTTGATGAAGTCGCCCCGCGCGGGGACCTTGCCGAAGTAAGCGAGGCGCACCTGCTGCGGCGCGCGCATCATGGCGCCACCCCGGCCACCGCTGCGGCGGCGATGGCGGGCGCGGGAGGCGCAGGAGGCACGGCGGGAACACCGGGCGCGCCGACGATGGTCTCGGGCAGCTGCATGCCGCGAAAGCCCTGCTCCTGCAGCGCCGCGGTCCCGCCCGCGCCGGCGCCCGCCGTCTCGGCGCTGCTGATGATTTTCAGGTCGACTGCCACGGCCACCTCGCCGCGCGCCCAGCGCAGTTCGAACACGCCGCCGTCCTTGCGCTTCTTGGCCGCCGCATCGATCATGCGCTTCAAGCCGAATTGCCCCGGCTCGTTGAACAGCTCCACCGTGCGTCTGTCGAAGGTGACGGCCGTGATGCGCGCGCCCTGGGCGCCTGCCGCGCCTTGCGGGCCCGGATGCAGCATATTCGTCCACTGGGCCGGGGTATTGCGGTAGCGCAGCTGCTGGCCGTCGATCTCCACCGTGTATTCCAGGGTGCCGGGCGCGGGCGACGGCTGGATCTGGAACACGGTCTGCGCCACGCCGGAGGTAGCCGCCACGCCGCCCGCGCCCAGCGGCGCGATCCAGCCGGGGAAACGCGCCACCACCTGCGGCGCCAGGCTGATGCCCATGTCGGCCCAGGTGCGCGGCGCCAGCACGTCGCCGCGCCGCACCACCAGGGGTCCCATGGAGGTGGTGACGAATTTCGCCACCAGTCCTTCCGGGCCAAAGAACTGGCCGATCTCCAGGTTGCTCGCCTCGATGCGCGCCGTGGGCGCAAACGGATATTTGTTCGCCAGCGATTTCTGGAACGGTTCGTACACCTGCGCCGCCCAGGTCTTGTTGATGTCGAGTTCCGCCGGCGCGACGATGACGGCAAAGGTCTGCATCAGCGGGCGCACGAGGATGGGGCGGATGGCCTGCTTTTGCGCGTCGCTCATCCCCGTGAGCAGCTGCTCGTCGACCAATTTCAAGGCGTCGGCCAGCTCGGAACCGCTGCCCTCCAGGGTCTGCTGCATGAACTGGCGCGCGCCCGGCCCAGGATCGCCCTGGTTCCTCAGCTGGTTCAAGCGGCTGCGCAGTTTCGACAGCGCTTCCAGGTAGGCGCGCATCAGGGACGCATTGTTGTCCCTGGCCGCCACCAGCTTGCCCACGCCGGCAAATTCGCGGCCCACGGGTCCCATCGGTTTATCCAGGCGGGCCGGGTCGAGCTGCGCCTGCATGCCGGGATTCGATGCCAGCTGCGACGGCGCGCGGCGCAGCACCGTTTCCTTGAACCAGGCGACGATGCCCCGCTCGGCCTTGCGCAATTGCGCATTCTGCAGCGCCGGGTTGTCCCACGAAGTCTCGTCGTAGATGGCCGTCAGCAGTTTGGCGATCGGCGACGACTGCGGGTCGCCCAGGCGGTTCATCGCCTGCACGGCGCCGTCAAAGCCTTTCAGGTCGGCAACGGCGACGCCCTGCACGAACTTTTGCCACTCGCGCGCGTAGTCGGCCTTGTACATGGCCACCAGGTTCTTCTCGATCTGTTCCGGACTGCCTTCCAGGGTCAGGTCATCGGTGGACGCACTTTTCAGCACCCAGTCCGCGCTTTGCAGCTCGCGGTTGGCGGCGTCGCGGAACGCGCCTTCGACGAATTTCTCCCACGCCTGTCGCGTAAAGGCGCCCGAGACGGCGTAGCTGCCCGCCAGCAGGGCTTGATCCTGTTCGCCGACGATGCGCGCCACCGTCATGCCGGGAAAGCGCGTCGAGGCGCGCGCCTTGACGTCTGCATACACGCGCTCGCGCGCCGGCATGCCGCGCACCACGCGGCGCAGGTTTTCGCGGGCCTGGTCGACCAGCGCCAGCTTCTGTTCGATGCGCGGCCAGGATGGATCGCCGATCTGCGCCAGGTAAAACGTCAGCAGCCGCTCCGCGCTGCGTATCATCTGTTCGCGCGGCATGGAGCCCCGGTTGCCTTCCAGCCAGCCGCGCCAGAAACGCGTCATCTGGTCGTTCAGGTGGCTGCTCTCGGCATGCGTCTTATCGGCCAGCATCAGATAGGTTTTCAGCGCATTGTAGGCATCTTCCACGTTCGTCGCGCTGGCCGCCTGGTACTGCACGCTGCGCGGCGCAGCGGAAGGTGCGGAAGGCGCGGAGGCCGGGGTCTGCGGCGTGCGCGCCGCGGGCTGCAGCTGGTCGGCGCTGGCGTTCATCTCGAACAGCAGCGCTTCCAGCGCGCCCGCCACGGGGGCCAGCATGACCTGGCGGGCGCCGGCAAAATATTCCTCGCGCAGCTTGCGTTCGAGCAGTTCGCCCTGATACAGGCCCAGGCGCAAGGACCACGGCCGCTGCGTGCGGTACGCTTCCAGCTGTTCTATGCGGTCCTGCAAGATCTCGAGCGCTTCCAGGCGCGACTGCAAGTCCAGGCGCCGCTCCTGCAGCTTCACCACTTTATTTAAATCGGCCTCGACGTTGGCCACCAGTTGCCGGTTGCCCAGGTAGGACCAGCTCCAGCCGCCCAGGCAGGCGCCCAGCGACACCGTGGCGGCAAAGAACACGGCATATTTGAAGCGCAGCTTGGCGCGGTTGGCATAGTTGGCCACCAGGTGCTTGTCAGCAAAAATCACCTTGCGGAACAGTTCCAGCAGAAAATAGCCATGCTGGCGCGTACCCGCGAGCAGCACGGCCGGGGCCGGCGCGAAGGCCAGGTCGAAGCGGCGCGCCACCTGCTGCGAGGAGGCGCTGACGGGCTCGCCCTCCTGCAGCGCGCTGGTGAAGTAAAAGCCGCGGAACACGGGCTGGAACTGGAATGGATTTTCCTCGAACAGGGTGGCGATGAAGGCGCGCAAGGCCGGCTTGACGGCGGCAAACTCGAGCGGAAAGGTGAATACGCCGGGCGCCATCGTCTTGCGTTGCCGGTGCGCCATGTTGGCCAGGCTCAGCTCCGTCAAGCCATCGTGCAATTCATCGAAACTCTGGTCGAAAAACGCCAGCAAGTCGGCCGTGGGCAGCTTGCGCTGGTAAGGCATGGTGGCGCCCCAGACGCGCTCGCGCTCGCTGCGTTCGGCATCCGCGAAAAACTCTGTGAAGCCGGCGATCAGGTCCGCCTTGGTAAACACGATGTACAGGGGCGCGAACACTTCCAGGCGCTCGATGACGTCCTGCACGCGCTTGCGCAAGCTGCGCGCCAGCTGCATGCCCACGTCCGGGTCGCCTTTCAATTCGGCAATGCTGACGGCGATGAGGATGCCGTTGATGGGCGCCTTGCGCCGGTATTTTTTCAGCAGGTCGAGAAAGCCGAACCACTCGCCCCGGTGCTCGTCGACGGCGCAATAGCGTCCCGCCGTGTCGAGCACGATGCCGTCCGTGGTGAAAAACCAGTCGCAGTTGCGCGTGCCGCCCACGCCTTGCACGATCTTGCCGTCGGCGAAGGGAAACTGCAGGCCCGAATGCAGGATGGCGCTGCTCTTGCCGGCAGCCGGATTGCCGATGATCATGTACCACGGCAATTCGTACAGGGCGGCGGCGCCCGATTTAATGCCCAGCTTGGACGTCTTGATGGTTTCGATGGCGGCCAGCATGCCCGTGCGCACGGCGTCCAGTTCGCCCTGCTGCGTGCCACCGGCCGCCGAGGCCGATGCCGCCTGCGCGGCAGCGATCTCGGCCTCATTGAGGATGGCTTGCCCCAGCATCTGCGCATTGCGCCGCGCGCGGCGCCGGCGCCACAGCCACAGGCCCAGCCACGTGACAAAGGCCAGCAGCAGCAAGGCCAGCGCCCAGACCAGCGCCACTTCCAGCGCCTCGGCGCCCAGGTACAGGAACACGGCCAGCGCCACGAAGCCAACGATGGTCAGATTGCGGCTGTCGGTGAAGAAATGCCAGAGTCGTCGCAGCATGATGAGCCCAGGGTGAAGTCGCAAACAGGATGGACGCCGCCGCGCAGCAAGGCGGATTCGGCCCATGCTGACAGCAATGGGACGCGCCTTTGTTGACATATGACAAGTAACAGGCGCCAGCGCGCGGCAGGCTTCGGCAGGCCATTGATGCTGCGCAAGTAAGCTTGCAGCGCTGAAAATCCGGCCGCCGCGCGGCGCTAGAATGGCTGGCGCGGCTTACTTGCCCAGCACGCGCGGTTGCGGCAATTCCGTGTGGCCAAAATCCATCATGGTCCACCGTCCGCCCCAACGCAGGCCCACCGATTCGGCCGTCACGCCATATAAACGGTAGCCGCGCATGGCCCAGGCATTTTTTTCAGAAATGATGAGCTTTCCTTCATGCATGAATGCACAATCGGCCGCCAGGCCGTACTGGTGATAGCTTTGAAACGCCCTGGCGTTCGTCACGTTCGGACCGGCCGCCGCCAGCTGGTCCTGGCGCGCGGGACTGCGATAGCCTTCCAGCAAGACCATGTCATAGCCATGCACCTCCTTCATGATCTTGAAGACCAGCAGCAGGCGCTGCGCGTAATCGTGGTCGAGCAATTGCCAGTTGCGGCTGGCGCCGCCCAGCAGCGGACGCAGCTGCGTCACTTCCGCCGTGGAAAACAGCAGCGGCGGCAAGGTGGGCGGCGGCACCAGCTGCTCGCCCTTGAGCAAGTCGCTGACCTGATCGTTGATGACATGCTGCTGATCGGCATAGCCACGCAGGGCGATGCGGTCGCTGGACAGCCAGGCCAGCAGCGGCGGCACGACGACCAGCACGCTGCCTGCCAGGCTCATCCAGCGGTGGCGCCACAGCAGTTGCCAGGCGCGCGCCACGCCCGAGCCCGTGTGCCGCTGAACGCGCTGCCACTGCGCCCCGCTGCCCCGCTGCAGCCCCTGCGCACGCCGCTGCATGCGCCAGCCGAGGTTGACGAGCGCGTGCAGCACGATGGCGCGGCCGCCGGGAAACAGCAGCAGCCAGCAGGCAAAACAGGCAAGCAGAAAATACATCAGGACCAGGGCGACGAACATGGGGCGCTCCGTGACGGGATCGGCATGGGCCGGGCAGCGTGCTCGGCAGTATCGCTAGATCGTAGGCGTCCGCGGCCCGCCTGAGCGCGGTTTACATCAAGGTCAGTCGAGTTTGATCCATTGCGGAGGTGATATTTTGTCTTTATTGAAAACCGGAGATGGCCAGTCCAGCGGTCCTACCCTGCTGGGCACGGCGGGGGTGGTGGCCGCGCAAACCGATGGCAAGCGCATCCTGTCGCAGCTGGAACACGGCGCCGCCGCGCCCGCCGCCAGGCCCGCCCTGCGCTGGCGCCCTGGCCGCCGGCACTGGGCCGCC
>NZ_WFLI01000151.1 GCF_009208555.1 Janthinobacterium violaceinigrum | reverse complement strand
GCCATCACGGCCAATGCCAACAATGGCCAGTCGCTGATCAATAACCAAGGCCAACTGGTGGGCGGCCAGTTGCAGTTGAACGTGGCGAACCTGAACAACGCCAGCGGCGAGATCGTGCAGACGGGCAGCGGCGACACCGTCATCACCACCGGCAAGTTGGACAACACGGCGGGCCGCGTCGCGGCCAACAGCGCGAACCTGGC
>NZ_WFLI01000150.1 GCF_009208555.1 Janthinobacterium violaceinigrum | reverse complement strand
GCTTGACGGCAACAACGGGTGACGTCAGCACGAACAAGGCGGTGGTGACGACGCCAGGCACATTGAGCATCACGAGCAATGTCACCTTGCACAACACGGAAGGCACGGTGCAGGCAGGCCAGCTCGACCTGCATGTGGGCAATCTGGACAACGCAAAAGGTACCATCTTGCAGACGGGCACGGGCGACACGCGCATCGTCACCGGCA
>NZ_WFLI01000014.1 GCF_009208555.1 Janthinobacterium violaceinigrum | reverse complement strand
CCCCGCGCGATGGCGAGCGCGGCGCCGCGACGCCGACGCCCGCCGCGCCCAACCAGGGCTTGACGGGCTTGGCAGGCACTCCCGCAACGGCGGCCCCGGCCGGCGACACGATCAAGCTCAACGGCCCTGCCCAGCAATGGCAGGAACCGCTGCGCGAAGCGCTGGGCGAACGACTGCAGACGCAGATCGGCCGCAACAGCGAGCATGCGACGATCCGCCTGGACCCGCCCATGCTGGGCCGCATTGAAATTTCCATCCGCCACACGGCCGGCGCGCTGCAGGTGAACGTCACGGCGTCGAATTCGGAAGTGTTGCGCCAGTTGCAAGGCATCGGCGAGAACATGCGCAGCGACCTGGCGCAGCGCCAGTACACCGAGGTGGCCGTCAATATCAGCGCCACCCCGCGCAGTCCCGCCGCCCAGGCCTTTGCCGAAGGCGATGCGCGCGGCCAGCGTCAACCGGGCCGCCAGCAGGACGACGCCGAACCGGGCCGCGCCCTGTCCGACGGCACGCCGACCGGCACTTCTTCCAGCACCACTTACGCCATGCATGAGCGAGAGTACACCTGATGAATATGAAAATGAAACTGATAGGCGGCTTTGTCGCCGTGGCCGTGCTGGCCGCCGGCGCGGCTGGCGGCGCCATGTGGTACCTGGCCAAGCCCGTAGCCGGACATGCCGAGGTAGCCGAAGCGAAAGCCCCGCCGCCGCCCGCCACGGGCAAGAAGGCGCGCAAGTTCATCACTCTGGATAAGGTCATCGTGATGCTGCGCCGCGGCCCCGGCGATGCTGAAACGCATTACCTGTCCGCCGACCTGGTGATCGCCACCACCGAGGAAAAGGAAAAGCTGACCAAGGACCACTTGCCGCTGATGCGCTCGATCGCCGTCAGCACCCTGTCGAGCTTTCCAATGGACAAGGCGCAGACCATGACGGTGGAGCAGTATGCCGAACAGATCAACAAGGCCTTCAATGTCAGCTATGAGCGCGAACAGATGGAAAAGCCCTTCACGGAAGTCATGGTCGGCAAGCTGATCATTGAATAAGCCAACACGCCAGCCGACCTAGTGGGAGATCCCGTGGCCTATGTAGAGCAATACCAGGAAGCGTATGGCGCCGGCGAATACGCGGCTGCCAGCGCTTGCGCGGCCGTGCTCAGCGTTGCTGAAGAGCAACAACATCTGGTGGCCTATGCCCCTTTGGTGAAGCGCATCGTGCGCCAGCTCAATTCGCAGGTGTCGGGCGCCATCGACCGCGACGACATGGAACAGATCGGCCTGATGGGCTTGCTCGAAGCCTTGCGCCGCTACGGCGTGCCGGACCAGTCGTTCGGCAGCTATGCCAGCCTGCGCATCCGCGGCGCCATCCTCGACGAGCTGCGGCGCCAGGACTGGCGCCCGCGCGCCGTGCGCCAGGAAAGCCACCGTCTGCGCGACAGCGTGCGCGCCCTGACCCGGCGCCTGGGACGCGAACCGCTGGAAGCGGAAATCATGGCGGCCCTGAAGCTGACGCCGGAAGCCTTCCAGGAATACCAATTGGCGGAAAACGCCGAGCTGATCGCCAGTTTCGACGAAGTGCTGCAGGAAAGCCTGGGACAGGCCGACAGCGCACCGAGCCCGGAAGAGCAATTGATGGTGCGGCGCAGCCTGGAGCAGGCACTGCGGGCGCTCGATGAACGCGAGCAGCGCGTGATCCAGATGTATTACGAATTCGAACTGAGCTATAAAGAAATCGCCGCCGTACTCGACCTGAGCGACGCCCGCGTCTGCCAGCTGAACAAGACGGCACTGGGCAAGATGAAAGCCATGCTGCAAGACGCATAAGTTTCAGTAGTAGTTTCAGCAAAACCCATCAAATTGATGCAGCACAATGACGCAGAAAGGCAGTTGACATGGTAATTATCGGTATCTTAATCGTGATGGGGTGTGTATTCGGAGGCTTCGCCCTGATGGGCGGCACCGTCCACGCGATCTGGCAACCGGTCGAGTTGATCATCATCATCGGCGCCGCCGTCGGCGCCCTGGTGCTGGGCAACCCCAAGCATGTACTCGGTGAAATGCTGCACCAGATGCGCAAGATCGTCACGCACAAGAAGCAAGGCTCGGAATTCCAGCGCCAGTTGCTGCTGCTGATGTATGAACTGCTGCAAACGGCCGCCGGCGGCCTGAAGGCGCTGGACGCCCACGTCGAGGCGCCGCGCGAAAGCGCCCTGTTCCAGCGCTATCCGCTGGTGCTGGAAGAGCCGAAGCTGCTGGCCTTCATCGTCGACAACTTCCGCTTGATGGCAATGGGCAAGATCAACGCGCATGAACTCGAAGGCGTGCTGGAACAGGAACTGGAAGCCATCCACGATGAGCTGCTGCAACCGTCGAAGTCCCTGCACAAGATCGCCGAAGCCATGCCCGGTTTCGGTATCCTCGCCGCCGTTCTCGGCATCGTGATGGCCATGAATTCCGTGGCTGACGGCGCCGATGCGGCGGAAATCTCGGAAAAAGTGGGCGCCGCCATGGTCGGTACCTTCATCGGCATCTTCTTCTGCTACGGCGTGCTCGATCCGATGTGCAACATGATGAAACAGCTGGTGGGCGAGGAAGGCTCGACCATGGAATGCGTGAAGGTCGTGCTGGTCACGCACGTGGCGGGCAAACCGCCCCTGCTGGCCATCGATGCGGGCCGCCGCCTGGTGCAGCTGAACATCAAGCCAAGCTTCGCCCAGCTGGAGAGCTGGATCAATGCGCTGGAAGATGGCGGCGCCGAACAAGAGCAAGGCCAAGGCCGGGGAGGCCGCCGTGCTAAAGCCGCATGAGAAACATGAACAGGCCATCATCAAGCGTGCTGGCCGCAAGCATGACGACGATGGCCACGGCGGCGCCTGGAAAGTAGCGTTCGCCGACTTTTGCCTGGCCCTGCTGTCGCTGTTCCTCGTGCTGTGGCTGATGGCCGCGCGCGAGCAGCAG
Source organism: Janthinobacterium violaceinigrum (assembly GCF_009208555.1). Classification (GTDB taxonomy): domain Bacteria; phylum Pseudomonadota; class Gammaproteobacteria; order Burkholderiales; family Burkholderiaceae_D; genus Janthinobacterium; species Janthinobacterium violaceinigrum. The sequence goes on along the minus strand of NZ_WFLI01000014.1, from coordinate 135,936 downwards.
GCGATGAAGGAAATCATGATGGATGCGTCGGCAGGCAGCCGCCAGGGCGAAGGCCAGGGCGTCATGCCGGAACAGAAAGGTGGCCCCCGCGGCAGCCTGATCGAGCGCTTCCCCATGCCCCGCAAGGGCACGGGCGACACGCGCACGGAAGGCAAGCAGACGCAGGATGGCAAGGCCGGCGCCGCGCCGCAAAACCAGACGAAGGTCAGCTACCAGTCGCCGGAAGACTTGATGGCCCTGTCGCGCGCGCTCGACAAGCTCAGCGATGAAGCGGGATTGAAAAGCAATCTGCAATCGGTGATCACGCCGTACGGCTTGCGCGTCATGCTGCACGATACGGACAAGCAAGGTATGTTCGTGCGCGGCAGCGCCGTGCCGACGGACCGCTTCCGCAAGCTGCTGCGCCAGATGGGCCCCGTGTTTGCGCAAATGGAAAACCAGATGCTGATCGTGGGCCATACGGATTCCCTGCAATACGCCAATAACGGCTATGAAGGCTATTCCAACTGGACCCTGTCGGCCAACCGCGCCATGTCGGCGCGCGCGCAATTGCTGATCGGCAGCATGAGTCCGGACAGCGTGCTGCAGGTGGTGGGCATGGCCGACCGCGCGCCGCTGGACGTGAAAAATGCCAGCGCGGGCATCAACCGCCGCATCGAACTGTTAATATTGACGCGTGGCCAGGCCGACAGCATCGCCGCCATGTTCGGCATGGCCGGACAAAAAGTGCAAGGCGAAGAGCTGCAGGTGGGTGAACCGGATTCGGGAACCTTGCAGCGCCTGCGCGAAAAACTGGGCCTGCCCGCAAAGAAGGAGCGGGATGAGCATGCAAATTAAGGGCAAGGGACAACGTATGAAAATCTCCTCGGGCAATACCGGTGCTGCCGTACGCAGCAGCGCCGTCGCGCCTGCCGAGGCGATCGCCGAGCACGCGGGCGCCGCAGGCGCCATGGCCGGCTCGTCGGCGGGAGCGGAACTGCAATCGGCCGTGCTGCAACCGGCCATGGCCGCCCTGCGCGCCATGCCCGAAATCGACCACGAGCGCGTGGCCATGCTGCGCGATGCGCTGGCCAAGGGCGAGCTGCCGTTCGATCCATCGAAACTGGCGGGCCTGATCCAGCGTTTCCACGGCGGTGAATCGTGACCGCGCCGCGCAAGGGCATCACGCGCCAGGAAGCCGTGCGCCGCGTGCTGCACGGCATGCAGGAGGACAGCGTCGGCTATGCCGCCCTGCAAACCTTGCTGGAAGAACAATTCCAGGCCACCCTGCACCACCGCAGCACGCAGCTGACGGCGCTGGCCGAACAGGTGATCGCCGCCGTCGAGCCCCTCGATGCGCGCCGCCGCCAGCGCGTCAGCCTCGTCACCGCCCTGCTGGGCCCGCAAGGCGATATGGCACAATTATTTGCGTTGTTGCAAGAAGACGCGCGCAGCAAGGCCGAGGCCGACTGGGCGGCGCTGGAACAGATGGTGCTGGAATGCAAGCGCCTGAATACCCGCAACAGCGATTTGTTAACAGAGCAATACAGCATCATGCAGCGCGTGCTGCATGGCGAGGAAGATACGTATGCGCCAGGTTGATTTTTCACAGATGCGCGCCATGGCCGCCACGCCGTCGACGATGGCGACGCATGCCGTGCAAAGCAATATGCACGCGACCCCTGCCACCGTAGCCGCCGGCAGTTTCGGCAGCGTGTTCCAGCAGGTGCAGGGCGAAGTGGCCCGCTTCATCGAGCAGGGCGGCGGCAACGCCACCCACTTGAGCCCGCAAGGACGCGCCTACCTGGAACAGAGCCAGCCCGTCAATGTGCTGGGCAGCATCAACCAGGGCGGCGAGATCGGCGAAGTGCAGCAGCAATTCCTCGCCTCGATCAAGCCGTGGACGGAAGAAACGGGCGCGCGCCTGGGCGTGGCGCCGGAAATCGTCGCCGCCCACGCGGCGCTGGAATCGGGCTGGGGCCAGCGTCCGCTGCGCCAGGGCACGGGCGCGGACACGAACAATCTGTTCGGCATCAAGGCGGGCGGCAAGTGGCAGGGCGACGTGGCCAGCAACCTGACGACCGAATATGAAGCGGGCAGCGGCACGGCGCTGAAGAAAACGGAGCGCTTCCGCAGCTATCCGGACCAGGCCAGCGCCTTCCGCGACTATGCGCAAGTGCTGCTGGACAATCCCCGCTACCGCGCCGCCCTGAACACGGGCACGGATGCGGGCGCCTTCGCGCAAGGCTTGGCACGGGGCGGCTATGCCACCGATCCCCACTACGCCGCCAAGCTGACCCAGCTGGCGACGCGCTTGCAGCGCACGGCCGCCGCAGACTGACCTTCCTTAACGGCCGGGAATTTCGGCCGGTTCCACCACGCCCGCATCGACCACCCTGGCACGTATCACCGTGCCGCTGGTGGCGTTGCGCACGCGTATCACCTCCCCCAGCGCGCCCGGGTCCATCGCTTCGCCGGCCATGCTCACTTCCACCTGCTCCTTGCGCGCCACGATGCTCACCGCACTGCCCCGCTTGATCAGCATCGGCGCAGCCAGCTGCCCCTGGCGCAGCACTTCGCCGGCACGCAAGCTGCGCCGGCTCGACAGGCCGACGGCGCCGGGCAAGGAGGAAATACTGTCCGGCACCATCGTCACGTCGCGCCGCGCCATGGTCACGTCGCCCGCCTGCAACGGCGTATTTGCCGTGACGGGCGCGTTCGTCACGGCCACCTGGGCAGTGATCGTGCCGCGCGCCAGCATTTCATAACGCCAACCGTTGCTTCCAGGACACACTGCCACAAAGCGCATGCGCTGGGCCGAGCGGCTGTCCGCCGTTTCCAGCGCAACGGGCGCCGCGCACGCGGGCAAGGGGCGCGTGCTTTTCACGACGGTCACTTGAAACTGCGGTTCCAGCAGTCCTGCCGTGGCCGCCTGCTGTGTCAATTGCTCGCGCGCCAACTGTTCCACACGCGAAAATATATTGTCGGCTGGCAATTCTGCGCGTCCTGCACTACTATATAGGCTGGTCAGAAAAAATAGGCCCGGAAGCAGTATATGAGGATGTGGCACCCTGTTTCGGATCATCGTAATGCTGTTGAAATGAATCATTGCTAACCTTAATCAAAGATACTGAAGCGGCATGACCTTACCATGCGTCAACATGACCAGGCTGGGATTTTACCTCTGCACCACCTATTTTCTAGCCCGAACCGCAAAAAGCACGATCGAATTCAATACAAAGGATGACCATGGGGATTAATTTCAAGGACGCGCTGGGCGTGCATGCCGATGCACTGGCGCTGCGTGCCGACCGTACCCGCGTGCTGGCGGCCAACATCGCCAATGAAAACACGCCCGGCTTCCAGGCCATGGACATGGATTTCGGCAGCGCCCTGCAGCAGTTGCAGGACAACGAAGCGGGCCTGCTGTCCACCGATGACGACGCCAGCGCCCTGTACCGCGTACCCTACCACCCCAGCCGCGACGGCAATACCGTCGAAATCGGCGTCGAACAGGCGGCGTTCTCGCAGAATGCCACCGACTTCCAGACGAGCCTTACTTTCGTCAACATGAAACTGAAGGGTCTGTCCAAGGCCATTTCCGGACAATAAGGATCAGCATGAGCTTCCAGGATATTTCCAAGATCGCCGGTTCGGCGATGGCGGCGCAAACCGTGCGCCTCAATACCATCGCCAGCAACCTGGCCAATGCCGATTCCGTTGCCGGTTCCGAAGCCGAAACCTACCGCGCCCGCAAGCCCGTGTTTTCCGCCGTGATGGATGGCCCCGGTGCCAGCGGCGCCGGTGGCAGAGTACAGGTGCTCGACGTGGTGCAAAGCGATGAACCGTTGCGCAAGGTCTATGAACCGGGCCACCCGATGGCCAATGCCGATGGCATGGTGTTCTACCCCAACGTCAACCAGGTTGCCGAAATGACCGACATGATGTCGGCTTCGCGCGCGTTTGAAACAAATGTTGAAGTTCTGGGCCGCATCAAGTCGATGCAGCAATCGCTCCTCAAATTAGGTGAAGCATAATCCATGGAAACTAATCTCTTTACAAACAACACTGGCGGCAGCAACAGCGGCAGCAATGCCGTCAAGTCGCAGAGCAATGCCACCCAGGACATGTTCACCAAATTGCTGGTCGCCCAGATCAAGAACCAGGATCCCCTCGCGCCGACCGACCCGAGCCAGTTCGTCAATCAATTGACGCAGCAGGCCCAGACGGAAGCGATGCAGAACCTGTCGGCGCTGACCAGCGCCAATGCCAGCGTGCTTCAATCGATGCAAGTACTGGCCCTGGGCGCGCAAGTGGGTTCCGAAGTGATGGTCAACAGCGAAACGGTGCAGCTCGACAAGAGCAAGGTCAGCGGCAGCATCGCGCTGGCGGCCGGCACCACCAAGACCACCGTCACCCTGAAAGGCATCGACGACAAGGAATACAAGATCGAACTGGGCGCCAAGACCGCCGGCACCGTGCCCTTCACCATCGATCCCGTCGCGCTGGGCTTGCCTGCCGGCACCTACACCATGGCGGTCACCACCAATGGCACCGAAAAACCAACGGTCGACATCGCAGGCAAGCTCAACAGCGTGCGCCTGTCGTCCAGCGGCAGCATGATCCTGAGCGTGTCGAACCTGGGCGAAGTCAACCCTGGCGCGATCACCGGTTTTAACGGTAAGACGGCCTGATCCGCCCTTCCCTTCGTTTCCTGAACACTAATCTCGTCCTTCACTAAAGGAAGTCAACATGAGTTTCGACATCGCCCTGTCCGGTATCCAGTCCATCAACCAACAGTTGAACAGCACCAGTAACAATATCGCCAATGCGGGCACCTATGGTTTCAAGAGCAGCCGCGCCAACTTTTCGGCCATGTACGCCGGTTCGCGCGCCACGGGTACGGAAATCGGCTCGCTGACGCAAAGCATGTCGCTCAATGGCGGCGTGCTGAATACGGGCCGCGCGCTCGACGCGGCCATCGATGGCCGCGGCTATTTCGTCACGCGCGATGCGCAAAACACCATGAACTACAGCCGCGTCGGCATCTTCTCGGCCAGCAATGAAGGCAAGCTGATCGATGCGAATGGCCGCCTGGTGCAAGGCTATGCCGCCGTGAAAGGCAGCACCACCCTGGGCACCATGGGCGACATGATCATTCCAACGGGCCAGATTCCCGCCGTAGCGTCGACCAAGCTGGCGTATGCCGCCAACCTGTCGTCCGAATGGACCGTGAAGACCCCGGCGTTCGACAAGACCAATGAGCTGAGCTACAACAGCGGCAAGTCCTCGATCGTCTACGATTCGCTGGGCGCCAAGCACTCGCTGGGCCAGTACTTCGTCAAGACGGCGGCGGGCGTGGACGTGCACTACACGTTCGACAATGTCGACGTGGCGCCGGTGACGAACATGACCTTCGACACCTCCGGCAATCTGCTGACGGGAAAAACGGCCACGCCGACCCTGCCGACGCCACCTGGCGCAGCGGCCATGACGATCGCCATCGACTACACGGGCACCACCCAGTTCGCCGGTGAAGCAAACACCTCGACCGACCGCGCCGACGGCTATGCCTCGGGCACCTACACGGGCGTGGAACTGGCCAACGACGGTTCCGTCGTGGCGAAATACACGAACGGCCAGAAGCAAAGCATCGGCGTGATCGCGCTGGCCACCTTCCCCGACGAAGGCGCACTGACCGCCGTCAACGATACCAGCTGGGTCGCCTCGACCACGTCCGGCACCGCCATGTACGACCGCCCCGGCGTCGGCATGGCCGGCAAACTGGTGACGAGCTCGCTGGAACAGTCGAACGTCGACATCACCTCCGAACTGGTGGGCCTGATGACGTCGCAGCGTAACTACCAGGCCAACTCGAAGGTCATCTCGACCGAGAACGCCATGCTGCAATCGCTGATGCAAGCGCTGTAATCCACGATACGCAAAGGTAAAGAGCAATGGATGCGCTGATTTATACCGCCATGAGCGGGGCCGACCGCGCCCTGCGGGCACAGCAGGTACACGCCAACAACCTGGCCAATATCGAGACGGGCGGCTTTCGCGCCAACATGGAAGTGTCCACTGCCCAGCCGCTGCAAAACGGCTATGGCTACGACGACCGCCACATGACGCAGACGCAGTCGAGCGCCATCGGCACGCGCACGGGCACCATCAAGGAAACGGGACGCGAGCTCGACGTGGCCGTCACGGGCCACGGTTTTCTCGCGGTGCAATGGCAAAACGGCGAAGCCTACACGCGCGCCGGCGCCATGGACCTCGATGAAACGGGCGCGCTGACCATCAACGGCCGTCCCGTGCTGGGCGAAGGCGGTCCCATCACGATTCCCGAGCACACCAGCCTGTCGATCGGCGCCGACGGCACGATTTCCATCCAGGTGCCGGGCACCGCGCAAATGCAGACGGTCGACAAGCTCAAGCTGGTCAACGCGGAAGCGGGCGAGCTGACCAAGAACGAGGCGGGCCTGATCGTGGCGCGCAGCGGCGAAGACCTGCAGGCCGATCCCACGGTACGCCTGCGCGACCGCCACCTAGAAGGCAGCAACGTCTCGGCCGTCGAGGAAATGGTTGCCACCATGAGCCTGAACCGCAGTTTCGAGATGCAGATGAAAGTGTTCAAGGCCAGCGATTCCATGACGGAATCCGGTAACCGCCTGCTGGGCGCTTAAGCCTAACGCCAACCAATTATCAGGAGTAAACCATGAATCCAGCAATGTGGATCAGCAAGACGGGCGTGCAGGCACAAGATGCCAAACTGCAAGCTATCGCCAATAACCTGGCCAACGTCAATACCGTTGGCTTCAAGCGCGACCGCGTCGTCTTCGAAGACCTGTTTTACCAGGTCGAGCAGCAGCCGGGCACGCAGCGCGCCGACAATACCCTGTCGCCATCGGGCGTACAGCTGGGTAACGGCACGCACATGGTGGGCACGCAAAAGGTGTTTACCACCGGCAGCCTGCAAACGACGAGCCGCGAATTCGACGTGGCCATCACCGGCAACGGCTTTTTGCAAGTGCTGCGTCCGAACGGCGAAGCGGCCTACACGCGCGCCGGCCAGCTGGGCATCAATGAAAACGGCGTAATGGTCAACGCCCAGGGCTTGCCCCTGGTGCCGCAGATCACCGTGCCGAACAATGCCACGGCCATCACCATCGGCGAAAACGGCATGGTCACGGCCACCGTGCCGGGCAACGTCAACGGCACCCAGCTGGGCCAGCTGAACCTGACCAGCTTTGTCAACCCGACGGGCTTGCTGGCACTCGGTGAAAACCTGTTCCAGGAAACGGCATCGAGCGGCACGCCGACGGAAGGCCGTCCCGGCGAAGGCGCCCTGGGCAAGCTGAAACAGTTCGCGCTGGAAGGCTCGAACGTGCAGGTGGTCGAAGAGATGGTCGACATGATCGCGGCCCAGCGCACCTATGAAATGAACACCAAGGTGCTGTCGGCCGCCGACAATATGCTGCAATACCTGGCGCAAGCGGCACGCTGATGACAATCGCCATGAAAGCCACGGCGGGCTTGCTGCTGGTGCTGATGGCCGGTTGCGCCAGCCAGCCGGCCGCGCCGGTAGCGCCCAGCTTTTCCGATACGCCGCTGCCCGTGGCGCCGCGCAGCACTGCGCGCGGCGGCGTGGGCGGCGGCGTCTTCAATCCCGACGCGGGCCTGGACCTGATCTCGGACAGCCGCGCCTTCCGCGTGGGCGACGTCGTCACGGTGGCCCTGCAGGAAACCACGCAGGCCAGCAAGAAGGCCGGTACCTCGTTCAACAAGGGCTCGTCCGTCGGCGTGAAGGCGGCCAATATCCTCGGCAAGACCCTGCCCAAGACGGGCATCGACCTGTCGGCCGACCGCAACTTCGCGGGCGACTCGACCAGCACGCAGCAAAATGCGCTGTCCGGCGCCATCACCGTGATCGTGCAGGAAGTGCTGCCGAATGGCTTGCTGCGCGTCCAGGGCGAGAAAACGCTGACCCTGAACCAGGGCGAGGAATTCGTGCGCCTGCGCGGCTACCTGCGCGCGGCCGACATCGATTCCAACAACCAGGTCTCGTCCTTGCGCATCGCCAATGCACAGATCGCCTATTCCGGCCAGGGCACCCTGGCCGAAGCCAATACACCAGGCTGGCTGACGCGCTTCTTCGTCGGCCCATGGATGCCGTTTTAAGGTGACCTCATGAAATTTCGTTCCGCCCTGCCCCTGGCAGCCATGCTGGCCGCGCTCTCCGGCTTTGCCCTGCCCGCCAGCGCCGCGCAAGTGCTGCGCAACCTGGTCAGTATCGAGGGCGTGCGCGACAACCCGCTGGTCGGCTATGGCCTCGTCGTGGGCCTGAACGGCAGCGGCGACACCACCCAGGTGAAGTTTTCCAGCCAGTCCGTGGTCAATATGCTCAAGCAGTTCGGCGTGAAGATGCCGGACGGCGCCGAAGCAAAAAGCAAGAACGTCGCCACCGTCATGGTCAGCGCCGTGTTTCCACCAGGATACCGCCGTGGCCAGGCCATCGACGTCACCGTCTCGTCGCTGGGCGATGCGAAAAGCTTGCGCGGCGGCACCTTGCTGCTGACCCAGCTGCGCGCGGCCGACAATGAAACGTATGCGCTGGCGCAAGGCAACGTGGTCGTCGGCGGCCTCAACGCCACCGGCAAGAGCGGCTCGTCCGTCACCGTCAACACGCCCACCTCGGGCCGCATTCCCAACGGCGCCAACATCGAGCGCGAAATCCTCAGCGATTTCTCGACCAAGCCGACCGTCACCCTGAACCTGCGCCATCCGCATTTCGAGACGGCCATCAATATCGTCGAAGCCGTCAACCGCCGCTTCGGCGCCGTCGCCACCACGCGCGACGCCACCAGCGTGGAAGTGCTGGCGCCGGAAAACCCGACCCAGCGCGTTGCCTTCATGGCCAAGCTCGAAGCGCTGTCCGTCGATGTGGGCGTCGACACGCCGAAAGTGGTCTTCAATTCGCGCACGGGCACCGTGGTCATCGCCGAAGGCTTGCGCGTGAAGGCGGCCGCCGTCACGCACGGCTCGCTGAAAGTGGTCATTTCCGAAAGTTCCAACGTCAGCCAGCCGGCGCCGTTCGGCCGCGGCCAGACCACCGTCACGCCGCAGTCGAAGGTCTCCGTCGACCAGGGCAACGGCAATATGTTCAAATGGCCGGCCGGCGCCAAGCTGCAAGCCATCATCGACGTGGTCAACAGCCTGGGCGCTTCGCCCGATGACATCATGGCAATTTTACAAGCCCTCGACCAGGCAGGCGCCATCGAAGGCGAACTGGTGGTCATATGATGAATATCAACGACAGCAGCAGCGCCCTGCCCTCGGCGCTCGACGACCGCTCCCCCGCGGCAGCCACGCCGGCCGACCCGCGCTACGCGGCCAAGGCCACCGAGGCGGCCGTCAAGTTCGAAGCGTTCTTCATCTCGCACATGCTGCGCCAGATGCGTTCGGGCACGCGCGAGATGGCGGGCGAGGACAGCGTCTTCAAGGACCCCATCAACAGCGACATGCTGGAAATGGCAGACAACCTGGTGGCCGACAAGATGGCCGGCCAGCGCGCCTTCGGCATCGCCGACGCCATCCTGCGCCAGCTGCTGCCGGCCGCGGGCGCCCCCGTGGCCGCCAAAAGCGCTGTCAAGACCGACAATATTGCAGCGCCGCTTAATAAATCCGTCTGAAGCGTCGCCTGTACAAGGTAACAACGATTCAATGCCTGCCCTCCCGCACGCGCCACTCTCTTCACGAAAGAAACTTGCCCAATGAGCATCATCAGCAATGCATTGTCAGGCAGCATCGCCGCCCAGGCCGCACTCAATGCGGCCAGCCAGAACATCGCCAACCTGCAGACGGCAGGCTATACCCGCCAGGGTGTGCTGCTGACCTCGCTTGGCGCAGGCGCGGGCGTGCGCTCGGCAGGCAATGGCGTGGAAGTGTCGGCCCTGCTGCGCTTTGCCGATGCCTATAAAAGCCAGCAAATGTGGCGCGCCGCATCGGACCAGGGCGCCCGTTCGCAGACCCAGCCATACCTGACGCAGCTCGAGCGCGTGATGGGCGACGATGCTTCCAGCATCAGCAACGGCATCGACGGCTTTTTCGCCGCCCTCAATGCTTCCGCCGTCGACCCTACGTCGACGCCGCTGCGCCAGCAGATCGTCACCTCCGCCGACGCCATGGCGCAGCGCTTCAACAGCATCAGCACCGTCATGAGCAACCAGTTGCTGTCGGTGCAGCAGCAACGGGCCGCGATCGTGCCGCAAGCCAATACCACCCTGGCCAATATCGCCGCGCTGAACCAGCGCATCAGCACTTCCACGGCCGCGGGCACGAATGTGTCGTCGCTGATGGATGCGCGCGACCAGCTGATCGACGGCCTGGCCGCGCAAATGGGCATCGAAGTGCTCGACCAGCCGGACGGCTCGCGCAATGTCTCGCTGAAATCGGGCCAGCCGCTGGTCATCGGCAGCATGGCCGGTACCCTGAGCAGCAACATGACGAACACGGGCCAGCAAACCCTGAGCCTCGATTTCGCCAAGTCCTCGTACACGCTCGATCCGGTAGCCATCGGCGGCCAGATGGGCGGCCTGGGCGAGTTCGAGCAAAATACCCTGAAGCCGCTGCAGCAGTCGCTGCAGGACATGGCCACTCAGCTGACCGGCAAGGTCAACGCGCAGCTGGCACTGGGCAAAACCATGGCGGGCGCCACGGGCGGCCCCCTGCTGGTCTATACCAATGGCAAGCTGAGCATTACCCCCGGCTTCAACGCCAAGGACCTGGCCCTGTCGCTGACGGGCGCGGCTGGCGACAGCGGCAACTTGCAGAAATTGATCGATATCAAGAACCAGCCGATCACCGTCAGCTGGGTAGGTTCCGTCCTGATGAGCGATGCGGATACGCAACTGGTCGGCAAGCTGGCCATCTACAGCCAGCAGAACCAGGCCCTGCTGAAAACGTCCAATACGGTGCGCGCGCAAGCCATCGACGACTGGAAGTCCACCAGCGGCGTGAACAAGGATGAAGAAGCGATGAGTCTGGTGGAATTCCAGAATATGTACCAGGCAAACATGAAAGTCATTTCCGTGGCGAATACCTTGTTTGATGCCACTTTGCAAATGATGGGTTAAGGAGAAACATATGCGTGTCGCCAGCAGCCAGTACCAATCGCTGATCAATATTTCGCTCCAACAAAACCAGGAACGCATCAATTACCTGACCCAGCAGATGTCGTCGGGCCTGCGCATCCAGCTGCCATCGGACGATCCGATCGGCAACGTGCGCATTTCGCGCCTGACGCGCGAGCAAGCGATGGTGACCCAGTACCAGGACAATATCGCCACGGTCAAAGTGCGCCTGCTGAAAAACGAGAACTACCTGTCGAGCATGGTTACCGACATGGGCCAGGCGCGCGACCTGCTGGTGTGGGCCGCCGACGGCAGCAATACGCCGGGCGACCTGAATGCGATGACGCAATCGCTGACCGCCATGCGCGACAGCGTGCTGTACACGGCCAACCTGAAGGACCAGGAAGGCCGCTACATGTTTTCCGGCACGGCCACCGACCAGGCGCCCATCAAGTACGACCCGGCGGCAGCGCCCGGCGCGCGTTACAGCTACGTCGGCAATACCGACACGCAGACCGTCGTGGTCGGCAATGGCGTGACGCAGGCGGCCAACGTCGACGTGAAGAACCTGGAAGTGTGGCTCAACAAGATCGACCAGGTCGTCACCACGCTCGGCACGCCGGGCGTCAATCCCAACGATCCGGCCGTGCGCGCCATCGTCAACGACGGCCTGGGCGGCACCGATGACGGCATGGACTTACTCTCCGGCAAGATCGCCATCTTCGGCGGCGCGCAAAACATCCTCACCACGCTTTCCGGCAACCTGGCCAACGTGTCGCTGTCGAACGATTCGGCCCTGCTGGACCTGAAAAAGACCGACATGGGCGCGGCAGCCATCGAGCTGACCGGCTACCAGACGGCCCTGCAGGCAACGTACAAGGCCTACACCAAGGTTGGCACCATTTCCCTGTTTGATCTTCTCTGACCATCATGCAAATCGTTCAGACCTCTTCCTCTTCCGGCGTCAATGCCAAAGGCGCCGGCACAGCCCGCGTCGTCGATGACGCGTCCGCCGCCATCAACGGCAATGCCGGCGCGCGCAGCGAGGCGCCGGCGGCGAGGAGTTCGACGGCGAGCCTGCAGCGTGGCCTGAGCAACTGGGATCACCAGCTGCAGGGAGAGATTTCCAACGCGCAGCAAACGCTCGACTACCTGGAACGCAGCAGCAGCCAGCTGCAGGCGCTGAAGAGCGAACTGGCGGCCAAGCTGGCCGCGCGCCAGGGCCGCGAGGGGCAAGTCGAAGCGCGAGTACGCCAGTTCAGCAATACCTGGCGCCAGCGCGCCAGCGCCTCGGGCGGCACGCTCGATGCACAGCTCAGCTATAGCAGCCCGCAGGCGGCCCAGCAGCAGTTCAGCATCCGCGGCCTGACCATGGCCAGCCTGCAGGAAGGCCCGCAGGAAGTACTGGCGTTTTCCGTGGGCGGCGCGAACCAGGCCTTGCGTTCGGTAAATATCGAACCCGGCCTGAGCGAGAGCGAAATCGTGTCCCGCTTCGACCGCGCATTGATGCCGTCAGGTATCAGCGTCAAGCGGGGCGAGAACGGCGAACTGGTATTCAGCACGCCGGAAGCCAACTGGAACAACGTGCGCGACAGCCTGTCCGTGCGCGGCAGCGGCGTGCGCTACCCGACCGGCCAGATGAGCCGCGTGCGCACGGATGCGGAACCGGCCGCCATCGCTCCGGAAGAATGGAATACGGGCGACGTGGAAGCCCTGCGCGCCACCTTGCAGCAAGTGGTGCAGGCGCTGGCGCAGCTGCAGGCGGCGCGCAGCTCCGTCAGTCTGGCCCTGGCGCAAGCCACGGGACGGGTCGCCCGCGCACAGCCGGTGCAGGTGAACGTCAGCATGGATACGCTGGCGGAAAACTTCACGGAAAAGGCCAGCCAGCCCGGCTATGAATCGCTGCTGGCGATCAGTTCCGCGCTGGTCGGCATCAGCCGCGAACGGGTCGTCGCCCTGCTGGGCCTGGAATAAGCCCCCTCCTGCTGCGTGCGCCGCCCTGGCGCACGCCGCAATAAAACCGGCGCGCCCCCTATCTGCGGGCCGTGGAAATCCGTAAGATGCTGCTGTCGCTTGCTCATTGACAAATACGCCAGTGCATCCCGTCATCCACTTCCGGAGTTCCCTTGATAAAAACCGCCGCCCGGCTGCTCAGTTACGCCCTGCTGGGAAAATCCGACAAGCAGCCCCTCGATATCGCCAAGGTGCGCAAGGTATTGATTTTGCGCAACGACAAGATCGGCGACATGATCGTTACCTCGGCGCTGCTGCGCGAACTGAAGAAAAACTATCCGCACTGGCAGATCGACGTGGCCGCCAGCAGCGCCAACCGCGACGTCGTCGCCGGTAACCCGCATGTGAACGAGATCCTCATCTGGGACAAGCAGCCGCTGCTGCGCGACTTGCGCACCACCATCGCCGACCTGCGCCTGCGCCGCTACGACGTCATCTTCAACCCCTACAACCGCTTTTCGATTCCCTTGCTGCTGCGTATCAAATGGCTGGGCGCCCGCTATTTGACTGGCTTTGCCATTCCCAAGTACGGCACCTCGACCGCCAATCTGGGCATGTTCGACCATACGGTGCCGTGCGACCGCAGCAGCCACATCCTGCACAGCTTTTTTGCCACGTTCGGGCAGTTTGGCTTGCGCGACATCGACATGCGCTATGAACTGTTCGGCGTGGACGCGCACGCTGCCCGGGTCGACGCCGCCTGCGACACCCTGCTGCGCACGCATGAAGGCTTGTTCTGCCTCAATTTCCAGGGCAGCAATGCGCAACGCACGGTCAGCGTGGCAGACGCCCAGCGCTGCGCCGCCACCCTGGCCGCGCGCTACCCGCGCCATGCGCTGCTGGTGATCGCCGCACCGGGCACGGAGGAGCGCGCCGCCGAGATCGTGCGCGGCGCCGGCCATGCGAACGTGATGAGCGCGCCGCCCACGGGCCACATCCTCGAGCTGGCGGCCCTGATCCGCCGCTGCGAACTGGTCGTGTCGCCCGACACGTCGGTGATCCACATCGCCTCGGCGTATGACAAGAAGATCGTCGGCTACTACATCCGTACCGATAACTACCGCTGGTTTTACCCGGCCAGCCGCCGCCATGCCGTCATCCTGGCGCAGGGACTGACCCTGGCCAAGGTCAGCGCGGCCGAGACCCTGGCCGCCGCGGAACAGCTGATGGAGGGCGACGGGCCGCTGGAGGTAACCGTTCAGGCAGCCGACTGAGCCGCCAGCAGGCGGTCCATCTGCCCCGCCGGCAAGGCGCGGGAAAAGAAATACCCCTGCGCATAGTCGCAGCCGGCAGCGCGCAGCAAGTCGCGCTGCGATGCCGTCTCCACGCCTTCGGCCACGACTTTGAGCCCCAGCCGCTGGGCCAGCGCGATCAGCGCTTCGCACAGGCCCAGTCCCGCATCGTCACGGCCCAGTTCGCCAACCAGTGCGCGGCCGATCTTGAGGAAATCGAGATCGGCCGTTTTCAGGCACGCGAGCGACACTTGGCCGCTGCCGAAATCGTCGAGCGCCAGCGCCAGGCCCATGGCACGGAACTGGCGCAGGCGTTCCACCACCTGGCGCGCTTCGTCGAGCAGCACGGCTTCCCGCGTTTCGATGACGATGGCGCCGGGCGCCAGCCCTTGGCGCGCCAGGTGCCCGCCCCAGTCCTGGTACAGGGCGGCGTCGCAGCGAAATTCCACGGCCGACTTGTTGATGCTGATCTGGAACGCGGCGCCATGCTCGTCTTGCCACCGCCGCGCCTGGCGCACGACCTGGCGAAACACCCACTCGCCGATATCGATGATCAGGCCGTTCGCCTCGGCAAAGCCGATAAAATCGGCGGGCGCCAGCAAGCCGCGCAGCGGATGGCGCCAGCGCAGCAACGCCTCGGCCCGCTCGATGCTGCCATCGCACAGGCGGATGATGGGCTGGTAATGCACTTCGAACTGGTCCTGCGCCAGCGCCACGCGCATCTCGCGCACCGTGAGGCGGCGCAGGTCGGCCGCCTGCTGCAAGGCGGGCGTGAAATAGCTGTAGCCGTTGCGCCCGGCACTCTTGGCCGCATACATGGCCTGGTCCGCTTGCCGCAGCAAGGTGTCCGTTGCCTCCGCGTCGGACGGATACAGCGCCACGCCCACGCTGGCCGACACTTGCGCCGTGTCGCCGTCGAGCACGAACGGCAGGGCCAGCGCGGCCGTCAGTTCCTGCAGCACGCGCTCGATGCCGCCCAACTGGCCCACGCCGGCCAGGATGACGGTGAATTCATCGCCGCCCAGGCGCGCTACCGTATCGGTGGCGCGCACGTGCTCGCTGATGCGCTGCGCCGCCTGGCGCAGCAGCATGTCGCCCTTCTCGTGGCCCAGGCGGTCATTCACCTGCTTGAAATGGTCGAGGTCGATGAACAGCAGGGCCAGGCAAGTACCTTCGCGCCGCGCATGGTGCGCCTCGTGCTGCAAGCGGTCGAGAAACATCTGGCGGTTCGGCAAGCCCGTCAGCGAGTCGAAATTGGCTTGCCGCCAGATGCGCTCGGACGCCGCGCGCTGCGCCGTGATGTCGCTGACCAGCGCCAGCGCCCCCAGGTAGGTGCCGCCGGAGTCGAAGATGGGATTGGTGGCCAGAGTGGCCCACAGGGTGCTGCCGTCGCGCCGCAGGAACTTGAATTCGTGGCGCTCGGCAATGCCGTCCTGACGCCGCGCAATGTTGCGCGCCAGGAGAGCCCGCCCCTCGTCATCCATGAAGGCGGCCAGCGGCTGGCCCAGCATCTCCTCGATCTGGCAGCCCAGCATGTGCGCCATCTTGGGATTGACAAAGCTGGTCAGCGCCTGCGCATCGATTTCCCAGATGCCCTCTTCGGCGCTGTGCACGATGCGCCGGAAGCGCTCTTCGCTGCGTTCCAGCGCGGCCAGCTTGCCCTCGGCCTGCTCCAGCACGAGGCGCAGCGCCTGGCCGTTCGGATCGGCGCTGCCCAGCAGGCTGACGGGCATGCCCGCCTCGCGCGCGCCGGGTCGGGGCCGCACCTGCAGCTGGATACGCTCGGGCTCGCTGCTATTGAGCACGCGCTGCACGAACTGGTCGTAATCGTGGCGGAACGCTTCATGCACATAGGAACGGAATAGCACGTGACCGGGATGGCCGCGCGCCAGGCCGAACAGTTCGGCCGCCACCAGGTTGACCTGCAAGATCACACCGTCGAGGCCCAGCACGAAATAGGCGACGGGCGCCAGCAGGTATAAATCGTTGAAATAGGCTTGTTCGCGTTCAGCCTTCATCCGCTCCGGGCTGAAGACGCCATCGTCCAGCAGCGGCGCGGCATGCGGCAGCACGCCGTCGTGGCCGCGCGGGGAGGATTCCGGAGCAGGTACCGCTTGCGGAGGCATGTCCATGGCTGTCCTTTGCACCGCCGCCCAGGCAAACAGGTGGGTGCAGTAGCGAGACTAGCACGCGCCACGCGCAGTGTCGAGCCATGCCTGCCATGCATAACATTTCTACAACATTACGGTCAGCGACCCATGCCCCGTCGGCGCAAGCCGAAATCATGGCCCACCACCAGCAAGGTGCTGGCCACCAGGCTGGACAGGCCCACGATCAGCTGGATCAACTTATCGTCAGGCAAGATCCACAACGACGAATCCGGCGTCTCGCAGCCCGTGGCCGCGCTGATCAGGGGAGACACCCAGGCCGCGTCCGGCGTCACGTCCAGCACGACGGCGCCGTCGGCGCTCGTCTGCATGTAGATGTCGCCGCCCTCGGCCAGGGTAAAGCAGATGCCCACGCCCGTTTCCGTGGCGCGGATATTGTCCTGCATGCTGCGGTTATGTTCCTCGATCCACACTTCCACGTCATACGGCGTTTCCAGGTGTTCCCACGGACGGGGGCGGAAACGGGGACGTTCATCCGCACTGGCGGGGGTATCGGCGGGGGTAACTGGAATGTTGCTGTCTGCTGCGCCTTGCATGCTTGTCGACCTCTTCTGCGGTGATGCGGCGGGACCGGTTGCCCGCCAGCCGCCATTATCCACCGTTCGCGGCCAGCATGGTATTGCTGGCGCATATCAATCAGTAAAACTGACAGCTATTAACTTTTAACATCAGCATGCCTGACTTAAAATGACCGCCACTTCCTCTTTACAGGCTTTACATGCAAGGCATCAAACGCAAAATCGTCTACGTCACCGCCTTTGAAATCATCGGCATGGCCATTTCCACGGCCTGGCTGACCCTGCTCTCGGGCGAATCGCCCACCAGCACGGGCCCGCTGGCCATCATGATCACCACCATCGCCGTGATCTGGAACCTGCTCTACAACACGGCTTTCGAATACTGGGAAATCCGGCAAGTGTCGCGCACGCGCACCGTCTGGCGCCGCATCCTGCACGCGATCGGCTTCCAGATCACGCTGGTGATCTATTTGATCCCGCTGATCGCCTGGTGGCTCGACATCAGCCTGTGGCAAGCCTTCGTACTGGACTTCGCCCTGATGCTGATCATCCCGTGCTACAGCTTCATCTTCAACTATTTCTTCGACGGCCTGTTCGGCGTGCCCCTGTCGGCGCAGCAGCCGAAGGAAGAACCGGCCGGCCTTCAGGGCGCTGCCGGCACCTCGGTCAGCAACTGAAGAAAGGACCGCGCCGCCATACCCAGCGGCCGGTCCTTCATCCACACCAGGTGGATGGGCACGACCAGGCCGTTGCCCGTATTCTTGAAGTCCACCGTGCGCACCCGCCCCGCCGCCAGCGAATGCTCGATGGCCGAGGCGGCAAAGTTGCCCCAGCCCAGTCCCGCCTCCACCATCGCCAGCGCCATCGGCAGGCTGTCCGTGCGCCAGTAGGACAGGCCCACCACAGGGCGCGCATCGGCCAGGTCCAGTTCGCGGCTGGCCACGATGATCTGGCGCAAATTCACCAATTCCTCGATATACAAGGGCCGGCCCGCCACGTCGGGCGGATGCCGGGTCGAGACGATCGCCAGCAAGGCATCGCTGCCCACCAGCTGGAACTGTTCCTCGTGATTGATGCGCCCGCCCGCGAAAGCCATGCAGGCGCTGATGCGGCCCCGGTGCAGCATGTCGAGCACGTCGTCCTGCGGCGCCGTCAGCACTTCGATGTCGAGCAGCGGATGGCGCAGCGACAGCGCGCGCACGGCGGCCACGAATGGTGCAGGGTCGAGCTCGGCCGCGATGCCCAGCGAAATGCGGCTTTCCAGTCCCTGCGACAATTCCTGCACGTGCAGGTGCAACTGCTTCAGCTGTTCCGCGATCAGGCGCGCATGGGGCAGCAAGGCCAGGGCGGCGGGCGTGGGCACGGCTTCCCGTGCGCCCCGGTCGAACAGGGCGATGCCCAGTTCCGCCTCGATGTTGGCCATCGCCATGCTGACGGCCGACGGCGCCCGGCGCAAGGCGCGCGCTGCGGCCGAGAACGAGCCGCCGTCGACGACGGCCAGGAACAGTTCGATGTTATGGCTGGAAAGTTTCATGGACATGGTGGAAGGTGCGGCACTTTCGGGCGCGCGGACGGTCAAACGGCTAGGACAAGCACAGGAGCAGCCATGCCGCATGCACTCGCCTGCCGCCGCGGCGGCTATGTATCGGAATTTACGCGTTTTATCGACGGCTATCTGCGCGACCATCCCCAGGCGCAAGCGAGCCAGCGCCTGGGCTGGCGCATCTACTGGGAGCGCCCTTTGAATGTCGAGCAATGGCGGCGCGCCGAACGCGACAAGGTACCGGAGCCGCCGTATCACTACGACTGATCCAAACGGCGCCGCGCGCGGCAGCGGCGTGCGGCCGCACAGCGCGCCGCGCGCCGGTGATCAGGCTCAGCCTTTCCAGGTGCGCTGGAGGCCCGTATCCGCATGGATCCAGCCGCCGCGGGGGCCGGAACGGTAATAGAAGCCCACGCCGCCCTGCTTGAAGCTGCGCACGAGCGAACCGAGCACTTCCGCGTTCAGGTTGGCCACGCGGATATCGGCGGCGCGGCCCGAAATGTGCAGCGACTGGCGCGCGGCCGGCACGCCCGCTTCGCGCAGGCGGCTGTTCGACTCGGCCGTGCGATAGCCGGACAGGATCTCCAGCGGCTGCTCGATGCCGTAGCGGGCCACGAACGCTTGCGTGCCCCACAGGGTTTCCAGCAGTTTCGGATCGATGGGCGCCGTCTTCTTGCCGTTCACGTCGCGCAGCAAATGGCACAGTTCCTGGTAGGCCGAATCGATGACTTCGCCATCTTTCCAGTACAGCAGCCTGGCTTTTTCATTGCTGGCCGGACGCACCACTTCCAGGGTGCGGGGCTTGAGCCAGAATTCCAGGTCCAGCGCCTGCGCGTCGAAGATGTCCGGCGGCGGTTCCATCTCGGTGATGGCCTGGCGCGACTGCGAAGTGAGCGAGCGGTCGACGCTGGCCAGTTGCGTGGGCTGGGGCGGCACGGCCGTGCGCGGCGTGCGCGGCTTGGCGCTGGCCGAAGCCGATGCGGGAGCGGCCGTGCGCGAGGCGCAGCCGATGAGGGGAGTGGCTACCAGGCCCAGCGCGGCCAGGCCCATACCGTGGTGTAGAAAATTTCTGCGCGATGCCATAGTCAGTCCAATTTAACGATAGGAATACTATAGCGTATTGTGCTGCGAAGAAAAACCCTCAATGCCTATCGTGTCGCCCTCATTTCCGTCCCGGACGCGCCCTACGCGGCCGAGGCGCTGGCCGCGACGTCCTGCCTGGCCTGCGCCAGCGCCGTCAAGGGCTTGTCCAGCAGATAACCCTGGGTCACGATGGGCAAGCCCGTGAGGGCGGCGACGCGCTGCAGCGCGGCCAGCGCAGCCGGCGTGTCCAGGCGCTTGAAGATGACGCGGATTTTCGCCGCATGGCACAGGGTGACGAAGCTGGCGACGGCCTGCTCGTCGCTGAGGTTGCCCGCATCGAGCTTGAACGCATGCGGGTGCAGGCGCTCGAGCATGCCCGTTGCCTCATGCACGCTGGCCACGTTGATGGCCAGTCGGAAACCGTTGCGCCGGTAGTTGTCGGCCACGTAATTGAGCAGCCAGCCCTGGTTCGGCGTGACCGTCGGTAATTGCAGCACGATGCGCTCGATGGGCAAGCCCAGCGCGTCGAGGATGCGCTGGAAGGCGTGGCCGTGATTGCTGCTGACGGCGCTCAACAGGCGGTCATGCACGTTCAGGTACAGGTCGGCCTGCTCCGCTTCCGCCTGCCGGAAAAAATTGATGGCGTGCAGCATGCGGCACAGCCGGTCCAGCTCCACCGACTCGTCGTCGCTGGCCGCGTGGTCGAGCAAACGCCACAGCGACAAGCCCTCGTCCGCCTTCGACACGCTGCGCGCCAGACCCTCGAACGCCACCAGCTTGCCGCTCTCGAGTTCGCGCAGCGGCTGGAAGGCGCTGGTCATGGTGCAATTGAAGAAGCGCCCCAGCGCCCTGCCCTCCCCGTCGAGCCAGACACTGGTGCCTGCCTGGGTTTGATGCGACAAACGGGCCAGATAGTTTTTCAGGACGGGAAATGGCATACATGCTCCTTCATAGGGCCGCGCCGGCTGCCCTCATGGGGAAGGCGGCGCCAAAGTGTGCAGAGTAAGGCAGGGACAACCGAAGGAGAACGAATGGTTTCGCCATTTGATATGCGGCCAGCAGATATGGACGCCGCAACGGACAGCGCATAACGATAGTCAGAAACATTCCTTCCCGCCCCTGCCGCCCGCCTTTACTGTGGGCGTGTACCGATACCATCAGGAAGGGCCGCCATGTGCCAGTTACTCGCAATGAACAGCAGCAAGCCCGCTGCACTGGGATTTTCCTTTGCCGGCTTTGCCGAACGGGGCGGACGCACGGACGAGCACCGCGACGGCTGGGGCATCGCCTATCATTCCAGTAGCGGCTGCACCCTGCTGACGGACCACCTGGCCGCCATCGATTCGCCGCTGGCCGCCACGGTGCAACAGCATCCCGTGAAGGCAAAAAACATCGTCGCGCACATCCGCAAGGCCACGCAGGGCCGCATCGCGCCGGAAAACACGCACCCGTTCGCCCGCGAACTGTGGGGCAAGACCTGGTCGTTCGCCCACAATGGCGACCTCAAGACGTGGCGCGCGCCCGCCAACGCCCACTACCAGGCCAGCGGCGACACGGACAGCGAACAGGCGTTCTGCCACCTGCTGGCCCGCTTGCGCACGCAGTTTCCCGCAGGCGAACCCGCGCGCGCCGACTTGCGCGCCGCCATCGCCGACGTCGCCAAGGACATCGCCGCGCACGGCAGCTTCAATTTCATCCTGTCGGACGGCGAGCTGCTGTTCGCCCACTGTTCCACGCACCTGCACTATGTGATACGCGAATACCCGTTTTCCGTGGCACAACTGATCGACTGCGAACGCAGCATCGACTTTCGCCAGCACAATCACCTGGACGACCGCATCGCCGTCATCGCCACGCATCCGTTGACGCAAAACGAGGACTGGCTGGCGTTTGCGCCCGGAGAACTGAAACTGTTTGCCGGCGGCACCTTGCTGCAGGCAAGCGATAGCGCACTGCAAGGCGTGTATATCCAGATCAGTTATTGAGGGAAATGCGTGAGGAAAAGCAGGAAAGCGGAGGAAAGGCCCGCCGCCGGATGGGCGGGCTGAGGTGCGGGATGGCCGTCAGGCCGAATTGCAGTTGCAAAAGCGCTTGCGCTTGGGGTCGCCGCTGGAAATGCCTGCGGGATCAATCTGTTTCCAGCAAAAAATCGTTTCCACGCCATACGGCGAACGCACGTTGCCCGCCTCGACATAGCCCTGCTTGACGAAAAAGGCCTGGCTGCTGGCCGTGCTGTGCAGTTGCAGGGCCTTGATGCCCCACTCGCGCGCCTGCGCTTCCAGCTGTTCCACCAGCGCCTTGCCGGCGCCGCGGCCTTGCGCCTCGGGCAGCAGGTAGCACAGGGCCAGCTTGCCGGCGCGCGTCAGCAGGCCGACGCCGACGACGGCGCCCTGCTCGACTGCGACCAGCGAAAAATTGGTGGGCGACGCGAACCAGCACGCTACCATCTGCGGTGTTTTATTGCCCAGCCAGGCTTCCAGGATGGCCGGATCGTCCCGATGATCGAGGCTGCAGCATTCGACGATGGAGCGTCGTAATACGTTGCACGCCTCGAAAGCGTCGGTCGATGTTGCAATACGAATTTCAAGACTCATGTACGCTCACAAAATATTCCAGTTGCCGATGCAGGCGGTTCTACCCCTGTATCGTGCGATTCGACTATACACCAAGCGGCGCAATCCGGTTTTTTGCCGCGCGCCACGGGCTCGTTTTGCCTATGACGCAATGCTTGCAGACTAAGTGCTGATGCACACCTTGCCCACGAATGTTTCCAAAAATCGATATATGTTTTTTAGCGCAAACGGGAATCGGATCTAAGCATATTACGAAAAATTCGTTTCTTTTCCGGCCGGAATTTTAGACTATGTCTATCTATTCTCACAACAAGAGTTCAACATGACCAATTCCAACGCCGTATCGACTACCGCAACGACGCTCGCCCAACGCTCGCGCCGCTGGTTCCTGGCCAGCGCCCTGGCCGCTTCCGCTGCCGCCATGAGCCTGCCCATGAGCGTGTCCGCCGCCGAACCCGTGGTCTTGCTGAACGCCTCGTACGACGTGATGCGCGAATTGTTCAAGGATGTGAATCCCGCTTTTATTGCTGACTGGAAAGCCAAAACTGGCGAAACCATCACCATCAAGCAATCGCACGGCGGCTCGAGCAAGCAGGCGCGCTCCGTGGCCGATGGCCTGGAAGCGTCCGTTGTGACCATGAACCAGGCCAACGACATCGATATCCTCGTCGACCGCGGCCTCGTGGTGGCCGACTGGGCCAAGAAATTCCCGAACAATGCGGCGCCGTTCTATTCCACCATGGTATATCTGGTGCGCAAAGGCAACCCGAAACAGATCAAGGATTGGGACGATCTGGCCAAGCCCGGCATCAAGGTCATCGTGCCGAACCCGAAAACTTCGGGCAATGGCCGCTACACCTACCTGGCAGCCTGGGGCTATGCCGTGAAAAAAGGCGGCAGCGAAGCGCAGGCGCGCGAGCTGGTGACCAAGCTGTTCAAGAACGTACCCGTGCTGGACGGCGGCGGCCGCGGCGCCACCACCACCTTCACGCAGCGTGAAATCGGCGACGTGCTGGTGACGTTTGAAAACGAAGTGCAACTGGTGCGCGCCGAATTCGGCGACAACTTTGAAGTGGTGTACCCAAGCATCTCCATCCTGGCCGAGTCGCCCGTGGCCGTCGTCGACAAGGTGGTCGACCGCCGCGGCATCCGCAAGGAAGCCACGGCCTACCTGCAATACCTGTACTCGGAACCGGGCCAGGAACTGGTCGCCAAGCACTACCTGCGTCCCCGTTCGGCCGCGGTCGCCAAGAAATACGCTGCCAGCTTCAAGCCGATCACCCTGTTCACGATCGACGACGTGTTTGGCGGCTGGAAACAGGCGCAAAAGAAACACTTTGACGATGGCGGCGAGTTCGACAAGATTTATCAGAAGTAAGCACGCCACGCTTGAAAAAAACCGGGACATGTCCCGGTTTTTTTATGGCCTCGCACGTCACTGCTTCTTCAGCAACAGCTTGAATTGCGGCAGCCAGCGCTCGCCAGACTGGATTTCGCTGTGCGCCTCGTAGGCGCCGTCCGATGGCGTCCAGCGCACGCGGTAGGTCAGCGCCTTGCCGCTGGCGCCCACGTACTGCGTGGCGGGAAAGTCGAGGCCACCGTCCGCCGGACGCATCGTGCCGCGGCTGTAGCCGCCGCTGTTTTCCACATACAGGAAGGCGACCGTGCCGGCGGCGGCGTCGTGGTAGTACGTGGTTTCGCCCACGTAATCGGGCTTGCCGGGGCTGCGCACCGTGTGCACGTCGCGCAGCATCTGGCCGCCATACAGCCACTGGAAACAGTGCTCATCCGTTTGTGTTCCGCCCGGAAACTCGCCCTTCCAGCAATGCCCGGCCAGGAAAGCCATCGGCTGCAGGGCAGCGACCGGTTGCGCCAGCGCGGCAGAGGTGGGCGACAACAGCAGGAACGACAGCAGACATGGACGCATGGCAAACCTCCCGTGGATGTACAGACGAGTATAGGCGAATAATATGCTTGCGGCAGCATCCGCGCGCCATTTCCGCATATCGATATGCGCATCGATTCGTGGTCAAAACCGCGCGCGCGCCGTACTCTGGCCATATCGCGCCGCACGGCGTATCACGGGCATAAAGGAAACATCATGGCTATCTCGGAAGTGAATGTACGCAACCAGTTTCGCGGCAAGATCAAGGAAATCATCTTTGGCCCCGTGGTGTCGGAAGTGGACGTGGAAACGCCGCACGGCATCGTCACCTCGGTGATCACGTCGCGCTCGATCAAGGACCTGGACCTGAAAGTGGGCAGCGAAGTCATCGCGCTGGTCAAGTCGACGGAAGTGTCGATCGCCAAGATCCAGTAGGCAGCGCCTGCCCATGCGCCGCGCCCTTGCCATCTGGCAACGGCGCGGCGTTTGCATCAGGGCTTGATGTACACATAGCCTTCCTGCGCCTGCAGGCGGCTCAGTTCGGCCACGCCCGACGGCACGATGACGGCTTCGGGCAGCACGCGCTGGCGGTCGATATTGCGGCCTTGCAAGGTGTTATTGCAGACGCGAAAGCTCACGCCCCGCTTGACCAGTTCGCGCACCACCACGTCATACGGATAGCCCTGCTTGTCGATGGCGCCGTCGAGCAGGAAGTCGATGCCGGGGCCGTGGGCGACCAGCACGATGGTGGCCTGCGGGCTGGCATCGAGGTGGTTGCGGATATTCCGCAGCGCAGCCGTGGCATTGCTGGCGTCATTGACGTGATACACGACCTTTTCCTCCTTTTGCGCCCCGTGGGCGGCAGTGCAGGAGAGCAAGGAAAGAAGGATGGCGGCAAACCAGCGGCGTAGAATTGTCATGAGAAGTCCATAAGGTGGCAGATTAAAAACATTGCCATCATATCAATCCCTGAACAAATGGGTAAACGTGCGGCTGACGGGCAGCTTTTCCGTGCTGCCCCGCAGCAGCACCTGCATGCGCTCGGCGTCGATGCGCTCGGCCGCCTCGATGGCTTTCACGTTGACCATCGTGCCCCGGTGGATTTGCCAGAACTGTGCGGGATCTAGCCCGCCCAGCAAATCCTTCAGCGGCGTGCGCACCAGCGCTTCCGAGCCGGCCAGCACCACGCGCGTGTACTTGGTGTCGGCCTGGAAAAACAGCACTTCATTGACATCGATCAAACGAATTTGCTTGCCCACGCTGGCCTTGATCCATTTTAGTTTTTCACGCGGGGGCTCCGGCAGCGCCGCGCGCAGCGACTGCAGCAAGTGGGCCATGTCGGCCGGCTGCGCGCCCAGCTTGTCGCGCAGGCGGACCAGCGCCCGCTGCAGGCGCTCGGCCTGCACGGGTTTCAACAGGTAGTCGACGGCGCCCGCGTCGAATGCATCGACGGCATACTGGTCGTAGGCCGTGACGAACACCACGTGGGCGCGCTTGCCGATGCGCTCGGCCACTTCCAGGCCCGACAGGCCAGGCATGCGGATGTCGAGAAACACCACATCCGGTTCATGCTCGAGGAAACCGTCCCAGGCATCGTTGCCGTTTTCCGCCACCAGCACGATGCGCGCCTCGGGCCAGGCCAGCGCCAGCATCGTCTGCAGGCGCTCGCGCATCAGCGGTTCGTCTTCCGCGATCAGGATGGTGGTGTTCATGCGGCAGGTTCTTTCAGGCTGGATGCAATTTTAATGGGAAGCAATATCTCGGCGATCACACCGCCCTCTTCGCCGTCGCGCACGCTCAGGCTGGCGGACGGATCGGACAGCAACAGCCGGCTGCGCACGTTTTCCAGGCCCAGGCCGCCGCCCTGCCCGCTGCCCGTGCCGCCTTCCGGCAAGCCCATGCCCGTATCCTGCACGCGCAGGCACAGCATGCCGTCCATCCGCAGCGCCGACACGCTGATCTGGCCGCCACGCAGGGACGGTTCGATACCGTGCTTGATGGCATTTTCCGCCAGGGTCAGCAAGATCATGCTGGGTATCATCGCGTGCGCACACCCGGCCGGCAAGTCGATACCAAAGGACAGGCGCGCGCCCATGCGCGCCTGCATCACGCGCAAATACGCGGCCACCATGTCGAACTCGCTTTGCAACGGCACTTGTTCGCTGCGCATCTCGGCCAGGCTGGCGCGCAGGAAGGCGATCAGGTCGGACGTCAGCGCCGCGGCCCTGGGCGCTCCCTGCTCGGCCAGCTGCTGCACGGCGCCCAGGGTATTGAACAGGAAATGCGGCTCGATCTGCGCGCGCAGCAGGCGCAGCTGCGATTCGCTCAGTTCGCGCGCCAGGCGGTCGCGCTCGGCATCCTGCTGCAGCTGCAAAGTCAGCGCTTCGTACTGCCGGTTGCGCCAGGCAGTCACGATCGCCAGCGGCACCAGGTAAAACAAGCCCGCCACCAGCAAGGCAACGCCGCCCACGCGCAGCAGGCGCTCGAAGGCCATGCCCATGGAACCGGTATCGCTCAGACCGGCCAGCAGCACGCCGGCCGAGACTCCTGCCGCGCAGGTCGACACGATCAGCAAGAGTTTCTTGAACTTGTAGCGCACGGAACTGCGGTAATTGAACCAGACGCCCACCAGGCCCCACGCCAGCGCAAAACCCAGGCCGTTGCTGAAGATTATGGCCTTGAGCAATTCGAACCTGGCCGGCAGCAGCAGGTGCAGGACGGCGCCGATAGCGCTGAACAACAGCATCAGCTTGAATGCGGCGATATAGAAACCGGCGCCCCGATACTTGAGCAGGAAATCGTGCAGCTGCTGGCGCTCGATCGGCGTCAGCCTGGCCAGCTTCATGGCGACGTAGCGGCGGCCCCGTCCCTGGACTTGCTCTGCCATCTCGGGATGTTTCAATACGCGCAGCGATTCGTCGTCGATGCTGCGGTACCAGTCCGTACATTTTTTTAACACGATGCGTTCTCCGTGGTCTGTGATTCAGGCATGAACGCAGTCTACGGCGCCCCTGTTGCGGGGCATAGCGCGGGGCGACGAAGCACGAAGCGGCAGGCATCAACGACGACGCGCGCGCTGTCTGCCAGACCATGGCTGCCAATATTGCTGAAATAATACGAAGTTTCCATAACGAAATCAATAATTGCGGAACAATTTTCACTACGGCAAGAATAGCCCCGTTTATTTGCCAAATTGGCCGCTACACAGCCTGTGGCGCCCTTATCCCGTAGACATCGCTTGATCTTTAATGGTATTGTTTAAGCTTGGCAAATATTGCCTCCGAGACACACGCCGCGTCCCCGCGCAGGCCTGTCCCGATTTTGCGCGCAGCGCCCTCGATGGCGCCCCAAAACTGCTTTCCCACATACAATCCCATGCTCAAAAAAATGTTCGCCGCAGTGCTGATGACGCTTTCCACAGCGGCCATCGCCGTGCCCTTCGGTTCCCAGTCGATACTGGTGGTCGAAGATGGCACAGGCAAAGTCTTGCTTGAAAAAAATTCCAACGTGGTGGTGCCCATCGCCTCGCTGACCAAACTCATGACGGCCATGGTCGTGCTCGACTCCAAGGCGAATATGCAGGAAGAGATCAGCATCGACCGCGAAGACGTCGACACCCTGAAGCACAGCACCTCGCGCGTGCCCGTGGGCGCCACCCTGAGCCGCCACGACGTGCTGCAACTGGCGCTGATGTCGTCCGACAACCGCGCCGCCGCCTCGCTGGCGCGCACCTTCCCCGGCGGCCCCACCGCCTTTGCCGTGGCCGTCAACGCCAAGATCAAGGCCCTGGGCATGCACCAGACCGTGATCGAGGAACCGACGGGCTTGTCGCCGAACAACCAGTCGACGGCAGCGGACCTCGTCAAGATGGCCGTGGCCGCCTCGCGCTACCCGGAAATCAGCCGCATCACCACCGATTCGAAGGACGTGATCCAGATCAAGGGCCGCGATGTGGAATACCACAACACGAACCGCCTGGTGGGCGCCAAGGGCTGGGATATCGGCCTGTCGAAGACGGGCTACACGAATGAAGCGGGCCGCTGCCTGATCATGCGCATCAAGTCGGCCGGCAAGTTCGCCACCATGATTCTGCTCAACGCGCGCGCCAATTCCGTGCGCGCCATGGATGCCGTCAACATCCGCCGCATGCTGGCGGCCGAAAACGGCATCGAAGAGCCGAAGGTGATGCGCGCTTCCGTCAGCCGGCACAAGAAGGCGCCGGCGAAGCCATCGAAGCGTCGCCGCGCCAAATAATTATTTCGCTTGCCGGTTGGTCATCACCACGCCGGCAATCGTCACCGCGCCGCCCACCAGCATCGAGACGAGCACGGGCTCGCCCAGCAGCGCCGCCGCCAGCACGATGCCGAACACGGGCACGAGGTTGTTGAACACGGCCGTGCGCGACGGCCCCAGCGCTTTCACGCCTTCGTAATACCAGACAAAGCCGATCACCGTGCCGAATACGCCCAGGTAGCCGATGGCGGCCCACACTTGCCAGCCGAAGCTGTGCCACGGCACTGTGGGAAATTCCACGGCCGCCCCAACCAGCAGGAAAGCCAGGCCCCACATAGCCGCATACGTGGTGGCCGCTATCGGCGACAAGCCCTTCAGCGCGACCCGGCCGATCAGGGTATAGGCGGCCCAGCTGGAAATACCGCAGAACATGAAGATCTCGCCGGCGCCGATGCCGCCGCCCGTGCCGTGCAGCACGCCGGCGATATCGCCGCGCGTGATGACGATGGCCGTGCCGCAAAACGCCAGCATGATGCCCAGCCACTTGAAGGAACCGAGCCGTTCGCGGAACAGCATGGCCGACGCCATCGCCGTGACGATGGGGTTCAGGGCCACGAACAGGGCCGTGCGCCCGGCCGGCATGCGCGACAGGGCCGCCAGGAAGCACAGGTTATATAAGAAGATGCCCGTCAGGCCCAAGGCCGCCGTCGTCGCCAGCTGCTTGCGGTCCAGGCGGGGCAAGCCCCCTTCCAGTTTCCAGGCCAGCACGACGAGCAGCAGCACGGCCACGCCGAAGCGTCCGCTGGCGGCCGTCATGGGCGGCATCTGCTGCGCCAGCACGCGTCCGGCAATAAAAGTGCCGCCCCAGAACAGGGCGACGAAAATCAGTTTGATGTAGACGAGCGGCGACTGCACGGCGAGCAGCGGGGCCTGGGGTACGGCGGAAGAAGACATGGGATATCCTAGGGTGCATCCTGAAGGCCGCTTGTGTGGCGGGTGATATGCATATATATTAATACTAATATCAACTCATGAAATAATGAGTAAATACTCATAACTCAACAAAACCACACCATGACCTTCACGCAACTGGAAATTTTTACCCTGGTGGCCGAACTGCACGGCTTTTCCGCCGCCGCCGCGCAGCTGGGCATCAGCCAGTCGGCCGTCTCGCATGCATTGAAGGCACTGGAAAAGGAGATGGGCGTGGACCTCATCGTGCGCCACCAGGCCTCGGCCGAGCTGACGGACGTGGGCCGCCAGCTGCTCGTGCGCGCGCGCGAAATCCTCGGCCTGTCGGAAGCCATGCGCCAGGAAGCGGCCGACGTGCTGGGCCAGCGCCAGGGCACCCTGCGCATCGGCTCCTTCGGTCCCACGTCGTCGCTGAACCTGCTGCCGGCCATCACGGCGCAATTTCGCCTGCGCTATCCGGGCATCGACCTGCGCATCGACGAAGGGGCCGACCATGAAGTGGTGCAATGGATACGCGAGCGCAGGGTCGATGTCGGCTTCGTCGTGCTGCCCGACGAGCGTTTCGACACGGCGCCGCTGGTGGAAGACCAGATGATGGCGCTGGTGCCGCGCAGCCACCCGCTGGCGCAGCTCAAGACCATCACCCTGGCGCAGCTGTGCGAGGGGCCGTTCATCATGTCCGAGGCGGGCTGCGCCTGCCTGATCGAACCGCTGTTCGCCAATGCGGGCTTGCAGCCGCACGTGCCCTACCGCATCAGCCAGGTGATCACCATCCTCGACATGGTCAGCCGCGGCGACGGCCTGTCCATCGTGGCCGAACTGGCCTTGCCGCAGCGCCTGCGCGAGCAGTATCCGGAGCTGGTCGCCCTGCCCTTGAACCCGCCCGTCAGCCGCAAGGTGGGCCTGGCCGTGCGCGACCGGCGCCAGAACACGCCGGCCACCAACGCCTTCTTCGACGTGGCGAAGCAGATGGCGCCGACCCTGGCGCCCCGGCGCGCCTGAGCGCTGCCTAGAAAGTCTCCCACTCCTCCGACGGTTCCGTCTTGCGGGCCGCCGCTTGGGCGGCAGGACGGCTGGCGATGCGCTGCACGACTGCCGGGCGCGCCGCCGGTTTGAGCGGCGCCGGCGCCTGTCCGTCATCGAGCTTGAACACGCCCACCACCTGCGACAAGGTGCTGGCCTGGTCCTGCAGGCTTTCCGCCGCGGCGGCCGCCTCTTCCACCAGGGCCGCATTCTGCTGCGTCACCTGGTCCATTTGCGCGATCGCCTGGTTCACCTGTTCGATGCCCGAGCTTTGCTCGGCGCTGGCGGCCGTAATCTCGCCCATGATGTCGGTAACGCGGCGCACGCTGTCGACGATTTCCTGCATCGTCGCGCCGGCCTCGTCGACCAGGCGGGCGCCCGAATCGACCTTGCCCACCGAATCGTCGATCAGCAGCTTGATTTCCTTGGCCGCCTGGCTCGACCTCTGCGCCAGGCTGCGCACTTCCGTGGCCACCACGGCAAAGCCCCGTCCCTGCTCGCCCGCGCGCGCCGCTTCCACGGCCGCATTGAGCGCGAGGATGTTCGTCTGGAAGGCGATGCCGTCGATGACGCTGATGATGTCGACGATCTTCTTCGACGAGTCGTTGATCGACGCCATGGTATCGACCACCTGCGCCACCACTTGCCCGCCCTTGCTGGCCACGCCGGACGCCGACTGCGCCATCTGGTTGGCCTGGCGCGCATTGTCCGCGTTCTGTTTCACCGTGCTGGTCAGCTCCTCCATCGAGGCGGCCGTTTCCTCCAGCGAGCTGGCTTGCTGTTCCGTGCGCGACGACAGGTCCTGGTTGCCGGCGGCGATTTCCGTCGACGACACCTTCACCGATTCGCTGGCCGTGCGGATTTTTACCAGCACGGCGGCGATCTTGTCGATGAACCGGTTGAAGGCGCCCGCGATCTGCGCCAGTTCATCCACGCCGGAAGCGTCGAGGCGGCGCGTCAGGTCGCCTTCGCCCGAGGCGATATCGTCAAGCGCATCGCGCACCAGTTCCAGGCGCTTGAGCATTTTGAAGACCAGCAGCGACAGCAGCAGCGCCGCCAAGCCGGTCAGCATCGCCGCCGTGATGGTGGCCGTCGTCAGCATCGTCTGCAAGGCCTGCATGGCTTCCTGCTGGTCCAGCACCACGGCCAGCAGCCAGTCGGTACCGGCCACGCGCGTGACGTACAGCATGCCGTCGCGCTCGTTCAAGCGCACGGCCTCGCTCGTGCGCGTGCTTTCCAGGCGGTTGACCTGCGCGGCCGACAGCGCGGCATCGAGCTTCGTCACCGGCTGCAGGCTCAGGTCCTTGTTGGCATGGGCGATGATGGTGCCGCTCTGGTCGACCAGGAAGGCAAAGCTGTGCGGCGTCGGCTTGATCGCCACCACGTTGGCGATCACCGTATCGAGCAGCACGTCCGCGCCCGCCACGCCGCTCGGCGCCTCCTTCGGCCCGACGGGCGCCGTGAACGACACCACCAGCTTGTGGCTGGCCGCGTCCACATACGGCGGCGTCAGCATCGGCACGCCCGCCTTGACGGTATCCGTGTACCAGGCGCGCGCGGTGGGATCGAAATCGGCCGGGCGGCCCGGATGGGTAAACACGGAGCGCTTGTCCGCGTAGCCGATGAACACTTCCGCAAAATCGCCGGCCTTTTCCGCGATCTGGAAGGCGCGCAGCGGATCGGGCGTCTCGGCCGACATGACGACGGACGCCATGACCTTTTTCTTGCCATCGACCCATTGCGCCAGCACGGCCGACTGGCTTTGCAGCAGTTGCTGCATCTGCTGGTCCGAGGACGCCAGCATGCTGCTGCGCGTGGTGACGTAATTAGCGACCGACAAGGCCAGCATGGACAGCACGACGATGGCGACACAGATGAGGACCAAGCGCGTGCGAAGGGAAGACAACATGATGGACTCCTGGTTTCGATGTTGATGGTATCGACACGCGGCGCTTGCGCCGGCAAGCGGGAGCTGCCGAAAATTGCTACGTGTCAATATTTTACATTTCGCAGTTTTACACAAAAATCGGAACAGGAGGATGAAATATTTGGAATATTCAATGAAGAAACCACAGGGGAAGCGCCGCGATGCGCATTGACAACACGCGATAATTGCTAGATATTTAACTTTTAAATGAACAGCGAGCGATTGCGCCCCCACATGCCCACCCCGCACCGGCAGCACCGATTGCCCCTGTCTCGCTGTGCGCTGGCACTCTTTTTCAGCGTGGCCGGCCTGCTGCATTTCATGTTCCCCGCCGCCTACGCGGGCATCATGCCGCCGTGGCTGCCTGCGCCGCTGCTGCTCGTGTATGTCAGCGGCGCCTGCGAGCTGGCCGGCGGCATGGGCCTGCTGCCCGTGCGCACGCGGCGTCTGGCCGGCATCGGCCTGATCGCACTGTCGCTGGCCGTGCTGCCGGCGAACGTACAGATGTTGCTGAATGCGCGCGCGGCGGGCGATCCCGCCTGGCAGCAAGCCTTGCTGCTGGCGCGCCTGCCCCTGCAGGCGGCGCTGATCTGGTGGATCTGGACGGTCAGCCGGCAAGCGGGCCGCTAGCCGGTCAGGCCCCGATCAGCCCTCGCAAGCCGCTGGCCCGCTGCGTGCGGCGCAGGATCGCGTCGAACAGCACGGCCTGCGTGGGCGAGACGAGGGTGAAGAAATCGCGCGCCCGCGTGATGCCCGTGTAGACCAGTTCGCGCGCCAGCATGGCGCCGCCTTCCTGCGGCAGCACCAGCACCGTGTGGCGGAATTCCGAGCCCTGCGATTTATGCACCGTCATGGCGAACGCCGTCTCCACGTGGCGCAAGCGCGTGGCCAGCACGCTGCGCACGTTTTCGCCTTCCAAAAAGTACACGCGCAGGGAACCGGGCCGCGCAGGGTCGCGCAAGGTCAAGCCGATGTCGCCATTGAACACGCCCGTGCCGTAGTCGTTGCGCGTGATCATCACGGGGCGGCCCACATACCACTCGCTGCGGCGTATCAGGCCTTCCTTTTCCAGCCGCAGTTCGATGGCCGTGTTCACGCCCGCCACGCCCCACTCGCCTTCGCGCACGGCGCACAGGATGCGGAACGACTCGAACGCGTGCAGCACGGCGCGCACCCAGTCGTCGTGCTGCGCATGGCCCTCCCCGCCCGCATTCACCAGCGCCAGGTAGGGCTGGTAGCCGCCCGGTGCATCTGCGCGGCCGCGCAAGGCCAGGCGCAGCACGTCTTCCTGCTGCGCCGGCACGCTCCACGCCAGCTGGCCGCCGCTGTCGCCGGCGAAGCACGCCTTGGCCAGGTCGGGCCTGCCGCCATTCACGGCCAGCGCCAGTTCGCCAATGGGGCCGCTGAAACGGTGGCTGTGACGCAGCATCACCGTCTGCTGCGCGAGCGCGCCGGCCGCTCCCGCAAAGCCGGGGGGAATGGCCACGCCGCTGGCCGCCTGCGCATACGCGATGGTGTCGTCCGTGTAGCCGCCCGCCTGCGCATCGTGGCACAAGTCGCCCAGCACGGCGCCCGCTTCCACGGACGCCAATTGATCCTTGTCGCCCAGGAGGATCAGGACCGCCGTGGACGGCAAGGCGTCGAGCACCGACGCCATCATCTCCAGGTGCACCATCGACGCTTCATCGACGATCAGCACGTCGACCTCGAGCGGATTGCCCGCGTGGTGGGCAAAGGCGCGCGTATCGGGCCGCGCACCCAGCAAACTATGCAGGGTGCGCGCCGCGCCCATGCGCCGCGCCAGTTCCAGCAGGGGCAAGCCTTGATCGCCGCGCGCCGCCTTGGCCGCCAGCCCTTCGAGCGCCTTGTCGATCGATTGCTTCAGCCGCGCGGCCGCCTTGCCCGTGGGCGCGGCCAGCGCGATGCGCAGCTGCTCCGGCTGCGGCGAGACGGCAAACAGCAGGGTCAACAGGCTGGCCACCGTGTACGTCTTACCCGTTCCAGGTCCGCCCGTGATGATGACCACCTTGCCCCGCAGCGCGATGGCGCACGCCACCTTTTGCCAGTCCGGGCCGCCGTCCCGGGTTGGCTGGTCGAACAGGATGTCGAGCCATTGCCGCACCTGCGCCAGCGGCGGCGTGCCCAGATCCTGCGCGCGGGCGGCGATTTTTCCGCCCACCAGGCGCTCGTCGCGCCAGTAGCGGCGCAAATACAGGCGCGCCCCATCGAGCACCAGCGGCTGGCGCACGTCCGGCGCATCCACTTGCCACACTTGCGGCGCGCGGGCCAGCAGCGCGCGCCAGCCATCCACGCTGTCGGGCAGCGGGCCGGAAACGGCCAGCACGCCATGCCACAGTTCCTCGCTCCAGCCCAGCAGCTGCGACGGTTCGCTGGCCAGGTCCGCCAGCATCAAACAGCTGTGGCCACGCCCTTCCAGCTCGGACAGCACCACGCATGCGACGGCCACGGCGGGCGCATCCGGCGCCTGCTCGTCCAGGCTGGCGATGAAGCGGGCAAAGGCGGCGCTCAGGCGGCGCAGATGGCCATCCTCGGCGACGCCGTCAACATGGGCAAACAAGGCGTTCATCTGTGCGTCATGCTGCATGGTGTTCCGTTTCTTCTAACAGTTGATCGAGGCCGTCCAGCAGTTCCAGCTGGGGCGCCAGCCAGTAGCAGCCATGCGTGTCCCCATTCGCTATGCCGCGCAGGAACAGGAAGATGGCGCCGCCCAGGTGTTCCGCCGGGTCATACGCGTCGCCGAGGCGGCTTTTCAGCAGCCGGTGCAGGGCCAGCATGTAGATGGCGCCCTGGATATCGTAGCGGTGCTGCGCCATGCCCGCCGCCAGTGCGGCCGTGTGGTAGGCGGCGTCGTTGGCGCCCAGCGCATTCGACTTGTAGTCGAGCACCCAATAGCGGCCATCCTGTTCGATCACCAGGTCGGCAAAGCCTTTCAGCATGCCGTGCAGCTGGCGCCGCGGCAGCACGGGACGGGGCGCGCCGTCGAGCAGCAGGCGCGTGCACAGCTGGTCAAGCGCGCCCGTGGACAGGTGCTCGCTGGGGAACCAGAACTCCATCTCGGACAGGGTGCTGTCCAGCTGCGACAGCGACGCATCGAGCAGCGGCAGCGGCGTGACGGCGACTTCCCTGAGCCAGGCGATGGCGTCTTCCTGGCGGTGGCCCCAGCCCGCCCGCTCGCAGCGCGCGGCCAGGCGCGCGTCGAAGTGCGCTTCGTGGACGCTGTCAAAGCCTTCGCTCCCCATCCATTCGAGCTGCTCGTGCAGGAAATTGCCGGGCACGGAGCCGCGCGGGAAGCGGTGCCAGGGCGCGTCGCCCGTCTGCAGCGGCGAGGCAGCTGGCACGCCCGTGCCGTCTTCCAGCAGGGTTTCTTCCAGCGCCCGCTGCGGCACGTGCGGGGCCGCCACGGCGCCGATCTGGCGCGTCAGCGACGTAAAGCTGCCCACCGACCAGTCGCGCTCGAATTCGCCCGCGAACACGGGCGCGGGGCGCAGCCCGGGGCGCCGCTCGATCCGGTCCAGCACCGTGCAGGCGTCGGGCTGCGCCAGGGAAGCCACGTAGATGGCGTCGCAGCTGCCCGCCACCTGCTGCCAGCGCAGCAGCAATTGCTCCGCCGGCAGCTTGTCGCCGCCCGTCAGCAGGTAGCCGAGCGCCGATTCGTGCAAGGTATTCTCGCCCGCCTTGCGCGCCGCCTGGGCGGCCACGCCCAGCCACAGGAAGTGGCGCGCGCGCGTCAGGGCCACGTACAGCAGGCGCAGGTCTTCCTCGATGCGCGCTTCCTCGACCGCCGCCATCGCCTCGTCGGACAGCGACAGGTCGAGGCGGCGCTCGCCATCCTCGCCCGCATAGTCGAAGAAGCTGCGGTTGCGCTTGTCCACCTTGCGCGCCGTGACGGCAAACGGCAGATACACGAGCGGGTATTCGAGGCCCTTGGATTTGTGCACGGTGATGACTTTCACCAGCTCCGCATCGCTTTCCAGGCGCAGCACGCGCTCGTCGCCGCCCTCGCCTTCGCCCGCGATCTGCTCGGCCAGCCAGCGTATCAGCGCCTGTTCGCCATCGAGCTGGCGGCTGGCCGATTGCAGCAGTTCGGCCAAGTGCAGCAGATTCGTCAGCCGCCGCTCGCCGCCCGTCTGCTGCAGCAGCATGGCCGGCAGCTGCAGTTCGTGGATGAAGCGGCGCAGCATGGCCAGCACGCCCTGGCGCTGCCAGATCAGGTGCAGGGCCTTCAGTTGCTCGACCCGGCGCTCCCATTCCAGCTCGTCGCTGGACAGGCGCGCCAGCTCGCCCAGCGACAGGCCGATGGTGCGCGTGGCAAACGCGGCGCGCGCCAGTCCCCCGTCGAGGGGATTGGCCAGCGCCGCCAGCCAGCGCAGCACGTCGGCCGCCTCTTCGCTGTCGACGACGGAATCCTTGTCGGACAGGTACACGCTGGCGACCCGGCGGCGTGCCAGCGCGCGGCGGATGGCCGCCGCTTCCTTGCGGTCGCGCACCAGCACGGCCACGTCGGCCGGCTGCAGCCGCACGAAGCCGTCCGGGCCATCGAAGCCCGCCTGCGGATCGCCCAGCATGGCGACGATGTGTTCCGCGCAGTGCTGCGCGAAATACTCGCGGTAGCTGTCGCCGCGCAATCCTTCATCGCTGGCGCAGGCGGCCAGCAGCGCCGGCATGGCGCCATCCTTCGTGACCAGGTATTCGGCGCGGCCCTTGGCATCGACGGCTTCGAACGGCAGCGGATTGTCATCGCCCTTGCGGTAGCGGAAGGCGCCGGCCGGCACTTCGGCGCGCTCCGCATGCAGGAACAACTGGTTGACGGCCGCCACCAGGGGCGCTGTGGAACGGTAGTTGGTGCCCAGCTGGTAGTGGCGCCCTGCCGTGGCGCGCCGCGCCGCCAGGTAGCTCTGGATGTCCGCGCCGCGAAAGCCGTAGATCGACTGTTTCGGGTCGCCGATCAGGAACAGTCCCAGCGCCGGGTCGTTGTCGGCAATGCGGTACAGCAGGTTGAAGATCTGGTACTGGGCCGGCGCCGTATCCTGGAATTCGTCGACCATGGCCAGCGGATACTGGTCGATGATGCGCTGGCGCAGGGCCGCGCCATTCTCGCCGGCCAGCGCGTCGTGCAGCCGCTGCAGCATGTCGGCAAAGCCGAACTGGCGCGACTGGCGCTTCAACTGGTCCATGCGCCGCGCGATGGCCGCCGCCGCATGCAGGTGCAGCTTGTGCGGCAGCGGCGTGATGGCGGCCAGCGCCCGTCCCAGTTCTTCCGTATGGTCGAAGCACTCGGGTACTTGCGCCGTAAAACTCTTGGCAAACGCATCTTCGATGCCGAACGGCGTCAGACGCTCCCACGCCTTGGCCGTGATGGCCGGCTGCAGCAACAGCGGATCTTGCGCCCAGCGGCGCAAGCCGTCGAACCACTTCGCCAGGTTCTCCGGCTTCATCTTGACGCCGTTAAAACACTTGGGATTGACGGCGCGGTGGTCGTTGATCCACGCGGCCATGCCGTCCACGCGCTCGACCCAGCCCGCCTTCAGGCTGGCCAGCTGCGCGGCCAGCGCCCGCTGTTCGCGCGCGATCAGCGCGGACAACGGTTCGTCCTGGGCCATGGCCATGATGTCCGCGCGGCGCGCCAGCTCGCGCGCGCCTTTCTTCAGCGCGCCCACATCGGGCCAGCAGGCCAGCAGTACGTCCAGCGCCTGCGGCGGCAACGGGTACACCTGCTGGCGCCAGTAATCGTGGGCCGCATCCTCGAACAGGGCTTGCTCGTCGCTGACCAGCTCTTCGTCGAACAGGCTGCCGCTGTCGAACGCGTGCTCGCGCAGCATGCGCTGGCACCAGGCGTCGATGGTGAAAATGGCCGCTTCATCCATCGTCTCGGCGGCCAGCATCAGCCGGTGCGCGGCCTTCTGCCGCTCGCTCTCGTCCGGATACGCCACCAGCAAGGCGTCGAGGAAGGGGTCGCTGCCGCCCGATTCCATGCCAACTTCGCGGCGAAAATAGGCGGCCGCCTCGATCAGGCGCTCGCGCACGCGGTTCGACAGTTCGCGCGTGGCGGCGCGGGTAAACGTCATCACCAGGATATCGGCCGGCAGCAGCGGCCGCGCGTAGCGGCTGTCGTCGTCGCCGTGGCCCAGCACGAGGCGCACGTACAGCGCGGCGATGGTCCAGGTCTTGCCCGTGCCGGCCGAGGCTTCGATCAGGCGCGAGCCGTGCAGCGGGAACGCCAGGGGGTTGAGCAGATGGCTCGTCATTGTTCTTCTCCGGCGCCGTCATCGGGCGCGCTGATCGGGTCGATGGTGATGTATTGCTGCAGCCAGTCGGCCAGCGGGCCATACAGCTCGCGCGTGCAGTCCTGCCACGCTTCCTCGGCGGCCAGCGCGGAAAACTCGGGCCACAGGCGCGCCAGGCACAGCTCATCGCGCTCGCCGGAAACTTCAAAGCCCCCATCGTAGACGGCGCGCGGGTCGCCCTGCTGCACCAGCGCCAGGCCCGTCTTGCACGCCGTGGGCAGCGGATGGTTCATGCCTTCGCGCCACAGCGCCAGCAAGGTTGCCAGCGCGGCGCGCGAAGCGGCCGGGTCGAGCGGCGCCATGCAGACGATGGCGTCGCGCGCCACCAGGTAGCCGGTGACGGGGAAGTCCAGCGCGGCGGCGGCCAGCTGGCGCAGCCACATCAGCATCAGCTTGTCGCCGCGCGCCTGGCCCGCCTTGTCCGTCACCTTCGAGGAAATCTGCATCAGCCAGGCCGTGTCGCGCCCGTTGCTGCACAATCTGTCGAGCCAGTCGTCGATCTGCAGCTCGCCAAACGGCAGGTTGATGGCCCGCTTGTCGGCCGCGTACGGAAACGAGGCGCGCAGGGACAGCCACGCGCTGCGCACGGGCACCAGCGCCTCGACCAGCTGCGCCTGCACCTGCTGGCCGATCAGGCCGATGGGCAGCACGCCTTCGCGCGCCAGCTTCGCTGCGCGCGCTTCCAGGCTGGCGCGCACGTCGTCAATGTCTTCCACGGCGCCGCCGTCGTCCAGCATCGTGTCTTCCAGCAGAAAGCGCTCGAGCGCATTGAGACCGAACGGTTCTTCATCCTCGCCCAGCATGGCCGCATCGGCAAAATACACGCTGAGGCGGCGGCGGAAAAAGTATTTGACGGGCTGGCGCAGAAAGCTGGCCAGCTCGCCCAGCTTCAAGCGCGTGCCGGGATCGAGTTCGTAAGGCCCCAGCGCCAGCGCCTCCGCATGGGCCGCATCGGCATCGGCATGCGCCACGCGCCATTCGCGCGCGTAGGTCAGCAAGCCACCGGCCTCGAAATAGCGGCGGCTGAACGGCTGCAGCGCATGTTCGGTGGTGAGCGATGCCAGATGCCGGTCCAGCGACCAGCCGGCGGCCAGGTAATCGCGCAGCTGCGACACCAGCACGGACGGCGGCTGCTCGGAATTGTCGCGCACATTGCGCCCCACCCAGCTCACGTACAGTTTGTCGCGCGCGGCCAGCAAGGCTTCGAGCATCAGGTAGCGGTCGTCGTCGCGGCGCGAGCGGTCGCCCGGACGCGCCATGCCGGGCAGCGCCAGCAAGTCGAAATCGGCCTTCTGCGCGCGGCGGGGAAAATCGCCATCGTTCATGCCCAGCAGGCAGACCACGCGGAACGGCACGGCGCGCATCGGCATCAGCGTGCAGAACGTGACGCCGCCGGAGACAAACTGGTGGTTCAGGGTGGGCTCGTCCAGCGCGCCCAGCCACGCCACGCGCAGCACGGACAGCGGCACCTGCTCGACGAAGCCCGCATGCTCGCAGGTTTCCAGCCAGCCCTGCAAGGCGCCTTCCAGCTGCGCCAGGGTCAGGCGGTCGCCCTCGTCGTCGGCGTCGAAAAAAGCGGCCAGCAGCGCGCGCGCCTGCTCGCCCCACTCGGCTGGCGTGCGCGCGCCGGCCAGCACCGTGCGCCAGTGCAGCAGCGCCTCGACCAGTTGCGCCAGCGAGCCCGCCAGCGCCGCATCGAGGCCGCCCACCTCCCCATACGGCTCGATGCCGCCAAAGCTGGCGCCACTGCCGCTGGCATAGCCGAGCAGCATGCGCCGCACGCCGAAGATCCACGCATTCTGCTCGCCCGCCGCGCCCAAACCCAGGCCGGCGCGGTGCGCCTGGTCCAGGCCCCAGCGCACGCCCGCCCCTTCGATCCAGGCGCCCAGGGTGGCCAGGTCGTCCGGCTGCAGGCCAAAGCGGGCCGCCAGCGCGGGCACGTCGAGCAGGTCGCGCACTTCGCTCTGGCGGCAGCGCTGCTGCGGCAGCTGCAGCAGCCACTCGAGCGCGACGAGCAGCGGGTTGACGCTGCGGTCCTTCACGTCGCCGATCTCGAACGGAATGAAACGCTCGTCGTTGCGCCGGTACTGGCCGAAGACGGCGTGGATGGCGGCCGTGAAGGTGTCGATGTCGGGCACCATCACCACCACGTCGCGCGGACGCAAGCCCGTCACACTGCTGTGCGCAAACATGGCCAGCAGCTGGTCGTGCAGCACTTCCACTTCGCGCTGCACGCTGTGCGCGACGTGGAATTCGATCGAGCGGTCAGCCGCGTCGGGCGGCGTCTGTTCGTGTTCGGCCAGCGGGCGCAGTTCGCGGATGGCCACCTGCACCTGCTGCAGCAGGGTCTCGCCCGTTTCCTCGCCAAACAGGTCGATGCGCAGGCTGTCGTCGCGCCCTTCGGCTTGCGCGTGTTCGTCGAACTCGTCGAGCATGCGGATGAAATCGCGCCCCTGCCTGCCCCAGCTGGCCAGCAGCGGATGGCTGTGCGCGTGCAGCGCTTCGAGGGGAATCTGCGCCAGGTCGGTGCCGTTGCGCTGGCGCTGGCGCTTGTTTTGCGCGCGCAGCAAGTCGCGCCCGTCGATGATGTCGCCCCAGTAGAACTGGCAGGGATTGGGCACGGCCAGCACCACCTGCGTGTGGCGCGCCAGTGCGGCCAGCGCCTGCAAGGTCTGGTACGGCAGGGCCGACACGCCGAACAGCACCACGCGGCGCGGCAGCTTGCCGGCCGGCGCCTCGCCGGCGGCAATCGCCGCCAGGAAGGCGTCGTGGATGTCGGCGCGGCCCGTATCGCGCTCGAATTCGTCGACGTCGGCCGCCACGGTGCGCCACAACTGCGCCTGCCAGCGCTGGTCTTGCTTCAGTGCGATGGCTTCGTTGCGGGCCGTGCGCAGCTGATCGCGCCCCGCGGCCCAATCGGCCAGCCAGTCGGCGCGGTAGACCTGGTACTGGTCGAACAAGTCGGCCAGGCGCTCGGC
The DNA here is from genome assembly GCF_009208555.1 of Janthinobacterium violaceinigrum. Lineage (GTDB taxonomy): Bacteria > Pseudomonadota > Gammaproteobacteria > Burkholderiales > Burkholderiaceae_D > Janthinobacterium > Janthinobacterium violaceinigrum. The sequence continues at coordinate 94,372 of NZ_WFLI01000014.1, read as the reverse complement.
CAGCTGCAGCCGGCGTTCGCTATCGCCGTCGGCAAGGAAGTAGCGCAGCGGCGCAAACACGGGGTCGGCCAGCAGCGACGGCAGCAATCGCATCAGACACCACGTCAGCGGGGATTTGTCGAACGGCGACACGCGCGGCACGCGCTCGCGCCCCAGCATGCCACGGTAGCTTTCCCACAGCAGGCGCGCCGGCAGCGCGATGCGCGTGGCGGCGCACACCCCCATCTCCTCGGCCAGGGCGATCTTCAGCCATTCGGCCACGCCGTTCGACTGCACCAGGAAGATATCCGTTTCCAGGGGTGCCAGCGGATGCTGGCGCAGCCACTGGAAGACGGCGGCGCGCAGCTGTTCCAGCTGGTTGCCATGCAGGATGAGGAGGCCGGGCGTGACGGGAGTATGCATGCTGATCCGATGAGTTGCCGCGCCTCCGGCCCGGTGGCCGGAGGCGTTAAACGCGTATTATCGCCGCTGCCTGCGTCAGGGGGCGTCGCTGGCGGCAAATTCCAGCGAAATTTGTTCTGCCACCTGCGCCAGCGCGGGGGCCAGCGCCGCCAGCAGGACGCGCGCCTGCTGCAGGTCGCCGCCCCGGCGCAAGCCCTCGATCGACGTGCACAGGCCCGCAAACGCATGCGCGCCCACGGCCAGCGCCGACGATTTGCTGCGGTGTCCCAGGTCCGCCAGGCGTCCCAGGTCTTCCAGCGCCATGGCCTGCTCCATTTCGGCGATGCCGTCGCGCGCCGTGTCCAGGAACAGCTGGGTATATTTGCGCATCTTCACGGTGTCGTTGCTGAACGTGAGCGCCAGGGTGGCCAGGTCGAGGATGGCCGTGTCGCGCAACTCCAGCGCGGCATCCGACGGCGCCGCTTTTGGCGCCGCCACCAGCCTGTCGCCCGGGCGCGCGCGGCCCACGCTGCCGATGCCGCCCCGCAGGCGGAACCATTTCGCCAGCAGGTGGAACAGCAGATTGGGCGCGATCGGCTTGGTCAGGAATTCATCCATGCCTGCCGCCAGGCAGCGGGCACGGTCTTCGCTGCCCGCATTGGCCGTCATGGCGATCACCAGCAGGCCGCTGAGCTGCGGGTCGGCGCGGATGCGGCGCGTCGCCTCGAAGCCGTCCATCTCCGGCATCTGCACGTCCATCAGCACGCAGTCGTAGCGCTGGTGGGCCAGCAATTCCAGCGCCTCGCGGCCATTGCAGGCCACGCAGACGGTGGCGCCCGCGTCTTCCAGCAATTCGCAGCCCACCTGCTGGCTGAAGACGTTATCTTCCACCAGCAGGATGGAGGCGCCGCGGATCACGCCCAGCACTTCCGGTTCCACTTCGGCGATGCGCTCGTCGCCCGCCTGCGCGCTTTTCTCCAGGCGCGCCGTGAACCAGAAGGTGCTGCCCAGGCCCGGCTGGCTGTACACGCCCACCTTGCCGCCCATGAGTTCAACCAGCTGCTTGCTGATCACCAGCCCCAGGCCGCTGCCGCCATACTTGCGCGTGGTCGACGGGTCGGCCTGGTGGAAGGAGCGGAACAGCTGCGCCACCTCTTCCTGCTTCATGCCGATGCCCCGGTCCTGCACCTCGAAGCGCAGCATGCCGTGGCTGCCGCGCTCCTCGGACTGGCGCACGCGCACGAAGATGCTGCCGTTGTCGGAAAACTTGATGGCGTTGCTGGCCAGGTTCAGCAGGACCTGCTCCAGGCGCAGCGGGTCGCCGCGCCAGCGCTGCGACAGCTCGGGCGCGATATCGAACTGCAGCGCCAGTCCCTTGACGGCGGCCGCATCCCCGAGCTGGCTGGCGATGTTCGCCAGCAAGGTGTCGAGCCGGAAGTCCAGCACTTCCAGTTCCAGCTTGCCCGCCTCGATCTTGGAAAAATCGAGGATGTCGTTGATCAGGCCCAGCAGATGCTGGCCCGAATGGAAGATTTTTTGCAGATAATCGCGCTGGCGCGCATCGGCCACCGATTTCAGCGCCAGGTGCGCCATGCCGATGATGCTGTTCATCGGCGTGCGGATTTCATGGCTCATGTTCGACAGGAAGTCGCTCTTGGCCTGGCTGGCCGCGTCGGCCTGCTCTTTCAGACGGTGCAGTTCCGTCACATCGGTGGACAGGCCGATGAGCCCCGTGACGGGACCGGGCAAGCCCAGCGGCACCTTCACGCTCCACAGGTGGTGCACCTGGCCCTGCGCATCGACGAAGCGCTCTTCGCCAACGAACTTGCTGCCGCTGTCGAAGACCTGGCGTTCCGTCAGCTGCACCGAAGCCGCCGCATCGCCGAGCATCAACTCGCCATCCTGGCGGCCGATCAGCTGCTCCGCCGAGCGGCCCAGGATCTTCGCCGTGCGCGCATTCACGTAGCGGTAGCGCAGGTCGGCATCCTTCATGTAGACGTAGGCGTCGACGCTGTCGAGCACCGTATCGAGCAGGGTGCGCTGCGCCACCGCATTGCGGCGCGAACGGTACAGGGTAAAGATATAGCCATAACCGAGCAGGGTGCCGGCCACGCCGACGGCCAGCGCCAGCCACGGGAAATAGCGGTCGAAACCGCTATACAGCTCTGTCTTGCGCACGCGGAAATGGGCTTTCCAGACGCCGCCCTGGTAAGCCACGGGCAGTACCTGGTCGAAATAGGCGGCATCGCTGCCCGGCTGCGGCGGCACCGCCGCCAGGTCGCCATCATCGTTGAACAGCAGGCGGTCGCGCGGCGTGATGGACAGGACCCCGCTGGCCGGCAAGGGGTCGGCCGCGCTGTACAGGGTCAGGTGCAGCGGTTCCAGGGCGCTGCGTTCGAGCGCGCTGTGCACGAGCTGCGCCACGCCGAAGCCGATGCCCACGGACCCCTGATAGGCGGCCCGGCGCTCGTCCACGCTGCCTTGCGGCATGCCATTGCGGTACACGGGCAGGCGCATGCCCAGGCCCACATGCGCGGGCGGCCCCTTGATCATGATGACCTGTCCCGACGCGCTGACTTCGCCGCTGTCGCGCGCCTGCGCCAGGGCCTGCGCCACCAGCGGGCTGGCGCCGATGTCGACGCCCATGCGTTCGGCCAGCAGGGAATCGGGCTCCAGGTAGGTGAGCACCGCGTATTCCGGCCGTTCGCCGGGCGGGCGGATGGTGAAATCGGGATAGCCGCGCGGCGCCAGGCTGGTGTCCTTGCGCACGGCCTCGATGAAGGCGGCGCGCTGCGCCGACGGGACGGCCACCGCGTAGTTGACCGATTCGATGGCAGGGAACTGGCGCGCGATGTCGAGGCCGGCCACGTAGTCGTGGAACTGGCGGCGCGTCAGCTGGTCGCTGGTGCGGAACAGAGCTTCGAGCCCGCGCAGCAGGTCGGAATAGCTTTTTACGCGCGTGACCAGGCTATGCTGGGCGCCATGCGTGAGATTGTCGAAACGCTGTTCGGCATCGTCGTTGACCGTGCGCGCTGCGCCCGCATACAGGGCGCCGCCCACCGCCAATGCCAGCAGCAGCCCGCCCGCCCAGATCCTGCTACCCGCTGCCGTCCCGCCCTTGCTCAAAGTGTGCATTGTCGATCGCTTATTCCGGTTCCTCAAATGTGCGGCGCCCCGCCGCCCAGCAAGTACGAGGATACTATCAAAGCCCCTGCGCGACGCATCCGTGCATGAAAAAAAGCACGCGCGATGGTTGCCCTGGAAAACACCTGGCGCCTATGCGGGCTGCAGCGCCCCCGCCAGGAAGTCGCAGAAGGCGCGCACTTTTTCCTGCACATGGCGCCCATCGGGCGTCAAGGCATACACGCCGCGCCTGGCCATGCCGTGCGATGGCAGCACGCGCACCAGGGCGCCGCTGGCCAGCAGGGGCGCGGCGACGAAGGACGGCAGCGCGCCCACGCCGATGCCCGCCACCAGCATATCGGCCAGCAGCAGGCTGCTGTCGGCGGAAAAACGCACGGGCAGGACGATGCTGCTCGCCCCTTCCGGGCCGTCCAGCTGCCAGACGCCGGGACTGTCGGCCAGGCGGTAGGCCAGGCAATCGTGGCCGTGCAGGTCCTGCGCCAGCCGGGGCGTGCCGCGCCGCGCCAGGTAGGCGGGCGCCGCGCAGATCATCTGTTCGACGTCGCCCAGGCGGCGCGCCACCAGGGTCGAATCGGCCAGCGCGGCGCGGATGCGCAGCGACACGTCATACCCCTCGCCCACCACGTCGCGCAGGCGGTCGTCCAGGGTCATCTCGATCCTGACGTCCGGGTAGCGGGCCATGAAGACGGGCAGCAGCGGCGACAGCACTTTCAGGCCGAACGACAGCGGCGCATTCACGCGCAGCCGCCCCGCCACCTTGCCCGCGCAGCCGCGCGTGGCCAGTTCCAGCGCATCGACCTCGTCGAGCAGGCGGCAGCATTCAAGATAGTAGGCACGGCCGCCATCCGACAGGCTCATGCGCCGCGTGGTGCGCACCAGCAGCACGGTGCCCAGGCGTTCCTCGAGCTGGCGCACCTGCTTGCTGATGGCGGCCGCCGACTGGTTCAGGTCCTGCGCCGCCTTGCTGAAGCTGTCGCGCTCGACCACCTTGCGAAACACGCGCATATGCGCCAGGACATCCATGATTCTTTCCTTGCAGTTGAATATCTTATTATTTTATCGCTGATTATCATGCAAATGAAAAATAATATGATGGCGGCTTCTTTCCTCACCTGACACAAGGAGCACCCCATGTTCACACCAACGACCGCCCTGAGCGCCCTGCTGCTGGCCCTGCTGGCAAGTACGGCGCACGCCGCAGCGCCCGCTGCCGCCCTGCCCGAAGTGGGTATCAGCCCCTGGGGCCCGCAAGATGAAATCGGCCGCCTGAACCTGATGACGCCAGCCTCGCGCGCCGCCATCCTGGCCCGCATCGACGGCGGCAAGAGCTATGACCTGGCCGTCGATTTCTATATCGGCATGCCCAGCTGGCAGGCGGCAGGCGATCCGCCCTACCAGATGTGGATGACGCACACGCCCAAGGGCAATGTGGTGGCCGATTCCATGCACGTGGGCGAAGCCATGAACCGCCACGTCAGCTACACGGGCTCGGCCGTGTCCATGTATGCGCACATGGGCACGCATATCGATGCGCTCAACCACTTCGGCCTGAACGGCAAGATCTGGAACGGCTTTACGGAAGAGCGCTACCTGGGCGACCGGGGCTGGACGGTGACAGGCGCGGAAAAGCTGCCGCCCATCGTGGCGCGCGGCGTGCTGATCGACGTGGCCGTGGCCAAGGGTTTATCGCAACTGCCCGACAATTACCGGGTCACGCGGCAGGATTTGCGCGCCGCGCTGGCGCACCAGCAGATCACGCTGGAAAAGGGCGACGTGGTGCTGATACGCACGGGCCGCATGCAGCACTATGAGCAGGCGCAAGCGTACATGGCGAATCCGCCCGGCCTGTCGCTCGATGCGGCGAAATTCCTCGTGGAAGACGGCGGCGCCATGGTGGTGGGCGCGGACAACCTCAGTTTCGAAGCGTTTCCATCCGAAGTGGCGGGCAACTACCTGCCCGTGCACACCTATCTGCTGGCGCAGCAGGGCACGCCCATCCTGGAACTGGTCGACCTCGAAGCGCTGTCGCGCGACAAGGTCTACCAGTTTGCCTTCATCGGCGCCTCGCTGAAATTCCGCGGCGGCGACGCGGCACCCATCCGTCCCGTGGCCCTGCCGATCCGCTGAGTTCAAGCGGAAACGGACCGCTGCGCCCCCGCGCCATGGTCATCCCAGGCGTCGGCGCAGCGCACCACGTCGCCCACGACGATGATGCTGGGACTGCCCAGGCCGCTGGCCAGCAAGTCGGCGGGCAAAGCCTGCAAAGTGCTCAGCAACTGTCGCTGCGCCGACAAGCTGGCCGACTGCACCACGGCCACGGGCGTGCCGGGCGCCATGCCGCCAGCCAGCAAGCCCGCCTGGATGGCTGCCACCCGGGCCACGCCCATGTAGATGACGAGGGTGAGCTTGCTTTGCGCCAATGCCGCCCAGTTCGGTTCGGAGGCGCTGTCCTTGCCGTGGCCCGTGACGAAGATGGCGCCCTGGCTCCAGGCCCGGTGCGTGAGCGGCACGCCGATGCCAGCCGGCGCGGCCAGGCCGCTGCTGATGCCGGGTATCACTTCGACGGCCACGCCGTGGCTGCGCAGATAGGCGCGCTCCTCGCCGCCCCGTCCGAACAGATAGGGGTCGCCGCCTTTCAGCCGCACCACATGCAAGCCGGCGCGGGCTTCGGCCAGCATCAGGCGTTCGATGAAGGCTTGCGGCGTGGAAGCGCAGCCGCCCCGCTTGCCCACTTCGACCACGCGCACGCCGGGCGCCGCATGGGCCAGCATGGCCGGGTTGACGAGGTCGTCGATCAGCACCACGTCGGCCCGCGCGATGGCGTTTACAGCCTTTATTGTGAGCAGGTCCGGGTCGCCGGGACCGGCGCCCACCAGCGTCACGCTTCCAAGTTGCGCCATGATGAACTCTCCCATTAAAAAAAGTGGCCGATGGCAAACGATGCCGCATACGCTTCCGGCGCGCTGCCGTCCCACACCACGCCGTCGCACAGGGTCGACCTGCGCATCGGCGACGCGGGCAAGGGCGTGCCCGTCATTTCCGCCGCCTGGCGGTACAGGTCGATGCGGCTGACTTGCCGGGCCACGGCCAGATAATCGGGTTCGTCGCGCAGCAAGCCCCAGCGCCGGTGCTGGGTCATGAACCACATGCCGTCGGACAGATATGGAAAATTCACGGCGCCGCCCTGGTAGAACTGCAGGCGCTGCGCCTCGTCCCAGGTCCTGCCCAGACCATCCTGGTAGTGGCCGAGCATGCGCGGCGCCAGCATTTCCTGCGGCGTATTCAGATAGGCCGGCGCGGCCACGGTGGCCGCCATGGCCAGCCGGTTGGCGTCGCTGGCGTCGATCCAGCGCCCCGCCTCGAGCACGGCGGCAATCAGGGCGCGGCAGCTGTTCGGATGCTGGCGCGCAAACGCGGCGCTGGTGCCCAGCACCTTGCCCGGATGGTCGGGCCAGATGGCGCCGCTGGTGGTGGCCGTCACGCCCACGCCATCGACGATGGCCTTGTAGCCCCACGGTTCGCCCGCGCAAAAGCCATCCATCTGGCCCGCGCGCAAGGCCGCCACCATCTGCGACGGCGGCACCGTCATCACGCGCGCGTCGCGCAGCGGATCGATGCCATGCGCGGCCAGCCAGTATTGCAGCAGCATCGCATGGTTGCCGGTCGGAAAAGTATGTGCAAACGCAAACGGCCGCGCCGCGGCGCGCATGTGCCGCGCCAGGGTGGGACCATCGTGGGCGCCCTCGCGCGCCAGCGCCGCCGACACGGTGACGGCCTGGCCGCTGCGGTTGAGGTTCATCAGTACGGCCATGTCGTGCTGTTGCCCGCCGACGCCCATCTGCACGCCATACACGAGACCGTACAGCACGTGGGCCGCATCGAGTTCGCCATTGTGCAATTTGTCGCGCACGCCGGCCCACGACATCTCCCGGCTCAGTTCGATCTTGATGCCGTGCCGTTCATCGAAACCCAGTTCCGCGGCCATGATCAGCGAGGCGCAATCGCTGAGCGGCAGGTAGCCGATGCGTATCGTCTGTTTTTCCGGCTGCAGGGTGCGCATCGCCTGGGCGCCATATTCTTCCTGCTTGTCCGCTTGCTCTGTCATACCATTCCTTGCTGATAAATACTGTTTTTCCGCGCCGCCATGGGCACGGTTCTCCCCGTCCAGCAGCAAGGACCGTGCCTGTGCTCACCTTGTGCCGGACGGCTGGAAATGCACCGCGATGGTGCACTGCACCAGCATGTGTCAGGAAATGAACGCTTCATCCCAGCAAGTCCTCCACGTCGAGGATGCGCTGGGCGATCTCGGCCAGTTTCAATTTCTTGTTCATGGCCATGCTGCGCAGGCGCTGGTAAGCCTGGTCTTCCGTCAAGCCGTGATGCGTCATCAGCAAGCCCTTGGCCCGCTCGATCACCTTGCGTTCAAGCAATTTGTGCCGCGTGTCGAGCAATTCGGCGCGCAACTTTTCTTCCTGGCGAAAGCGCGCCAGCGCCACGTTCAGCACGGGTTGAATGCGTTCGGCTTGCAAGCCGGCCACGATATAGGCGGACACGCCGGCCGCCATGGCCGCGTCGATGCTGGCCATGGCGCCGTCTTCCGTAAACAGCACGATGGGGCGGCGCTCGTCGCGCGTGGCGATGACGATGTGCTCGAGCACGTCGCGCGCGTCCGATTCGGCGTCGATGATGATGAGGTCAGGCTGGAGTTGCGCGATGCGCTCGGGAAGATAGAGGTCGGCTGGCAGCGAGGCGACGATGTCGAAGCCCGATTCCAGCAAGCCGATGCGCAAGGCATTGCCGCGCTGCACTTGGGCAGCCAGCGCCGCATCCGCGTGCACGCCGTGCTCGACGATGGTATTGACGACGACAATGCGCAGGGGGCGGTCTGGCGCTGGCTGGGTACGGCTGGACGTCATGGGAGCGATCTGCAATGGCTAAACAATTAGCCATTGCAGTAAGCAAGAAGCGAACCAGCCGGTTTTACGGCGGAGTATTACTTCAGGGTCGGCATGGCAAACTCGGCGCCCGCCGCCGTGGAAGCGGGCCAGCGCTGCGTGACGGCCTTCTGCTTCGTATAGAAGCGCACCGATTCCGGGCCATGCGCATGGTGGTCGCCGAACAGGCTGCGCTTCCAGCCGCCGAAGCTGTGGAACGCCATCGGCACGGGGATCGGCACGTTGACGCCCACCATCCCCACCTGCACGCGGTGCGTGTATTCGCGCGCCGTGTTGCCGTCGCGCGTATAGATCGCCGTGCCATTGCCGTATTCATGCGCATTGACGAGGTCCAGCGCCGTGGCAAAGTCGGGCACGCGCACGATGCACAGCACGGGGCCGAAGATTTCCTCTTTATAGATCGTCATCTCCGGCGTCACATGGTCGAACAGGCTGCCGCCAAGGAAAAAGCCCTGTTCGTGGCCGGGCAAGACGAAGCCGCGCCCGTCACTGACCAGCTTGGCGCCTTCCTTGACGCCCGTGGCGATGTAGCCCGCGATCTTGTCCTTGTGCACTTGCGTGACGACAGGCCCCATCTCGGCCGACAGGTCCATGCCCTGCGTGATCTTCAGGGCCGCAATGCGGGGCACCAGCGCCTCGACCAGCTGATCGCCCACATTGCCCACCGCCACCACCACGGAAATGGCCATGCAGCGCTCGCCCGCCGAACCGAAGGCGGCGCCCATCAGCGCATCGACCGTCTGCGCAATATCCGCGTCCGGCATGACCACCATATGGTTCTTGGCGCCGCCCAAGGCTTGCACGCGCTTGCCCTGGGCGCAGCCCGTGGCGTAGATGTATTCGGCAATCGGCGTGGAACCGACAAAGCTGACGGCGCGCACGTCCGGATGGTGCAACAGCCCGTCCACGGCTTCCTTGTCGCCCTGCACCACGTTGAAGACGCCGTCGGGCAAGCCCGCATCCGTCAGCAGCTGCGCCAGCAGCAGGCTGGCCGACGGGTCGCGCTCCGACGGTTTGAGCACGAAGGTATTGCCACAGGCGATCGCCATCGGGAACATCCACATGGGCACCATCACGGGAAAGTTGAACGGCGTGATGCCCACGCAGACGCCCAATGCCTGGCGGATCGACCAGGCGTCGATGCCGCCGGCCACTTGCTCCGAATACTCGCCCTTCATCATTTGCGGGATGCCGCAGGCAAACTCCACCACTTCGATGCCGCGCGTCACTTCCCCCTTGGCATCCGTGAACACCTTGCCGTGCTCGGCCGTGATCAGGGCGGCCAACTGGTCCGAGTGCTCTTCCAGCAATTCCTTGAACTTGAACATCACCCGCGCGCGGCGCAAGGGCGACGTTTGCGACCAGGCGGGAAACGCCGCATGGGCGGCGGCCACGGCCGCGTTCAGTTCGCTCGGCGTGGCCAGCGACACCTTGGCCGTCACGGCACCCGTGGCGGGATTGAACACGTCGCTCGTGCGCTCGGAACGCGAGGCCATGGGGTTGCCACCAATAAAGTGGCCGATCTGTTGCGTTGTCATCTTCTTGTCCTCGTTTATTTCGTCATCAGCCACTCGTGGGCCGGGTCGTTTTTAAAATGCCATACGCGTTTCGGGCCGGCCATCACGTTCAGGTAATAGCCGTCATAGCCATACGGCACGGTGACGGGGTGGTAGCCGCGCGGCACCATCACCACGTCGTGGTTTTCCACGGCCATCGCTTCATCGATGGAACGGTCATCCGTATAGACGCGTTGGTACGCAAAGCCCTGCTCCGGGTTCAGGCGGTGGTAATACGTTTCTTCCAGCGAGCTTTCGGTGGGAATATTGTCGTCGTCATGCTTGTGCGGCGGATAGCTGGACGAATGGCCGGACGGCGTCACCACCTCCACCACCAGCAAACCATCGGCCTCGGCCGTTTGCGGCAGGATGTCGCACACATAGCGCGTGTTCGCGCCCTTGCCGCGCACGGAGCGCGTCATCGACTGCGGGTCGATCAGGCGCGCCGGACGGCGGGTCGTGGCGGGCGCGCTGCACAGCGCCACTTCCGCGCCGCTCACGGCTGTGATGCACACTGCGGTTTCCAGCGGCACGTACACGGCATACGGCGAGCGCTCCTCGAAAACGCTGGCGCGCCCGCCGATGGCTTCCCAGGTCTGCCCGCCCGCCTGCACGGTGACCGTGCCCGTCAGCACGACGATGCACAGTTCGCGGCTGCCCGTGTCCAGGTTCAACTGTTCGCCGGCCGCCAGCCGGTGCGCGGCAAAGCCCACGTGCGTCCAGCCGGCCGATGCCGGCGTCACCTCGACGATGGCAGAACCAGGCCGGGCCTTGACCAGCAGCGGGCTCATGCCGCCTCCCGGCCCAGGCGGGGAATGGCGTCGACCAGCCGGGCCAGGTAATCGTGGCCCATCTTCGCATATTCATAGCTGGGCGCGACGGCCGGGTCTTGCTCCGCCTCCACCACCAGCCAGCCTTCGTAGCCGTGCAGATACAAGCGCGTGAGGATGGCGGGGAAATCGATGCTGCCGTCGCCGGGCACGCTGAACGCGCCATTGATGACGGCCTGCAAAAAACTCCAGTGGCCGTTGCGGGCCAGCTTCACCACGTTGGGACGCACATCCTTGCAATGCACATGGCAAATCCGGTCGATGTGCTTGTTCAGCACGGCCAGCGCATCGCCGCCGGCAAACGTGATGTGGCCCGTGTCGAACAGCAAGCCCACTTCCGGCCCCGTCAAGGCCATCAACTGGTCCACGTCGGCCGGGGTTTCCACGTAGGCGCCCATGTGGTGGTGGTAGGCCAGGCGCACGCCGTGGTCCAGCAAGTGTTGCGCAAACGCCGTCAGCTTGTCCGCATACTCCTGCCATTGCTGCTGCGTCTGGAAGCGGGGGCGCTTATATAAAGGGCGCGGCTCGCCCTGGATGGCATCGGCCACTTCGCCGTACACCATGACCGTGGCGCCGCTGCCGGCCAGCAGCCGCAGATGAGGCCCCACGGCAGCGATTTCCTCTTCCACGGACCGGTGCGCCAAGCGCCCCGAATACCAGCCGGAGACACACGCCAGGCCATACTTGCCCAGCACGGCGTTCAGGGCGGGGGCATCCTTGGGAAACTTGTTACCCAGTTCAAAGCCCACGTAGCCGATCTCGGCGCCCTCTTTCAAGGCCGTCTCCAGCGGCGTCTCGCCGCCCAGGCTGGGCAAATCGTCGTTCATCCACGAGATCGGGTTGATGCCGATCTTCACATTCCATGTAGTCATTTTTGTTGTCCTTGGCGGTCAAGTTCATAACGGGCGCGCGCAGCTTGCACGCCGGCTTGCGTCGAGACTTCGGGCACGGCCACTTCCCACCAGCAACCGCCCTCCTCCGTCGTGCGCGTGTCGTCCGTATTGATGCAGATCAGATACGTGCGCGGTGCAGCGCGGGCCCGCTGCATGGCAGCGTCCAGCTCGGCAATCGACCCCGCATGTTCGCTCAGGGCGCCCAGGGACCGCGCATGCAGGGCGAAGTCGATGCGCGGTGCGCTGTCGGGCAGCATATTGTTGAACGACGCATTGCCGCAGGCCTGCTGCAGGCGGTTGATGCAGCCGTAGCCCCGGTTGTCGAGCACCACGATGATGAGTTTTTTATCCAGCATGACGGAGGTGGCGATTTCCGAATTCATCATCAGATAGCTGCCATCGCCCACCATGACGATCACCTCGGCATCCGGCTTCGCCATCTTGACGCCCAGGCCGCCGGCAATTTCATAGCCCATGCACGAGTAGCCGTATTCCATGTGATAGCCGCCGGGCGTGCTGGTGCGCCACAGCTTGTGCAGCTCGGCCGGCAAGGTGCCCGCCGCGCAGACGACGATGTCGCGGGTGGTCGAGTCGCTCGATGAGCGCTGCACGGCGCCGATGACTTCGCCGTCATAGGGCAAGCCGGCCACCTCGCGCCTGCCCGTAATCGCGGCCACCGTCGCGCGCCAGGCGTGGCCCGCCTGCTGTGCGCGGTCCAGCCACTGGCCCGCGCTGTTCCAGCTGCCCAGATGGCGGGACAAACCTTGCAGCCCGAGGGTTGCATCCGCCTGCACAGCGAAGCCACGGCGTTTCAGGGCGTCAAAACTGTTGACGTTCAGGCTCACCAGTTGCGCCTGCGCAAACAGCGAGTTCGATCCCGTCGTGAAATCCTGCAAGCGCGTGCCCACGGCCAGCACCACGTCCGCCTCGGCCGCCAGACTGTTCGCGGCAGGCGAACCCGTCACGCCGATGGCGCCCAGCTGCAGCGGATGGTCCCACGGCAGGCTGCTCTTGCCCGCCTGCGTTTCCGCCACGGGAATGCCGTGGCGCTCGGCAAACGCCTGCAAGGCGGCGCCGGCCTTGCCGTACAGCACGCCGCCGCCGGCCACGATCAAGGGCTGCCTCGCAGCCGTCAACAAGGCTGCCGCTTCTTCCAGCTCCTGCTCCACGGGGGGCACGGCGCGGAAACGCACGGTGCGGGGCGTGAAGAATTCCTCGGGGTAGTCATACGCCATCGTCTGCACGTCTTGCGGCAGCGACAAGGTGACGGGGCCACAGGCAGCCGGGTCCGTCAAGGCGGCAATGGCGCGCGGCAAGGCCGTCAGCAACTGTTCCGGATAGACGATGCGGTCAAAGTAACGCGACAGCGGCTTGAACGCGTCATTCACCGACACGCTGCCGTCCGTGCCGTCTTCCAGCTGCTGCAGCACCGGGTCCGGTGCGCGCGAGACGAACACGTCGCCGGGCAGCAGGAGCACGGGCAGGCGGTTGACGTGGGCCAGGGCCGCCGCCGTGAGCAAGTTCGTGGCGCCAGGACCGATGGAACTGGTGACGGCCAGCATGCGCCGGCGCATGTGCGCTTTCGCATACGCAATGGCAGCGTGCGCCATCGCCTGCTCGTTGTGCGCCCGAAACGTGGGGAAGACTTCCTTGTACTGGTACAGCGCTTCGCCCAGGCCCGCCACGTTGCCGTGGCCAAAGATGGCGAAGGCGCCGCCGAACAGGGGAACCAGGGTCCCATCGCCCTCGTCCGTGCGCAAGGCGGCCAGATAGCGGACCAGCGCTTGCGCCATGGTCAAACGGATGGTGGTGGCGCTCATGCTGCACGCTCCAGGCGGTTGCGCGTGCGCTGCCACAGGGAAATCAACTGTTCGAAGTTGGCGCGCACGGCGGCGATCAGGCCCGCATCGTCGATGTCGCCGGCCAGCCAGCGGCGGCTCGGTTCCTGGAAGATGGTGCGTCCCACCATGAAGCCGCGGCACGTGCTGCTGGCACTGGCCTGTTCGAAACTGGCGGCCAGCGCATCGATGGGCGCGTTCAAGCCCAGCAAGACGACGCCACGGCAATACGGATCGCGCTCATGCACGAGGGCATCGATCGCTTGCCATTGCTGGGCCGACATGCTTTCCAGCTTCCACCATTCCGGATAAATGCCCAGGTTGTACAGGCGCTTGACGGCGCGCAAGACGGTGTCATGGCCCTTCGGCAAGGCATCCGACGGTATGACTTCCAACAACAATTCGTGACCGCTCACTTGCGCCGCGTCGTACAGGGCCTTGATCTGCGCTTCCTGTTCCAGGCGGTTTTCCACGGCATCGTCCGGGTGCAGCTGCACCAGGCATTTGATCACGTGTTCCTTCGGCCAGCTGAGCAAATGCGAACCGATGGAACGGCCCCAGTCGAATTGCAGCGGGTTCGATCCCGGCAATTCCACGGGACGGCCTATCCACCAGCCCCGCCCCGTCGCATCGTTGAGCGCGTCGACGCCGTAGCGGCCATCGATCAGCACGCCCGTCTTGCCCGCCAGTTTCAATGCCGTTTCCGTCTGCGCCACGGCTTGCACCATCAGCTGCTTCAAGGCCGCAATGCGCGACTCGGATGCGCCCGTCTGTTGCGCCATCTCGAAGAATTGCGTGCGGTGGTCGAAGGCAAACACGCACAGTTCATCCCACTGCGGGCGCGCCACCGTCGTACGGTGCAGGCGGGACAAGGTGGCGTCCTGGTCCGGTTGCGTGAGCTTCGCCGCGTTGGCCAGGAAATAGTCGAGTTCCACGGGCGACGGCATGGCCGGCGCGCAGCCGTGGCGCGACACGACCAGGGCGCCGCAGCCATTTGCGTAGCGGCAGCACGCCTCGTAATCCTCGCCCCGCAGCCAGCCTTTCAGGAAGCCCGACAGGAAGGCGTCGCCCGCGCCCAGCACGTTCAGCACTTCCACGCGCACGCCCCGGTAGTTGTATGCGTCGTCGAGGCTGGCCGGCACCACATTGTCGATGACGGCGCTGCCCAGCGGGCCCCGCTTGACGACCAGGGTGGCCAGGGTGGCGGCCCGCACGGCGCGCAGGGACGCCATGATGTCGGCGCCGCCGCCGGCAATCATGAATTCCTCTTCCGTACCGACGATCAAATCGAACTGCGGCAAGATCGCCTGCAGGTGGCGCGTCACGCCGTCGTTCGAGACGAAACGCGTTTCGCCGTCCGCCTTGCCGGACAAGCCCCACAGCACGGGCCGGTAATCGATGTCGAGCACGGTACGCACATTATTCGCACGGGCCAGCTTCAAGGCTTGCATGCTGACGGCGTGCATGGCAGCCGTGGAAAAGTGCGTGCCGGTGATTAACAGCGCCTTGCTCGACGCAATGAAGGCCGCATCCACCGACGCCGGGTCGATGGCCATGTCGGCGCAATTGTCGCGGTAGAAAATCAGGGGGAACGTGTTTTTATCCTTGATGCCCAGCATCACCAACGCCGTCAAACGGTCGCGGTCGATGCCCACATGGCTGACGTCGCAGCCTTCTTTCGACAAGGTGTCCGTCAAAAAACGGCCCATGTGGTCGTCGCCCACTGTCGACAGCATGGCGGACTTCAAGCCCAGGCGGGCCGTGCCGAAGGCGATATTCGCCGACGAGCCGCCCAGATACTTGGCAAAGCTGGTCGCGTCTTCCAGCGGGCTGCCGATCTGCTGCGCATACAGGTCCACCGCCAGGCGGCCCAGGCAGATCACGTCCAGCGCGCGTCCCTGGGCAAATTGTGTCGGGTTATTCATGGTTATCCTTAAATCGTGACACCGTCGAGTTCAGCCATCAGCGTTTGCATTTCCGCACCGCCCGCCATCATGTCCAGCAAGGCGTCCTTGGTCACCGTATCCTTGGTGAACGTGCCCAGCGACTTGCCCCGGTTCAGCAAAGTGAACGAATCGCCCACCGGATACGCATGGTGCACATTATGCGTAATGAAGATCACGGAAATGCCCCGTTCGCGCGCCTTGTAGATCAGTTTCAGCACATTGAACGATTGTTTCACGCCCAGGGCCGCCGTGGGCTCGTCGAGGATCAGCACGCGGGCGCCGAAGTGGATGGCGCGGGCAATGGCCAGGCACTGCTTTTCGCCGCCCGACATGGTGCCGATGGCCTGGTGCGGGTCGCGCACCATGATGCCCATCTCGGCCAGCTTGGCGCGCGCCGTTTCTGCCGCGTAGTCGATATCCATCACGGGTACCAGGCCCAGCAGCTTTTTCATCGGCTCGCGGCCCATGAAGAAATTGCGCGCCACGGACAACAGCGGCACCAGCGCCAGATCCTGGTAGACGGTGGCCACGCCCATATCCAGCGCCTCGCTGGGCGAATTGAAGACGACGGGCTTGCCATCGACCAGGTATTGACCGTCGGTCGGCTTGTGCACGCCGGCCAGGGTCTTGATCAGGGTGGACTTGCCGGCACCATTGTCGCCCAGCAAACAATGCACTTCGCCCTCTTTCAGCCGCATGGTGATGTTCTGCAGCGCCAGCACGGAGCCGAAACGCTTGCTGACGTTTTCCAGGGCAAGAATATGTTCGCTCATGATTTATCTCGCTTCCGTGACGCGTGAGCGTACAAAGTTATTGAACAGCACCGCGATCAGCAGCATGACGCCGAGGAAGACGCGGAACCAGTCCGAATTGATGTTCGTATAAGTGATACCGATCTGCACCACGCCGAAGATCAGTGCGCCGAAGCAGGCGCCGACGACGGAACCGTAGCCGCCCGTCAGCAAGGCGCCGCCGATGACGGCCGCGATGATGGCTTCGAATTCCTTTTGCATGCCGCGGTCGGCGGCGGCCGAACCGATATCGCACACTTGCAAGGTGGCAAACAGGCAGGCGCAGAAGGCCGTGAAGACAAACAGGGAAATCTTGACCTTGCGCACCGGCACGCCCACATTCTTGGCCGCGTTCGCATCGCCGCCCACCGCAAACATCCAGTTGCCGAAACGGGTGCGCGACAGGACAAACGCGGCGCCGGCGGCCAGCACCAGCCACCAGGCGATCACTTTCGGTATGCCTTTCACCAGGGGCGAGCCATCGTCGAGCACGGCGATCCAGCCATGCGCGCCCATCCAGTGAAACAAGCCTGTGGCGACATTGCCGTGGAACAGCAGACTGGCCAGCCAGTCGTTGGCGGCCAGGTCGCCCACGCCGCTGACGATCGTGCGGTTGGCAAACATGATCGACAAGGCCAGGGTCAGGCCACGCAGGATGAACAGAAAAGCCAGGGTGACGATGAACGAGGGCAAGCGCGTCTTGATGACGATGTAGCCGTTCAGCCAGCCCAGCGCCATCGAGCCGGCGAAGGCAAACAGGATGGCGGCCCACAAGGGCCAGTGGAAATAGATGGTCGGGATGGCGATCATCATGCCGGCAAAGCCGATCATGGAGCCGATCGACAGGTCGAATTCACCGGCGATCATCAGCAGGCAGGCGCCGATGGCGATGATGCCCAGGTAGGATGCCACTTGCATCCAGTTGACGACGCCATCGAGGTTGAACATGCCGGAATCGCCGGCCGTGATGACGAAGAAGGCAAACACGAGCACCGCGCCGGAAATCGAGGCGAACTCGGGGCGGCCGAAAAACCGTTTGACCCAGCTGGTCGTGCCTACGCGCTCATCGGCGGCGACTGGCTTGCTGGCGGCGCCGGAAGGCGGGGGAGGATTCATGCCGGGGCTAGCCAGGCTGGATTTAAGCGCAGTCATACGAATTCCTTTCAGTAATACTTGCAACAATTCCTGCTACCAATACCAATTACTTTCCTGCCAGCATCGCTGGCGCCAGGCGTGGCGGTCCCGTACGCCGCCTGCCCGAAGGCAGCGCGGCGTGGTGCACACTCTGGCAATTGAGAAGATCAGCGGTATTGGCCCGCGTATTTTTCGACCTTGGCGATGTTTTCCTTGGTCACGAAACCGGGGCCGGAGCTGATGTGGCGCGGGCCATAGATCGGTGTCAGGCCGTATTCCGCCAGGCGCGCCTGGTATTTCGGATTGGCAATCAGGATTTCCTTGACCTTGGCCAGGTCCGTGATCTTCTGCTGTTTCATGATGGCCATCACGGCGACAGGAATATAGCCTTGCAGGTAGGGCTGCTGGTCGATGGCGAACTGGATGCTGCCATCCTTGATGCCCTTGGCAATTTCTTCCGACAAGTCGAAGCTGGCGAAATACATCTTGCCCTTCAAGCCCATTTTCTCGACGGCGCGCATGGCGGGCGGCGCCGAGTCCGGTCCCAGCGCCAGCACGGCCTGGGTCTTCGGATTGCTGCGCAGATAGGCACTGACCTTGCTCTCGATCACGCCGGGGTCGACGCCATTCGTGTCGAGCGTGGAAGATTTGAAATCGACGCCCAGCGCATCGGCAAAACCGCGGCAGCGTTCGAACGACGAGGCATTCATCGCATAGTGATTCACGCACACGAACGATTTGATGCCCGCTTCCTTGGCCCGCTTGCCCGCGCCCAGGCCCGCGTCATACTCGGGCTGGCCCACGTGCATGATGGCCTTGAGCTGCTCGCTTTGCGCGAGGGTGCCTGAGTTGATGGTCACGAGCATGATTTTCTTGGCGACCACCGTGCCCAGCGGTTTTTGCAGCACGCTGAAGTCGGCGATGTCGGCGATCAAGCCGTCATAGTTGCGCGCCGCCGACTGCTCGATCAGGCGCGCCATGTCGGCCAGGTCGCCATTCGGCGGATTGCGGTAGTCGACGGTAACGTTGAAGTCCTCGCCAGCCTGCTTGATGGCGTTCTTGATGGTGTTCCACCAGGAATCGGAGTCCGGCGCATGGCTGACCATGACGAATTTCTCGCCGGCCGCATGGCTGGTGGCCGTGCTCAATCCCAGGCTCAGACCCAGGCTGGCGATGGCCAGACACTTCAACAAACCCTTGCTTTTATTGCTATGCATGAATGTCTCCTAGACGGATTATTTTTTATAGTTGCGAGCTTTTATGAAGGGTGTCACCGGCCTGGCCTTGCGGCACGCAAACCGATGCACTGCGCACAGCTTAGGCCACAAAAAAGACAAATGCAATAAAATTTTCAAAATAAATTTAAATAGAAAATCATTTCTA
This sequence comes from Janthinobacterium violaceinigrum, assembly GCF_009208555.1. Taxonomy (GTDB): domain Bacteria; phylum Pseudomonadota; class Gammaproteobacteria; order Burkholderiales; family Burkholderiaceae_D; genus Janthinobacterium; species Janthinobacterium violaceinigrum. The sequence continues at coordinate 75,521 of NZ_WFLI01000014.1, read as the reverse complement.
TTTTCTGGATTCACTCCTATAATTCTCGCCAGAACCAGCCGCAATAATCCTGCGGCCCAGCAAGCAACCGAGGAAAAAAACATGGCAGCCACCGCCCCCATCGAAAAGCTGATGCAGCACATTGCCGCCGAGTACGACAATCTGTCGCGCCAGCTGAAAGTCATTGCCCAATACATCGAAAAACACCGGGCCAGCCTGATGCTCGAGCGCATCAGCGACATTGCCACCGCCTGCGACGTGCAGCCATCGGCCATCGTGCGCTTCGCGCAGCGCTTCGGCTATACGGGCTTCAGTGAAATGCAGGACGTGTTCCGCCAGGCTTACACGGACCAGGCCGGCGCCACGCCCGATTACCAGCAGCGCATCCGCAAGCTCATTTCCACGCGCGATGCGGCCCTGAGCGCGGGCGACCTGACGCGCGAATTCGTCGGCGCCAGCCGCGCGGGCCTCGACGACCTGGCCGCGGGACTCGACGACGCGCAGCTGGAAGCGGCCGTCAATCTGCTGCTGAAAGCGGACAACATCTATGTGATCGGCGTGCGCCGGTCCTTTCCGATCGCCTCCTACATCGCCTACGCGCTCGAACACACGGACAAGCGCGTGCACCTGATTAGCGGACTGGGCGGCATGCACCGCGAACAGATGCGCAGCGTGCGCGAACGCGATGTGGCGATCGCCATCAGTTTCTCGCCTTACGGCAAGGAAACCCAGCAGTGCATCAAGGCGGCGCAGGACAAGGGTGCCAAGGTCCTCGTGATTACCGACAGCAAGCTGGCCCCGCTCGCGCGGGCCGCCGACGCGCTGCTCACCGTCACCGAGGGCAGCGCCTTTGCCTTCCGCTCGCTGACCAGCACCATCTGCCTGTGCCAGGCGCTGTTCATCGCGCTGGCATACAAATTAGAGCTCGACATCGAAGAAATCCACACCCCAGGAGAACATGATGATTGAAGTAGCATTGTTTGGCGCCGGACGCATCGGCAAGATCCACGCGGCCAACCTGGCCGCGCAACCCGGCGTGCAGTTCAAGTACGTGGTCGACGTCAACCAGGAAGCGGCCGCCGCGCTGGCCGGCCTGCATGGCGGCAGCAGCGCCACGGTGGAAACGGCGCTGGCGGACCCGGCCATCAAGGCCGTCGTCATCGCCTCCAGCACGGACACGCATGCGGACCTGATCCTGCGCTCGGCCGCCGCCGGCAAGGCCATCTTCTGCGAAAAACCCGTCGACCTGACTATCGACCGGGCGCGCGCCTGCGCCGCCGCCGTGAAGGAAGCCAAGGTGCTGTGCATGCTGGGCTTCCAGCGCCGCTACGACCCCACCTTCAACGCCGTCAAGACGCGCCTGGAAGCGGGCGAAATCGGCACGCCGGAATTGCTGGTCGTCACCAGCCGCGATCCTGGTCCGCCGCCCGTCAGCTACATCAAGGTATCGGGCGGCATCTTCAAGGATATGCTGATCCACGATTTCGACATCTTCCGCTGGATACTCGACGATGAAGCCGTCAGCGTGCACGCCACGGGCAGCTGCCTGGTCGACCCCGCCATCGGCGAGGCGGGCGACCTGGACACGGCCGTCGTCACCATCCGCACGGCCAAGGGACGCTTGTGCCAGATCAATGCCTCGCGCCGCGCCGCCTATGGCTACGACCAGCGCTTCGAAGTGCTGGGCAGCGCCGGCATGCTGCAGGCAGGCAACCACAAGCCGACGGAAGTGACAGCCTATGGCTCGGCGAACGTCAGCGTGGACAAGCCGGAAGATTTTTTCCTCGAACGTTATCGCGTGGCCTACGCGCAGGAAATGGCGCATTTCTTTGACGCCCTCAGCCACGGCACGCCGCTGCGCACCACCGTCCACGATGGCTTGAAGGCACTGGAACTGGCCGAGGCAGCCACCCTGTCGTGGCGCGAGCAGCGCGTGGTCACTTTATAACTCAACAATAAAAATATCTGGAGACAAGATGTCATCCCCAACATTAAAAGTCGGCATCGTCGGCCTGGGCCGGCTGGGCCAGCGCCATGCCATCAACCTGGCGCAGCGCGTGCCCAACGCCGAAGTCGTGGCCGCCTGCAGCCCCGTGCCAGCGGAACTGGACTGGGCCGCCAGCACGCTCGGCATCGCCACCGGCTATGCGGACTACGACGCCCTGCTGGCCCACCCTGGCCTGGACGCCGTGTTCCTCGTCACGCCCACGTCGCTGCATGCGGACCAGATCATCGCCGCCCTGCGCGCCGGCAAGCACGTGTTTTGCGAAAAACCGCTGTCGCTGGACCTGGCCGACTGCCTGAAGGTGGAAGCGGAAGCGGCGCGCCACCCGCAGCTGACCGTCATGATCGGCTTCGTGCGCCGTTTCGACGCCAGCTACCATGACGCGCAGCAAAAGATCGCGCAAGGCCTGATCGGCAAACCCTACCTGGTGCGTTCGCAGACGTGCGACCAGAACGATCCCAGCGGCGCCTTCATGCGCTTCGCCCCCACCAGCGGCGGCATCTTCCTCGATTGCAGCGTGCACGATATCGACCTGGCGCGCTGGCTGCTGGGCAATCCCGTACCCAAGCGCGTGTATGCGAGCGGCACCAACGCCATCCACACAGGTTTGCAGGCGTTCGGCGACGTTGACAATGGCCTGGCAACGGTGGAATTTGCCGACGGTAGCATGGCCAGCTTCATGGCTTCGCGCACCATGGCGCATGGCCATGAAACCCTGACGGAAGTGTTCGGCACGGGCGGCCGCCTGGCCGTGGGCAGCAATCCGCGCCTGAACCGGGTGGAAATCTCGGATGCGCATGGCGTGCGCAATGAATGCACGCCGGATTTCTATGCCCGCTTCGCCGACGCCTTCCTGATCGAGGCGCAGGAATTCACGGATGCGGCACTGGGCCGGCGCACCCTGTCATTGACCTTGCACGACGCGACGGAAGCGACGCGCATCGGCCTGGCCATGACGCAAGCGATGCGCGAAGCGCGGCCCGTGGCGTTTTAAGCCGCCAGGGGATTCAGGCAGCCGGCGCGGGAAATGGACGTTCGGGCTGCCTGGGTTCCACGGCCAGGCGCAAGCCCATGGCGTCGAGGATGGCCGTCAAGGTGGCGAGCGAGGGATTGCCTTCGGGCGACAAGGTCCGGTACAGCTGGGTAGGATTGAGCTTGGCCACCTGCGCCACGGCGGGCACGCCGCCAAAGGCGCGCGTCAGCTGGCGCAGCACGGCCAGCAGTTCGCCATGGTCGCCGTCGGCGAGGATATTGTTGATCAGTTCCAGGGCGAAGGCGGGATCGTCGCGGTACAGTTCGGCCATCGCCTCGTCATGCGAGCGGTCTCTCGGTGGTTTGCGGATGTCCTCGCTCATGTCCCCTCTCCTTCCAGTCGTGCCAGCAGGCACAGGCGTATTCGATGTCTTTCGGCTGCGTGCGCTTGCGCCACCGCACAGCAATAAAATGATCTGTCGTAGGTCATGCTCGTCCATAAACGAAGGAAGTTCAAGGAGGAAATCACGCCTGCACCTAAAAAAGACGATCTCCCATCTTGCCGTCAAAGCGCGCAGCGCAGGCCATGAACACCGGGTTCACTGAGCCATATCAAGATGCATTTTTCTAATGGTCATACGGAAATGAGGTCGCCACCGTCCACCTCACGCCTGCACCAATGCGCTATACAATAAGCGCCTGCCAACCGTGAACAACCTTGCCGCCATGACCAATAACGACAGCAACACTCCCCTCCTTGCCGACGTGGCCGAACGCTACGTCAAGCTGGTCCTGGCCATGGGCCAGCACGACGCCTCGTATGTGGACGCCTACTACGGCCCGCCCGCCTGGCAGCAGCAGGCGAACGCCCAGCCGCAGAGTCTGAGCGATATCCAGGCTGCCGCGGAAACCGCGCTGGCCCTGTTGGCCGGCGATGCCTCCTTGCGCGCCCTCAACCTGCGCAAGCAGCTGCAAGCCGTGCTGGCCAAGGCGGACATGCTGCAGGGATCGCGCCTCGATTTCGACACGGAGAGCGCGCGCCTGTACGACGCCGTCTCGCCCCATCACAGCCGCGCCTGGTACGAACAGCTGGTGGCGGAGATCGACACCCTGCTGCCCGGCGACGGCACGGTCAGCGAACGCGTGAACGCCTTGCGCGCGCAACTCGTCATTCCCGCCGACAAGCTGCGCGCCGTCATGGATGCGGCCATCCGCGCGGGCCGCGAACGCACCTTGCAATACATCGCCCTGCCCGAAGGCGAAGATTTCGTGCTGGAATTTGTCACCGACAAGCCGTGGAGCGGCTACAACTGGTACAAGGGCAATTATCAAAGCGTGATCCAGATCAATACTGACTTGCCCGTGTATATAGACCGCGCGGTCGACCTCGGCTGCCACGAAGCGTATCCGGGCCACCACGTGTACAACGTGCTGCTCGAACGCGACCTGGTGCGCGGCAAGGGCTGGATGGAATACTGCATCTATCCGCTGTATTCGCCGCAGTCGTTGATCGCCGAAGGCACGGCCAACTACGGCATCGAACTGAGTTTCACGGATGCAGAGCGGCTGGCATTCGAACAGCAGGTGCTGTACCCGCTGGCCGGCCTCGATCCCGCGCTGGCGCCCCGCTACGCGCAGCTGAACCGCCTGCTGGCCAAGCTCGGCTATGCCGACAACGACATCGCGCGCCAGTACCTCGAAGGCAGCCTGACCCGCGAAGAAGCGCTGGAATGGCTGGTCAACGTGCGCCTGTATCCGGCCGAAAAGTCCGCGCAGCGCCTGCAGTTCTACGATGCCATGGGTGCCTATGTGATCAATTACAACCTGGGCCAGGACATGGCGAAAGCCTATGTGGAACGCCAGGGCGCGACGCGTGCCGAACACTGGGCCGCCTTCCGCGACCTGATGTCCTCGCCCCGCGTGCCCAGCGATCTGCTTGCCTGAACCTTACTCCGGCGGCAGCCAGTACAGCGGCAAGGCCACGGCCAGGCACGCCAGCCCCGCCAGCAGCATGGCCAGCTGGAAGCCGGCAGCCAGCGCCGCAACCTGCCCCGCCCGCTCCAGCAGCGCGGCGGCGCGCACGTTCATCACGCTACCCAGCACGGCCACGCCCAGGGTCATGCCCGCCTGCCGCAAGGCATTCAGGATGGCCGACGCCAGCGCGGCACGCCCGCCGTCCACGCTGGCCATCGCCAGCAGGCCGGTGGCGGGCACGGCCAGTCCCATGGCCACGCCCAGCAGCAGGAACACGGCCGCGACGATGGCGTATGGTGTCTGCGGCGCCAGGGCCGCCGCGGCCAGCAGTACCAGTCCCGCCAGCACATAGCCCCCCAGCATCAGGCGCCGCAACGGCACGTGACGGCTGAGCCGGCCGAAGCACAGGGAAACGATGGCCATGGCCGCGAACTGCGGCAACATGCGCCAGCCGCTGGCGCCGGCCACCCAGCCCTGGATCTGCTGTAGGTAAAGCGAAAAGAAGAACAGGCTGCTGTAGCAGGCAAAGCCCAGCACCAGCGAAGCCAGGTTGACCAGCGCAAAGGTCCGGTCGCGGAACAGCCGCAGCGGCAGCAAGGGGCGCGGCGCGCGCGCTTCCACGGCCAGGAAGGCGGCGAAGGCCAGCAGCGCCACGGCCAGCGCCGGCCACGCGTACCCTCGGCCGTGCCCGGACTCGCCCAGCGCGATCAAGCCATAGGTGAGCGCGCCCAGCCAGACGATGCTGAGCACCTGCCCCGTCCGGTCCAGCGCCGCCTGCCCGTGGTAGCGGCGCTCGGGGATGCCCCAGGCGCCCAGCAGCAGGGCCAGCAAGCCCAGCGGCAGGTTGATCAGGAAAATGCTTTGCCAGCCCGTGGCTTCCAGCAGCATGCCGCCCAGCAGCGGCCCCAGGATCAGCGCCAGCGCGCTGAAGGCGGACCAGCCGCCGATCACGTGCGCCCGTTCGCGCGGGTCAGGAAAGGCATGGCTGAGGATGGGCATGGCGCCCGGGATCAGCAGGGCCCCCGCCACGCCCTGCACGGCGCGCCCCGCCAGCAGCAGCGGCAGGCTGGCGGCCAGCGCGCACAGCAGTGACCCGGCCGTAAACAGGGCCACGCCCAGCAGCCAGATAAGCTTGTGGCCATGCCGGTCGCCCAGCGGCCCGGCCGACAGCATGCAGGCCGACAGGCACAGCGCATACGCATTGACCACCCACTGCAAGCCCGCCATGTCCGTCGCCAGCGCCGTCTGCAGGGTGGGCAGGGCCACGTTGACGATGCTGATGTCGAGCGAGGCTAGAAAGGTGCCCAGGTAGGCGGCAGCCACCAGGGCCGCACGGCGATAACGCTGCATGGAGTCGCTCCTATGTATGAGTTCGCTTTCATCATAAACATCGACTGACCGTCGGTCAATTAAAAATCAACCGTGTGTACGCGGACGCTTGGGCGGCGCCTGCGCTTCACTTATACTGGGCGCATGACCACGACACGCCCCGCCCAGACCGTCTTGCCCGATGCCGCCCCGCCGGCACCCGCCCGCCCCCGCACCAAGCCGGCCGAAGTACGCCTCGATGAATTGATGGCCGCCGCCGAGCGGCTATTCCTGGACCAGGGCGTGGAAGCGACCACCGTCAGCGACATCACGGCGCTGGCCGGCGTGGCGAAAGGCACCTTCTATCACTACTTCCCATCCAAGCACGAAATGCTGGCGGCGCTGGCCGCACGCTACACGGCCCGTGTCCTGACCAGCCTGGAAACGGCAGTCGGCCTGTGCATGCCGCACGACTGGGAGGGCCGGCTGCGCGCGTGGGTGCAGGCGAATGTGGCCACTTACCTGGCCACCTGGCGCCTGCACGACATCGTCTACACGCAGCACCGCCGCAGCATCGGCATCGATTCCGCTGACAATCCCGACAAGAACGCCATCCTGGCACAGCTGGGCGCCATCCTGGCAGGCGGCGCGGCAGCGGGCGCATGGCCGCCCCAGCCGCGCCTGGCAGCGCTGATGATTTACTCGGCCGTGCATGGCGTGACGGACGACGCCATCGCCGCGCAACTGGACGATAGCAGCGCCTTTGCCGCCGATGTGGCCGACGCCTGCCTGCGCATGCTGGGCCGCTGACGGCGCGCGGCCATTGTGGGCAGCGCCTGCGCGGCATCAAGCGGCGGCGCCGCGCGCCGCCCATACTGTGATTTTGGAGACTATGGCCATGCACCGCACTTTCCCCCACCTCCCCGCCCTGCTGCTGACCCTGGCCTGCCAGGCGGCCTTCCTGCCGCCGGCCCTGGCCCGCGATGCCGCCACGTTGCCCGCCCTGAGCGCGCGCCAGCAGGCGCTGATGGCGACCGTCGTGGGCAGCGCCGCCCAGCCGCGCATCGTGCAGGTGAGCCTCGATGAACTGCATCCTACCCAGCCGGCCATCGGCTACGACCAGGTGTATTACAAGCTGGGGCGCTATGCGGCCGAAGAAAAGCGCATCGCCGACATCGCCAAGCCGAAAAAATTTGCCGACCTGTGCGAAGCCAATGGCCAGGGCGACGTCGTGCCCGGCACGGCCAATGCGGCCGGCGCCACCCTGAGCGCGCCGCCGGCCGGCTACCGCTGCAAGGCAGCCGTGGGCAGCCGTCCCGACGACATGAAGACCGTCGTCATCGGCCCGCGCGGCACCTTGTACCTGACCGATGGCCACCACACGCTGACCACCTTCTGGGATGCCGATGGCGGGCGCAACCACCAACTGAAGGTGTGGGTCAAGGTCAGCGACAATTTCAGCGCGCTGGACGAAACGGCGTTCTGGATGCGCATGCGCGCGGAAAACAAGGTGTGGCTGAAAAACGGCCAGAACCAGGCCATCACGCCGCAGCAGCTGCCGGCCGCCATCGGCCTCACATCGCTGGGCGACGACCGCTACCGCTCCCTCGTCTACTTCACGCGCGAAATCGGCTACGAGCCGCCCGGACACGCCACGGAATTTCTCGAGTTTTACTGGGCCGACTGGCTGCGCAGCAAACCCGTGCTGGACCTGGCGCGCGTCGACCTGCTCGACCCCGCCGCGTATGCCGGTGCGATCCTGCTGGCCGCGCAAGCGATGGTGGCGCTGAAGCCAACGGATATCGTCAGCGGCGGCAAGCGCGCGGCGGACCTGGGGGCGCTGGACGAAGTCGACCGCGAGACACTCGATGAATTGACGCAGGACAAAGGCAAACTGCGCTACGCCATCGGCTACCGGAAGTCGCTGCCGCGCCAGTAACATGCGGGCGTGTCATCATCCTGACATCTGCGCCCGCTAGCATGTCGGCACTTTTTATGCCGACATCACTGGATACCATGTACAAGAACAGCCTTCGCCGCACAACCCTATCCCTCGCCATCGCCGTGACGCTGGGCGCCAGCCTGGCCGCCTGCGGCGGCCACGACTACCGCGACGATGCCACGACGCCCGTCGCCCCCGTCGATCCTGTCACTCCCGCGCGCGTGCTGAACGTGGTGGCCGCCACCGGCAAGGCCGTGGCGAACGCTTCCGTCTCCGTGCTCGACGCCGGCAAGAATGTCGTCGGCAGCGCCACCACGGACGCGAACGGCAAAGCGGCCATCACCCTGGTTGCCACGGCGAAGGCGCCCTTCCTCGTCTCCGTCACGCCGGCAGGCGGCACCACGCTGTACGCGCTGTCGCTGAAGGAAAGCGCCGTCAACCTGACGCCGCTCACCTCCGTCATCGCCATGCAGCTGCTGGGCAGCACCCCGTCGAGCGCGTCCCCCGCCAGCCTGGCCGCCGTCGATGCGGCCAGACTGCAAACGGCGCAGACGCAGCTGGGCAAGGCCCTGGCGGCACCCCTGCAAACCCTGGGCATGGCGGCCAGCTACGACTTCGTCAACGGCGCCCTGACGCCGAACAGCAAAGACCCGGCCGACGTCCTGCTCGACAACCTGCAGGTAAAACAGAGCGGCACCGATATCGACATCGTCAATGCCAGCGGCAGCATCGTCGCGCAGATCATCGATGGCGGCGCGCCCATGGCGACCGGCAAGAGCGTGCTGGAAACGCCGCCCGTGCTCAGCGCGCGCCAGCAAGTGCTGGCCGCCACGGCCGCCGGCACCGATGCGGCGCCCGTCTTCCTGCAAGTGTCGCTCGACGAACTGCGCCCCACGCAGCCAGCCGTCGGCTACGACCAGATCTACTACAAGCTGGGCCGCTACGGCGCGGAAGACCAGATCATGGCCAAGACCAACAAGCCGAAGAAATTCGCCGAACTGTGCGAAGCCAACGGCCAGGACGACGTGCTGACGAAAACGGCCAACGTGGCCGGCGCCACCCTGAGCAACCCGCCCTCCACCTTCCAGTGCAAGTCCGCCGTGGGCACCAAGCCGGGCGACATGAAGACCGTCGTCATCGGCCCGAACGGCACCCTGTACCTGACGGACGGCCACCACACGTTCAGCGCCTTCTGGGATGCGGACAATGGCCAGAACCATCAGCTCAAAGTGTGGGTCAAGGTGACGGACAATTTCAGCAAGCTCAATGAATACGATTTCTGGGCGCAGATGAAAAAGGTCAACAAGGTCTGGCTGAAGGATGGCGGCAACAAGGCCATCGCCACCAGCCAGCTGCCGGCGTCCATCGGCCTCAAATCGCTGGGCAACGATCCCTACCGCGCCCTCGTGTACTTCACGCGCGACGCGGGCTACGTAGTGCCATCGACGGCCACGGAGTTCCTCGAATTCTATTGGGCCGACTGGCTGCGCAAGCAGGCCGGCGTCGATCTGGCCAAGACGGATACGAGCGACGCCACCGGCTACATGGCCACCATCAAGACGGCTTCGCTGGCGATGGCGGGCCTGAAGGCGGGCGACATCGTCAGCGGCGGCGCGACGGCGCAGGCGCTGGGCTGGACGGGCGTCTTCAGCCAGGCGGCGCTGGACGACCTGGTCACGCCGACGGGCAAGCTGAGCTACGCCATCGCGTATAAAAAATCGCTGGCCAAGTAAGCGCGGCGCAAACGACAACGGCCCGCCTGTCAGTTGACAGGCGGGCCGTTTTTTATCGCAGTTGCTGCTTACGCGATGCGCTCGCCGTTGGCCGGATCGAACAGGGCCGCTTTCGACAGGTTGAACGACAGCTGCATGGTCTGCCCCGGCAGCACGGCTTCGCGCGGGTGCGTGCGGCAGGTCACGGCGGCGCCGTTCAAACGCGTCGTCAGCAGGGTGTCGGGACCGGTCGGCTCGACGAGGTCGATCAGGCAGCCCAGTTCCTGGCCCACGTCGCCGTGCGCGCTGCTCATGTCCGTGATCTGTTCCGGGCGCACGCCCAGGATCACGTCGCGGCCCGCATGGCTGCGCAGCTTGTCGGCCGGGAATGGCAAGACCAGGCGCATGCTCTTGCCCGCGTTGTCGATGACGGCAAATACCTCGTTGCCCTCGATGACAGGCTTGACGGTAATGAAGTTCATCGACGGCGAGCCGATGAAGCCGGCCACGAACAGGTTCGCCGGATTGTCGTAGATTTCCTGCGGCGTGCCCAGTTGCTGCACCACCCCATCCTTCATGACGGCGATCAGATCGCCCATGGTCATCGCCTCGATCTGGTCATGCGTGACGTAGACGATGGTGGCTTTCAGGCGCTGGTGCAGCAGCTTGATCTCGGCGCGCATTTCCACGCGCAGCTTGGCGTCCAGGTTCGACAGCGGTTCGTCGAACAGGAACAGCGACGGCTTGCGCGAGATGGCGCGGCCCATGGCCACGCGCTGGCGCTGGCCGCCCGACAGCTGCGCCGGACGGCGGTCCAGCAAGTGCGTGATCTGCAGCGTTTCAGCCACGCGGGCGACGATTTCTTCCTGCTCCGCCTTCGGCACTTTTTTCACGTTCAAGCCGAACGCGATGTTTTCGCGCACTGTCATCGACGGGTACAGCGCATACGACTGGAACACCATGGCGATGTCGCGGTCCTTCGGCGGCAAGTCGTTGACCACCTTGCCGTCGATGAGGATCTCTCCCGAGGTGACGCTTTCCAGGCCGGCCACCATGTTGAGCAAGGTCGACTTGCCGGAGCCGGAGCCGCCGACGAGGATCAGGAACTGGCCATCCTTGATTTCGATGTCGATGCCCTTGAGGACTTCGACGCCGTTCGTGTACACCTTGCGGATGCTGCGTATCGATAAACTGGACATATTCTTTCCTTAACCTTTGACTGCGCCTGCGGTCAGACCGCGCACAAAATAACGGCCTGCGACCAGATAGACCAGCAGGGTCGGCAGCGCGGCAATCACCGCGGCAGCCATGTTGACGTTGTATTCCTTCACGCCCGTGGACGTGTTGACCAGGTTGTTCAAGCCCACCGTGATCGGCTGCGAATCGCCGCTGGCGAACACGATGCCGAACAGGAAGTCGTTCCAGATCTGCGTGAATTGCCAGATGATGCAGACGACGAAAATCGGACCCGAAATCGGCAGCACGATCTTGCGGAAGATCAGGAAGAAGCCGGCGCCGTCGATGCGCGCCGCCTTGATCAGCTCTTCCGGCACGCCGATATAGTAGTTGCGGAAGAACAGGGTCGTGAAGGCCGTGCCATACACCACGTGCACGAAGACGAGGCCCGTGGTGGTATTGGCCAGGCCGAATTCGCCCAGCAGGCGCGCCATCGGCAGGATCACCACCTGGAATGGAATGAAGCAGCCCACCAGCAAGGCGGCAAACAGGATTTCCGAACCGCGGAAGCGCCAGTGCGCGAACACATAGCCGTTGAAGGCGCCCAGGAAGGTCGAGATCAGCACGGCGGGAATCACCATCTTGATCGAGTTCCAGAAGAACGGCTGCATGCCGTCGCAGGTGACGCCCGTGCAGGCCGAGGACCAGGCCTTGGACCAGGAATCGAACTGCCACACGTGCGGCAGTGCCAGCAGGTTGCCGCTGCGGATCTCGTCGAGCGACTTGAACGACGTCGACAGGGTCACGTACAGGGGCACGATGTAGTACACCGCAAACAGGATCAGCAGCAGGTATACAACCACCCGTCCGAGGGTGAGGCGATTATTGCGTGTAGGTGTCATCTCATCGCCTTTGCGCTGCGCGTTTCCAGGTACATCAGCGGCACGAGCACGGCCACGATGGTGGCCAGCATCATCATTGCCGATGCCGAGCCCAGGCCCAGTTGGCCGCGGGTGAAGGAAAACTGGTACATGAAGATGGCCGGCACGGACGACGAGTTGCCAGGTCCGCCAGCCGTCAGTGCGATGACCAGGTCGAAGCTCTTGATGGCGATATGCGCGAGGATCAGCAGCACGCTGAAGAACACGGGCCGCATGGCGGGAATCACGATGCGCCAGTAAATCGTCGGCAAGGATGCGCCATCGACTTGCGCCGCCTTGATGATTTCATCATCGATGCCGCGCAGGCCCGCCAGGAACAGGGCCATGACGAAGCCAGACGATTGCCAGACGCCGGCGATCACCACCGTGTAGATGGCCATGTCGGAGTTCACCAGCCAGTCGAAGGTAAACGAGGTCCAGCCCCAGTCGTGCATGACCTTTTCCAGGCCCAGGCTGGGATTGAGCATCCATTTCCAGGCCGTGCCGGTGACGATGAAGGACAGCGCCATCGGATACAGGTAGATGGCGCGCAGCGCGCCTTCGGCGCGGATTTTCTGGTCCAGCAGGATGGCCAGGAACAGGCCGATGGCGATGCTGCAACCGATGAACAGGACACCGAAGATGCCGAGGTTCTTGAGCGAGGTCCACCAGCGCTCATTGTCGAACAGCTCGACGTATTGCACCAGGCCGGCGAACTCGTAGTTCGGCATCAGCCGCGATTCGGTCAGCGACAGCCAACCGGTCAAAAAGATAAAACCATAGACGAATACCAAGCTGGCGATGAGCGTGGGGCCCAGCACCATCTGCGGTATCCATCGGTCGAATTGCTTGCGTATGGACATAGGACAGCCGTAGAAGTAGAACTGCGTGTGGCGCCGGCCTGGACGAGCGCCAGGGCGGGCGCCTGCGATGCATGCGATGCAGAGGGCGCCGGCGGGAGTGCCGGCGCCGTCGTGATTACTTCACTTTTGCCGCTTTGGCCAATGCGGCAACCGCGTCTTTCGAGCTCATGTTGGTGTTCATGAACTTGGCGATGACGTCGGTCACGGCGCCTTGCGTGGCCGATGGCAGCGCCATGCCGTGGGCGAACGATGGCACCAGGCCGCCGTTCTTGTTGGTGGCGTCCATGTCTTCCATCGATTTCAGGGCGCAAGCGTCAAACTTGTCCTTGGAAACGCCGGAACGCACGGGGATGGAACCCTTGTTCAGGTTGAAGATCGACTGGAACTTCGGATTCATGATGGCGTTGGCCAGGGCGATCTGCCCTTTCTTCGCATTCGCATCCTTTTGCGTGAACATGGCAAACGAATCGATGTTGAAGGTGTAGGCCTTGTCCGTGCCAGGCGCGGCCACGCACAGGTAGTCCTTGCCCGGTACCTTGCCGGCAGCCGTGAACTCGCCCTTGGCCCAGTCGCCCATGAACTGGAAGCCGGCCTTGTTGTTGATGACCATGGCGGTGGCCAGGTTCCAGTCGCGGCCTGCCGCATCCTTGTCGATGTAGGTCTTCACCTTGCCCAGGGTGTCGAACACCTTGAGCATGGTCGGGCCCGTCAATTCCTTCTGGTCCAGCTTGAGGATGGCCTTTTTGTAGAATTCCGTGCCGCCCACGCCCAGCGCGACGGATTCAAACACGGTGGCGTCCTGCCATGGCTGGCCGCCGTGGGCAATCGCGATGCCGCCCGATTTCTTGATTTTCTCGGCCGCGTCGAAGAACGCATCCCAGGTGGTCGGGGTGGTGGCCACGCCGGCTTTTTTCAGCACTTCCGGATTGACCCACATCCAGTTGACGCGGTGGACGTTGACGGGAGCGGCGACGTAGTGGCCCTTGTATTTCATGATGTCGGCGACGACTTTCGGCAGCACGGCATCCCATTTGCCTGGAATGGCGGCATCATCGATATTGGCCAGCACGCCTTCCGCGCCCCACTCCTGGATCGACGGGCCCTTGATCTGGGCGGCCGTTGGCGGATTGCCGGAAATGACGCGGGTTTTCAGCGCGGTCGCGGCGTTTTCGCCAGCGCCGCCAGCCACGGCGAAGTCTTTCCAGCCGAAGCCGCTTTCTTTCACGATTTGCTGCAACTGGCCCACGGACTTCGCTTCACCGCCGGAGGTCCAGTAGTGCAACACTTCCACGTCGGTCGCAAAGGCGCTGCCAGCAAATGCCAGGGTGGTCAATGCGGCCAGTTGGGTAATCTTGAATTTCAGTTTCATCTCCACATTCCTTTTTTGATCAAGCTTTTAGGGGGCTTCGGCATACGGGGGCCGAAAAAGGTGAAATCTGCGCCTGTACCGGCGCTCTTGTGCTCAGACCCGCTTGCAAACGGGCATCATCTTGGTATAAAGACGGCGCCGTGATCCATGAAATGACTACATTGCATTTATATCACGGGACGGCGCCAAAAACGCATCCGCGAAGGATGCGCCAGGTTGATCTGCATTACAAACATCAACACTGAACAAACCGTCGCGAGCGGCAGCGATTTGTGGCCGGGAAGCGCAACCGTGCTGGAGCACGGTGAGCATCGCAGGCCGCAAAGCGCGCCGTGCAGCAGGTTTGGTTCGGTGTTTAGAACCAGGTTTCCACTTGGAAGCCGTAGGACGTGCCGCTGGTATTGTTGTTGTAGATCGGGCCGCCGTTGTTCGACGCGTTGACCGAGGCGGTGGCCGCATCGTTCCATTTGCCGTAGGTGACAAAGGCGCGCAGTTCAGGACGCGACCACAGGCCAGGACCGGCCGAGATCGTCGGCGCGATGGTCAGCTTGGTCAGGCGCTTGGCCGGCAGGCCGCCCGCTTGCGTCACGCGGTCCGTGCCCAGTTCGCCCACCAGCTTGAAGTTGTTGGTGAATGCGTACACAGGGCGCACGCCGACCGAGGTCCAGGTCGAGGAACCGTTGGCATTGGACTCGTCTTTTTGCCACAGGGCGACGAATTCCATGCCGAAGTTGGCCAGGGGCTGGATCGCCATGTCATTGAAGATGCGCGTGCGCTTGACGTCGGAACCGAAATTGGTGTCGCCCGAGGCGCCGAACTGCGCGCCCTTGCCCGTGCCAGGGCCGACGCCGTACTGCACGCCGAAGGTATTGCCGCCGCCAAAGACTTTGGCTTGACGGTGGAATGCCGACAGCTGCCAGCCATTGTGCTTCTGGCCAAAAGCGTCGTTGTCCTTGCCTTCGCCGATGATGTAGGTGGCGGCCAGGTCCAGGGTGCCGTTTTCATTCACGGGAATTTCGCCGTAGATGAAGTTCTGGCGCACGGCGGACTTGGTGCTGACGACGCCGGTCGGCGACACGGTGTTGATGTCGTTGTCCTTGAAGAAGGCGTACGAGAATTTACCCGGGCCCGCTGGAATGCGGTCCAGGCCGGCGCCCGTGCCGTTCATGTTGATGTATTGCAAGTCCAGCATGTGGATGTCAGGACGGTAGTAGAAACGTTTACCGATCCAGGCCGTGCCGCCGTTCAGGAAATCGAGTCCCTGCGCTTCGACATAGGCCTTGACGATGCCCAGCTTGTTGTCGCCGAAATCCGAGTTTGGCGCGTAAGCGTTGACCCAGATGGTGGCCAGGTAGTTCACGCCGCCGGAATTGGCGATGGACTTGGTGTAGCCGAATTCCGTGTAGGCGTCGCACTCATTGCCCAGACGGTATTTCATGGTATTGCCGCCCAGGCCGAAGCAGCCTTGCGAACCGCCGTCGCCCGACGTATTGCTGCCGGCGCCAGCGCGCAGGTAGCCATGGAAGCCTTCGGAATCGGATGGATACATTGGATCGGCGGCAGCGGAACCGCTGGCGATGGCTAAGACGATGGCAGCTGGCAGTGCTTTCAACACGGCCTTCAACATGGTGCGATGCAGCATGGTAAGTCTCCTCAGTAATTTGTTTTTATCTAGTCATTCGTGGCCGAATGTACTGGCCAGAATTCTTTCCAGCAGGGACATAGTAACTATACTACGAACAAATATCAACATATTATGTTGTAATCCTACGACTACTCTGCGACACTTTATTTGCGTACCGAGATGCGCGTTGACTGCCCCGTTTTTTCCCGCTGACGCCACCCTTTCTGGCACGCTGGACAAGCAATTGCGCAGGCATCCCGCATTTTTCGGCACGCGGCACGTATACGAATTAAAATCCTTGGTTTTTGCCCATAACGACAGTGCGCCGCCACGACAGCGCACGCAGACGAGACTAAGCACCGCCATGAAAATTGATGAAAAAATGGAAGTAGCAGGCAGCGATCCGGCGGAGCGTTTCAGTGATGGGCCGCGCCTGCTGGCAGACATCGGCGGCACCAATGCCCGCTTCGTGCTCGAAACGCGCCAGGGCCACCTGGAAGCGGTGGCCGTGCTGCCCTGCGACGACTACGCTTCGCTGCTCGACGCCATCACCGCCTATATCGATAGCAGCGAGGCGCGCGCCGCCGGTTCGGCACGCGTGCGCCATGCCGCCATCGCCATCGCCAATCCCATCGACGACGACAATATCCGCATGATGAACCATCACTGGTTCTTCTCGATCGAAGCGATGCGCGAAGCGCTGGGCCTCGATACCTTGCTCGTCGTGAACGACTTCACGGCGCTGGCCATGGCCCTGCCCTACCTGCGGCCCGACCAGCGCCTGCAGATCGGCGGCGGCATGGCGCGCGCCGACAGCGTCATCGGCCTGCTCGGCTCGGGCACGGGCCTGGGCGTGTCGGGCATGATCCCCGCGGAAGACCGCTGGATCGCGCTGGGCAGCGAAGGGGGCCACGTCAGCTTCGCCCCGTGCGACCAGCGCGAGATGGACGTGCTGTCCTTCGCCTGGCGCGAACTGTCGCACGTCTCGGCCGAACGACTCGCCTCCGGACGCGGGCTGGAACTGATCTACCGCGCCCTGTCCGAACGCGCCGGCAAACCCGATGCGCTGCCGCTGCTGGCGGCCGAAATCACCAGCCGCGCGCTGAACAACGAATGCGACGTGTGCATCGAAGCGGTGGACTGCTTCTGCGCCATTCTCGGCTCCATCGCCGGCAACGTGGCCATGACCCTGGGCGCGCTGGGCGGCATCTATATAGGCGGCGGCATCGTGCCGCGCCTGGGCCCCCTGTTCGAACAGTCGCAGTTCCGCGCCCGCTTCGAGCAGAAAGGCCGCCTGAACGAATACCTGGCGCAGATCCCCACTTTCCTGATCACGGCCGAACTGCCCACGTTCCTGGGCATCGCCGCCATCCTGGCGCAAAAGCTCAAGCGCGCCCATTCCGGCGCGCCCGTGCTCGAATCCGTGCGCCAGGCGCGCGGACGCATGAGCCCTTCGGAATGCAAGGTGGCCGACTGGGTCCTGAAGGAGCCGAACGCCATGCTGACCCTGCCGATCGCCGAAATCGCCCAGCGGGTGGGCGTGAGCCAGCCGACCGTGATGCGCTTTTGCCGCTCGATCGGCGTGCAGGGCCTGGCCGATTTCAAGCTGAAGCTGGCCTCCGGCCTGACGGGCGGCGCCATCACGGTGGCGCACTGCCATGTGGAGATTTCGGACTCCGACGCGGAACTGGCGCGCAAGGTACTGGGCAACAACGCCTCGGCCGCGCTGGCCATGCGCGACATGCTCGACGTGAAGGCGCTGACGGCCGCCATCGAACTGCTGCGCGGCGCGCAGCGCGTGGAATTGCTGGCCGTGGGCAGCGCCCGCGTGGTGGCCGACGACATGCAGCACAAGCTGCTCAACCTGGGCATCGTCAGCAGCTTCTTTGCCGATCCGCAGGCGCAGGAAATGAGCGCCGCCATGCTCAAGCCGGGCGACGTGGCGCTGGTCATTTCCCGCTCGGGCGCCCTGCCCGAGCTGCTGCGCACCGTCAAGGTGGCGCAGGGCTGCGGCGCGCGCGTGCTGGCGATTACGGCCAGCGGTTCGCCGCTGGCCAAGCTGGCCGACGTGCTGCTGACCCTGAACCACCCGGAAGGCAACCTCAATTTCGTGCCCATGATCGTGCGCCTGCTGCAGCTGATGATGCTCGATATCCTGTCGGTGGGCCTGGCGCGGCGCGACACGGCGCAGCGCACCAGCGCCGCCGAACTGGAAGAAGGACAACTGCACGGCATGCGCATCAGCGGCAAGCTGAAATTCGGTGGCCACCTCGAATAAGGCGGCCCAGGCCGCATTGGACGCCGCCAGCGGCGCCACCGTGCACGACGTGGCGCGCATGGCCGGCGTATCGGCCATGACGGTGTCGCGCGTGATCAACGGGCGCGCCAGCGTCAGCACGGCCACGCGCGACAAGGTCGAGGCGGCGATTGCCGCCCTGCGCTACCAGCCCAACCTGGCGGCCCGCGCCGCCCGCACGGGCACCCTGCGCATCGGCCTGCTGTACAGCAACCCCAGCGCGGCCTTCCTCAGCGAATTTTTAGTTGGCGCCATGGACCAGTGCCGCCAGGGCGGCGGCCAGCTGCTGCTCGAGCGCTGCGGCGACCTGGCCAGCCAGCGCACCGCCATCGACTGCCTGGTGGCGGCCGGCGTGGACGGCATTCTCGTGCCGCCGCCCCTGTGCGATTCGCCGGAAGTGCTGGCCCAGCTGAATGGCATGGGCATCCCCGCCATCGCCGTGGCCACGGCGCGCCCCTCGCCCGGCGTCTCGGCCGTGCGCATCGACGATTACGAAGGCGCGCTGGCCATGACGCGCCATCTGCTCGCGCTGGGCCACCGCGACATCGGCTTCATCGAAGGCGACCCGGAACACACGCCCGCCCTGCTGCGCCGCCAGGCCTTCGAGGACGGCATGCGGGAAACGGGCCTGCAGGTGCCGCCGCACCGGGTGGTGCAAGGCTACTTCACCTACCGTTCGGGGCTCGATGCGGCGCGCCAGCTGCTGGCGCAGGCACCGCGCCCCAGCGCCATTTTCGCCAGCAACGACGACATGGCCGCCGCCACCCTGGCCGTGGCGCACGGCATGGGCTTGCAGGTGCCGCAGGACGTCAGCGTGTGCGGCTTCGACGACACGCCCGTGGCCACCACCGTGTGGCCCGAGCTGACCACGATCCACCAGCCCATCGCCGACATGGCGCGCGCTGCCGTCAATCTCGTCATCGACGAGATCCGCCAGCGCCGCAGCGGGGAAACGGCGCCCGCCACGCATCACCTGATGGCGTTCACCCTGATGGCGCGGGCATCAACGGGGCCCGTTGCGCGGGGATAGGCCGGCCGGGTCTGACCCCCGGCATTGATCGCAGAACTGCTACTGCTGGCGCACCACCGTGCGCGCCGCCAGCGACTCCACCAGTTCCACCGATGGGGGTGAACCGCCGGCCGCCAGGCAGGCGCCCGCCCCGGCCGCGACGGCAAAGCGCAAGTGCTGGCCGCCGCCCGCATCGGGCCGGTACATCAGGCTGTACAGCAGGCCGCCGATGCTGGCGTCGCCCGCGCCCACCGAATCGACCACCTCGATGGCAGGCGGCGCCGCCTGCCATGTGTGCTCGCCCTGGTACAGGGCAGCGCCCTGCGCGCCACGCGTATACAAATAGGTGGCTTGCGGATTCCAGCCGCGCAGCACGCCGAACGCGCCATCGATGTCGTCGTGGCGAAACAGGCCCGCCAGGTCTTCGTCCGACACTTTCACCACGTCGGCCAGCGCCACCATGCGGCGCAGCGTGGCGTCGTAGCGCTCATCCATCATGACGCGGAAATTCGGGTCGTAGCTGATCTTCACGCCAGCCGCCTTCAATTCCTGCGCCAGCGCCACCAGCTTGCCCGCCAGCGGTTCGCGCGCCAGGCTGATGCCGCCGAAGTGCACCCATTGCGTCCCTTGCATCCAGCCGCCCGGCAGTTGCGCCGCGTCGAAATGCAGGTCGGCGCTGTCGTCGCCGATGAAGTAATAGGTGGGCGGATGCAGTTCATGCACGATGGCCAGCAGCGGCGACTTTGCCTGGCGCTGCAGGAAGCGCATGTCCAGGCCCGCCGCCTCGGTGGCAGCGGCCAGCGCATCGCCGAACACGTCACGGCTGACGGCGCCGGCAAAGGCGCTGGGCACGCCCAGGCGCGCCATCACGCGCGCCACGTTCCAGGTCGAGCCGCCCACCTGGCTGCTCCAGGAGTCGGCGCCCGTGCGCAGCATGTCCGTCAGCGCTTCGCCGGCCGATACAAAGGTAGGGAAAACGCCGTTCATGCGGCACCGCCGATCACGTTCAGCACTTCATAGCAGGCGCCCATGGTGTGGTAATCGACCTTGCCGGCCGGGCTTTTCTCGTCGCTGATTTTCTGGTTCCCGGGCGTGAGGATGCGGTACCAGGCGCCGTGTTCATGGTCGACGAAGTGCCGCCAGCTGTAATCCCAGATCTTGTCGTAGCTGAGCCAGTAGGCGTCGTCGCCCGTGCGCGCGGCCAGCACGGCGGCAGCGGCAAAGCTTTCCGCCTGCACCCAGAAGTATTTGTCGCCGTCGCAGATCTCGTCCTGCGGACCGAAACCGTAATGGATGCCTCCATGCGCGCCATCCCAGGCCTTGGCCAGCGCCGTGTCGTACAGGGCGCGCGCACGGGGCAGCAGCCAGTCCGACGGACCGGCCATGAACCGGCTGTGGCGCTCCATGATCAAGAGCAGCTTGGCCCATTCCGTGAAATGGCCCGGCTGGTAGCCCCATGGACGGAAGATATTGCTCTTGTCGTGCAGATTGTATTCCCAGTCGATCGACCAGTCGGGTTTGTAGTGCTCCCAGATCATGCCGTTCGCCAGGCCTGCCTGGCGCACGGTGATGTTGTGCGCCAGGGTTTCCGCGCGGTGCAGGTAGCGCGCTTCGCCCGTCGCTTCAAAAGCGGCCAGCATCGCTTCGCAGGCATGCATATTGGCGTTCTGGCCCCGGTAGCCGTCCAGCGTGACCCAGTCGGCGCTGGCCACGTCCGCATACAGGCCGTGTTCGAGCAGCCAGAAACGCTGCTCCATCAATTCGAAGGTTTCATCCAGGTAGGCGTGCGCTTCCGTCACGCCGGCTTGCAAGGCGTGCGCATACGCGAGCAGCACGAAGGCCAGGCCGTAGCAGTGGTTGGCGCCATCTTCCACCGTCTTGACGCCATCCTTCCACGACAGTTGCCAGGCGTAGCCGCCCGTGGCCGGGTCGCGGTGCGCATCGCGCAAAAAGGCCACGCCATGGCGCAGGGCCGCCTGGTAATCGTCACCGCCGAAATGGCGGTACGCCATGGCGTAATTGAAGATGAAGCGCGTGCTGCTGACCAGGTGGCGCGTGCTGGCGTCGTACACGGTGCCGTCGTCGCGGAAGAAGTGATAGAAGCCGCCGCTCGGGTCAACAGCGCGCGGGTGATAAAAGTGCATCGTGTGCAGGATATGCTTTTCGAGCATGTCCCTGGAGCGGAAATCGGGATTCATGGGTCTCTCATGATATTGTTATCGATAACAATGATGATAGCATGCCGTTTTCGCGCCGTCTCGGTCTATCAGGGGACTTTGCTCTCCCGCAGTTTTTCCCGCCACAGCGCCGCGCGCATGGGGCTGGCCTGCTGTCCCAGCTCGCCCTTGTCGTACACCTTGACGAGCCGCTCGATGGCCTCCGCGTCGCCCTGCTTCGCCGCCAGCAGGTACAACTCGAAGGGCTTGGGCGCCGGCCCTTGCCGGGTCGCCCCGCCACGCCCCTGTTCCAGCAGGCGCGCAAAACCCGTCTGGCCCGGCGGGCTTTTGGCGATGGCCGCCATCTCGTACCAGCCCAGGGCCGCCTCGTCGCTCTGCGGCGCGCCCCGCCCCACTTCATACGCATACGCCACATTGTTCAAGCCGGAGGGATCGAGCGCCTTGGCCGCCTTCATGTACCAGGTGAATGCTTCCTTGCGCTGCGCCTCGTCCTGCGCCGTCATCATCAGCCGGTAGCCGATTTCATTGTAGGCGGGAATGAAGCCGTTTTCCGCATAGTATTTCAGCCAGTGCAGCGCGTGCGCCTGTTCTTCCGGACTGCTGTGGATATTTTCAAAGTGCTGGGCCACCGTGAAATTGGCCAGTTCCACGCCTTGCGCGGCGCCCTTGCGCGACCAGTATTCGCCCAGCTTGCGGTCGATGGCCATGCCCTGGCCAAGCGTATAGGCGACGCCCAGGAAAGCTTGCGCGGGACCGTTGCCGCCTTCGGCCGCCTTCTTCAGCCACGCCAGGCCCAGGTCGCGGTCGCGCGGCGTCCCCTCGCCCTCGTGCAGCATCTGCGACAGTTCCAGCTGGGCGGCAGTATCGCCCCCTTCCGCCGCGCGGCGCGCCTTGTCGAAAGCGGCGACCTTGTCCGGCGACAGGTCGGCCGGGCGGTCGATCACGGCCTGCACGCGCGCGCGCATGTCATCGAGGCCGGACATATCGAATTCGACCAGCGCCGGATGCTGGCGCGGTTCCCTGGTGGACGCCGGCTGCGCCAGCACGGGCTGCGCCAGTGCCAGGCTCAATACAAACAGGATGGTCTTCATTTCTTTTCTGCCTCTGCCACTGCCTCTGCCAGTTTATCGCGCCATTCGGCAGCGTCTTCGGCACTCGCCTGTTCTCCCAGTTCGCCCTTGACATACACCTCGATCATGCGCCGCATGGCGGGCAGGTCGCCGCCCCATCCGGCACGCTCGTACCAGACCAGGGCCCACTTGTCCGACTGCGCCACGCCCAGGCCCAGCTCATGTGCGCGGGCCAGGTTGCGCATGCCGGCCGGCTCCTTTTCACGCGCCGATCTGTAATACCACTGGAAAGCCTCGCCGCGGTCCTGTTCATCGACGGCCGCGCGCATCAGGTGCTCGCCCAGCGCATTGTAGGCGGGCACAAAGTGCTGCTCGTTTGCCGCCGCCTTCAGCCAGGTGATGGCCAGCGCCTGCTCTTCGGCACTGCTGCCGCCATCGATGAATTCCATCGCCAGGATGGTCTGCGCCTCTGCGTCGCCCTGCGCCACGCCCTTGCGCAGCCAGTATTCGCCCTGCACGCGGTCGATGGGCACCTTGCCGCCCAAGGTGTAGGCCACTCCCATGGCCGCCTGCGCAGGCGCATAGCCTCCTTCGGCCGACTTGCGTATCCAGGCCATCGACTGCGCCGTGTCCTGCGGCGTGCCGACGCCCAGCTGCAGCATGCGCGCCAGTTGCAGCTGCGCCTCCACGTCGCCCGTTTCCGCCACGCGCCGGGTCTCGGCAAATTCGGCGATGCTTTCCGGGCTATGGCTAGCCGCCTCAGCCCTGACCTTGATGGCGAGCAGCTGCAGGTCGAGCAAGGTGGGCGAGGTCTGGGCCAGGAGCGGCAACGGCAGCAGGAAAGGAATCAGCAAGAGAAATTTCTTGGGCATGCGAAGGTGTCGGGAAGAAGAAAACACGCATGGTAGCCGATGCCATGCCAGACAGGCGCGCACTGCACGGGAAGTTTGACAGCGCACGCTGGCAGGCTTACATTGCACGAGCCCACCACTTACACAGGAATGCCATGAACCGCCTATCGAAAACCGCCTTGACCTTGCTCGTCGCCCTCGCCGCCAGCGGCGGCGCCAGCGCCGCCGACACCCAGCTGACGGGCTGCGCCGCCAAGCGCGAAGGCATCCGCAGCGAATTGCGCCAGGCGCAGGAACAGGGCCTGTCCGACAAGGTTGCGGGCCTCACGCGCGCGCTCGACGAAGTCAACGCCCACTGCCGCGACAGTACCCTGGTCGAGCGCCACAACAAGAAAATCGTCAAGGCGCAGGCCAAGGTGAACCAGACGGAGCGTTCGCTGCGCCTGGCCCAGGAAGCCAATAAGGAACCGAAGAAGATCGCCAAGCTGGAAGGCAAGCTGGAAAAAGCCAAGGCGGAACTGGCCGCCCTGCAGGCGCAGCAGCCTTAAGCCTTACGCCTTCTCGCCCAGCAGCTGATAGATGCTGGAAAAATCCAGCGCGCCCGATCCCGCCTTGCTGTGCAAGCTGTACAGATTGCGCGACAAGGCGCCCAGCGGTACGCTCGCCCCGCTGGCCAGCGCGCTTTCCACGGCCAGGCCCAGGTCCTTGAGCATCAGGTCGACGCCAAAGCCGCCCGTGTAGCCGCGCGACGCGGGCACGTTCTCGGCCACGCCGGGGCACGGGTTGTACACCTCCAGGGTCCAGTTGCGGCCCGAGCTTTTCGCCATCACGTCCGACACCACCTTCGGGTCCAGGCCATTGGCCACGCCCAGGCGTATCGCTTCGCTGGTGCCGATCATCAGTATCCCCAGCAGCATGTTGTTGCAGATCTTGACCGTCTGCCCGCAGCCCGAACCGCCCGCGTGGAAGATGGCCTTGCCCATGATTTCCAGATAGGGCCGCGCCGCGTCCAGCGCCGATGCTTCGCCGCCCACCATGAAGGTCAGGGTGCCGTTGGTGGCACCCGCCGTGCCGCCCGACACGGGCGCATCCAGCATGGGCAAGCCCTTGTCCTGCGCGGCGCGGCCCACCTGGCGCGCCGCCTCCGTGGAAATCGTCGAGCAGTCGATCAGCAGGGTGCCGGGCCGCGCCTGCGCCAGGATGCCCGTCTCGCCCAAAGGGTTGCCCAAATAAGCGCCCAG
This sequence comes from Janthinobacterium violaceinigrum, assembly GCF_009208555.1. Lineage (GTDB taxonomy): Bacteria > Pseudomonadota > Gammaproteobacteria > Burkholderiales > Burkholderiaceae_D > Janthinobacterium > Janthinobacterium violaceinigrum. The sequence continues at coordinate 51,033 of NZ_WFLI01000014.1, read as the reverse complement.
CACGTGGCGGCTGGCCGGCAGCATGGTGATGACGATGTCGGCGGCCCGGATCGCCGCCGCCTGGTCATCGGACACGAGGCCGCCGCCGTCGGCAAACTGCTGCACGCTGGCCGGCACCAGGTCGAAACCCGTCACCGCATGGCCGGCCCGCACGAGGTTTTGCGCCATGGGCAAGCCCATGTTGCCCAGACCGATGAAAACGATGTTTGTGCTCATCGCCGCCCCTTATTTCATCGAGATCGTGGTATTGACGCCGCTGCCGCCATCGTCCGGGGCGAACCAGCGCGCCGTGACGGTCTTGGTCTGCGTCCAGAAATACAAGGCCTGCTTGCCGTTCGGGCCCAAATCGCCCAGTTTCGACGCGCGCGAGCCCGTGAAGCTGAAATAGGCGACGGGCACGGGGATGGCCACGTTGATGCCCACCTGTCCCACGTCGATCTCGTTCTGGAACTTGCGCCCCGCCCAGCCGGACGAAGTAAAGATCGAGGTGCCGTTGCCGTTCGGGTTGGCGTTGATGAAGGCGATGGCCTGGTCCAGCGTATCCGTCTCCACCACGCACATGGCGGGGCCGAAGATTTCCTGCGTGTAGACGGAGTTCGATGCTTCCACCTTGGAGAAGATCGTCGGCCCCATGAAGTTGCCGCCTTCGTAACCCGCCACCTTGTGGCCGCGGCCGTCGAGCAGCAGCTGCGCGCCTTCATCCACGCCCGCCTGGATCAGCTTTTCCGCGCGCTGCATGGCTGCTTTCGAGACCATCGGCCCCAGGTCCGCCTCGCGGTCGCTGCCCGGCCCCACTTTCAGGGCCTGCGAGCGGGCGACGATTTCCGGCAGCCAGGAACGGGCCTCGCCCACCAGCACGACGACGGAATTGGCCATGCAGCGCTGGCCGGCCGCGCCGAACGCGGCGCCGATCAGGTTATTGATCGCCTGTTCCTTGTTGGCGTCGGCCAGCACGACGCAATGGTTTTTCGCCCCCATCATCGATTGCGCGCGCTTGCCCGATTCGCTGGCGCGGCGGTACACATGCGTGCCCACGTGGGTGGAGCCGATGAAGGACACGGCCTTGATGTCGGGATGGTCGCACAGCATGTTGACGACGTCGGCGCCGCCATGCACGACGTTCAGCACGCCGGCCGGCAAGCCCGCCTGGTACATCAGCTCGACCAGGTACATGGTCGAGGACGGGTCTTGCTCCGACGGTTTCAGCACGAAGGTATTGCCGCAGGCGATAGCGATGGGGAACATGAAGCACGGCAGCATGACGGGGAAGTTGAATGCCGTGATGCCGGCGCCCACGCCCAGCGGCTGATAGATATTGTAGACATCGACGCCATTGGCCGCGTTTTCCGCGATTTCGCCCAGTTGCAGGGTGGCGATCGAGCACGCGTGCTCCACCACTTCCAGGCCCCGCATCACCTCCCCTTCCGCGTCGGGCAGGGTCTTGCCGTGCTCGCGCGTGATCAGTTCGGCCAGGGCGACTATGTTTTCGCGGATCAGGTGCTGGTACTTGAGCATGATGCGCATGCGCGCCGCCAGCGGGGTATTGCGCCAGGTCTTGAACGCTTCCTTGGCCGTGGCGACGGCCAGATTCACTTCATCGGGCGTGGAAAACGGCACCCTGGCGACGATTTCCTGCGTGGCAGGGTTGACGACGTCGCGCCATTCCGTGCTGGTCGAGGCGTGGTGCTTGCCGCCGATGTGCAGGGGGACGGCGGGGACTTGGGTGAGGGCTTGGTTCATGTGAGACTCCGTGAGGTGTTCGGTGATTATTTCTTGACCAGATTGCACGCTGCCGCATCCATGGGCTTGAACGCCTGGTCGGCAGGGATGGTGGACAGCACTTTCAGGTAGTCCCATGCGCCCTTCGATTCGGCCGGGGTTTTGACCTGCACCAGGTACATATCGTGGATCACGCGGCCGTCGGGGCGGATCGAGGCATTGTTCATGACGGCATCCTTGATGGGCAATTCGCGCATCTTCTGGGCGACGATCTTCGAGTCGTCGCTCTTGGTGGCCGCCACCGATTTCAGGTAGTGGTAGACGCTCGAATACACGCCCGCCTGCACCATGGTCGGCTTGGCGCCCTTGTTGAGCGCTTCGAAGCGCTTGGCAAACGCGCGGCTGCGGTCATCGTAATCCCAGTAAAAGCCGTCCGCGTAGACGAGGCCCTGGGCCGTGTCCAGACCCAGCGCATGCACGTCGGACAGGAACACGAGCAAGGCGGCCAGGCGCTGGTCCTTGCCGCTGCCGATGCGGAATTCGCGCGCCTGCTTGATGGCCGACACCGTGTCGGCGCCGCCGTTGGCCAGGCCGATCACCTGCGCCTTCGAGCCTTGCGCCTGCACCAGGAAGGACGAGAAATCGGATGCGTTCAGCGGATGGCGCACGGCGCCCACCACGGTGCCGCCATTGCGCTTGACGACATCGCTGGCATCCTTTTCCAGCGAATGGCCGAACGCATAATCGACGGTGACGAAGTACCACGATTTCTGTCCCAGCTTGGTCAGCGCCGCCGCCGTGCCGGCCGCCTGCGAATACGTGTCGAACATCCAGTGGAAGCCGTTCGGCGAGCAGTCTTCATTGGTCAGGCGCCCCGTGGCGGGACCGCTGAACATGGCGATGCCGCCCTTCTCCTTCATCAGCTTTTGCACGGACAGGGCCACCGACGAGTTGGTGAGGTCGGCGATGGCGTCGACCTTGTCGCGGTCTATCCATTCGCGCGCCTTGGAAGCGGCGATGTCGGCCTTGTTCAAGTGGTCGGCCGACAGGATCTCGATCTTCATGCCCTTGCATTCGGCCTTCAGGCAATCCTCGACGGCCATCTGGCTGGCGACGACGGAGCCGCGCCCGCCCATGGCCGAATACGGGCCGGACATGTCGGTCAGGATGCCGATCTTGACGACGCCATCGGAAATCTGCGCGTGCGCGCCGGTGAAAGACAGGGAAAGCGCCAGCGCGCCCATGGCCAGAACGGTCTTTTTCATGCGGTGTCTCCTGAGGGGTAAGGGTTTTTCTTATATGTATATCTGCATTCTGCATGTGTAAAAATATGCACTCAAGTGAAATTAATGCATAATTCCTTTGCAAAAATGCACAAGGAGAACAAAGTGCTCGATTGGGACAATGTACGGGTCTTCCTGGAACTGACGCGCAGCGCCGGTCTCGTCGATGCGGCGAAAAAGCTGGGCATCGACCATTCCACCGTGTCGCGGCGCATGCGCAAGTTCGAGGAGCAGGTGGGCACGCAGCTGTTCGACCGCAACTACGTGGGCTACCAGCTGACGCCCGAAGGCCACCGCCTGATGGAATACGCGGAAACGATGGAAAGCACGGTGTTTGCCGCCACCGAAGAGCTGGGCGAACACAATCGCCTGTTGTCGGGCCAGGTGCGCCTGGGCGCCACCGAAGGCTTCGGCGCCATCGTGCTGGCGCCCCACCTGGCACAGTTTTGCGGCAGGTACCCGCACATCAGCGTGGACCTGATCGCCGTGCCCCGTTTCGTCAGCCTGTCCAAGCGCGAGGCGGACGTGGCCATTTCCATCGAGCGCCCCCTGTCCGGACCGTATGTGGTGACCAAGCTGTCCGACTACCGGCTCAAACTGTACGCCACGCCAGCCTACCTGGCGCGCCACGCGCCCATCACCAGCGTGGCGCAGCTGGCGCAGCACCCCATCATCGGCTACGTGGACGACCTCGTCTTCAGCGCGGAGCTGCGCTACATGGACAATGTGGCGCCCGACTCGCTGCGCGCGTTTCGCAGCACCAGCGTGATCGCCCAGTACCACGCGGCGCGCGCGGGCCAGGCGCTGGCCATCCTGCCCTGCTTCGTGGCCCAGCAGTCGAACGAGCTGGTGCCCGTGCTCGACGGCGAGATCGACCTGCTGCGCGCCTTCTGGATGATCTCGCCCAGCGAACGGCGCAACATCGCCCGGGTCAGCGCCCTGTGGAATTACCTGCGCACGGCCATCGACCTCAATCACGCCTACCTGATGGGCGAAACGGCCGCGCCCAGCTGGCCCGCCTGAGCACGCGGCAGCGCGCTACACTGTCGCCACATATGAATAAGGAGAATGCCATGCTGATGGATGCGAACCAGGCCGTGCTGGTGATAGTCGACCTGCAGGGCCGCTTGATGCCGGCCATTCACGATGCGGGCCTGGTGCTGGCGCAGAACCTGCGCCTGGCGAAGATCGCCCGCCTGCTCGACGTACCCGTGCTGGGCACGGAACAGAACCGCCAGGGACTGGGGCCGAACGTGGAAGAAATCGCCGCCCTGTGCGAACGCACCTTGCACAAGACGCACTTCGGCGCCTGTTTTGACGGCTTGCAAGCCATCCTGCCGCCCGGGCGCAGACAGATCGTCGTCACGGGCTGCGAAGCCCATGTCTGCATGCTGCAGACGGCCATCGGCCTGCTGGAACTGGGCTACGAAGTGATCATCGCCATCGACGCCGTCAGTTCGCGCCAGGCGGCCAGCCGCGACGCGGCCCTGGCGCGTCTGGACAGGCTGGGCGCGCAGCTGGTGACGGTGGAGATGCTGGCCTTTGAATGGTTGCGCGACTGCAAGCACCCGCGTTTTCGCGAGGTCCTGGCGCTGATTAAATAGACAGCAGGTTTAAGCCAGATCAAGCCTGTCGGCGATCCATTTGCTAGCTTGGTAACAGCGCCGCCACTGCGAGCGGTGCGCCTTCCACATCAGCAAGGGAGCCATCATGGCCTACATCCTACGCGGCAAGCTGTGCGGCTTGATCTGTGCCGAGTGTCCTGAAGCCTTATCCCACGTCACCGTGCGCCTGTACCGGCCGCGCGAGTCGCAAAACGTCACGGCCCTGGCCGTGGCCAGCGCCAAGGAAACCTTCGCCATCCTCACGGACGAGGAAGTGCAGGCGAAAGCGCCGTTCCTGCTGGCCGAAGCGCGCACGGACGACGACGGCAACTACACGTTTACCCTAGGCGAACAAGACCGGTACCAGGGCGAAGCCGTGGAAGTGGACGTGCTGTGCCCCACCGTGCCCCACCTGAAGCCGGGGCCGAAAGACCCCGTGCCCCTGCAATTTTCCATCACCACCGTGCAGCCCCGCTGGCGCCAGGCCGACAATGATTTCCTCGCCGTCTGGGACTATTGCCTGCCGCAGCGTTTCTGGTGCCTCGTGCGCGCCCGCTTCGGCGCCTGGACCATCTGCGGCCGCTTGCGCACCTGCGACGCGCCCCACACGCCGATCGCGGGCGCCACCGTGCATGCCTTCGACGCGGACTGGCTGCAGGACGATGCGCTGGGCGACGCGGTGACGGATGCCAGCGGGCGCTTCCGCATCGATTACCTGACGTCGGACTTCACCTTGACACCGTTTTCACCGTTCATCAACGTGGAATTCGCCAGCGGCCCCGACGTGTATTTCACGGTGCAGCTGGGCAGTGTGACCATCGTGTCGGAAACGCAGGCCGATGGCCGCCAGCCGGGCCGCGAAAACGTGGGCCACTGCTTCTGCGTGGAATTGTGCTCGAAAGACGTCCTGCCGCCCGACGTGGAAGGCGTACCCCATTGGCAGCAGGTGGAAATCTTCGACATCCACCCGTTTCCGTCCTTGGCAGGCTTTTCCCCGCAAGGCTATGCGGGCGGCGCGGGCGCTTCGTATGTGTTTGCCGGCGGCGTCACCCTGAAGGGCAATTGCCCGCTGCGCAACAGCGCCATCCCCGCCAATCCGCTCGAATACCGCTTCCTCATCGGCGAATGGTCCTGGCCCGGCGGCAGCGACGACCCCACGGCCCTGCCCACGGTGGCGCCGGCCAGCCTGGCGCCGCTGACGCAGATACTCGGCACCCTCGTCGGCTATGTGTTTTACACGAATGGACTGGGCTTGAGCGACTCGGCACAGGTGATCGTCGACGCGGGCGATCTGAAACCGGGCGGCTGGATACGCGTCGATGGCAAGCCCGTCACCGTGGACATGCGCGACGGCACGACGGCCGTCGTCAACGTGGCGCCCAATATCTTCCTGCGCACGTTTGATTTGCTCACCGTAAATACGCCCGCCATCACCAGCCTGCATCCGGCCAAGCTGCCGGGCGGCTTGCCCATCCTCGACGCGGGCCGCAGCCTGACGGCCACCGAGAGCGAACCGATACGCCGCTACCGCATCGGTTTCGAGGTGCGCGATGGAAGCACCCTGGCGCTGCTGGCCACGGACGGACTCGACTCCATCGTCTTCGACAATTCGCTCGTCATCGTGGCGCTGGACCTGGAAGAGTTGCGCAGCAATGCCTGCAACCCCATCGCGGGCGGCCTCGTGCACATCCTGTACACGATAGACCATCCGCATTTGCGCTTTTTCAATATCACGATTTCCAACAACAACGGCATCCAGCACCCGCCGCCACCGCTGCCGGCCGCCAGTTTCACGCCGCCTCCGCCGCCGGGCAACTATCTGTTCCGCGGCGGCGCAGGCGGCCCTCACCTGTCGGGCAACAATGGCGGCTTCCCCGTCAACGTGGCGCTCGATCCCCCCTGCGCCTACCGCGTGGCGATTTCTTGGCAAACGCGGCATTACCTGGCGTCGTCGCACAGCATTGATCGCCTCTATTGCAAATAACGGGTAACAACCTGCTGCGCGTGGCGACTTGCGGCCTGCGGTGCTCGCTGTGCTCTTGCACAGTTCCGCGCCGAGGCCACAATGCACATCCGCTCGCTACGGTTTTTCAAGCGTTATTCTTGATCAGAAATAGCGCACCCATGCGCGCTGCGAGGTGCGCTTGTAGCGGGCGAACGCGCGGCAAGGGAAATACAGCACGGGCATCAGGGCCAGCGCGATCAACCACACTTGCCAGATGTGCTCGACGCCGTAGCGGGCACCGTGATTGGCGCCCAGCACGGCCGTCAGGACGAGGCCGATGGCCAGCAGCAGGTATAAATGCAGCAGATAGTAAAACATGGGTGCGCCGCCAAACGTGGCGCACGCCCGCGTGCACCAGTTGTCGATACTTTCCAGCCAGGCCATGCCCAGCAAGCCCAGGCCCAGGGTGAACAGCAGGAAGTCCAGGGACGGCGGATACTTGGTGAAGTTCAGTACGCTCATGGCCGTGCGCAAGGCCGTCTCGCCCGCCACCCACGGCAGGGTTTCGCCATAGAGATTGAAGCCGCGCAGCACGGCCAGCAGCAGCAAGCTGCCACCGCCCAGCGCCAGCAGCCAGCGCCGCCGTGCGGCAGCGGACAATTCCCGTGCATACAGGGGGCCGGCCGCATAGCCGAGCACGATCACGCCTATCCACGGCAGCAGCGGGTAGCTGACCTTGATTTTCATGGCGCCATCGGCCACCAGATAGCCGCGTTGCAGCAGCACCGTCAGCGCGTAATAGGCGGCACTGCCCTCTTGCGCGCGCAAGCCGGTGAACAGATGCTGGCCCGCGATGATCGCCACGCCCAGCACGACCAGCAGCTTCAACGGCAACCTGTGCAGCACGGCCAGCGCCATCATGGCCAGGCCGATGACCCAGATCACCTGCAAGTACAGCACGGCGGGCGGAAACGCGCCGCTCCAGGCGAAGTTGACGAACACCAGCTCCAGCACGACCAGCAGCAAGCCCCGCTTGAACAAAAAGCCCGCCGCGCTGCGGGGGCCGGCGGCCGGATGCGCATACAGCCAGGCGGACAAACCCGTCAAAAAAACGAACATGGGCGCGCACACATGGGCCGCCAGGCGTGTGAAGAACAGGGCCGGATCGACGCCGGCCGCATCCATGGGGTCGCTGACTTGGTGGTGGAGGAAGACGGTTTCGCGCACATGGTCGAACAGCATGATCAGCATGACGAGGCCGCGCATGACGTCGATGACGGCGATGCGGGTGCGCAGGGTGGTAGTAGAAGTCAAGGTCATGGCGATAGCTTAAAAACGGTAGTGCGCATTCAAGGTGAGCGTGCGCTCGGCCCCCGGCGCCACCCACAATGGGCTGTAGGAACTGGCATAGTAGCTGCGGTTGAACAGGTTTTCCACGTTCAACGCCAGGCGCAACTGCGCGTTGGGTGCATACGATGCCAGCAACCTGGCCGTCGTGTAGGCCGGCAGGGTGAAACTGCTGCTGACGGCCACGTCGCCCAGGCGCTCGCCCACATGGTGCACGCCGCCGCCCACGCTGGCCGTGCCCGTGCCCAGCGCGAACTGCTGCGTGGCGAGTACATTGGCGCTGTGGCGCGGCACGTTGGCAAAGCGGCTGCCCGTCACGATCGTCGCGTCGCCGCGCGTGACGGTGGCGTTGGTGTAGGCATAGGCGCCCGAAACGCGCAAGCCGCGCGCCACTTCGCCCGACACATCCAGTTCCAGGCCCCGGCTGCCCACCTCGCCCGCCGCGATGGCGAAGTCCGTGTTGGCGGGATTGGTCGTCAGCACATTGCTCTTGCGGATATCGTACACGGCCACGGTGCCCGTCAGCTTGCCCGTTTCCAGCTTCGCGCCCAGCTCATACGAGCGGCTGCGCTCGGCCGGGAATGCCTGGTTGGCGATGCTGATGCCGCTGTTGGGCCGGAAACCCTTGGCCGCGCTCGCATACAGGGACCACGCTTTCGACGGCTGGTAGACGAGGCCCGCGCGGGGGCTGGTGGCCGACAGCGACTGGCGGTTGCTGACGTTCAAACGATTGTTCCTCACGTCCTGCGTGTACGTGTCGTGGCGCACGCCGGCCAGGGCCTTCCATTGCGCGCCCAGGTCCAGCTGGTCCTGCACATACAGGCCGCGCGCCCTTTGCCCTTCCTGCGTGTCGATGGAGAGGGCCAAGGGATCGGCCTTGCCGCCATATGCGGGATTGAAAATATCGATGGCATACGCATTCGCGGCCGAGGGATTGCGGCGCAGCTGCACCCGGTGGTCGTCGAAATGATAGGCGTCGACGCCGGCCAGCACCTCGTGCGCCAGCGCACCCGTCCTGAACTTGCCCAGCAACTCCACGCGGGCCGACACGTCGGTGGCGGAAAAATCGCGGTGGCGGCGCTGGCGGTTCAGGGTGCGGCCATCGGCCAGCAGCTTGTTCGCCTCGGTCGAAAAACCCTTCAATTCACTGTCGCGGTAGGAAGCGCCCGCCTGCAGCGTCCAGTCGTCCGACAGTGCGTGGTGGATGAACAGCTGCTGCCCCAGCGATTTGACCGTCATGGGACCGTCGCCCGGTTCGCCCAGGAAGCGCGACACGGGCAGGGCCCCCAGCTTGCCGTTCACGGCTACCACGCCCCGGTCGAACGGTGCGCGCTGCTGCACCGCTTCGATTTCATACGATACGCTCGTGTGTTCGCCCAGCAGCCAGAGGAAGGAAGGCGAAAACAGGCTGCGCTCGACCTTCAAGGTATCGCGGAAGCTGTGTCCTTCTTCATGCGCCGCGTTCAGGCGGTAGGCGACGGTCCCGCTCACGGGCCCCGTCATGTCCACGGCGGTGCGGCGCGCCTGGAAACTGCCCAGTGAAAAGTCGGCGCTGTATTCGGGCGCGAACTTCGGCTTTTTCGTCGTGATGTTCACCGTGCCGCCCGGCTCGCCCCGGCCGTACAGGGCCGACGCCGGGCCTTTCAGCACTTCCACGGTCTGCGTGTTGCCCCCGTCGCGCATGCCGTTGTAGCCGCGGCTGGAACTGAAACCGTTAACCATGTAGTCGGAGCCGAAATTCGGATCGCCCGTGAAGCCGCGCATGGCGTAGCTGTCCCACAGGCCGCCCAGTGGGCTTTGCTTTGCAATGCCGCTGGCCAGGTCCAGCGCGCCGGCCAGGGTCGTCACGCCCGCATCGCGCAGCAGGTCGCCGGTGAGCACGCGCACGCTTTGCGGCAGATCCATCAGCAATGCATCCGTCTTGGTGGCGCCCGTGGCGGACAGGCTGCGGTAATGCTGGCGCTCGGCCTTGACGGTGACAACGTCCGGCGCATCGGGCTTGTTGGCGGCAGGGTCGGCTGCCAACACCAGGGGAGAGGCGGCGGCCAGCAAAAGCGCAGCGGGGCGGCGGTAAGACACGGACATGGAATTCCTGACGAGAGCGCAAATCAATGCAATAAGCTTGCATTATAATTGATAATTAATTCTCATTAAAGCCTGTACGGAAGATCTGCGCCAGAAAATCCACGAACACTTGCACCTTGGCTGCACGCAGCTGGCGCGGGTGGAACAGTGCCCACAAGTCCGGTCCCCGCGTGCGAAACGGTTGCAGCACGGGTACCAGGCTGCCTTCGCGCAGCGGCTGAAGCACGGAGACGGACAGCGCCTGCACGATGCCGCAGCCAGCCTGGGCGGCGGCGATCATCGATTCGATATGGTCGAAAGCCAGGGCGGCGGGCGGCGTGTGCGCATAGGCTTCACCGCCCCCGTCTGCCTGGAACAGCCACGGCCGCACCAGCCGCGATTTCGGATACAGGAAATGCAGGCAGGCAAACCGGTCCAGTTCCTGCGGCGACTGCGGCATGCCATGCCGCGCGACAAAGGCGGGCGAGGCGCAGCACAAGTAATCCATCGTGAGCAGGCTGCGCGCCACCAGCGACGAATCCTGCGGCGCGCCGATGCGCAGCATCACGTCGATGCCCTCTTCCACCATGTCGACCAGGCGGTCGCTGACGGTCAGGCGCAAGGCGATGTCGGGATAGGCAGCGATAAAGCGGGGCAAGGCGGGCGCCACCAGGTTGCGGCTGATGCTGCTGGGCATATCCACGCGCAAGCTGCCCGATGGCCGCTCGGCCGCCTGCAGCAGGCTCGATTCCAGCGCCGCCATGCCGGCCAGCATCTGGCGCGCCTGCGCATGGCACTGCTGGCCTTCGGCCGTGAGCGACATGCTGCGCGTGGTGCGCTGCAAGAGGCGCACGCCGAAATGCTTTTCCAACGCCGCCACCTGGTTTGTCACGGACGAGGTGGAAATGCCCAGGCGCTGCGCCGCCTTGCTGAAGCCGCCCGCCTCGACCACGGCGCAAAACACCTGCATTGCTTCCAGCCTGTCCATGTTCGATTCCTCCTGTTGTGCAGGCGATTATCCACGATACTGAAATAGTGCATCGGGCCGCGCCCCGTTTTTCTTTGTGCCGTCCCCGCCTAGACTGCGGCATCAACCACAGGAGAATCCCATGCAAGCCCTCGTCCTCACCAGCTTTGCCGCCCCCATGACCATCGAACACCTGCCCGTGCCGCAGCCCGGCCCCGGGCAAGTCCTCGTGCGCATCGCCGCCAGCGGCGTCAATCCGCTGGACACGAAGATCGCCGCCGGCACCGCCCCGCACGCACGCCCCCGCCTGCCCGCCATCCTCGGCATCGATGTGGCCGGCACGGTGGCGGCGCTGGGCGACGGCGTGACGACTTTTCACGTTGGCGCAACAGTCTATGGCATGGCGGGCGGCATCGGCGGCATCCAGGGTTCGCTGGCCGAATACGGCGTCTTCGATGCCGCCCTGCTGGCGCCCGTGCCGGAATCGCTGAGCCTGCGCGAAGCGGCCGCCCTGCCCCTCGTCTTCATCACGGCCTGGGAAGGTTTGATGGACCGCGCCCATGTACAGGCGGGCGACACGGTGCTCGTGCATGGCGGCGCGGGCGGCGTGGGCCACATGGCCGTGCAGCTGGCCGTGGCCCAGGGCGCCACCGTATTTGCCACGGGCAGCGCGGCCAGCCGCGACACTATCGAGGCGATGGGCGCGCGCTTCATCGATTACCGGACCAGCACGGTGGACGGCTACGTGGCCGAACACACGGGCGGCATGGGATTTGACATCGTCTACGACACGGTGGGCGGCGCCACCCTGGACGCCAGCTTCAAGGCAGCCAGGCTGCATGGCGGCCACGTCGTCAGCTGCCTGGGGTGGGGCACGTTCGACCTCAGTGCGCTGACGGCGCGCGCGGCCAGCTATTCGGGCGTGTTCACCCTGCTGCCCCTGTTGAGCGGCCAGGGCCACGCGCGCCATGGCGCGATCTTGCGTGAAGCTAACAAGCTGATCGATGCGGGCAAGCTGCGCGTGCGGCTCGATGCCCGCCGGTTTGGCTTGCGCACGGCGCACGACGCGCATGCGGCCCAGCTGGACGGCAGCGCGCGCGGCAAGCTGGTAGTCGATGTCGCGGACTGAAGGCCGCTTGTTTCCTGGCCCTGGAAGCGTTAATATGCAAGAATAAACTTGCATATTAACAGAGGTAAAAATGGGGGAGCCAGGAATGCGTGAAAAGCTGGAAAAACTGCTGGCGGGCGGGCGCGACAACGCCCTGCTGCGCTTTGGCCTCGGTGACGCCTGCCTGAAGGACAATGATGCGGAGCAAGCGGCCATCCACCTGGCGCAAGCCACCGTGCAGCAACCGGGCTATTCCGCCGCATGGAAACTGCTGGGCAAGGCCTTGCACCAGCTGGGCCGGCCCGATGAAGCGCAGGCCGCCTGGACCACCGGTATGACGGTGGCCCGGCAGCAAGGCGACCTGCAAGCCGTCAAGGAAATGACGGTGTTCCTGAAACGCCTGCAGAAACAGCAGCAGGCGGCACAGTAAAACGGCTTAATGCGCGTGCGCTGCGCCCTTGGCCTCGGCAGGCAGCGTTTCGCCCCGCTCTTTCGCCAGGCGCTTGGCCAGCAAGCCGCCCGCTTCGGCAGCGTAGGCGCGGCACGCGCCGGCGTCGATCAGGGGATTGTCCGCACCATTGCGTCTGGCGGCCTTGCCCAGCACGTCCGTCGTGCCCGGATGCACGGGGATGATGATGTCGCATGGCAAGGCGGACACCTTGGCGATGCTCGCTTCGAACGAGGCCGAAATGTCGGGCGTCTTGCCCTTGCCTGTGTAAGTGAAATCGCCGCTCGCATACGGGTTCAGGCTGTCCGCATACACGACGTCCAGGCAGCGGTCGCCTTCGCACGAAGTCCAGGTCCACGTCGTGCCACCCGGCGTATGGCCCGGCGTCATGTGGGCCGTCAGGGCCAGCGGCCCCACCTTCACGGCATCGCCCTCGCCCACCACCTTGACCTTGGCAACCTTGGCCACATGCACGACGGGATTGGCCTGGTACTGCGGATCGTCCTTGCCATTGGTGCCGCTTTGCAAGCCGAGGGCGCCCGAGGCGCTGGCTACCACCGTGGCGCCGCTGGCCCGTTGCAGTGCTGCAATGCCGCCCGCATGGTCCCAATGCGCGTGGGAATTGAGGATGTATTTCACATCCTCGATGCGAAAGCCCAGCGCCTGGATGCTGGCAATGATCAGGGGCGCCGATTGCGGCAGCGCGCCGTCCAGCAGGATATGGCCCTGCGGGCTGGTCACCAGCACGGCGGACAGGCCGGCCGTGCCCACGTACCAGCTATTGCCAAAGACATTGAACGGCTTGACGGGCGCGTTCCATTCCTTGCAACTGTCGCAATCGACAGGTGGATTCTGCACCGGTGCGGGCGTCTTTGCCTGCACCGTACCCGCTGCCATGGTCGCAACCGTAGCCAGCATCAACTTCGCCAATAGTGTCATCATCATCTCCAGAGTGTAAAAAAGAAAGGCGGCCGCGACGCGGCGCGCCAGGGGGGATCAGTACATGTGGCCCGTCCTGCCGGCCAGGGTGTCGCGGATATTGCCCGCGTCGAGCGAGCGCCGCTGCGCGCCGTCGGCGTCCAGCAGCACCACGGTAACGTGCTTGCCGCCGCTGCGCATGCGCATGGTCAGGCAGCTGCCTGCCTCGTTGCTGCTGCCCGTCTTCGACAGCAGGATGTCCCAGCCCTTGCCGCCCACCAGCGGATTGGTGTTGTGCAAGGTGCGCGTCCGGCCATTGACGGCCACGCTGGCCTGCGGGTGGCTGGTGATGCGCGCGATGTCCGGATAGCGCGCAGCCGCCGCCACGATCTTCGCCACTTCCGTGGCCGTGGACGTATTCGCGGGCGAGCTGCCGACCGGCTCCGTCAGGGTGGTGCGGCGCAATCCCAGCTGGTGGATCTTCGCCTGCAGCGCTTGCGCAAAGGCCGCGCTGCCGCCGGGATAGGTGCGCGCCAGCGCGGCGGCGGCCCGGTTTTCGGACGGCAGCAGCGCCAGTTGCAACAGCGCGCCGCGCGATACGGCCGCGCCATCGGCCAGCACGCCGCGGCGCTGCATCGACGAGTCGCCGTCCGCGTGCACGATGTGCAGTTTTTCATCGGGATCGAGGCCCGCGTCCAGCACCACCATGGCCGTCATCAGCTTGGTGATCGAGGCGATGGGCACGACGGCATCCGCATCTTTCGCCATCAGCACCTTGCCGCTGGCGTCATCGAACACCAGCATGTGTTTCGCGCTGACGGGCAAGGCCAGCATGCCGGCGGCGGCATCGGCCAGGATCGCCCCGTTGACGGCAGGCTTGCCCTGCACCTGCAGCAGCAGGGTGGCGCAGGCCAGCAGCAAGGCAGGCAAGGCCAGCTTCCAGCTGCCCGTGTCGGGGCCGGGCGCCACCAGGCGTTCTATGCGCGTCAGCAAGGCCCCGCCCCGGGCCGACATCAGCAGGCCCGGCTGGCTGGGCGCGGCAGCGTGCAGGGACAGCGCATGCAGCGCCGTGGCCAGCTGCTGCGGGTCCTGCAGCGCTTGCGCCGCCAGGGCATCGGCCACCTGTTCCCGCTCGGCCCGCATGCGCGCCGACAGCCACCAGACGACGGGGTGAAAAAACAGCAGCGCCTCAGCCACGCTTTGCAACAGATTGACCAGGTAATCCCAGCGCCGCACGTGCGCCAGTTCATGCGCCAGCAGCGCTTCCAGCAAGGCGACGGGCATGCCGCTCAGCAAGGCGGCCGGCAGCAGGATGACGGGGCGCCAGAAGCCCACCGTCACGGGGCTGGACAAGCCCGCATGCAGCTTGAGCGGCACCTGGCGGCTGCGGTGCAAGCCCATGCGCTGCGCCAGCGCATCGACGCGCGCCTGCCAGATGGCCGGTGCGGCCACCGCCTGGCGGCGCAGCTTGCCGACCCAGGCCAGACCCAGGCACAGGCGCAAGCTCATCAATCCGACGCCCGCGCCCCAGGCCAGCACCAGGGCCGGCATCCACGCTTGCAGCGCGGCGCGCCAGGCGGGCGGCGCCTCCATCGCCAGGCGGGCGGGCGTAGCGTGCGACAGCAGCGACAGCAGGTGCACGAGGGGAATACACAGGCACAGCAGCAGCGCCAGCGCGCAGACGGCATAGCGCGAGCGTGCGCTGGCGTGGCGCAGCAGCCGCAGCAGGACAGCGGAGACGGCACCGACGATCACGCCCTGCCAGACGAAATACAGCAAGACCCAGCCCAGCGCGGGGACAAGCTTGCCCACATCGATGCCGAGATGCATGTCCAGGTTCATGGCGTCTTGCCGTCCTTGCTGCGCAGGATTTTTTCAATTTCCAGGCGTTCCGCGTCGCTCACGTGCTCGCGCAGCGCCGTCAGCACCAGGGCCTTGCCGGAACCGGAAAACACCTTGCCGATCAAGTCCTTGAGCAAACTGGTCTGCAGCTTTTCCTGCGCTTCGACGGCAGCATACAGCTGCGGCCGCTGGCTTTCATCGCGGCTCAGCAGGCCCTTGCCATGCATCAGTTGCAACTGGCGCAGCACGGTGGCGTAGCTGGCGTCGGCGCGCTCTGCGGCCAGGGCGTCGTACACGGCGCGGGCGTCGGACGGACCGCGCTGCCACAGGATGCGCAGCAGGTCCAGTTCGGCGGCCGTGGGATGGGGAATGGAGGTATTTTTTAGCATGACGCTAGAATACCCAGTCTAGAACGTCTTGTCTAGAACTTTTTTTCTAGATTGTGGGTGCGGCTAAAAATCGCGCAGGCGGTCGAACACGGCATACAGCGCCGCCACATCGGGCAGCGGCGCTTGCGTCAGCACCTGCTCCAGCGCCACATAGATTTCATCGCGCTCCACCGTCTCGATGATGCTGGAACGCCGCTCGATCTGGTTGAACACGGCGACATAGTCGGCGACCATCTGCTGCGCGATGGCTTGCGCGGCCGCGCCATCCTTGACCGCATCGATGGCGCGCGCCGTGGCCAGCAGCTTTTTATACGCCTGCGCGGCCTTTTTGGCGTATGCGGCCGAAATGTGTTCGCGGCCATCCCAGTCGCGGAACGGATTGTCCAGGTTTTCCGCCAGCCACTCGGGCTTGCGCGGCCGCGTCACCGACAGGCTCAAACCCAGCGCCGCCGCCTTTTTATAGCTGGCCTTGATGGCCTTGGCCGCATCGGCCGGCAAGCTGGCCAGGCACAGGCTGGACAAGGACGGCAAGTTCGCCGGAGTGGGAAAGTCGTCAGGGCCGTAGCCAAACAATTCATACGCGGTGAAGTCTTGCAAGTGCGCCAGCCTGGCGATGCTGGCCACGTTCGACGCCAGCCCCGGCTTGCCCCAGACGGTCAGGTCAGTCAGCCCGGGAAAACGCTGCGCCACCACGTCGAAATCCACGGCCGGCATCGCGCTCAGCGACAGGTGGGTCAATTCATCGAGGCCGTGGAATGGCGCCAGTGCGCCGCCACACTGCAGGCGCAGGAAGCGCCCTGCATGTGGGTCGTCGATGCGCAGCGATGGCGACGGCGCGCCATTCAGTATCAGGGTGTTCAAGCCCTCGTTCAGGCGCAGCGATTGCAAGCCTGCGGCATGCACGATGAGGCGGCCGACATTGCTGTTGCTCAAGTCGAGTTCGCTCACCGTCGATGTCTGCCACTGCACTTCGCTGATGATCGGATTGCCGTTGATATATTCGGCCAGTGCCGCGCTGCCGTGGCGCGTCTCGATCGCCGTCAGGCAGGGCAGCTGGTCCAGTTCGGACAGATCGCCGAGCGCCTGCAGGATGCTGTCGCCGATGCGGCTCGTATTCTGGCGCAAGGACTGGCCGCCTATGCGCACTTCCTCGCTCGATGCGGCCTTGAAGCGCTGACGCCTGGCCGGGTCGACCTGCTCCCAGCGGCGCTGGCGCCAGACGCTGTCGCCCACGTGCCAGCCGCCGCTGTAGCTCTTCACTTGCGTATCGACCAGGGGCGCGACATTGGCCACCAAGGTGTAATGGCGCGGCACCCGGGCATTGACGAAACTGTGGTCGTGGCGGCGGTTCCAGAAATAGTAATCGCACACCAGCGGGCGCATCGTCTGCACGGCGGCGGCATCGGGCAAGGCGTCGCCTGTCCAGTCCAGCTCCAGGATGGCGGCCAGCGGCGCTCTCCCGGACGAAGAGTCGTCCTCGATGGCCGTGACCTGGCAAGCCACATACTGCTGCAGCCTGGACGAAAACACGCTGTAAATATCTCCAACCTTGGCAAGCACGTCATTTCCTTGTATCGAACGGTGAGGGCCGCACGATAGCAAAGATTGGCGACGCGCGGCGTACGCGCCGCCCAGGTATTTTTACTGGCTCAGTCCGCGTGCAGCTTGTGGTGCATGCGGCGCAAGCCCAGCCACACGGCCGCCGCCACGAACGGCACCAGCGCGCCGACGAGGATTTCCGGATTCACGGGCAGCCCCATCACCTTGGCCGCCTTGCCCGTGTAGCTGAACAGGCCGATCACGTAATACGAGATGGCGGCCACGGACAAGCCTTCCACCGCTTGCTGCAAGCGCAGCTGCTGCGCGGCGCGGGCGTTCATCGATTGCAGGATTTGCCGGTTCTGCAATTCCTGCACGATGCCCACGCGCGTGCGCAGCAAGTCATTCGTGTTGGCAATACGCTGCGCCATCGCTTCCTGGCGGCTGGCCATCGCTTCGCACGTATTCATGGCGGGCGTCAAACGGCGGTCCATGAATTCCTCGACCGTGGGTATGCCCTCGATGCGCACTTCGCGCAACTCGTCGATGCGGGCCTTGACGAGGCCCATGTAGGCTTTCGAGGCGGAAAAGCGGTAGCTATTGTCGAGCGACAGCTTTTCAATGCGGGCCGCCAGGCGCGTGATCCTGTCGAGCAAGGCTTGCTCGGCCACGCCCTCATCGGCCTTGACCAGGCCCGGCGCATCGTCCGTGTCGACCATGGCGGCGGCCAGGGTCGCCAGCTCGTTCTCGATGGCGTTCAACGATGGCGCCGCCTGCATGGCGTAGGGCAAGCCCAATAAAGCCATCATGCGGTAGGTTTCAATTTCCAGCACGCGCTGCACCAATCGGCCCGACTGCTGCGAACGCATGCCCGCGTCGCGGATGACGAAACGGCTGAAGCCGTCGGACTGGATGGTGAAATCCGTCCACAATTCGCCGCCCTGCAGCACCTTGCTGCCGGCCAGGGTATTGCCTTCGAACACGCGCGACAAGCCCTGCATGAAAATCTCGGCCGGCTCGGTCGCCTGCTCCAGCACCACGTGGGCCGCCACCATCAGCTTGCCCTTCAAGCCCGCCAGCCATTGCTGCGGCAATTGCGCCAGCGGCATGCGCTCGAACGCCTGCTCCAGGGGCAAGGCGGTACCAGGATGCTCGGCGAAGGTAAACGTGGCAAATTCCGTGTGGCATTCCCATTTCAGGCGGAAACGGCCAAAGTCGTAATAAAAATACTTGGCTTCGGCGGCGGGCGGGGTGACGCCGAAATGCGTGCACAAGGCCGCCAGGGTGGCGTGCTGGGCAGCCATATTCGACGCGCCCGGCGCCGCACTGTCGTCCTTGTAGACGGCCAGATGGGTGATCAGCTCGGGGGCGTCGAGCTGCAGGAAGGGCCGCGAGTGGATTTCCGCAGCCAGCGGCACGCGCAAGGCGTGGTTCAAACTGGAGTTAATCAAGTGCATGATAGCCAAAGGTAAAGTTGCAAAACTGCTTAGACCCGCGCGCGTGCTGTGCTGCCCGCAGCGGGGGTCTGATTGTCACAGTGTAACAAAGCAGAAAGCATGCCATCCTTTTCCAGGGCCCATCATGCTGTTTTGGCAAGTCCAGCGACGCCCTGCCCTGCCCTCTCGCGCGTGCCCAGCCACCAGAATATGGCGGCCAGCACCACGGCCGAGGCCTGTCCCAGCGCCAGCTTGAACGCGCTGTCGAACAGCAGCGGTGCGACAAAACCGGACACCAGCGCGAACACCAGCATTTGCACGAAGTTTTGCAACGATGCCGCCAGGCCCCGCATCTGCGGGAAAATGTCCAGGGTGGACATGGTCATGCCCGGCAAGGCCAGCGACATGCCGAACGCGTACAGCATCACGGGCACGACGGCAAACGGGATGCTGGCCGCGAACCAGTGGTTATACGCCATGTTGAGCGCACCCGTGGCCGCCATGGCCAGCAAGCCCCAGCGCACCAGCACGGTGCTTTTCACCGCATGCGCGAGCCTGCCCGACAGGGCCGAGCCGCCCACCAGGCCGGCCACCATGGGGACGAACATCCAGCCGAACGCCGTTTCCGGCAGGCGCAGCAGCTCCAGGATGAAATGCGGGGCCGAGGCGATGTACAGGGCAAAACCGCCAAAGGCAAAAGCCACGGCCAGCGAACGCAGCAGGAAAGCCCGGTGGCGCAGCGCCAGCCAGTAATTGCGCGCGATGTTGCTGGGGTGAAAAGGCTGGCGTTGCTCAACGGATAAACTTTCCGGCAAGCCTTTCAGGCTGGCGAGCAACAGCAGCACGGTGACGGAAAACGTGAACACGAACGTCGATTGCCAGCCATACGCCACGTGCAGCCAGCCGCCGATGATGGGGGCGATGGCAGGCGCGATGCCGAACACCATCATGATATTGGCCAGCATCTTTTGCGCGGCCGCGCCCGACAGGCTGTCGCGCACGATGGCTTGTCCGATCACCCGGCCCGCCCCTGCCGACGCGCCCTGCATGCCGCGGAAGAACAGCAGCCAGCCAAAGCTGGGGGCAAACGCGGCGCCGATGGAGCCGGCGGCAAAGATCAGCAACGAGGCCAGGATCACGGGACGGCGGCCGAACGAGTCGGACAAGGTGCCGTAGAACAAGGTCATGAAGGCATAGGCGGCCAAGTAGACGCTCAGGGTCTGCTGCACCAGCACGCTGCTGACGTCGAAATGCGTGCCGATCGCGGGAAACGACGGCAGGAAGGTATCCGTGGCGAACGGGCCCAGCATGGCCAGCCCCGCCAGCACCAGGGTCAGGTTGCGCGCCTTCATGCGCCCGCCTGCGCGGCATGCTGGCGGCGCAAGCCATCGAGGGCCGCCAGCGAGAATTGGGATACATGGCACGCAATGCTGGCGATACCGGCCTCGTCATACGTGATTTCCGGTGCCACCAGTTCATGCACGATGCGCGAACGGGCATAGAACACGGCCTGGCCGATCACGCTGAACACGCATTTCTGCACCACGTCCGCCGGCATGGCCGGCCCCACCACGTCACGGATCAAGCCCGTGAACAAGGCATGCTGCGGGCGCACATTGCGTTCGGCCAGCTTGTGAATGGCAGCCGTCGGTTCGATCAATTCACGCGCCACCAGGCGGCTGAACAGCGACGCGGGGCCCGAGCGCAGCATGTCGGACACGAGCGCCTCGATGGCCAGGCGCAACTGCTCCACGGGCGGCAGCTGCGCCCGCGCACTGGCGGCGGCCACGTCGGCGGCCGAGGCCCGCGCCAGCGCGCGCGCATGGTCGAAGGCGGCCAGGTGCAGCTCTTCCTTGCTATGAAAGTAATAATTGACCATCGCCACGTTGACGTGGGCCGCTTCGCAAATCCGGCGCACGGATGCGAGCCGGTAACCTTCGTCGGCAAACAGGTCCGCCGCCGCCTGCAGGATGCGCGCGCGGGCCGGTTCCGTTTCCTGGTCACTTCTCTTTTCTTCTGTCATGCCATTCCCATCGTTTAAACAGCTGTTTAATTTTATGGAATTATATCAAACAGCTGTTTAATTTTCAGATGGACGCAAAAAAGCCCGGCGAACCGGGCTTTTCATGGGCGTATCGGCCGCTTAATGCTTCATGGCCGGCATCGGGGCCGAGGCGGCGCCCAGCGGACGGGCCACGGCATTGACTTCGATGGTTTCGCGGTGCTTGTCCTCGCCTTCGACGACCAGGGTCAGCGGAATCCTGTCGCCTGCCTTTACCTGTGCCTTGAGGTCCAGCAGCATCACGTGGTAGCCGCCCGGTTTCAGTTCCACGGCTTTGCCGGCTGGCAAGGCGATTTCCTTGACCTGGCGCATGCGCATCATATTGTCCGCCATGCTCATTTCATGGATTTCCGCCACGCCGGCCACGGGCGAGCGCACTTCCAGCAGGCGCATGGCTTTTGGCGCCGTGATCTGCATGAAGGCGCCCGTGGCTTTTTGCTGGGGCACGGTGGCGCGCACCCACGGGTCGGTGATCTGCACGCTGCTTTGTGCGATGGCGGAGAAGGACAGCACGGTCAGGGCCGTGGCCAGCAGGGTTTTCAAATGGGTCATGATCAATCCTTTCGTGAGAGTTACAAGGTGTATTTCGATTTCATCAGGGTCTTGATGTCCTGCACGCACTCGTCGCCCGTCAACTGGTGTTTCAGGCCCAGGCGCATGCGCCCCTCGGTATCGAGCACATAGCTGATGGCCGTGTGGTCCATCGTGTACGAACTGCCGCTGGGCACGCGGCGGTAGAAGACCTTGTAGTTGAAGGCCGTCTGCGCCGTATTCTTCGGGTCCGTGCGCAAGCCCAGGAAACTGGGGTCGAAGGCGCGCATGTACTCGCCCAGCAACTCGGGCGTATCGCGCTCGGGGTCAATGCTGATGAAGATTACTTGCAGCTTGTCGCCATCGGCGCCCAGCTTCTGGCGGATTTCCAGCGCGCGCGACAGGGCGGTCGGGCACACGTCCGGGCATTGCGTGAAGCCAAAGAAGACCATCACATACTTACCCTTGAAGTCGGCCAGGGTGTACACCTTGCCGTCGGGACCGCTCAAACTGAAATCGGGCTTGTAATCGCCGCCCGTCAGGTCGAGGCCGTTGTAATGGGGTTTCGGTGCTGGCTCGCAAGCGGCAAGCGTCAGCAATCCCGCCGTACCGGCGAGAAGGAATAAACGACGTTTCATGGTATTTCCGGCCCAATGGGCGTAGTGGATACAGTTGGATGCTCTGCCGCAAGGCGGCAGGTGGAACAGCGGTGCCCGCAGGCTCAGGCCGGCGGCGGGCCGCGCGGGCTGGCGCCCAGCCACGCGAACGGTGCTTGCGGCGCCTGGTAAAACAGGGGGGGATAGTGGTCGTGGCCGCCGATGACGGCCAGCGGCGGCGATGACGATGGCGGCAAGCCCACGCTGCCCGCATGGCTCATGCAGAACGGGCAATGCTCGATGTGGTGCAGCACGGAATCGGTGGTGGACTTGACGGCCGGCGCCAGGTCCGCTTGCGTGTAGACGGCGCCGCTGGCCGAGCAGATCTCGACGGCGGCATTGTTCGCATTCGCGTGCAGCGAGGCAAACGCATACGACAGGGACGGCGACAGCGCATTGAGCAGTATCGCCAGGCAGGCGAACCACATATGCCACTGTTTGCGCTTGAAGAAAGGTCCCATGCCGCTGATTATAGCGGAGTATGGCTATCGCGTTGCGCGGGCGCGTCCGCCTGGCCCCGCAGGAACAGGCTGGGGCGCACGCCGGCCACGTCCACGCAAGCGTCGCAAAACGCGGGGATCGAGGCAAAGCCGGAACCGGCCGCCACTTGCGCCAGGTCGCGCCCGCCGTCTTCGCCGTCGGCGCTCCCTTGCGCCGCCGTGTGCAGCGCGTGCGCCAGGCGCTGCTCGCGCACCAGGCTGAGCAAGGCCTCGCCCTCGGCAAACAGGCGCGCCCTGGCCTTGTGCGGCGTCACTTGCCACAAGGCCGCCAGGCGCGCCGCCGTCCACTTGCCTTGCGGCGTATCGAAGATGTGCTGCGCCAGCGCCTGGCTCCAGCGCTTGCCGCCGCCGTGGCTGCCCTGCGCCTCGTCGTTTTCCAGCGCCAGGGTGAACACGGCCGGCTTGCCCCGCCCCGGCATCACGTCGCAGGCAAAGCGCAGGAAGGCGGGCACGACGAAGCTGTCGCCGCTGGCCAGCTTCTTGGTGGCGATTTCATTATGCAAGGTGACAAAACCCTGGCGCACGGTGACGCGCAGCCGCAGCGGAAAGCGCAAGCCCAGCAGGTGCAAGGGATGATCGGAAACGAGGGCCATGCGTCAGGTCAATGTGGTGAACGAGGCGCCAGCATGCCACACATCGCGCACGCCGTCTGTCATCACAGCGACGCCACGCCGTAGCGGCGCAAGCCGTCGAGGTCGACGACGCGGATGGCCTGGTAGGCAATACTGATCAGCTTGAGTTCGGCCAGATGGCCCAGCGCCTGGTTCACCCGCTGGCGGGAAATGCCGGTCAGCAAGCCGATTTCTTCCTGCGACAGCTCAAGCACGCTGGACGTGCGTGGATATAACATGGGGTGGAACAGTTGCGCGATCGCTTGCGCCACTTGCGCATCGACGGCCAGCAGGCGCTGGTTCTGGATGGTGGCGATGAATTGCCCCATGCGTTCGTTCAGCTGGCGGATCACGAAGGCATTGAAGGACAGGCTTTCGGCCAGCAGCAGATGAAACAGGTCCACGGGCACGAGGATGATGGTCGATGCGCGCACGGCCACCACGTCGTAGCGGCGCAGTTCACGCTTGAGCACGCTGCCCTCGCCGCACCAGCCGCCCGCCGGCACGCCGGAAAAGGTGGCGCCGCGCCCATCGGCGTTGTAGACGGCCAGCTTGATCAAGCCCGTGTGCACGCCTATCCAGTGCGCCGACGGTTCGCCGCGTCGCGTGATGAAGGCGCCCGCCTCGTAATGCCGAACCGTGCTGTCGGCACGCAACAGAGCCTGATGCCGGACATCGAGGGCCGCGAACCAGTCGTGGCTGTCGAGTTCGGGCACCACACGGTCTACACTATCGTTGCTATCCATTCCATCCTTCAAACCTGTCACTAAGATGACAGTGATTTTCAAGCGCCGGTGCTATGCTGGCCCCTATCAATCCCGAAACAGGGAGCTGCAGAATTGCAGTACTAGGATTATTTACCAGGAGACAAACATGACACCTGATTTCAACACCGGCCTCGGCAAAAACAGCGCCAACTACGCCGCCCTCACCCCGCTCGACTATATCGCCAGGGCAGCCGCAGTATATGGCAATCGCCTGGCAATTGCACATGGCAGCGTGCGCCAAACGTGGCGCGAAACGTATGCGCGCACGCGCCGCCTGGCATCCGGCCTCGTCAAGCTGGGCGTGGGCACGGGCGACACGGTGGCCGTGATGCTGCCGAACACGCCTGCCATGGTGGAAGCGAGCTTTGGCGTGCCCATGGCGGGCGCCGTCCTCAATGCCCTGAACATCCGCCTCGACCTGGCTTCGCTGACCTTCATGCTGCGCCATGGCCAGGCGAAAGTCTTGCTGGCCGATACCGAGTTTGCCGAGCTGGCGCGCCAGATGGCGGCGCAGATTCCCGGCTTGCGCGTGATCCAGGTCAATGACGTGCTGGGCCCCGAAGTGGACGCTTTTTCCGACCTCGACTATGAAGCCTTGCTGGCCAGCGGCGACCCCGAATACGACTGGCAGCCGCCCGCCGATGAATGGGACGCCATCGCCCTCAACTACACGTCCGGCACCACGGGCGACCCGAAAGGCGTGGTCTACCACCACCGGGGCGCGGCCCTGAACGCCCTGTCGAACATCCTGGAATGGGACATGCCCAAGCATGCCGTCTACCTGTGGACCTTGCCCATGTTCCACTGCAACGGCTGGTGCTTCCCGTGGACGGTGGCCGCCCGCGCGGGCGTGAACGTATGCCTGCGCAAATTCGAGCCGAAACTCGTGTTCGACCTGATGCGCGAATTGCGCATCACCCACTATTGCGCGGCGCCCATCGTGCACGCGGCCCTGGCCAACGCGCCCGCCAGCTGGCGCGAAGGAATCAACTGGACCGTGCGCGGCATGGTGGCCGGTGCGCCGCCGCCGGCGGCCATGGTGGCGAAGATCGAAGCGATGGGCTTTGACTTGATCCACTCGTATGGCTTGACGGAAGTGTACGGCCCGGCCGCCATCTGCGCCGAGCAGGATGAATGGGCGGCCCTGTCGCAGGAAGAACGGGCCGTCTTGAAGTCGCGCCAGGGCGTGCGCTACCACCTGCAAAGCGCCGTGGCCGTGCTGGACCCGGAAACCATGCAGCCCGTGGCGGCCGACGGCGAACAGATCGGCGAGATCATGTTCCGTGGCAACATCTGCATGAAGGGTTACCTAAAGAATGAAAAGGCGACGCAGGAAGCGTTTGCGGGCGGCTGGTTCCACACGGGCGACCTCGGTGTGATGTATCCGGACGGCTATATCAAACTGAAGGACCGCAGCAAGGACATCATTATCTCGGGCGGCGAAAACATTTCCAGCGTGGAAGTGGAAGATGCGCTGTACCACCACCCGCAAGTGCTGGCCGCCGCCGTCATTGCCCAGCCGGACGAGAAATGGGGCGAGACGCCGTGCGCGTTCGTCGAACTGCGCGAGGGCGGCACCGTGACGGAAGCGGAATTGATCGCCTTTTGCAAGAACAATCTGGCGGGCTTCAAGGTGCCGAAAGCGATCTACTTCGGCCCCCTGCCCCGCACGTCGACGGGCAAGATCCAGAAGTTCGAACTGCGCAAGCGCATGCAGTCGGACAAGGCCATCGACGTCTGATCCCTGCCAGTCAGTCGCGCTTGCCCGACAGCCACGCCGGCTGCGCCACCACCAGGCGCGAAAAGCTGGCGATGCTGGCCACGGCGGCAAACCCGGCCGCCAGGCACAGCGCATACGTCGTGCCCCGGCTGGCGGAAACCGTGAAGCAATAGGCGACCAGCGCCGCGCCCGTGGCTTGCCCGATCAGGCGCGACGTGGCCACCACGCCGCTGGCCCCGCCTGCCCGCTCGGGCGGCGCGCTGCCCATGATGGCTTTCAGATTGGGCGCCTGGAAAAAGCCGAAACCGATGCCGCACAGGGCCATGCGCCAGCCGATATCGAAAGCGCTGGGGTGGGCCGGTATCCAGACCAGGGTCAGCAAGCCGCCGGCCAGCGCCGCCAGGCCGATGCCGCCCAGCACACCGGGAGAATAACGGTCACTCAGGCGTCCGGCCACGGGCGCCATCACGGCCACCAGCACGGCCCACGGCGTCATCAAGAATCCCGTCTCCACGGGCGAACGGCCCAGTGTCACTTCAAAATAAAACGGCAGCGAGACGAAGGCCAGGCCCTGCGCGGCAAACGTGCAGATGGCCGTCAGCGACGACAGCAGGAACAGGGGACGGCGGAACAGGTCGATGGGCAGCATGGGCGCCGCGTGGCCCGCCTGGCGGCGCAGCAGCAGGACAAAGAACACCACCACGGCCACCAGTTCCGGCAGCAAGGTGGACATCGACGCGTGATGGGCGGCGTCGCCGAACAACAAAATCAGCAGGCCGAAGGCGCCCACGTTGTACAGCGCCGTGCGCGCATCGAGGGTGTGGCCGGACAGTTTCGTCGCCGGCAGCATGCGGCTGGCCAGGAAGAGGCCGAGCAAGCCCAGCGGCACATTGATGGCGAACAGCCACGGCCACGACGCCGTCGCCAGGATCAGGGAGGCGGCCGTGGGCCCGATGGCAAACGCGACGGCCACCACCAGCGCATTGTTGCCGAACGCGCGTCCCAGCAAGTGTTTGGGGTACAACGCGCGCAGCAGCGCCGTATTGACGCTCATCATGGCGCTCGCACCCACGCCTTGAAAGAGCCTTGCCACCACCAAGGACGGCAAGGACCAGGCCAGCGCACAGGCGAGCGAAGCCAGGGTAAAGAGGAACATACCCGAGATAAACACGCGCCGGTAGCCCGTGATTTCCCCCAGCGCGGAAAACGGCAGCAGGGTCGCCACCATGGCCAGCTGGTACACATTCACGATCCAGACGGAAGCGGCCGGCGTCGTATGCAGCTCGCTGGCGATGGCCGGCAAGGCCGTGTTGGCAATCGCCGTATCGAGCGAGGCCATGCCCACGCCGATGGCCAGCGCCAGCATGGCCCATAAACGGGCGCCGGGCGGCAAGCCGTCCTCGCCCACGAGGAAGGGCTGCGCCCTGTTTTGCTTGAACATCATTGATCCGATACGAATTCCATGCCGCGCCGCCAGCCACGCCTACGCCGGGCACCTTCTTGTTAGCGGCCAATAATGTGGCCGCAAGCAAGACACTAGCATGGATAAACGGAGTCTGCCGGACAGCCCCGCTGCGGGCCGGGCTGCCTGTTATCGGATGATTACGCGAGTTTTATTTCTTGCAATCGATAACCTTGAAATCTTTCGAGTAGCAGATGCGCAGTTCGCCCGAGTGCTTTTCATAGCCGAGCCAGCGGCCTTTCAGCTGCGGGTTATGCTGCTTCATCCACTGGAACAGCTCGTTTTTCGGCATGGTGGTGTCCGGCAACTTCAAGGCCTGGAACAGTTCGCGCTCTTTCTCGAAATACTGCTTGGCCGAATCGAAATCGCAGGCGCCATGTTTTTCCCACTCGCCCTGCAGCAAGGCTTCGCCCGGCTGCATGCACATGTAGGGCAGGATCTCAGCTGGCGCCAGCTTCGGCAGATTGCCCTTGCAATAGCGCGGATGCAGTTCCGTCTTGCGCGGGGGCGTGACGGAAATATCTTCGCAGGTGGCCGGATTGTCCGATTGCGCCCACAAGCCATGCACGATCCAGCCGAAGTGGTTGCTCTCGGCGCACTGGAAGGCGGCTTTCTTCGATACTTCGCCACGGCGGCGCTGGCTGTCGCAAAAGCCGGGCGACCACGACAGCGCCAGCATGAAGTAGTCGGTGGGCACGTTCGTGCTTTGCTTGTAGCACGTGTTTTTCTCGTCCGACGGCTTGACGTCGTAATCGTAGTAGCTGACATTGCGGGGAATGGCGCACGTGGCGTCGGCCGCGTGGACGGCGCCGGCAGACAGGCTGAGGAACACGGCGGCCAGCGCGGGCAAGACGGAGCGGATTTTCATCGAGTTTCCTTCAAGATATAAAAACGCCGGCAACTGGGTGCCGGCGCGGTATGGAAATTACACCATCAAATTAGCAAACGGTGTGCATCCAGCCGTGCGTGTCCGGTGCCGTGCCATGCTGCAAGCCCAGCAGTGCTTCGCGCAGGGCCAGGGTGACGGCGCCGTTTTCATTGTTGTTGATGGTCATTTCAAAGCCATTGGCCTTGGCCACGCCCACGGGCGTGATGACGGCGGCCGTGCCGCAGGCGAACACTTCGGTCATGCGGCCCGAGGCGATATCGTCGCGCCATTGCTGGACGGACAATTTACGCTCTTCCGTCGCATAGCCCAGGTCTTTCGCCATTTCCAGCAGGCTGCGGCGGGTGATGCCTGGCAGCAGGGTGCCCGTCAATTCCGGCGTCACGACGGTGACCTTGTCGCCATCCTTGTACACGAAGAACAGATTCATGCCGCCCATTTCCTCGATGAACTCGCGGTGCACGGCGTCCAGCCACACGACCTGGTCGCAGCCCTTCTCTTGCGCTTGCGACTGGGCCATCAGGCTGGCCGCGTAGTTGCCCGCGCACTTGGCTTCGCCCGTGCCGCCCGGTGCGGCGCGCACAAAATCTTCGCTGATCCACACGGTGACGGGTTTCACGCCTTTCGGGAAGTAGGCGCCGGCCGGCGAGGCGAACAGCACGAACAGGTATTCTTCCGAAGGACGCACGCCCAGGTAAGGATCGGTGGCGATCATCAGCGGACGCATGTACAGGCTCTCGCCCGTGTTCTTCGGCACCCAGTTGCGGTCTTGCGAAATGAGCGCATCGCCCGCTTCCAGGAACAGCTCGACAGGGATGGCCGGCATGGCCAGGCGCGCGGCGCTGCGGTTGAAGCGTTCCGCGTTCTGTTCTGGACGGAACGTCTTGATGCTGCCATCGGGCTGGGCAAACGCTTTATAGCCTTCGAAGATGGCCTGGCCGTAGTGCAGGGACGAGGCGGACGGGTCCAGCATCAGCGGGCCGTAGGCTTTCAGTTCGCCCTGCTGCCACTTGCCGTCGCGGTAAGGAATCACCACCATGTGGTCGGTGAAGATGCGGCCGAAAGCGGGATTGACCATGCGCGCGGCGCGCTCGGCGTCGGACAGGGGGTGGGCGGATGGGGTGACGACGAGATTCGGTGTGGAAGTGGTCATGGCAGCAGAAGACGAGTCAGGGAGAATAAAGAGATTCCCTATTGTAGCGCCTAATCCGCCCGGCGAGGAGGCGGATGGGCCGGCGCCCCTTGTTGCGCCGCATCAAAAGCCGGGCCGTCAGCCGGCCCGCAGCGCCCTGCCCCGCCCTGCCTGCGCGTCCTCGGCGCACTGGCTGCAGCGCATCTGCACGGACAGCACGTTGGCGCCGATTTCCATGCCGTGCACGGCCGCCGCCTGGCGCAGCTGCTCCACCAGCGGCGCATCCTGCACCAGCACGCTGCGTTCGCATACGCGGCACACGAGGTAGCAGCTGTCCGCCGCCACCCGCTCGGGCTTGATCAGATAGCGCGCCTTGTTGCCGCTGGCACTCGCTTCGCGCTCGCGCAGCAGCAAGCCCGCCTGCTCCATTTCCTTGAGCACGCGGTATATCGTGCCCAGGCTGACGGCAATGCCGATGTGCAGCAGTTGCTGATAAATGCTTTCCGCATTCATCGCTTGCCGCTGCGTGCCGGTCAGCACCTGCAAGATGCAGATGCGCGCGCTGGTCGGGCGCAGGCGCACGGCGCGCAGGCTGTCGAAAACGCGGCCATCGCCCTGGTATGGAATGTCTTGCATGGGATTCTCCGCTTGTGCGTTCAGCTCTTCCTACCTTGCCAAGCGAAACCGCAAAAAGGGAACCGGAAAATGAAAAAAGGCGCCGCCCCACTCTGCCGGGACGGCGCCTTGCGCTAGCTCAAACGGGCGAACATCAGAACTTCATGTTGGCCGTCAGGGTTGCGGAACGGCCAGGAGCCACGCCAGCGTAATGCGGCGAGGAAACCTTGTCGAAATACAGCTTGTTCGTCAGGTTCTGGATATTCAGCTGCAGGGTCACGTTGCGGCTGACCACGTAGCTGGCCATGGCGTCGAAACGCGTGTAGGCCGGCGCGTATTTGTTGTTGGCCACGTTGGCATAGACCTTATCGACGTAGTTCACGCCGCCGCCCACCGTGATGGCAGGCGTGACCAGGTAGGACGTCCACAGCGAGGCGCTGTTTTTCGGCGTGGTGGGGAACTGGTTTCCGTTGTACGGCGATGGCGCATACACGGGCACAGCCGTCGTGCCCGTATTGGTGTAGCCATTGTTTTCCACGATGGCGTTCAGGTGCGTGTAGCCGCCAAACACCGACCATTCCTTGGTGATATTGCCGCTCAAGCCCAGCTCGATACCCTTGACTTGCTTGTCGCCCACGTTTTGCGTGCTGCCGTCCGGTGCCGTCACGCGCGCATTGCTCATGTCGCTCTGGAAATAGGCGCCGCTCACGGACAGGCGGCCACCCGGCAGCACTTCCCATTTCGTGCCCAGCTCGAAGCTCTTGCTTTCTTGCGGCTTCAGGTTCTGGATGGCGACCGTCAAGCCGTCGATGCCGTCGCCGCCGTCATTGCCCGGTGGCGTGGACGAGGTGCCGTACGACACATATACGCTGCTGTTGGTCGATGGCTTGTAGACGAGGCCCGCCTGGTAGCTGGCGAACGTGGCGTGCACATTGGCGCTGGTGGCGGCGGTGGTCTTGCCGTCGAGCGTGTATTGCGGCGTGTTCAGCGAACTCTTGTAGTCATCCCAGCGGATGCCCACGTTGAGCAGCCATTGCGGCGTGAACTCGATGGTGTCGAAACCGTACACGGAACGGGTGTTGGTGACGATGTTCGTGCGGGCCGGCGACACCGTGCGCGTGTAGACCCATGGGTCGTTGGCGTTCGGGTTGAGCAACGGTGCGCAGTTGTACAGGGTGGCCGCGCCGTAGGTCGGGCAATTGGTGCCGACTTTTTCCAGCGGGTTGTTGGTCCCCGGGCTGAACAGATAAGAGCTGCGGTCCGTTTCCTCGCGGCTGATTTCCAGGCCCACGGTGTAGGTGTGCTTCACGCCGCCGGCCAGGAATTCGCCGCCCAGGCTGGTCGCATTGGCCAGTGCATCCGTATCGGTCGTGCGCGTGTTGGCGCGGCGCCAGACGGTGCCGTACAGCATGGTATTACCCTTGGAATCGTCGGGCTGGGTCCACACGTAGTCGTTGCTGGTTTTGCCGTAACGGGTCACGTTGCGCAAAATCAATTTATTGCCGAAATCGTGGCGCACGTCGATGGTGCCGATATCGCTCTGCGTGTCGCGGAAGTCGCGGTTGACCAGGCCATAGAAGGTTTCGCGCGGCACGTTGACGGGCGTGCCGTTGCCGTTTTTCGACACATTGGCGCCGGAAGAGAACGGGTTGTTGAACGGCAAGCCGGTATCGGGCAACTCGCTCGACTGCATGTGGTAGTAGCTGAGGGTGGCTTGCGTGGCCGACTTCAGGCCGAAGGTGATCGATGGCGCGATGCCCCAGCGGTCGCCATTGATGTAATCGCGGCCGGCCACGTGGGCGTCGTGCGCCATCACGTTCAGGCGCACGGCCACGTCGTCGCTGATGACGCGGTTGACGTCGGCCGTGGCGCGGCGGTACTTGGCGCTGCCCAGGCCCACGGTGGCGTTGGTGAAATCTTCCGCCTTCGGCGTCTTGCTGATCAGGTTGACGCCGCCGCCTGCGGACGAGCGTCCGCCGTAGGCCGAGTTCGGGCCCTTGACGACTTCGATTTGTTCCAGCGCAAAGATTTCACGCGATTGGGAACCCGTGTCGCGGATGCCGTCGATATACGTATCCGTTTGCGCGTTGTAGCCGCGGATGAACAGATTGTCGCCCACGGGATTGCCCCCTTCGCCGGCGCCGATGGTGATGCCCGGCACGGTGCGCAGCGCATCCGTCAGCGAGACGGCGCCCGTTTGCGAAATGATTTCGGCGGGAATCACCGTCACGGATTTCGGCGTGTCCAGCAGCGGCGCCGTCAGCTTGTCGTTGGCCGATTTGACGGGCGCCTGGATCAGGCGGTCAGCCGTGCCCACGACCTTGACTTCTTGCAACTGCTGCGGCTTGTCCACCGTTTGCGCGTGCAGCGCCAGCGGCATGGCCAGGGTGGCGAACGCGGCCAGGGCCGTGCCGTGCATGCGGGGCGCGGCGGCGGTCTGGTGCTTGCGGCTGCGGATGATGGCGGCCGGCTTGGCGGCGCCCGCTTGGTCTTTCAATGTCATCGCTATCTTTCACTCTATCGGATGGATTAAATTATGGCTGGCTACTGCGCCGTGGCGCCTGGCTGGCTCGTTGATTGCTTGGGTACGACAAAACTAGAACCGCCACAGCGCCGTCATGCGCAACGCCCGGGGCGAGCCGGGCGCGATGTTGTCGTTGCTGTGGGCGGAGGCAAAATATTTTCTGTTGAACAGGTTTTCCACGTTCAGCTGCAGCTGAAATTTTTCCTGGGGCTTGAAGTAGAGCGCGCCATCGGCGCGGGCAAATCCCGGCAGCGCCACCGTATTCGACACGGACGCATACACGGCGCTGCGGGCAATGATGCCCAGCGCCGCGCCCCAGGCGGGCGAAAAATCGTAGCGGTTCCACAGCGACAGGCTGTGCCGGGGCACATGTGCCACCGTGGCGCCTTCCAGTGCCGAGGCAGATTGCGTGGCCGTCAGCACGGCCCGCTGCCACGCATAGCCGCCCGCGATGCTCCACCCAGGTTGGACCTTGCCCTTGACTTCCAGTTCCAGCCCCTCGCTGCGCTGGCCATCGACCAGCACGGCCCGCGTGGCGTCGTTCGGATCGGTGACGGCAACCTTGCTGCGCGCCAAACGGTACAGGGCCGCGCTGGCCGACAGGTCCGCCGTGGCGTCCCATTTCACGCCCGCTTCCACGTTGCGAAAACGCTCAGGTTCGAACACGGCATTGCTGGGCGTCAATGACGCCAGTTGCTCTCCCGCGCGCGGCAGGAACGACTGGCTGACGCTCGCATACAGCGACAGGGCCGGCACGGGCTGATAGATCAGGGCCGCGCGCGGCGACCACGGCGCATCCGTGCGGGCAATGCGCGCGCCATTGCGGCGGTTGAGGAAATCGACGGCAAAGCGCTCGTAGCGCAGGCCGGCAATCGCCTGCCAGCGCGGGCTGAAGCGGACCTGATCCTGCAGGTACAGGGCGGCCGTGTCGGCCACGCCATGGTTGTCGGCATCCGTGGCGCTGGGGTGGAAGGTCACGGGCAAGTCCGTCACGGGCTGCGATGTGGGCAGGCTGATGTGCGTGACGCCCTCGCCCAGGGTCGTGAAATAACCGGTGTTGCGCAGATTGTCCGTCGTCTGTCGGCCCAGTTCCCCGCCTGCCGTCAGGCGGTGCTGCACGACCCCGGCCGTCACCGTCCACTCCACGTCCGTCTGGTTGAACAGGTTGCGCCGCCGGGTGGCGCTGTTGTACGCCAGCACCGTCACGCTGGCGCCATCCGCGCTGACGGGGCCGGGAAAGGCATTCTGGTACAGCTTGTCGTAATCGGCCAGGCGCGTGCGGTTGCGCAAGACCGCGCCGCCGGCGAACGCATGTTCGACGCTCACGCCCAGCGCGTCGATGTAGGCCCACGACGGGCTGCTGCCGGCGATGCCGAAAAACGTCGACGGATCCGTGTCGAACGGCCGGCCCCGGTACGAAGGCAGGCCCCGGTCCGTCACGCGGTCGTCGCGGAAATGTTCATAGCTGGCTTGCACCGAGGTGCGCGGCGACAGGCGCCAGGCCACGACGGGATTGACGGCGCTGCGGCGCACTTTGACGCCCTGGCGAAAAGAGCCGCTGTTTTCCGCCATGGCGTTGATCCGCACGGCCACGTCGCTGCCCACGACCTGTTGCAGATCGATGGCGGCGCGCCCGTTGCGCCAGACGCCCAGGCTCAGCGTTGCTTCGCCCCCATCGACCCACTGCGGCTGCTTGGTGGTCCGGTTGATCACGCCACCGCCGCCGCCATGGCCGAAGACCAGGGCGTTCGGTCCCTTGATGGCCTCGACCGCTTCGATATTGTAGAAATCGCGGTAGTACTGCACGTCGTCGCGCATGCCGTCCAGGTAAAAATCCGAGGTCGAGCTGTTGCCGCGCATCACGGCCG
Source organism: Janthinobacterium violaceinigrum (assembly GCF_009208555.1). Classification (GTDB taxonomy): domain Bacteria; phylum Pseudomonadota; class Gammaproteobacteria; order Burkholderiales; family Burkholderiaceae_D; genus Janthinobacterium; species Janthinobacterium violaceinigrum. The sequence continues at coordinate 17,090 of NZ_WFLI01000014.1, read as the reverse complement.
TATCGCGGTTGCCCTCGCCTGCGGCCGTGCCCACGCCGGGCATGTAGCGCATGGCGTCGGCCAAGGTGCGCATGTCCTGGTCGCGTATCAATTCGCGGCTTACCACGCTGACGGCCTGCGGCGTGTCATGCAGGGCCGTGTCGTTGCGGCTGGCAGCGGACGAGCCGAGGCGGCGGTAGCCATCGTCGCCGCTGCCCTGCACGGTGACGGGCGCCAGCACCTGCAAGCCCGCGCCCACGCCATCGAGGTCGGCGCGCACGGGCGGCGGCGCCAGACGCACGATATAACTTCCGTCCGGCAATTGCACGGCCACGAGACCCGTCCCCGCCAGCAATTGCTGCAAGCCCTGGGGAATCGACAAGGTCCCGTTCAAGCCGCCGCTGCGTTTGCCCTGCGTCAAGCTGCCTTCGGCCGACAGCAAGATCCCCGCCTGCCCGGCGAACTGGCGCAGGGCCTGGCCCAGCGGCGCGGCGGCGATGCGGAAGCTGCGCGGCGCATCCCCGGCCGCCGCTGCCATCGCATACATGGCAGGCATGGCCAGCAGCGCTGCGGCCAGGGACAACGGCAGCAGGCGGCGGGCAAACGGCAGGCGGGACGGGAACAGCGGCACGGATTTCCTTTATTGTCTTGTTGAGCAGGCTACTTCTACCTTGCCAAACAACTTTTCAAAAAGGGAACCACTTTTTGAGAAATATTCTTATTTACTGTTTTGACTGCGGCGGCTGGGCTTCCACCGTGACCCACCAGTCATGCAGGCGATTGATTTTCACGGGCAAGGTCGCTTCCAGCGCCGCCAGGATGCGGTCCGTATCGGCCAGCGGGTAGCTGCCCACCAGGCGCAAGTGCGCCACTTCGGGCGCGCAGCCCAGGTGGCCGCGCCGGTAGCGCGACAGTTGCGCAAGGAAATCATCGAGCCGCATCTGCTCGGGCTGCAAGCGGTATTCGATCCAGGCGGCCCCGTTCGGGTCGGCGGCGAAGGGCTCACCGATGAAGCCGTCGCCAAAGCGCACTTGCCGGCCGGCCGGCACGATGCGCGGCGCGCCGCCATCGCGGGGCGCCACCTCGACGCTGCCCTCGTAGACGGCCAGCAGGGTGGCGCCGTCCTGCGGCTGCACGCTGAAACGCGTGCCCAGCGCGCGCAGGCGGCCGTGGACCGTGTCGACCACCAGCGGCCGCGCCGGCTGCTGGCTGTCGCGGGCCGTGGCGAGATAGATTTCCCCGCCATGCAGCGCGATGCGGCGCAGGCCGGGGCTGTAATCGAGGTCGAGGGCGGTGGCCGTGTTCAGCCACAGCTGCGAGCCGTCGGCCAGCGCCAGCTGGCGGATGGCGCCCACCGCCGTTTTTTCGCCCGCATTCAGGCTGGCGACCCAGCTGCGCGTATCGCGCCGCAGCAGCACGGCGCCCCCCGTGCCAGTGGTCAGGCACAGCGCCAGCAAACCCTTGACGACGGCGCGGCGGCGCGCTTGCGCCTCGCGGGAACCGGCAGCGTCAAGCGCCTCGCGCGCCGGTTGCGCCGGCACCTGGCGAAATTCGGCGCTGACGGCTTCCACCCTGCGCCAGGCGGCGCGGTGGGCGGACGAGCTGGCATGCCAGCGCTCCCAGGCTTGCTGGTCGGCAGGACCGGCATCGTCGGCGCGCAGCACGGCAAACCATTCTGCCGCTTCCTGCAGGATGGCGTAGTCGGCTGGCGGCATGCCAGAGCCTGGATCAGGCGGCATCGTCCATGCACAGCATGCATTGCAGCATGGCTTGCACCATGTATTTCTTCACCATGCGTTCGGAGACGTCCAGCTGGACGGCGATCTGCGCATACGTCAGGCCGTCGAGCTGCGCCAGCAGGAAGGCCTGGCGCGCGCGCGGCGACAGGGTATCGAGCATGGCGTCGATGCGGCACAGGGTTTCGACCACGAGTGCCCGCTCTTCGGGCGATGGCGCCGTCATTTCGGGACGGCTGGCCAGGGCTGCCAGGAAGGTGCGCTCCAGGGTCAGGCGGCGCCAGTGGTTGACCAGCAAGCCATTGGCGACCGTGCTCAGGTAGGCGCGCGGCTCGCGCAGGCTGTCGGCCGATTGCGTGGCCAGCATGCGCACGAAAGTGTCTTGCGCCAGGTCCGCCGCACCGTCGCGGCAGCCCAGCTTGCGCCACAGGCTGTTGACCAGCCAGCCATGGTGGCTGGAATACAGGTCGCTAAAGATATCGAGGGAGGGAGAAATGGTGGACACGGGCAAACAAGCAAAGGGGCTGCCAAACTTGCCTGCCAAGTGGGTCAGCCGGTATCGAAAACGCATGATCACGAATGAGAATGATTTTCATTTTCACATAATTTGACGGCGATGTAAATTATCAATGTCATCATTTTGACGTTTCGTGGCAATTTTTCACCACAAAAAGCTGACGCCATCATTTGCGAATGATTCTCGTTTGCGATACTATACCAGCCTCCTATCTACCTGCCATGCCTGACGCCCTGCATGGCGGCGCTATCGAAAGCCGATTCATGACGACCTCCCCTTCCTTGCCCCTGCCGCGGGCCAGCGCCGACGAAACGCCGGATACCATCCAGCAGCGCCAGCCTGCCGCCGCCCCGCCGCAACGGCGCTGGCACTGGAGCTGGAAGCAGGTCTGGTTTCAATTGCACTGGTTCATCGGCATCACGGCCGGCACGGTGCTGGTGATCATCGGCCTGAGCGGCGCCACCCTGGCGTTCAAGGATGAATTGCTCGATGTGATGAATCCCGGCGTGCGCCATGTGGCCGTGGAAAGCCGCGCGCCGCTGACGCCTGGCCAGCTGAGCAACATTGCCGCCGCTGAACACGGCCAGCGCGTAGCCTCCATCACCATGTATGCGCAGGCGGGGGCCGCACCGCGCCTGTTCTTCGCGCCGAAAAACGGCCAGCGGCGCGGCGAATCGGTCTATGTGCACCCGTACACGGGCGCCACCCAGCCCGCGCTGGCGGGCGCGGAATTTTTCGAATGGACGGAATCGCTGCACCGCTGGCTGCTGCTGCCCCGCGACCCGGGCCGTCAAGTGGCGGGCGCGCTGGCCCTGTGCCTGCTGGGCCTGGCGCTGTCGGGCCTGTATCTGCGCTGGCCCCGCCGTCCGCTGGACTGGCGCACCTGGCTGACCTTCGATCCCGCGCTGAAGGGCCGCTCCTTTTTGTGGAATCTGCACGCCGTGGCCGGCACCTGGTGCCTGGTGGTCTACGTGGCGCTGACCTTGACGGGCATCTACTGGAGCTATGACGTGGTGCGCGACAATATCGACGCCTGGGCCGGCAAGCCCCCGCGCGTGGCGCAGGCCCCGGGCAAGAAGGGACCGGCCAGGCAGAAGCAGGAAGCGCCGGCCGTCGACATCGGCCTGGCCTGGACCAGCTTCCAGCAGCACGCGGCCGGCTGGACCCTGGCCAGCGTGCGCCTGCCGACGCGCCCCGGCGAAGCCGTGCAATTCACGTGGCTGGCCAGCGACGCACCGCACGAGCGGGCGCGCAGCCGCCTGTCGATTGCACCGGCCGACGGCGCGGTCACGGAAAACGAGCCGTACAGCCAGCAGGGCCTGGGTTCCCGCCTCGTCAACATCATTTATCCGCTGCACATGGGCACGTATTTCGGCTTGCCGGGGCGCATCATCGTCACCCTGGCCAGCCTGGGCCTGCCCCTGTTCGCCATCACGGGCTGGATGCTGTACCTGGGCCGCCGCAAGGCAAAGCGGGCCGTGCAGGCGCAGCGCGCCATGCTGGGCGCCGGCGCGCCGGGCCAGGCGAACACGGGCTTGCCCACCCTGGTGGCCTACGCCAGCCAGTCGGGCCAGGCCGAGCGCCTGGCGCTGGAAAGTGCGCGCGCCCTGCAACAGGCAGGCGTGGCCGTCGACGTGCAGTCGCTGGACCGCTTCGATCCCGCGCAATTGCGCCAGTACGAACGGGCGCTGATCGTCGCCAGCACCTTTGGCGAAGGCGAGGCGCCGGACGGCACGCGCCGCTTCGCGCGCCTGCTGCAAGCGACCTCCGGCACGCCGCTGGCAGGCCTGGAAGTGGGCATGCTGGCCCTGGGCGACCGCCATTACAGCGCGTTCTGCGGCTTCGGCCATGCGCTGGAACGGCAGCTGCGCGCGCTGGGCGCCACGCCCCTGTTCCCCCTGATCGAGGTGGACAAGCACGACCCCGCCGCCCTGGCCGACTGGTCCAAGGCGCTGGCCCGCTGCAGCGGCAGCGCCATCGACGCCATCGGCGTGCAGGAACAAGCCTCGTATGCCGAGTGGCGCCTGGCGCGCCGCGTGCTGCTCAACCCGGGCAGCCTGGGCGGAGAATTGCATGAAATCACATTGACGGGCCCGGCCGGGACGGACTGGGAAGCGGGCGCGCTGGCGGAAATCATCGCGTGCAACGCGGACGGCAGCGATGGCGACGCGCATGGCGCACAGCATGCGCCGCGCAGCTACTCGCTCGCTTCGCTGCCATCGGATGGCGAATTGCAGTTGCTGGTGCGCCAGGAACGCCATGCGGGCGGCGAAAACCTGGGCTATGGCATCTGTTCGGGCTGGCTCACGCGCTTCGCCCCGCTGGACAGCCCCATCCGCCTGCGCCTGCAAGCCAATCCCGCCTTCGCGCCTGCCCTGGTCGACGTGCCCTGCATTTATATCGGCAACGGTTCCGGCCTGGCGGGCCTGCGCGCGCACCTGCGCGCACGCCAGCGGGCGGGACTGGCGCGCAACTGGCTGCTGTTCGGCGAGCGCCAGCATGCCGTGGACAGCATCTGCGGCGCCGAGCTGGACGCCTGGCTGGCCGATGGCCACCTGGCGCGCCTGGACCGCGTCTTTTCGCGCGATGGCGGAACACAGCGATACGTGCAGGACCGCCTGCGCGACCAGGCCGGCGATTTGCGCGACTGGCTGGCGCAGGGCGCCATCGTCTACGTGTGCGGCAGCCTGCAAGGCATGGCCGCAGGAATCGATGCTGTGCTGCAAGAAGTGCTGGGCCAGGAAGGACTCGACGCCCTGCTGGCAGCCGGACGCTACCGCCGCGACGTGTATTGAGGCACATCAGCCCTGTCCGCTGCACTGCCCCGCTATGTGGGCAGGCGCACGGTCGGGGCCAGCCATCGGACTAGAGTGGGGGCATGGCGGCACGGCAACCTGCCCGCCGCCCCACCCACCGTCTGCGAGGCCCCCCATGAAAAACCCCTGGATGAGCATGTACCTGAGCGCCGCCAACCGCATCGCCAACACGGCGCGCGGCCACGCCACGGCCGCCGTCAAGCGCGAAGCGGCAAAGAATACCGGCGTGACGCAAGTGTGGTTCGATTCCTTCCTGCCCGCCGCGGGCAAGCCGCGCCGCAGCCGCAAGGCAAAATAGGCGCGGCCACGGCCACCGGCTGGTGCAGTGCATCACAGCAACTAGTTGAAGTTTCAATCAGATGAACTAAACTGCAAGCATGGTAGTACATAAGTAAGTGACCGGCAGGCGCCGCATCCCCGCGCCGCCGCCGGGACACCGGGAGACGACCATGTTGACGCTCAAAGTGCTGCTGTGCCTTGCCCTGTCGGCCTTGATGCTTGCGCCCCTCGTGCTGCGCGATGCGATGCTGACGTCGGCCGTGCAGCAGTTGCAAGTACCGAATGTCGATGCGCAGGGCATGTGGGCCCACTGGCCCAAGCAATAAGACGCGCGGCTGAGAAAACACCGCTGGCGGCGTTGCCGTGCCTCGTCGTACATTCGTACTGCCTTCGGCACGGCGCCTTGCCAGCGGCGTTTTTCAGCGGCGCTCGGTAACACGTCGCATCGATGAACACCGCTTTGTAGCGGGTGGGGATTTGTTCCCTTATCTTCTTTGCTTTTTTCGCGTTGCCTTCCGTCCCCCCTTCGCCGTACTTTTGATCCAGATCATGGATTTCCACCTTCGCTGCGCCCACACTGGAACAGTCCGCTTCGCACCGTGACGGACTTAACCGGGAGCATCGGCATGGGTAAATCGCATTGGAAGGATGAGATGGCGCTGGGCGTTCCCGCCATCGACGAGGCGCATGAGGCGCTGTTTCAGGAGCTGGCGCGGCTGGGGCAGTTGAGCGACCAGCACTTCAGCGTGGCGTTCCGCGAACTGATTGCGGCCGTCGAACGCGATTTCCGCGAGGAAGAGGATTTGATGGAGGAAATCGGTTTTCCCTCGCTGGCCAACCACCGCGAACAGCACGCGCGCGTGCTCAGCGGCTTGCACCATGCCTGGGCCGCCGTCGATGAAGGCGACCTGGCACAGGGGCGCCATGCGCTGTCGCTGCTGCCGCAATGGCTGATCTTCCACCAGGCCACCATGGACCTGGCCCTGGCGGCCGCGCTGGAAATGGTGCAGCGCCAGCCCAACTAGCTTCTACAGCAGCAGCACCGTCGCCTGCTCAGGCAGGACGACGCGGTAGTGTCCCGGGTATTTGTCTTCGCCGTCGAAAATCTTGCAAAACACGGGCTGGTTGATGTCGTTGACGGCCGGCTCGTTCATGGGCAGGGTGGCGATCAGCTGCTCGCCATCGACCAGATGCAGGGCGCTGCCCCGCTCGGACGCGCAAAAGGCCAGCGATTGCACGTCGCTGGCAAACGGCCGCTTGTACCATGGCGTGATGGCCCGCACGGCGCGCCGGGCATCCTGCAAGACCTGCCCCACGCGCGTGACGTTCCACGCGTCGCGCGCCACCGACGGCTGGAGGACGATATTGGCCGTCAGCTCGCCCCGGCTCTTGTTCACCAGGAAGGTGCCATCCTGCGCGGCGATGTCCTCGTTGAGGGGCACGACAAACACGCCGCCGTCGGACACCTTGATCGGCATGGGGGCGCCATTGCCTTGCAAGGCCACGCGCACATCGTCGATGGTGGCGCTCAGCTTGGCCGGAATCAGGCGCAGGGCCATGACCACGCTGCCGCTCGACACTTGCCACACTTTCCTGGCCGTCAGATAACTGTCGCGGTAAGCCGTGAAGCGCACGCGCGGCGCCTTGGCGTCGCTGCTGCCGGTGATCGTCACCGTTTGCGGCGGCGACGCCTCCCCTGCGGAAGCTGGTGCCGCGGGCGCCGCGGGTGTGGCAGGCGCGCCAGCATCGGCGGCGGGCGGTGCGCTGGCGCTCTGCAGCGGCGCGGGAACAGCCGGCGGCGGCGCGTGTTCCTGGGCCTGGCCCAGCGACACGACACACAACCATCCGGCACAGGCGATCCATGTACGCATGCATTTCTTTCAATAAGGAAAATATTTGGTCAGCGCCTGTATTATCGCAGAAGGCCAGGCGATGCGCCGCCCCTGACCTGCACGCACTCTTTTGGTGCGCGCGCTTGATTATTTGGCAAATACCACTTATATTGATAATGATTCTTATTCACGAAAGTGACGGGAATCGCGCGCCCTTCTTTTCCACTGCCCGACGCGCCGGGCCTTGCGGTGGAACTGCTATCCAAGCCAGACCCCGGGCCAGCGTCATGCCATCCCCCCAGCTACTGCGCGCCCTGCCAGACGAGATAGGAAAACACAACGAAAAGACTCCAGGAAAACGATGCAATCGACGACAGTACCCTCTTCTTCGCGCCAGCCCGCCTTGCGCCCCCTCCCCCATCTGCTGCAACTCGCCCTGCTGACCCTTGCCGCCGGCGTGGCCCTGCCGGCACAGGCCGCCGATACGGCAGCAAGCGACAGCGCCGTGACCATGCCGGCCATCACCATCCTGGGCCAGTCGACGGCGGCGACGGAAGGCACGCAGTCGTACACGGCCGGCGAAGCGCGCAGCGCCACGCGCATGGACCTGTCCTTGCGCGAAACGCCGCAATCGGTCAGCGTCATCACGCGCCAGCTGCTCGACGACCTGGGCGCCGTGCGCCTGGACCAGGCGCTGGCGCAAACGACGGGCATCCAGGTAGGCCAGAACGACACGGAGCGCACGCGGTTCTATGCGCGCGGCTTCGGCATCGACAATATCCAGATCGACGGCATGGCGCGCGGCGGCAATGCGCCGCTGCAAGACACGATTTTGTACGACCGCATCGAAGTCGTGCGCGGCGCCACGGGCTTGATGGGCGGCAAGGGCGACCCGTCTGCCACCATCAACATGATACGCAAGCGTCCCACGAAGGAATTCCAGGCCAGCGCCGGCCTCATCATGGGCCGCTGGGATGACCAGCGCGTCGAGGCCGACCTGTCCCTGCCGCTGAACGCCGATGGCAGCGTGCGCGCGCGCACGGCCCTGGCGTGGCAGGAACGCGATTCCTACCTGGACATGTATCACGAACGCAAGACGGTCGGCATGGTCATCGTCGAGGCGGACTTGCGTCCCGGCACCCTGCTGACGGCCGGCGTCGATTACCAGGACAACACGCCCACAGGCGCCACCTGGGGCGCCGTGCCGTACTGGAATGCGGATGGCAGCCTGGCCAAGCTGCCGCGCAACACCAGCCTCTCGACGCCGTGGAGCACTTGGGGCAACCAGCAGCACACGGTATTCGCGTCGGTGGACCAGCGCCTGCCCGGCAACTGGAATATGCACCTCGGCTATGCGCGCACGGAAAGCACGAACCGCACCACCGTCGCCTACGCGGGCGGCGGCCATCCCGACCCGGCAACGGGCACAGGCATGTTCCTGTGGACGGGCGCCTATGGCGCAGGCAAGACCACGGGCGACAACTTCGACGTCTACGCCAGCGGCCCGTTCACCTTGCTGGGGCGCAAGCATACGGCCATCGCCGGCTGGAACGGCGGCAACCAGCGCGCCCGTTCGCTGGGCGGCGAAGCGGAAATCAACTACCCGAACTTCCTGCCCGATTACCGCAGCTGGACGGGCAACATCCCCCGCCCCGTGTTCCACCCGGACGGTTCGCGCACGGAAACCGTCACGCGCCTGGCGGGCGGCTATGTGGCCACGCGCCTGAGCCTGGCCGACCCGCTGCACGTGATCATCGGCGCGCGCAGCAGCACCTACCGCACGGACACGCGCAACTACGATACGCGCGGCGTGCACACGGACAACAGCGACTTTGCGGAAACGCGCAATGAAGTGACGCCGTATGTGGGCGCCGTGTTCGACATCAACAAGCAGTATTCGGCCTACGCCAGCTTCACGCAGCTGTTCAACCCGCAAACGAGCAAGGACCGCAACAACAAGTTCCTGGCGCCGGAAACGGGCGACAATGCGGAACTGGGCATCAAGGGCGAGTTCTATGAAGGCAAGCTGAACGCGTCGGCTGCCCTGTTCCACACGAAGAAAAAGAACCTGGCGGAACTGGACCGCACGGTGCCGCCCGGCTTCCTGCTGCCCGACGGCGGCCAGGCCATGGTGGCCAACGGCACGGGCGTGACGGCCAAGGGCGTGGAATTCGACGTCTCCGGCCAGCTCACGCCCGCCTGGGAAGCGAGCGGCGGCTACACCTATCTGCACGCGGCCGAGGCCGATGGCCGCCGCGCCGCCACCACGCAGCCGCGCCACCTGCTGCGCCTGGCCACCAGCTACCGTTTCGATGGCCGGCTGGCAGGCCTGAAGGCGGGCGCCAGCATGACGGCGCAAAGCGCCACCTACAGCGAATCGTGGTACGGCCGCCCGCCCTCGGGCGACATCACCAACATCCCGCAGGCCGGCTACGCGCTGGTCAACGCCATGGCCAGCTATGCGCTGGGCAAGCACGCCAGCGTGCAGCTGAACGTCAACAACCTGCTCGATAAAAAGTACTACCGCAACGTGGGCTTCTTCGACGGCGTCTTCTGGGGCGAACCGCGCAACATCAGCGTGACCGTGCGCACGGCGTTTTAAGCCTGCTAGCCTGCTGCCGCGCGTCAGCCCGCCGGCGCGCTGCGCCAATGTGCGGGCGCCGGCAGCGTAAAGCCATCGAGCAAGGGGCCGCCCACGGGCGCCAGCACGGCGGCGGTGACGTCTGCGAACGCGCGCTGGCCGGCGGGCAAGTCGCTGGCGGCCAGGCGCATCGCCCCGTCCAGCTGGGCGGCGATGGCGGCGTCGCATGCCTGCAGGCGGCGGAACAGGTGCTTGCCGCCGCCGCTCCACTGGCCGGCCGCGCGCAAGTGCAGGTCGGCCAGCGCTTCGTACAGCTGGCAGGCGACGGCCAGCGCCTCGCCCGGGTGCGTGCTGTCGACCAGGTCTTCCAGCGCGGTGGTGATGGCGTAGCGGCGCCGCTGCAGGTTTTCCACGTCCAGCACGGGCGGCCCCGCACGGTCGATGGCGTGCGCCAGCCAATGCAGCCGGGCATAGGCGTCGCCGGCCGGGAGAATGTTTTCCCCTTCCACCACCATCGTTGCCAGCGGCACCTTGCCGCCGGGCGCATCGATTTCCTTGCAAAAATACGTAAACGTGGCCAGGTCGTGTCCGAACACTTCCACCGTGCGTCCTTCGGCCACGAGCGTGTCGCGCCAGGCGCAATCGACATGGTCGAACAGCAGCAGCAAGTCGATATCGGAACTGGCCGTCTGCCGGCCCGTGGCGAACGAGCCGCCGATGATGGCCGCCACGGCCGTGGGATGCTGCTGCCGCACCAGCCGCGCGGCAATCGCGCGGATGGCGTCATAGGTGGGGATCGTCGTCAAGGCCGGTTCTCCGTAAAAAAAACACTATCCTACCCGCAATGTGCATGCGGCTGCCATGCGCCCCGCCATCCTGCTAAACTGGCGCTATCTCACTCTCTTCATCTAGTACGGCGTTCGCCGCGGCGGCGTGGTCAAGGAACAGCAATGGAAACCGTTTGTAGCGTAATGCCCTCGCCCGTGGGCGAGCTGACCCTGGTGGCGCGCGGGGCGGCGCTGGCCGCCATCCTGTGGGAAAACGACAAGCCGAACCGCGTGCGCCTGGGTGAGATGCGCGTCGATGACGGCTGCGCCGTGCTGCAGGAAACGGCGCGCCAGCTGCGCGAGTATTTTGCCGGCACGCGCCAGCGTTTTGAGGTGCCGCTCGATTTTGCCGGCACGCCATTCCAGCAGGAAGTCTGGCGGGCGCTGCTGACGATACCGTACGGCCAGACGCGCAGCTATGGCGAGATCGCGCGCCAGATCGGCCGTCCCGCCGCCGTGCGCGCCGTGGGCGCCGCCAACGGCAAGAATCCCATTTCCATCATCGCCCCCTGCCACCGGGTCATCGGCGCCACGGGCGAATTGACGGGCTTTGCGGGCGGCCTGCACGCCAAGGAAATTTTACTGGCGCTGGAAGGCATTTCCCTGTCCAGCGACCGCGAAGCGCTGAAGACGGGCCACGCCCGCCGCCGCGCCGTGCAGATTGACACGGCGCAAGGCTGTTTATTCTAAGCAGCGGCATCGTGCCCCTTGTGGGATACTCACGCCCTTCGCTCAAGCTTACACATCCTATGCCCTACCTTGCCATCCTGTTCTTTGTCGTGCTGTATTTGCTGGCCACCTTCTTTTTCCACCTCCCCGCCCTCGTCGCCCTCGTGTATGGCGTGCTGAGCCTCAGCTGTTTCGTCGCCTATGCGATCGACAAGTCCGCCGCAAAAGGGGGACGCTGGCGCACGTCGGAACGCACCTTGCTGCTGCTGGGACTGCTCTGCGGCTGGCCAGGTGCCGTGCTGGCCCAGCAATGGCTGCGCCACAAGTCCAGCAAGCGCTCGTTCCGCATCGTGTTCTGGATCACGGTGGCCATCAATCTCGCCGCTTTCGTGTATTTCAGCATGCATTACGCGGCGCCCGACATCGGCACCGAGGTGGCGCCCATCGAGCTGTAGGAGGAACCCAGCGCGGCGCGACGCCGCCCGGCCCGGCGGCTTACTCGCCCAGCAGGCGCAGCGATTCCAGCCAGTCCGCCTTCCATTCGCGCAGCAGGGGCTGCGTGGCAAACGCCTTCTTCAGGTGCGCCATCGGCACGCGGTGCACATCGTGCAAGCCGAACGCCAGGGTGACGGGATGCCACAGATGGCTGTTCTTGCCGCCACGTGAATTCTTGCGCACGCGGGCGCCATCGTCGCCGAAGATGCCCACGCCAGCCGCCATGCCCTGCTCCAGGTCGACCTTGCCCACGCCCGCAAAGGCAATCAGAATCTGTTCGCGCCCCAGGCCCTTCAGTGCGCTTGGCAAGACCACGGGCGCCGCTTTTTCTTCAGTGGATGCGTCCGGCTGCGGATGCTGCAGCTCCTTGAGCAAACGCAACAGATCGCGTTCCTGGAAATGCAAGCCGTCCAGCGGCACGCGCAGCCCCGGCGCCTTCAGTTCGATGGCGATATTGCCCGAGTCGCGCGTCAAGCGCAGCCAGACGTCGCCGGCGCCCGAGGCCAGGTGCTGCTTGTCGCCGATGAACACGACGGGCGCCGCATAGCGCGTCACGCCATCATGGAACAGCTCGGCCCATTGCTCGCTGTAGTCGAGCCACACATACGGCAAGCCGCCCTGCTCCAGCAGGCGCGCCAGGGTCCACGGCGTGCCCGTCTGTTGCGCCAGCCAGGCACAGGCTTCAAGGGCGGTGGCGCGGTACGGCAAAGAAAGGGAAGTCATGGCAAGTCCGTAGCTAAAAGTGGAGCGCAGTGTAGCAGACGCCGCGCGCAGCGCCTGCGGCAGGCGCATCTGGCGCGCCTTTCTGGCGCAATGTGCTAGGCTGGAAGCAGCAGCCCGCGCCATGGCCATTCCGGCCGCCTGGCGCACCACCGCAAGGGGATCATCATGCATTCGAGCACCAACGCCGCCACCACGCCCGCCCCGCCGCCCGAGCGCGATTCGCCCACGCCGGCCAGCGAAAGCCATGCCGAGCAAGCGCTTGATGAAGCGCTCAAGGAAAGCTTCCCGGCCAGCGATCCCATCGCCATCGCCACCCCGAAGCCGGCGCCCAAGGCCCACTCCTGAAACCGCGTTCCACCAGCCACCGTTGCGGTGGCTTCTTTTTTTCCTGAAACTGAATCCGGCCGCCCCGCCCGTGCGTACATGGCTATGCCATGACCGAACGAAGTTACTACGCGGAAAGGAAACGCCATGCAGCACTACAGCAAAAAGACGGATCCCCTGGACCAGCGCCTGTACCTGGCCCAGCGCATCGACCAGGCCGATGCGCGCCTGCAACGCTTGCACGATGCAGCCGAGCGCGCACGCTGTGCGCAATGGATCACGGCCTGGGCCGTGGCGGCGGGCGCCGACGCGCCGCGCGGCATGAAGCTGCGCATCCGCGGCGAATTCATCCTGCTTTGACCAAAAGCAAAAAACCCCGCCCGGTGCAGCTGCACGGGGCGGGGCCGGTCAAGCCGACGCGCGCCTAGTTGGGCGTGTCGCGGTATTGCTCGGGCGTCGTGTCGCCATCGGCAATTTCATACCACATCGCGTTGAGCACGGCGAACGTCGCCGCCAGCGGAAGACCCAGTATCCAGGCGAAATACCACATAGTTATATCCTTTCGTAAATTCTTAGTAGGCGTGACCGCTTTCGTCCGCAATGGCCTTGCCGTCAACTTTGCCCCACAGCACTTTATATACCCAGGTCGTGTAAGCCACGATGAGGGGGATGAAGACGGCCGTGACGACCAGCATGATGAACAGGGTCATGTGGCTGGACGAGGAATCCCACACCGTCAGGCTGGCGCGCGGGTCGATCGACGAAGGCAGGATGAACGGGAACATGGCCGCGCCCACGCTGAGGATGATGCCGGCGATGCTGGCCGCGCTGGCGACCAGGGCAGGCACTTCGCGGCGCGCGCGCAGCAGGGCAAACGCCAGCAAGGGGCCCAGCAAGCCCACGGCTGGGGCGATCCAGGTCCAGGGATGGGCGGCAAAGTTGAGGAACCAGGCGCCGACGTGGACCTCCGCCGTTTTCAGCATCGGGTTCGACGGACCGTCGACGACGACGGCGCTGGTGACGCGGTAGCCATCGACCCACAGCCACAGGGCCACGCCGGCCAGCGCATACAGCACGACCGTCGCGATCGCCGCCACGCTGCCGTAGCGGCGCGAACGTTCCGCCACGGCACCGTCCGTTTTCACCTGCAGCCAGGTGGCGCCGTGCATCACCAGCATGGCCACCGACACCAGGCCGCACAGCAGCGCGAACGGGTTGAGCAGCGCAAAGAAGCTGCCGTCATAGAAGATGTGCATGTCCGAAGAGAAACGGAACGGCACGCCTTGCAGCACATTGCCGATGGCCACGCCGCAGATCAGGGCCGGCACGAAGCCGCCCACGAACAGGGCCGCGTCCCAGCGGGCGCGCCAGCGGGGATCTTCGCGCTTGCTGCGGAACTTGAAGGCCACGGGACGCACGATCAGCGCCACCAGGATGACGAACATGGCCAGGTAAAAGCCCGAGAACGACACGGCGTACAGCTGCGGCCAGGCGGCAAAGATGGCGCCGCCGCCAAGGATCAGCCACACCTGGTTGCCTTCCCACACGGGACCGATGCTGTTGATGATGACCCTGCGCTCGAGGTCCGTCTTGCCCGCAAACGGCAGCAGGATGCCCGTGCCCAGGTCAAAGCCGTCCGTGATGGCAAAGCCCACCAGCAGGATGCCGATCAGCAGCCACCAGATCAGGCGCAGTGTTTCGTAAGAAATCATTTCATGCAAAATCATGGTCTGGCCCTCCTTAGGCGCGTTGAGTACGAATGGCTGCAGCCGCTGGCACGGGGGCCGGCGCCGTCTCTTCCGGCCCCTTGCGGATGGCCTTGAGCATGAGCTTCATTTCGATAATCAACAGCACGGTGTAGATGGCGGCAAAGCCGGCGATGGTAATGAGCAAGGTGGTCGCGCCCAGATTCGAGACGGCCACGGCCGTCGGCAGCACGCCTTCGATCACCCACGGCTGGCGGCCCACTTCGGCCACGATCCAGCCCGCTTCAATCGCCACCCACGGCAGCGGGATGGCGAACACGGCCAGCTTCAGCAGCCAGCGGTGCTTGTCCAGGGTGCGGCGCGTCGACAGCACGAAGAACGTGCCAGTGAGCAGGATGAAGAACATGCCCAGGCCCACCATTACGCGGAAGGACCAGAACAGGGGCCCCACGGGCGGCACGGTATCGAGCGCGGCCTTGCGGATCTGCTCGGGCGTGGCCTGGCGCGGATCGTCGACATAGCGTTTCAGCAGCAGGGCATAGCCCATGGACTGGCCTTTCGACTCGAACACGTCCTTCGCCTCTTGCGGCACGGGGCTGCCCGGCGCCACGCTGCGGATGGTCTGCAGCGCGTCATACGCCTTGATGCCATCCTGGATCAGCAGCTCGCCACGGTCGACCAGCTGCTCGATGCCGGGAATTTCCGTCGTCAGCGAACGCGTGCCGATCAAGCCCATCACCATCGGGATGTGCACGGCGTAATGCGTCTCGCGCGCCTTCGCGTCGGGGAAGCCGATGGCCGTGAAGGCGGCAGGCGCCGGCTCCGTGGTCCACATGGCTTCGATGGCGGCCAGCTTCATCTTCTGGTGTTCGGACGACAGGTAGCCGCTTTCATCGCCCAGCACCACCACCGACAGCGTCGCGGCCAGGCCGAACGAGGCCGCCACCGTCATCGAGCGCTTGGCCAGCTGCACGTGGCGGCCCTTCAGCAGATACCAAGCGGAAATACCCAGCACGAAGATTGCCGCCGCCGTATAGCCGGCCGACACCGTGTGCACGAATTTCGCCTGTGCCACGGGATTCGTCAGCACGGCGCCGAAGTCCGTCACTTCCATGCGCATGGTCTGCGGATTGAAGGCCGCGCCGACGGGATTTTGCATCCAGCCGTTGGCGATCAGGATCCACAGGGCCGAGAAGTTCGAGCCGATGGCCACCAGCCAGGTCGTGATCAGGTGGCCCCGCTTCGACAGCTTGTCCCAGCCGAAGAAGAACAGGCCCACGAAGGTCGCTTCCAGGAAGAAGGCCATCAAGCCCTCGATGGCCAGCGGTGCGCCGAAGATGTCGCCCACATAATGGCTGTAATAGCTCCAGTTCATGCCGAACTGGAATTCCATGACGATGCCCGTCGCCACGCCCATGGCGAAGTTGATGCCGAACAAGACACCCCAGAACTTGGTCATGTCGCGCCAGATGGGACGGTTCGTCATCACGTAGACCGTCTCCATGATGGCGAGGATCACTGACAGGCCTATCGTCAGCGGAACGAATATAAAGTGGTACAGAGCTGTCAGCGCGAACTGCAGTCTGGATAAAGCGACAATATCGAAGTCCATATGATTTCCTTGGTGTTTCCCTACTGTAATTGTAAACTTGGTATCTATCTGATGCTGTTCGATTGGTTCCATCCCTCACGCTGGCGGACGGAACCTCCTGTGTCTCCAGTCTTTCTCTTCATTCCTTAATCTGCGCGCAAGCCTGCCAGGGCCGTCTCGAAGGCGGGTGTGCCCCGGCGCGCGTCGCCCACGATGCGGCCATCGCGCACGCTGAGCAGCCGGTCCGTCAGCGCCGCTTCGCGCCGCAAGTGGGTTGCGATCAGCAAGGTACGGCCGTGGCAGCGGGCGCGCAGGCGCTGCAGCACGTCGAGCGCCGTCTGCGCATTGAGCGCCTCGGTGGCCTCGTCCAGCAGCCACAAGGTCGATTCGTGCAGGAACAGCCGCGCCAGGGCCAGGCGCCGCGCCTGGCCGCCCGACAGGCCCAGTCCCCCCTCGCCCAGCATGGTGTCCAGGCCGCCCGCAAACGCATGCACTTCGTCATCGAGGCCGGCCGCCTGCAGCGCTTCCCACAGGCGCGCGTCGCTGGCGGCGGGGTCGGCCAGGCGCAGGTTGTCGCGCAGGCTGTCCTGGAACAATTCCGTCTGCTGGGTAAACAGGCAGGCGCGCGGCGCGGCCACCGTTCCCGACAGGGGCGCCAGCTCGCGTGCGGCGATGGCCAGCAAGGTGGACTTGCCCGCGCCGCTGGGGCCGATCAAGGCCACGCGCTCGCCCTCGGCGACGTGCAGTGAAATGCCATGCAGGATGGCGGTCTGGCTGCCCGCATGCGCGGCGCTGACCGCGTCCAGGCGCAAGCCCGTTCCCGCGTCGGCGGGCGGCAGCGGCACCGGTTCCTGGCTGTCCAGGCGCGGCGCCAGGCGGCGCATGGCCAGCAGCATGCGCCCCGCTTCCAGCGCGCCGCGGCGCAGTCCCGCAAACGGTTCCACGGCCGTCAGGGCGATCAGCAGGGCCAGGGCCGCCAGCGGGCTGCCGCCACTTCTTCCATTTTGTTCGACTA
>NZ_WFLI01000149.1 GCF_009208555.1 Janthinobacterium violaceinigrum | reverse complement strand
GTCACCTTGCACAACACGGAAGGCACGGTGCAGGCAGGCCAGCTCGACCTGCATGTGGGCAATCTGGACAACGCAAAAGGTACCATCTTGCAGACGGGCACGGGCGACACGCGCATCGTCACCGGCAGTCTGGACAATACAGCGGGCCGCATTGCCGTCAACAGCAATGACTTGAACATCGATGCGGCCACGCTGGCGAACCGCGATGG
>NZ_WFLI01000148.1 GCF_009208555.1 Janthinobacterium violaceinigrum | reverse complement strand
CCCGTCTGCACGATCTCGCCGCTGGCGTTGTTCAGGTTCGCCACGTTCAACTGCAACTGGCCGCCCACCAGTTGGCCTTGGTTATTGATCAGCGACTGGCCATTGTTGGCATTGGCCGTGATGGCCAGCAGATTGCTGGCGGAAATCACCGCCTTGTTAGTCTGTACATCACCAGTAGTTGCCGTGATGGCGATATTCGCTGCGCCCGTCTGGCTGCCCGACAGATCCACACTGGAACCCGTCA
>NZ_WFLI01000147.1 GCF_009208555.1 Janthinobacterium violaceinigrum | reverse complement strand
GTCCCTATAACCTTAGCAGGTACAGAGGATAAGACGGTACAACGTTGCGTGTGTGTTGATACACTTATTCATTACCCCAATCTTTGCTTCTTCCAGATTCAGGCTTTGTCGCTCCACTGAGGACAAACGCCAGTACAAGTTATGCCTGATGACCATAGCAAGTTGGTCCCACCCCTTCCCATCCCGAACAGGACCGTGAAACAACTTTGCGCCGATGATAGTGCTGCAACCAGTGTGAAAGTAGGTTA
>NZ_WFLI01000146.1 GCF_009208555.1 Janthinobacterium violaceinigrum | reverse complement strand
ATCACGACAGGCAAGTTGGACAACACGGCGGGCCGCATCGCCGCCAACAGCGCGAACCTGGCCCTAAACGCGACGGTGTTGACGAACGTCAATGGCAAGCTGGAGCACGCAGGTGCCGGCATCCTGGTCATTAACGCAGGGCAATTCAACAACCAGTTCGGCAAGATCACGGGCAATGGCAAGCTCGATATCAGGGCAGCCACTTTCGACCACCGCAATGCGATGACGGTGGCCAATCAGCTGACCGTCAACGCC
>NZ_WFLI01000145.1 GCF_009208555.1 Janthinobacterium violaceinigrum | reverse complement strand
GCCTGGACAACCGTGCCGGCAGCCTGGCGCAGACGGGTACCGGCCTGATGACGGTGAACGCTACCGGCCAGCTGGACAACACGGGCGGCAAGATCGAGGGCAATGGCGATGCGCTGGTGAAGGCCTCTACCTTGCTGAACAACACGGGCCGCATCGTGGCGGCGCAGGATGCCACATTGAACGTGGGCAGCCTGGATAATACGGAAGGTACGGTGGCGGCAGGCCGCAATCTGGCATTGAGCGGTGGCGACATCG
>NZ_WFLI01000144.1 GCF_009208555.1 Janthinobacterium violaceinigrum | reverse complement strand
ATCACGACAGGCAAGTTGGACAACACGGCGGGCCGCATCGCCGCCAACAGCGCGAAC
Source organism: Janthinobacterium violaceinigrum (assembly GCF_009208555.1). Classification (GTDB taxonomy): domain Bacteria; phylum Pseudomonadota; class Gammaproteobacteria; order Burkholderiales; family Burkholderiaceae_D; genus Janthinobacterium; species Janthinobacterium violaceinigrum. The sequence continues at coordinate 198 of NZ_WFLI01000144.1, read as the reverse complement.
CTGGCCCTAAACGCGACGGTGTTGACGAACGTCAATGGCAAGCTGGAGCACGCAGGTGCCGGCATCCTGGCCATTAACGCAGGGCAATTCAACAACCAGTTCGGCAAGATCACGGGCAATGGCAAGCTCGATATCAGGGCAGCCACTTTCGACCACCGCAATGCGATGACGGTGGCCAATCAGCTGACCGTCAACGCC
>NZ_WFLI01000143.1 GCF_009208555.1 Janthinobacterium violaceinigrum | reverse complement strand
CCAGACTCCTACGGGAGGCAGCAGTGGGGAATTTTGGACAATGGGCGAAAGCCTGATCCAGCAATGCCGCGTGAGTGAAGAAGGCCTTCGGGTTGTAAAGCTCTTTTGTCAGGGAAGAAACGGTGAGAGCTAATATCTCTTGCTAATGACGGTACCTGAAGAATAAGCACCGGCTAACTACGTGCCAGCAGCCGCGGTAATACGTAGGGTGCAAGCGTTAATCGGAATTACTGGGCGTAAAGCGTGCGCAGGCGG
>NZ_WFLI01000142.1 GCF_009208555.1 Janthinobacterium violaceinigrum | reverse complement strand
TGCGTGAACCAGTTACCTGATTCGTGCAAACTCTAGAAAGGAGGTGATCCAGCCGCACCTTCCGATACGGCTACCTTGTTACGACTTCACCCCAGTCACGAATCCTACCGTGGTAAGCGCCCTCCTTGCGGTTAAGCTACCTACTTCTGGTAAAACCCGCTCCCATGGTGTGACGGGCGGTGTGTACAAGACCCGGGAACGTATTCACCGCGACATGCTGATCCGCGATTACTAGCGATTCCAACTTCATGCAGT
>NZ_WFLI01000141.1 GCF_009208555.1 Janthinobacterium violaceinigrum | reverse complement strand
GAGTGCCCTTTCGTAGCAACTAATGACAAGGGTTGCGCTCGTTGCGGGACTTAACCCAACATCTCACGACACGAGCTGACGACAGCCATGCAGCACCTGTGTAATGGTTCTCTTTCGAGCACTCCCAAATCTCTCCGGGATTCCATCCATGTCAAGGGTAGGTAAGGTTTTTCGCGTTGCATCGAATTAATCCACATCATCCACCGCTTGTGCGGGTCCCCGTCAATTCCTTTGAGTTTTAATCTTGCGACCGTA
>NZ_WFLI01000140.1 GCF_009208555.1 Janthinobacterium violaceinigrum | reverse complement strand
ACGGGAGGCAGCAGTGGGGAATTTTGGACAATGGGCGAAAGCCTGATCCAGCAATGCCGCGTGAGTGAAGAAGGCCTTCGGGTTGTAAAGCTCTTTTGTCAGGGAAGAAACGGTGAGGGCTAATATCCCTTGCTAATGACGGTACCTGAAGAATAAGCACCGGCTAACTACGTGCCAGCAGCCGCGGTAATACGTAGGGTGCAAGCGTTAATCGGAATTACTGGGCGTAAAGCGTGCGCAGGCGGTTTTGTAAGT
>NZ_WFLI01000013.1 GCF_009208555.1 Janthinobacterium violaceinigrum | reverse complement strand
GGCTGCGCAGCGAGCGGCACGCGTGCGAGGTGGATGCTGCCGCCGTGCTGCGCCGCGTGACGCCGGAAGTGCTGGCGCGGCTGGCGCACGCGCCGCAGCCTAGTTTTTCCTGCGCCGCGCTCGATGCGCTGCGGCAGGTGGCACCGCTTCTCGACGCCACGGGCTGGGCCTGGGGCCCGACGGGCGGCGTGGGCTTCGCCCTGGCCAGCGGCTTGCCCGTGCTGCGCGCCGACAGCGACCTCGATCTCGTGCTGCGCATTGCCGCGCCGCCGGACGCGGCCCAGGCCGACGCCCTGCGCGCCATCGCGGCGAGTGTCACGTCGAGTATCACGGCGTGCCGGCTCGATCTGCAGATCGACACGGGCCATGGCGGCTTTGCGTATGCGGAATGGGCGGCGGGGAGGGGCAGGGTCTTGCTGAAGACGGACCAGGGGCCGGTGCTGACGGCCACGCCATGGGAGCTGGCATGAGCGTGTTGTTTACCTTTCCCGGCCAGGGCGCCCAGTACCCGGGCATGCTGCATGCGCTGCCGGACGATGCGGCCGTGGCGGCAACCCTGGCCGAAGCGGGGGACGTGCTGGGCCAAGATCCCCTGGCGCTGGACACGGCCGATGCGCTGGCGTCGACGCGGGCCGTGCAACTGTGTCTGCTGATTGCGGGCGTGGCGATGGCGCGTTCCCTGGGGGCGCGCGGCGCGGCACCGGACATGGTGGCCGGCTTTTCCATCGGCGAGTATGCGGCGGCCGTGGTGGCCGGCGCGCTCGATTATGCGGATGCCCTGCGCCTGGTGGCGCGGCGCGGGCAGCTGATGCAGCAGGCCTATCCCGCCGGCTACGGCATGGCGGCCATCATCGGGCTGGATCTGGCGCAGCTGGAGCCGCTGCTGGCCCAGGTGCATGGCGCCACGAACCCCGTGTATATCGCCAACCTGAATGCGCCGCGCCAGATTGCCATTGCGGGCAGCGAATCCGCCTTGCAAGCCGTGATGGCGCTGGCCCTGGCGCAGGGCGCCAGCAAGGCGCAGCGCCTGGCCATCAGCGTGCCGTCGCATTGCCCGCTGCTGGAAGGCGCGGCGATCGACATGGCCGCCGCCTTCGACGGTGTGGCCATGCGCCGCCCCGCGCTCGTCTACCTGAGCAGCAGCGCGGCGCGCGCGCTGTTCGACCCGGTCCGCATCCGCGACAGCCTGGCCGCCAACATGGCGCAGCGCGTGCAGTGGATCAGCACGGTGCGCCTGGCGTGGGAGCGGGGGGCCCGGCTGGCGCTGGAAATGCCGCCGGGCAGCGTGTTGACGCGGCTGACGGCACCGGACTTTACGGATGGCGTGGCCGTCTGCTGCGACGGCAACCGGGGCGACAGCGTGCTGGCGCTGGTGAGCCGGGAGCGGGGCGGGGTTTGACGGCGCGGACCTTGAACGTGGTGGCGCCTTACAGCCTGGCGCTCAAGCCCAGCTGGAAGCCACGGCCGGGCAGGGGCGCAATGTATTTCAGTGGGGAATTGTGCGGCCTGGCATCGTCATCGAGCAGGTTGGTGCCGCTGAAAAACACCTCGATGCCCGCAAACGGCGAATTGCGCACCTGCAGCGCGCGGCTCACCTGGAAGTTCACCATGGTGTAGCCGTCGAGCGGCACTTCTTCGCTGACACTCTTGCCCAGGTACTTCTGCTTGTCATAGCGGGTGCCGGACAGCCTGGCTTTCCAGCCCTTGTTTTCCCACGACACATTGGCGCCATAGCGGTTGGTGGGCATGTTGGGCAGGTACTCGCCGTCGTTGTGCGCGCGCAGCTTGTCCGGGTTGTCTGCCTTGTTCTTGACCAGGTCGGCAAATGCGGAGAGGTTCAGCTTGCCGTAGCTGCCAAGCTGCAATACCTGGGAGGCGTCGACTTCGAATCCCTTGACCGTCGTATCCGTCTGCTTCCAGTATTTCAGGGGCAGGCGATTGGCCATCTGGGCGCCCGAGTGGCCAAGGTACAGATAGTTGTCGTACTTCATGACGTAGCCGGTGGCCGACAGCTTGAATCCCCGATTGGCAAACAAGGCAGTGAGTTCCGTATTCTTTGCGCGTTCGGCCTGGAGGTTCTGGTTGCCTTCTTCCTGGGTCATGATCGAATAGTGCGCATTGCTCGCATATAACTCGTTGACATCGGGCGCCCTTTCCGACGACGAGTAGCGCAGCTTCACGCCGAACAGCTGGCCTAGTGGGGCCGAGGCGCCCAGGCTATAGCTGTTCAGGCTGAAGTCCTTGTCCCCGAGTGTGGAGTTGCCCGCATTTCTCGACGTCTTGAAGCCGCTCTTGCGGATCTCGTGCGCCACTTTTTCATGGCGAAAGCCCGCGTCGAAGGTGGCCCAGTCGAGATCGAGGCTTTCCTTGAGGAACAGCGCGCGGCTGACCGTGCTTGCATCGGGAAGGTAGCGCTGCGGCCCGCTGCCGCTGATGTCCCGGGCTTGATGGCTCAGGCCAAGCAAGCCGCTCAAGAGCCCCGCGCGCCGGTGCGCCAGCAGGAGCTCGGCTTGATTCGTGTCGAACTGGTAGTCGTTCGCCTTGGCCGCGCCGAGGCGCTCTCCCGACGTATTGTTCAGGCGTGACATGCGCAATTGCACGCTTTCAAGGTAGGCAACGGGGCTGGAAAGCTGGGCTTCCAGCGCATATTTATCCTGCTTGATCACGACGCCGACGGGCAATCCCGCGTCATAGTTAGCCCCGAACGACTTGTTTTCCATGGAAAAACCCGGCACGCCATACTCGCTTTCCTTGGAATCGAGACTGACCGCCACGTAGCCCTGGTCGAAAAAGTAGGTCGTGCCGGCGGCAATGTGGGCGTTGCTGGCGTAGCTGTTGCCCAAGGTGCCGTGGTAATCGGGCGTCACGTCCCGGTTGATCTTTTTCTGGGTCATCGCTGGCGTCCCCGGCACGTAGGCGGGGTTGGCGGGATTGACGTAGGTCTTGCGCTGCCAGACGGAGGTGGGGTGATTGGTATAGAAGGAAAAATCGCCGTCCGCCCAGTCCGGATTTTCCGTCATGAACTGGTCGATAAACGGTTGCGAAGCCTTGTTGTAGATTTGCTGGATGCGCGCTTCCTTCTGGCAACTGTCGGCCAGGAAGGTGTTGACTCCGCCGTTTGCAGGGAACAGCTGGCTGTTGCACACGCCGGCCTTGCTGTTGCCGGGAATATCGTAATGCCCGATCTTCTGGAAGGACAGTTGCAGATTGGTCGAGAAGTGCTTGCCATCGTTGAAGTTGGCGCGCAAGCCTTGTGCGTCGGCATCGTTGAAGCCCTTGCGCAGCACCAGTTCCACGTCCTTCTGCTTGCCTTCCATCTTCCTGGAAATGATGCCGGAATCGACGTCGACGCTGCCGCCGATGGCATTGCCGCCGAAACGCACGCTATCGGACGATTTGTTCACCGTCACGCTGCGCGCGAAGAGGGGATCGAAGGGGATATTGATGTCGCCGCTGAGCGCATTCATGCCGAGGATGGACTGGCCGTCTTCGAGGATCTGCACGCGGCTGCCGCTCAGGCTGCGTATCACCGGCGCGCCGGCATTCGGCCCGAAGGCGCTGCTTTGCACGCCCGAGACATGCTCGAGCATGCCGCCCAGGGTCCGGTTCTGGGTTTGCCCATTCTCGACCACGACGACGCTGTCGATGGCCGATAGCCGGTCGGCCCGGACCTTGATGGTTTGCAGGGTAACGTCGTCCGCCGCGTAGGCGAGCGGGGCAGTGGACAGCATGGCAGCTGCGAATACGTGATGGCGCATAGGACTCTCTAAAAAGGCGGAAGGTGATGCTGGCGCTGGATGCAGGCGCAGCGCGATGGCTTAGATGCAATCGAGTTGCAATAATAGCTGGCGAGCAATGCTATTGCAAGTAAACTGCATTTGGCGGAGCGATGGGCGCGGCGAGGAATGCCCAATTGGCGGGCTGGGGGATGGGAAGCGCGCAGCGCAGCCAGCCGGCATGCGCCAGCTGCTGTGCAGCAAAGTACGGAGGGGCGATGGCAGAGGCGCGCAGCTTATGTGTTGCGCGTGATCATGCTGCTGGCAAGGGGGGGGCAGCGCAGGCTGAAGGAGTCCCCTGCGCCGTTGTGCGTCGCTACGTCAGGTGAGTTTCAATGGCTTGTTCAGCTGCAGCCGGCGCGCGCGCCGCTTTCTTTCCCAGATGACGATGCCCGTGATGGACAGCATGGCAACCATGATGCCCATGAAGGACATCAGTATGCGCCCCGGCAAGCCGAGGATGCGGCCCGAGTGCAGGGGGAATTGCAGTTGCACGAAGACGTCGGCGGCCGTGCCTTCCCATGGCTTGTGCTGGCCGATGATGGTACCGTCCATGCCGTCGACGTACAGGTTCGACAGGCCCATGCCGGCCGCGCCGAATTCGTCGGCCGGGTCGAAGAACGAGACGTTATAGAACGAGTAGTTGCCGCCATAATAAATGCCGCCGATGGGCGCCGTGATGCCGCGCTGCACGGCCTGTTTTTTTGCAATGTCCACCGCCTGCTCGAAGCCGATCGCGGGCGCGATGAAGGTACCGTAGGGCGCGGGCGTCTGCGTTTCGTACGGTCCCGGCGTGGTGGTCGAGACCAGCGACATGACGGGATAAAACACTTCGCGGTACAGGTTCAGCGAGAACGAGGTAAACGCCACGACGAGGATGATGGCCCACACCCACAGGCCGCCCGCGCGGTGCAAGTCGAAATTGAGCTTGTAGCCGCCGGCTGCCCAGCGCACCACCCACGACGGTTTCCAGCGCTGCCACCAGCCGTTGGCGCTGCGGTGGCGCGGCGCCTCGTCCGGCGCACGCGGGCGCAAGCGGCGCGGCGTGGTCAGATAGAACGCCACCATGCTGTCGAGCAGCCACACCAGGGCCACCGTTCCCATCAGCCAGTAGCCCCAGCGGTCCGTGCCCCAGAACGCGGGCACGTGCAGGCTGTAGTGCAGGTGGCGCAGAAACGGCATCAGGCTGCGGCGCGACAGGGAAATGGCCGTCGAATCGCGGGTGCCCGTGATCTGCGCCGTGACGGGGTCGACATACACGGTGTTGTAGTCGAGCACGAAGGGCTTGTTCGTGGCAGGGTCCGTCAACGGGCGCACCATGAAGGCGGCCGCGTGGCCTTCTTCCAGGCCCAGGGTCATGTAATTGACTTCCACGCGCGGGTCGGCGGCGGCGACTTTTTGCGCCAGCGCAAACGGCGCCTGCACGGGGCCGCGGCCCGGCGTGTCCATGATGTCGGCGTTGAGCCATTCGTCCAGCTCGTGATCCCACGAGGTGACGGCGCCCGTGAGGCCGGCAACGATGAGGAAGAGGGCGATGGTGAGGCCGGCCCAGCGGTGTATGACAGTCCAGAAAGCGCGCATGCGGTACAAACCTTCAAAATAAAACCGGCCTGTTGCCGCCAGCAGGCGCCACGGGGCGCACAGGGAAAAGCCAGGCACACGCCTGCTATTTTGATAATGGGAATCGTTCTCATTATCCGCCGTGGCGTGGCATTTGTCCAGCGTCAATGGTGTTGCCCAGGGCCAAATCGCGCATGCTAAGATGCTAGCAAGAAGTTAATTTACATTCCATGTGGAAATATTCAGGGCGAAACAGGCATGCGCATAGAAGATCGGCACAATATCCGCATTAGCGAACGCAGCGGTGCACCGCAGGCGGGCGCGGCAGCCACCATGGTGTTCATGCATGGCTTTGGCTGCGATCAAACCATGTGGCGCTACCTGGAGCCCTTGTTTCGTCCGTATTACCGCACCGTGCTGTTCGACCTGGTCGGCAGCGGCGCTTCCGACCTCAGTGCCTATGATTTCGATAGCTACGCGCGGCTCGATGCGCATGGTGCCGATTTGCGCCGGGTCATCCATGCCGTCGGCGGCGGCCCCGTCATTTGCATCGGCCATTCCGTCAGCGCCATGAGCGCCTTGCTGGCCACCATCGCGGAGCCGGACCTGTTTGCCGCGCAAGTCATGCTGGCGCCGTCGCCCTGCTATATCGATGATGCCGAGGCCGGCTACCGGGGCGGTTTCAACCGTACCGATATCGACGACTTGCTCGACGCCATGGACCGCAATTACCTGGGCTGGTCCGCCAGCATGGCGCCGGCCATCATGGGCGCGTCCGGGCAGCCGGCGCTGGGCGCGGACCTGACGCACAGCTTTTGCCGCACGGACCCCGCCATTGCCCGGCATTTCGCGCAAACCACCTTCCTGTCCGATCACCGCGCCGTCTTGCCGCATAACAGCACGCCGGCCCTGATCGTGCAATGCAGCGACGACTTCATCGCGCCCCGTCCCGTGGGCGATTATCTGCGCGACAGCTTGCCGCGCAGCAGCCTGCACGTGGTCGAGAACACGGGCCATTGCCCGCACATGAGTGCGCCCGATGCCAGCTACCGCGCTATCCGCCACTTTCTCGACGGCCTGCACCTGTAATGCGCGATACGATGCCTTCCTTGCCTTCCTTGCCTGACGCCGACACCTTATTCCAGCATGCGGCCTGCGGCTTGCTGCTGTGCACTGCCGACGGCACCATCGTGCAGGCGAACGCCACCTTTTGCGGCTGGCTTGGCTATGGCGCCGGGGAAATACTGGGGAAAAAGAAACTGCAGGACTTGCTGACCATCGGCGGGCGCGTGTTCCACCAGACGCACTGGCTGCCGCTGATGCAGGTGCAGGGCAGCGTGTCGGAAATCCTGCTCGACATGCGCCAGCGCCAGGGACAGGCCGTGCCCATGCTGCTCAACGCCGTGCGCCGCGTGCACGAGGGCGTACGTTATGACGAGGTCGCCGTCTTCATCGCCAGCGACCGCCGCAAGTACGAGCAGCAGCTGCAGCTGGCGCGCAAGGAAGCGGGCGTCCTCAACGAACAGCTGGCGGCCGCCGACCGGCGCAAGGACGAATTCCTGGCCACCCTGGCGCACGAGCTGCGCAACCCGCTGGCGCCCATGCGCAATGTGCTGGAAGTGCTGCGCCTGGCACAGCTGGACGATCCGCAGCTGTGCTGGGCGCGTGACGTGCTGGGCCGCCAGGTGGGCCACATGACGCACCTGGTCGACGACTTGACGGAAGTGTCGCGCATCACGCGGGGGCGCCTGGAATTGCGCCGCGCCAGCGTGGAACTGGCGCCCGTGGTGGAAGCGGCCCTGCACAGCGTGGCGGAGCTGGCTGCGCAGTCCGGCCACAGCGTGCACGTGGAGCAATGGCCGCAGCCGATCTGGCTCGACGCCGATGCCACGCGCCTGGCGCAGATGATCGCCAACCTGCTGACCAATGCCGTCAAGTACACGCCCGCCAACGGCGTCATCGGGCTGGAAGTGGCATGCGCGGCAGGGGAAGTGCTGATCAGCGTGCGCGATTCGGGCATCGGCATCGCGCCCGAGCACCTGGACAAGGTGTTCGACCTGTTTTCGCAGCTGGAACCGGCGCTGTCGCGGGCCCAGGGCGGCCTGGGCATCGGCCTGTCGCTGGTGCGCGGCCTGGCAGAATTGCATGGCGGCAGCATCAGCGCGCACAGCGACGGCGTGGGCCAGGGCAGTACCTTCGAATTGCGCCTGCCGCTGCCGGCCGTGCCGCTGGAAGCGCCTGCGCCGCCCAACCGCCGCTTGCTGGCGGGCACGCGCGAAGGCACCGTGCTGGTGATCGACGACAGCGCCGACGCGGCCGAAAGCCTGGCCCTGGCGCTCGACATCCTCGGCTATGAAGTGCGCACGGCCTACGATGGCGCGGCGGGCATGGCGGCCGCGCAAACCTTCATGCCGCAAGTCATCCTGCTCGACATCGGCTTGCCGCACATGAACGGCTACGACGTGGCGAGACTGTTGCGCAGCGAGCCCTGCGGGCAACACGCCATCCTCGTGGCCGTCACGGGCTGGGGCCAGGACAAGGACCGCAAGATGGCATCCGACGCGGGATTTGATTTGCACCTGACCAAGCCCGTGGATTTTTACGAGCTCGATGCGGTGTTGCAGAAGATGTTGCAGGCGGGGTAAGCGATACATGCAGCATCAACAGAAATTGTTCCAGAGCACGATTCAGGAAAAATGGGATCTGCCTGACTTGTCCGATGGCGCCCGCGTGCTACACGATGCCTTGCTCGATTATGAAGGCGATGGTGTGTATGCGGAGCTGCTCACTCCCTGGTTGCACGCTAATTCGCATGCGTTGGCCTGGCTGCGTTCATTTGCGCAAAGGCAAGGAAGTCCTGTTCCGCCAGCGAGCAAAGAGGAGTTGTGGGCACTGCACGCGTTCAGCCGCATATGCCAGGTGCTTGTCTTGCCCCTGCAACAGGGGCGCGACAATGGGGATGGCTGGGCCGGGCCGCCGCTGTCGCTCGCTGAGTATGAGGCTTTTGTCGAGGCACTGGGGATGACGGTGCTGCGGCCAGCACAATTTTCGCCTTTTTATCATGAGATAGTCGTACTCAAGCCTGCTGAGTCTGCCTGTGCACGTGCCGCCATCATGGCGTGGCGATGGCCGTGCGTCATGCTCGGCAACATGCTGTTTTCGCGTGGCGGCGTGGATGTCTGCGCTGGCGAGACAGTTTTCAAGCCTGGTATAGCTGACGCATCGACACTGTACTGGGCTGACCGCCGCAAGGGGCGACCTGTAAGCGACCTGTCGCATGGATGGGGTGGCAATTCGCAATGGCGCACGTCGTTCCGCCGCGACTATATCGTGGATGATACGCGATTCTACAATGTCGACGGCAGGCACGATCTGACGGCAAAAACGGCAGACGCAGGGCGCTCTTCGGAGCTGAGCTTGCTGGAAAGAGTTGAGCTGTTGACGCAGCGATGCTTGGTCAGCAGCACGAAAGCGCATGATGATCTGTGGCCCTATGACGACCATTGGCGCGAATCTGCGGACAACGATGGCTTGCCGGGGAGATGGTCGCGCTGGCTGTCATTCGTGCGCGACAGTGGCAAGCGGGCAAAAAGAACTTGAAACATGGGGCGGGATGCCACTGAAGTAGGCTCGGTGTGGCCGTTACCGGCAATAGAAGAAAAGACATGGAACAACTGACAGAACTTGACATCGCCGTTTTCCAGCTGCGCATGGGATTTGGCGATGCCGACCGCTGCGTGGACTGGGCCGTGGAACGCCTGAGGCGGGACGAGGAGGGCGACGACCTGGAAGTCGTGCTGCTGGCCAGCGCCCGTGGCCGCGACGAAGTGCTGCCGCTGGCCGAGGTAATCATCGAGCGCTACCGTGGCGAGCAGCGGCTGGCTGACCAATTTCTGGCAGGCAAATATATCGTCGAACTGCGCGCCGCCTACCTGGCGGGCCGGGAAAGCGTGTCGTCGCTCGATGCCATCTTTACCCGCCTGTATCCGGCGCTCGATTATCCCGACTGGCTGGTCATGTTGAGCCGCAATTGCGAGTATGCGGCGGACGTGCCCGATTTCGAACAGCCGTTCGAGGATGAATTCCGCTATATCGCCAGCCTGTGGGCGCAGGCGGACAGCCTCGCCGCGTTCGAACGCGCATACAGCCGTGAGACGTCCAACCAACATGATGCGACCGGCGTTTGATTGTGCCAAATGACTGCAATATGAAAAAAATCGATATTTTTGTCTGTTCCGATGCCGAGATGCGCGCATGTGCCAGCTGGCAAGATGCTTTCGATTCCTTTCCCGTCACGGGCATTACCTTGCCCGGCGAACTGGATTTTGCGTCGTTGGGGCAATTGCTGACCCACTCGGCAGCGCCTGCCATCAGGCCCGTATCTATCCCGGGGCGTGAGCTGTACGTGTTTGCGCATGCCATGGGGCAGGCGCTCGACCGGCTGACTGCCGAGGACTTGGCCGATATCGCGGTGGCATGGGCGCAGACGGCGCCATGGGCCCGGCTGGATGTCAATCCCTTCGACCTGGCCGGATTTCTGATGGCGTTGCAATCGATCTGGCATCAATCCGCCACGCCGGACAAGGCGCTGTTTGCATGGCCTGACGCGTAAGGCAAGTCTGCGATGGCTGGCGGCAGCCACCGTATAATTTGCACACTTCTTTTCACGAGGATAGACGTGCAACACAAAACCATAGGGCTGATCGGCGGCATCGGCTGGGCCTCGACCCTGGAATACTACCGGCTCATCAATGAAATGCTGGTAGCGCGCATCGGGCCAGCGCACAGCGCCCGCATCATGCTCGTCAGCATCGACCAGGCCGATTTCGTCGCGCACGCGGCGCAGCCGGACCCGCGCGCCATCGAGCAATTCCTCGTTGCTGAAGGGCAGCGCCTGCAAGGCATGGGCGCGGATTTCTTCCTGCTGTGCGCGAATGGCGCGCACCGATTCGCGCCCGCCGTCGTGCCGCGGATCGGCTTGCCATTCATCAGCATTGTCGAGGAAACGGCGAAAAAGGTGCAGCAAGCGGGCGTGCGCAAGGTGGGCTTGCTGGGTGTCAAGCAGACGATGGCGGGCCGCTTCTATCACGATGCGCTGGAGCAGCGCGGCATCGCCACGGTGACGCCCGATGCGGCCGACCAGGACATCCTGCACGACCTGATCTATACGGAACTGGTGCAGAATATCTTGACGGAAGCCGGCCGGAAGATCTTCCTCGACGTCATGGAAAAACTGCGGCGGCAAGGCGTGCAGGGCGTGATATTGGGATGTACGGAGATACCGCTGCTGATCCGGCAGGGCGATGTGGACATGCCGCTCTTTAATACGACGGCCATTCATTGCGCGGCGGCAGTGGCGTTTGCCGTCGAGGATTAAGCGCGGCACAGGAGCGGCCGCCTGAACAGGCCGCCGCTCGCTTGGAGCATCAGGCAGGCTGTGCGCCGCCCAGGTTGCGGCTGCGGTTTTCCACCAGCACGGAAATGCCGAGCACGACGATGCCGCCGCAGGCCAGCATGGCGCCCACCCAGCCCGTCGAGCGCAAGCCCATGCCCATGGCGATGGCGATGCCGCCGGCCCAGGCGCCCAGCGCGTTGGCGATGTTGAAGGCGGAATGGTTGAGGGCGGCGGCCACCGTTTGCGCGTCGCCGGCCACGTCCATCAGGCGCGTCTGCACGGCAGGGGCGACGGCGATGCCGGCGCCGATGGCGAACAGGTTGATCGCCGTCAGCCAGACATTGCTGCTGGTGTAAGTAAACGCGGCCAGCGCGGCCACGTTCCACAGCAGCACGCCAAAGATGGTCCACAGGCGCGAGCGGTCGGCCAGCCAGCCGCCGATCAGATTCCCCACCGTCATGCCCACGCCGATGATGGCCAGCAGGATGGAGATGACGAGGGGCGATACTTTCGTGATTTCCAGCAAGGTTGGCGTAATAAACGTGTAGACGGCGAACATGCCGCCGAAGCCGATCGCCACCATCAGCAGGGTCAGCCACACTTGCAGGCGGCGGAATACGCCCAGTTCGCGGCGCGGGCTGGAATCGCCGGCGGCCACCATGGGCACGAAGATGCGCACCATCAGCATGGTCAGCAGACCCAGCGCGGCGACCAGTAAAAAGGCCGAGCGCCAGCCCAGGGTCTGGCCGATGTAGGTTGCCAGCGGCACGCCGAAGATATTTGCCACGGTCAATCCCATCAGGACGCGGGCCACGGCCTGGCCGCGCCGGTCCGGTTCAGCCAGGGCGGCCGCCACCAGGGCCGCCACGCCAAAATAGGCGCCGTGCGGGATGCCGGCCACGAAGCGGGCCACCACCAGCAAGCCGTAGTTGGGGGCGATGGCGCTGAGCAAGTTGCCGCCAGCGAACATCAGCATCAGACAGATCAGCATCAGGCGGCGCGGCATGCGGGCCAGGAAAATCGTGATCAGGGGCGCGCCGATGACCACGCCCAGCGCGTAGGCGCTGATCATGTGGCTCATCTGCGGCAAGGTCGTGCCCAGGTCGTCGGCCACCACGGGCAGGATGCTCATGGAGGCGAATTCGCCCGTGCCGATGGCGAGGCCGCCGATGGCCAGGGCCAGGTCGGCGTAACCGGCGCCAAAAGGCGCGGTGACGCGCGGAATCAGGGGATCTACGGATGCGTGCATGTTCTTATTAGTTGGGTAACGGTGGAACGGGGTGAAGTAGCGTGCTGTGGCTCAGCCGCAGGGATGGCAATGCGCCATCAAATGCGAAGTGAAGAAAGGCAAGGAGCAGGAAACCGCCCGGCATTTCGGGCTAGAAGAGCTGCCCACAGACAATATTGTAAAAGATTCGGGCAAGTTCTGCCGGCGGCCGGCCAAAATATGCTGCACTGCACACGCTATCGCTCGCTCTTGTTGTTAACGATAACACGGAAAGCGGAGGATTCCGCCACAGAGGCAATGAAGAAAATCTGTCTGTGGCGAAATTGCTGCTTAGTGATTGATGACGTACTTATTAATTACGTACTTATTACTTGCTTAAGGTTTGTTGCAGCGCTTCCAGGCCCGCCACATAAATGCCGTGGAATAAGTCCGTCACTTCCCGTTCGCTCACGCCCATGGGCGTGAAGCGGCCCGACCAGGTGACCCGCGCGCCGTCGCTGCCGGCGAGTGCTTCCACTTGCAGGGTGGACAGGTAATCCGTGGCGGGAAACGGCGCTTGCAGGATGGAGTAGCTGTAGCTGCGCGCCGTGTTGTCGTACGCTTCCAGTTGCTCGACGATGACTTCGCCGGCCGGGTTGGCCAGGTGGCGGATGCGGCCCCCTTCGCTTAAAGTGCTGCTTGGAATGTAGGGTAGCCAGTCGGGCAGGGAATTGAAGCCGCCGATCAGTTGCCACACTTGCGCCGGCGTGGCGGCGATGTCGATCGAGGTGGTGGTGTGTGCCATAGGTATTCCTTATCTATCAGTTCTATCAGTTGGTGCCGGTTGGCAGCGGGGCGAACGGCGACACCAGTTGCTCGGCGCGCATGTCTTGCCAGAATGCGGCGGGGATGACGGCGTGTAATGCCTGCTGGTCTTCTGCCAGGCGTTCCGGACGGCTGGCGCCGGGGATCACGGCGGCGACGGCGGGATTGGCCAGCGAAAATTGCAGGGCGGCCGCTTTCACGCTGACGCCGTGGCGCGCGGCGATGGCCTTGATGCGTTCTACTTTGGCAATGATCTCGGGCGAGGCTTTCTGGTATTCGAAGTGCGCGCCGCCGGCCAGGATGCCCGAGCTGTAGGGGCCGCCCACGACGATGTCGACGTTTTGGGCTGCTGCGGCCGGCATCAGCCGTTGCAGCGCACGCTCATGGTCGAGCAGGGTGTAGCGGCCGGCCAGCAGGAAAGCGTCGGGCTGGGCTTCGGCCAGGTCCAGGGTCAGTTCCAGCGGTTCCACCTTGTTCACGCCCACGCCCCAGGCCTTGATCACGCCTTCTTCGCGCAAGCGGGTCAGCACGCGGAAGGCGCCCGTGCGGGCAATCTCGAATTGCGCCAGCCAGTTGTCGCCGTGGAAATCCTGGGCGATGTCGTGGACCCAGACGATGTCGAGGTGATCCGTGTCCAGGCGTTTCAGGCTGTCTTCGATCGAGCGCAGGGTGGCGTCCGCCGAGTAGTCATCGACGATCTTGTTCTTGCGACCAAATTCGAACAATCCCCCTTTTTCGCCCAGTTCGCGGGCAGCGGGGTCTTCCAGCTCGTCGAGGATCAGACGGCCCACCTTGGTGCTCAGCACGTATTCGTCGCGGCGGCGCTGTTTCAGGGCGGCGCCCAGGCGCAGCTCGGCCAGGCCGGCGCCGTAGAACGGGGCCGTATCGAAGTAGCGGATGCCCGATTCCCAGGCCGCGTCGACGGTGGCCAGCGCTTCAGCTTCCGGAATGTTGCGGAACATATTGCCCAGCGGCGCCGTGCCGAAACCCAGTTTGCCTGTCAGTAAGTGTTTGATCGTCATGGTGTTTTCCTTCAATGAGTGAGTCAGTGCAGACAGAATAGCTGGACAAGTTAAGCCTGTCCAAGACATAATTGGCGCAACTTGAGTCCCGAAAGGTCTGATATGCTGGACATACGCCAATTGCAATACTTCATCGCCGTCGCCGAGGAAGAACATGTGGGACGGGCCGCCGAGCGCCTGCATATTTCCCAGTCGCCGCTGAGCCGCCAAATCGCCCAGCTCGAAGACAAGCTGGGCCTGACCCTGTTCGAGCGCAGCGCCCAGCGCATCCGCCTCACGCGCGATGGCCATACCTTCCTGGCCGAAGCGCGCGCCTTCATTACCCACGGCAACCGCCTGGAAGCGCTGGCCAGGCGCCTGGGACGCGGCGATGAAGGGGGGCTATGCATAGGCTACATCGAAAACGCCATGCATGCGGGCGTGCTGCCGGACGGCTTGCGCGCCTTGCGCGCCACGCGGCCGCAGGTGCACGTGGCCTTGTACAACCTGCATTCGGCAGAGCAGATCGAAGGCTTGCGCCAGCGCAGCCTCGACATCGCGCTGCTGTGCGAACCGCCGCTGCCGAACGACCCCGATCTCGATTGCGCGCAAGTGCTGAGCGACCCCATGCTGCTGGCCTTGCCGGAAACGCATCCGCTGGCGGCCAAGGCCCAGCTGACCCCGGCCGACCTGGCGGGCCAGGAGTGGATCGCCGTGCTGCACAAGGAAAGCGTGCTGAAACACGATAACTTCATCGCTGCCTGCGCGCGCGCCGGTTTTACGCCCGATATCCGCATGGAAGCCACGGAGCCGCTGACGGCGCTGGGCCTGGTGGCGGCCGGTCTCGGCATGGCGATGATCCAGCACAGCCTGCGCCAGCACGCGCCGGCCGGCGTGGTCGTGCGCGAATTGCCGTGGTTTAGCTACCGCACGCCCTTGTGGCTGGCCTGGCACAAGGTGAATTTGCGGCCGCTGGTGGGGATTTTCCGCGCAACCTTGCTGGAGCAGGCGGGCGTGGCCGCTTAAATCCGCTTGCCGTGTTTCAGGTACAGGGGCAGCCACCACCACATGCAGACGATGAGCGTGCCCATCAGCGCGCAGGCGACGATGCCGGCGACGTGGCCGAAGACTTCCGACATCACCAGATTGGTGCCCAGGATGAATGCCAGCGCCAGCGACAGGGCGCCCGTCATCATGATGCGGTCGGCCACGCGCTTGAAACGCTCGCGGTCTTTCAGGGGGCGCATCACGCGGTGCTGGATGGCAGGCGCGCTGAGCAGCACCAGGCTGGTCATGGACAGGAAAAACGTCAGCAGGAAGACGATTTTTTCCGCCTGCACGATCTTCGCAAAGCCGCCGTTGAAGGGCAGGATGATGAGGAAGGGCGTGAGCATCTGCGCGCCTGGCAGCAGGATGCGCAATTCGCTGAGCAGGTCGGACAAATCGCCTTCCTCGCCTGGCTGATTATTGTCGTCATGTGGCGGGGTGTGCGGCATGGCGCGATTCCTGTTGGTGGCGATGGCCCCAGTCTACGCGCAAGGGGCAAGGCCGACTGTGGGCGGGCGCACCTTCAGAAGCATTGCGTGATGCGCTGGGGCAAGTCGCGCAAGCGCCACAGGGGCGTCGAGACAATGGCCGTGGCACTGTGCGAGGCGTCATGGCCGCAATGGCCGCAGCTGTGGCGGCGGTGCGGCGCCAGCGCGAAGCTGCCCAGGTCCAGGTGCGGGTGGCCGCAGCGGGCGCAGTCGCTGCAACCTAGGGGCGTACCCGCCTGCAGCGCGGCGGCGAAGGCCTGCGCGGCGGGCGGCGTGACGTTCAACTGCACGACGTCGGGCGGGAACAGGCCGGGCAGGGCGCGGCAGTCGATGGCCAGGGCCGGCAGATCGCGGCTGAACAGGGCGCCGCCATCGTCGGCCCGGGCGCGCAGTTGCAGCAGGCCATCTGTGCCCAGGCGCAAGGTGGCGGCGTGGAACTGCATGGGGTCGAACAGTTCCGGATACAGCAGATAGCCCATGGGGCTGGCGTGCAGGCGGCAGCGCATCGGCTGTCCTGCCTGCTGGTCGGCCAGGTCGGCCTGCGTGCCCCAGTAGCACTGGTGCGTGCGGCACCAGTGGCGCACCGCGCCATTGCGAAACTTTCCTGCTGGCAGCAGATCGCACAGCACGATGGCATCCACGCCCCTGCCGACCCGAAAGTGGCCCGTGATGTGGGACGTGGTGACGGCAAGGTGGCCCGTGCTCGCGTGCAGGGGCCAGCAGATGCCGGGCAGGGTCAGCGGCGTGGCCAATGGCGCCTCCGCGTGACTAGCGGCTTGCCAGCCGCTAGCTGCCTGGAATGAAAAAACCCGCCTACTGGGGCGGGCTGTGCTGGCGGGCTTGCCAGGGGCATGGCCCGGTCTATTCTTCCGTATCGGCCAGGGTGACGATGGCGCGGGCCCACTTCGAGTATTTCAGATTCGCCAGGTCGCGCACGGTCTTGATATTGAATGCCTGCTTGAGCAGTTCCGCATCCTTCTCGCTCACGCCTTGCAGGGCGTCGACGGGCGCATCAGCGATTTCCTTGAACGTCTTTTTTTCGTAAGCCTTGTCTACCGCTTTATTGATGTTCATGTGTTGATACTCCTCAGTAAGTAGGAAAATTTATTCTACACGTTTTTGCGAACCGTCAATTTACGCTTGCATGTTGTGCCGAACTAAATATGATGGAGGTGGGCGGCTCTACAGTGAGCCTGTCCGTGCGTTCGTCTCGAGATTGCAATTATGGCATTGTTATTATTCATAGTATAATGATTTCCGTGGCGGAGAACGGTCTGCGCCATGCCGCACGCCGCAGTCATGCGGCACTAATCGATAGCGTTCAGGAGAATACGATGAGTTTGCTAGATCAACTTGCAGGACAGGCGATGAGCGCTTTGGGCAACAAGGGCGCGGATGGGGAAGCGCCGTCGGGATTGATGGCCAGTGTGATGGACCTGGTCAACCAGCATGGCGGCTTGCCTGGCCTGCTGCAGAAATTCCAGGAAAGCGGCCTGGGCGACCAGGTGGCCAGCTGGATCGGCACCGGCGCCAATGCGCCCGTCTCCGGCGAACAGATCAAGGATGCGCTGGGCGCCGACACGATCACCCAGATCGCGGAAAAAGCGGGCGTCGCGCCGGACGCGGCCTCGGGCGGCTTGGCAGCCTTGCTGCCCCAGCTGATCGACAAGCTGACGCCGAACGGTCAAGTACCAGAGGGCAATGACCTCGTCAGCCAGGGCTTGAATATGCTCAAGGGCAAAATCTTCGGTTGATACAGCCGATGCGGCAACAGAAAACCTCGCAGCGATGCGAGGTTTTTTTGTTGCGCGGGATTTTTGTGTTTTGTCTGAGAGGAAGGAACGCCTGAAAAATGCCCAGAGCCAGGCGCGCGCCCCCCGAAGGCAGTACGCGAGTACGGCGAAGGACCAGAGTAACCCCGGCAACAACGCCGCAGGCGTTGTTCAGGCGGCAGCCATCATGCCGAAGTGGGGAGGTGCGCCGGTCAGCCGCGCCGTGCTGCCCTCCACCAGATACGAGCAATAGCGCCTGCGCTCGGCAATGCCGCCGCGCCGCTCCATCAGTTCGTCCAGCATGGCGACGGCGTCGGTGGCCATCTTTTGCACGGGCTGGCGCAGGGTGGTGATGTCATAGCTGAGCCAGCCGGACGCTTCCAGCGCATCGAAGCCGGCCACGGACATCTGCAGCGGCACCTGGATGCCCATCTGGTGGCGCGCCGTGTCCAGGCAGCCGATGGCCATGATGTCGTTGCCGCAAATGACGGCGTCCGGCACGCGGCCTAGGCGGTCGATGACCTTGCGCAAGCCCCGTCCGCCGCTGGCGTAATCGTAGTTGCCGCTGACAACGATGGGCGCGGGCAAGCCCAGGCTCAGCAAGCGGTCCAGCATGCCGGTTTTGCGTTCCTGCGCGACGGCCGAGTCGCCGGGGCCGTCGATGATGGCAAACTGGCGGTGGCCCGCTTCGGCCAGGCGCGACACGAGCAGGCGCGCCGCTTCGGCCTGGTCGCACAGCACGGCATGCACGGCGTGTTCGCGGGGACTGCGATTGAACAGCACCAGCGGCACGTCGCGCCGGCCGAACTCGGCCATCTGCTCGTCCGACAGGCAGGCGGCCACGACGGCGCCATCGACCTGGTATTGCCACACATCGCTCAAGACCTTGCCGATGTCCGCTTCGCGCTCCAGGGTAAACAGCAGCAGGCGCTTGCCCAGGCGGGCGATTTGCTGGCTCAGGTCGGACAGCACTTGCGGATAGTACAGATTGGCCAGGTTGGAAATGATGACGGCCACCAGGTTCGAGCGCCGCGTGATCAGGCTGCGCGCGGCCGCGTTGGGGATGTAATCGAGGGTGATGGCCGCCTGCATGACCTTGGCATGGGTGGCGGGCGAGATGCTGGCGCCCGGCTTGAAGCAGCGCGATACGGCCGATTGCGACACGCCGGCCAGCAGGGCCACGTCATATGAGGTCACGCGCCGTCCGGCGCCGGGGATGGCGCGGGTGGCGGTGCTGGGTGTCCGGGCTACAGTATTCTTTTTTCGCATATTGGTCTGGCAAGCAACCTGTCTCAAAGTATTCCTGCAGGCCCGGCCGCTTGTGGCGGCCTGGGCGGGCAGAATGAGCATAGCGTAAAAGATTGCTGCATGGCAAGACTGCATGCTTATTCACGCTTATTGTTCATGTTGCAAAATAGGACTGAATGGCAAGTGGTAGGCTTGCTCCTCAATCGGCGCTGTCGCAGGGGCCGCTGCCATAGGGGCTGGTGCGTCCCGGCGGGGCCACGCGGCGTGCGCTGAAATCGCTGGCCAGCGCGGGCAAGGGCAGTTCCGCCGTGGCGCTCGCTTCCGTGCCGCTGACCGTGCCGCGGACAGTCAGGGCCACGTGTACCCAGGTCGCATAATTGCGGGGATAGCTGACGGTGACGGTGGCCATGCCCAGCGCGTCGCTCAGGCCGCTGGCGCTGACGGTCAGGGGAATGCCCGGGTCGAGCACGCCATTGCCGTTGCGGTCGTAGGCGGCGTCGTAGATGCCGTTGCGCAAGACGTCTTCGTTGGCGCAGCTGTAGTGGGGCAGGGCCAGGCGCCAGACGCCCGTGTCGGGGAACTCGGGCTTGTCCGCTTCCCACACGTAATATCCCTTGGCATAGCGGCTGGGCCAGGCGGCAGCCGTGACGGCGACGCCGGGCACGGCATTGCCGGCGCTGTCGGAAACGAAGACGGCGAAGTCCTTCTGCAGCACGCTGGCCGAATACTCGCGCAGCAGGCTGCCCGTGCCCAGCTTGATCGACATCGCTTGCCGCGCCACCGTCAGGCGCACGAGCGACGTGGCCGCCGCTTGCGGGGCGCCATCGATACGGGCCTGTATCAGCACGCCGTCGCGGCCGCTGTCGGCCGGGCCCGCCACGTACATGGTGCGCGCCAGGCCGTCGCTGCCCGTCGCTACCCGGCCCGTTTCCCTGCCCGACTCCCGCAGGTAGCCACCGCTGGGGTCGCTCAAGATGCTGAACAGCACGGGTGCGTTCTTGACCAGGTTGTTTGCGGGGCCATCGCGCACGACGGCGCTGATGATGCTGGCGTTCTCGGCCGATGCGCCCGTATTCGCGCGCAGCACGGCCGGTTCCGCTTGCACGGCCAGCTTGCTGGCGCTGCTCAGGGGCGCGACGAATTCCAGCCGCGTCTGCGCCGTGGGCCCGCCCGCCACGGCCGCCGTGATGGTGGCCACGCCCGCGTTGGCCGACTGCACATAGCTGCGCGGCAAGTTGCCATTGCTAAAAATCAAGCTGGAAGGCAAGGCCTGGCTGCAGGCACTGTCCGCAAACAGGCTGCCGCGCGAAGTGGACAGGCTGGCGCTGCCCGTCTGCGCCACGCCCGCCTTGTCGTAGCGCACATCGATGGCCTGGCAAGCCAGGGTAGCGATCTCGGGCAGCACGTCCGCGCCGCCGGCGTCCTGGCCCACGGCCGGAGTCAGGCGCAGCTCGCTGCCGGCCACGGCATACGCCTGCGTGGCGGCGGCGCCCAGCGTGCTGACGGACACGGCGTCCTTGCCCAGGCTGCCGGCCGTCAGGCGCAGCACCAGCTGGCCTTGCGCATTGCTGAGCGCCGCGCCGCCATCCCTGACGCGCACGCCGTTGCCGGCGCCCGTGCTGTAGGCGATGGCGGCGCCGGCCACGGGCTTGCGCGCCGAGTCGCGCACGGTGACGGTAAGGTCGGCGCCCTGGCCCAGCATCAGCGCCGCCGGTCCCTGCAGTTCCACCGTGCTGCCCGTGACGGCAACCGTGCCCTTGCCGCTGCGCGTGCCCACGCTGGCCGTGACGGTGATGCTGCGGTTGCCGTTGGCGCCGCCCGTGCCCAGCAGGGCGCGCGCCTGGCCGTTCTTGTCCGTCACGGCATCGACGCTGCCGAGGATGCCGGAATCGGCTGCAAAGGAAATCTTTGCGTTTGGCAAGGCCAGGTTGGCGCCATCCTTGACGAGGGCCGTGACGGCCACTTCGCTTCCGGCCAGGCCCGCCGAAGGCAGTTCCGTGCTGGAAAAGACCAGGTTGACGGCGCTGGCCAGGCTGGCCGGTTCGGGCGGCGTCACGGGCGGTGTCACGGGCGGGGTGACGGGCGGGGTGACGGGCGGTTTCGCGGGCGGCACGACGGGTGGCGGCGGGCTGCCGCCGCAGCCTGTCGTGCCGTGCAGCGAGCAGCCGGCGCCGGCCTGGGTATCTGCCGAACCCCCGCCGCAGCCGGCCAGGGAGACGAGGAGGGCCGCCAGCAAGGCGGCGGACAGGGCGCGCGGGCGGCGCAGGGGAGCGTGGGGCACGTTGGGTCTCCGGGAGCTTGCCGAGGTGCTCGGCGTTACTCCCAAGAGTAGCTTTTGCGCGCCAGCGGTACTTGATGCAAAGCAAGCTTGTGATGTTGACCGTAGCGAATGGTTTTTCTGGTGCAAAGGCCTGCCTTCTGATAACATAACGCCCCTTTATTCAGGGAAGGGTCGACATGGCCAATGCTTGCGGCGTCGATTTCGGCACGTCAAATTCCACGGTAGGCTGGGCACGTCCCGGGCAGAGCACCATGCTCGGCCTGGAAGATGGCAAGACGACCTTACCGTCCGTTGTCTTCTTCAATGCGGAAGACGAGGAAGTCAGTTTTGGCCGCGCGGCGCTGGCCGGCTATCTGGCCGGCTACGAGGGGCGTTTGATGCGCTCGCTGAAAAGCCTGCTGGGCACGAGCCTCATCGATGGCCAGACGGAAGTGGGCGGCCGCGCGCTGCCGTTCCGCATGTTGCTGGCACAATTCATTGGCGAAGTGAAACGCCGCGCCGAGCAATCCGCGGGCCGCGAATTCTCGTCCGCCGTGTTTGGCCGTCCCGTCTTCTTTATCGACGACAATGCGCAGGCCGACCAGCTGGCGCAGGACACCTTGGCCGAAGTGGCCCGTTTCGTCGGCTTCAAGGACGTGGCCTTCCAGTTCGAACCGATCGCCGCCGCATTCGACTACGAGTCGCAGATCGACAAGGAAGAGCTGGTGCTGATCGCCGACATCGGCGGCGGCACGTCCGACTTTTCGCTGGTGCGCCTGTCGCCCGAACGGGCGAAAAAGACGGAACGGCGCGACGATATCCTCGCCACCGGCGGCGTGCACATCGGCGGCACGGACTTCGATAAATACCTGAGCCTGTCTTCCGTCATGCCCTTGCTGGGCTACGGCAGCCGCCTGCATAACAATAGCGAAGTGCCGTCCAGCTATTATTTCAACCTGGCGACCTGGCACACGATCAACCTGGCGTACACGAAGAAGATCTGGGTGCAGCTGGCCGACGTGTGCCGCGATGCGCGCGAACAGGACAAGATGGGGCGCCTGCAAAAGCTGATCGACGAGCGCGCCGGCCACTGGCTGGCCATGAAAGTGGAAGAAGGCAAGATTGCCCTGTCCGACGCGGCCGAAGTGCAGCTGGAGTTGGACCGCTTGTCGCCCGCGCAAAGCCTGTTGCTCAAACGCACGCAGTTCGATGAGGCCATCGGCCACCTGTGCGGTTCCGTGGAAGAAACCGTGCTGCGCCTGCTGCGCGACGCGGGCGTGGCGCCGGAAGCCGTCGACACTGTGTTCTTCACGGGCGGTTCCAGCGGCGTGCGCTTGCTGCGCGAAAAGATCGCCGCGCTGGTGCCGGCCGCGCGCAAGGTCGAAGGCGATCTGTTCGGCAGTATCGGTGCGGGCCTGGCGCTGGACGCCGTACGCAAGTTCGGCTGATAGAATGTGTGCAGGGCGGCGTTGCCGCGCCTTGCCTTACGCATTTTGTCCATCCCTCCATCTTTGCACCCACGAAAGAACGCCTCATGCATGTGTTTGACAAACCGATCGTCATGATCGACTTCGAGACGACCGGTTTATCTCCCGACATGGGCGACCGCATCACGGAAGTGGCGGCGCTGCGCATCGAGGGCGGGCAGATCACGGACCGCTATGTGACCCTGATCAACTGCAATGCGCGCATCCCCTCGTTCATCACGGGCTTGACGGGCATTACGCAGGCCATGGTGGACAAGGCGCCGCCCGTGGCCGAGGTGGTGCCGCAGTTGCTGGACTTCATCGGCAGCGATGCCTTGTCGGCGCACAATGCCAGTTTCGACGAGAAATTCCTGCGCGCGGAAAGCGCCAGGCTGAACCTGACACCCGCGCACCAGTCGCTCGTGTGCTCCTTGAAATTGTCGCGCCGCGTGTTTCCCGGCATGGCCAGCTACAAGCTGGGCTTGCTGTCCAGCCAGCTGGGCATCGCCTTCAAGAGCGCTGCCCACAGGGCCGAGTCCGATGCGGAAGTGGCGGCGCAAGTGCTGATCCATATCGGCCGCCACCTGCGCAGCAGCTATGGCATCGCCGATGTCGACGCGGACCTGCTCGTGTCGCTGAACAAGCTGGCCGCCGCCAAGGTGCCGCAATTCCTGCAAAAGCATCCGGCGCGCCGCTAGGCGCCCGCCATTTCTTGCCGCGCGTCCATGCTGGCGCGCCATGCTCCCCGCGCATGAA
The DNA here is from genome assembly GCF_009208555.1 of Janthinobacterium violaceinigrum. Lineage (GTDB taxonomy): Bacteria > Pseudomonadota > Gammaproteobacteria > Burkholderiales > Burkholderiaceae_D > Janthinobacterium > Janthinobacterium violaceinigrum. The sequence goes on along the minus strand of NZ_WFLI01000013.1, from coordinate 116,210 downwards.
AGCGGGCTCATCAAAACGATATAATTTTGTTATTCCATTTGAGCCTGCTCAAGTCCTTCCCCCGCATCGAATTTAAAATTTAAGCAACACACGATTTCGCCGCCCTGGGCCGCCGTTTTGCGCGTGCTGCCGGCAAGCGCAATGTGGATGGGGGCGCACATGGACAAGCACCATACTGCCAGAGATAGCCACCAGGCGTATATCTGGTTCCGCACGGCTGCCGAGCAGGGCAATGCCTATGCCCAGTTCAATCTGGGATTGATGTACAAGAAGGGCGAAGGCGTGGCGCAGGACGATGCGCGCGCCTTTGTCTGGCTACGCCTGGCTGCGCTGCAAGGGCTGGCGTTCGCGCAGAACCACCTGGGCGCGCTGTATTACCATGGCCGGGGCGTGGCGCAGAGCGACGAGGACGCCGTGCTGTGGTTCCGCCGCGCCGCCGCGCAGGGCGATGCCTCGGCCCAGCAGAACCTGGGGCAGATGTACCGCAAGGGGCGGGGCGTGCTGCAGAGCGACGAACTGGCCCTGGCGTGGTTTTACCGCGCATCGGAACAGGGCGTGGCCAGCGCGCAATCCTTGCTGGGCGAAGCGTATGCCCAGGGGCTGGGTGCGAAAAAGAACGATGCGCTGGCCCTGGCCTGGTTCCGCAAGGCAGCCTTGCAGGGCGATGCACAGGCGCAGCTGAACCTGGGGCTTGTCTACAAGCGGGGCCAGGGCGTCGTGCAGAGCGATGCGCAGGCGCTTGCCTGGTTCCGCCAGGCTGCGGCCCAGGGCCTGGCCGTGGCGCAGCGGCAACTGGGCGTGGCCTATGCGGAAGGCCTGGGCGTGGCGCCCGACCAGCTGCGCGCCTACGCCTGGCTGCAGCGTGCGGCCGAACAGGACGACGCCGACGCCCAGTTCAACCTGGGCCTGATGCTGGCGCGTGGCCAGGGCGTGGACAAGGACGAGGCGCGCGCCGTCGCCTGGTACCGGCGCGCCGCCCTGCAGGGCCATTGCATGGCGCAATACAACCTGGGCGGCATGTTTGCGGGCGGACGGGGCGTCGCCCGCGACTTGCGCCAGGCGCTGGACTGGTATGCCAGGGCGGCCGCCCAGGGCGCGTCGAATGCGCAGTTCAACCTGGGCGTAATGTATGCGAATGGCCATGGCGTGGAGCGCGACGAAGTGTGCGCCGTGCGCTGGTACCGCACGGCCGCCGAGCAGGGCGATGCCAGCGCGCAAAACAACCTGGGCGTCATGTACGCGAACGGCCATGGCGTGCAGCAGGACGACGGCCTGGCCGTGCAATGGTATGCGCGCGCGGCCGGCCAGGGCCATGCGCTGGCGCAGTACAACCTGGGCGGCATGTACAACAGCGGGCGCGGCGTGGAAAAGGATCCCGTCTGCGGCTATATGTGGCTGGCGCTGGCGGCCGAGGGCGGCGATAGCGGGGCGGCCAAGGCCAGGGAAGCGGCGGGTGCCCGGCTGGAGCCGGCACAGCTGGAGGAGGCGCAGCAGCGCATGCGCCAATGGCATCAGGTGCGTTCCCCGCCGCTGCCGCCGCGCGACTGAACCGGTGGCGCCGTGCGCGCATGGGCGGGCGCCGCATGCGATAATTGCCAGCAGGCATGTCGCGCCGCAACGAGGCCATGCGTGTACTACGCGTGCACAACGCGTGTAGTGCGCGTGTACAAGGCCTGCAGGCGGCGCGGGTTATTGGTAGAGTGAAAGGTGGAACATGGTAAGGCAGGCAGGTGAGGATGCATCCGAGCAAAAAGTCATCGACGACATCGCCACGCATGGCTGGCATGGCGTCCATATCAGCGCCGATGAAGAAGGTCCCGGCTATGCGTTCACGATAGGCGCTTGCCACAGTTTCGGCCAGCCTGAATTCCTCATCATGGGCTTGCCGCGCGCCATGGCCCACCAGATACTCGACGTGGCGCTCGATGCCGCGCGCAGCGGCGCCATCACGGATTTCACGACCACCACGGACGTCTTGCTGCAGGGCCACCAATGCGCCTTCGTGCGCGTGCCCGTCGAGCAATACCGCAACTATGTCGGCTATGCGCGCTGGTATTACCAGGGCGATGATTTTACCGTGTACCAGATCGTCTGGCCGTCGCGCGATGGGCACTTCCCGTGGCAGGCGCAAGCCAGTGCGCAGTATGTGGATAGCCAGCCCCTGCTGGGACCGGCGCCGCTGGCGGCATGACGAGAATCGTGACCGGCACGGCAACCCTGTGCGTGTTCGATCCTGCGCTGGTGCGCCACAAACTGGAAGACGACTGCGACTGGTGGAGTATTCCCAGCGCGGAACTGGCGGCCGTGAATGGCGGCCAGGTGGCGTTTTTCAACGTGGGCGGCGACGGCGCGTATGACCTGGTAGTGCACGATGAGCTTGCCGAACCGCATGTGAGCGTGCATCTGGCTATCGCCTCTGGTCGCGTCTTCATCGGCGCGGGGGAAGACGTCACGGGAGGGGGCCTGGAACCGGACACGGCATACGGCGGGATATTCGTCGACGTGCCAGTGGGCGGCTGCCGCGTGCAGGCGCACCGCGATGGCGCGCGCATCAGCCTGGCATTCGTGCCCGATGCGCGCAGCAGCAATACGTTTGGCGACCTCGTGCGTATTTGATCCCGCGTCGCCTGTCCCCGTCCGGCTTCCTGCTATCGACCCTGGCTAGGCATCCATGCGCGCCATGCCCGTGCCCTGGCGCCGGTCCAGGAACAGGCTGTTGCCGTGGATTTTCTTCGCCTGCTTCTTTGCTTCCGCTGCCTGCGTGGCAATCTGGTGGTGCGTGTAGTACTGGTGCGCTTCCACCTTGATCACGCCCAACGATAGGCTGATCAATGAATAAAACACTTTCTTGCCCTGCCGGTCTTCGCTGATGTAGCCGCCCCGTTCGCAGTCGCCCGTGCTGTAGTAGGCGAGGATGGCGGCCGCAAAGTCGTCCAGCATGGCCTGGCAGCGCGTTTCCCAGTCTTCGCTCTGGAACAGGATCATGAAATCGTCGCCGCCGATGTGGCCGATGAAGTCGCGGTTCGGGTCGCAATGGCCGCTGAGGATTTCTCCCGTCAGCTGGATCACGTCGTCGCCCTTGCGGTAGCCGTACACATCGTTGAAGGGCTTGAAGTGGTCGAGGTCGCAATAGCAGACCCAGAAACGGCTGCCGCTGTGCAGCAGGCGGTCGATGTGCTCGTTGATGGGCACGTTGCCGGGCAGTTGCGTGAGCGGGTTGGCGTAGCGGGCCGCATTGATCTGCATCTGCGTGATTTCGCGCATCAGGTCGTGTCCCGTGCCCATGCCCAGGTAGCGGCCGTGTTCGGTAATGATGAAGCCGTTGAACAGATGGTGGGCGCTCGATTGCACCATGGTGTAGCTGAGTTCCTGCAAGCTCGTCTCGTGGTCGGCGATCAGGGGCGTGGCATCCATGAACAGGCTGCATGATTTCTTGCCATACAGTTCGCGCTGATACGGGCGGGCGAAGTGGTCGATCATCTCAAAGCGGCTGATCAGGCCCAGCGGCACGCCGTCGTCGACGACGGGGATGATCATCAGCTTCGGTTCCTTCAGAAAAATATCGTACACCTCGTTATTGTTGAGCTGCGGCGAAACGGCGGCCACGCGGTGCAGCAGCTTGCGGATGCTGGCGCCGTTCTTTTCCAGATTGCTGCGCTGCGGATACACGGCCACGCCGTTGCGCCCCAGCGCCTGCACCACTTCGGCCGGCAAGGCGCGCGCCGGCACGGCGTTGGGCCGGCCCAGGTGGTAGCCCTGGCCGAACGCCACACCCAGGTCGCGCAAGACCAGCAGTTCCGTCTGCGCCTCGATGCCTTCGGCGATCACCAGGGTGCCCGATTTCTCGGCGATTTCCTGGATCGAGCGCACGAATTGCAGTTTCACGGGGTCATTATTGATGCCCTGGATGAAATGCATGTCGATTTTCACGTATTCGGGGCGCAGTTCCGACCACAGGCGCAGGCTGGAAAAGCCTTCGCCCAGGTCGTCGATGGCGATTTGGAAACCCATGTTACGGTAATGCAGCACTGCTTCGCGCATCAGCTCGTAATCGTAGGTGGGCTGGTTTTCCGTCAGCTCGATGATGACCCGGTCCGGATTGATGCCGATGTGTTCGATGTATTCCAGGGTTTCGCCATGGCGGGCATTGCGCAGTAATAAACATTCCGGGCTGACATTGAGGAACAGCTTGCCTGGCAGCTGCAGTTCGGCAAAGCGTTCGAGCACCACTTGCCGGCACAGGTGTTCCACTTCCAGGGTCAGGTCGTGCGCGCGCGCCACCTTGAACAGATTCATCGGCGCATGCAGGGGGCTGTCGGACGGGCCCCGTATCAAGCCTTCGTAGCCGATGATGTCGCCGCTGTGCATGTGGATGATGGGCTGGAACAGCGCACTGAGCTTGCGGCCCGCCAGGATCTCGTGCAAGGCATCCGTCCCTTCGATGGTCATGGTGGCCGATGGCGGCTTCAGGTAAGCCACATTCGATGGCGGCGCGCTGGCCGGCGCGGCAGTGGCGGAAGGGAGGGCGAGAGTGTGCATAGGCGGACGTGGCGGCACGGCCTCTGGACGGGCCATGAACATGTTGCCCATAGTAAGGAAGAATTATGACGGCTTGATGAAACGTATTTGATTTTGACAATGTTTCTTGCCTGTCCGCCAGTTTGCCGATTCTTGCCAAAAACACGATTTATCACGGCGATTCCTGTGAATTGCCCAAACAAAAGACGGCAAATCCATCAGATAACTGTGCTTTAAAAGTGGCAATCCGCGCTATGATTTCTCTTGGCGAAAGTCAATATGGGCAGCCGCGGCATGTGCGCGCGGCCTGCTTTCCTCGACATCCAACAATGAGACAAACAACCCATGCAATTACGTAGTGCAACCCTCATATTCAGCTTGCTGGCCGCTTTCGGTGGCAATGCCATGGCACAATCCTGCCCGGCCGGCGATGGCGCCTCCGTGACGTATCCGGTCAGCAAAAAAGTCGACCAGCAAGACAGCTATTTCGGCACCACCATCGCCGACCCGTACCGCTGGCTGGAAGATGCCAACAGCGCGGAAACGGGCGAATGGGTGGCGGCGCAAAACAAGCTGACGCAATCGTACCTGGGCACCATCCCCGAGCGCGCCGCGATCAAGCAGCGCCTGACCAAGCTGTGGAACTATGAGCGTTTCACTACGCCAACGAAGCAGGGCGGCCGCTACTTCTACAGCCGCAACGACGGCTTGCAGAACCAGGCCGTGCTGTACACGGTGAAAAAACTGACGGACGAGCCGCGCCTGCTGCTGGACCCGAACACCCTGTCCACCGATGGCACGGTGGCGCTGGCCGGCACCTCGATCAGCCCGAACGGCAAGTACCTGGCGTATGCCACGTCCGCTTCCGGTTCCGACTGGAACGAGTGGAAGGTGCGCGACATCGAGTCGGGCAAGGATTTGACGGACCACATCAAGTGGGCCAAGTTCTCGGGCGCCTCGTGGACCAAGGACAACACCGGTTTCTTCTACAGCCGCTATGACGCGCCGAACGAAGCAACCAAGCTGGCCGATATCAATTACTTCCAGAAATTGTACTTCCACAAGATCGGTACGCCGCAAAGCGACGACGTGCTCGTCTTCGACCGTCCCGACCAGAAGGAATGGGCGTTTGGCGGCAGCACCGTCAGCGACGACGGCAATTATCTGATCATCACGGCCACGCAAGGCACGGAACGCAAGAACCGCGTCTTCTACAAGGACTTGCGCCAGAAGAATGCCAAGGTCGTGGGCTTGCTGGAAGCGTTCGATGCGTCGTACTCGTTCATCGACAATGACGGCCCCGTGTTCTTCTTCAAGACGGACAACCAGGCGCCGAAATCGCGCGTGATCGCCATCGATACGCGCAAGCCGCTGCCCTCCGACTGGAAGGAAATCGTGCCGCAAGCGGCGGAAACCCTCGTTGCCGTCAACCTGATCAACAACCAGCTGGTGCTCGATTACTTGAAAGATGCGCAAACGCAAATCAAGATCGTCGGCCTGAACGGCAAACTGGTGCGTGAAGTGGCCTTGCCGGGCATCGGTTCGGCGGGCGGCTTTGCGGGCAAGCGCGGCGATACGGAAACGTTCTATTCGTTCACCAGCTTTACGACGCCAGCGACCATCTACCGCTACGACATGAAGTCGGGCAAGAGCAGCGTGTACCGCCAGCCGAAGGTCGATTTCGACCCGAACGCCTTTGAAACGCGCCAGCAATTCTTCACCAGCCGCGACGGCACCAAGGTGCCGATGTTCATCGTCTCGAAAAAAGGCATGAAGCTGGACGGCACGAACCCGACCTATCTGTACGGCTATGGCGGCTTCAATATTTCGCTGACGCCTAGCTTCTCCGTGGCGAATCTTGCCTGGGTGGAAATGGGCGGCGTCTACGTGATGGCCAACCTGCGCGGCGGCGGCGAGTACGGCGAAGCCTGGCACCAGGCTGGTACCAAACTGAACAAGCAAAACGTGTTCGACGACTTTATCGGCGCAGCGCAATGGCTGGTGGACAACAAGGTCACCTCGCCATCGAAGCTGGCGATCGGCGGCGGCAGCAATGGCGGCCTGCTGGTGGGCGCGGCCATGACGCAGCGTCCCGACCTGTTCGCTGCGGCGATCCCGCAGGTGGGCGTACTTGACATGTTGCGCTTCCACAAGTTCACCGTGGGCTGGGGCTGGGTGCCTGACTACGGCTCGTCGGACGATGCCGAACAGTTCAAGGCGCTGGTGAAATACTCGCCGCTGCACAACCTGAAGGCGGGCGGCTGCTATCCGGCCACCATGATCACGACGGCGGACCATGACGACCGCGTCGTGCCTGCCCACAGCTTCAAGTTCGCCGCCGCCGCCCAGGCAGCGCAAGGCGGTGCCGCACCCGTGCTGATCCGCATCGACAGCAAGGCGGGCCATGGCGCCGGCAAGCCGACGACCAAGCAGATCGAAGAAGTGGCAGACCGCTGGGGCTTCCTCAGCCGTTCGTTGAAGATGACGCCAGCGGTGCCTGCGGAAGCGGCCAAGGTAGCGGCGCAGTAAGCCGTATTTAACCCCCCAGGCAAAGACTGGGGTCGGACCCTGAGGGTCCGACCCCGGCCCTTGCATCTGGGGCTATTCTCGCCAGCAGCCCTTCCCCAAACACCGTCTGGAACGGCAAATCCTTGCGCTGCGCATAGCCGATGTAGCAATCGCACTTGAAGCGGGGGCAGGACTTTTCCTGCAGCATGTCCGCCAGCTCATCCACATACAGATTCCCCAGCCGCTCGGGCACGAAATGGCAGCGGGCCAGTTCGCCGTCGCCATCGACGGACAGCGATCCTTCGCCCGCCAGGCACGGTTTACCGCGCGAGGGAGACGGGCGGCGGTTCTGCGCGAACCACGGGTCGACGGCGTCGAGCCAGGCCAGGTCTTCCGCCGCGTAGTAGCCGGGACCGCGCCGGTCGTAGGCGTTTAGCCACAGGTAGACGTGGGCGGGCAGGGCCGCGCGCAGGGCGCGGATGGCGTCCAGGTGTTCGTTCATCGCCACGACGCCGACGGAATAGCGCACGCCCATGGCGTCCAGGCGCGCGCAGCGTTCGACAAAGCGGGCCGGTGTCGTCTGGTCCGGATGGTAGGTGCACCACAGGCCGATCTTTTCCAGTCCATCCATGCCATCCAGCCAGCTCAATGGGCCGGACAGATTCGTCTGCAGCGCCACCTGGCGTACGTGCGGCAGTGCGGCCAGCGCCTGCATGGCCGCGCGGTAGTGGCGCCGCACCAGCGCTTCGCCCCAGGGCGTGAACAGCACGCCGATGTCCAGTTCCTGCGCCGCCACCCAGCCGGTAAAGCGCGCCACTTCGCGCGCGTCGCGGGCCAGCGCGGCGCGGCTGTCGCGCTTCTTGGCAAACGGGCAGTAGCCGCACGCGTAGTTGCAGCTCGATAGCGTGCCCCGGTACAGCAGGGACAAGGTGCCTGGCTGCGTGGTCAGCACGCCTGGCCCTCCTGTGCCATCAGCGTGCGCACCGTCTCGGAAGCCAGCCACGGGCCGATGGTGTCGGCGTAGCTGTAGCCCCGGTCATTGAGGCGCAGCAGCGGACCGTCCTGCTCCACCAGTTCCAGTGCGTGCAGTTCTGCCAGCTGCGGCAGGTCCGCTTCGCAGTGCGTGCCGAAACGGGCCGTGTAGGCGTCGCGGTCCAGGCCCGGTTCCGTCAGCAGCGACTGGATCACGTAGCGCCGGCGCTGTTCCACCTCGTCGAGCACATAGCCATGTTCGGCCTGCGCAAAGCGTTCTTCGTCCAGCGCCAGGTAGTTGTCGATGATGCCGATGGTCTCTGCCCGCGCCACCGCGTACTCGCTCGAATAATGGAGAGTGGCCGTGTAGGAGCGGGCGCCCGCGCCCAGGCCCACCATGCCGTCGTTCTGGCAGCAGTACGAGGGTCCGTTTTGTTCCGGCGCGTGCGGTGCGCGGAACATGCGCATCGAGACCTGTTCGTAGCCTTGCGCGCGCAAATGGTCGCGCGCGGCCGCGTACAGGGCCAGCCGGCTGTCGCCGTCCTGCGCCAGCATGATGGGATTGAGCGTATCGGCGCCCTGGCGGCGCGCGATCTTGCCGAGACCCGTCTGCTCGCGCACGTACAGCGGATACAGATAGATTTCCTCGGGGCGGAAGGCCAGCGCGCTGTCGATGGACGCCAGCAGGCTGGCCACCGTCTGGCCCGCGATGCCGTAGATCAGGTCCAGGTTCAAGGTGGGAAAGCCGGCCGCGCGTATCAGGCCGATGGCGTGATGGACGGTGGCGTTTTGCTGGGGGCGGGCCAGCGCCCGCATCTCGCCGGCCGCAAAGCTCTGGATGCCCAGGCTGACGCGGTCGATGCCGTGCGCGCGGCAGACGGCCAGGCGCTCGGGCGTGATGGTTTCGGGCGACGCCTCGATGCCGGCCGGCGTGGTTTGCAGGTCGATGCCGAGGATGTCGCGCGCGCCGCACAGCAGGGTGTCGAGCTGCGCGGGCGACAGGTAGGTGGGCGTGCCGCCGCCGAGCGCGAAGCGGGCAAAGCTCCGCTCGCCCAGCGCGCCGGCCAGGGCGCGCATCTGCACCAGCACTTGCCGCACATAGCGCTCGACCATGTCGGCACCGGGGCGCGCCATGGCGAACAGGTTGCAAAAGCCGCAGCGCATCTCGCAAAACGGGATGTGGATGTACGCGAACAGGGCGGAGCGGTCCTGCTGCGCCCAGATGGGCGCCAGCGGCGTGGCCTGCTTCAGCGTACGGTAGGCGGCCTTGTGCGGATACGAGTAGGAATACGCCTGGTAGGGCGTGTGGCGCATGCGCTGCGCCAGGGTGCCCGGCTGTTCGGATGGATTCACGGTGCGGCTCCCTTGGAATGCTGGTGTGAAGATTCAATGAAAAAATGCGCGTAGGGCACGTTCCACACGCTGTCGTGCGCCACGCGGTGGCCCCGGTAACCGTCTTCGCCATACGCGCTGCCGTGGTCCGAGCAGACGATGGCAAACGTGGGCGCGCGCTTGGCGCAGGCGGCAAACAGGGGCGCCAGCGCCCCGTCGACATAGCGCAGGGCCGCTGCATGGCTGTCCAGATTGTCGGCGCGGCAGCCGGGCAGGTAGGCGCGGTTCGGCGTGTGCAGGGCGGCCACGTTGATGAACAAAAAAGTGCGCTGTTCGCCGTCCGCCAGGCGGGCTATGGCCAGCGCCACCTGCTTTTGCGTCGAGTGGCGGCTGGCCACGCCCATGCCCGCGCTCCAGTGGCTTTCCTGGAATAGCGACGGCAGCACGGAGCCCAGCGCGGTCTGCTTGTTAAAAAAACCCACGCCGCCGATGCAGATGGTGCGGTAGCCGCGTGCGGCCAGCGCGGCGGGAAGGTCCGCTTCCCCGAACGCGAACGTGCTTGGCGACGTCGTTTCGCTGCCCGCGAAGGCGGAAGCGAACAGGCGCGGATGGCGGCCCGGCGCGGCCGGCGTGGGCAGGAATCCCGCAAAGAAGGCCTGGTGCGCCGCGTAGGTAAACGTGGCGGGCGAATGGCGCCGTTCCCAGCCGCCCGGTGGTAAAAAACGCCCCAGCACGGGCAGTTCGCCCGCGGCGTACAGCGCCTGCGCCACGTCGTAGCGCAGGGTGTCGAGCGTGATGAAGACGATGTCGTGGCTGCCCACGACGGCGTGCATATTGGGGATTTTGGGGATTTCGTCAGGCATGTCGGGTGAAATGGGCCAGTTGCGCCGTATAGGTGTCGTTGCCCTGCCAGAGCAGGCCGGGCAGCAGGTCGCCGAAGGCGTTCGCTTCCAGCACGCGGGCCTGGCCGTGGCGCACCACGAGGTCGTAGCCCGTCACGTGGCTGGCGGGGAAGGCGCGCGCGGCCAGGGCGCTGGCCGCTTCCAGCGCCGCCACGTCGGCGTCGTTCAAGAGGCCGGCCGCGTCGCCGCGCCGGTTGTCGAGGTGCAGATTGGTCATCATCCTGTCGCCGATGCGCGCCACCCGGTGCGCGGGCTGGCCCGCCACGGTGATGACGCGCAGGTCGTAATGGCTGTCGCCGCAGCGCGGCTTGTTCAGCCACGCTTCCGCGTACAGCTGTTGCGCGGCCAGCGCATCGACGAGGGCCGCGATGTCGGCCGCTGCCTCGTAGCGCGCCATGCGCTTCACGTTGAACAACCGTGTCTGGCCGTCCGTCCGCGACATGGTGGCCGAGGTGGTGGCTTGCTGGCGCCCGGCCTTGTTCCTGCGGTAGGCGACGACGCCGGACGCGGACGAGCCATAGCGCGGTTTCAGATACACGCGGTCGAGATCATGTTCGCGCAGCAGCGACTGCAGGTGCTCGTGGCTCTCGACTGGCCCCAGCAGCGCGGGGATGGGTACGCCGTGCGCGGCCAGGTGGCGCTGGCACGCCAGCTTGTCCGTCATGAGGCTGATTTCGCCTGGCGCATTGACGACGCGCGCCTGCGGCAGGTCGGCCAGTTGCGCCGCCAGGGAGGCCATGGCGGCGGCAAAACCGGCAAACCACGCATCCATGGCCAGCAGTTCGCCGTGTTCGGGCGCATGCACGGGGGCGCGCCCCTGCAGGCGGCAGCCCGCATCCAGCAACAGCAGGTGGGCGGCGCGATCGTCGCCCGGTGGTTCGATCTTCAACAGGCCGGGCTGGCGCAATGCCTCGTCCAGCAGCGCCGGCTGCGCCAGCCAGTCGCGCCATTCCAGCACCTGCGCGGGCGGCAGGCGCAGGTGCGCGCGCGCCGCCTGCATCAGGCGCACGCGCTTGCTGCCGGCGGTGGCAAGCAGGGTGAGAGGTGCAGCCAAGGGAGAGACTCCGCTTATTCGCCCACGGCCACGTAGCGGTAGCTTTCGCCGTCGTCTTCGTCCTCTTCCTGCGGGTCGTCCAGCACCACCTCGAAAGGCAGCGCCTTCAGTTTTGCCTGGTTTTCCTCGGAAATGTAGTGGTGCGACAGGTCCAGGCGTTTCAGATTGCCCAGCTGCGTGTGATTGAGCACGGCCACGGCGCCCAGGTCGCCGATGGTGCCCAGCGACAGGTCCAGCGTGTCGAGCTGCGCCACCAGCGGTTCTTCCGCCAGCCACACGGCCAGGTCGTCGGCGATTTCCGCATCGCGCAAGCCCAGGTAGCGCAGGGTCGGCACGGTCAGCTGCGCCAGCACCTTGCGGTACAGGTCCACGTCGCCGGAAAAGCCATAGTCGTCCGTGCCCAGCCACAGTTCCAGGTGTTCCAGCTGCGGCATGCTCGATTGCGCCAGCGCCTCGGCGATCTTTTGATCGAGGCCGCCCGCTTCGATGGTGAAGCGGCGCAGGTGCTGGTGCGCGAACGGCTCGATGACGAGTTCATTGCCGCCGCGGATGCGCAATTCCTCCAGCAGCGGGAAGGCGTCCAGCAGGGGCTTGTAGCTGCCTTGCACGATCCACGAGATTTCGCATTCCTCGTACGTCATGTCGCCGATGAACAGGGCGCGCAAGTTGGGCAGTTCGGCGGCATGGGCGATCAGCGCGGCCATCACGTCGTCGGCGCCCGATTCGTACGGGTCGCCCCACATGCCGATGATCAGCGCGGCCAGCGCGTTCTTGTCGGCCTTGCCGAGGAAGCTGGCGATCAGTTCGTCCATCTTGCGCGCGTCGTCATACTCGAGCGACAGGCGATAGACGATGTCGGGTGACGCGTCGAACGGCAGGTCCGGGTCGTACTCGACGACCTTTTTATTGTGGAAGGTGGTGGTGCTGTCGGAAATGGTCATCGCGTGGGCTCCGTTAGAAAACAGTGGGGGCCTGGATGCCGCGCAGGGGCGTAGCAGGGATGGGGCGAGCCGGGATGTGCTGCGGCGCTCTGCAAAGACATCCAGGCCTGGAAATCTTGTCTATTGCGAAATCTTAGCATGGGCAAAAGGACTTATTGCGCACGGCTGCGCGGCAACGCAGCGACTTGAGATAGCTCACAAACAACAATGTTGTCAAATAAGTTTACATTTTTGATATTTAATTATATCGTGCATTTTTCTTGGAGGGAATAATGAAAATAATCCGGAGAATCGCGCTGTCCTTGTCTTGCGCTTGCGTCAGCACCTTGGCGCTGGCACAGGGAACGCCGGCATCACGGCCCCAGTTTTCCGTCACGGTGTTCGAGAATGCATCGCTGGCCAATCTGAGCGTGGGCAGCATCAGCGCCATGGGGCAGATCTACGGCGTGGGCCGGCTCGACGGCGTCGACATGGTGTACGCCACGGCGGACAGTCAATTGACGGTGGCGCCGAAGGCCGCGGTGAGCAACATGGTGTTTGCCAGCAATGCGGCAGGGGATAGCCTCGTGCGTTCGGCGGGCAGCAATGGCAATGCGCTGGTGCACATCCTGTCCGGCGGCGTGGCGACTTCGCTCAATATCGCCGGACAAACGACGTGGTCAGGGAGTATGAATGCTGCAGGGCAAGTTGCCTTCAATGCCGGCTTCGGCAGCTATGCCACTTTCGACTACACGACGAAAGCCTATCTGTACGACCCGCAATTCGGTATCCGGGCCCTGGGCACCCTGGGCGGCAAGGATAGCTGGGTCACGGGCATCAACGATGCTGGCGTCGTTGTCGGCGGCTCCACCATGGCGCCAACCCCGGGCGGTTCGCAAGGCTTCATGTACAAGGATGGCGTGATGACCGACGTGACGGGGTGGGGCGGCTACCAGAGCACGATTTCGGGCATCAACAATGCGGGCCAGATGGTGGGCCACGTCACCCCCGACTGGAACCAGGACCGGACGCGCGGCTTTCTCAAGACGGGCGAGCGGACGGAATTCCTGAAATCGATATCGGAGCCTGTCGGCGTGGACGGCCAGGGGCAGGTGCTGAGCGCAAGTGGCATGTTCTACAGCAACGGGGTTTTCTACAGCCTGGAAAGCCTGGTGCCGGGCGAGACCGGCTGGAGCTACGTTGCCGCCGGCGGCATCAATGAAGCGGGACAGATTTCCGCGCGCCGCTGCAAATCGTTCCTGTGCGAGATCGTTCGGCTCGATCCGCTCAGCCCCGTGCCCGAGCCGCAAACCTATGCCATGCTGCTGGGAGGTCTGGCCCTGCTGGGCCTTGCCCGCTTGCGCCGGCGCCGGCGCCACGGCTGATGTTGCTAATGGCGGGCCGGCGCGCTAGCGGTGGATCACCACCAGCAGCGCCTTGCCCTCCGTCTTGCCCAGATTGCGTATCGTGTGCGGCAAGTCGGCCGGATAGCGCGCCGTGCCGCCATTCTTGACCTTTTTCTTTGCCGCGCCCACTTCCAGCTCCAGGTTGCCGTGGATCACCGTCAGATGTTCGGTGGTGCCCGGATCGTGCGGCTGCGACGCCAGTTCGCCGCCCGGCGCCAGGGTCACTTCATACCATTCGTATTTTCCCGCCAGTTCCATCGGCCCCAGGATGCGCAGCACGTAGCCCGCGTGGTCGCCGGGCAGGGTGGGGGTTTCGTGGGCGTCCGTGACGCGGATGGTTTCCACGGCTTTTTCCGCGCTGGACAGCAATTCGCCGATCTGCACGCCCAGGGCGTTGGCCAGGCGCCACGTGATGGCGATGGTGGGATTGGCTTTTTCGCGCTCGATCTGCGACAGCATGGACTTCGATACGCCCGCGATGCGCGACAAATCCTCGAGTGTCAGGCCGCGCGCCAGGCGCAGCCGTTGCAGGGTGGCACCCACTTCAGGGGGAGAATTGGTCGAAACGCTGGTTTTCATCGGCAGGTGGCTTGCAAAGTTCAATAGGCTTGGGTAATATCCACTATATTGAATTTCAGTTCGAAATAGTGGATTTTGAGGAAAAACACGGAAACGTGTAGACTTCAAACAGCGCTTCACGGTACAGCATTGTGCGCGCACCGGTCAAGCGGCGGCTTTTCCTCTATGGCGGCTGAGACCACACGGACACCACACGCATACATCAGGGACACAGGGAATATCATGAGCGAGCAAGCGAAGAACACCTTTTTCAGCGGTCTGCAACAGAATCTCGATCAACTGCGCGAGCAGGGCTTGTACAAGCCCGAGCGCGTGATCGCCTCGCGCCAGGGCGCCGAAGTGGTGTGCGACGATGGCCGTACCCTGATCAATATGTGTGCGAACAACTACCTGGGCCTGTCCGGCGACGTGCAGACGCAGGAAGCGTCCATTGCCGCCACGCAAAAATACGGCTACGGCCTGTCGTCCGTGCGCTTCATCTGCGGCACGCAAACCGTGCATAAAGAACTGGAACAGGCCATTTCCAGCTTCCTGGGCACGGAAGACACCATCCTGTACGCGGCGGCATTCGACGCCAACGGCGGCGTGTTCGAGCCCCTGTTCGATGAAAACGACGCCATCATCTCGGACGCGCTGAACCACGCGTCCATCATCGACGGCATCCGCCTGTGCAAGGCTGGCCGCTACCGCTACGCGCACAACGACATGGCCGACCTGGAAGTGCAGCTGCAAGCGGCCGTCGCCGCCGGCAAGCGCCATAAAGTCATCGTCACGGACGGCGTGTTCTCGATGGACGGCACGATTGCGCAACTGGACAAGATCTGCGACCTGGCCGACAAGTATGGCGCGCTGGTGATGATCGACGAATGCCACGCTTCCGGCTTCATGGGCGCGACGGGCCGCGGCACGCACGAACACCACAATGTGATGGGCCGCATCGACATCATCACGGGCACCTTGGGCAAGGCCCTGGGCGGCGCCATGGGCGGCTTTACCTCGGCGCGCAAGGAAGTCATCGACACCCTGCGCCAGAAATCGCGTCCCTACCTGTTCTCGAACACCCTGGCGCCATCGATTGCCGGCGCTTCGCTGTCGGTACTGGAACGCCTGGCCAAGTCGACGGAACTGCGCGACCGCCTGCATGAAAACACGGCTTTCTTCCGCAGCGAGATCGAGCGCATCGGCTTTACCATCAAGCCGGGCACCCATCCCGTCGTTCCCGTGATGCTGTTCGACGCTCCCGTGGCGCAGAAATTCGCCGCCCGCCTGTATGAACTGGGCGTGCTGGTGACGGGTTTCTTCTACCCGGTCGTGCCGATGGGCCAGGCCCGCGTGCGCGTGCAGCTGTCGGCCGCGCATACCCGCGAACAGCTGGTGAAAGTGTTGGCCGCCTTCGAGCAGGCTGGCAAGGAACTCGGTTTGCTGACCACCGCTACTACCACTAATTAACAAGAAATCAGGATACGAAGATGGAACGCATTTTAGTCATAGGCGCAAACGGCCAAATCGGTAGTGAACTGGTGGGCGCACTGGCGCAGCAGCACGGCGCGGACAACGTCATCGCCAGCGACATCGGCACGAGTAATCTGTACCAGGCCAAGCGCTACGCGCAATTGAACGTGCTGGACAAGGACGGCCTGGCGAAGATCATCGCCGACGAAGGCATCACCCAGGTGTACCAGCTGGCGGCCATGCTGTCGGCCACGGGCGAGGCGGCGCCATTGAAGGCGTGGAGCCTGAACATGGATGGCTTGCTCAATATCCTGGAACTGGCGCGCGAGCGGGGCGAGGCGGGTAAACCGTTGCGCATCTTCTGGCCATCGTCGATTGCCGCCTTCGGCCCGAACACGCCGCAAGTCAATACCCCGCAAATGACCGTGATGGACCCGACGTCGATGTACGGCATCAGCAAGCTGGCTGGCGAGCGCCTGTGCGAGTATTACTTCAACAAGTACGGCGTGGACGTGCGCAGCATCCGCTACCCGGGCATCATCAGCTACAAATCGCCTCCGGGCGGCGGCACCACCGATTACGCCATCGCCATTTTCCATGCGGCCTTGCGCGGCGAGCGCTATGACTGCTTCCTCGATGCGAATACCACCTTGCCGATGATTTACATGCCCGACGCGATCCGCGCCACCATCGAACTGATGGACGCGCCGGCGGCATCGATCAAGATCCGTTCGTCCTACAACGTGGCCGGCGTGTCGTTCAACCCGGAGCAGCTGGCCAAAGCCATCGTGCACATGGTGCCGGACTTCAAGATCAGCTACAAGCCGGACAGCCGCCAGGCCATCGCCGACAGCTGGCCGCAAAGCCTGGACGACAGCAAGGCCAGTGCGGACTGGGGCTGGAAGGCGCAGATCGGCGTCGAGCAGATGGTCACGGACATGCTGGCCAACGTCGATGCGGGGCAGGCGGCCAAGGCGGCCTGAGTCCAGCACCGGCATTTATAAAAACATACTAATATAAAGAGACACTACATGGACATGAGCGTATTTGACCTGTTTAAGATCGGCATCGGGCCGTCGAGTTCCCACACGGTGGGACCGATGGTGGCGGCGCGGCGTTTTCTGGTCGAATACGGTCCCCTGGACCAGGTGGTGGGCGTCGAGGCGGCCCTGTATGGCTCGCTGGCGCTGACGGGCGTGGGCCATGCCACGGACAAGGCCGTCATTCTGGGCTTGATGGGCGAAACGCCGCAGCACGTGGCGCCCGATGCCGTCGACTCCAAGCTGGCCGCCATCGAGGCGGCCGGCGAAATCGCGCTGCTGGGCACGCATGTGGTGCCGTTTACGGCCGCCACGGGCCTGGTCTGGCACAAGAGCGAATCCTTGCCCGAACATCCGAACGGCATGCGCTTTACCCTGAAACTGGCCGACGGCAGCCGCATCGACAAGGTGTATTACTCGATCGGCGGCGGCTTTATCCGCGAAGCGGGCGAGGCGGAAGGGGCCGTGGAATCGGCCGCTGCCGCGCGCGTCGTCTTCCCCTTCGATACGATGGAGCAGCTGCTGGCGCATGGCGTGGAAAGCGGTTTGTCGATCCCGGAAATGCTGCGCGCGAACGAATGCGTCAAGCGCAGCGATGCGGAGCTCAATGAAGGCCTGGACCGCATCTGGCACGTCATGCGCGACTGCATCGCGCACGGCCTGGAAACGACGGGCAACCTGCCGGGCGGCTTGAACGTGAAGCGCCGCGCCGCCAAGTTGTGGCGTCTGGCGCAGGAAGCCAAGGCGTCCGACAACCGCGCCAACGACTTGCCGCACGACGCCGTGCACCTGGTCAGCCTGTACGCGATGGCCGTCAACGAGGAAAACGCGGCCGGCGGGCGCGTGGTGACGGCGCCGACCAACGGCGCTGCCGGCATCATCCCGGCCGTGCTGCGCTACTACGCGCAGGATTGCCGTCCCAGCGACCCCGTGGGCGGCGTGCGCCGCTTCATGCTGACGGCTGCGGCCATCGGCATGCTGTGCAAGCGCAATGCCTCGATCTCGGGCGCGGAAGTGGGTTGCCAGGGCGAAGTGGGCGTGGCCTGCGCCATGGCGGCCGCCGGCCTGGTGGCGGCCCTGGGCGGCACCAATGAACAGATTGAAAACGCGGCCGAAATCGGCATCGAGCACCACCTGGGCATGACCTGCGACCCCATCGGCGGCCTGGTGCAGATCCCCTGCATCGAGCGCAATGGCATGGGCGCCGTGAAAGCCATTACGGCCGCCTCGCTGGCGTTGAAGGGCGACGGCACCCACTTCGTCAGCCTCGACGAAGTCATCGAAACCATGCGCCAGACGGGCGCGGACATGCAGGACAAGTACAAGGAAACGTCCTTGGGCGGCCTGGCCGTGCACGTGATTACCGTCAACCACGCCGCTTGCTGAGCATCAGCCAAATACCCCAACGGCAAGGACTGGGGTCGGACCCTCAGGGTCCGACCCCGGAGTTTGTCCTTGGGTTGGTCCTCACTCCTCCTCAAACAGCTGCTCCAGCCTTCTCGGATAGTTATTCAGGAAATCGCGCGTCACGGCGTAGTGTTCCGTGTCTTCATACGCCACTTCGTGGATGCCGCCGCCCGTGAAGCTGAGGATTTTCGCGTTCGGGTAGGCCAGCAGGATGGGCGAGTGGGTGGCGATGATCAGCTGCGAGTCGTCATGCACCAGCTGGTGGATCACCGATAGCGCCGCCATCTGGCGGCTGGGCGACAGGGCCGCCTCGGGCTCGTCCAGCAGATACAGTCCCTTGCCCCGCAGCTTGTTGATCAGGGTCGCCATGAACGCTTCGCCGTGCGACTGCGCGTGCAGCGACTTGCCGCCGTAGCTGCCCAGGTACTCGGGCATGTCGTCCATGTAGGTGGCGACGTTGAAAAAGCTTTCTGCGCGCAGGAAATAGCTGTCGTCCGGTTTCTTGTAGCTCTTGCTCAGACGCAAGTGCGCGTGCAAGCCCGATTCCTCGTCCGATGGCAGGGCGATGCGCACATTGCGCGTCCCCCCATCCTTGCCGAAGCCCAGCGCCACGGCCAGCGCTTCGAGCATGGTCGACTTGCCGCTGCCGTTCTCGCCCACGAAAAACGTCACGTCGCGGTGGAAGTCGATGTGCACGAAGTCGCGGATGGCAGGGATGGTGAACGGATAGTGGTCCAGGTCGACGACGGCGTCCGGGCGCAGCGCGGCGCTTTGCAGGTACGGTTTTTTACTGATCGGCATGGCCGCTTCTCGACTCCATGTTTTGCTACTCCAGTGATGGCCCCGGTCGGGGCGACAGGGGCAGTGTGGCGCAAATCGGCGGCGCGCGCCAGCGTGCACGCCAGCCATGGCCACATGGCTTGATCTCAGGGCATTATGGCCGCTTTGATAACAGCGCGGCTCTCCAATTGTCACATCTGAATTGTTGCATCCGGATACTGCTTGCGTCACGCGATTCGCCTTGGACGGCGGCTGGCACTATAATATCCGCTGCCATTCATGATCAACCGCTCTCAGCTCAACTGGACTCTTCAAATCTATGCATTACGTGTCTACCCGCGCTGATAAAGCGCCATTGCAGTCGCAACCGTCATCTTTGCAGCAATTCTCCGACATCCTCCTGGGCGGCCTGGCCCCCGATGGCGGACTGTATCTCCCAGAACACTACCCGCAAGTCACTGGTGCCGAGCTCAATGCCTGGCGCACATTGTCGTATGCCGACCTGGCCTACGAAATCCTGAAGAAGTTCGCCACCGATATCCCGGCCGCGGACCTGAAGGCGCTGACGGCGAAAACCTATACCAAGGCAGTCTACAAGAACGCCCGCGC
The DNA here is from genome assembly GCF_009208555.1 of Janthinobacterium violaceinigrum. Lineage (GTDB taxonomy): Bacteria > Pseudomonadota > Gammaproteobacteria > Burkholderiales > Burkholderiaceae_D > Janthinobacterium > Janthinobacterium violaceinigrum. The sequence goes on along the minus strand of NZ_WFLI01000013.1, from coordinate 96,731 downwards.
CGGCGAAAACGCGGCCGACATCACGCCGCTGCGCGTGCTCGAAGAAAACGTCGTCAAGGGCGGATCGACCACCCTGATCCTGCAGGCGCTGTCGAACGGCCCGACCCTGGCCTTCAAGGACATGGCCATGCAGCTGCTGGGCAACCTGTTCGAATACACCCTGGCCAAGCACGACGCCGAACTCAATATCTTCGGCGCCACGTCGGGCGACACGGGCAGCGCGGCCGAATACGCGATGCGCGGCAAGAAGGGCATCCGCGTCTTCATGTTGTCGCCGCACAAGAAAATGAGCGCATTCCAGACGGCGCAGATGTTCAGCCTGCAAGACCCGAACATCTACAACATCGCCGTCGAAGGCGTGTTCGACGATTGCCAGGACATGGTGAAAGCCGTGTCGAACGACTTGCCGTTCAAGGCGCAGCAAAAGATCGGCACCGTCAATTCCATCAACTGGGCGCGCGTCGTGGCGCAGGTCGTGTACTACTTCCGCGGCTACCTGGCGGCCACCACCAGCAACGAACAGAAAGTGTCGTTCACGGTGCCGTCGGGCAACTTCGGCAATATCTGCGCCGGCCATATCGCCCGCATGATGGGCTTGCCCATCTCGAAACTGGTGGCGGCGACGAATGAAAACGACGTGCTCGACGAATTCTTCCGCACGGGCGTGTACCGCGTGCGCAAGTCCGCCGAAACGTATCACACGAGCAGCCCGTCGATGGATATCTCGAAAGCGTCGAACTTCGAGCGCTTTGTCTACGACCTGGTGGGCCGCGACAGCGAGCGCGTGCGCGCGCTGTTCACGAAAGTGGAAACGCACGGCGGCTTCGACCTGTCCGGCAAGCCGGGCAGCGATGGCGACGAGTTCAAGCTGGTGGCCAAATACGGCTTCAAGTCGGGCAAATCCACGCACCAGGACCGCCTCGACACCATCCGCGACGTGGCCGACGACTACGGCATCACCATCGACACGCACACGGCCGACGGCATCAAGGTGGCGCGCGAGCACCTGGAGCCCAACGTGCCGATGATCGTGCTGGAAACGGCGCTGGCGGCCAAGTTCAACGAAACCATTCTCGAAGCGCTGGGCGTGGACGCGGAGCGACCAGCCGGCTTCGAGAACATCGAAGACTTGCCGCAGAAGTTTGTCGTGATGGGCACGGACGTGGAAAAAATGAAGGCGTACATCGCCGCCAATACGGGCTTGTGATGAGCGGGCCCGTGATGAACGATCCGGCTGCACAACGCAAACCCATGCTGTCGGTGGCCGAGGCGCAAGCCTTCATGCTGGGCGCGGCGCGCCCGGTGGCCGAAGTGGAACTGGTCGACACCATGCGCGCCAACGGCCGCGTGCTGGCGGCCGGGCAGACGTCGACCCTGAACGTGCCCGAGCGCGACAACACGCAGATGGATGGCTATGCCGTGCGCGCGCAGGATTGCGCCAGCGGCGCGGCCAGCCTGCCCGTGTCGCAGCGTATCGCGGCCGGCCACGTGGGCCAGCCATTGCAGCCGGGGACGGCGGCGCGCATCTTCACGGGCGCCCTGATCCCTGAGGGCGCCGATTGCGTGGTGATGCAGGAGCAGTGCTCCGTGCTTGACGGCGTGGTGACGGTCAACCACGTGCCGCATGCGGGCGAATGGGTGCGCCGCCAGGGCGAGGATATCCGCGCCGGCGGCGAGATCCTGGGCGCAGGCAGGCGCTTGCGCAGCCAGGAAATGGGCCTGGCCGCCTCCGTGGGCCTGGCGCAAGTGCCCGTGCTGCGCAAGCTGCGCGTCGCCGTATTTTTCACGGGCGACGAACTGGCCATGCCCGGCGAGCCTCTGGCGCCGGGCGCCGTCTACAACTCGAACCGTTTTACCCTGCGGGGCCTGCTGGAAAACCTCGGCTGCGACATCACGGACCTGGGCATCGTGCCCGACAGCCTGGACGCCACGCGCGCCGTGCTGCGCCAGGCGGCCCAGGGCAATGACCTGATCATCACCTCGGGCGGCGTGTCCGTGGGCGAGGAAGACCATATCAAGCCGGCCGTGGAAGCGGAAGGGCGGCTCAACATGTGGCAGATTGCCGTCAAACCGGGCAAGCCGCTGGCGTTCGGCGAAGTGAACGACGCGTTCTTTGTCGGCTTGCCCGGCAATCCCGTGTCCAGCTTTGTCACCTTCTTGCTGTTCGTGCGTCCGTTCATCCTGCGCCTGCAGGGCGTGGCGGGGAATGTGGCGCCGCGCAGCTACAAGCTGCCGGCCGCTTTCGAGCGCCTGAAGGCGGACAAGCGCAACGAATTCTTGCGCGCCAAGGTCAACGAGGAGGGCGAGCTGGAACTGTTCGCCAACCAGAGTTCGGGCGTGCTGACGTCCACCGTGTGGGGCGACGGCTTGATCGACTGTCCGCCGGGACTGTCGATTGCGCGCGGCGACATGCTGCGCTTTATCCCGTTTAACGAATTGCTGTACTAAGGAAGTCCTGATGAAGATCAATCTGCGTTTTTTTGCCAGCGTGCGCGAGCTGGTGGGCACGGGCCAGGAAATGCTGGAAGTGGCCGAGCCGCGGCTGACGGTGGGCGAGGTGAGAGCCCTCCTGATCGCCCGCGGCGGCAACTGGGAATACGCGCTGGCGCAGGGGCGCGCGCTGCGCATGGCGCATAACCAGGTGATGTGCGATGCCGATACCGTGATAGGCGAAGGCGACGAAGTGGCGTTCTTCCCGCCCGTGACGGGCGGCTGAGAATGTCCACTGGAGAAAATGGCCGCGGAAGCGGCCATTTTTTATGACGACTTGGTTTTTGCTTTGTGCCCGCTGCACGTGGCGCAGGCGATGGCTTTCCGGTAGCGCCAGTATTTCGAGCCGATGAAGATGGCCGACGCCACCAGCGACCAGGCCAGGGCGCTGAGGATGTCAGCCTGGCTGGTGGTGCCCTTGCTGTATTCGACCACCGTCAGGATGATGAATAAAATCGAGCTGGCCAGCAAATAGCGGGAAATCCAGAATCCTGCACCCATGCGTTTCTCCTCTTGTCGTCGCGTTGTCTCGTGTGGTCAGGCTGCCGATCGCTGCAGCATCTGAGCGCAGTATGCCTCATTTTTTGGCGGCCGCGCCATCGGGCAGCCTTAAGCACGCCAATCTCGACTAAAATGCCGGGGTTTTCACCGTCTTCCCAGCCTGCCATGACCCATACCACTTCCCCTCCGTTTCACATCGCCGTCATCGGCGGCGGCCCCGCCGGCCTGATGGCCGCCCAGGCAGCCACCGAGCAGGGGGCGCGGGTGGAGCTGTTCGACGCCATGCCGTCCGTCGGCCGCAAATTCCTGCTGGCGGGGCGGGGCGGCATGAACATCACGCATGCGGAAGGCTACCAGGCCTTCGTTTCGCGCTATGGCAGGCAGGCCAATCGCTTGAAGCCGGCGCTGGACCAGTTCGGCCCGCAAAAGGTGCGCGACTGGGTTCATGGCCTGGGCGTGGACACCTTTGTCGGCTCCTCGAACCGCGTCTTCCCCACCGATATGAAGGCCGCGCCCTTGCTGAGGGCCTGGCTGCACCGCTTGCGCGAAGCGGGCGTGCAATTTCACATGCGCCACCGCTGGACGGGCTGGCGCGATGGCCAGCTGGCCTTTGCCACGCCGGACGGCGAACGCCGCTTTACTTTTGATGCCGTGATCCTGGCGCTGGGCGGCGGCAGCTGGGCGCGCCTGGGTTCGGACGGCGCCTGGGTGCCGCTGCTGCAAGGGCAGGGCGTGGCCGTGCAAGCGCTGGCGCCCGCCAATTGCGGCTTCGACGTGGACTGGAGCGCGCATTTCAGCGGCCGCCATGCGGGCGAACCGCTGACCACGGTGGCCATCACGGCGCGCGACATCGATGGCTTGACGATCAAGCGCCAGGGCCAGTTCGTCATCACGGCGGGCGGCGTCGAGGGCAGCCTGATTTATGCGCTGTCGGCTGCCCTGCGCGAGCAGATCGCGGCCGAGGGCAGCACGACCATCTGGCTGGACCTGGCGCCCGACCACAGCCAGGAACGCGTGTTCGAGGAAGTGACGCGGCCCCGCGGCGCCCGTTCCATGTCCAGCCATTTGCAAAGCCGGCTGGGCATCAAGGGCGTGAAATCGGGCTTGCTGCGCGAATGCCTGAACGCCGCCGATTTTGCCGATGAGGCAAAGCTGGCGCGCGCCATCAAGCTGCTGCCCGTCACGCTCATACGCCCGCGCCCCATCGATGAAGCCATCAGCAGCGCCGGCGGCGTGGCATTCGACGGCATCGACGGCTGCATGCTGCGCGCCATGCCGGGCGTGTTCGTGGCCGGTGAAATGCTGGACTGGGAAGCGCCGACGGGCGGCTACCTGCTGACGGCCTGCCTGGCGCAAGGCAAGGCGGCCGGCGAGCAGGCGGTCAGCTGGCTGGAAGAGCATTCTTGAAATTACCTGATCGTCAGCGCCACGACGCCGTTCACAATTGCGCCGCGCAGCAGATTGTGCGCGGCTGTCCTCGTCAATGCCAGATGATGTCGCCCGAGCCGCTTTTCTGCGCATCGCGCTGGCGCGGGTTGCCGTAGACGTGGATGTCGCCGCTGCCGCGCAGGGTCAGGTTGGTGGCGTCGCGCACGAAGACGGTGCTTTGTCCCGAGCCTTGCAGGCTGACGCTGCCCTTGTCGGCCGCCAGGTGCTCGGCATCGATATCGCCTGAGCCGCTCAGGTCGGCACGGAGGAATTTCGTGTTGCCGCTGGCGGCGATGCGTCCGGAGCCCACCATTTCCAGCACCACGCTGTCGCTGTTGCCGCCATTGATGTCGAGGTCGCCGCTGCCGTTGACGGTGGCTTGCACCTGCTTGTAGCGGCCCGTGAAGCTGACGTTGCCGGAGCCCATCAGTTCCAGGATGAAGCTGTCGCCGGAAAATCCCGTGATCTTGCTGTCGCCATTGCCGTGCACTTCCAGGCGCACGAGGGCGGGCAGCACCAGTTCCACCTGCAGCGGCTGGCGGTGGTGGAACAGCATGCCTTTCGGGCCGATATGCAGGGTCGTGCCATCCTGCGTGGTATCGACGTTCGACAGCAGGCGCTGCTCGCCGCTCACCTTCAGCGATGGCGTGGTGCCGCGGCGCAGCACCAGGTCGATGGGGCCAGCCAGGTCGATGCTGTTGATCGTGGGAGAAATCGGGCGCGTTTCGCTGCGCACGGCGCGGCCGGCAGCGCTGCTGGGATTGCTGATTCCCTTGGCGCGCAGCGCGGCGTAGGACATGGCGATCAGGACCAGTGCCAGCAGGAACATGGACAGGCCAACTTTGAGCAAGCGTTTCATGGCAGCCTTTCTAGTGACCTTTGAGCAGGGAAACATTCATGGCGATGTAGCGCTTGATACCGATCAAGGTATAGCGCGTTACCACCAGACTGAGCAGGAAGATGGCGATGCCGCCGAGCAGCATCCCCATGCCGAAGACGGTTTGCGTGGTGCGCGCATCGCGGTCCATGTCGGTGGAAATGCGGATGCCGCCGCCGGCCAGCGCTTCGGCCCGTTCCATCATGCGCGACGAGGCGCCCGGTGTCTCGGATTCGGTGCGCTCACGCTGTGCGGTGCCGGGTACGTGGTCCACTTCGATGCCCGTGTCGCCGATGGTGATGCGCGTCTCGCGCCGCTCGCCCCCTTCGCCGCCGTCATCGTCATGGATGAAGACGTGGCGCAGGGGGCCATCGAGCACCAGTTCGTTGGCGCCGGACAAGCCGCTGGCCGTGATGGCGATGCCGGCCAGGTAAAAGCTCAGGCCCACGGCATACAGGGTGGCCAGCAGGGCCGCATACACGGCGGCAGGCACGACCATGAACAGGTTGAAGATGGCCAGGCCCACGAGCGAGACGAGCAGACGCAGCAGGTTGACGGGCGTTTTCTTTTGTTCGAAAGCCTGGCGGTGGGTGCTGCTGCGCAAGGTGAGGGCGATTTTCTTCGGGTCGCCCAGGTCGTCGGCGATCTCGTGCTCGCTGCGGCCGGCCGCAGCGCCTTCGATGAAGGTCTGTTCGTAATAGTCGAGGGTCTTGGCCACCAGGTCCGGCGGCAAGCCGGCCAGCGCGCGCCGCAGAGAGTCGAGATAATCTTGCTTGTTCATCATATTCTTCCTGTTCGTCCGCTGCGCCGCCTCAGCCCACTGCCGGCAGCAACATGCTTGCCTGGCTCAGCAGCAATGGCGCATGCTGCGCTGGCTGTGCGTGCATGACGATCATGGTGGCCAGTGCCACGCCTGCCAGCAGCGCCACGGTTTTCAAGCTGTTCTTCAAGTGCAAAGTGGTGTGCATGGTATTCCCCGTGGCATGGCCGTTGTCGATGATCGGACTGTACCGAAGCGCAGGCAGGCGCACCAGCGCGGTGCGACAGAATGCAATTTCGCGGGGGCGAGCGACGCCAGGGCAGGATGCACCGTCAAGTCTACTTTGGTCCCTTGCCCGTGGCGACGGCCCTGGCTGCCGCCACGCCGCTGCGCACGGCCGCCTCGATGGTGGCCGGATAGTCAAGCGTGCGGTCATCATTGGCCGTGTAGTCGCCGGCCAGCAGCAGGCCCGGCATGCCGCTGGCGTTGCCGGGGCGGGGCAGGTCCGGCGTGCAGGCAAAGGTGGCGCGCTTTTCCGTGATCAGCTGGGTCCAGACGGGTTGCGCCAGGTCCGCACGCTGCAGCACCTGCGCCAGCTGCGCCGCGATGGCTTGCGCCAGCGGCCCGTGGCCTTGCTCGGCGGCCGGGCCGGACGCGCTGATGACGACGGCCAGCAAGCCCGCCTGGCTGGTGTCGAGCTGGCCCCGGTCGAAGACGAACTGGCCCCAGTGCTGGCGCACGGGTGCATCGACGAGGGCGTAGAACGGCAAGTCCAGGCGCACGGCGGCGTCGTATTGCAGGTAGCAGGTGCTGATGGCTTCCGGCGTGAACGCCTGCATGCGGTTCACCGCTTCGTCGAGGCGGGCGTCGTGCACGCCTTGCAGCAGGCTGGCCGCCTGCACGGACGAAGTGGCAACGATGACGCCGTCAAAGACATCGGCGTCGTCAAGCTGCCAGCGGCCGTCGGCCAGCGCCTGCAAGGCGGCGATTTTGGCGCCCGTGCGGACTTCGCCGCCATGCCGCTCCACATAGCGGGCGGCCGCGTCGGGTAGCAGAGCACTCAGGTCCGCCTTCGGGATCAGCATGTCCGAGGCGCGGCGGCGGCGCGCCCCAAGGCTGTCGCGCAGCACGTTGATGAAGACGCGCGCCGACGCCCGCTCGGGCGGAGTATTCAGGGCAGCCAGGCACAGCGGATGCCACATCAGCCGGTTCAGACGGTCCGTCTGGTCGAAGCGCTGCAGCAGTTCGCTGACCGTGCAATCGTTGTACAGTTGCCAGCCCATCCATCGCATGGCCGTGGAAAAGCGCATCAGGGCCAGCTTGTCGGCGCGCAATAAGCCTTGGGCGCGCAGCAGGGCCCATGCCAGGTGCATGGGCGCGGGCAGGCGGGGCGCGATGAAATCCATGCCATCGGGACCGGCCGGATAGCGCATCTGCAGGGGCAGCGTGAGGATCAGTTCGGCAGGGTCCTGTCCCGCCAGCTTGATCAGGCGCAAGGTTTCCGTGTACGCGCCCAGCAGGATGTGCTGGCCGTTGTCGAGCACCGTGTTTTCGCGCTCGACCCTGCGCGCGCGTCCGCCCAGGGTGCGCGCCGCCTCGAAGACGGTGACGGCATGGCCGGCGCGCGCCAGTTCCATGGCCGCCGCGCAGCCGGCCCAGCCGGCGCCGATGACGGCGTAGCGTTGCTTCACCTTACTCTCAGCCACGAACCCAGGTCTTCCAGGCCAGCCACAGTTTGCGGATCGGCGTGAGCGAGATGCGCTGTTTCAGCACGTGATAGCCGTCGCGCTCGACTTCATTGAGCAAGGTGCGGTAGATGGCAGCCATGATCAGGCCCGGACGCTGGGCGCGGCGGTCTTCCGCCGGCAGCAGGGCGAACGCTTCGTCATACGCCTGCTGCGCGCGCGCCGCCTGGAAGCGCATGAGGTTTTCAAAGTTTTCGCTGTGGCGCGCGTTCAGCAGGTCGGCCGCCGTTACGTTGAATTGCTGCAATTCGCTGATGGGCAGGTAAATGCGCCCCTTGCGCGCATCTTCGCCCACGTCGCGGATGATGTTGGTCAGCTGGAAGGCATGGCCCAGCTTTTCCGCGTACAGCAGGGTTTCCGGGCGCGTCGCACCGAAGATGCTGGCCGACAAGATGCCCACCACGCTGGCCACATGCCAGCAGTAGCGGCTCATGGCCTGGTAGTCGAGGTAGCGGGTCTGGTTCAAGTCCATTTCCATGCCGTCGATGATGGCCTGCAAATGCTTTTCTTCCAGTTTGTAGATGTCCAGGTGCGGCTGCAGCGCGCGCATCACGGGATGCGTGGGGTTGCCCTCGTACATGGCCTTGACTTCCTTGCGCCACCAGACCAGCTTGGTGCGTGCCACGGCTTCGTCCGTGCATTCGTCGACCGTATCGTCGACTTCGCGGCAAAACGCGTACAGGGCCGTGATGGCCTTGCGGCGCTCGGCCGGCAGGAACAGGAAGCTGTAGTAGAAGCTGGAGCCGCTCTGGGCGGCCTTTTGTTGGCAGTATTCGTCGGGAGACATAGTCAAAAGAGCAAGGGTTGCAGATCGAAGCCGCTATTCTATCGTTTTACAGAGTGGGCGACGGGGGAAAAGCCGTTTTTACTTGTGTCTCTTGATGCAGGCTTTTGCGCGACATGCGCAGGGCGCGCCAGAAAATGATCAGCCAGTCGCGTTTCTCCAGCTTGGGGCGGCGGCGGAACACGTCGTAATTGACGGCTTCGATGGCTTCCAGGATGCGCAAGCCCCCTTGCACCACGAGGCGCAGTTCCCAGCCGATGCGGCCCCGCAAACGCAGGGCCAGCGGCGCGCCGGACAGCATCAGCGCGCGTGTGCGCGCCACTTCAAAGCGCATCAGGGCGCTCCACTTGCCGTGCGCCTCGGGCCGCTCGAAGGCGGCGGCGGAAACGGCAAAGCGGCTCAAGTCTTCCATCGGCAGGTAGATGCGCTCTTTTTGCTGGTCGATGGCGACGTCTTGCAGGAAATTAATTAGTTGCAAAGCTGAGCATATCGCATCGGAATCGCGTACATTCTGTTCATCGGCCGCACCGTACAGGTGCAGCATCAGCAGCCCCACGGGGTTGGCGGAACGGGCGCAGTAATCGAGCACGTCCTCGTAGCTGGCGTAGCGCGTCGTCTCCACATCCTGCTTGAAGGCGGACAGCAAATCGTGGAACGGTTTCAGCGGCAACTGGTGCTTGGCGATGACGGCGGCCAGGCGTTCGAACATGGCGGCGTGCTCGCCTTCATGGCCTTCGTGGCGGTCGATGCGGCCCAGCGCCTCTTCATAGGCGTGCAGGGCAGCGAGGCGTTGGGCCGGCGTGGCGTCGCCTTCGTCGGCCAGGTCGTCGGCGCTGCGGGCAAAGGCATAGATGGCTTCGACGGCGGGCACCAGGCGGCGCGGCAGTAAAAATGATGCAACAGGAAAATTTTCGTAATGGTCTACAGGCATGAACACACTTCTCTAGTCTTGCAGTTTTGTCCGGCACCCGGAAACGCGCGAGTATAGCCGGACGTTGTACGTCACAAGATTAATGACGCAAAAGTCACTAAAAACTTTTACGCACGATTATAATTAATAACCAGAAAGTCATTAGGCGGGATCGCTTCCCGCCATGACTGAACTGATATTGTCACAAATTTAAGGATATCGCGTGCGAAAAAGTTTGGCTTGGCCCAAGGAACAAGCAAAAAGTTTCTCCGCATAAAAATATTACAGCCCGCATAGTAAAGGAAAATACCTTGTTTGCCCTGAAAACCCTGCGCCGCGAGACCGGCGCACCCGCACTGCCTGCCCTGCGGCTGATTGCCGCCGCCGCCCTGGCGATGACCGTGGCCGCCTGTTCCAAGCCCGCCGTCAAGGTGGAAGACGTGCGCCCCGTGCGCGCGATTGTGTTGTCCAGTAGCAATGTCGATGTCAGTGCCGAGCTGGCGGGCGAGGTCGTGCCCCGCGTCGTGTCGCAGCTGGGTTTCCGCGTGGGCGGCAAGATCGTGGCACGCAAGGTCGATGTGGGAGCCAGCGTGAAGAAGGGGCAAGTGCTGATGCAGCTCGATCCTGCCGACCTGCAGCTGTCGCAGGCCCAGGCCAAGGCATCGCTGGTCAGTGCGGAAACGAGCCGCGACCTGGCGCGTGCCGAATTGAAGCGCTACCAGGATTTGCGCGAGAAAAATTTCGTCAGCCAGGCCGTGCTCGATGGCAAGGATGCCAGCTACAAGGCGGCGCAGGCAAACGTGGAAGCGGCGCAGGCCCTGCACCGGGGCCAGGCGAACCAGTCCGGCTATGCCAGCTTGCTGGCCGACGTCGATGGCGTCGTCACGCGCATCGAGGCGGAAGTGGGGCAGGTGGTGGCGCCCGGCACGCCCGTGGTGCAAGTGGCCAGGAGCGGCGAAAAGGAAGTCGTGATCGGCATTCCCGAAGACAAGGTGGAAACCTTGCGCGGCGTCAAGGATGTGGTGGTGCGCCTGTGGGCCGACCCGAAACAGGCGCTCCCGGGCAAGATCCGCGAAGTGTCGCCCGTGGCCGATGCCGCCACGCGCACCTATCTGGCCAAGGTCAGCATCCCGGACGCGCCGCAAGCGCGCCTGGGCATGACGGCCGTGGTGCAGTTCGCCTCGCAGACGGCCACGCCGCAGATCAAGGTGCCGCTGACGGCCCTGTTCAACGAAAAATCGCAAAGCTCCGTATGGGTGGTGGAAAACGGCGCCGTCAAGCTCGTCCCCGTAACGGTGGGCGGCGTGGCGGGCAATGAGTTGCTGCTGACCTCGGGAGTGAAGCCGGGGCAGACGGTGGTCACGGCCGGCGTCAACCTGCTCAAGCCAGGCCAGAAAGTGTCCATCCTCGGCGCCGAACTGGCCAGCAAGCCGGATGCCGCCGCTGCCGCCATCAGCGTGGGTGCGGCCAAATGAAGGGCGGCTTCAATCTGTCGCGCTGGGCCCTCGAACACATCCCGCTGACGCGCTACCTGATGGCCGTGCTGCTGATTGGCGGCATGCTCAGCTATGCCAGCCTGGGCCAGGATGAAGATCCTCCGTTTACCTTCCGCGCCATGGTCCTGCAGGCATACTGGCCCGGCGCCACGGCCCTGCAGATGGCCGAGCAGGTGACGGACAAGCTGGAAAAGAAGCTGCAGGAAACGCCGTATATCAATGAAATCACCAGCTATTCGAAGCCGGGCGAAACATTGATTTTGCTGGAACTGCGCGAATCGGCGCCGCCCAAGGAAACGGCGGCTGCCTGGTACCAGGTGCGCAAGAAGATCGGCGACATCAAGGGCACCTTGCCGGCCGGCGTGGTGGGCCCGTTCTTCAATGACGAGTTCGGCGACACCTATGGCTCCATCTTTGCCCTGTCCGGCGACGGTTTTACCTACGCGGAAATGAAGGATTACGCGGACAAGGTGCGCCAGGAGCTGCTGGCCGTGGGGCAGGTATCGAAGGTGGAACTGTTCGGCGTGCAAGATGAAAAGATCAATATCATCTTTTCCCACAAGAAATTCGCCCAGCTGGGTATTCCGTTCGACGCCATCGTGCAGCAATTGTCCGAGCAAAACAGCATCAACGCCACGGGCGTGCTGGTGACGCCGACGGACAACCTGCAAGTGCGCGTGACGGGCGCCATGGTTACCGTCAAGGACCTGGAAAACCTGGAACTGCGTGCCAACGGCACCACGTTCCGCCTCGGCGACTTTGCCACCGTGAAACGCGAATTCGTCGATCCACCCAAGGACAAGATGCGCTTCAACGGCAAGGAAGTGATCGGCCTGGGCGTGTCGATGGAAAAGGGCGGCAACATCATCGACATGGGCAAGGCCCTGCAAACGACGGTGACCCGCATGAAGAGCGAATTGCCGGTGGGCATAGAGCTGCAGCGCGTGTCGAACCAGCCGGAAGCCGTGTCCGCTTCCGTGGGCGAATTCGTGCATACCCTGATCGAAGCGATCCTGATCGTGCTGGCCGTCAGCTTTGTCGCGCTGGGCTTGCACACGAAGCCGCTGCGCATCGACGTGCGGCCGGGCCTGGTGGTGGCGCTGACGATTCCCCTGGTGCTGGCCGTCACCTTCCTGTTCATGCGCCTGCTTGACATCGACTTGCACAAGATTTCGCTGGGCGCCCTGATCATCGCGCTTGGCTTGCTGGTCGATGACGCCATCATTGCCGTCGAGATGATGGTGCGCAAGATGGAAGAGGGCATGTCCCGCTTCGACGCGGCCACGTTCGCCTACACGTCGACGGCCATGCCCATGCTGACGGGCACCCTGATCACGGTGGCGGGCTTCTTGCCCATCGGCCTGGCCAAGTCGGCCGCCGGCGAATACACGTTCTCCTTGTTTTCCGTCAATGCGCTGGCCCTGATCATTTCCTGGGTGGTGGCCGTCGTCTTCACGCCGTATATCGGCTATGTCTTGCTGAAGGTCAAGCCGCACGCGCACAACGACCATGAACTGTTCGATACGCCGAACTTCCGCCGCTTCCGCCGTGCCGTCACCTGGTGCGTGGAATGGCGCAAGACGACGATCGCCGCCACCCTGGCCATCTTTGCGCTGGGCATCTATGGTTTCAACTTTATCGAAAAGCAATTCTTCCCCGATTCCAGCCGTCCGGAACTGATGGTGGAGCTGTGGTCGCCCGAAGGCACGACCTTTGCCGCGAATGAAAAGCAGGTCAAGAAATTCGAAGCCTTTGTCGGCAAGCTCGACGGCGTGGAAAGCATCACCAGCTACGTGGGCACGGGCAGCCCCCGTTTCTATCTGCCGCTGGACCAGATCTTCCCGCAGACCAACGTGTCGCAAGTGGTGGTGTTGCCGAAGAGCCTGGCCGACCGCGAACGCTTGCGCCAGCAAATCGTCGACGTCTTCAAGAAGGATTTCCCGGAAGTGCGGGGCCGCGTCAAGCTGTTGCCGAACGGACCGCCCGTGCCGTATCCCGTGCAATTCCGCGTCACGGGGCCGGAAGTGGCTGGCGTGCGGGCCATTGCCGACCAGGTCAAGGACATCATGCGCGCCAACCCGAACACCCTGGGCGTCAATGACAACTGGAATGAGTCGGTGAAGGTGCTGCGCCTGGACCTGGACCAGGACAAGATGCGCGCGCTGGGCGTCACGTCGAAAACGGTGATGCAGGCGGCCAATACCATCCTCACGGGCACCGTCATCGGCCAGTTCCGCGAAGATAACAAGCTGATCGATATCCAGGTGCGTCAGCCGCTGGAGGAGCGGGCGACGATCTCCGTGCTCAATGACACGAATATTCCGACGGCAACGGGCAAGTCCGTGCCCATCTCGCAGCTGGCCCGCGTGCATTTCGTGTGGGAACCGGGTGTGGTCTGGCGCGACCGTCGCGAATGGGCCATTACCGTGCAGTCGGACGTGGTCGACGGCATCCAGGGCGCGACGGTGTCGACGCAGCTGGCACCGCAGCTCGACGCTTTGCGGGCCAAGTTGCCGGACGGCTATCGCATCACCGTGAAAGGCGTAGCGGCCGACAGCGGCGATGCGGAAGCGTCGATTGCGGCCAACTTGCCGCTGGCCATCTTCATCATCTTCACCCTGCTGATGCTGCAGCTGCACAGTTTCTCGCGTTCCCTGCTGGTGTTCCTGACGGGGCCGCTGGGCGTGGCGGGCGCCGCGTTTGCCTTGCTGCTGCTGCACCGTCCGCTTGGATTCGTGGCCAACCTGGGCGTCATCGCGCTGTTCGGCATGATCATCCGCAACTCGGTGATCCTCGTCGACCAGATCGAGCAAGACATCAAGGATGGTTCTGCTCCGTGGGACGCCATCATCGACTCGGCCGTGCGCCGCTGCCGGCCCATCGTGCTGACGGCCGCGGCCGCCGCGCTGGCCATGATCCCCCTGTCGCGCTCCGTGTTCTGGGGACCGATGGCCGTGGCCATCATGGGCGGCCTGATCCTGGCGACGGCCTTGACCCTGCTGTTCCTGCCGGCCCTGTATGCGGCGTGGTTCCGGGTCAAGAAGCCGGTGGCGCTGGACAAGTGAGGGGAGTAAGGGAGGGAAACCGTCCGCGCTGGCCATGATTCCCCTGTCGTGCTCCGTGTTCCGGGGCGGATCACGCAGGGCCGTGGCCATCATGGGCGGCCTGATCCTGGCGACGGTCTTGACCCAGCTGTTCCTGCCGGCCCTGTATGCGGCGTGGTTCCGGGTCAAGAAGCCGGTGGAGGTTGCCAAGGGCGAAGCTTAAGTAATCGCTTCAGGCCACTGACATAAAAAAGGCGGCATTCCTCTGGGAAATCCAGTAGAATGCCGCCTTTGCTTTAGCGCGGGCTTACTCCGGGCTTGCTCGGTAAGTCCACGGTAGCCAGATCGCTCCCGAGTTGTTAAAATCGGGAGAGTGCAGGCGAGAGTCTGCGGCAAGCAGCGCAAAGTAGTACAAGTATGCGGATGTGGTGGAATTGGTAGACACGCTGGTCTTAGAAGCCAGTGCTTCGGCTTGGGAGTTCGAGTCTCCCCATCCGCACCACTTCGGGTTGTTCCAGCCCGGAGGTGCAGCGCCATCAAGATATTCTCCAAGGTAGTTATTCTTCAAGCCAGTGCGCCGAGTGCGGCCAGTTGCCGGCTCGACTGTTGCACCATCTGCGCAATCAGCGCCTGTGCCTGCGGGTAAGCCGCTCTCTCCATCAGTATTGCATCGTGCGTCAGCGGCCACAGCGCCTGCAGGATGCGTTGCCGTGCCTGCGGCCAGTGCAGCTCCTGCGCCAGGCTCGCTGGCGGCAATTCCCTGTCCAGCATGTGCAACGCTTCCCGCGTCATCGCCAGCTCGTGTGCCGCCTGCCATGCCAGTGCATCGCCATCTGGCGGCGGCTGCCGCATGAGGAAAGCGGCGAGCTGGCGGCTCTGGCGCTGGTACAGGTCCAGCAGCAAATGAAGCGTGGCGCCGGCTGGCCGCCGTTGCGTATCGAGCACGTCGAGCGCGTCCAGCAGCCACTGCGTCATGTGCCGCCCGGCCATTCCCAGTTCCGGCCAGATCGTGCTGTGCAATTGCTCGCCCAGGTAGCGGGCGCGGTCGATGGCGCGGCGGCTGCCGCGCATGTGCTGGCCGATGGGGCCGTATTGGGGCGTCAGTACCGCTTCCTGCCGCTCGGCCTGCAGGCACAGCAAGGCCAGGTGGACATAGGCATGAAAGCCGGCCAGCACGCGGTGGGCATGCCAATCGTGATTGCCGTCGTCATCGGGCGCATTCCACAGCGCGCAGATCTTGATGCCATCGTCGCACGCATAGTCAGGCGCCAGCAGGCTGTGGCCGTAGCGCAAGTCGTGCAGTTTCTGGTGCAGGGCCTCGTGCAGCAAGTGCTCGGCCAGCCACCAGGGATTGCCGATCAGTTCCCGGTTCAGGAAAACGCTGCCATGGCCGCGCAATGGCAAGCTGGACGCTTTGCCCCGCCGTGTTCCCAGCTCGGGAAGCAGGGCGACCAATTGCACATGAGAAAGCGTGCTGGCCGTCAGACGGGGCAGCAGGGTTTCCAGCAGGCGCAGCCCGCGGCGCAGCAGGGTCCGTTCATGGGGCGTAGGCGTGGCCAGCGCCGCGCCGTGGTTGTCGTGCATGATGGTGAGAAATGCGCGCGCATATGGCGTGTCTTCTTGCCAGGCATGCCATATATATATGTCTGCTCCCGTGTCTTCTTCGCCCATGGCGCGTGTGTCGTGCAGGCGCGCCATGGGCGGCAGATGGGCCGCCAGCGGGCCGCCGGGCAAGCCCGCGCGCAGGTGCTCGGCGGCAACCTGGAACAGCGCCGCGCATTGCGGCAGAGGTAAACCATACCCGTCAGGGAGCTGCAGCCGGCGCATGGCGTGCTGGACGGCGCAGCGCAGCACCGTGTCGCCCAGCAGCTGGCGCTGGCGCGCGGGCGGCGCCCCATCGAGCAGCGTGGCCAGCCGTCCGGCTTCGGGCAGGGCGCTGCCCAGCGTGTGCAGGCATCGCCGGCAGGCCACGGCCAGCTGCTCGCGGATATGGTTGCTGTCGCCAAAGGTGGGGTGGCTGACCAGCGCCGTTTCCACGGCGCGCAGCACTGCCGCGTCCAGCGGCGGGGCGCAGTATGCCGGCATAGCTTGCGCGGCTTGCATAAGCTGCACTGCTTGCATGGGCGCTTGCCGGATCAGGCGGGGGCAGGGTGGCTGTCGCCCCTCATGCGCCACGCCATTTCACCGGCTTGCGTCTGGATTTCTTGCCGATCGCCATCGATGATGTCGTCGGGCAAGCGGCTGAGGGCCATTTTCAGCCTGGCTGTGGCGTTGCTGGAACTGCCGGGTGCGCTATCGCCCATGATGTTTTTTCCATTAAATGCAGTTGGAGGGCGAAGAAATGGCTTAGGTTTGCCTGAAAAATGGCTAAATTGAGATAAATCAAAGGTTTTTTGCCCGAAATCTTCGCTGAGAGCGCATTTCTTTGTTTCGGACGGAGCGCCAGTTCGCATATACTAATGAACGAAGCAGGCTGGAAAGCCTGTCTCTGGCGAAATAAAGAATGCCGGGGCAAGAGTAAAGACAGGGCCAACCAGGCTGTGGCGATTCATTCGCCGCCGCTGGCATCCTCTGTGGCCGGGCTGCAAAGCCAGCCACTTTCCCGAAGTCCTTTGTTATAATGCCACGCTTTACCGAATGATGGCCGGCCCTGCATTTACTTAGACGCATGGCTGGACGCTCGGAGCCCTGTCGCAGTACTGGAAGCGGCGGATTGTTTGGTGCCTGGTGCGGGTTTTTCCTCAGCCGGGTAGACCAGGTCCATCGTCCTGTTTTCCAGTACTTTTACAGATGAATATGCGAGCGAGTGAAGCTGGACCCATGTCTTGTCGCCAGTGATGGCGCAAGGGGTCGGGTCTTCTTTTCTCGCACCAACAGTGTTTATTTTTTGGACGATTTTTTACATGGCAACTGCAGTCGAAACCTTGGGCAAACTCGAACGTCGTATCACGATCTCCTTCCCGCTGACGGACGTCCGCACGGAAGTTGAGAAGCGCCTGAAAGTGCAAGCCCGTACGGCTAAGGCACCGGGCTTCCGTCCGGGCAAAGTGCCGTTGAAAATGGTCGCAGCACAATACGGCTACCAAATTGAATCGGAAGTGCTGAACGACAAAGTCGGCCGCGCTTTCAACGACGCCGCCAACGAAAACAACCTGCGCGTCGCCGGTTTCCCGAACATCGTGCCGAAAGAAGAAGCAGCCGAAGGCCAGCTGGCTTTCGACGCAACGTTCGAAGTGTATCCGGAAGTCGCCATCGGCGACCTGACGGCCGTTGAAATCGAAACCGTGCAAGCCGACGTGTCGGAAGCCGAAATCGACAAAACCATCGATATCCTGCGCAAGCAGCGCGTGCACTTCCACACCAAGGGCGAAGCTGGCGAACACGGCGACGGCGGTGAGCCGATCGCTGCCAACGGCGACCGCGTGACCGTCGACTTCGTCGGCTCGATCGACGGCGTTGAATTCCCAGGCGGCAAAGCTGAAGGCTACGCTTTCGTGCTGGGCGAAGGCCGCATGCTGCCAGAATTCGAAGCAGCGACCCTGGGCCTGAAAGTGGGCGAGTCGAAGACTTTCCCATTGTCGTTCCCTGAGGACTACCATGGCAAGGACGTGGCCGGCAAAACCGCTTCGTTCACCATCACCCTGCAAAAGCTGGAATGGGCGCACCTGCCGGAAGTCGATGCTGAATTCGCCAAGTCGCTGGGCGTTGCCGATGGCGACCTGGCCAAAATGCGCGAAGACATCAAAGTCAACCTGCAACGCGAAGTCGCTGGCCGCGTGAAAGCACGCAACAAGGAAGCCGTCATGGACGCGCTGATCAAAGTTGCAGAGCTGGAAGTGCCAAAAACGCTGATCGCTCAGGATTCCGAGCGTCTGGCCGAAATGACCCGCCAGGACATGGCGCAGCGCGGCATGAACGTCAAGGACGTGCCTTTCCCAGCAGAACTGTTCGCGGAAAAAGCCGAGCGTCGCGTACGCCTGGGCCTGATCCTGTCGCAACTGGTCGGCGACAACAACCTGCAGGCTACGCCTGAGCAAGTCAAGGCGCAGATCGAAGATTTCGCCCAAAGCTACGAAGACCCACGCGAAGTGCTGAAGTACTACTACAGCGACCGTCGTCGTCTGGGTGAGATCGAAGCCCTTGTATTGGAAGAAAACGTCGTCACCTACGTGTTGGGCCTGTCGAAAGTTACGTCGAAAGCAGTTGCCTTCGACGAATTGATGGGAAGCAACGCACAAGCGTAAACCAGTTGGTATTGGGATGCCGCCTCTTGCCGCAAGGTCGATGCGGTATCCCCTAACTGCTTCACAAGGAAATGAAATGACAGGTATGAACCGTAATCCAGCGCTGGACACAGAGATGCTCGGCCTGGTGCCGATGGTGGTGGAACAAAGCGGTCGCGGCGAGCGCTCGTATGATATTTACTCGCGCCTGCTGAAGGAACGCTTGATTTTCATGGTCGGCCCGGTCAATGACCAGATGGCCAACCTGGTTGTCGCCCAGCTGCTGTTCCTGGAAAGCGAAAATCCGGAAAAGGAAATCTCGCTGTACATCAACTCGCCAGGTGGTTCGGTCTCGGCCGGCATGGCCATCTACGACACCATGCAGTTCATCAAGCCGGACGTCTCGACCCTGTGCACGGGCATGGCTGCTTCGATGGGCGCTTTCCTGCTGGCCGCTGGCGCCAAGGGCAAGCGTTTCTCGCTGCCGAACTCGCGCATCATGATTCACCAGCCGTCCGGTGGTTCGCAAGGCATGGCGTCCGACATCGAGATCCAGGCGAAGGAAATCCTTTACCTGCGCACCCGCTTGAACGGCATCATGGCCGAGCGCACGGGCCAGTCGATCGAACAGATCGCCAAGGACACCGACCGCGACCGTTTCATGTCCGCCGACGAGGCCGTTGAGTATGGTTTGATCGACAAAGTGTTGACCAGCCGCGCTTGATGAGCCCCTACCGGTATTGCTAAGTACGTAAGTAAACGCCCGGGCGATCAAACGTTCGGGCGTTTCGCTTTTATTTCGGGTAGCATGGAGCTTGTGCACGTTGTTGACTTGCCCCATGGGTAGCTGCCTTTGCGGGCAACTTCCGCACTCCGGCTTGCGATTTTGCAATATTGTTAATGCAGTTCCAACCAAAATGCCTTATGTCAGACAAAAAATCCTCTAGCGGCGAAAAATTACTGTATTGCTCGTTCTGCGGCAAAAGCCAGCACGAGGTGAAGAAACTCATCGCCGGCCCGTCCGTGTTCATTTGCGACGAGTGCATCGACCTGTGCAACGACATCATCCGTGATGAAACGTCGAGCATCGAGACGGTGACCGGTACCAAATCCGACCTGCCGACGCCGCAAGAAATTGCCGCCTTGCTCGATCAGTACGTGATCGGCCAGCAGACTGCCAAGCGCATCCTGTCGGTGGCGGTGTACAACCATTACAAGCGCCTCAAGCACCTGGGCAAGAAAGACGACATCGAACTGGCCAAGAGCAACATCTTGCTGGTCGGTCCTACCGGTTCGGGCAAGACCCTGCTGGCACAGACCCTGGCGCGCATGCTCAACGTGCCGTTCGTGATCGCCGACGCCACCACCCTGACCGAAGCCGGTTACGTGGGTGAAGACGTGGAAAACATCATCCAGAAGCTGCTGCAAAGCTGCAACTACGACGTCGAGAAAGCCCAGCGCGGCATCGTCTATATCGATGAAATCGACAAGATTTCACGCAAGTCCGACAATCCGTCCATCACGCGCGACGTGTCGGGCGAGGGCGTGCAGCAAGCCTTGCTGAAACTCATCGAAGGCACGATGGCTTCCGTGCCGCCACAAGGCGGCCGCAAGCATCCTAACCAGGATTTCGTGCAGATCGACACGACCAACATCATGTTCATCTGCGGCGGCGCCTTTGACGGCTTGTCGAAAGTGATCGCCAACCGTTCCGAAAAGAGCGGTATCGGCTTCTCGGCCACGGTGCGCAGCAAGTCGCAAAGCTCGGCCAGCGAACTGATGCTGCAAGCGGAACCGGAAGACCTGGTCAAGTTCGGCCTGATCCCGGAACTGGTGGGCCGTCTGCCCGTCATCGCCACCCTGGCGGAATTGACGGAAGAGGCGCTGATCCAGATTCTCGTCGAGCCGAAGAATGCGCTGATCAAGCAGTATTCGAAGCTGCTCGAGATGGAAGGCGCGGAACTGGAGATTCGTCCGGCCGCCCTGCATGCGATCGCCCGCAAGGCGCTGGCGCGCAAGACCGGTGCCCGTGGCCTGCGTTCCATCCTGGAACATGCTTTGCTGGACGTCATGTACGAACTGCCGAGCGAACAAAATGTGGTGAAAGTCGTCATCGACGAAAATACCATCACCAGTGGTGCCAAACCTTTGTTGATTTATCAAGAGACTGCCAAAGCCTCCGGAGAAAATTGAAAACTGCCGAGACAAATGCATAAAAAGGGTTTTGATTCCTTAAAGCATGGCAGTACAATTTAAATCAATGAGTGCAGGCTTCAATCGTAAAGCCACTCGCGGCGCTTAGCTGCGCGTGGCTTTTTTACTGTTAAAACTGCATTTGTTACAGTCATGCGGGTGTGTTTTGCGAAATAGACTTCATGTTTGTTTCACAGAATTATTTATTCTCGCCGGTCTTGTGTTTTGGCAGCGAGCGCCAACATCGTAAACACGCTTTCTATAAGGTACGCCATGACAACTTCCAAATTAACTGAGCAAACTCAACTGCCGTTATTGCCGTTGCGGGATGTCGTCGTTTTCCCGCATATGGTGATACCGCTGTTCGTTGGCCGTCCAAAGTCGATCAAGGCGCTGGAAGCTGCGATGGAGCAGGGCAAGAGCATCATGCTTGCCGCTCAAAAAGCAGCCGCGAAGGACGAACCATCGCCTTCGGATATCTATGAAATTGGCTGCGTCGCCAATATTCTGCAAATGCTGAAGTTGCCCGATGGCACCGTCAAGGTGCTGGTCGAAGGCGCGCAGCGTGCCCGCATCAACCACATCAGCGATGCGCCGACGCACTTCATCGCCGACCTGACGCCGCTCGAGTCCGAGCCGGGCGACGAGTCGGAAGTCGAAGCCATGCGCCGCGCGATCGTGCAGCAGTTCGACCAGTACGTCAAACTGAACAAAAAGATCCCACCGGAAATCCTGGCATCGTTGTCCGGCATCGACGATGCCGGCCGCCTGGCCGACACGGTGGCTGCGCATCTGCCGCTCAAACTGGAGCAAAAACAAGTCATCCTGGAAATTTTCAGCGTGGCCAAGCGCCTCGAGCACCTGCTGGGCCAGCTCGAAGGCGAGCTCGATATCCTGCAGGTGGAAAAGCGCATCCGCGGCCGCGTCAAGCGCCAGATGGAAAAATCGCAGCGCGAGTACTACCTGAACGAGCAGGTCAAGGCGATCCAGAAGGAACTGGGCGAGGGCGAAGATGGTGCCGACCTCGACGAGCTGGAGAAAAAGGTCGCTTCCGCCAAGATGCCGAAGGAAGCGCTCGACAAGGCTACCAACGAGCTGAAGAAACTCAAGCTGATGTCGCCGATGTCGGCCGAAGCCACCGTCGTGCGCAACTACATCGACACCCTCGTCAATTTGCCTTGGAAAAAGAAATCCAAGGTCAATAACGACCTGTCGAATGCGGAAAAAGTGCTCGAGGGCGACCACTACGGCCTCGACAAGGTCAAGGAACGCATCCTGGAGTACCTCGCGGTGCAACAGCGCGTCGACAAGCTGAAAGCGCCTATCCTGTGCTTCGTCGGTCCTCCGGGCGTGGGCAAGACCTCGCTGGGCCAGTCCATCGCCCGCGCCACGAACCGCAAGTTCGTGCGCATGGCCCTGGGCGGCGTGCGCGACGAAGCCGAAATCCGCGGCCACCGCCGTACCTACATCGGCTCGATGCCGGGCAAGATCCTGCAATCGCTGTCGAAGGTCGGCGTGCGCAATCCCTTGTTCCTGCTCGACGAAGTCGACAAGATGGGCGCCGATTTCCGTGGCGATCCGTCGTCGGCCCTGCTGGAAGTGCTCGATCCGGAACAGAACCACACGTTCTCCGACCATTACATCGAAGTCGATTTCGACTTGTCCGACGTGATGTTCGTGGCCACGTCGAACTCGTACAACATTCCGCCAGCCTTGCTTGACCGCATGGAAGTGATCCGCCTGTCCGGTTACACGGAAGACGAAAAGACCAGCATCGCGCAGCGCTACCTGCTGCCGAAGCAGATCAAGAACAATGGCTTGAAGGAAGAGGAAATTTCCGTGGCCGAGTCGGCCCTGCGCGACATCATCCGCTATTACACGCGGGAAGCCGGTGTGCGTTCGCTCGAGCGTGAAGTGTCGAAGATCTGCCGCAAGGTGGTCAAGATGCTGCTGCTGAAGAAATCCGACAAGAAAGTCATCGTCAACTCGAAGAACCTGGACAAATTCCTTGGCGTGCGCCGCTACGATTTCGGTGTCGCAGAGAAAGAAAACCAGGTGGGCCAGGTGGTCGGTCTGGCATGGACGGAAGTGGGCGGCGATCTGCTGACCATCGAAGCCGTGTCGATGCCGGGCAAGGGCGGCGTCATCCGCACGGGTACCCTGGGCGACGTCATGAAAGAGTCGATCGAGGCCGCCCGCACGGTGGTGCGCAGCCGGGCACAGCGCCTGGGCATCAAGGCGGACGTGTTCGAGAAGAGCGACATCCACATCCACGTGCCGGAAGGCGCGACACCGAAGGACGGTCCTTCGGCTGGCGCAGCCATGACGGTGGCCATGGTTTCGGTCTTCACGGGTATCCCCGTGCGCGCCGACGTGGCGATGACGGGCGAGATCACCTTGCGCGGCGAAGTGTTGCCGATTGGCGGCCTGAAAGAAAAGCTGCTGGCGGCCCATCGCGGCGGCATCAAGACGGTCTTGATTCCAGAGCAAAATGTGAAAGACCTGGCCGAAATTCCGGACAACGTCAAGAACAAACTGGAGATCGTACCCGTGCGCTGGATCGACAAAGTGCTGGAAATCGCCCTCGAACGCATGCCTGAACCGTTGGCGGAAGTCGCTGCAGTGGAGGCTGTCACGGCCGCCGCAGCGAAGCCCGACGCGGCCGGCGAGGTAGTAAAACACTAACGTTTTACCCCTGTTTTCCCCAAACAAGCGCTTTTAGAGCGCTTGTTTTATATTGAAACGTGAATTGCGCCCCCAAAGCGCTTGACACATATACAGTGTGGCTTGTTTAATACGCCTGCACATTTTTTTCGCCGGACAGCTGTGGTGCCAAAAGTGCCGCAACGATACGGTAAACGTTTTATACCTTTGTAATTGGGGATGCTAGTGAACAAGACTGAATTGATCGACCACATTGCTGAAAAAGCTGACATTTCCAAAGCCGCCGCTGCGCGCGCACTCGACGCTGTTATCGGCGGCGTGACGGAAACTTTGAAAAACAACGACAGCGTGACGCTGGTTGGTTTTGGCACTTTCTCGGTCAGCGAACGCGCTGAGCGTACCGGCCGCAATCCGCGTACCAAAGAAGCGATCACGATCGAAGCTGCAAAAGTTCCAAAATTTAAAGCTGGTAAAGCTTTGAAGGATGCTGTAAACTAACGGACTTCGGTGAGGTGACAATCACCGGAAACATTTGGCGGCGCCTCCGGGTGCCGCGATTTCAGGATCGAAGTTCCTCGAATGACGATCCTGGATGCAAAATGCAAGTAGTACTGTGTATTTTTCGGAGTGGTAGTTCAGTTGGTTAGAATGCCGGCCTGTCACGTCGGAGGTCGCGGGTTCGAGTCCCGTCCGCTCCGCCAAAAAAATACGCTCTCAAGGAGTGGTAGTTCAGTTGGTTAGAATACCGGCCTGTCACGTCGGGGGTCGCGGGTTCGAGTCCCGTCCGCTCCGCCAGAATATGGAAACCCGCGCTGCTGAATAAGTGGCGCGGGTTTTTCTTTTATGCGCCCGATTATCTTTGCGCCCCTTCATTTGCAAATTCCCGCCTGCCGTTTTTAAATGAGCGGCGCCGGTATTTAAATCCCCTTTAAGCTTTGCCGTGTTTAATGCCCAGGCTGGCGCCTGGTCCGCGAAGCACCGCGCCAGCCGTTTTGCGGCGCAGCATGCGGTGCCGGGGCAGGGCGCGCGCCCTGATTTACTCTTGCTATAGCGCTATGGGCATTGTAGAATCAGGAGATAATGGCTTGGGCGTCAGAATCCTGCTTTAGTTCCAGCGCCAAGTTGTTGAATCTAAAGGGGAAGTGGACATCTGTCCCGTCCATTCCGCCGAAGAAATCAAGGCGAACGCATGTTCGCCTTTTTTTATAGTGATCCACTCATCCCGAATTGGCTGACCATGTTTGAATTTATTCGTACCCATCGACGCTTGATGCAGTTTCTCTTGATGCTGGTCATCGTCCCGTCTTTTGCACTGGTCGGTATCAGCGGCTACCAAAGCTTCGGCGACGGCGCGAACACCATCGCCAAGGTCGGCGACCAGGTGGTCACGCAGCAGCAATATGAAGAAGCGCAACGCCAGCAGATCGACCGCTACCGCCAGATGATGGGCGAGCAGTTCGACCAGAAAATGTTCGACACGCCGGAAGCGCGCCAGAGCATCCTCGACAACCTGATCGCCGAGCGCGCCGTGTCCGCCGAAGTGGGCCGTAGCCACCTGGTCATCAGCGATGCCGTGCTGCAAAAGGAAGTGCTGGAGATTCCCGGCTTGACCTTGCCGGACGGTAAATTCGACCTGGAACGCTACAAGGCCATGCTGGCAGCCCAGGGCATGACGCCGCAGATGTACGATGCGCGCCGCCGCAGCGACCTGGCCCTGCAGCAACTGGCTGGCGCCGTGCAAGGCACCGCCTTCGCGCCGAACACCGTATCGAAGCGCCTGTCCGACATCACCTCGGAAGAGCGTGAAGTGCAGGAACTGCTGTTGCCGATCGCCCAGTACGTGCCGGAAGTCAAAGTGACGGACGCCATGATCAAGGCTTTCTATGACAAGAACAGCAAGTTCTTTGAAATCCCGGAACAAGCGAAGATCGAATACGTCGTGCTCGACGACAGCGCTGCCGGCGAGCAAGTCGACGTCACCGACGCCGACGTGACCGGCTACTACGCGAAGAACCAGAAAGCCTATACGACGGAAGAAGCGCGCCAGGCCAGCCACATTCTGGTAGCCGTCAAGAAAGACGCATCGGCCGCCGACAAGGCAGCTGCCAAGGCCAAGGCCGAAGCCATCCTGGCTGACGTACGCAAGGCGCCTGCCAGCTTTGCCGCCGTGGCCAAGGCCAAGTCGGAAGACCCGGCATCCGCCGAACAGGGCGGCGACCTGGGCGTGATCGGCAAAGATGGCTTGCCAGCACCGCTGCTGAGCGCTGTAAGCAAGCTCAAGCAAGGCGAAATCAGCGATGTCGTCGCTTCCGATTTCGGCTACCACATCCTGACCGTCACCTCGCTCAAACCACAGCACGTGCGTGCGCTGGACGAAGTCCGCGGCGAAATCACGGCCGACCTGCGCAAGCAATTTGCAGCCAAGAAATACTCGGAAATGGCGGAAACGTTCACCAACACCGTGTACGAGCAATCGGACAGCCTGAAGCCCGTGGCCGACAAGCTGAAGTTGAAAGTGGAAACCGTTGCTAACCTGTCGCGCACGCCGTCGCCAGCACTGGGCAAGGCACCGTTCAACAATGCCAAGTTCCTCAGCGCCATCTTCTCGAACGATTCGCTGAAAGACAAGCGCAACACGGAAGCCGTGACCGTGGCGCCTAACGTGCTGATCGCCGGCCGCGTGGTGGAATTCAAGCCTGCCTCGAAGCGTCCGCTGGCTGAAGTCGAAGCGATGATCCGTCAGCGCGTGACCCTGGAAGAAGCGGAAAAGCTGGCCAGGAAAGCGGGCGAGACCAAGCTGGCAGCGTTGAAAGCGTCGGGCGATGCCACCGGTTTCGGCGCAGCGCAATGGGTGTCGCGTAGCAAGCTGGACGGCATCAACCGCGCTGCCATCGCGCAAGTCATGAAAGCGGACACGAGCAAGCTGCCAGCCTATGTGGGCGTGGACTTGCCAGCCCTGGGCTATGGCATCTACCGCATCGGCAAGGTGCAGCAGCCGGAGCAAGTCGATGCGGCGCGCCGCCAGCAAGAGAAAGACCAGATCGGCGGCATCCTGGCACAACAGGAAATGTTCGATTACGTCGAGTACCTGAAAGCCAAGGCCAAGGTGAAGATCGTCAAACCGGTCACCGCCCCAGCCGCCGCAGCGCCGGAAGCGCCGTAAGATTTAGTTTCCACGCATAAAAATAGCCGCTCTCGAGCGGCTATTTTTTTTGTCTGCAGAATGCGTGGACTACTTGGCTTTCAGCAATGGCGCCAGTTGCGGCCAGATGTTTTTCAGGATGGTGGGATGCGCCTGCGCATTCGGGTGCATGCGGTCGGCCTGGAACAGCTGCGGCTGGTCGGCGATGCCTTCGAACATGAAGGGTACGAGCGGGGCCTTCCATTCCCTGGCCAGCTTGCCGTACACGCCATAAAACTGCTCACCGTAGGCGCGGCCATAGTTGGGCGGCATGCGCATGCCCACCAGCACCACTTGTGCGCCCGTCTTTTTCACGGCGTCGCCCATGGCGCGCAGGTTCGCTTCGGCCACCGCCACGGGCAAGCCGCGCAAGCCGTCATTGGCGCCCAGTTCGATCAGCACGACATCGGGCTGGTGCTTGGCCAGCAGCGCGGGCAGGCGCGCGCGGCCGCCGCTGGTGGTCTCGCCGCTGATGCTGGCGTTGACGATGCGCGTGTCGTTCTTCTGCGCCTGCAGCCGCTGTTCCAGCAGCGCCACCCAGCCCGTGCCCCGCGCCAGCCCATACTCGGCCGACAGGCTATCGCCGAGCACCAGCAGCGTTTTTGGTGCAGAATAGGCGCTCGTCATGCCTGACACCAGGAGCAGGGCTGCCGCAGGAAGCAAGGACAGGGTGCGCCGCCGCATGCGGCTGCTGCCTTTGACACTTATTTGTTCACGAAATTTTTTAAGATAGATCAGCATGCCCGAATTCCCTAAAGCGACTTCCACCAGTTTTCTCCCGTCCGAAGCAGCGGCCCAGCGGCCTGCCGCACCGAACAGCCAAAATGCCCAGCCGGCCATCGAAGTGGTCCAGCTGGCCAAGCGCGTACCCGATGCCGATGGTGAGCTGACCATCCTGCATCAAGTCGATTTTACCGTGCAAACGGCCGAGACGCTGGCCATCGTCGGCGCTTCCGGTTCCGGCAAGTCCACTTTGCTGGGCTTGCTGGCGGGACTGGACACGCCCAGCGGGGGCAAGGTCATCCTTGACGGCACCGATATCTTCGCCCTGGACGAAGATGGCCGCGCCGGTTTTCGCAAGGAAAAGCTCGGTTTCGTGTTCCAGTCGTTTCAGCTGCTGGCCCATTTGACGGCGCTGGAAAACGTCATGCTGCCGCTGGAATTGCGCGGCGACCCGGATGCGAAAGAAAAGGCGCAAGCCATGCTGGGCAGGGTCAACCTGGGCAGCCGCCTCAAGCATTATCCAAAGTACCTGTCCGGCGGCGAGCAGCAGCGCGTGGCCCTGGCGCGCGCCTTCGTCACGGAGCCGCCGCTGCTGTTCGCCGACGAACCGACGGGCAGCCTGGACGCGGCCACGGGCGAAGCCGTGATCCAGCTGATGTTCGAGCTGAACCGCGAACGGGGTTCGACCCTGGTGCTTGTCACGCACGACAGTTCGATCGCGGCCCGCTGCGGGCGCACGATTACGATTGCGGCGGGCAGGCTGGTGTGATTGCTGCTGGTGATTGTCGGATGACGCGCCGCAGCGCTCATCCGACCTACTTGCCTGCCATCATCGCGGCCGTAGCTTGGATTAGCGCAGCGTAATCCCATACCCCCACGCCATACGCTTATGCCGACAAGGCATTGATCAGCTTGCGTATGGCCGGGATCAGTTCCCCGGCCGTCAGCCCGATGGGGCCGCTGCCCGAGGCCACCAGCGCGTCGGCCGCCGCGCCGTGCAGCCACACGGCGCCGAGCGCCGCTTCCCATTCGGGCCAGCCTTGCGCCAGCAGGCTGCCGCACAGGCCCGCCAGGACGTCGCCCGTGCCGGCCGTGGCTAGCGCGGGGCCGCCCGTGTTGTTGATGACGACCTGGCCATCGGGCGCGGCAATCACCGTGCCCGAACCTTTTAATACCACGATGACGCCCAGCTGCGTGGCCAGCTGGCGCGCCGCGCCCAGGCGGTCCGCTTGCACTTCGGCCACCGTCATGTCGAGCAGGCGCGCCGCTTCCAGCGGATGCGGCGTCAAGATCGTCGCGCCCGCGCCTGAGCGCACGGCCAGCGCCGATTGCAGTTCCGGTTCGGCCGCCATCAGGTTCAGGGCGTCCGCGTCCAGCAGCAGGGGGCTGTCGCTCTCGAACGCCCGCAGCAGCAGTTCCACCGTATCGGCCTTGTCGCCGAGGCCGGGACCGGCCACCAGCGCGGCAAAGTGCAGGCCCGAGAAATCCACGTCCCGGGCGTGCCGGCACATCAGTTCCGGCTGGCCGCTGTCGAAGGCGGGCGGTGCGTCGGGAAACGCGATATACACTCGTCCCGCGCCCGCATGCAGGGCCGTGCGGGACGCCAGGATGGGCGCGCCCGCCATGCCTTGCGCGCCGCCGATGATGGCCACGCTGCCGTAGCTGCCCTTGTGCGTATTCTGGCGCCGCGGCTGCAGCTGGCGGGCGAACAGGTGCAGGCCGCCCAGCTGCGCCCTGGCCGGCGGCAGCAGGGCGGGATCGATGGCCAGGCTTGCTACTTCCACCTCGCCCGCATAATCGCGTCCATTTGCCGTGTGCAGCCCAGGCTTGTCGCCGATGAAGGTGAGCGTATGCGTGGCGCGGATGGCGACGCCGTCGATGGCGCCCGTGTCCGTGTGCAGGCCGCTGGGCACGTCGAGCGCCAGCACGGGGCAATCGAGATTGTTGACCAGCTGCGCCATGTCGCGGCATTCGCCGTCCAGGGGACGCGACGCGCCAATGCCGAACAGGCCATCGATGACGAGGTGCCACTGCGCCGCGCCCACTGCCGCCGACGCCATGGACGTTGCCGCTTCCATGCAGCGCGCGGCGCTGTTGCGCGCGCGGCTCAAGGCCTGTTCGCGTTCGGGCGACGTGGCTTGCGCCTCGGGCGTCAGCCATACCAGCACCTCGGTGCCGCTGCCGGCCAGGTGCGCTGCCACTTCCAGCGCGTCGCCGCCATTGTCGCCGGGGCCGGCCAGTACCAGCACGCGCCGGTGGCCCGTCTCGCCGGCACTATCCAGTGAGTGCAGCAGCTTCAGGGCGGCACTGGCGGCAGCCTGGCCTGCGCGCTGCATCAGCAGCCCTTGCGGCAGGTCGCGCATGGCCGCTTGTTCGATGGCGCGCAGTTCGGCGATGGAATATAACGGTGTTGCAGAGTCGATCAGGGTCATGGAGCGTGTTCCGTTAGTCAGCATGCCTTCAACATAAGGCCGAAGCGGGTGAAAGGCAAGGCGCGCACGCCTGAAACGCGCCCCTGTTTGGCGGCTACAATAGCCATCTCACTTAAGACTGGGGGCAAGGCGATGGACTGGCAATTCTGGATCGACCGGGGCGGCACCTTTACGGACATCGTGGCGCGCCGTCCCGACGGCAGCCTGGCCACCTGCAAGCTGCTGTCGGAAAACCCGGGCCAGTACCGCGATGCGGCGCTGGCCGGCATGCGCCGCCTGATGGGCCTTGCGCCCGGCGCGCCCCTGCCCGTGGAGCAGGTGGGCGCCATCAAGATGGGCACGACGGTGGCGACCAATGCGCTGCTCGAACGCAAGGGCGAGCCCACCGTGCTGGCCATCACGCGCGGTTTCCGCGACGCCTTGCGCATCGCCTACCAGAACCGCCCGCAGCTGTTTGCGCGCCAGATCGTCTTGCCGGAACTGCTGTATGGCGACGTGATCGAGATCGATGAACGTGTGGGCGCCCGCGGCGAGGTCGTGACGCCGCTCGACGAGGCTGCCGCGCGCACCGCGCTGGCACGCGCCCATGCACGGGGCGTGCGCGCCATCGCCATCGTGCTGATGCACGGCTACCGCCACCACGCGCACGAGGCGCGGGTGGCGCAGCTGGCGCGTGAAGCCGGTTTTGCGCAGGTGTCCGTGTCGCACGAGGTGAGCCCCATGATGAAGCTGGTGGCGCGCGGCGACACCACGGTGGTCGACGCCTACCTGTCGCCCATCCTGCGCCGCTATGTCGACCAGCTGGCGATGGAGCTGCCCGGCGTGCACCTGCAGTTCATGCAGTCGAACGGCGGCTTGACGGATGCGCGCGCCTTCCAGGGCAAGGACAGCATCCTGTCGGGCCCCGCCGGCGGCATCGTCGGCATGGTACGCGCCAGCGCGCTGGCCGGTTTCGACAAGGTCATCGGCTTCGACATGGGCGGCACCTCGACGGACGTGTCGCATTACGCGGGCGACTTCGAACGCGTGTTCGAGACGCAGATCGCCGGCGTGCGCATGCGCGCGCCCATGATGAGCATCCACACGGTGGCCGCCGGCGGCGGCTCCATCCTGCATTTCGACGGCGCCCGCTACAAGGTGGGCCCGGACAGCGCGGGCGCCAATCCCGGCCCCGCCAGCTACCGGCGCGGCGGCCCACTGGCCGTCACCGACTGCAACGTCATGCTGGGCAAGCTGCAGCCCGTGTTCTTCCCCCGCGTCTTCGGCCCCGACGCCGATGAAGCGCTCGATGCGGCCACGGTACGTGCCCAGTTCGAGGCGCTGGCGCGCACGGTGAACTCCACGCCGGAGCAGGTGGCCGAAGGCTATGTCGCCATCGCCGTGGGTAACATGGCCAACGCCATCAAGCAGATTTCCGTGCAGCGGGGCCACGATGTCACCGAGTACACCCTGACCAGCTTTGGCGGCGCGGGCGGCCAGCACGCCTGCCTGGTGGCCGATGCGCTGGGCATGCGCACGGTGTTCATCCACGGCCTGGCGGGCGTGATGTCGGCCTACGGCATGGGCCTGGCCGACCAGAGCGCCATGCGCGAACAGGCCATCGAGGCAGCAATGGGCGTGGACCTGGCCGATGATTTTGCGGCGCTGGGCGCCCTGGCGCACGGCGACTTGCTGCGCCAGGGCGTGACAGGGGAGTGCATTGCGCTCGTGCGGAGGGTGCACCTGCGCTACGAAGGCACGGATTCGGCCCTCGTCGTGCTGTTCGATACGGCAAGCAGCATGCAGGCGCAGTTCGAAGCGGCCTATAAAAAACGCTTTTCCTTTTTGATGCCGGCGCGCGCGCTGGTCGTCGAAGCCATTTCCGTGGAAGCCATCGGCGCCTCGAACGCGCCGCAGCCGGCAGCGCCCGCGTACGCCGCCCGTGCCGGCGCGCTGGCGCCTTTGGCGACGGTGGCCATGTACTGCGCCGGAGCGTGGCGCGACAGCTGCCTGTATGGGGCGGACAGCCTGCGTCCCGGCGATACGATCGCCGGCCCGGCCATCGTCAGCGACGCCAACGCCACCACCGTCATCGAGCCGGGCTGGCGCGCCGACGTCACGGCGCACGGCCATTTGATCCTGCGCAGGACCGTCGCCTTGCCCGGGCGTGTCGCGATCGGGACGCAGGCCGACCCCGTGATGCTGGAAATCTTCAACAACCTGTTCATGTCGATTGCCGAGCAGATGGGCCTGCGCCTGCAAAATACGGCCCATTCCGTCAACATCAAGGAGCGGCTCGATTTCAGCTGCGCCATCTTCGACGCCGCCGGCCAGCTGATCGCCAATGCGCCCCACATGCCCGTGCACCTGGGCTCCATGGGCGAGAGCATCCGCACCGTCATGACGCGCAATGCGGGTGCCATGCGGCCGGGCGACGTGTACATGCTGAACGACCCGTATCACGGCGGCACGCATCTGCCCGACGTGACGGTGATCTCGCCCGTGTTCGATGCAGAGGGCAAGGCCATCCTGTTCTACGTGGGCTCGCGCGGCCACCATGCCGATATCGGCGGCACGACGCCTGGCTCCATGCCGCCCGATTCCACGCGCATCGAACAGGAGGGCGTGTTGATCGACAATTTCAAGCTGGTTGACGGCGCCACGGGGCTGATGCGCGAAGACGAAACCCTGGCCCTGCTGGCGGGCGCCAGCTGGCCGGCCCGCAATCCCCGGCAAAACCTGGCAGACCTGCGCGCCCAGGTGGCGGCCAACCAGAAGGGGGCCGAGGAACTGCATACCATGGTCGCGCATTTCGGTTTGCCTGTCGTGCAAGCCTACATGGGCCACGTGCAGGACAATGCCGAGGAAGCCGTGCGCAGGGTCATCACCACCCTGAAGGATGGCAGCTACGCGCTGGAACTGGACAACGGCGCGCAGATCAAGGTGGCGATCAAGGTCGACGTGGCGCGGCGCAGCGCCACCATCGACTTCACGGGCACGTCCGCCCAGCTGCCGAACAACTTCAATGCGCCGTCCGCCGTCTGCATGGCGGCCGTGCTGTATGTGTTCCGCACCCTCGTCGACGACGAGATTCCCCTCAATGCGGGCTGCCTGAAGCCGCTCACGGTCATCATTCCGTCCGGTTCCATGCTCAACCCGCAGTACCCGGCATCCGTCGTCTCGGGCAATGTGGAAACCTCGACCTGCATCACGAATGCCCTGTATGGCGCGCTGGGGGCCATGGCCGCTTCGCAGGGGACGATGAACAACTTCACGTTCGGCAGCGCCAGGTACCAGTACTACGAGACGATATCGGGCGGCTCGGGCGCCGGTCCCGGCTTCGACGGCACGGACGTGGTGCAGACGAACATGACCAATTCGCGCCTGACGGACCCGGAAATCCTCGAGTGGCGCTTCCCCGTGCGCCTGGACAGCTACAGCATCCGCGCCGGATCGGGCGGGGCGGGGCGCTGGCGCGGCGGCAATGGCGGCGTGCGCAAGGTGCGCTTCCTGGAAGCGATGACGGCGGCGATCCTGTCGAACAACCGGATTATTCCGCCGTTCGGCATGGCGGGCGGCGCGCCGGGCGCGCTGGGGCGCAACTACGTGGAGCGGGCTGACGGCAGCATCGAACACCTGGCGCATATCGGCAAGACCGACATGCTCGCTGGCGACGTGTTCGTCATCGAGACGCCGGGCGGCGGCGGTTACGGCAAGACGGAATAGGCCGTGCCGGTACTGGCGCCGCTGAGCTGCGCGCGCACCTGGCCCACGTCGCGCATGGGCGCGCGGCCGAACTGGCGGCTGTATTCGCGGCTGAACTGCGATTCGCTGGCGTAGCCGACCCGGTAGCCGGCCGTGCCCGCGTCGATTCGCTCGACCAGCATCAATCGCCGCGCTTCCTGCAGGCGCAGCAGCTTCTGGTACTGCATCGGCGTCATGGCGGTAATCGCCTTGAAGTGGTGGTGCAGCGAGGACATGCTCATGTTCGCCATGCCGGCCAGGTGCTCGATGCGCAGCGGCTGCGCGTAATGGTGCTTGATCCAGTCGATGGCCTGGCCCACCTGGTGCGACTGGCTGCTGGCCAGCGCCATGTGGCGCAGGCGCGCGCCGACGGGGCCGTTCAGCAGGCGGTAGGTCAGCTCGCGGCGGATCAATGGCGCCAGCGCGGCGATTTCTTCCGGCTTGTCGAGCAGGCGCACGAGGCGCAGCATGGCGTCGAGCAGCTCGGGCGAGACGTCGCTGACGGATATGCCGCGCGTGGCGGGCAGGATTTTCTGCTGCGCCGCGCCAGCTGCGCCGCCGGCGCTTTCGCTGTCCAGCAGGGCCGCCACGTCGGCGATGTCGATGCCCAGCACCACGCACAGATGCGGCGCCGCCTCGCTGGCCTCCACCACGCGCACCTGCACCGGCAGGTCGACGGACGTCAGCAGATACTGCATGCGGCTGTAATGGAAGGTTTCCGTGCCCAGCGTGACCTGCTTGCCCCCTTGCGCGATCAGCGCCACGCTGGGCCTGGCCGCATGGAACAGCGATTCCGTGGTCGAGGACTGGCGGTGAAACGTGAGATTGCCGATGGCCGTCGCGTAGTCGCCATTGCGCGGCGCATGGCGGCTGATCAGGGCGGCGATTTCATCTTGGGGGAGGATCTGTGTGGACATGGGGCGAGTATGCATCAGGCGAGGACGGGCAGGGGACGATCTTACGCAGATTTGGAGGATCGTGCAAAGGTCTTGCAGGATCGCAGTAACGCGCGCGGCACATTTGCCCCACACTGGCTCCATCGCATGCACGGCACGCGTCCCCCTCGTTACAACCATATAGATACAGGAGTTTTCATGACCACCATCGCCAAAGGCTACGCCGCACTGGGCCCGACCTCCGCACTGCAACCGTTCACGTTCGAGCGCCGCGCCCCGCGCGAAGACGACGTGGCCATCTCGATCAAATACTGCGGCGTGTGCCATTCCGACATCCACCAGGCGCGCGATGAATGGGGCGGCGCCGCCTTCCCGATGGTGCCCGGCCATGAAATCGCCGGCGTCGTCACGGCCGTCGGCGCCAATGTCAGCAAGTTCAAGGTGGGCGACCACGTGGGCGTGGGCTGCTTCGTCGACTCCTGCACTACCTGCAAGACGCGCAACGTGGACCTGGAACAGTACATGCCAGGCCTGATCCAGACCTACAACGGCCTGGAAGCGGATGGCAAGACGGCCACGCAGGGCGGCTACTCGGACAGCATCGTCGTCAAGGAAGGCTATGTGCTGTCGATTCCCGACAACCTGCCGCTGGACGCCGCCGCGCCGCTGCTGTGCGCCGGCATCACCCTGTACTCGCCGCTGAACCACTGGAAGGCCGGTCCAGGCAAGCAGGTCGCCATCCTGGGCATGGGTGGCCTGGGCCACATGGGCGTCAAGATCGCCCACGCCATGGGCGCCGAAGTGACGGTGCTGAGCCAGACCCTGTCGAAACGCGAAGACGGCCTGCGCCTGGGCGCCGACCATTACTACGCCACCAACGACGCGGAAACGTTCAGCAAACTGGCCGGCACCTTCGACCTGATCATCTGCACCGTGGGCGCGTCCATCGACTGGAACCAGTACATCAACCTGCTGAAAGTCGATGGCAGCATGGTCATCGTCGGTATTCCCGACGGCGCCGTACCGCCGATCAGCGCCTTCGGCCTGGTGGGCGCGCGCCGCAGCCTGTCCGGTTCCATGATCGGCTCGATCAAGGAAACCCAGGAAATGCTGGACTTCTGCGGCAAGCACAATATCGTGTCGGACATCGAGATCATCCGCATCCAGGACATCAATGAGGCGTTCGAGCGCGTGGTGAAAAGCGATGTCCGATATCGTTTTGTGATTGATATGGCGTCACTGGCTGAGTAATTTGACAAGGGGTCGGACCCGTCGGGTCCGACCCCAGCTTTTCCGGTGCTGAGCCCTGAGCATCATTGGATACTCCGTGCGACGCACAAGGCTGGGGTCAGACCCATTGGGTCTGACCCCTTAATCCGACATCCCCACCAAATCATCCCATCCCCGCCAAAAATCAAGCTCCGACATCAATTTTTCTTTCCTTGCGTCAAAAATCGGCATAAAATGAAACCGTACAGTACAGTTTCAATACGTAGATTTGAAAAATCAGCCATCCCCGCGTGTTTGCCTGGGCAGGGGAGGCGTCATGGATAAAAAATGGACACTTCAACAAAGAATGGAGCGGCGGCGATCCCGCCGGTCTCCAGCGGCAAGCGCATTGCCCTGGTGGTTTTTGGCATTTTCCTCGGACTTTCCGGCCTGGCCCTGGCGGCGGGCGGCATCGAACTGATTAGCCTCGGCGGTTCCTGGTATTACCTGCTGGCCGGTCTCGGCCTGCTCCTGGCCGGCGTGCTGTATCTGCGCCGCAAACGGCTGGCCAGCGCCATCGTCGGCGCCTTGCTCATCGCGACCCTGGCCTGGGCCGTATGGGAAATCGGCTTTGCCTTCTGGCCCATGGTGCCGCGCCTGGCGCCTTTCCTCGTCATCGGCTTCGCCGCGGCCCTCGTGCATCCATGGCTGGCAGGCCGCGGCCACAGCGGCCAGTCGCGCGGTTTCGCCGCCCTGTTTGCCGTCGTGCTGGCGGCCGGTCTTGCCTCCATGTTCCAGCCGCACGGCGTGCTGGAGGCCACGGTGCAGCCGCAGCAGGATGGCGTGGCGGCCGTCAATGACGGCAGCGCCAACTGGGCGCATTATGCAAACGGGCCGACGGGCACGCGCTTCGCGCCCTACACGCAGATCGACAAGGACAACGTCGGCCAGCTGCAGGTGGCATGGCGCTACCGCACGGGCGAACTGGCCCAGGGCGCGTCCGAATCGCAGAACACGCCGCTGCAGATCGGCGACACCCTCTACACGTGCACGCCGACGAGCAAGGTGATCGCGCTCGACGCGGACACGGGCAAGGAGCGCTGGACCTTCGATCCCAAGCCGGCCAACACGAAGACGTGGAACCGCTGCCGCGGCGTGGGCTATTACGAGCCGGCCACGGTGACAAAGCCGTTCCAGTTTGAGGGCATGCAGGCGCCCAGCGCGCCGCAGGCGGGCGTGTGCGCCAGGCGCATCGTGCAGGTGACCATGGATGCGCGCCTGATCGAGATCGACGCGCAGACGGGCAAGCAGTGCGAGGGTTTCGGCGACAAGGGCGCCGTCGACCTCACCGTCGGCCTGGGCAAGGTGAAGATGAACGTGCCGTACTACGCCTACACGTCCGCGCCCACGGTGGCGCGCAACCTGATCATCCTTGGCGGCT
Source organism: Janthinobacterium violaceinigrum (assembly GCF_009208555.1). Classification (GTDB taxonomy): domain Bacteria; phylum Pseudomonadota; class Gammaproteobacteria; order Burkholderiales; family Burkholderiaceae_D; genus Janthinobacterium; species Janthinobacterium violaceinigrum. The sequence continues at coordinate 60,011 of NZ_WFLI01000013.1, read as the reverse complement.
GGGTCTTCGATGGCCGCTCCACCGATGAACCGTCGGGCGTCGTGCGTGCCTACAGCGCCGACACGGGGAAACTGGTATGGGCCTGGGACCTGGGCAATCCTGCCATCACCAAGCTGCCGCCGGAAGGGCAGACCTACACGCGCAGCACGCCGAACATGTGGTCCACGCCTGCATTCGACGATGCGCTGGGCCTCGTCTATCTGCCGACGGGTAATGAGCAGCCCGATTTCTGGGGCGGCAAGCGCCCGCCGCTGACGGAAAAATATGCGTCGGCCATCGTCGCCCTCGACATGGCGACGGGCCGCGAGCGCTGGACATATCAGACCGTCCACCACGACATCTGGGATTACGACGTGGCCGCGCAGCCGGCCCTGTACGACGTCCCGGACGGCAAGGGCGGCAAGATTGCTGCGCTGGTGCAGCTGACGAAGCGGGGACAGATCTTCATGCTGGACCGCCGCACGGGCAAACCGATTGCGGAAGTGGTGGAAAAGCCCGTGCCGCAGGAACATGCGGCCGGCGACTGGGTGTCGAAAACGCAGCCATATTCCACCGGCATGCCGGCCCTGGGGGCGGAGACCCTGACGGAACGCGACATGTGGGGCGCCACCTTCTTCGACCAGCTGGCGTGCCGCATCAGCTTCCGCAAGCTCAATTACAAAGGCGAGTTCACGGCGCCGGGCACGCAGGAGACCCTGATCTATCCGGGCTACTACGGCGGCTTCAACTGGGGCGGGGCGGCCGTCGATGAAAGCAATGGCTATATGTTCGTCAACGATATCCGCATGCCGCAAGTGGTCAAGCTGGTGCCGCGCGAGACGGTGGACGTGGCCAAGCTGACGTCGGGCCACGGCGTGGGCAGCACCTATCCCATGGATGGCACGCCGTTCGTCATCGACCACAAGGCCTTCAATTCGCCGCTGGGCATTCCCTGCCAAAGCCCGCCCTGGGGCGTGTTTGCCGCCATCGACCTCAAGACCCGCACGAAAGTGTGGGAGCGTCCGGCCGGCACGGTGCGCGATGCCGTCATCCACGGCGTGCGCGCGAATCTGCCGATCCCGCTGGGCATGCCCACCCTGGGCGGCGGCGTCAGCACGGCGTCTGGCCTCGTGTTTTATGCGGGCACGCAGGATTACTATCTGCGCGCCATGGATATCGCCACGGGACGCGAAGTGTGGAAGGCGCGCATGCCCGTCGGTTCGCAAGGCACGCCGATGACGTATGTGTCGCCCAAGTCGGGCCGCCAGTATGTCGTGGTGGTGGCGGGCGGCGCCCGCCAGAGCCCGGACCGGGGAGATTACGTGATAGCATACGCGCTTCCCAAGACACCGTAAGAGTTTGCTTCATGCCCCAGTTGCGCACCGTTCCAGCTTCCCCCAGCAATCGAAGCGAGGAGCGGCGGCGCAAGCTGCTGGTGGCGGCGGCGAACCTGTTCCTGCAATCGGGCTACGACGGCGTCAGCATGGACGCCATCGTGGCCGAGGCGGGCGGCTCGAAAGCCACGGCCTACCGCTATTTCGGCAGCAAGCAGGAGTTGCTGGTGGCCGTGGTCGAATACCTGTGCGCCGATTTCATCATCGACCTGCGCCGGCTCGATACCTCGCAAGCGGGCCTGGAACAGGGCTTGCAATTGATCCTCGATGAACTGGTGGCCGTCGTCACCAGCCCCCGCCACGTGGATTTCTACCGCCTCGTCGTCACGGGCGCGGCCGCCGTGCCCGCCGTGGGCCTGACCTGGTACGAACACGGCCCGCAAGTGTGGCATGCGCTGATCCTGCGCCTGCTGGAGCAGCAGCGCGGGCAAGGGCGCATCGCGCCCGACGCCTCGTTTTCCAATTTGCCGCAGATCCTGTTCGATGCCGTCTTCTCGCACCTGACCACGCGCACCGTGATGCTGGGGCAGGGCGGCAACGCGGCCACCTTCCGTCCCCTGATCGCGGAACTGATCGAACTGGTGGTGGCGCGGGTGGCCCGGAAATAAAGACTGCCGCTCACCCATGGAGCCGGATGACGCTGCGCGCATCCGACAATTGGCCTGCGGCGGGCACAGTATGTGGTCGGCGTCAGGCCTCTGGCGCTGTCCAGACCAGGTTCCACAGGTGGCCATCGATATCCTCGAAGCCCTGGTCGTACATGAAGCCATGGTCTTCTGGCGGATGCGGCGTGCGGCCGCCGGCAGCGACGGCCTTGGCGATCAGGCTGTCCACTTCTTCCCGGCTGTCGCAACTGAGGCAAATGACGAGCTCATTGGCTTCCCGGGCATTCGCGACCGGCTTGTCGATCAGGGACTGGAAGAACGGTTCGGCCGTCAGCATGGCCTGGATGGTGTCGCCGGCGATATTCATGAATGCCGCGTTCTCGCCGCTGAAGCGGGGATCGAAGGTAAAGCCGAGCGCGGAAAAGAAGGCCCTGGATTTGTCCAGGTCCTTCACGGGCAGGTTGAGGATGATCTGTTTTTTCATGGCGCTTCCCTGGTCAAGGTGGAATGGGCAACCGGTGCTGCATCCCTGGGATCTTAATTGCACACAAATCGATACGCTTGCAAAAAATAGTGTGCTCCAGATTTGCGATAAATGAAAGCGCAACAGTGACGGGCAAGCGGCGAAATCGATGGCATGCGCGCAAGCCCGATATGCTGTCCTTGCCGTGCGCCTGGGCTGGCAAGGGCGATTCACCGTTACAATCACAGCATGGTGACTTGATGAAGGGCGTAGAAAAATGGCGACTGAAGTGAGTATCGAGCATGGCGCGATAACAACGGCAAGTGAGATTTTATCCAGAATCAGCGGCGATATCCTGCTTGAGCGTATTTTCAAGAAAAACACCGACTGGGATGCAAAATTAGACGCACGAGATTCTTTTGAATTTGATCATGCATGGAGTATGAGCCATGAAAAAGTAACATCGTCTTGCCCGCCTGAAGATGGCTCGGTCAGGGAGGTAAGAGAAGCGGCATACAAGAAGGTTTATCAAATCACTAAAAACGCTGATCTTGCTGCATACGTATCGGACGATATGGGCCTGATCGCGCTGGCATGCAAGAACAAGCTGGATGTTGAATTTATTAACAACCTTTGGAAAAGCTACACGCAAGGGGAATTTCCAGCCTAACTCCACGGGGGCATGGCGCCATCGCGGCCGGGGCGGGTGGCTCGAAAGCCACGGCCTGCCGGCGCCGCCGTCAAGCTGGGGAATTGATGCGCTTGTCCAGCGGCTTCTCGTTGAGCGCATCGGTGGCTCTATCCACGAATTGCCTGACGTCTCCCACCTCGGCAAACAGGCCGGCATAGGCCTCCCGTATCAGCACCGTGCATTGCTCGAACTTCGCAAGCTGCGACAAGCCTTCCTCCGTGGGCATGAATATCCGCCGCCGCGCATCATGGTCATCGTTGCGATACTGTATGAGGCCCAGGCGCAGCAGCTTGGGGATTTTTTGCATGACCAGCTGGTGCGAATGTCCGAGTTCGCGCGCCAGATCCGATGCGGAAGCCGCGCCCAGCGTTGCAAGAACAGTCATCAGCGAACACGAACGAACGGGGATGACGATCCCCATCGTATCGAAGACTATCCTGGATTGTTCGGCGATCAGGACGCTCAGCCGTTCGACAGCGCGGCCGAGAAACACGGCGTCATCGATCGCGGCCGGGGAATGCGTTTTCTTAGTCAAGGCGCTGGTACCTCTGGATGCTGCCATCCTTGTTCACGCGCTCCAGCGCCGTCACTTTTCCATCCAGGGTATTGAGGCGGTATCGAAAATCCGACACGCCTTCCACCGCGAGCAGGTTGGGGCCTATGGGCTCAAGCGCGACCCGGAAGCGGTCGCGCCAGAGATAGTAGAGAACACCATTGTCCAGGATGAGCTGGCGGCCTTCATATTTTCCGGCGGCGTTCGTCAACATCGCGGCATCGATGTGCGGGCGCTCGATAGCGGCCGTCAAGCCGGGGAGCATCCAGGCCAATTCCGTGCGCCTGGCGTCATCGGTCTTCGCCAGATTTTCAAGCGCCAGCTTGTGCGCCACAGGCAGCGCGCGAATGGAGGGGCTGGCGATATCGGGCTGCACGCCGACGCCTTCGAAGTCGCCATGGTCAACGGGATCCTGGATCTGGCCGATCGGCACTTGCACGAAAAAATCATCGTTGAGCGGCTTGCGCGCCACCGGATGCGCGCCACCGGCCGTCCGCTCCCCGATCAGCGTGGCTCGCCCGAGCTTTTTCATCGCATAGGAAAACCATTCTGCGGAGGAAAACGACGTGGAACCGGTAAGGATGTAGACGGGCTTGTCCACCATGCGCTTGCCCGGCAAGCCCGGCAGCACCCATTGCCCGCGCTGGATGCGCTTGCCATCCTCGTTGTAATAGTAGTCGAAGAGCAGCTGGTCTTTTTCGCTGGAGAAGAAATAGCTCGCTAGAAATTGCGCCATTTCCAGGTGTCCGCCATTGTTGTAGCGCAAATCGATGATAACGGCATCCGTATTGCCCACGAAGCGCATGACGGATGCCGCCGTATCATGGGCAAATTCCGGATCGGCAAAATAGCTGAAGCGTATATAGCCGATATTTCCCGTCAGGCGGGCGACCTCGTCGAAACCGAAATTGGTTTCTTCCAGCCGGCTCGCTTCTTCTCGTCGTATCCCGGCCTTGAGCGCCGGGTTCGCCTTCGCCTTGAATTCCACGATCCATTCCGGGTCGGTGGCCACCAGGAAATGCAGGTCGCCGCTGACCTTGATGAGATCGTCGGTCAGCTTGCTCGCAAACGCTGCCTTCGTGGTCGCCGAGTCATACGCTCCCTTTTTCAGATGTTCCTGAAGCACGGGCCTGATTTTTCGTGCGATGTCCGGAAATGGGTAGTTTGCATTCAAGGTGCTGTCGAGGGAGGCGATGATCGCGCCTTTTTCGTCTCGCGAGATGCCAGGCGCCTCGGCAAAAGCGCTCGGTGCGCACATGATGGACAGTGCCGACAGCGTATGAAGCAGAAACAGGTGATGGCGCATTCTGATATTCCCTCCCTCGGTGAAACTCCAGCATACAATATATTGCGCAATATGTTGTAGAAAAATTCGCCGGCATCGACTCGGCATCGATTTTGGGAACAAACCACTTCCGTTTACGTCGCATCCCCCCGGCAGTCACGGGGTGCGGCAGTTTCAGGTGGCGATACCGTATTTGTGCTGCGTGGCCGCATACTGCTGCTTCAGCGATTCCAGCTTCGGATGCTTGGGGTCGATCTTGCGGATCACCTGCATCTGGTGCTGCGCCTGTTCGGCCAGCGGCGCTTCCCAGCCCAGCATATTGAGCTGGCGCAGGATGGCGTCGACGGAGGCGAACAGCACGGGCAGGTTGCCCGGCGTCTTGCGCAGGGCCTGGCGCAGCACGAAGACGGCGCCCTTGAGCTCTCCGCTTTCCGACTTGCTGGCCGCATCCTGCATCAGTTCCTGCACCTGGTTCGTGATCTGCTGGCCCATGCCTTGCGCCAGGTCGTGGCGGCCCGCCTTTTCAAACACGTCGACGGCCGCTTCCATCGTCACTTCGCTGTCCGCCTCGTTGACGAGCTTCATCATGACGTCGGAGGCGGCCTGCTCCAGATTGTTTTTCAGGCAGCTCTGCACGAGGCCCACCTTCAGCTGCGTGGACAGGCCCCGCGCCGTGTCCAGGGCGGCGGCGGCCAGCTGCAGTTCGCTGGCGGCGGCGATGTCGTTGCCCGACAATTCATGCAGCATGGCGGCCGAGATGGCGCGGCACGCTTCCACGTTGGCGCCGCCCCGCAAGGAGCGCTCCATGTCGCGCAGCACGCCGCTGGCCTGCGGCGCGTCGCCTTTCTTGACCAGCGTTTTCACGAGGTTGACGTGGTCTTCCGGGTCGCGGAATTCCGAGTATTTGGCTTTCGTGACGACCTGCTTGTAGGCCCGTTCGGCCGCGCCGATATCGCCCGTGTCGAACGCGATGCCGCCCAGGTGGCGCAAGCGGCGCACCATGTGCGGCGAAATGGCCACCGCGTCTTCGAGGATTTTCTTGGCCTGCAACTGCTGGCCCATGGCTTCGTGGTTTTGCGCCAGCAGGTCGTAGGCGGCCATGAAGCGGGGATAGGCTTCCACCAGTTCCAGCAGCGTATCCTGCGCCTCTTCGTGGCGCTGCTGCTCGAACAGGGTGCGCGCCAGTCCCAGGTGGGCCCAGGCCATGGGCCGCGTGGCCAGCATGTCGGCGTACAGCTGTTCCGCTTCCTTCCATTCGCCCAGGGTGAGGTGCAGTTCGGCGCGCAGGCGCGTGAAATCGGCCGCCAGGCGCGGATGCTGCAGTTCGGCCGCGCGGCAGCTTTTCACGGCTTCGCGCAGGTCGCCCTTGTCGATCAACTGATAGGTGGGCAGGAAAACGGCGCGCCGTTCGATGGCGCGGGCAATGCGGCCGCTCAGCACATCGACGGTAAACGGTTTTAATATGTAGTCGGACGGGGTCAGTTCGGCAGCGCTGATCACCTTGCTGTGGATGGCTTCCGAGGTCAGCATGATGAAGATCGTCCACAGGCCGATCAGCTTGTGGTGGCGCAAGTCTTCCAGCAATTGCTGGCCGTCCTGGCCGTCCATGCCACTACCAAGATCGTATTCGCACAGGATGATATCGAACGGTTTCTTCGTCAGCAGGCGGATGGCCGTGCCGGAATTGACGGCATATTCCACCTTGGTGATGGCCGCCTGGTTCAGCATATTGTGCAGATTGCCCCGCATGCTGGGGTTCGGGTCGACGATCAGGACAGATAAGTCGCTAGTTTCTGGCATTGTTCAGCTCTCGTTCATCTGTGTAGGGCTCTGCGGCTCGATGGGGCGACGACGTTGCCTAATAATATTATTAATTGCCAGCATACTGCAAAGCCAGTGCAAATCGCTAACAAAATGCAGGCGCGTGCGCGCGGTGCGACACGGCAGCCGCGTGCGCTTGCGGGCGGGGCAGGGGCGGGGTATCCTAAAAGCAACCTTTTGCGTTCGCTCATGCCTGACACTAGGAAAACCGCCATGTACTTGAACGAGACCCGCAGGCAGACCCTGCACCATCTGCTGTTTGGCGGAGGGCGGGCGCATGCCGAAAAGTATTTTCCCGAATTGCGCCGCATGGCCGTCGTCAGCGAGTCCTTTGGCCTGGCCAGTATCTTGCTCGTGTGGGCTTTTATTCCGCATGTAAATACGCTCGACAGGGGCGCGCTGCTGTCTGCGCTGGCCGGCATCGTGCTGGCCATCGGCATCAATGTGGCCGCGCGCGCCATCTGGGTGCTGAAACTGGGCGGCGCCGTGGGCATGTGCGCCATTGCCTATTGCTTCCGCCTGCTGGCGGAGGCGGCGGGCCAGGCGGAATTCTGGATGCAGCCCGTGGGCGTGTTCATGGTGCTGCTGGCGGCGCCCATCTTCAATGGCTGCGTCGTGTATCTCATCGTTGCCGCGGCAGTCTGGCTGATACTGGGCTACGGCCATTTCCCGCTCGACCCGGCCATGGCGCACGCCGCCTGGGCGAATTTGCTGATCGCTTACAGCATGCTGTTTGGCCTCGTGCTGAGCATCAGTTTCAATCTGTTGCGCCTGCGCGACTTCCGCGCCAGGGAAGCGCTGACCCGGCTGGCCTACCAGGATGGATTGACGGGCTTGAACAACCGCCGCCGGTTTACGGAACTGACGCAGCAAATGCAGCTGCAGCGGCAAGCGATGTATTTCCTGATGATCGACATCGACAATTTCAAGAAGATCAACGACACCCTGGGCCACGATGCGGGCGACGTGGTGCTGGTCAAGACGGCGCGCATCATCGCCGACGCCTGCGGCGGCCACCTGTGCGGGCGCCTGGGCGGCGAGGAGTTCGGCATCGTCTACCTGGGGGACCGCCGCGCCGTCTGCCAGTTTGCCGCCAGCCTGGTCGATGCCGTCTACCTGGCCTTCAATCCGGGACAGGCCGTGTCGATCAGCGTGGGCATTGCCGAACTGGCCTGCGACACGGAACTGGCGCACAGCTACCGGCAGGCCGACGCCTCGCTGTACCAGGCCAAGCACCAGGGCAAGAACCGCTATGTCATCGCCTGAGGGCACGCACATCCGTCTTGCGAAGGCGGCAGGGAGCAGGTATTCTATTTGTATTAACATATCGGCCGGAAACGGGCCAGATGTGGCGCAGACGCAGAGTTTCACCGTGACGTGACCGCTGGCGTTTCACCCTTACCAGAGAAAATCCAGCCTTCGTGATGCGCCTTCCTTCCATCAATACCCTGCGGCGCGTCGCCGTCCCCCTCGCGTTCGGCGGCAACAGCGAACAGCAGCACACATATTTTGCGGAATTGCACCGGGTCGGCATGGTCACGCAGCTGTTGGGCATCATCGCCTACAGCCTGACGTGGCTGATGATGCCGGAACCCTATCATCCGAACCAGACGCATGCCGTGCTGGCGCTGCTGGGCATGCTGACGAGCCTGATCGTGCGCTACCGCTGCACCACCTTGCCCGTGCTGACGATTACGGGCGCCTGCGCCGTGCTGACCCTGACCTTCGGCCTGCGCACCATGGCCGACGCCGTCCACCACGCCAGTTTCTGGGTCTTGCCCGTGGGCGTCTTCATGACCCTGGCCATCGCTTCCATCTTCAATGGCGGCCTCAGCTACCTGGCCGTGGTGGCCGGCGTGTGGTGGAACGTGGGTCACGGCCTGTATCCCGTGAACGCGGGCTTGCCCGACGAATCGTGGGCGCCATTGATGATCGCCGTCAGCGTGCTGTTCGGGCTGGCGCTGAATGTCAGCTTCAGCTTATTGCGTTTGCGTAACTATCACTCCAAGGTGGAATTGACGCGGCTGGCCTTCCAGGATGGCTTGACGGGCTTGAACAACCGCCGCATGTTCACGCAGCGGGCCCAGCAGATGCATGGCGCGCCCCACGGCGGCATGCTGTATTTCCTGATGATCGATATCGACGATTTCAAGGTCATCAACGACCAGCAGGGCCACGATGCGGGCGACGAAGTGCTGGTGCGCACGGCCGCCATCATCGCGGACAAGGCGCAAGGCCATCTGTGCGGGCGCCTGGGCGGCGAGGAATTCGGCGTCGTCTACGCGGGCGACCGCGAGGCCGTGCGCGCCTTTGCCGGCACCCTGGTCGAGGCCGTCAGCCAGGGCTTCCTGGCCGCGCAGTTCGTATCGATCAGCGTGGGCGTGGCCGAGCTGGACCGGGGCAAGGACCTGGGCCACAGCTACCGCCTGGCCGACGAAGCGCTGTACCTGGCCAAGCGCCAGGGCAAGAACCGCTATGTGATCGCCTGAGGCGCCTGAGGCGCGCCCGCGGTGTTGTTGCCGCGTCAAAAATGGCCGCTTTGCGGGGCAAAAGGGGAGCAAAGCCCCAAGTTCCGGTCATAAGGCAGGGGTAAAACGGGTATAATGCGCGCAAAGGAAATTTGCCGTACGAAAGATATTGTCATACCTACCTTTAACCCGCAGCCACGCTGCATCAACCACCTTCCAATCATGTTGATACTGCCGGGTTCCAATGCCCTGTCCCATTTCCGTAGCCACCGTCTGTTAAGCCAACTGCAAGCCGTTTCGCCTGCGATTGTTGCCGTGCAAGCACGCTATGTCCATTTCATCGATGCCAGCGCGCCGCTCACCAACGACGACAGTACGCGCCTGGGCGCCTTGCTGACGTACGGCGAACCGGCCCACGCTGACAATTCGGAAGGCGCTGCCGAAGAATTCTTCGTCATCCCCCGTTTCGGCACGATCTCGCCGTGGGCCTCGAAAGCCACCGACATCGCGCACAACTGCGGCATGGCGCACATCAAGCGCGTCGAACGCGGCATCGCTTTCCGCATCAACCTGAAATCGGGCATCCTGGGCAGCGCCATCGGCGCGGGCAAATTGACGGACGAGCAGGTGCAGGCCGTGGCCGACCTGCTGCACGACCGCATGACGGAATCCGTGCTGCGCAGCGCGGACGACGCCAAGGACCTGTTCCGCACCCTGGAAGCGCGTCCGCTGGAATCGATCGACTTGCTGGGGCAGGGCAAGCGTGCTTTGGAAACGGCAAACGTCGAGCTGGGCCTGGCGATGTCGGAAGACGAGATCGACTACCTGGACGCCGCCTTCACCAAGGCCGGCCGCAATCCGACAGACGTGGAACTGATGATGTTCGCGCAGGCGAACAGCGAGCATTGCCGCCACAAGATCTTCAACGCCGACTGGACCATCGACGGCGTGGCGCAGACCAAGTCCCTGTTCGGCATGATCAAGAACACGCACGAACTGCAGCCGAAGGGCACCGTCGTCGCCTACAGCGACAATTCCTCGATTATGGAAGGCGCGACGGTCTCGCGCTTCTACCCGCGCGGCGACAAGCACGAATATGCGGCGTCAAACGAACTGACGCACACCCTGATGAAGGTGGAAACGCATAACCACCCGACGGCCATTTCTCCATTCCCCGGCGCCTCCACGGGTGCGGGCGGCGAGATCCGCGACGAAGGCGCGACGGGCCGCGGCGCCAAGCCGAAGGCTGGCCTGACGGGTTTCACCGTATCGAACCTGTCCCTGCCGGACGCCGTGCGCAGCTGGGAAACGGCCGCTTCCGTGACGGCGCCTTTGGCTTCCCGCACGGATGCGGAGCAATACGGCAAACCGGAACGCATCGCTTCGCCTTTGCAGATCATGATCGAAGGTCCGCTGGGCGGCGCCGCGTTCTCGAACGAATTCGGCCGTCCCGTCCTGGGCGGCTACTTCCGCACGTATGAGCAGAACGTCGGCGCGAAGGAAGCAGGCACTGCGGACGCCGTCTTCGGCTACCACAAGCCCATCATGATCGCCGGCGGCATCGGCAATATCTCGGCGCAGCACACGCACAAGAACGACATCCCCGTCGGCAGCCTGCTGGTGCAGCTCGGTGGCCCGGGCATGCGCATCGGCATGGGCGGCAGCGCCGCCTCGTCGATGACGACGGGCAGCAACACGGCCGACCTGGACTTCGATTCCGTCCAGCGCGGCAATCCGGAAATGGAACGCCGTGCCCAGGAAGTCATCAACGCCTGCTGGCAAATGGGCGCGGACAACCCGATCATCTCCATCCACGACGTGGGTGCGGGCGGCTTGTCGAACGCGTTCCCGGAAATCACCAACGACGCCAAGCGCGGCGCGATTTTCGACCTGCGCAAGATCCCGCTGGAAGAATCGGGCATGGCGCCGAAGGAAATCTGGAGCAATGAGTCGCAGGAACGCTACGTTCTGGCCATCGCGCCGGAAAGCCTGCCCCTGTTCAAAGCCATGTGCGAACGCGAACGCTGCCTGTTCGCCGCCGTGGGCGTGGCCACCGAAGAGCGTCAATTGAAGCTGATCGACCCGGAACTGGGCAACGAACCGGTCGACATGCCGATGGACGTCTTGCTGGGCAAACCGCCGAAGATGCAGCGCGACGTGGTCCACGTGGCCAACGATTTCCCTGCCATCGACCTGACGGGCATGGACTTGACGGATGTGGCGCAAAAAGTGCTGCTGCTGCCTACCGTGGCCGACAAATCCTTCCTGATCACCATCGGCGACCGTAGCGTGGGCGGCATGACCGTGCGCGACCAGATGGTGGGACCATGGCAAGTGCCGGTGGCCGATTGCGCCGTCACCACCATGAGCTTTGAGGGTTATCTGGGCGAAGCGATGGCCATGGGCGAACGTACGCCGCTGGCCGTCATCGACGCCGCCGCCTCGGGCCGCATGGCCGTGGGCGAAGCCGTCACCAACATCGCCGCCGCAGCGATTGCCGACATCTCCGACATCAAATTGTCCGCCAACTGGATGGCCGCCTGCGGCCAGCCTGGCCAGGACGCGGCCCTGTACGACACGGTCAAAGCCGTCGGCATGGACCTGTGCCCGGCGCTGGGCATCAGCATCCCCGTCGGCAAGGATTCGCTGTCGATGCGCACGACATGGAAAGACGAGAGTACGGGTGCGGCGAAATCCGTCACGTCGCCCGTGTCGCTGATCGTTTCCTCGTTCGCGCCAGTGACGGACGTGCGCAAGTCGCTCACGCCGCAACTGAAAACGGACCAGGGCGACACGTCCTTGATCTTGATCGACCTGGGCCGCGGCAAGAACCGCCTGGGCGCCTCGGCGCTGGCACAGGTCATGGGGCAGCTGGGCAACGCCACGCCGGACGTGGACAGCGCGGAAGACTTGAAAGGCTTCTTCGCCGCCATTCAAAAGCTGAACGGCGACGACAAGCTGCTGGCCTACCATGACCGTTCGGACGGAGGCCTGTACGCCACCCTGACGGAAATGGCCTTTGCCGGCCACACGGGCATGTCCGTCAATCTGGACATGCTGACCATGGAAGGCGAGCACTCCAGCGACTGGGGCGACGCCAAGAACTGGACCGGCCAGGTGGCCGAGCGCCGCAACGAACTGACCCTGCGCGCCCTGTTCAGCGAAGAGCTGGGCGCCGTCATCCAGGTGCGCGCGGAAGAAAAATCGCTCGTCATGGACGTGCTGCGCACCTTCAACCTGGGCGCTTGCAGCCATATCATCGGCAAATTGAACGACCGCGACGTGATCGAATTCACGCGCGACGCCAAGCTGATTTACACCCAGCCGCGCGCCGACCTGCACCGCCTGTGGAGCGAAACGAGCTGGCGCATCGCCCGCCTGCGCGACAATCCGGCTTGCGCGGACGCCGAATACGACCGCCTGCTGGACGTGCAAGACCCGGGCATGTCGCCGATCGTCACCTTCGACCAGAACGAGAACATCGCCGCGCCATTCATCGCCACGGGCGTGCGTCCCCGTGTCGCCATCCTGCGCGAGCAGGGCGTCAACTCGCACATCGAGACGGCCTACGTCATGCACCAGGCAGGCTTCACGGCCGTCGACGTGCACATGAGCGACCTGATTGCGGGCCGCGTGAAGCTGGACGACTTCCAGGGCGTCATCGCCGTGGGCGGCTTTTCGTACGGCGACGTGCTGGGCGCAGGCGAAGGCTGGGCGAAAACGATTCTGTTCAACGCCAGCCTGGCGGAACAGTTCGCGCGCTTCTTCAACCGCACCGACAGCTTCGGTTTGGGTATCTGCAACGGCTGCCAGATGATGAGCAATCTGAAATCCATCATCCCCGGCGCCCACGCCTGGCCGAAATTCACGCGTAACAAGTCGGAGAAATTCGAAGGCCGCTTTGCCATGGTCGAAGTGATGGATTCCCCATCGATCTTCTTCAACGGCATGGCCGGCACCCAGGCCGGCATCGCCATCGCCCACGGCGAAGGCTACGCCGACTTCTCGCAAACGGGCGACATCACCCAGGTCACCAAAGCCATGCGCTTTGTCGACAACAAGGGTGCCGCCACGGAAGCGTATCCATACAACCCGAACGGCTCGCCGGAAGGCATCACCTCCGTCACCACGCCAGACGGCCGCTTCACCGTGCTGATGCCGCACGCGGAACGTGTGTTCCGCAGCGTGCAACAGTCCTACCACCCTGAAGCATGGGGCGAGGATTCGCCGTGGATGCGCATGTTCAGGAATGCACGGAAGTTTGTGGGGTAAGTTTTATGTGTTTTGTGTAGATTTGGACGGAAGCCGACATCATTCGATGTCGGTTTTTTTTTGGGGGATTGAGTTTTTTATGGAACGTGAGTTTTCTGAAAATAGTGCTTAGTTGTGTCATATTGATATTCAAATTTTAATATAAATTTGATTTTTTTGAGAATTTGATATATGGTTTCATTTCGACAAATGTGCCTATTTTGTAATTTAAAAAATGAAAATTCTCTCTGTTTTTAACAATAAAGGTGGGGTGGGTAAAACCACATTAACATATCATTTAGCTCACTCCTTAAGTGAGTTAGGTAATAAAGTATTAATCATTGATGCGGATCCTCAGTGTAATCTAAAACTTCTGTGAAGCCATCATATTATACAAGTGTTCATTTTTTGATTGCGCCAGCCAACAGGCTGGATGGGACTTGTTGCGAGGTGCAAGTGCGGACACTGTTTGAGGAGGTTTGGGGGGAGATTGATCATTCAATAAATTATCCAAATAAAACGGATCAAACTGCCAATATTGAACAGCTAAGAGTTTTGTCGAAATTGGTTTCGACTGGGTCGAGATTGGCTGATTCTATATTTAAAATTCATGAGGAGAGAGGGGCTTAAATTTCTCCCTCTGGTTTAACTCGAAAATTATCTTATATATTTATGTGGTGGGACTTCATATTTTTTAATTTGGAGGCCCTGCCATGAATATGGTCCAAGGAAAATTAGAGTCTTTTCGCCACCCCCACAATCACCACCGCCGACGGCACCAGCAAAAACTGCGCAATCAGCGTTCCCGCCAGCCGGCTTCCCACCAGCCACACCACCGCACGCCGGAATTGCGATTCTTCGATCTTGCCCTCGATGACGTCGTCCGTCATGCCCGACATGTGCGGGTCGATGAAGACGGCCATCATGATGGTGGCGCCGCCGTTGATGATGGAGGACAGGGTGCTGGAGGTGACGCGCACGCTGGGGTCCAGCACGCCCGCGTACAAGGCCGCGGTGTAAGGTGGACAAAGATGCGCCCACCGTCCACAGGGCCGTGGCGATGACGTTTCATGGCTGTCATGGAGACGGAGACGCCGGATTTTTCGCGCAGGCCCGTGACGTTGGCGGGCTTGGGCAGGCTGGCGGAAGTCCTGAGGTAGGACAGGCCGCCCTTGAAGACGGCGTGCAGCAGCAGTTTCGGCACCGACCTGTGCACCTGGAAGTGCTCAACGGCGCGGCAGAAGGCGCGCTGGAAGGTGGGGATCAGTATCGCGCCCAGCAAGGTCGCCAGGCTGGCGGAGAACAGCAGCCAGCGGAAGTCCAGCAGCAGGGTGCTGGCGGTGACGTGCTGGTCTATGCCGGTTTCCACGCGCTTGGCGAGGAATGGTCCCAGGAAGGAATTCGAGGTGCGCGACAGCAGCATGAGTATGCTGAGCAGGGCCAGGGACACGGCGATGCGCCGCGTGCGGATGCCGGCGATGCGCACGGAATAGGCGAGGGTGCCGATGATGTGGATGATGAACGTCAGTGCGCAAATCAACATCAATTGCTTGTCCATCACAACCTTGCAATAAAGAAAATGTAATTCCATGCTGCCATGGGATTACTTATTTTTCAACTGCAAATAAATTAATTTTCCTGTGATGGGGGATTTGTGGTGTTTTGGCTGGCGCGCAGTGTATGGCCAGCCCGGCACAGAAACCGGGAACGCACGCTGTGGGGCCGGTGACGGCGGCAGCGCAACTGCGCTGCATGCGTTCGTCTTATTCGAGACGGAATTGCCAAAAATGCAAAAACTTATTAAAATAAAAATTCCACTTTGATAAGGAATGCCATGCGCCAGCTCGCTTTTAGCCGTATCGCCGTACTCATGGGCACTTGCCTGACAGGGCTGGCCATCGCGGCGCCCACTGTGCACCTGTCCGCCAGCCCGGAGGTGGTGGCCAAGGGAACGAGCACCTCGATTGCCTGGGATGCCTTGGGTGCCGAATCGTGCGCTTCATCGTGGTCGCCGTCGCCGTCGCTGCCCCTGACGGGGGCGTACACGCCGCCGGCGCTGCAGGCGGCCACCAGCTATACGGTGACGTGCCAGGGTGGCGGGGCCAGCGTGTCGCAGCAAGTGACGGTGCAGCTGGCGCCCGCCTGCGTGACGAATTGCTTTAGCAAACGCTGGATCTATTTTTATGGCGGTATTGCCTGGGGTAAAAAGACTGCGAACGCGGACTTCAACAAGCTGTCGGCGCTGATCGTCAACGCGGCAGCGCTGGGCTATAACGGCATCGTCGTCAATATCGGCGGCGAAGACTCATATATTTCCGACTCGCGCGATTCGCCCGATTTTGCCGGCAATCTGGCGGCCATCAAGCAATTGGCGCTGGATAAAGGCATCGAACTGATACCGATGGGCGGCCATCCGCACATCCCTGCGCAATTGCAGCCGGAACTGTCGGAAGCGCTTTCCGTGGAAAAGACGCCGTTTGTCGTCAGCCAGGGGCGGGCGGTACCAGCCGTGCGCTGGCTGGCCAACGACAATTTCAGCAACGGCAATGGGCCATGGGACTTGATGGACCCCGGCACGGTCAGCTTCGATAGCGGTACCGACCGCCTCAAGACGGGCAATGTGCCGGGCAAGGGCGCGATCCGGCTGTCGCAGCCGAATGTGCTGCTGCCTGACGGCAGCATGAAGACGCAAACGCGCTTGCACCGGCGGTTTGTCAATATGAAGCCGCACACGGCTTACCGCGTGTCGTTCTGGCTGCGTACGGCGAACTACAAGGCGCCGCTGAAGGTGCAGATCTATGACGATGCGGTCAAGGTGCCGCTGTACCTGAATTTGTATCCGATGGGGCGGGGTACGACGAATGGCGCCTGGAACGTCTTGCCGAACACGGTATTGCCTGACCAGGATTGGACGAACTACAACTTCGATTTCAATACCGGCGCCAATACCAGCATCCGTTTCTACCTTGGCGCCTGGAGCAATGCCAAGAATAACGAGGCGGGCCAAGCCTGGGTAGACGACATGCAGATCCGCGAAATCGGCCTCGCGCATACGGTCACGCGCGCTGGGCTGCCGATAGTCGTCACTTCGGCCGATGGCACGGTGGAGTATTCCTCGGTGAATGGCAAGGATTACGTGGCTGGCACCGAATCGCTGGCCATTCCCGCCACCAGCGCCATCCCCGATGGCAGCAACTTGCTGGTGTCGTGGTACCAGGAGGCGAAGAACATGATGCCGGTCTGGACCTCGCCCGCCAGCGCATGTCCGCCGCAATTCATGGCCTTGCAAAAGCAGGGCTATGAAAAAATCAAGGCGCTGTATCCCACCAGCCAGAAATTCTTCATCAATTATGACGAATGGCGCATCATGAACTGGGACCCGAGCTGCCAGTACGCGAGCGCGGGCGCCTACCTGGCCGGTACGATGACGGCCATGCAGGCGATGGTCAAGCAGGTCAATCCGGGCGTGGAACTGTATGTGTGGAACGACATGTTCGATCCCAACATGAATGCCATCGACAAGTATTTCATGGTCAATGGCAGCCTGCTGGGGGCTGCCGATGGCATCCACCCGAATACCGTCATCGTCAACTGGACGCAGAGAAATGTGTACGTCGACCCGCCGCCGATCCCGCTGCAGCAGTCTTCGTTGAAATTTTTCCACGACCGCAACCTGAAGCAGGTGATCGCCCTGTATTACGACGACTTGCCGCTGACGGACGAATGGCTCGACAACCTGGATGCGGCCGAAGCGGATGGCGTGACGGGCGTCGATGGCTTCATGTACACCACCTGGGTCGACAATGGCAAGTATGAGGACCTGGCGGCAGTCGCCAGCAAGATCAAGGCGCGCGCCAAGGCCCGCTGGCCGCAGTGACGGGAAATGGTGCGCTGGCGTGCCTTGGCTGCTTGTATTCCGGGCAAGCGGCCTCAACCGAAGTCACGGCGCGGCTAGCTCCTGTCCCACCAGGGCGGCGTGCTTGACGACCAGGGGCACGCCATGTCCACTTCGCTGATCCTGTAGCGGATCTCGATCACCTGGCCGGGGCTGAAGGGACCGCGTTTCCAGTCGCCGGAATCAAAGACGTAGCCTTTGCCCTTGATGCAAAGACTGGTCGGATTGCTGCCGATGGGGCCGGTCGAGTGCAGGGTCACGCGCACTTCGCCGTTGGCGTCCAGCGGGGCGTCACCACCCATGAAGAGTAGATCCGAGCCGACATCGCAGACACGGGTGCTGCCCACTTTGCTGCAGTGCTTGATATACGTTTCTTGGCGCGCCTGGGCCAGGTAATCGTCATGCCGCATCGGCTTGCCGTCGTCATAGGTAAAGCGCAGGACGACTGGCGTAGGCTCGCTGGCAGGATGGCGCGTGGTGCTGGTGCAGGCGGCGCTGACCAGGGCCAGCAAGGGCCAGGCCAGCAGGCGCAGGCCGCGGCGCAGCATGGATGGGGATTTGCCGCCGGATGGATGCTGCATGTGGCGTTGCCATTTGTCTCATGATCGGGGCGCCGATCATAGCATGCGCGGACGGCGGTTCCGCTAGCACGCGCCGCGATTCAATTCCTGCAGCACTTTTTGGCACAGCACCCCGTAACCCACGCCCGTGCCCCGCTTGTGGACGGCCAGGTCGTAGCGGGCGCTGATGTCGTCCCACGCCACGCTGCCGGGCAAGGGGTGCAGGGCCTCGTCGAGGTCCATCTCGAAATGGATGAAATGGCCATCGGCGCTCAGCAGCTTGCCGGACACGGCGGGCATGCCGGGGAAGGCCAGCTGCAGGTCGAGCATGATGGCCGCGTCGAGCGCCACGCCGTGGCTGGCCGCGCACTGGCGCAAGGCCTCGGGCACGGGGCGCGCGCGCCACCAGGCCGCCGTCTGCTTGATGGCGGCCAGGGCCAGCGCGTTTTGCTGTTGGACAGAATACTGTTTGCTCATGGCTGCCACCCATGGGGAACGGGGCTTGCCGCATCAACGCGATGCCAGGCTCAGGCTTTGCACGTGGGCGGGCACGATGTCGCCGCTGGCCAGTTTTTCGGCCGGCACCAGCATCTGCACTTCGCCGCCCACGCTACCGTTGTCGCGCAGGTCGATGCGCATGGCCAGTTGCCGGTCGAGCGCCACGAAGCGGTTGCTGTCGGAGGCGATGATGCGGTGCTCTTCCTGGTCGTCGATGCGCGCATACATCATGGCGCCGAGGCTGCCCGCGTTGCGCAGGTAGAGCACCTGGCCGTTCGAGAGCTCATAGGCGCCGCGGAACTGGCCAAACGTTTCGGCACTCATGAAGTATCGGTGTGCCGGCAGTTCTATCGTCTGCAGGCGCCCGCCTGGAATGACGACGGTCTGGCTGTCGGGGAGCGATTGCGCATTGGCCAGCAGGGCGCAGACGCCCAGGGTGCCGGCGAGTATCCATGTTTTCATTTTCCAGCCCATCCTTGAATTGTGGTGCCGTCCGCTGCCGGTGCGGCGATGTTGATGTGGGTGCCAGGCAAATCGAACCGGCTGGTCCGCGTGCGGTGCTGGTACATGGGCAAGGCGCGGGCTGCCGGTCTTGCCAGTGTAGGCAGGCGAGTTGCCGTGCGCATCATCCGATCGGATGACACGGCCTCAGGCGTCGAGCACGGCCAGGTGCGCCGTGGCGCCGTGGATCAGGGCGATCAGCTCGCCCTGGCGCCGCGTATCCGTCTTCAAATACGTGTGGTGCAGATGGGTCTTGACGGTGTTGACGCTGATGCCGCCGCGGGCGGCGATTTCCTCGATGGTGGCACCCTGCGCCAGGGCCTTGCCCACTTGCGCTTCGGCTTGCGTCAAGTCAAACAGCTGGCGCAAGGCAGGAATGGACGTGCTCGTTTGCGTGGGGTCGCGGGCGATCAGCAGCGCGCATGGAGGCTGGCAAGCGGCAAGCGGGGTGACAGTGAGCGCCAGCGGCGCCTGCTGCGTGCGCGTCAGGCGCAGCGACTGGCATTGCGCTGCGCCGCCAGCGCTGGCGATCACCAGGCGCACGGCGCGCACGAGGGCGGGCGGGGCGGCATACGCCAAGTGCGCTGCATGCAAGGCGTGGCCGGCGGGGGTGGCGAAGCGCAGTCCGAGGCTGGCGTCGAGTACCAGCACGGCGGCGCCCATGGCGTCGAGCGCCGCCAGCGCGCAGTGGCTGGCCAGTTGCGACTCGCGCAGGCGCTGCTGCAGGCATCGCGCGCGTTGCAGATGCGGCAAGAGTTCCTGCCATTGCGCACCGTTCAGGCCTGCGCTGTCGAGCTGCGGCCAGTCGTTTTCGCCGCAGGCTGCGCCGTACAGGGCGACTATCAGTTTGCCCACGTCCGCCGTTGCTGCCACTGTCCCCATGCTTGCCCCCATTGCCTGATTACATCAGTGTGCCGCAGGCATGCAGGTGCGGAACTGGGTAAGGGCGGTGTGGCGCAGCGATCCACACTACCTTTGTGAGGAAGGGCTAGTCGCTGCCATCTGGCCTGGGCATCTTTCAAGATAGTACAAACACCGCATCACCGCAATGCGGTGCTGATGGCAGATTGCCGATGTAGCTTACGGACTTCCGTTCATCAAGCGTTGCAAGAGCGTGCGGGATTTTTCATCGCTGGCGTGAACCTGCTGAATTCCCGGGAGCAGCTCGGATGGTTCAAATTTTTTAATCAGCTTGCAATAGTCTTCCGTTTCTCGCGGACAAAATTCGAGTCCCAGCAACGCACAGGTTTTCGCTGCCAAACCACGTCGTTGCATCTCGGACAGGAGGTGGACCCGTTGCTTCAAGGCTCTGGCGAAACCACTCTTGATGAGCTTTCCAAAGGGCATGCCAGGGTCTTCCACGATCACCCGGCATGCGATGCGCACGGCGGCAGGGTGATCATCCAGGATTGCCCGCCGCACATGTTTGCACGCTTGCGACAGACGTATCCCTGGGTGCGCTATTGGCAGCCCTGGTTCGAACTGGTCCAGCTTTTCTCCAAGGAATTCTTCAAGCTCTTCCAGGCTCGCGATAGCGATCATTATCAAGTGCGCTCATGGCAACGGTAGTGGGTGGTTAAATCTCGTACAAATGCGCATTCTAATGCTGCCCGGTGCAATCCGAAGCAATCGGACGCATGGAAAACATATCCATAGGGTAAGCTTCGGGGCTAGGCTATTTCGCAACTCTATCAAAAATACATGACTTCCATAATGATCCCCGACGTCGCCCTGGTCGACAATACCGAACAACGCACGCCGCTGGTGCTCGTGCTGGACTGCTCCGGCAGCATGGATGGCGAACCCGTCTCGCTGCTCAACGATGGCCTGGCCTTGCTGGAACAGGAATTGAAATCCGACGTGATCGCTGCCAAGCGCGTGCGCATCCTCGTGATCCAATACGGCGCCCACGATGAAGCGGTCGTCGCCAGCAACTGGTGCGACGCCATGGATTTCACGGCGCCCCGGTTGGAAGCGAACGGTACCACGCCGACGGGCGCGGCCGTGGAACTGGCGCTGGCGGAAATCGAGCAGGAAAAGCAGCGCTTCCGCCAGGCAGGCGTCGCGTACACGCGGCCGTGGCTGTTCCTGATGTCGGACGGCGAGCCGACGGACCGCTGGCAGCACGGCGCCGAGCAGGCGCGCGCGGCGGAACAGTCGAACAAGGTAGCGATCTTCCCCATCGCCGTGGGTGACAACGCGAATATCGATTCCTTGGGGCATTTTTCCAGCCGGGGCGAGCGGGGCGTGAAGCAGCTGAAAGGCTTGCAATTCCGCGAGCTGTTCCTGTGGCTCAGTGCCAGCATGCAAGTGGTGTCGCAATCGCGTCCCGGCGCGCAGGCGCAACTGGCGTCGACGGACGGCTGGTCGGTCGTGAATACGTGAAAGCCCGCTGATCCATGACTGCAGTACAGAATACCTGGCGCGTGTTCGGCGCCTCCGTCACGGGCAAGGCGCACCTGGATAAAGACATCGCTTGCCAGGATGCGCATGCGCACACCGTCGTGGGCGACGTCTTGCTGGCCATCGTCTGCGATGGTGCCGGTTCCGCCAGGCTCAGCGAGCAGGGCGCGCAGTTTGTCGCAACGCAAACCGTGCAGGCGCTGGCCGGCCGGCTGGAGCAGGGCGCCACCGTGCAGGATTTACAGGACGGCGCGCTGGCGGCCACCCTGGCGCAGATCCGCGCCGCGCTGGACGACATCGCCCGCGCGGCCGACGCCACCGTCGACGACTACGCTGCCACGGTCGTCGGCGTGGTGATGGGAGCCGACACAGGCTTCTTTTTCCACCTGGGCGATGGCCTGGGCGTGGCGCAGCTGGGCGATGGCGGCGAATTGATCTCGCTGCCCGCCAACGGCGAATACGCCAATGAAACCTATTTTCTCAGCGGCGAGCACTGGCGCGAACAGCTGCGGCTGTTGCCGATTCCCCAGTCCGTGCGCGGCGTCGTGCTGATGTCCGACGGCTGCATGCCTTTTGCCATGAGCAAGAACAATGGGGGCCTGTACGCGCCATTCATGGATGCCGTGCAAGGCTATCTGCGCACGGTCGACAGCATCGAGCTGGGCAATGCGGCGCTGGCGTCCACCCTGGCCGACCCGCGCACGCACCAGATCACGGGCGATGACAAGACCCTGCTGCTGGCCTTGCGCGCATGAGCCAGAAGCAGGGTGTGACACCGGGCCTGAGTCCCGGTGGAAAAATTTGGCTGGATAAAGTCCGCAGTCTGATCCTGGGCAAACTGATTAAAAGCGGCGGTGCTGGCAGCGTGTACCTGTTGCCTGACGCGCCTGCACAGGTGGCCAAGCTGTACCACCCGCACCTGGACCGGGCCGCCAACCGGCGCAAGCTCGAAGCGATGCTGGAACTGTCGCCCGAGTTACCCGATCAAATGGAAAACGGCAAGCGCTACGTGCAGATCGCCTGGCCGCAAGCGGCAGTGTTCGACGGCCAGGGCGGATTCGCGGGCTTCGTCATGCCCCTGCTGGACATGGCGCAAACGGCCGAGCTGGAACACATCATGCAGGAGCGGCAGGCGCGCGCGGCCGGCTTGCCCACGGGACTCGGTCCCAAGCTGACCCTGGCCGCCAACCTGGCCGCCGTCATCGACGCGCTGCACCAGCAGCAGCATTACGTGGTCGATCTGAAGCCCGTGAACCTGCGCTTTTACCGCGACTCGCTGTACATCGCCATGCTCGACTGCGACGGTTTCAGCATCCAGGGCCATGCGGAGCGTTTTCCTGCCGAGCAATTTACGGCCGACTACCTGGCGCCGGAATTCCAGCGCAAGGGCATGCCGGCGGGCACGGAAATGGCGCAAGACCGCTTTGCCCTGGCCGTCGTCATCTTCCAGTTGCTCAACTTCGGCATCCACCCGTACAGCGGGCGGCCCGGCAATGCGCAAGTGGCAAGCGACATACCCGGGCGCATCCGCGACGGCTGCTATGCGTACGGCATAAAACGCCACAAGCAGCTGGCGCCGAACGCCACCAGCGGCCATGCGCTGATGCCGCCCGAGCTGCGCGCCATGTTCGACCGCGCGTTTTCCCCGTCGCCGAAACCCCAGCGGCCGTCGGCGTCCGACTGGGCGCAGCTGCTGCGCGGCTATGCGCAGCGCAGCGGAGGCAAGCTCGTCGTGTGTGCCGTGCATCCCGAACACCAGCATTTTGCGGGCCTGGGCTGCGCCGCCTGTGCGCGCGACAAGGTCATCGGTGCTGCCGCGCAAGCGTCGGTGCAGGCGCAGCAGACGCTGCTGCAGCAGCAATCGTTGCCGCAGCAGCGCAGCGCGCGCCGCACGGCGCCGGGGCAGGCGCCGGTTTCCATCCCCTTGGCGGGCAACACTGGCGCCGGCATTTCCGGCAAGGGCTGGGGCGTGGTAGTGGTGCTGATCGTGCTGTTCCTGATCGGCTTTACGGCCTGGACCTCGTCGCCCGATGCAGTGAAGGACAAGGCCAGCCTGCAGGCGCAAGCCGACCAGGCGGCAGGCCTGGAAGTATTTTCCTGGCGTCCGCGCAGGACGGCCGGTTTCCAGCCGTCCGATGCGCGCAAGGCCGTGCGCAGCCTGTCGCAAGCGATCAGCAAGGGCGACGACGATGCCGTCACGCGAGGCTTGCAACTGTTGTACCGTGCCGGCGAAGAAAAGCAGTCCGGCTACGGCGGCGACCGCACGCAGGCGCAGCTGCGCGCCTCGTTGCTGGAAGGCCTGGGCTGGGTGCCCGGCTATGAGCCGGCGCTGGTCGCCAGTTATCTTGATCTGCTGCAAGCCAACCCGCGCGACCATCTGGTGGCGGCGGCCATGGGCCGCATGCACCTGAGCCTGAACGAACCGCAGGCGGCGCGCCAGTACTTCGAGCAAGCCGTGTGGGCGCGCCCGACCGATGGTACGGCCTGGCTGGGCATCGCGGCGGCTGCACAGCTGCGCGGTGGCGACGAGCGCGATGCCGTCAATCTGGTGGCGCTGGCGCGGCTGACGGCTTACCGCTATGCCGTGCAGAACGCCTTGCCGGCGGACCCGGGCGAGCCGGCCGACAATGGCGTCGCGCGCACGATGCAGCGCATGGACCTGACCGCCAGGGTGTTGCGCCTGACGCAACCGGGCGCCTACCAGAAGCGCTGGGACAAGACGCTGGCCGACGGCGCGCTGCTGGCGCAAAAACTCCAGGCCATGCCGCCCCTGCGGGACCAGGTCGGCGGCGTGCAGCGCGAGACGATGACGACGGTCGACTATGGCGTGCTCGATGCAAAGCACGCGACGGGCGAAAACCGCTTGATCCTGACCATTGCCGCCGACGGCAGCCTGACGCATGCGACGGCGGAATTGCCGATGGAACCCATGCTCAACAAGGTGCTGCTCGATAGCGTGAAACGCTGGACCTATCTGCCTGCCGTGCAGCACGGTCAATTGCAGGATGCCAAGGTGGTGGTGCTGGTGCGTTACCGCGATGGCCGGGTCAGCTTCGTGCCGGGCGGTGTCGCCGTCACGGCGGAACATTAGAGGAATACCATGAAAATCAAGACGATATGCGCCGTGCTGGGCGTTTCCTTGTTGTACCCAGGCATGGCGCAGGCGGACATCGTGCAGCGCCTGGTGGTGACCAGCATGGCCGGCGAGCCCGATAGCGAAGGCGGCGATGTCTTTACCATTGCGGGCACGACAGCCTGCGGCGGCAAGCAGATACGCATGGATGCCCGCTCGATGAACCTGGACGAGGCGCCGTACGAAGCGTTGAAAGTCCAGCTTGCTGAACGCATGCGCGCCAGGACGCCCATGCTCGTCACCGTGAAACAATGCCCGGACGATGCGAGCGTGCCCATCGTGCGCGAGATCGCCGCCTGCACGCCAGCCGATTGCGCCGATGGCCGGGCGCGGCTGTACCTGCACGAGCGTTTCTATCCCATCGAGCGGGAACAGGCGCCCAACGTGCTGCTGTTGCCATTGCCGAAAGACAAACTGCCGGGCACGTGGAAGGTGGAAATCTATAGCGTGGCGGGCCGCAAGCTGCGCCTGTCAGGCCACGTCAACCGCGCCGATTATGCACAGGGCGAACTGGTGGGTGGCTATGTCACGTATTACCCCGATGGCAAGATCGAAAAGCAGGTGGCGCAGGATGGGCAAGGCCGGCAGGATGGCTTTACTAGCCTCTATCGTGCCGATGGCAGCCTGGAATCGCGTGGCAACTGGCGTCATGGCTTGCCGGTAGGCACGCACCAGCAATATCACGCCACGGGCAAGCTGCGCGAGGCCAGCGTGTACCGCGAGGGACAGCGCGTGGACGGTCCCGTGCAGACATTTGATGCCAATGGCAAGCTGAGCACCAGTTATGTGCTGCGCGATGGACGCATGGAAGGCGAACTGCTCGCATATTTTCCCGATGGGAAAGTGTCGAACAGAACGCAAGTGAGCAAGGGCAAGTTCAATGGCAGCACCACGGATTACTACCCCGATGGCGCCGTGCGCGCCAGCATGACGCAGCGCAATGATTTACCGGTCGGGGAAGCGCTGGAGTTTTATCCGGATGGCAAGGTGCAAAGCCGCCAGCAGTATGGCGATGGTGGCGGGCTGCTCAGCGTCCGGCGCTACAGTCCCCAGGGCGTGCTGGTGCTGGAGCGACGCTGGGATGCGCGGCTGCGCGAGCAGGGCACGTCGCGCTCGTGGTACGAGAACGGCAAGCCCGAGCACGCGATCGATTACGTGAACGACCGGCGTGACGGCTGGAGCCGCAGCTGGCGCGACGATGGCAGCTTGAAAAGCGAATGCCGGTATGTGGCCGGCAAGGCACAGGGCGACTGCGGCGAAGCGCCGCCAGCGCCGGAATTGCAGCGCAAGGAGCAAGCATGGCGCGCCTTATAAATCACCTTGTTGGCGTCATGCTGCTGTTGCCGGCCATGGCCCAGGCCGAAATCGTGCAGCGGCAAGTGATCACGGCGATCAAGGCCGCGCCAGGCCGCGGCGATGTGCTGACCGTGGACGACGATACGGGCTGCGGCGGCCGGCAGCTGCGCATGGATGCGGCATCGGTCGGGCTGAGCGAGGAGCAGTATGGCGTCATGAAGACCGAGCTGGCCAACATGATACGCGACAGGAACCCCGTGCTGGTGCGCATCCTTGCCTGTCCGGTGCCAGATCAGGCCGGTGCCATTCCCGTTGTCCGCATGCTGCGCGGCTGCGATGCGCACTGTGCCGATGGCAAGGCCCGTCTGTACCTGAACCATAACCTGTCGCGCGGCGAGGCCATGGAAAGCGCGCGTTACGCACTCGTGCTCCCGCTGCCGCCCGGTAAGATACCGGGCACCTGGCAAGTCGAGATCTATCACGTGCGCGAAGGCGAACCGAAGCGGCTGACGGGCCAGGTCAACGCTCCCGATTACCTGCGCGGCAAGCTGGTGGGCAACTACCGCATGTATTACCCGCATGGCCAGCTGGAAATGCAGGTGGAGCAGCAGGAGGGGCGCGGCGTGCAGACGCGGTATCGCCCGGATGGCCAGCTGGCCTTGCGCGCCACTTTGTTCAATGGCGTGCAGGAAAGCGCGGCGGGCCAGTCCCACGACCGGGTGCAGGCCGATGGCCTGGTGGAAACCTTCGACACGGATGGCAAGCTGCGCACGCGCACGACGAGGGTCAAGGGCCAGCCGGACGAATCGCTGCTGTTCTATCCGGACGGCGCCGTGGAAAGCCGCAGCCAGTATGTCAATGGCATCATCACGGGACCGAGCACCGGCTATTTCCCCGATGGCAAGGTGCAGCGCACGACGCATTACGTCGATGGCCAGCCGGCGGGCGAGAGCGTGGAATATTATCCGGACGGCAAAGTCGCCAGCAAGCGCACGCACAGCGGCCGCAATATCCTGCGCAGCGAACAGCGCTTCAGCCAGGCCGGCATATTGATCGTGCACAAGCAGTGGAACGCAGGCGGACGCGAGGAGGGTGCATTGCGCTCCTGGTATGCCGACGGCAAGCCGAAGCAGCTGATCGAATACGTCGATGGCGAGCGCCAAGGCTGGACGCGGCACTGGCGCGCGGATGGCAGCGTGGAAAGCGAGTGCCGCTATGTGGCCGATGTGCCGCAGGGGGAATGCACGGGCGATTCTGCCAAGCTTTCGTACACGGAAGATGGCATCGGGTTTGACATGCCGGAAGAATAATGCGCGCCAGTGCATGCCCGGCGCGCATTCCAGCCGCTGTTAGCGGTGCGGCGGCGTCAGCACGCTGGCGATGGCCTTCGGCAAGGTTTCCGGATAGTCGCGGCTGAAGTGCAGGCCGCGGCTTTCGCGGCGGGACAGGGCGCTGTTGACGATCATCGAAGCCACGTCGACGAGATTGCGCAGTTCCAGCAAGTCGTGCGTGATGCGGAAGTTGCGGTAGTACTCGTCGATTTCTTCCTTCAGCAGGGCAATGCGGTGCTGGGCCCGCTCCAGGCGCTTGGTCGTGCGCACGATGCCCACGTAATTCCACATGAAGCGGCGCAGTTCGTCCCAATTGTGCGAAATCACCACTTCCTCGTCCGCATCCGTGACGCGGCTTTCATCCCAGTCGGGCAGGTAGGGCGTGCCCAGCTTTTCCTTGCTTTCGATATCCTGTGCGCAGGCGCGGCCGATGACGATACATTCGAGCAGGGAATTCGACGCCAGGCGGTTCGCGCCATGCAAGCCCGTGCACGCCGTCTCGCCCACCGCGTACAGGCCCGGCAGGTCGGCGCGGCCGGACAGGTCCGTCACGACGCCGCCGCACGTGTAGTGGGCGGCGGGCACGATGGGAATCGGCTGCTTGGTGATGTCGATGCCCAGTTCCAGGCAGCGCGCGTAGATGGTGGGGAAGTGTTCGATGAGGAATTCGGCCGGCTTGTGGCTGATGTCCAGGTGCACGTAGTCGAGGCCTCGTTTCTTGATCTCGAAGTCGATGGCGCGCGCCACCACGTCGCGCGGCGCCAGTTCGGCCCGCTCGTCGTGGGCCAGCATGAAGCGCGTTCCCGCTGCGGCGCCTGCTTCAGGCGGCAGTTTCAGCAAGCCCCCTTCGCCACGGATGGCTTCGGTGATCAGGAAGGACTTCGCGTAAGGGTGGTACAGGCAGGTGGGGTGGAACTGGATGAATTCCATGTTCGACACGCGGCAGCCGGCGCGCCAGGCCATGGCGATGCCGTCGCCGCTGGCCGTGTCGGGATTCGTTGTATATAAATACACCTTGCCGGCGCCGCCCGTGGCCAGCACCGTGTGCTCGGCGGCAAAGGTCAGGACCTTGCCCGTTTGCTCATCCTGCACGTACAGGCCATGGCAATGCGGTTGCGCGTTGCGCTGCGCGGGTTTCATGCCCAGCTTGTCGGAAGTGATGAGGTCGATTGCGCAATGGTGTTCGAACAGGGTGATGTTCGGGTGGGCGCGCACCTTTTCTTCCAGCGTGACTTGCACGGCGTGGCCCGTGGCGTCGGCCGCGTGGATGATGCGGCGCTGGCTGTGTCCCCCTTCGCGGGTCAGGTGAAAACCCAGCTCGGCCGAGGCGTCGCGCGTAAACGGCACGCCTTGCTCGATCAGCCATTCGATGGCTTCGCGGCCGTGTTCGACGATGTAGCGCGTGGCGCTCTCGTCGCACAGGCCGCCGCCCGCGATCAGGGTGTCTTCGATGTGTTGCTGGTGGCTGTCGCCCGAGTCCAGCACGGCCGCGATCCCGCCCTGCGCCCAGTTGCTGGCGCCATCGAGCAGCGCGCGTTTGGAAATGATCGCGACGGTGCGCGTCTCAGCTAAATGCAGTGCAACCGATAAACCCGCCAGGCCACTGCCGACAATCGCTACATCAAATTTCATGACATTTATCTCTTTTAGGGGATGCATACTATATGCCATTTCCCTGCATTCGGTAATGTGTTGAGATAAATTCTGCAAGCAAAAGATAGCTGGGGCCGTAGCTTGTGGCGCATCAATGTCTTCGCGGAACAGTTCGCCATGATGGCAGGACAGCTGCAGGCCGCCCCGTGCCGGCCCGATGCTTCTTGCCGCAGGAGGAACCATGATCCGCATCTTCAGCCATTATGTCTCGAAAACAGCGTTTATCTTGCTGTTGCTGGAAATCATGATCCTGCTGCTGTCGGCCACCCTGACTTCCTTGCTGTGGCTGGCGGACGGCAACCGCCTCGTGCGGGCGAGCGAGGTCTACCTGTCTTCCTCGATCTTTACGCTGGTCATCGTGCTCTGCATGAGCGCGCTGGGCATGTACCAGCACCGTTCGCGCGAAGATATCCGCAACACCCTGCTGCGCATCCTGCCGTCGTTTGCGCTGGGCTTTGCCGTGCTCAGCGTGCTGATACGCTTCATTCCCGCGCTGCAATTCGGGCGCGGCAGCGTGCTGATCTTCGGCCTGGGCGCCATCGGCGTGCTGCTGGCGCGCCTGGTGGTGTTCAAATCCTCGCAATCGGCGCTGATGGAAGGCCGGCTGATCCTCGTGGGCGGCGGGGCGCTGGCGCGCGAATGCATGGATTTGGCTGCCAGCAAGATCGGTTTCCACCAGTTTACCGTCGTCGGCTGCATCGATGTGGCTGGCGAGCAATGCTGCGTGCCGGCCTCGGCTTTGCTGCCGGCCGAACCATCGCTGCTGGCCATGGCCCAGCGCCATGCCGCGCATGAAATCGTCGTCTCCGTCAGCGACCGGCGCAATGGCGCGTTTCCTGCCAAGCAACTATTGGAATGCGCGCTGGGCGGCGTCAAGGTGATCGACGCGGCCACGTTTTTCGAGCGCGAGGCGTGCCAGATCCGCATCGATTCCCTGCAGCCCAGCTATCTGATCTATGGCGGCGGCTTCGACCAGAGTTTCTTCCGCGCCGCGTCGAAGCGCCTATTCGACCTGGCCGCCAGCAGCGTCATCTGCCTGGCGGCGCTGCCCGTGATGCTGGCGACGGCCGTCTGCATCCGTCTGGAAGACGGCGGCCCCGTGTTTTACCAGCAGGAGCGGGTGGGACGCGATGGCTTGCCGTTCAACGTGCTGAAATTTCGCAGCATGCGCTGCGATGCCGAGCGTGACGGCAAGCCCATCTGGGCGCAGGCCAACGATGCGCGCATCACGCGCGTGGGCAATTGGATCCGCAAGCTGCGCATCGACGAGCTGCCGCAGATGTTCAATGTGTTTCGCGGCGAGATGAGCTTTGTGGGGCCCCGTCCCGAGCGCGCCTACTTTGTCGAGCAACTGAAGCAGCAGGTGCCGTACTACAACATCCGCCACAGCATCAAGCCCGGCATCACGGGCCTGGCGCAGGTGCGCTATCAATATGGCGCCTCCGTCGATGACGCCGTGAAGAAGCTGCAATATGATTTGTATTATGTGAAAAATAACAGCCTGTTCCTCGACCTGCTGATCCTGCTCGACACGGTGCAGGTGGTGCTGTTTGGCAAGGGCAGCCGATGATGCGGGCGCAGTCGGCCTGGCTGGCGGCCGCCGACGCGGCAGCGCTCAGCCATGGCCTGGCGTCGCTGGCCTTCTTCGCGCTGGCGCTGCTTCTGATCAGCAACTGGCGGGCCCGGCAGAACGTGCGGGCCTTGCTGGTGGCGTGCCTGGCGACGGGCGGCTGGGCCACGGGCACGGTGGTGCTGGTGCTGCTGGGGCAGCGCGTCTCGCTGGCCGGTGATGCGCTCGAATTGCTGCGCACCCTGGCCTGGCTGGTGTTCCTGTTGCTGCTGATCGAACCGTCGCGGCCCCGCTTGCGCCTCGTGCTGGCCGGCATCGTCCTCACGGCGCTGGCGCCCGCATTGTGCGCGCTGGCCTCGTCGTGGCTGGCGCTGCCTTTGCCGGCGCGCATCATCGCCAGCGCCAGCCGTTTGCTGCTGTCCGTGCTGGGCATGCTGCTGGTGGAACAATGGTACCGCAACACGCCGCCGTTGAAACGCTGGGGCATCAAGTTTGCGTGCCTGGGCGTGGGCGGCCTGTTCGCCTACGATTTCTACCTGTACAGCGATGCCTTGCTGTTTCGTGCGATCAACGACGATATCTGGGCCGCGCGCGGCATTGTCGACGCCCTGTGCGCGCCGCTCCTGGCCGTGTCGGCCGCGCGCAATCCGGGCTGGGCGCTGGGCCTGTCCGTCTCGCGCCAGATGCTGTACCGCTCGGCCGCCTTGCTGGGCTCGGCCATCTATCTGCTGGCCATGGCGGCCAGCGCGTACTACCTGCGCTATTTCGGCGGCACCTGGGGCTCGCTGATGCAGATGGCTTACCTGGGCGGCGCGGCCCTGCTGCTGGCGGGTGTGCTGTTTTCCGGCAGCCTGCGGGCCAAGCTCAAGGTGACCATCAATAAACATTTTTATAACGCCATCTTCGATTACCGCGAAGAATGGCTGAGATTTACGCGCGCGCTGTCCGAAAATGGCCCGGCCCTGGGCGAGCGCACGATACAGGCGATGGCGCAACTGGTGGAAAGCCGCGCCGGCGCGCTGTGGATCTTGCGCGACCAGGGACAGTTTGCCCCGGCCGCCAGCTGGAACTGGCCGCCGTCCGCCTGGAGCGAGCCGGCCACTGGCCTCTTGTGCCAGTTCCTGGAGGCAAGGCAATGGGTGGTCGACGTGCCCGATTGCCGGCAAAACCCCCGCCAGTACGGCGGCTTGCTGTTGCCGCCTCCGCTGCTGGCGCTGCCGGACGTGTGGCTGCTGGTGCCCCTGATGCTGCATGGCCAGCTGTTCGCGTTTGTCGCGCTGGCGCGGCCCCGCACGCGCATCGGCCTGAACTGGGAAATCCTCGACGTGCTGAAAATTGCCGGCAGCCAAGCCGCCAGCTACCTGGCGCACCGCGAATCGCTCGATACCCTGACGGTGTCGCGCCAGTTCGATTCGTTCAACCGCATGTCCACTTTCATCGTGCACGACCTCAAGAACCTCGTGTTCCAGCTGTCCCTGTTGTTGAGCAATGCGGAAAAGCACCGCGCCAATCCCGCCTTCCAGGAAGACATGCTGGGTACCCTGGATCATTCCGTGCAGAAAATGAAGACCTTGCTGCAGAAACTGGCGCGTGGCGAGGCGCCGGAAGCGCCGGCGCCGCTGCTGCTCGATGGCTTGCTGCGCCAGGCCGTGGCCGCCAAGGCCAGCCTGGCGCCCGCGCCGCGGCTGGAAATTGTCGATGGCGAGCTGACGGTGCTGGCCAACCGGGCGCGGCTGGAGCGCGTGCTGGGCCATCTGATCCAGAACGCCATCGAAGCCACGGCCAGCGATGGCAAGGTGGCCGTGCGGCTGCGGCGCGAGCAGCACACGGCCGTGGTCGAACTCGACGATACAGGGCAGGGCATGAGCGAGCAATTCATCCGCGAACGCCTGTTCAAGCCGTTCGACACGACCAAGACGGCGGGCATGGGCATCGGCGTGTTCGAAAGTCGCGAATATCTGCGCGAAGTGGGCGGCAGCCTGGAAGTGCGCAGCGAGCCGCAGGTGGGCACGACGTTCCGCGTGATCCTGCCGCTGCATGCCGCGTGAACAGAAAGGAAGAACATGGCCAAGCAAAAACTGCTTGTCATCGAAGACGATCCCGGCCTGCAAAAGCAGCTGCACTGGAGTTTTGACGGTTATGACGTCTTGCTGGCGGGCGAGCGCGAAGCGGCGCTGGCGCTGGTGCGGCGCCACCAGCCGGCCGTCGTGACGATGGACCTGGGCTTGCCGCCCGATCCGGACGGCGCCACGGAAGGGCTGGCCACCTTGCAGCAGATTCTTGCGCTGGCGCCGGACACGAAGGTCATCATTCTTTCCGGTAACCAGGAGCGCGCGCATGCGTTAAAGGCCATCGCGCTGGGCGCCTACGATTTCCACCAGAAACCATTCGACGCCGACATGCTGGGCCTGGTCATCGCCCGCGCGTTCTACCTGCACGCCATGCAGCAGGAAAACCGCCGCATGCTGCAGACGCAGGCCGATTCGCCGCTGGCCGGCATCGTCAGCCGCGATCCCGGCATGCTGAA
Source organism: Janthinobacterium violaceinigrum (assembly GCF_009208555.1). Classification (GTDB taxonomy): domain Bacteria; phylum Pseudomonadota; class Gammaproteobacteria; order Burkholderiales; family Burkholderiaceae_D; genus Janthinobacterium; species Janthinobacterium violaceinigrum. The sequence continues at coordinate 27,134 of NZ_WFLI01000013.1, read as the reverse complement.
ACTGTGCCGCAGCGTGGAAAAGGTGGCGCCCTCGTCGGCCAGCGTCATGCTGCTGGGCGACTCGGGCAGCGGCAAGGAATTGATTGCGCGTGGCTTGCATGCGCTGTCCAGCCGCCACGCGCAGCGCTTCGTTGCCATCAATTGCGCGGCCATTCCCGAAAACCTGCTGGAAAGCGAGCTGTTCGGCTATGAGCGGGGCGCGTTTACGGGCGCGGCGCGGCAAACCCTGGGCAAGATCGAACTGGCCCACGGCGGCACCTTTTTTCTCGACGAGGTCGGCGACATGCCGATGGCGCTGCAGGCAAAATTGCTGCGCTTCCTGCAGGAGCGGGTGATCGAACGGGTGGGCGGACGGGCCGAGATCGCCGTCGACGTGCGCATCGTGTGCGCCACGCACCAGGACTTGAAGGTGCTGGCGGAACAGGGACGCTTCCGCGAAGACCTGTTTTACCGCCTCAGCGAAATCGTGCTGCGCATTCCGCCCCTGCGCGAACGGGCCGGCGATGCTGCCTTGCTGGCCCACCATTTCAAGAACAAGTTCTGCGCCAGCGAAGGGCGCAGCAACCTGCATTTCAGCGCCGGCGCGCTGCAGCTGATCGAAAGCTATGGCTGGCCCGGCAATGTGCGCGAAGTGGAAAACTGCATCAAGCGGGCCGTCATCATGAGCGACGGTCCGCAGATCGCGGTCGATGACCTGGGCTTGCCCGCCAGCGCGCAGGCGGCGCCCGTTGAAGACGCCATCAACCTGCGCCAGGCCCGCGAGGCGGCCGAGTACAAGGTGATGGTGCGCGCGCTGGCGCGGGCCGACGGCAATATCGCCCGCGCGGCTGAATTGCTGGGCGTAAGCCGGCCCACCCTGTACGACCTGATGAGCCATCACGGCATCAAGTAGGCAGGTAACTAAATATCAAGATTGTGTATGGCGTCGCACATACGCTGGCGCCGCCGTGGCGCATCCTTGCCTCATCCACAACGAGGAGGCGCCATGAACGCGATCAGCTTATTGATGCAAGACCACAAGGCTGTCAAAGCCTTGTTTGCCCAGTATGAAGGCTTGAGCGACCGCTCTTTTGCCACGAAGAAAAAGCTGGCCGACCAGATCTGCCAGGAATTGACCGTGCACACGCAGCTGGAAGAAGAAATCTTCTATCCGGCCGTGCGCCGCCCCATCCACGATGGCGACCTGATGGATGAGGCCGTCGTCGAGCACGCGAGCGCCAAGGAACTCATCGCGCAGATCGAAGCGATGGACCCTGCCGACGACCTGTACGACGCCAAGGTCAAGGTGTTGTCCGAGCAGATCGAACACCACGTCAAGGAAGAGGAAAACGACATGTTTCCCAAAGTGCGCCACACGGCCGTCGACCTGGACGCGCTGGGCCGGGAAATGGCCGCGCGCAAGGAACAGCTGACGGGCGTCGCTGCCTGAACGCCATAACCATTACCAACCAAGGGAGATTTCCATGCAAGCTACACAACTGTCCGTCTCGGACTTGAACAACCCGGGCGTGTCCTGGGGCGCCGTGTTGGCGGGCGCTGCCGCGGCGGCCGCCTTGTCCTTCATCCTGCTGATACTCGGCGTGGGCCTGGGCCTGTCGTCCGTGTCGCCGTGGTCGTTCAACGCCACGGCCATCGGCGTGTCGACCATCGCCTGGCTGGCCTTCATGCAGCTGGCCGCTTCCGGCATCGGCGGCTACATGGCGGGCCGTCTGCGCGTGAAGTGGAGTTCCATCCACACGGATGAAGTGCACTTCCGCGATACGGCGCACGGCTTGCTGGCCTGGGCCGTGGCCACCCTGATCACCGTGGCCGTGCTGGCCGGCGGCACGCGCGCCGTGCTCAGCGGCGCCATCGATGCGAGCAGCGGCGTGGCGGCGGCAGTGGGCCCGGCCGTAGGGGCGGGCGCAGCGGCAGCTGGTGCCGGTGCCTCCGGCGCCAAGGCGGGCGAGGGCAGCAGTGCCAACCCGCTCGACTATTTTTCCGACATGCTGCTGCGCGCGGCCCCGGCACCAGCCGCGACTGCTGCGCCAGCGGTAGCGAATCCCGGCGTGACGGCCGCCGACCAGCGTGCTGAAATCGGCAAGATTTTCGCCACCGGCCTGTCCACGGGCAGCCTGGCCGCCGATGACCGCGCCTATCTGGGCCAGGTCGTGGCCAGCCGCACGGGCTTGACGCAGGCGGAAGCGGAAGCGCGCGTCGACGCCGTCTACGGCCGCGCCGTCAAGGCCGCTGCCGATGCCAAGGCACAGGCACAGCAAGCTGCCGATACGGCCCGCAAGGCCGGCGCCCATACGGCCCTGTGGATGTTCGTCGCCTTGCTGCTGGGCGCTTTCGTGGCCAGCCTGGCCGCCACCTTTGGCGGCCGCCAGCGCGACCACGAGCGCGTGCTGCGCCATGTGACCATTTAATTTACCGATTCTATCCAGGAGACTGCCATGCGTTCCATCCTCTTGCTGTTGCTGGGCATTCCATTGCCCATCGTCATACTGATCGCCCTGTTCGTACGCTAACGAGGCAAACCTGCAAACCGGCGTCCGCTGCAAGGCGGGCGCCGGTTTTTGCGTGAAAGCGGGCGCATGTGTAAGATGGCGCCATCTTTCCACCGAGACTATCCATGAATGCCACTGCCCTGCGTCCCTTGCTGAAAACCGCCGCCATCGCCGCCCTGGCCTGCACTGTGCTGGCCTCGTGCTCCACCCTGATCGGCCCGCGCGACGTGAATGTGTCGCTGAGCAAGATGCAGCAAGGCCTGGAGCGCCGCTTTCCTATCGACAAGCGCGTGCTGTCTGTGCTGGATGTCAAGCTGACCCACCCGCAGCTGTCCTTGCAGCCCGAGCGCGAACGAGTGGCCCTCAGCGTCGATGCCAGCGTCTTGCCGCCGTTCATACGCCAAAGCTGGCGCGGCAGCCTGGCCATGTCGGGCCGCCTCGTGCTCGACGCCCAGCGCAACGCCGTCTACCTGAGCGAAGCGAGCGTGGACAAGGTCGCCATCGATGGCATGGATGAAGCGCAGCAGCGCCAGTTCGCCAAGGTGGCCAGCCTGGTGGCCGACCAGCTCATGCATGAAACGCCCATCTACACGTTCAAACCGGACGAACTGCGCTATGCGGGCGTGCAATTCGTGCCCACGCAGATACGGACCACGGGCAATGGCTTGACGGTGACGTTCGAGCCGGTGAAGTAGGCCGGTGAAGTAAGCCGGTGAACTAACTCAGGCCCCGCACGCGGGCGCATCGATGCGCGTTGCCGTGTGATTGCGCGGCGTCGCCTCTTCATGGAACAGGTCGGCCAGGTATTCGCACAGCGCATCTGCTTGAATATCGTCCGGAATGATGAAATCGGCGGGCCGGCGCTTGCCTTCCGCGCCGAGATAGAAGGCGCGCCACGCTCCCGGCGTCCCCCGGACGGCAATCAGCGTGCCGAAAACATTGAATCGGAATTCCTGCATCAAGCGGCTCCAGTCTGGGATATCTATTGTTACATGGCTATTGCTACATGGTAACATTTGCCGATCATGGGCGCGGTTTGACGCTTGCTTTGGTAGCCATCGGATTACTGGACTTGTTCAACCGTCATTGTTGCGCGGCAGGCAGGCCGACTATAATCCTGCCTCCATGCCTGGATACAGCATGTTCTCCAACATGAAGTCAAAACAATTAAAGGAATCTTCGTGAAACGCTCACTCATCAGCGCCGCCTGCTGCGCCTTGTTCGCCTTGTCCTCGCCCTTGCTGCATGCCCAGCAAGCCGCGCCGGTCTCCGGCATCGACCTGAAAACCCTGGACCCGGCCGTCAGCCCCAAGGATGATTTCTACGGCTACGTCAATGGCGTGTGGACCCGCAATACGGAAATCCCGGCCGACAAATCCGTCTGGGGCACGTATATCGAATTGCGCGAAATCGCGCAGGGCCAGCTGCGCGGCCTGATCGATGCCACCTTGAAGCATCCCGGCAAGCCCGGCAGCGAGGCGCACAAGATCGCCGACCTGTACACGAGCTTCATGAACGAAAAGGCGCGCGATGCGGCCGGATTCAAGCCCCTGCGCGCCGAACTGGCCCGCGTCGCCGCCATCCGCGACAAGAAGGAATTGCCGGCCCTGTTTGCCTATTTGCAGCGCAACGGCATCCAGACGCCGTTTTCCGCCGGCGTGGCCCCCGATGCGCAGGACCCCGAGCGCTACACGGTCAACGTGAGCCAGTCCGGCCTGGGCTTGCCGGACCGCGACTATTACCTGAAGGATGACGACGCCAAGCTCAAGTCCGTGCGCGAGAAATACCTCAAGCATATCGAGACCATGCTGGCCATGAGCGGCGACAAGGCCGCCGCCGGACATGCGGCGCAGATCCTCGACATCGAGACCCGCCTGGCGGCAGCGCAGTGGACGCGCGTGCAGATGCGCGATCCCGTCAAATCGTACAACCGCGTCGACTTCGACAAGTTCGGCGCGCTGGCGCCGGCCTTCGACTGGAACGCCTACTTTACGGCTGCCGGCCTGGCGCCGAAAGCCTCGATGGCCGTGGTGCGCCAGCCCAGCTTCATCCAGGGTTTTTCCGAGACCGTGACGGCCGTGCCGCTGGAATCGTGGAAGAGCTATCTGAACTGGCGCATCATCGAAAGCTATGCGTCCTACCTGGACAGCGCCACCGTCAAGGAGCGCTTTGCCTTTGAAGGCACGGTGCTGCGCGGCGTGCCGCAAAGCGAACCGCAGTGGCAGCTGGCGCTGCGCTTCACGGATGCGGCCATCAGCGACGCCGTGGGCAAGCGCTACGTGGAAATGTACCTGCCGCCGGAAACCAAGCCGCGCGTGATGGCCATGTTCGACAATTTCGTCGCGTCGTTCAAGGATGGCATCGAGCAGCTCGACTGGATGGGCCCGGAAACCAAGAAGGAAGCCCAGCTCAAGCTGGCAGCCTTGAAGCCGAAGATCGCCTACCCGGATAAATGGCGCGACTACAGCGCCATGCGGACGCAGCCGAACGACCTGGTCGCCAACGTGCGGGCCGCGCGTGTCTGGGGCCGCCAGCAAAATCTGGAAAAACTGGGCAAGCCCGTGGACCGCGACGAATGGTCGATGACGCCGCAAACCGTCAACGCCAGCTACAGCCCGGCCCTCAATGCGATCACGATCCCGGCCGCCATCCTGCAGCCCCCATTCTTCAACGTGAAAGCGGAAGACGCCGTCAACTACGGCTTGCTGGGCATCACCTTCGGCCATGAAATCAGCCATGCTTTCGACGATTCGGGCAGCCAGTACGATGCCAAGGGCCGTCTGCGCAACTGGTGGACGGCGCAAGACCGCGCAGCCTTCAAGGCGCTGGCCGCCGGCCTCGTCAAGCAATACGGCGCCTACAGCCCCGTGCCGGGCTACCACATCAATGGCGAGCTGACTCTGGGCGAAAACATCGGCGACAATTCCGGCCTGTCGATCACCTACAAGGCGTATCAGCGTTCGCTGGGCGGCAAGCCGTCGCCCGTGCTCGACGGCTTGACGGGCGAACAGCGCCTGTACATCGGCTTTGCGCAGAAGTGGCGCGCGAAACTGCGTCCGGAAGCGGCGATCGCGCAGATCAAGAGCGATCCCCATTCGCCCGGCGAATTCCGCGCCAAGGGTACGGTGATGAACCAGCCCGGCTTCTACGAAGCGTTCGGCATCAAGCCGGGCGACCCGATGTATCTGCCGCCCGAGCAGCGCGTAATCATGTGGTAAGCAGGTAGGAAGGTGGCGCAGCCGCGCCGGGGATTACTCCTTGGCGTGGTTCAGCGTGTACCTGGGCAGTTCCACCGTCAGGTCTTCGTGGCTCACGCGGGCCTGGCACGACAGGCGCGAGTGGGGCTGCAAGCCCCAGGCCTGGTCGAGCATGTCTTCCTCATTGTCGCCCAGTTCGTTGAGCGAGTCGAAACCCTGCACCACGACCACGTGGCAGGTGGAACAGGCGCCCACCTGGCCGCAGGCGTGCTCGATGTCGATCCGATGGCGCAGCAAGGCATCGCAGATGCTCATGTTCTCGGGCGCGTCGAACACGGCGCCATCGGGGGCCAGTTCGGGGTGGGGCAGGACGGTGATCCTGGGCATGGTCGATTCTCCTCGGTTATCGTTCAATGCCGCTACCTTGGACCTTCCCGCCTTGGCAAGGTCAAGCGCGCTCGGCAATGCAAGCGTCCAGGTGATCGAGCAATTGCAGGATCACGCGTTTATCCGCATAGTGGTTCATCGCGGCACTCATCAATACATCGCCGTCGGCCGCCATCACGGCCTGCCTGGCCGCGGCGCAGGCGTCACGCATTTGCGCGCGATCCAGTTCGGCCAGCGCCGCGTCCACGGCTTCGCGCGTGAAGTCGTAGGCATCGATGCCGCAACAACCGGCCACGCAATGCGTTTCCAGCCGGTAAATCAGCGGCCACAGTTCCCCCAGCAGTACATCGAGGTCGATCGCCTGGTCGTAGCGTCCCGCGAGGTCGATGAATTCGATCCATCGGTCATCGGCAATCTGGATATCGTATTGGCGGTCACGTTCGGTCATTCTGCAAATTCTCCTGGTCGGTGCATCGCATTATAAAAAAACCGCCCGAAGGCGGTTTTTTTGATGGGGGCGGAGCGCCGCCTAGATAAAGTAGATCAGCGCGACCACGCCCACGACCAGGGCCACGCGGGTGACCTGGTAAGCCGTCTTGTTCCACGCCTTGAAGCGGCGGCGGTACTGGCCCATGGTCCAGGAAATTTGGAACAGCTTGCTGACGCCGCCCACTTGGTCGCCCAGTTCGTTGGGCGAGGCGGCGGCCGTCATCAGGTTGCGGCCCAGCCAGCGGTTCAGCGCTTGCGCCCAGCGGTAGCGCATCGGGCGTTCGATGTCGCAGAACAGGATGATGCGGTCGCTGTCGGCGTCGTTGCGGGCCCAGTGGATATACGTTTCATCGAACATCACGGCCTGGCCGTCGCGCCAGCTGTGGCGCTCGCCGTCGACGTCGATGAAGCAGCGGTCGTCGTTGGGCGTCTGCAAGCCCAGGTGATAGCGCAGGGAGCCGGCGAACGGGTCGCGGTGCGGGTTGAGCTTGCCGCCTTGCGGCAGCTCCGCGAACATGGCGGCCTTGATCGAGGGAATCGATTGCAGCAGCGCATAGGTTTGCGGGCACATCTGCTGTGCCGACGGGTGGTTCGCGTCATACCATTTCAGGTAGAAACGCTTCCAGCCATATTTGAAGAAGGAATTGAAGCCCACGTCATTGTTCTTTTCGGCTGCCTTGATCTTTTTCATTTCCTGCATGCGCAGCGCTTCATCGCGGATGATTTGCCAGTTCTGCTGCAGCGGCGCCAGTTCCGGAAATTGATCGACGGAAAGATACGGCGTGGCCGGCACCTTGGAAAAAGTGTGCATGAACAGGTTCAGCGGCGCCATGAACGAGGAGTGATCGAAGATCTGGCGGCGGAACGGCAGGCGCACCTTGCCACGAAAATGAATATGTAAAACAGAAAACACAAAAATGCCCAGCAAGGCCCACTTCATACACAACCTCGTTTTTTAAGAATGGGGCAATTATAACCAGTTAATGCCATCGCCACCCCGTGCCACGGTGAAGGAAAGATGAAGCCGCGCGCGCGGACGGGCTGCCCTACAATAGCTTTTTCTTCACACTGATCCGAGGTAATAATGGAAATCTGGCACGCACCGCTCGACCTGGACACGCTCAACGCCGCCGGCGAGGGCACGGCCATGCGCCACCTGGGCATCGCATTCACGGCGTTCGGCCCCGACTGGATCGAAGCGACCATGCCCGTCGACCACCGCACCATGCAGCCGTTCAAGCTGCTGCACGGCGGCGCGTCCGTCTTGCTGGCCGAAACCCTGGGCAGCATGGCCGCGAATGCCTGCCTCGATTCCAGCCGCCACGTGAGCGTGGGGCAGGAAATCAACGCCAACCACGTGCGCGGCGTGCGGGGCGGCCACGTGACGGGGCGCGCCACGCCGATACACCGGGGCCGCACCAGCCAGGTCTGGGAAATCCGCATCGTCGATGCAGATGGCAAACTGTGCTGCATTTCGCGCATCACCATGGCCGTCATCGATGCTCCCAGGAACAGTTGATTGTCTTTTTTGATATGCATCAAGGCATTAAAAGTGAGCGCGTGGAATCATCCGTAACGCTGTTCGCTTATAATTCAGTGTGCTGTTGTATGGCGCAGGGCATGTCCCGCGCGCCTGCATTGCCCGAATTTAGAAGCTGACTGCCCAAAAAACGCCAGTTAGAGAACCATCCTGCGCCACGCAGGAAAGGCAACACGACGGCGAGCAGATCGCCGGTTGGCAGTACTGAAGTGCTGACCGAACCGGCAACAATCAACTTTATTACAGGGCAATAACAACAATGATGTCATTCAATCGTTTGACGATAGGCGCGCGCCTGAGCGCAGGCTTCGGGCTGCTGGTTTTATTCATGCTGGTGCTGGCTGCCTTCGCGCTGCTGCGCATCGGCGCCATCTCCGGCGCCATGGACGCGCAAGACAAAGTACAGCTGGAAAAACTTGACCCCCTGTATGTGGCGCGCGAAGCGCTCGACCAGACAGGCCTGGCCGCCCGCAACGCCTATATCTTCCATGACCAGGCCGCCGCCGAGAAAGAGCTGGCCATCCTCGACAGCCAGAAGGCGCTGTACCTGGAAGCGCTGGCCAAGCTGGCGCCGCAGTTCGCCGGCGACCCCCAGTTCGAAAAAGTCAGCACGGGCCTGAAAACCATGGCGCAGGAACTGCTGCGTCCGCGCCAGTTCCGCGCCACGGGGCAGATGGAGCAGTACGGCACCTTCCTCGTCGAGGAATGCAGCCCCCTGCGGCGCCAGATCGTCGCTGACATCGATACCGTCCTGAAAAACGTGCAGCGCGAATCGGAACAGGCCGCCATCGATGCCCGCGCCATCTACGGCCAGTCCCTGCGCTGGATCGGCGTGCTGGCCGCGCTCAGCGTGCTCATCTGCATTGCCGTCGCCACCGTCATCACGCGGGGCTTGCTGCGCCAGCTGGGCGGCGAACCCGCCTATGCGGCTTCGATTGCCGGGCGCATCGCGCTCGGCGAGCTGGCCATCGACGTGCACACGCGCCACGGCGATGACAGCAGCTTATTGTTTGCGATCAAGACCATGCGCGACAACCTGGCCGCCATCGTCGGCAAGGTGCGCCACGGCACGGAAAGCATCGCCACGGCATCGACCGAGATCGCCACGGGCAACCGCGACCTGTCGCAGCGCACGGAACAGCAGGCCGGCTCGCTGGAAGAAGTGGCGTCGTCGATGGAAGAACTGATTTCCGCCGTGCGCCAGAATGCGGACAACGCCCAGCAGGCAAACCGCCTGGCGCGCGAAGCGTCGACCGTGTCGGAGCAGGGCGGCAAGGCCGTGGCCGAAGTGGTGCATACCATGGGGCTGATCAATGCGTCGTCAAACAAGATCGTCGACATCATCGGCGTGATCGACAGCATCGCCTTCCAAACCAACATCCTGGCCCTGAATGCGGCCGTGGAAGCGGCGCGCGCCGGCGAGCAGGGGCGCGGCTTCGCCGTCGTCGCCACCGAGGTGCGCAGCCTGGCCCAGCGTTCGAGCGCTGCCGCGCGCGAAATCAAGGCCTTGATCGACGACTCCGTCAGCAAGGTGGGCACGGGCACCCTGCTCGTCGAGCAGGCAGGCGCCACCATGCATGACGTGGTGGCCGGCATCGGCCGGGTAACGGGCATCATGGCCGAGATCAGCCACGCCACGCAGGAGCAGGGCGCCGGCATCGAGCAAGTCAACCGCGCCATCGTCGACATGGACCGGGTGACCCAGCAAAACGCGGCCCTGGTGGAACAGGCGGCCGCCGCCGCCCACGAGTTGCAGCAGCAGGCGGCGCAGCTGGAACAGGAAGTGGGCATCTTCAAGCTGGCCCGGCCGGCCAACGGCCCATTGCGCCTGGCGGCCTGAGGCCGCACGGCAGGGCGGCGCGCGGCACGCCGGCAGCCACGCGCCAATAGTCGTATTCCGCGCTACAATGAGAGCTGGATCACCGCCAGGACTTCTCATGCAAGTGCGCAGCAGCCATGATCTCTCCAGCCCGGACGACGACAAACCGGCGCCGCCCGTGCTGCAACTGGCCCTTGCCGGTCTCGGCTGGGGCTTGCTCACCTGCTTGCTGTGCTTTGCCATCCTTTTTATTACCAAATGGCTGTTGCCGCCCGAATACTGGGGCGCGCACACGGGCCTGGCCAGGTTCAAGCGTGAAATGTCGCTGCCCCTGCTGGTGTTCTGGGTCGTCATCTATTCTCCCATCCTGGAAACCTTCCTGGGCCAGCTGCTGCCGCTGGAAATCCTCAAGCGCCTGGGCGCCAGCCGCCAGCTGAGCATTTTTCTGGGCGCCGTGCTGTGGGGCATTGTGCATTTCATCAGCGGCGGCTTGCTGCACGCCATCGTCGCGCTGGGGTCGGGCGCCATGTTCAGCTTTGTCTACCTGCGCTACCGCGACCCGGGCGTGGCGGCCGCCTATGCGACGACGGCGTTTGCGCGCGCCTGCAACAACATCGCCATCCTCGTGGCCGTTTTTTATGGCCTCGACGCCTGAGACGCATCCTTCCTGAGCAAATACGGCACCAGCGCCGCCAGCGCCACGGCCAGCCACGCCAAGCCATGCAGCAAATGGCGGAAGGCAGCGTCATAGCTGGCGCGCAGCAATGCTTCCTGGCCACTCAGCAGCTGTGTTGCTTGTTGGATATCGCCGAGCGCGGCGCGGCTGGCGGCGGCCAGCACGGGCAGGCCGGCGGGCAGCTGGCGCAGCAGCGCCGCACCGATCAGGCTGGCCAGCACGGCGCCCGCCAGGGCCAGCGCCACGCCATCGGCGCTGATGCGCACGGTATTGAAGATACCCGTCGCCATGCCGGCCCGCTGCGTTTCCACCACGTTCAGGGCCATGCCATCCATCAAGCCCCACGGCAAGCCGATGCCGGCGCCCACCAGCAGCAGCGGTCCTGCCAGTGCGGCGGTGCCGCCGTTGCCCAGCACCTGCGCCAGCCAGGTCAGTCCGGCGGCAACCAGCAGCAATCCCGCTGCGCACACGGTGCCGGCCTGGACCCAGCGCAACAGCAGCGCCGCCAGCATGGGCACCACCAGCAAGGGGGCGGCCAGGGCCACCATCAGGCGGCCCGCCGCCAGCGGCGACACGCCATCGATGCCGATGAAGCGCCCCGGCAGCATGACGATCAGCACGATGAACAAAAAGGCGGGCGAGGCGGCCAGCACTTGCACGGCGACAAAGCGGCGCTGGCGAAACAGGGTCAAGTCCAGCAGGGGCTGCGCCGTCCTGCGTTCGACGGCGACAAACACGCAAAACAGCAGTGCGGACGCGGCGAGGGACAGCTGCACGGCCCCGCTGCGCCAGCCATGTTCGGGCGCCAGCAGCATGCCCAGGGTCAGCAGGGACAGCGCGCCGCTGAAGCTGACGGCGCCGGGCCAGTCCAGCCCGCCCTGGGCACGGGGCGCATCGGCCGGTACGCTGGCCAGCACCAGCAGCGCGCCGATGGCGCCCAGCGCGGCCGTGGCGTAAAAAATGGCGGGCCAGCGGGCCAGTTCCAGCATGGCGCCGGCCGCCAGCGGGCCGAAGGCCAGGCCCAGGCCGAACGTCGTGCCCAGCATGCTCATCACCCGGCTGCGTGCCGCGCCGTGGAACAGGGGCGCCAGCGAGGACATGGCGGCGGCGAACGCGGCCGCGCCGCCCAGGCCCTGCACGAAGCGCAGCGCGGCGATCAGCGCGACGGACGGCGCCACGGCGATGGCCAGGGTGGCCGCGCAAAACAGGGCCAGCCCCGCCAGCCAGACGCGGCGCCGGCCCAGTACGTCCGTCAGACTGCCGGCCACCATCATGGCGCTGCCATAGCTGAGGATATAAGCATTGATGACCCAGTTCAGGGCGGCGGCGCTGCCCCGCAATTCGGCGCCCAGGGCGGGCAGCGCCACGGCCGGGCCCGTGAAGCACAAGGGAATCAGCAAGCCCGTCAGGCAGGCGGCCAGCACTTGCAGGGCAAGCGTCAAACGTGGGGAAGAGGGCATGGAAGTGGGTTCGGATAGAAGAAGCGGCAAGTATGGCGCGCCTGGAATTGAAGAAAAATGGGCTAAACTGATCAACATATCGGACACATTTGTCTTTAATGGGGGAATTGCATGGATAGTCTGGGCGGCATCGCCATGTTCGTACAGGTGGCCGACAGCGGCAGTTTCTCGGCCACGGGCCGGCTGCTGGGCTTGTCGTCGTCGGCCGTCGGCAAGAGCGTGGCGCGCATGGAGGCGCGGCTGGGCGTGCGCCTGTTCCAGCGCAGTACGCGGCATCTGGCGCTGACGGCGGAAGGGGAAAAGTTCCTCGACCGCTGCAAGCGCATCCTGGCCGAGGTGGAAGCGGCCGAGCGGGAATTGAGCGAGTCCGGCAGCGCACCGAGCGGCCGTCTGCGCATCAGCCTGCCACGTTACAGCGGCCTGTTCGAGCCGGCCATCGCCGCCTTCATGCAAGCGTATCCCGCCATCGAGCTGGACCTCGATTTCTCCGATACCCTGGTCAATGTCGTCAGCGACGGCTTCGACGCCGTCGTGCGCACGGGCGCGCTGCTGGACTCGGGCTTGACGCAGCGCAAACTGTGCACGTTCCGCCGCCTGCTGGTGGCGTCGCCCGCCTACCTGGCGCGCCATGGCCGGCCCGCGCATTCGTCCGAGCTGCTGCGGCACCAGCGCCTCGACTACCGCTTTCCCGCCACGGGTCGCCTGGAACAGTGGCCGCTGGGCGAGGCGATGGGGCAAGCCGTCCCGCCGGCGCCCGGCATGGTGTGCAACAGCGTGGAAATGCGCGTCTACCTGGCCGTGCAAGGGCAGGGCATCGCCTATCTGCCCGCCTTTACCGTGGGACGCGAGCTGGCGGCGGGGCAGCTGGAAAGCGTGCTGGACGAGCATACGCAGGCGCAGACGGCATTCTGGCTGCTGTGGCCCGCCAGCCGCCACATGCCGCCGCGCTTGCGCGTGTTCATTGATTTCATGGTGGAACAGTTACAGGACTGCACTTTCGGCACCTAGCCCAGAGCGAGGGCAGATTACTCACCATGCTACACCGTCGTGCAGTGTGACATTTGCATGACAAATAACAGTGTTTCTCCCGTTTGAACGTCAGTAGGGGGTGCATGCGAGGCGATGCTCAGCCGCGCCGTCCATGCGCCGAAAGGCCAGGGCCGCATGCGGCCGGGACTTTTGCCCGATGCCGGCTCGCGCCGGCCTATTCAACCTTGATGTTTTCAGCTTAACGACAGGACACTGCAACATGACCAAGCAATTTGCACCTGCATCTACCGTTTCCGCCGCCGGCGACGATGGCGTTTCCGCCCTCGAGGCATACCTGAACAGCGTCGCGGCGGCCCCGCAGCGCTTCGTGGGCACGGCGAATGCCGATGTGCTCACCGGCACGACGGGCGCCGACGTGCTCGAAGGCCTGGCCGGCGACGATACCTATTATGTCAACGACAGCGGCGATGTGATCGTCGAGCTGGCCAACGGCGGCACCGATACCGTGTACACGAGCGTCAATTACACGGTGGCCGAGAACGTCGAGAACGTGCGCCTCACGGCCGGCGGCCTGACGGTGACGGGCAGCGTCAACACCAACAATATCTTTTACGTCAACGTGGCCGGCGGCAATGTGCTCGACGGCGGCGGCACGGGGAACTCGGTCAACTACCTCGGTTCCAGCGCTGGCGTGACGGCGACCCTGGCAACGCCGAATGTCCCTCAAACGGCGCCTGCCGGCAGCGACGTGCTGCTCAATTTCGCCAGCGTCGTCGGCAGCAAGTTCGACGATGTCCTGACCGGAAACGATCTCAAGAATGCCCTGGTCGGCAATCTGGGCAATGATATCTTGCGAGGCGGCAAGGGCGACGATTTGCTGGCAGGCCTGCAGGGCGACGATACCTATATCTTTGCCCGCGGCGACGGCGCCGATTCCATCATGGAGACGGATGAGGCGGGCAGCCGCAACGTGGTGTCCTTTCTCGCCGGCGTCAGCGCCGACCAGCTGTGGTTCCGCCAGGTGGGCTCGAACCTGGAAGTGAGCACCATCGGCACCACGGACAAGATCACCGTCAACGGCTGGTATGTCGTCGGCTCGGCGCCCCGCATCCAGGAATTCCGCACGGCGGACGGCCGCGTGCTGCTGGGCAGCGACGTGCAAAACCTGGTGCAGGCGATGGCGGGCCTGACGCCGCCGCCGACCGGCCAGCTGACCCTGCCGGACAACCTCGCCGCCATCCTGGCGCCAAAGCTGGCGCAGAACTGGCGCACCGAGGGCCCGAACCAGCCCAGCAACGGCGCCTTTGTGGGCACGGCGAACCCGGACATCATCAAGGGCACGGCGGGCGCCGATGTGATGGCGGGCCTGGCCGGCGACGATATCTATTACGTCAACCACAGCGGCGACGTGGTCATCGAACAGGCTGGCGGCGGACGCGACACCGTCTACACGACGGTCGACTACACGCTGGCCGCCAACGTGGAAGAGGTGCATGTGGGTGCCGCCGGCCTGACGGTGACGGGCAATGGCAGCGGTAATGTATTCCACGTCGATGTCGCCGGCGGCAATGTGCTGCGCAGCACGGGAGTGAACACCAGCGCCACCTATGCGGGCGCCAAGGCTGGCGTGACGGCCACCATGATTTCCAGCAACGACAACCCCGCGGCACGCCCGGGCGGCGACGTGCTGCTCAATTTTTCCAGCCTGACGGGCAGCGGCTATGACGATGTGCTCACCGGCAATGAGCTGGGCAACACCCTGTCCGGCGGCCTGGGCAACGATACCTTGCAAGGCGGCAAGGGCGACGATTTCCTCGTCGGCGGTCTGGGCGACGATATCTACGTCTTCGGGCGCGGCGACGGCGCCGACATCATCGCCGAGTCGACCGGCGAAGCCAATTACGACGCCATCGCCTTCCTGGCGGGCGTCAATATCGACCAGCTGTGGTTCCGCCAGGTGGGGGCGGACCTGGAAGTGAGCACCATCGGCACGACGGACAAGATCACCATCCGCGACTGGAAGGCGGCCACGCCCGTCATCGAGGAATTCCGCACGGCCGCCGGCCACGTCATGCGCGGCACCGACGTGCAGCTGCTGGTGCAGGCGATGGCGAACCTGACGCCGCCGCCGCTGGGCCAGCTGACCTTGCCGGCCGGCACGGCCGCCGCCCTGGCGCCCGTGCTGGCCCAGGCCTGGCACTTCAACGGTCCCACCCAGCCCACGGGACAGACCTTCACGGGCACGGCGAACGCCGACGTCCTCACGGGGTCCGCAGGCGCCGACCTGCTGGAAGGCCTGGGCGGCGACGATACGTATTACGTCAACCATGGCGGCGACTTCATCGTCGAACGGGGCAACGGCGGCAACGATACCGTGTACACCAGCGTCAACTACACGGTGGCCGACAACGTGGAAAACGTGCGCCTGAACGGCGCCGGCCTGACGGTGACGGGCAGCGCCTACACGAACAACGTCTTTTACGTGGAGACCCCGGGCGGCAACGTGCTCGACGGCGCAGGCGCGGGCAACTCGGTCAACTATACGGGTGCCACTGCGGGCGTGACGGCGGTCTTCGCACCGGCAGGCGGTCCCATGACTGCGCGTCCCGGTGTCGACGTGTTGGCCAATTTCAATACTCTCATCGGCAGCAAGTTCGACGACGTGTTGATCGGCAATGAGCTGAGGAACATCCTCTTTGGCGGCCTGGGCAACGATACCTTCCAGGGCGGCAAGGGCGACGATACCCTGGCCGGCGCTGCCGGCAACGATACCTATATCTTCGCCCGCGGCGACGGCGCCGACATCATCGCCGAGGTGGTGGAGGCCGGCAGCCACGACGTCGTGTCCTTCCTGGCCGGCGTCAATGCCGAGCAGCTGTGGTTCCGCCAGGTGGGCGTGCACCTGGAAGTGAGCACCATCGGCACGACGGACAAGATCACCATCAACAACTGGTACTCGGACTCGGCGGTGCGCATCGAGGAATTCCGCATGGCCGATGGCCGCGTTTTGCTGGGCAACAATGTGCAAAACCTCGTGCAGGCGATGGCGGGCCTGACGCCGCCGCCTCTGGGCCAGCTTACCTTGCCTGCTGGCACGGCCGCTACCCTGGCACCGGTGCTGGCGCAGAACTGGCGCGCGGGCCAGCAGCTGGGCGCTGCCAGCCAGGGCGGCAGCGGCGGTTGGCAAGCCGATGCGGCGCAGCTGGTGCAAGCCATGGCCGGCTTTGCCGTGCCGGCCGCTGCATCGGCCCCGTGGTCGGGCCATGGCGCTGCGTCGGCGCAGATCCAGCTGGCGGCAGCCCACTAAAGCCTGGCTAGCCGTATCACCCCTTACGCAGCCTGGCCGGCCTTGCACGTGCCGGCCAGGCTGCGCCATTGAATTTTTGACATGATCCGATGAGCGCACTTCCCGCAACTTCCCATAGCCACGATACGCCGCCCCTTGAATCCGCCACGCCCGATACGGGCTTGCTGTCGCTGCTGCTGATGGCCAGCCTGCATGGCGTGCCTGCCGACGGCGCCCAGCTCAAGCACGCTTACGGCCAGGCCGTGTTCACGCGGCAAACCATTTTGCTGGCCGCAAAACAGCTGGGGCTGACGGCCAAGCTGGTGCGCCAGCCCTTGACGCGGCTGGCGCAGGCGCCGCTGCCGGCCATCGCCATCGATACGGACGGCCGTTTCTTTATCCTCGGCAAGGTCGAAGACAGCGGGGCGGGCATGGCGAAGCTGCTGATCCAGCATCCGGGCCAGCCGCCGCAAATTCTGGGCCTGCAAGCGTTTCTCGCCACCTGGACAGGCGAACTGATCTTTTTCACCAGCAAGGCCAGCTATGCGGGCGAGACGGCCCGCTTCGACTTCAGCTGGTTCATCCCCGCCATCGTCAAATACCGCCGGCTGCTGGGTGAAGTGCTGCTGATTTCCTTCGTGCTGCAACTGATCGGCCTGGCCACGCCCCTGTTTTTCCAGGTGGTGATGGACAAGGTGCTGGTCAACCACGCCATGCAGACCCTGAACGTGGTGGCCATTGGTCTGGTCTGCGCCATCGTCTTCGAGGCCGTGCTGGGCCAGATACGCACCTATGTCTTTGCGCGCACGAGCAGCAAGATCGACGTGGAACTGGGCGCGCGCCTGTTCCGCCACCTGCTGGCCTTGCCGATCGCGTATTTCCAGGCGCGCCGCGTGGGCGATTCCGTGGCCCGCATCCATGAACTGGAAAGCATCCGCTCCTTCCTCACCGGCAACGCCATGACCCTGGTGCTCGACGTGCTGTTTTCCTTCATCTTCATCGCCGCCATGCTGTGGTACAGCGTCGCGCTGAGCGTGATCGTGCTCGCTTCGATTCCCGTCTACGCAGCCCTGTCGATGCTGCTCACGCCCGTGCTGCGGGGGCGATTGAACGACAAATTCAACCGCAGCGCGGAAAACCAGTCTTTCCTGGTCGAAACGATCAGCGGCGTCAACACGGTCAAGGCCATGGCCGTCGAGCCCCGCTGGCAGCAGCAGTGGGAAAAGCAGCTGGCCGGCTATGTGTCGGCTGGCTTGTCTGCAAACAATATCGGCATGCTGGCCAGCGGCGGCGTCACCCTCGTCAGCAAACTGGTGACGGCGGCCATCATGTGGTGGGGCGCCACCCTCGTCATCGATGGAAAGATGACGGTGGGCGAGCTGGTGGCCTTCAATATGCTGGCGGGCCAGGTGGCCTCGCCCATCCTGCGCCTGGCGCAGCTGTGGAACGATTTCCAGCAGGTGGGTATTTCCATGAGCCGGCTGGGCGACATCCTCAATGCCCGCACGGAATCCGGCGGCCTGAACGGGGGCGGCCAAAAGGCGCGCATGCCCCGCATCGCGGGCGCCATCGCCTTCCAGCAGGTGGGTTTCCGTTACCGGCCCGACGCGGCCGAGGTGCTGCGCGACGTGTCGATCGCCATCGCGCCCGGCGAAGTGATCGGCATCGTCGGGCGTTCCGGTTCCGGCAAGAGCACCCTGACGCGGCTGGCGCAGCGCCTGTACATCCCCGAGCGGGGCAGGGTGCTGATCGACGGACAGGATATCGCCGTCATCGACACGGCGTCGCTGCGGCGCCAGATCGGCGTGGTGCTGCAGGAAAACATCCTGTTCAACCGCTCCGTGCGCGACAATATCGCGCTGAGCGACCCGGCGCTGCCCATCGACGCCGTCATTGCCGTGGCGAAACTGGCAGGCGCCCACGATTTCATTTGCGAGTTGCCTGAAGGCTACGACACCATGGTGGGCGAGCATGGCACGGGCCTGTCGGGCGGCCAGCGCCAGCGCATCGCCATTGCCCGCGCCCTCGTCGGCAATCCCCGCATCCTGATTTTCGACGAGGCCACGAGCGCGCTCGACTACGAGTCGGAAAAAATCATCCAGGACAATATGCGGGGCATCTGCGCGGGGCGCACCGTGCTGATCATCGCCCACCGCCTGTCGGCCGTGCGCGAGGCGCACCGCATCGTCGTCATGGAGCGGGGGCAGGTGGCCGAGCTGGGCACCCACGCGGCGCTGCTGGCCCGGCCCGGCGGCATCTACGCCCATTTGTACGGCTTGCAGCAGGGAACGACGGGGAGCACCGCATGAGCGCCGGCCATCGCCTGGCCGCATATGGCGAACTGCTGGCCCGCTACGGCCAGGTGCTGCGGCACAGCTGGCGCATCCGCGCCACCCTGGGCGGACCCGTGCTGAGCGAGGACGAGGCGGCCTTCCTGCCGGCCGCGCTGGCGCTGCAGGAGCGGCCCGTGTCGCCGTCGCTGCGCTTCACGGCGCGCGTGCTGATGCTGCTCGTCGGCTGCGTGGTGCTGTGGGCCGTCTTCGGCAAGGTGGACATCATCGTCAATGCGGCGGGCAAGATCATTCCGTCCGGTAACACCAAGACCATCGCTTCCGTCGACGTGGCCGCCGTGCGCGCCCTGCACGTGCGGGAGGGGCAAGCCGTGAAGGCGGGCGATCTGCTGGTGGAGCTGGACAGCCGCGGCCCCGACGCCGAGCGCGACAAGGCGGCCGGCGACGCCGTGGCGGCCGCGCTGCAGATGGCCCGCTCGCGCGCGCTGATCGCCGCCGTCGACGGCGTGCGCGCGCCGAAGCTGGCGCCGCCCGTGGAGGCTTCCGCCACCGACGTCGCCGCCGCCCAGGCGCATGTGGATGGCCAGTATGCGAGTTTCCGCGCCCGGCTGGCCCATCTCGATGGCGAAATCGCCCGCTATGCGCAGGCGCTGCCGCTGGCGGTGCAGCGCGCCGGCGACTACCGGACGCTGGCGGCCACGCGCGACGTGGCCGAACACGCGTGGCTGGAAAAGGAGCAGGCGCGCATCGACCTGGCGGGCCAGCTGGCGTCGGCCCGCAGCGAACGCGCGGCCCTGGTCGCGCAGACGCGCAAGGATGCATACGATGCGCTGGCGGAAGGGGCCAGGGTGGCGGCCGCCAGCGGCCAGGATGCGCGCCGCGCTGGCGCCCGCGGCAGCCTGCTGCGCTTGACGGCGCCCGTCGACGGCACGGTGCAGCAGCTCAAGCTGCACACGGTGGGCGGCGTGGTGCCGGCCGCGCAGGCGCTGATGCAGATCGTCCCGCGCCAGGGCCGGCTGGAAATCGACGCCATGCTGGAAAACCGCGACGCCGGCTTCGTGCAGGAAGGGCAGGCGGTTGCCGTCAAGGTCGACGCCTTCGACTACACCAAGTATGGCACCGTGCCCGCCGTCGTCAGCAGCGTGTCGCGCGACGCCATCGAGGATGAGAAGAAGGGCCTCGTCTACGCCGTCAGGATCACGCTGCGGCAGCCGGCCATCGTCATCGACGGCAAAGTGGTGCCGCTGTCGGCCGGCATGGCCGTGCGCGCGGAAATCCGCACGGGCACGCGGCGCGTGATCGAATACGTGCTGTCGCCGCTGGTGCAGCACCAGAAGGAGGCGCTGCATGAACGCTAGATGCCGCACCGCCTTGCTGGCCGCCGCCTTGCTGGGGGCCTTGCCCGTGCGGGCGGAGCAGGCGGGCGAGCTCGCCGCCGCGCCATGCGCGTCCGCCTATGGGGCCGAGGTGCAACTGAGTTTGCCATTGAGCCTGCCGGCGGCCGTCGACCTGGCCCTGTGCCGCAACGCGCAGGTGCACGGCGCCTGGGCCGGCATCCGGCTGCAGGCGGCCGGCGTGGGCGAAGCGAGGGCCGCCTATCTGCCCACCCTGAATGGGAGCCTGAGCCGCGTGCATGACCGCACGGCCTATCCCGGCACCACAACGGCTTCCAGCAGCCTGGCCAGCAATACGGGTTCGCTCAGCCTGTCCTGGCGTCTGTTCGACTTTGGCGGGCGCGCGGCGGGCCAGCGTTCGGCCCAGGCCTTGCTCGATGCGGCCCTGGCCAACCGCGACGCCGTGCTGCAAAAGACTCTGGCGGCAACGGTCAGCGCGTATTTCGACGCGCAGACGGCGCGCGCCAGCGTGCGGATGCGGCAGGCATACGAGGCGCTGGCCCAGGAAACGGTGCAGGCGACGCAGCGGCGCGCGCAGCGGGGCCTGGGCTCGCACAGCGACACCCTGCAAGCGACGAGCGCGCTGGCCAAGGCGGCGCTGGGCGCCAGCCGCGCCGACGGCGACGAGCGCAAGGCCCGCGCCGTGCTCGTGTACACCCTGGGCTTGCCGGCCGATACGGCGGTGCTCGTGGACGACGACGGGGATGGCGCAGGGGCGGGCTTGAACGCGGGCTTGCGCGAAGACTTGAACGCCTGGCTGGCACAGGCCCGGGAGCGGCATCCGGCCATCGTGGCGGCGCAGGCGCAGCTGGCTGCCGCACGCGAACGGGTGGCCGTGGCCCGCTCCGAGGGCCGGCCCAGCATCGACCTGACGGCGAATATGTACCAGAATGGCCGCCCCAACCAGGGCTTGTCGCCTGCCTCCACGCGCGAAACCCTGGTGGGCATTTCGCTCAACATCCCCCTGTTCGACGGTTTTGCGCGCCACTACAAGGTGCGCGGCGCGCAGGCGCAGGCCGAACAAAGGGAAGCGGAGGCGCAGGAAGTGCAGCAGCAGACCCTGATGGACCTGGTCAGGACGCATGCGGAGGCAAGCACGGCCCTGGCCAACCTGACTGCCGCGCAGACGTGGCTGGGTGCGGCGCAGGATGCGCTGGCCAGCGTGCAGCGCAAGTTCGGCCTGGGCGCGGCGGACATCCTGGAAATGCTCACTACGCAGTCGGCGCTGCTGGAAGCGCAGCAGGAACGCATCCGTTGCCAAGCGGAATGGCGCTCGGCCCGCTTGCGCCTGCTGGCCAGCGCCGGCATGCTGGGGCGCGGCGATATCGCGCAAGAAAGTGGCAAAAGCGGCGGCGCAGGCGGCAAATTGCGCGCCTTGACGGCGCAATAGTGACTATGATGGTGCACTGGCCTTCCCGCACAGGGAAGGTGTTTCTACTTCGACCAAGGGAGACATCATGCACAGCGTACAAAAGATTACCCCATGTTTATGGTTCAACGGCAACGCCGAGGCGGCAGCCCGGTTTTACACGGAAATATTTCCCAATTCAAAGATCGGCCAGATCCTGCGCTACGGCGAAGAGGGCAGGGAAATCCACGGCCAGGAGCCGGGCAGCGTCTTGACGGTGGCCTTCGAGCTCGATGGCCAGACGTTCACGGGCTTGAACGGCGGCCCTATGTTCCAGTTTTCCGAAGCCATCTCGTTCCAGGTCAATTGCGAAACGCAGGATGAGGTCGACCACTACTGGAACCTGCTGTCCGTAGGGGGGCCGCCGGAAGCCCAGCAATGCAGCTGGCTCAAGGACCAGTTCGGCGTGTCGTGGCAGATCGTGCCCACCATCATGATCCGCCTGCTGACGGACCCCGACCCCGTCAAGGCCCAGCGCGTGATGAAAGCCATGATGGGCATGAAAAAGATCGACATCGAGCAGATCAAGCGGGCGTACGCGGGCTAGCGCAGCCCGCTAGGCTGGGAAACGGGGCCGCACGGCAGCGGCGCGCCCTGTCCAAGATGGCCGGCATTTGTTATAGTCCCAGCCATCTTTCCATCCGCCTACAGACTCTGCCATGACCTCAAGCACCAGCAGCACCATCGCGCCACGCACCTTCGGTACGCCCCTGTCTTCCACCGCCATCAAAGTGATGCTGCTGGGCTCCGGCGAGCTGGGCAAGGAAGTGATCATCTCGCTGCAGCGCCTGGGCGTGGAAGTGATCGCCGTCGACCGCTACCCGAATGCGCCCGGCCACCCCGTGGCCCACCGCTCGCACGTGATCGACATGAGCGACGGCGTGGCCCTGGCTGCGCTGATCGACCTGGAAAAGCCGGACCTGATCGTGCCGGAAATCGAAGCCATCGCCACGGACACCCTGGCGGCGCTGGAAGCGGCGGGGCAGATCACGTGCATCCCGAACGCGCGCGCGGCCGTGCTGACGATGAACCGCGAAGGCATCCGCACCTTGGCGGCCGAAACCCTGGGCGTGGCCACGTCGCCGTACCGTTTCGCCAGCAGCCTGCAAGAGCTGCAAACGGCTTGCCAGGAAATCGGCTTCCCGTGCGTCGTGAAACCCGTGATGTCCTCGTCGGGCAAGGGCCAGTCCAAGCTCGATAGCGCGCTTGAGGTGGAAACGGCGTGGGCGTATGCGGCCAGCGGCAGCCGGGTCGACACGGGCCGCGTGATCGTCGAAGGCTTCATCGACTTCGATTATGAAATCACCTTGCTGACCGTGCGTGCCGTGGGCGCCTCGGGCCAGGTCGAGACGCAGTTCTGCGAACCGATCGGCCACTTGCAGGTGCAGGGCGACTACGTGGAATCGTGGCAGCCGGCCCGCATGGCGCCGCTGGCACTCGAGCGGTCGCGCGACATCGCCCGCAAGGTGACGGACAACCTGGGCGGCCTGGGCCTGTTCGGCGTGGAGCTGTTCGTCAAGGACGATATGGTGTGGTTCTCGGAAGTGAGCCCCCGTCCGCACGACACGGGCATGGTCACCATGGCCAGCCAGGCGCAGAGCGAATTCGAACTGCACGCGAAAGCCATCCTGGGCTTGCCCGTCAACGTGGCGCTGCGTTCGCCCGCCGCCTCGGCCGTCATCTATGGCCAGGTCGAAGCGAAGGGCATCGCCTTCGAAGGCGTGGCCGACGCCTTGCGCGTGCCGGGCGCGGACCTGCGCCTGTTCGGCAAGCCGGAATCGTTCGCCCGCCGCCGCATGGGCGTGGCGCTGGCCACGGCCGACGATATCGAAACGGCCCGCGAACGGGCCGTGCTGGCCGCCTCCAAAGTCAAGCCGGTCGCCCGCTGATGGCGGCGTGATGGCCGACCCCAGCCTGCCGCTGGCCGACGCCGGCGGCGATGACATCAAGCGCAAGCTGCGCGGCCACATCGCGCGGCGCAACCTGGCCGGCGCCGCCAACGACTGCAAGTGGAACGAACTGCTGGCCTTCATGCGCGGGCGCAAGGACTGGGTGCCATCCTATCGCTACGGCTCCGTCACCGGCTACGTGTCGCGCTGGGATACGGAATGGGATTACCACCCGCCGTTTCCGTTCATGGGCGTGGAATGGTTCGACATCAGCCTGTATTCGGAAGAACACGTGGGCATGCTGCTGCCCAGGAAAATCATCGACCATGGCGTGTGGATCGTGCCCGAACTGGCACGCATCGGCTTTGATTTCGAGGTGCGCGACCGGGTGGCGCGCATCTGGGGCTATTTGCCCCGCAATAATGAAGACTTTCCCCCCGCCGACTAATTTTCAGAGTTTCGCCATGTCTCAAAACGAACACGCTATTCCGCAAGTACCGCAACCGGACGACGCCGTCGTCGGCAAGGCAGCGGGCGCGCAGATGCTGGCCACGGCCTGCGCCGCGCGCGACGCCTTCTATGCCAGCCTGGGCGACGTTGACGCCGACGTGCTGGCGCCCCTCGTCAATCCCGCCTTCATGGGCGGCCCCCGCTGGCCGTCGCTGCGCCAGGCCTGGCGCGTGATCCGCCGCGCCGATACCATCATTCTCGCCAGCGACGGCTTGAGCGACCCGTTCGAGGATGACGACGACGTTTTTGTCCCGCGCGGCCATTTGCTGGAAGTGTGCATCGAGGCGCCGCTGGCCGCCTTCGACGGCCAGGCCGTGGCGCAATCCTGGCTGTTCGACGCGATTTACCAGGTCAGCCAGAACGTGGCCGACCACGGCTCCATCGATTTGCTGGTGCAGCGCCACGGCAGCGTATCGATGGTGCTGGACGTGCAGGAGGCGCCGACAGGCCTGGAAGATGAACACGGACAGGTGGGCGTGCTGCTGGCCCAGGGCACGGCGACGATCCCCCCGTCATTCGGCACGCCATTTGGCGAAGTGATGCTGCTCACCGCCACCGTGCTGCAGCCGGCGGAACTGGCGCATATCGGCACTGCCGCCGACAAGGCGCAATCGCGGCGCGACCTGGCCGCCGCGCTGGCCGCCTCGCCGACGGGCCACCTGAGCGTGGCGCAGCGGCCGGCCGTCATTCCCCGCTAGGTTTTTCCACCGGCGGCACGGCCGGTTCCGCCGGTGCGGAGGCCGCCGCTTCAACCTCCACGGCAGCGGAAGCGGCAGGGGGCGCGGGCGGCGGTTCGCGCCACTTGCCCGCCGCCTTCAGCTTGTTCTTCAGCCCCGGCAGGGGAAAGCCCATCGCATAGGCCTTTTGCGCGTGCGCGCTGGCCTTCTCGTATTCCTTCTTTTTCACGTACATCAGGCCCAGGTTGTACTGGATGGTGGCCTGGTCGGGCGCCAGGCGGCTGGCCGCGTCCAGCTGTTCCAGCGCCGCCGCGTCCTGGCCCGTGGCCAGCAGGTAGTTGCCGAACACCATGCGCGCCGTCACGTCGTGCGGCGCGAAGGAGATCGCCCGCTCAAAATAGCAGCTGACCGTGTAGCGGGCGCCGACGGGCTGCGCGCTTTTCAGGCGCAAGCCCAGTTTTGCCATCGAGGCCAGCGCCCGGTGGTGATTCGGGAAGTGCTCGAGCGTGTAGCTGATGTCGGCGCCCAGGCTGCCCGTCAGGCCCTGCGCGAGCGTTTCCACGGCCCGCGAAAAATGGAATTTCTCGACGACGGCCAGGCCGTCGCGGTCTTCCGCGCTCGTGTAGTCGCCGCCCGGCGTGTGCTTGACGTAGGGCGGACAATCGGCAGCGGCGCCGGCGCAGCAGGCGGCGAGGATGCAGGCAAGTATCGGGCGTTTCATGCGCTTCTCCTGTGGCTGACCTGGTCCAGCAACTGGGCCAGGGCGTTGCTGCGGGCTTGCCGCGATTGCAGGGCGACGGCGGCAGGGCTGGCCAGCGGCGCGCGGCCCTGGCGCGCCAGTGCCAGGAAGCGCAGCAGGGCGTGCGCGCAGTCGCTGCTGGAAGCCAGCTGGCCGATGGTGTCGATGCCGCAGTGGCGCAGCGTGGCCGCGCTGTCGCCGGCCAGGTCCGTCAGCGCCAGGATGGGCCGGCCGCAGCGCAGGTATTCATACAGCTTGGCGGGAATCTGCGCGTTGCAATTGGCCGCCTGCAGCAGCAGCAAGCCATCGGCGGCCTGCATTTCCCGCAGGGCCGCGCCGTGCGGCTGCAAGGGTTCCAGGCGCACCAGGTCGAGGATGCCGTATTTCACCAGCAGGCTGGCCAGCCACGCATCGTGGCCCGTGGCGCGCAGCACCAGCTGGAAATTACGCGCATGCAGCACGCCATCCTGGCGCAGCCGGGCCAGGGCCTGGAACAGCGCTTGCGGATCGCGCTCGGACGGGTAGATCACGCCGCTGTGCAGCAGCAGGAAGCGGCCGCGCGGGCCCGTCCGCTCAGTGGCGCCGTCATGCTCATGGCCGTCGTCGTAGCCGTTCTCGATCAGGTGGAAGCGCGCGCGCCCCACCTGCGCCAGCCGTCTTTCGTGCGCGGCGATGGCGCCCGGCGTGGTGCAGACGATGGCCGCGCTGCGCGCCGCGATGCGCTGTTCTATCCACGCATGCACGCGGCGCAGGCGCGCTTCGGGCGGATACGGCGCCAGCGGATCGCTGTCGTCGAGCATGGGGTCGCGCTGGTCGGCAATCCACGGCAGGCCGCTCAGCTTTTGCAGGGTGATGGCGATCAGGTGCGCCGTGGCGATCGGATACGTGGACCAGATGGCGTCCGGGCGGTACAGGCGGATCATGCGCAGGCCGGCCGGCACGGCGCTCAGCCACCAGGAACTCCAGCGGTCGGGTAGCGCCAGGCAGCGCGGATAACGCCCCGCGATGGCCAGGTGGCGCGCCGCGTCCAGCGCCACGGTGCGCCGCACGGTGGCGGGCGCCAGCTGCGCATCATCGCGTTGCGCATACGCGCTGGCGCTGGGGCTGAGTACCAGCGGCTGCCAGCCGCAGGCGGGCAGATGGCGCGCAAAGCCCACGGTGCGCAGGATGCCGCTGCCGCCTGCAAGCGGGGGAAAATGGTAGGCGATCATCAATACCCGTTTTGGCGCGGTCCCTACCATGACTGCAGCCACCGTGCGCACAGCTGTTCGACTTCGCCGCGCCAGGCGGCGCTGGCGAACGTGTGGTTGGCGCCATCGACCTGCGCCTGCGTCCAGTGGCCGCGGGCGGCCACGGCGCGCCAGGCCGGATCGGCATCGAGCAGGGACTGCCATTCGCGCGCGTCCAGGTCCTCGCCGCTAAGGATCAGCAAGACCTTGCCCTGGAATTGCGCCAGCGCCCGCAGCAGGGCTGGCGCGGGCGCGTCGTCTTCCTGCGCCGCCTGCTGCTGCGTGGCGGCCGCCACCCGGCGCAGCGATGCCAGGCCGGCGCCCGCTCTGATGCCGCCGGCCGCCAGCTTGCGCCAGAAGGTCCCTTGCAGCAGGCGGCGCAGATAATAGTGGCGCAGGGTGGCGCGCGCCAGGCCGGCGCTGCTGCGCACCCACGGGTTGAGCAGGATCAGCGCGGTGATGCGCGCGTCGCGCGGCGCATGGCAGGCGGCTGCCGTGGCGCCGTCGCACAAGCCCCACAGCGCCACTTCGCGCAGCGAGGGCACGGCGTCGAAGAACTGCGCCAGCGCGCCGCCCACCCGCAGCTGGTGGGCCTCTACGTTGCGGACCGGACGAACCAGGCGCAGGCCATTCAGCAGCTGGCGGCCAGCGTGGGCGCCCAGGC
>NZ_WFLI01000139.1 GCF_009208555.1 Janthinobacterium violaceinigrum | reverse complement strand
GAGTGCCCTTTCGTAGCAACTAATGACAAGGGTTGCGCTCGTTGCGGGACTTAACCCAACATCTCACGACACGAGCTGACGACAGCCATGCAGCACCTGTGTAATGGTTCTCTTTCGAGCACTCCCAGATCTCTCCGGGATTCCATCCATGTCAAGGGTAGGTAAGGTTTTTCGCGTTGCATCGAATTAATCCACATCATCCACCGCTTGTGCGGGTCCCCGTCAATTCCTTTGAGTTTTAATCTTGCGACCGTA
>NZ_WFLI01000138.1 GCF_009208555.1 Janthinobacterium violaceinigrum | reverse complement strand
GGCTAAAACAGTCAGGATGTTGGCTTAGAAGCAGCCATCATTTAAAGAAAGCGTAATAGCTCACTGATCGAGTCGTCCTGCGCGGAAGATGTAACGGGGCTAAGCCAGTCACCGAAGCTGCGGATATCCTTTATTGGATATGGTAGGAGAGCGTTCTGTAAGCCTGCGAAGGTGTCTTGTAAAGGATGCTGGAGGTATCAGAAGTGCGAATGCTGACATGAGTAGCGATAATGGGGGTGAAAAGCCTCCACGCCGTAAGCCCAA
>NZ_WFLI01000137.1 GCF_009208555.1 Janthinobacterium violaceinigrum | reverse complement strand
CCTGGCCCAGCAGATGCTGCGCTTCGAGGCGGCCACACCGCCGTCATCTGGCTGGATGGCATCAGCGGATGCTATGACCTGGAACGCGTGACGGCGCTGCCGCCGGCCAGTACGGCCGAAGGATCGCCCCAGCCACATGCATGATCAAACACACAGATGCGGTTAGGCGCTAGTCTGATTTGGTTTCAATCAGACGGTGGCTGAAAACGAAAAACCCGTCAAACAGGATTTGACAGGGGTTTTCGCAATGAGGGCGCTGATCGGTGTTCTCATGTCGCT
>NZ_WFLI01000136.1 GCF_009208555.1 Janthinobacterium violaceinigrum | reverse complement strand
GCCCGGTTCGTGGATCGATTTCGTCGTGCAGTCCGACAAGCCGTTTTTCATTGAACCGCTGTACACGCCGCGCGAATTGCAGCACCAGCTGATCGATTCGCGGTCGTAGATGGCCGTGTCGGCCTTGGCTTCGCCCGCGTCGCTGCCGGCCATGGGGCGTTCGGCCAGCAGCTTGGCATTGTACTTCTCGTTTTTCTTGATGCCCACCACCTGCGCCGTCCCCGTCTTGCCGCCCACCGTGTACTGCACGCCGGCGAAGATGCGCGCGGCCGTGCCGCCC
>NZ_WFLI01000135.1 GCF_009208555.1 Janthinobacterium violaceinigrum | reverse complement strand
GGCTAAAACAGTCAGGATGTTGGCTTAGAAGCAGCCATCATTTAAAGAAAGCGTAATAGCTCACTGATCGAGTCGTCCTGCGCGGAAGATGTAACGGGGCTAAGCCAGTCACCGAAGCTGCGGATATTTTTTCTGTGATTTATCACTGGAATCAATATGGTAGGAGAGCGTTCTGTAAGCCTGCGAAGGTGTCTTGTAAAGGATGCTGGAGGTATCAGAAGTGCGAATGCTGACATGAGTAGCGATAATGGGGGTGAAAAGCCTCCACGCCGTAAGCCCAA
>NZ_WFLI01000134.1 GCF_009208555.1 Janthinobacterium violaceinigrum | reverse complement strand
CAACTTCGCGGTATTCTGGATGGGTATCGATCCGCACGCATTTGGCGCGTGATTTTGCCAACATTAAACGATACACAACAATGTGCCGCCCGCGCCTGTTCTACACGGCAACAGAAACGGCGGGCGCCCCAATCCCATGGCGCCCGCCCCGTTTCAGGTGCGCAGGAACTCCAGCAAGTCCTCGTTCAGGTGGCAACGGCCGGCAACAACATCAATACCGGCTGGAACACGGCGGCATTGACATGCGTGTTGTTGTTGATCCTGGCCTTGACGCCCGCTTCCAGGT
>NZ_WFLI01000133.1 GCF_009208555.1 Janthinobacterium violaceinigrum | reverse complement strand
CGAACTTGAACAATACCGCAGGCAACGTGTTTGCCGGCGCCAACTTGAGCAGCACGCTCGATACCTTGAGCAATACGGGCAGCCTGTATGCTGCCGGCAACCAGACTTTGACCACCAGCGGCGCCATCGTCAACACGGGCGTCATCGCGGCGCAGGGCAACACCAGCCTGACGGCGAAAACCCTCGACAGCAGCGCAAGCAGCCTGCTTGGCGCCGGCATGCAGGCTGATGGCAAACTGGGCACGGCAGGCGACCTGACGATCAGCACGACACAAGCGCTGGCCGCGC
>NZ_WFLI01000132.1 GCF_009208555.1 Janthinobacterium violaceinigrum | reverse complement strand
CCATCGCGGTTCGCCAGCGTGGCCGCATCGATGTTCAAGTCATTGCTGTTGACGGCAATGCGGCCCGCTGTATTGTCCAGACTGCCGGTGACGATGCGCGTGTCGCCCGTGCCCGTCTGCAAGATGGCACCTTTTGCGTTGTCCAGATTAGCCACATGCAAATCGAGCTGGCCTGCCTGCACCGTGCCTTCCGTGTTGTGCAAGGTGACATTGCTCGTGATGCTCAATGTGCCTGGCGTCGTCACCACCGCCTTGTTCGTGCTGACGTCACCCGTTGTTGCCGTCAAGC
>NZ_WFLI01000131.1 GCF_009208555.1 Janthinobacterium violaceinigrum | reverse complement strand
CGATCCTGCTGGCCAAGATCCAGGACGAAGCCGGTCACGGCTTGTACCTGTACAGCGCCGCGGAAACGCTGGGCGTGTCGCGCGACGACTTGCTGGCCGCCTTGCACGCGCCGGTGGGCAATCAGGCAGGCGGGAAAACGGGAAAGAATGCGGGAAGGAACGGAAAGGTCAGCGCAGGATGGCGGGCGCCACCGGCAGGGTTTCCAGGGCAATGAAGGCTTCCAGGCGTCGCGCGCCGCCGCCCTCCCGGCAAGGAAGGGCGGCCGGTTCTTATTGCTTTTTCACTTTCC
>NZ_WFLI01000130.1 GCF_009208555.1 Janthinobacterium violaceinigrum | reverse complement strand
GGGCCGCATCGTGGCGGCGCAGAATGCCGAGCTTACGGTGGGCAGCCTGGACAATACGCAAGGCACGGTGGCAGCCGGGAGCCATCTGCAACTGTCCGGTGGCGACATCGACAATACCAAGGGCCAACTGCAAGCTGTGGCCGGCAACGCCACCCTGACTGTGACGAACTTGAACAATACCGCAGGCAACGTGTTTGCCGGCGCCAACTTGAGCAGCACGCTCGATACCTTGAGCAATACGGGCAGCCTGTATGCTGCCGGCAACCAGACTTTGACCACCAGCGGCGCCAT
>NZ_WFLI01000012.1 GCF_009208555.1 Janthinobacterium violaceinigrum | reverse complement strand
GCGTCGCGCGCCCGCGCCCCTGCCGCACGCGCTCGGCGCGCCAGGCGCCGGCCGACAGCAGCAGTGCCAGCGCCATGGCGCACAGCAGCCAGGCAGGCATCGGGGGCCTAGCGCTTCAGCGCCATGCCGACGGAGGCGGGCGCCGTGTGCTGGAAGCCGAACTGCGCGTACAGGTCTTGCGCCTGGCCATCGGCGATCAGGCTGACATACGCGCTGGACGGCACGTCGCTGTCGATGAACTGGCGGATTTCGCGCATGATCAGCTTGCCCAGGCCCTTGCCCTGGTGGGCGGGCAGCACGGCAATATCGACCACCTGGAAGAAGCAGCCGCCATCGCCGATGACCCTGCCCATGCCCACCACTTCGTCGCCCAGCAGCACTTGCACGGCAAACAGGGAGTTCGGCAAGCCCCTGGCGGCGGCTTCCATGGTTTTCGCGCTCAGGCCGGCGGCGACGCGCAGGTGCTGGTAGGTGGCGATGGCGGGAATGGCCAGGCGGGTGGTGTAGGGCGTTGCTGCGGTCAAGGCGGTCTCCTGTTGAACTGGTTTGGAGCGGCAATTATAGGCGGCCATGGGTTTCCGGGGCGGCACGCTTTATTCGTCGCGCACTATGTTGTCCGCGCCGCTTTTGCGCTATGGTGGCGTCATCCATCCATTTGTTGAAAGCACGCCATGTCCGCAGGATTTACCGCCACCGAGTTGTCCATTATTAATGAAGACGACGCCCTGATCACCACCCTGGCCGCGCCGGCGGGCAAAGGCGAGCCCGTCTACCTGATGCTGCAGCGCGCCGACGAGTACGACGAGCAGGACGTGGCCATGGGCATGGACGAACCCTACATCGAATATGGGGGCCAGGAATTTGCCTGGTATGGCCACATGCACGCCGTGATCCTGCATCCGAACCGCCTGTCCGTGCAGATGGATGCCGAGGCCGCCATGCAGATGGACGACGACGGTCAGATCGACGTGCGTTTCAACTTGACGCCCGAGCGCTACGCCCAGCTGCAGCAGGCGCTGCGCACCACGTTCGAAGGCTGCGACTACTATCGCGAAGAACGTTGATCTGCGCGCACGGCATCGCTCGCGGCGCCGTTTATGATCGATAACTGCCAATGACTGGGGAGACGACGATGACGGTGCTGATAATCGGCTTGCTGCTGTTCTTGGGTTTGCATTCGGTGCGCATCGTCGCCGACGGCTGGCGCAGCGCCCAGCTGGCGCGCCTCGGCGAAAAACGCTGGAAGGGTGTGTATTCGCTCGTGGCGTTCGTGGGGCTGGGCCTGATCATCTGGGGCTACGGCCTGGCGCGCCAGCAGCCGCAAGTGCTGTGGACGCCGCCCATGGGCTTGCGCCACGCCAGCGGCCTGCTGATGCTGTTCTCGCTGATTTTATTGGCGGCGGCCAATGTGCCGCGCAACCATATCAAGACCCGGGTGCACCACCCCATGCTGCTGGGCACGCAACTGTGGGCCGTCGCGCATCTGCTGGCCAACGGCAACGTGGCCGACGTGCTGCTGTTCGGCGGCTTCCTCGTCTGGGCATCGTTTGATCTGTACGCCGCCGTGCAGCGCGACCGCGCGGCCGGCGTGGCGTACGAGGGCGGTACCGCGCAAGGCACCGTGATCGCCATCGGCGCGGGCGGTGTGCTGTGGCTGCTGCTGGCGTTCTGGCTGCATGGCGTGCTGTTTGGCGTGCGGCCGTTTGGCTATTGATGGAGATGAGGATGGAGATGGAACAGACGACGGACATCGCCTTGCGCGGCCAACTGGTCGAGCTGCTGCCCCTGCAGACCGAGCACGCGCCGCAGTTGCTGCAGGCGGCCGCCGATGGCGAACTGTGGAACATGACGGTCACCGTGGTGCCGGGGCCCGCCACCATGGCCGCCTATATCGCCACGGCGCTGGACGGCCGGCGTGCGGGCACCGTCATGCCCTTCGTCGTCGTGCAAAAATCCACGGGCGCCATCGTCGGCAGCACGCGCTTCTGGAAAATCGACCGTATCAACCGCAAGATGGAAATCGGCCACACCTGGCTGGCCGCCTCCGTGCAGCGCTCGGGCGTGAACACGGAAGCGAAATTGCTGCTGCTGACGCATGCCTTCGAAGCCATGCAGGCCGTGCGCGTGCAATTGACCACCGACGAGCTGAACGAAAAATCGCGCGCCGCCATTGCGCGCCTGGGCGCCGTCCAGGAAGGCATCGTGCGCCACGAGCGCATCATGCCGGACGGGCGCAAGCGCAACTCCGTGCGTTTCAGCATCATCGATACGGAGTGGGAGGCCGTGAAGGCGGGGCTGATGTTAAGGCTGGGGCGCTAAGCTGTCGTGGCGAGTGAATGGGACCCTGGTCACAGGGCTGGCGTGTGCCATGTCGTTCAATATATGGTCGCCCAGGCGATTGGAAAAATGGAGTTCATCCCAAAATATCGGCATGGAGTGGTTGCTGTTTTCAGCGAGGGCGCTCAGGTCGCCACGCTGTTCATAATCGAGCACCGGCACGTGAAATTGTGATGCGAGCTCGGTTATCCCGGTTTTCCATTGCGCCGCTCGTGGCGATTGCCCCGCTTGCTGGATGCGTGTATGCCATTTTGCCGTGACAGGTAAAATCAGCAAAATGACCTCTGTCCCTTCGATTTGCGCCTGCTGAAATATGCCTGTCAAGTTCTTGGCGTCGGCGGCATTGAAGGCATGACCGTTGCAAGCATCTATCCTCGTCTGGATTATATGGTCGAAGCGCGAGTCATTGATTACCCTTTCCGCACGCGTAGGTCCTTCAGCCTGATGTTCATGAAAACGTCCTTGCGCGTCAAAATAGTTCTCGTTGTAGCGCATGGGGAACAGGTTTTTTTTCAGTGTTTTTACGCTGTGGCTGACGGCATCCCTAGGCGAAAGATAATCGAATGGGAAGTCGAGCTTGTTTTGTTCGGCCTCATTTTTCGCTTTGCAAGCATTGGATGTCAGGTAACTGACTTCCAAATACAGCCGTTTGATCCTTCCCTGTTGGCTGATGGCGAAAAACAGATCGCTGGCGTTCGACAGCGGCAAGGCATCGATGCCAACGACCTGGACTTTGCTGCCGTATAGGCGGGAGGCGAGACTCTCGTTGAAGCCGCGCCTTAAGCGCGAGGAACCCAGCATCAGTATGTCAGGTGCGAGCAGGGCGTTGCGCAATACAGCCGTTCCTCGTTGGCTGGCAGATGGAACCTCCAATATGACTGCATTGATTTTGTGGCTTTGCTGCCGCCAAATGGCATAGGGATCCACGCTAAAAACGAAGCCGGCAATAAGGAGTACCCATCCGACCGCAATGAAAAAAATGCAGGCGAAAAAGCGTGCGATGGGCATTTCTTGATTAAAACCCTGCATATTTGAATTCTTTGACACCGGATAGATTGATGAGCGTCAGGCACAGCGCCAGAGCCACCGCTGCAGCCCATGCCAGGCTGGGTTTCCAGGCCAGTTTGCTGGTAGCGGATTTTTTCAACTGTACACTCCAGGCGGGAAGCTCCTTTGCCACCAGGTCGATCAGGGATGGGGTAGACCAGTTGAATGCAATGGCGGCGAGGATGGCGGCAATGCCGAAAAAACCTCCGGGCCAGGCGCCTGCCTGCCCGGCACCGAGCAAGCCGAGAATGACATGTCTGGCCTCCTGCCAGTCAGGCGTGGCCCACAGGCTGACGGAAAAGCCGATGGCCGCCAGCGTGAAGATTCTGCCGGCCCAGTGCTGCAGCTTGCCGCCTTTGCGCGACACGAGATTCCAGCGCCGCAAGGCGTGATTGCCCGTGACGAGCAGGCCCTGATAGACGCCGAAGACAAGCAATGGGATGGTGGCGCCATGCCAGATGGCGACAGCCATCATCACCACGAACAGGGCCGCGTAATGCCGCCATACCTGGCGTTTTTTGGTCAGAGGACGATACAGGTAGTCGCGCATGAAGGCTCCCAGGGTCACATGCCAGCGCGTCCAGAATTCGACAGGGCTGGACGACTTGAAGGGGGCATGGAAATTGACGGGCAGGTGGATGCCGAACATGCGGCTGATGCCCATGGCCATTTCCGAATAGCCGCAAAAATCGTAATACGTTTCAAACAGGAAACCCAGGCAGGCGATCCAGGTCTCGACGAGGCCGATGGGGTCGCCTTGTCCCGCGCGCACGAAAACGTCGCCCTGCGCGTGCAGGAAAATGGGAGAAATACAGGATTTCTTGAACAGCCCCATGGCGAACAGGGTGAGGCCGACGGCATAGTCGCGCGGCGCCGGATGCAGGGCTGACGACGTGCCCGGCGCGGCCAGGAATTGCGGCAGCATGTCCTTGTGCGACAGCAGGGGGCCGGCAGGCAAGTGGGGAAACCAGGCCACGAAGAGTGCGTATTCGAGCGGATTGGTGCTGCGGGCCTGTCCCCGCGCCGTGTCGACCAGGAAGGCGATTTGCGTAAACGTGAAATACGATATGCCCAGCGGTAAGGCGGGAATCGCCGTGCCGGGCGCGACGAAGAATTTCGCATACTTATACAAGGCGAGGAAACATAAATTTCCCGCAATCGCCAGCGCCAGGTAGCGGTTTTTTCCGCGGTTCCTGCCAATGGCGCCGGCGAGCAGCCAGTTTGCGCCGATCGACGCGCAAAACAGCAGCAGGTTGTGCGCATCATTGAGGTAATAAAAAAACAGCGAAATCCCCAGCGGCAGCAGCAGGTGGAGCTGGCGAGTTGAAATCAGTCGGTGGTAGGCGTACGCCGATAGCGGCAAGAAGGCCAGGGCAAACCAATACGAGGTGAAACTCATTCGATTACCGGTGTGCGGTGGCCGGTTTATCGGCGTTCAGGAACAGACGGGCCCAGATCTCCCTGACTTCAATCCATTTGGCGAGTTCGTCCGGTTTCCTGACGGCTTCGCGGATACGCGACAGATAGGTCGATTGTCCCATCGCATAAGCGCGGCAGTTGCTGCAGTCGATATTCGAACTGCAGCACTTGCCCTTGCCCGGTTGATGATCGACATGCACATGCACTTGCTTGGTGACGCGGAAACCGCAGTTTTTGGCGATCTTGGTGACGGGATCGATGTCATAGAGCTTGTCGCCCGTGACCCAGTCGTCATAGTGGAGCGAATACTGCACCGTTTCCGGATAGGCCAGCATGGCGCGCACAATTTCCGCGCGTGCATGGGCAAAATCGGCTTGCGTCAGGGCCAGGCTTTGCGTGGCACTGCTGATGCGGAAATACGCCTTGTCGTTATCCACCTTGTTTTCCAGCTTGTCCAGATAGCGGGTAGTGGGGCTGAAATAGCTGAAGGTGAGCGGCAAGCCGTGACTGTTGGCAAGCTCTGCCATGATCATGATCTGATTGATATTCAGCGACGTGATGGTAAACACGCAGACGGCACGCGGGTCGTCGCGGTAATTGTTCATGGCCTTGGTCAGCACGTCGCCGGCGCGCAATGAACTGCCGATTTCATCGACACCCCAGGATGAAATATGGATGCGATAAAAGATATCGTCAGGCAAGCGTATCGTGCCATTGGTAAAGACAATGCCATGCGGGATGTACTTTTGGGCTGCGCGCAGCCTGTCGGGCACCAGGCTGGGTTCCGCGCCGGCCATGTAGGCCAGCGTGACACCACGCGCCGCATCGGCGGCAAACAGGGCATCCCATTCGGCAAGCGAGCGGCTGTCTTCGTGTCCTTCGTTTTCCTCGCCCTCGAAGAACAGGCAACCCTCGCAGCGCAAATTGCATTTTGACGCCACGTCATAGTTGGCCGCCTTGAGGGTTCCCAGCCGCGCATTGAGTTCCCGAAAATAGGCAAAGTCATTTTGCTTCGTGGCGGACGCAAGTTCAGAGAGGGAGTTCATAGGCACCGGAAGGTAAGATCGAAAAATTAATGGACATTCAACAATGCATCCTGTGCGTCGAGGCATGGCGGCGGCTTGCGTGCCCAGGCGTGAGCCGGAACGTGGGCGATTGCCTGAGGCGCTAGTATGCCGCTTGCACAAGTGAAATGAAATATTGGCTTTAAATTAATTTACTTTTGCGCCACATGTTTTTATCGCAATGCAAGATTTTCTTGACAGCATGAAATACCCCATTTCTGCCGTTTGCCGGGCCTGCGCTGCCGGTGGCGCGGGAAGGTGACTAGCAAGTCGGGTGCGTAGGGTACGCTTGTGACACGCAGGGGGCGGCGAAAGTGCGGAAAATCAGGCGAAAAAAAACCACCCGATCCTGAGGATGAGTGGTTGTTTTTCAGTGCTGCGATGTCTGGTGGTGCCGGGAGCCGGAATCGAACCGGCACGCTGTTTCCAGCGCGGGATTTTGAGTCCCGTGCGTCTACCTATTCCGCCATCCCGGCAACGCGAGACGCATTATCACTGATTTATCGTGATCCGGCAAGTTTTTTGCTTTGCAAACGGTTTAGCCCATTTATCGGGCGCTGCCCTGGCATGAAAAACGCCGTCCCGGGCGCGAACCGGGGACGGCGTGGTCAGGCTGCGGCGATGCTGAATCAGTTATGCACGGAGTTCAGCTGGCGCGCGATGATGTCGTGGTTCAGCCAGACGACGGGCGCTTGCGGTTCCGACATGGCGTGGAACATCAGCGGGCCCGTGCCTTCCAGTACGAGCGAGCTCAGGTGGTCTGTGATCAGTTCCTTGCGGTCCTTGTGCAGTTTGGTGATGTCGTCCGAGGTACCGATCATGACTTCGGCCAGTTCCGGGGTGTTGTCCATCGGCCAGGCGGCGAAGTTGCGGAATTGCACGCTGGTGGCGTCGCCATTGTAGGCAGCGATACGGTCGAGCAAATCTTGCAGCGAGACGCCGTCTTCCAGCAAGCCCTGGCAGATTTTCCACTGTTCTTCGGCCCAGGCCGCGCCGCCTTCTTTTTTCAGCGCGTCGAGCAGGGGGAACAGCGACAGTTCCACGCCCACGAAGATGTCGGACGAATTCGTGCGGATTTCCGGGCAGTTGAAGACGGTCGCCTTGATGCCTTTTTCCCACGCGGCCTTGGCCACGTTTTCCAGGCGCATCTTGGCCAGGCCTTGCGTGTAGTTGCTGTACGTTTGCCACTGGTATTTGCCGTCGATCAAGATCTCCGTGCCGTGGTAGCCGTAGGCGCTGTAGCGCACCTGGCCGCCCGTTTGCTCGATGCGGGCGCGGATGGCGGCGCTGCCGTCGATCAGGTGCTGCAGGGTGTTGGCCGTGACTTCGTCGAAGTTCATCAGGATCAGCTTGCCCAGGTCGCTGTCGAGCAGGGCGCGCGAGGACATGAAGCGCTCGCCGCGGCCTTTGTAGATGCGGTTGGCGATGGCCAGGAAGACTTTGACTTTCGGAATGCCGCCGGCCATGGTGTGGGCGAAATACACATTGCTGCCGTCAGGAATCAGGCTGTCCAGCTCGGCCATGGCTTTCGCCACGGAAGCGCTGAAGCGGGCGATGCCGGCTTCGCGGCAGCGTTCGATCTGCGCCCAGTCCAGTTTGTCTTCCTGCCAGCTTTTCAGGGTCATGTCGGCCAGCAGGGCCGTCGGGGTCGGCTCACCGGCCGGCGCGTCCAGGTCGAAACCGGCCATCAGCGGCACATTGATGATGCGGCCGCCCAGGTTGGCTTCGGCTTCGGC
This sequence comes from Janthinobacterium violaceinigrum, assembly GCF_009208555.1. Lineage (GTDB taxonomy): Bacteria > Pseudomonadota > Gammaproteobacteria > Burkholderiales > Burkholderiaceae_D > Janthinobacterium > Janthinobacterium violaceinigrum. The sequence continues at coordinate 153,531 of NZ_WFLI01000012.1, read as the reverse complement.
CAGCTCTTCCGCGTTCAGCGGGCGCAGCGCCATGTTTTCATCGCGGCGGCCCACCGTCATGCCGACGATATTCATGCCCGCCTTGCGCGCTTCGTCCAGCAAGCCATTGACATAGCCGCGGCCGAACAGCTCGCCGAACAGCACAAAGGTGTCGCCCTTGCGGAAGATATTTTTTTGCGGGATGTCTCTTAAGGACGTGATCTCGGTCATGGTATCAATTCATTCAAAAATTAGCGGAGCAGACGGCTAAACGCGCTGCCCGCTGGTTCAACATAGTGTGAAATTATGCGCCATTTCAGCGTGGAAAATCCTGTTGCGAACGATTCTCGTCTGGAATGGCATTTTCTTCTTCGTGCAGTTCTTATTCTTTCGCCATGGCGTATTTTACGCTGCCGCAGCGTACAACGCCCGCAGACAGGGCCAGATAAGCCCGGCAGGCGCCGATATTACCTCAGCTTGGTCATGCTGGTCAGTAAAATTGATTTAAAACAAATCCTGCTGCCCGGACACCAGGCGCGAAAAATCGTCGCCCAGGAAGGGCAGTATCGCGTCCGCCACCGGTTGCAGCTGGCGCGTCAGGTAATGGTGGTAATCGATGGGCGAGCGCTGCGTTTCCAGCGGTTCCGGCCCCGCCACCGTGATCACATAGCTGATCCAGCCGCCGTTCTGGTATTGCAGCGGCCGCCCCTGCGCCAGGTTGTAGGCGTCGGCCGTGCGCGCCGCGCGCACGTGGGGCGGCACGTTGCGCTGGTAATCGTCGAGGGGGCGGCGCAGGCGCTTGCGGTAGACCAATAAAGCGTCGAATTCGCCGCGCACCGTGCGCGCCACATAGTCGCGCACATAGTCCTGGTAGGCGCTGCGCTGGAAGATGCGCCTATATAGATCCTGCTGGAATTGCTGCGCCAGCGGCGTCCAGTCGCTGCGCACCGTTTCCAGGCCCTTGTAGACCATCTCTTCGCTGCCGTCGGGCTTGCCCACCAGGCCCGCGTAGCGCTTCTTGCTGCCTTCTTCCGAGCCGCGGATGGTAGGCATCAGGAAACGCCGGTAATGCGTCTCGAATTCCAGTTCCAGCGCATTGTCGAGGCCAAACTCTGCGCGCAGATGCGCGTCCCACCAGGCGTTGACGTGCGCCACCAGGGCGCGGCCGATCTTGCCCGCCTCGTCATCCGTATGCGCTGTCCTGAGCCACACGAAGGTGGAGTCCGTGTCGCCGTAGATCACCTGGTAGCCCTGCTCGGTGATCAGTTCGCGCGTGCGGTGCATGATGTCGTGGCCGCGCAGGGTGATCGACGAGGCCAGGCGCGGGTCGAAGAAGCGGCAGCCGCTGGAGCCCAGCACGCCGTAAAACGCGTTCATGATGATTTTCAAGGCTTGCGACAGCGGTGCGTTGCGCTCGCGCTTGGCCGCCTCGCGCCCCTGCCACACCTGTTGCACGATGGCGGGCAGGCAGTGTTTGACGCGCGAAAACTGCGCGCCCCGGTAGCCAGGCACGGTATGGGCCTCGTCGCCGCTGGTGCCCACGACCAGGCCCACGGGGTCGATGAGGAAAGTGCGGATGATGGACGGGTACAGGCTTTTATAGTCGAGCACGAGCACGGAATCGTACAGGCCGGACTGCGAATCCATGACGAAGCCGCCCGGGCTGTTTTCGCCCGAGACGTCGCCCAGGTTGGGCGCCACGTAGCCTTGCCGGTGCATCAGCGGCAAGTACAGGTGTTCGAAGGCGGCCACGGAACCGCCGCTGCGGTCGGCCGCCAGGCCCGTCACGCTGGCCCGTTCCAGCAAAAAGGTCAGCAATTCGGTTTTCGCAAAGATGCGCGTGACCAGTTCGCAATCCTTGAGGTTGTAGCGGGCCAGGGCCGGCTTGTCTTCGCGGAAGCGCCGGTCGATCTCGGCCATGCGCTGGTACGGATTGTCGATGGACTTGCCTTCGCCCAACAAGGTCTGCGCCACGTTTTCCAGGCTGAACGAGGAGAAATTCCACGTGGCCGACTTCAGCGCTTCGATGCCGTCGATGATCAGCCGTCCCGCGGCAGCGGCAAAATAGTGTTCCTGCTTGCCGCCATGCTCGCGCCATTCCATGACGGCGCTGCCACGTCCCAGCCGCAGGGGCACTTGATAGCGCTCGGCATGTTGCTTGAGCACGCGCAAGTCGAACTGCACCAGGTTCCAGCCGATGATGGCGTCGGGATCGTGGCGTTCCATCCACGTGTTCAGGCGCTCGAGGATCTGCGCGCGCGAGTCGCAGTATTCGAGGTCGAAATCGCGTTCCCCGTCGACGCCGTTTGGCGGCCCCAGCATGTAGACCTGGCGCTGGCCGCAGCCTTCCAGCGCCAGCGAATACAGTTCGCCGTGGGCCGTCGTTTCGATATCGAGCGACACCAGTTTTAATGCGGGACGGTAGCCGGCAGCGGGTTTCAGATGGACGTTCTCGCCCGCGATGGCGCCGTCAAATGCCACCGGCGCCGTAATGAAGCGTTCCATCAGGTAGCGCTCGGGCGGGCGGATGTCGGCTTCGTACACGTCGACGCCATGCGCGCGCAATTGCTTTTCCAGCTTCAGCAAGTGCCGGTATTGCTTGCAATACAAGCCCAGCACGGGACGGTGGTGAAAATCGGACAGCGACAGGGGGCGCAGTTCGGCATGGCGTTCGCCGCGCAGCAGCAGTTCCGCCTGTTCGCGCTGCTCCATGGGAATGAAGGCGACGGCCGTCTGCACGGGCAGGCGCACGTGGCGGGGCCCGGCATCTGTTGCCAGCCAGAAATCGACCTCCGTGCCGGCGCTGGTGTCGCGCCAGTGGCGGGTCAGGATAAAGCCCTGTTCGGGCGGGTGCTGCGTGTTGCCTGTCATGGTGCCGTCAGTTGCCGTGGGTATCGTGTGTGCCGGTCTGCACATTACAGCAAGCCGGTGCAGGGTGGGGGCGGTTGCGGCTATAATTTTTGTAGTCGATGACCATAAGAAGAGCGCGTCGCGCCATTACCCTGGAGACAGCATGCAAGCAATGAGTTATGTACACGGCGCCCACGAGACGCCGTTGATCGGCGAAACGATAGGCGCTTACCTCGACGGCATCGCCGCCCGCTATGGCCAGCACGATGCGCTGATCGTGGCGCACCAGGACGTGCGCTGGACGTATCTGGAATTCCAGCAACGCGTGCACCGCCTGGCCGCCGGCTTGCTGAAGCTGGGCCTGCAGCCGGGCGACCGGGTCGGCATCTGGTCGCAGAACTGCGCCGAGTGGGTGCTCACGCAGTTTGCCACGGCGAAAGCCGGCTTGATCATGGTCAACATCAATCCCGCCTACCGGCGTTCGGAACTCGAATACGTGCTCGACAAGGTGCAATGCAGCGCGCTGATTTTGTCGCCCAGCTTCAAGTCCAGCGACTACCTGGCCATCGTGCAGGACGTGGTGCCGGAAATCGCCCGTGCGCGCGCCGGCGCCCTGCAATCGCCGCGCCTGCCGCAATTGCGCCACGTCATCCGCATGGGCACGGCCGCCACGCCCGGCATGCACCAGTTTGATGCCTTGATGGACGGCATCACCGACGCCGACCTGGCCCACCTGGCAGAAGTGAGCGCTACCTTGCAGTTTGACGATGCCGTCAACATTCAGTTCACGTCCGGCACCACGGGCGCGCCCAAGGGCGCCACCTTGACGCACCACAATATCCTGAATAACGGCTTTTTCATCGGCGAAGCGATGCGCCTCACGCAACAGGACCGCTTGTGCATTCCCGTGCCCCTGTACCACTGTTTCGGCATGGTGCTGGGCAACCTGGCCTGCGTCACGCATGGCGCGGCCATGGTGTTTCCCGGCGAAGGCTTCGATCCGAAAGCCGTGCTCGAGACAGTGCAGGCCGAACGCTGCACGGGCTTGCACGGCGTGCCGACCATGTTCATCGCCATCCTCGATCATCCTGATTTCAAGCAATACGATCTGTCGAATTTGCGCACGGGCATCATGGCCGGTTCGCCCTGCCCGATGGAAGTCATGACGAGGGTTATCGAGCTGATGCACATGGCGGAAATTACCATTGCGTATGGCATGACGGAAACCTCGCCCGTCAGCTTCCAGACGGCAATCGAAGACCCGCGCGAAATGCGCGTCTCGTCCATCGGCCGCGTGCACCCGCACCTGGAAGTGAAAATCGTCGATGCGGAAGGGCGCATCGTGCCGCGCGGCGAAAAGGGCGAATTGCTCACGCGCGGCTATTCCGTGATGCAGGGTTACTGGGGCGACGCGGAAAAGACGGCGGAAGCCATCGATACGGCGCGCTGGATGCACACGGGCGACCTGGCCGTGATCGACGCCAACGGTTTTTGCAGCATCGTGGGACGCTCGAAAGACATGGTCATCCGCGGCGGCGAAAACATCTACCCGCGCGAGGTGGAAGAATTCCTGTACCGCCACCCCAGCGTGCTCGACGTGCAATGCGTGGGGGTGCCCGATGCCAAGTATGGTGAAGAGTTGTGTGCCTGCATTATCTTGCGTCCGGGCACGCAGGCTACCAGCGAGGACATCCGCGCCTTCTGCGATGGCCAGATCGCCTATTACAAGATTCCCCGCTATGTGCGCTTCGTCGAGGAATTCCCCATGACGGTGACGGGCAAGATCCAGAAATACTTGCTGCGCAAGCAGGTGGCCACGGATCTGGGGCTGGGCGCGGACTAGGCTTTTCGGCTGCCCATAAAAAAACACCGGGACGCTCGCGCGGCCCGGTGTTTTTTTGATTGGTCCAGCGTGAAGCTTAGGCCATCGCGGCTTGCGGTGCGCGCGCTGGCGTGCGGCGGCGCATGAATGCCAGCAAGCCCAGGCCGGCCAGCAGCATGGCGTAGGTGCCTGGTTCAGGCACGGCCGAGACGTTGACCGTGTTGAAGCCGGAACCGTTCATGGAAACGTGGCCATAGTTGATCGAGCTGACGGAATTGGCGACCAGGGTGCCGTTCATGCTGCCCGAGCCGGAAAACGCGGCGTTCGGCGCCAGGATGCTGCCGTTGATGCCAACGTTGTTCAGGTTGGTGGTGGTGGCGTTGGAGAAGTTGAACAGCGTGCGGTCTGCAAAGCTGCCGAAATTGTCGAAGCCGCCGCTCATGGTGATGTTGGTGGCCGTGCCGTTGATGATGATGCTGGCCGTGCTTTTCAGCGAGGACAGGTCCAGGGTCAGGTTATGCAGGTTCGACGCATCGATATTGAAAATATTGACGTCGGCGTTGACATTGCCTACCAGGGTCATGTTGCCGTACTGGGAGACCACGGTGCCGTTCGATTGCAGCTTGGCCACATCGCCCGACAGGGTCGTCAGTTGCTGCTTGGCGCCTGCAAAGTCCAGGGTGGAGGCATTGCCTTTGCTGAAGGTGCCCGTTGGGTACCACGATGGCGCCGTCACGGTGCCGTTGGCATTGCTGACGCCGTACACGCCCGTGCCGCTGATGGTACCGTTGCCGATGTTCAGGCTGTTACCGGCGACCAGTGTGTTGGCGGCGCTGCCGGCTTTCTTGTTGGTACCGACGCTGTAGCTGTCCAGGTAGATATTGCCGCCAGCGGCCAGGCTGCCGCCCACGCTGGTGAAGCCGCTGGAGCCGCTGCTGCCGATATTGCCGAAGATGAAGGCCGAGTAGCCGTTGGCGACGCCGAGGTCAATCACGGTCGCCTGGGCCGAAGCGCTGAAGGAGAAGGCAAACAGGGCGGCGCTGATGAGCGGCAAGGTGCGTGTGGAAAATAATTTCATGAACACTCTCATAGTGAATTAGGGGACGAATCGGGCGGGAAAGCAAGACACCGCCATCGCGCAAGCCATCATTATAATCTAAAAAACAATTCTAGTTCATTTTAGTTAATTAACTATATTTAAAAGCAACACTTTTGCCATCGCCGGCGTTTGTCTGGCGGGCAAAAAAAAACCGGGACTGGCCCGGTTTTTTGCTGCTTACCTGACGCGCTGATACAGGCGGAAACGCTCCACGTCATCGGTGGGGCGGCGTCCTTCCCACAGCTTGATCCAGTCCGCGCCGTGGTGCTCGGGCAGCTGTTCCTTGCTGTCGGGAACCTTGATGCTATCTTGCAACAGGAACACATCGCATTGCTGCTGTCCCACGCTGGCAAACGGCAAGTGGCCGAAGTAGGCGAACGAGGCGCGCTGGGCGGCGCCCACATTGCTGTTGATGCACTTGCTGCCTGGCGGCAGGTGGACGGAAATCTGGTGCGCCACGCTGGCGTAGCTCTTGCTGTAGTTCAGCTGGGGCAGGAACAAGGTCATGATCAGCACCCAGATCAGGATCAGGCCGCCGGACGACAGTACCACGGCGCGCCACAGCACGGCCGGCTGGCGCGAAATGCGCCAGTGCACCAGCGCCACCCAGCCCGCGCTGGCGCAGGCGGCCACGAAAAAGGCCAGCACGTCCAGCTCGGGTTTGAATCCAGGCAACAGTTTCAAGGCATTGTGGGCCAGGCGCGGCGGCCAGCCCGTCAATGTGGCGAACCAGAACAGCCACAGCGTGGCCGCGCAAATGGTCAGCACCATCACGGAGAACCAGTCGATGGCGTTGATGGCGCCCCGTTTCATGGTCAGCAAGCCAAACGCCGCCATCACGGCCAGCGGCGGCAGCAGGGGCAGCAGCTGGCTGGGGTCGGGATCGGGATGGCACAGACCCAGGATGGCCAGCATGGCGACAAAGGTCAGCGGCACGACGATGTGCAGCACGTGGTGCTGGCGGCGCCAGGCATACACGGCCCAGGCGGCGAAAGGCCACGCCGGCCAGAAGAACCAGATGCCGACACGCATGAAATACTGCACGCTTTTCAGGCTTGGGGCGCTGAACTGGCGGCAATTCCACTCCATCCATGCCTGGATCGGCGAATGGCCGTATGGCTTCAGCCATTCGCCGGGCAGCAGCCAGACCAGGGTCAGCGCGGCGCCGATCAGGATGGCCAGCGCCAGGTGGCGCACGCTGCGCAGCAGCGGCAGGCGCAGGAATACGGTACACAGCAGCAGGGCAATGCTCAGCGCTGCCGGCGTGATCCAGCCGCGCGTGAGGGTCAGGCCGCCCAGCGCCAGGCCCAGCAGGGCCGCATTGCGCACGGACGGGCCTTCCATATAGCGCACGGCGCGGTACAGCAGGTAAGCCATCAGGGAAACATACAGCGCTTCAGCCGTGATGTCGTGGCTGTGCTGCAGCAGGCCCAGGCAGCCTAAATAGATGAGGACGGCGGCATCGGCCAGGGTGCGGCCGAAATCGTCGGGCTCCGGGTGGCCGCCAAACGCCAGGCGCAGCGGCTGGGCGTCGTTGCGGCGGCCCAGGTTGAAGGCCGTGTACCAGACGGACAGGGTGCTGACGACGAAGATGCCGATGGTCGACATGCGCGCGCCGAAGACGTCGCCGTCGATCCAGCCGAACAGCTTGATGAAGATGGCGCCCAGCCAGAAGGCCAGCGGGCCCTCGTCCGGCACCGACAGGCCGGCCACGTTGGGCCACAGCCAGTCGTTCAGGCCGCCATGCGCCATGGTCCACATGATGCCGAAACTGGCGGCATCATCGTTCTTCCACGGTTCGCGGCCGATCAGGCCAGGCAGGATGTACAGCAGGCCGAGCGCAAACAAGGCCCATCGTGGCAGCGCGAGTGTGGCAGCGGCGGGAAGGCGGACTGGCTTCATCGATAGTCGGTATCAGAAAAAAATGGCAAGACGCGACGAATGGCGTCGGGTATGCGCGAGTATAAAGTAAAGCGGCCAAAGACAAAAAAGGCAGCCGTAGCTGCCTTTTCTCTGGTAGCCGAAGCTGCCCTTCTTTGCCGCAGAGCGGCAAAAATTAGCCTGCTGCGACTGCGGTTTTCGAACCAACGGAACCGAACTTCTGACGGAACTTCTCGACGCGACCAGCGGTATCGACGATTTTGTGCTTGCCCGTGAAGAATGGGTGCGATTCAGCCGAAACCTCGATCTTCACCAGTGGGTATTCTTTACCGTCGTGGGTGATTTTTTCGCGGGTTTGGATGGTCGAGCGGGTAACGAATTTGAAATCGCACGACAGATCGTGGAAAACAACTTCGCGGTATTCTGGATGGGTATCGACTTTCATGGGATTCTCTCTAAGTAGGTAGCCAAACAGCACTTCGTCGGTCGTCTTGCTTCTTGACCCGATTGCCGATCACTTGCCAGGGTTTAAAATAATGCAACCGTCGATTATATAGCGCTTTCGGGCCGCAGGCAATAAAAAAGCCGCTCAGGGAGCGGCTTTCGCGAGATGTTCAACGGAGGGCTGGGGTCAGACCCGTCGGGTCTGACCCCGCAAATCAGCCACCGCGGCGCATCATGTCGAAGAACTCTGCGTTGTTCTTCGTGGCTTTCATCTTGTCCAGAATGAACTCCATCGCCTCGATCTCGTCCATCGAGTACAGCAACTTGCGCAGGATCCAGATTTTTTGCAGCTCGTTCGGCTTGATCAGCAGTTCTTCGCGGCGGGTACCCGATTTGTTCAGGTTAATTGCCGGATAGACACGTTTTTCGGCCAGGCGGCGTTCCAGGTGGACTTCCATGTTGCCGGTACCCTTGAATTCTTCAAAGATCACGTCATCCATGCGCGAACCCGTTTCGATCAGCGCCGTGGCGATGATGGTCAGCGAGCCGCCTTCTTCGATATTGCGCGCGGCGCCGAAGAAGCGTTTTGGACGTTGCAGCGCGTTCGCGTCGACACCGCCGGTCAGCACCTTGCCCGAGGCAGGGATCACGGTGTTGTAGGCGCGGGCCAGGCGGGTGATCGAGTCGAGCAGGATCACCACGTCTTTTTTCATTTCCACCAGGCGCTTGGCTTTTTCCAGCACCATCTCGGCCACTTGCACGTGGCGCGTGGCCGGCTCGTCGAAGGTCGAGGCGACGACTTCACCGCGCACGGAGCGTTGCATTTCGGTAACTTCTTCCGGACGTTCGTCGATCAGCAGCACGATCAGCGTGATATCGGGGTGGTTTGCCGTGATCGCATGCGCGATGTGCTGCAGGATCACGGATTTGCCGGATTTCGGCGATGCCACCAGCAAGCCGCGCTGGCCTTTGCCGATCGGGGCGATCAGGTCGATGATGCGGCCGGTGATGTTTTCCTGGCCATTCATTTCACGTTCCAGGCGCAGCGGCTCGTTCGGGTGCAGCGGCGTCAGGTTTTCAAACAGGATGCGGTGCTTCGAGGCTTCCGGCGATTCGCCGTTGACCTTGTCTACTTTGACCAGTGCGAAATAGCGTTCGCCATCTTTCGGGGTCCGTACCTCGCCTTCGATCGAATCGCCGGTGTGCAGATTGAAGCGGCGGATTTGCGAAGGGGAGATGTAAATGTCGTCGGTGGACGCCATGTAGCTGGCGTCGGGCGAGCGCAGGAAGCCGAAGCCGTCAGGCAGCACTTCCAGGGCGCCATCGCCAAAAATCTGTTCGCCGGACTTGGCGCGTTTCTTCAGGATAGCGAACATCAGCTCCTGTTTGCGCAAGCGGGCTGCGTTGTCAATGTCAAGACCGATCGCCATCTCAAGCAGGGCGGATACGTGTAGGGCCTTTAGTTCGGATAAATGCATATGTGTTGAGTGTCCCGAGACGGGATGTAAAGGTAGGGGAGGGGACTGCGTGGCTTGATTAATTATTCGGGAAGGTTTTGCATGAATGGTAGCAAAGCCGCTTTCCGGTGTGTCCAATCAGGCGGCGCTGCGGGCGCAGCGCTGCCCATCATACATTAAATGTTGCTGTCGACGAAAGTGGTCAACTGGCCCTTGGCCATGGCGCCCACTTTTTGAGCAGCTGCAACACCATCCTTGAACAGGATCAGGGTCGGGATGCCGCGGATGCCGAACTTGGCAGGAACAGCCTGGTTGGCGTCCACGTCCATCTTGGCGATCACGATGCGGCCCGCATATTCCTTGGCCACTTCTTCCAGGATCGGGGCGATGGCCTTGCAGGGACCGCACCATTCTGCCCAGAAGTCGACCAGTACTGGCACTTCGGATTTCAGGACGTCTGCTTCAAAAGATGCATCGCTAATGTGTTTGATATATTCGCTCATATTTTCCTCAAATGAGGGTGGGATCAATAATGCCTGGAATTAACCATACGCTGGTTCGCCATCCATGCTTCCTGGAATGCAGTTAGAAGATGGGGGCAATGGGCACAAATTCAATGTTCTTGGAAGGTGCGACCAGAGGTATGCAGGCGGGGATGGCTGAAATAATAACCCATTTTTTCAAAGCGTGGCGATTATTGCAGAAAAACTTGCGGCAGATCGTCCCCGCGCGTGCCGGCATGGCGGCAAAGCCGCATGCCTGCTGGCCCGCAGCGCCGTGTCCGTCCTTGCGGCCAGCCTCCACGCTCAGGCTTGGACGCTGGCCAGGCGGGCCGTGTGCTGCAGTTGCAAGTTCACCATGAGCTGCAATTCCGCGCTTTCCATCGGCTTGCGGAAGGTGCCCAATATATGCAGGCCATTGGCCACGGCCAGGCGTTCGGCCGCCAGGCGCACGGCCGAGTGCAGGCCCGACAGCAGGACCACGCCGCCGCGGAAGCCATTGTCCGCCGCCATGCGCAGGAATTCGATGCCGTCGATGTCGGGCATGGACAGGTCGCAGATCAGCAGGTCGGGCTGGTGCTGCTTCAGGGTGGCCAGCGCCTGTTCGCTGTGCGACTCGCAGCGGATGTCGAACGGGCCCATTTGCTCGAGCATGTCGCTGAGCACGTCGAGCATGAAAACGTCGTCATCCAGCAGCAGCACGCGCAACGGTGCCAGGCCTGCTTCATTCTGTTCGCGGACTGCTTGGTTTGATACTGTATTCATCGTCATGTCTTTCTATGGATATGCTGCATCGCTGTCGATGCCGATACCTTGCCGCAACCCAATTGGCGGTAGCTAATCGTCATTGGCAAAGCTGGTGTTGTTCATGATTTGTTCGGTAATCTGTTCCAGCAGGGGCCACAGGCGCGCCACGATGTGCCGCGCCCGCTCGGCCTCGTCGGCCGGTTCGCCCGGCGCCAGGGTTTCCAGGTTGTGGCACAGCTCGGCCAGCCCCAGCGCGCCCACCGTGCGCGCCGACGACTTGATGCGGTGACCCAGTTCGCGCACCTGGTGCACGTCGCCGCGCGCCAGGGCCGCATCGATGTCGCCGAAGCCATCCTGCGTGGTCTGCAGGAACTTGAAGGCGAATTTGCGCACCTTTTCCGGGTTGTAGCCGAGCAGCTTGGCCAGGATGGACAGGTCGATCACCTGCGGGTCGCCGGCCAGGGTGGTCTTGAAGGCGGGCGCGGCGCGGCTGCGGGCGGGCGGCGGCGGCGTCTCGCGCGCCGGCAGCCAGCTGGCGATGGTCTGGTACATCATGGCCGGCTGGATGGGCTTGGAAATGAAATCGTCCATGCCCGCGTCCAGGCAGCGCACGCGGTCTTCGCTGGTGGCCGTGGCCGTCATGGCCAGCACGCGCAGGTGCGCCAGCTGCGGGTCGGCGCGGATATGGCGCGTCGCCTGCAAGCCATCCATCAGCGGCATCTGCACGTCCATCAGCACGCAGTCGAACTGCGTCTGGCGCAGCAGGTCGAGCGCTTCCTCGCCATTGTTGGCCAGGCAGACGGAGGCGCCCGCTTCTTCCAGCAATTCCAGCGCCACCTGCTGGTTGAACGTGTTGTCTTCCACCAGCAGGATGCGCGCATGCTTGAGCGTGCGCATGACCAGGGCCGCGTCGGCGCTGGCGCGCATGGCCGCAGCCGTCTGCACCATGCTGTCGAGCATGGCTGGCGCCGCCTGGTCGGAAATGCCCAGGTTGGCCGTGAACCAGAAGGTGCTGCCGGCGCCGGGACGGCTGTCGACGCCCACGTCGCCGCCCATCAGCTGCGCCAGCTGCTTGCAGATGGCCAGGCCCAGGCCCGTGCCGCCATACTCGCGCGTGGTGGAGGTGTCGGCTTGCTGGAAGGATTGGAACAGCTTGCTCATCTCGTCCTGCGACAGGCCGATGCCGTGGTCGCACACTTCAAAGCGCACCAGGCAGTGTTTCGCATCGGCCACCACCCTGCGCACTTTCACGGTAATGCTGCCCTGTTCGCTGAACTTGATGGCGTTATTGGCGTAGTTGATCAGTACCTGCCCCAGCCGCAGCGGGTCGCCCACCAGCACGGCCGGCAGTTGCGGGTCGATTTCGAACAGCAGTTCCAGGTTCTTGCCGGCGGCGCGCGGCGCCACCACCGTCATCAGGGTTTGCACCACATGGTCGAAACTGAAGTTGACGCGCTCGATCTCCAGCTTGCCCGCCTCGATTTTCGAGATGTCGAGGATGTCGTCGATGATGCCCAGCAGATGTTCGCCGGCAAAGCGGATCTTTTCCAGGTAATCGCGCTGGCGCGGTTCCAGTTCCGTCTTGAGGGCCAGGTAGGCCATGCCGATCACGCCATTCATCGGCGTGCGGATTTCATGGCTCATGTTGGCCAGGAATTGCCCCTTTGCCAGGCTGGCTTCTTCGGCCACCTGCTTGGCCTGGTCGAGCTGTTCCGTACGCTGCGCCACCCGTTCTTCCAAGTGTTCGTTGAGCTCGCGCAAGGCGCTCTCGCTGCGCTTGTGATACGTGATGTCCGTCAGGCTGGCCACCACCATGCCCACCTTGCCGTATTCATCGCGGATGGCTTCCGTATTGACGGACAGCCACGACAGGCTGCCGTCGGGCTGCTTCACGCCCATCAGCACGTCGCGCATGGCTTCGCCCGTCGACAGGGTGATGTGCACGGGATGGCTGCGCTGGTCGAAGGCGGAGCCGTCTTCGCGGATGGCTTGCCACAGGCTGTTGCCGGCCGGACTGGCCGCCAGCATGCGCTCGGCGGCGGCATTGCTTTCCAATATGTGGCCGTGGCTGTCCTGTACCACCAGGCCATTCGTCACGGCGCCGAAGACGGAGGCCATGCGCTGGCTGGAATTGGACAGCGCGATCGACGCCTGGCGCCGCTCGGTGATATCGGTGATCATCGCCAGGGTGCCGCCCGGCTCGCCGTTGTCCGACTGGATGCTGGTGCTCGACAGCAAGCCCCACAGGCTGGACAAGTCCTTGCGGAAGAAGCGGAAGTCGACCTGGTCCGGCTGGCTGGCGAAGCTGCCGTGGCTGGCCAGGCGGCGCTGCATCAGCAGCTGGCTGTCGCGGTCCATGAAGTCGAGCAGGGGACGTCCCAGCATTTCCTGCACCGTGTACCCGAGCATGTGCGCCATCTTCGGGTTGACGAAGGTGGTCTTGCCGTCCGCATCCGTCATCCAGATGCCTTCGGCCGCCGTCTGCACGATCAGGCGGTAGCGTTCCGAACTGGCGTGCAGCGCTTCTTCTGCGCGTTGCCGCTGCGTCATGTCGCGCAGCGAGACGATGGAAAACACCTGGCCTGCCATGCGCAGCGGCGACAGGCTGACCTTGGCAGGGAAATGCGTGCCGTCGCGGCGGCGCGCCATCATCACCCGGCCCGGCAGGCTGTGCCGCGCTTGCGGGTCGCCCACGGATTGGCTGGCCGTGCTTTCCGGTACCAATTGTTCCAGCGACATGCCCGTCAGTTCGGCCAGCGGATAGCCGAAGCAGCGCGCGCCGATCTGGTTGGCGTAATGCACCTTGCCCTCGACATCGGCGATCAGCATGGCTTCGGGCGCCGCTTCCAGCATCGAGCGCATGCGCGCTTGCTCGTCCTGCTTGCGTTCGCTGATATCGCAGACGATGCCGCTGGCCTGCGTGGCGGCGCCATTCGAGGCGCGCGCCAGCACGGCGCCGCGCGCCAGCAGCCAGCGCCAGTGGCCGTCGCTGTGGCGCAAGCGGAATTCGCAATTGAAGGTGCCGGACGCCTGGCCGTCCAGATGCTGGCGAAATGCCAGACTCAGGCGCGCGCGGTCGTCCCGGTGCACTTCGGCCAGCCAGTCGCTCAATGTCTGGTCGAGCTTGGCGCTCTTGTCGCCCAGCACGTCCTGGTACTGGGGCGCGAACTGCAGCCGGTCGGACTGGCGCCGCCAGGTCCAGCCAGCCAGCGAGGCGCCCCGCAAGGCTTGCCACGCATCCTGTTCGGCCAGCGCATGCGCGGGCAGCAGCAGGCGGTGCAGCTGTTGCCGCAGGCGCCAGGCTTGCCAGCAAGCCAGTCCCGCCAGGGCGGTGGCGCTGGCGGCAGCATACGGCCACAGCAGTGCCGGCGCCATGCCGTGGACCGCCGCCTGCGCCGGCAGCGACAGCGCCATGCCGGCCGCCAGCATCGTACGAGCGAGCCGGCGCAGCGCAGGGCGCCGTGGGCGTGGTGCGCTGAAACTCGTGTGGCTGCAATACGACAAATGCATCCCTTTCTGGGGCGTGATTGGACTGTGCTGGCAGTGCATGAGACGCGCTCATATAAACGCCTGCGGCGCTTTCTGGCGGCAACTATAGCATCGAATATTTACTCGGAGTAGTTAAGTTCAGAAACGGCCATAACGGCGTTTTTTTTGCCCCGTCATGGCTGTTTTTTTCGCGATTTGGTGAGAATCTGTGACAAAGTTTGCGCGAAATCGTGCTACTGAACCACCAGATGGGAAGATGCCTGATAAAACCGTAGCGAGCGGCAGCGTTTTGTGGCTGAGAAGCGCAACCGTGCTGTAGCACGGTGAGCATCACAGGCCGCAAAGCGCGACGCGCAGCAGGTTTTTCAGGTGTTCTCAGCTAAAGCTGCCGGCGAACTGGTAGCGGTGTCCGGGATGCCACATGGTGGCAATCGAGGCGATCTTGCCGCCCGAGCGCGTCTGGCGGCGCAGCACCAGGCAAGCCTGCTTCGTGTCGATGGCCAGCATTTCGGCGATGTCGCGCGGCGCGGACAGCGCTTCGATGCTGTAGGTGGCGCCCTGCAGGGGGGCGGCGGCCATCAGGTATTCGTTTGGCGTGATGCTGGAAAAATCCTGCGTCATGTAGTCGGGCGCGCACTCGGGATTGACCCAGCGGTCTTCCACCTGGATCGGCACGCCGTTTTCGAAATGCACGATCAGCGAATGGAACAGCGGGTGTTCCGGCGGCAAGCCGAATTGCTTGGCCAGCAAATCCGACGCCTTGGTGCGTTCGAGCAATTGCAAGCTGCTGCGGTGGATATGTCCGCGCGCGCGCACTTCATCGGCGATACTCTTGATTTCCAACAAGGTCGCCTGGTATTTTTGCTGTGCCACATAGGTGCCGGAACCCTGGCGCCGCGTCAGCACCTGTTCGCTCGTCAGTTCGCGCACGGCGCGGTTGACGGTCATGCGCGAGACGCCGAATTGTTTCACCAGTGCTTGCTCGGAAGGAATCACGTCGCCTTCCTTCCAGCGGCCGGCAGCGATGCCGGCCAGCAGAAAATCCTTGATGCGCTGGAAAATGGGCGTATTTTCTTGTGTATTGTGATCGTCCAATGCGGTTTCTCCGGGGCGCGGGCAGGACGCGCCGCCGGCTGGAGGCGCGATGGCCGATTTTAGCACCGAGCACGATGCCCGCCGCCAGCCTTTTTTCGAATTCAAAAGCAAGCGCCGGAGTGTGGCGCGCGCGGCGACTGGCTATGCTGGTGACTTACTATTGACTTGCATGGAGTTGGCCATGAAACACTCTTACTCGACCGATGATGAACGCTGGGATGCCCTGCAGCGGCGCGCGCCCGATGCCGACGGCGTCTTTTACTACTCGGTGCGCACGACGGGCGTGTATTGCCGCCCTTCCTGCGCCGCGCGCCCCGCCTTGCGCCGCAACGTGGCTTTCCACGCCAGCTGCGAGCAGGCGGAGGCGGCCGGCTTTCGTCCCTGCCTGCGCTGCAAGCCCAACCTGCCGCCGCTGGCCCAGCGCCAGGCGGCCCTCGTGGCCGATATCTGCCGCCTGATCGACGCCAGCGACGAGCTGCCTGACCTGGACAGCCTGGCGCAGGCAGCCGGCCTGAGCCGTTTTCATTTTCACCGCGTCTTCAAGGCGCACACGGGCATCACGCCGAAAGCCTATGCGGCGGCGCGGCGCGGCGAGCGCCTCAAGGCCGGCTTGCAGGGCGCGGCGAATGTCACGGAAACCTTATATGCGGCCGGTTTCAATTCCAGCGGCCGCCTGTATGCGGCCACGCCCGGCTTGCTGGGCATGACGCCGGGCGCGTTTCGCGATGGCGGCAGCGGCGCCGTGATCCGTTTCGCCATCGGCGCCTGCTCGCTGGGCGCCATCCTCGTGGCCAGCACGGACAAGGGCATCTGCGCGATTCTGATCGACGACGACCCGGACGTGCTGCTGCGCGACTTGCAGGACCGCTTTCCCCGCGCCGAGCTGCGCGGCGCCGAGCCCGAGTACGAACGGACGGTGGCGCAGGTGGTGGGCCTGGTCGAGGCGCCGGGCCTGGGCCTGGACTTGCCGCTCGACGTGCGCGGCACCGTGTTCCAGCAGCGCGTGTGGCAAGCCTTGCGCGAGATTCCTGCCGGCAGCACGGTCAGCTATGCCGAGCTGGCCAGGCGCATCGGCGCCCCGAAAGGCGCGCGGGCCGTGGCGGGCGCCTGCGCGGCCAATGCGCTGGCCGTCGCCATCCCCTGCCACCGCGTGGTGCGCAACGATGGCGCGCTGTCCGGCTACCGCTGGGGCGTGGAGCGCAAGCAGGCGCTGCTCGAGCGCGAGGGCGAGCGGTGAGGGCGCTGGACTGGCGCGGGATCGAAGATGATCTGAATCAATACGGTTGCGCCGTCGTGCCGGGCTTGCTGGACGCGGACGCCTGCGCCGCGCTGGCGGCCCGGTATGACGATGCTGCGCATTTCCGCAGCAGGGTGGTGATGCAGCGCCATGGTTTTGGCCAGGGCGAATACCAGTATTTCGCCTATCCATTGCCTGACCTCGTGGCCGCCTTGCGCGAACAGCTGTACGGCCCGCTGGCGGCCATCGCCAACCGCTGGCAGGCGGCCATGGGACTGGATGGGCGCTTTCCCCTGGCGCACGGGGACTTTCTTGCGCGCTGCCATGCGGCAGGGCAAACCCGGCCCACGCCCTTGCTGCTGCGCTACCGCGAGGGCGATTACAACTGCCTGCACCAGGACTTGTATGGCGAGCACGTGTTTCCGCTGCAACTGGCCGTGCTGCTGTCGCGCCCGCAGGAAGACTTCACGGGCGGCGAGTTCGTGCTGACGGAGCAGCGCCCGCGCATGCAGTCGCGCGTGGAAGTCGTGCCGCTGGCGCAGGGCGACGCCGTGCTCTTTCCCGTGGCGCAGC
Source organism: Janthinobacterium violaceinigrum (assembly GCF_009208555.1). Taxonomy (GTDB): domain Bacteria; phylum Pseudomonadota; class Gammaproteobacteria; order Burkholderiales; family Burkholderiaceae_D; genus Janthinobacterium; species Janthinobacterium violaceinigrum. The sequence goes on along the minus strand of NZ_WFLI01000012.1, from coordinate 136,358 downwards.
GTCCCGTCAATGGCACGCGCGGCAGTTACCGCGTGAACATGCGCCACGGCGTGTCGCGCCTGCGCACAGGCTTGCGCCACACGCTGGGCATCATTTTCCATGATGCGAGCTGAACGGTAGCTGCGGCGCTTGAGTTTCCAGGATTACATGGCATGATGGCCCTTCCTGTTACTTTTCATTTCTGCCATGTCCGCGCTGCTCCGCCTGTTGTACCTGTTGACCATTTTCCTGCTGCCCGCAGCCCATGCGGACGAGGGCGTGTCCGCGCTCGTCTCGGAGGCCGCGTCCGCCATGGCGCCGTCACAGGCCGCTGCCGTCCGGACGGCGCCGCTGATGTTTGCCAACCGCAAGATATTTGTCTTCCGCGCCGCGCTGGCCGGCTATCCGCCCGATGAGCGGGCCATCGGCGCACAGCGCCGCCTGGAAGGCGTGCTGGCCAAGAACGGCCCCTTGCGGACGAGTACGCGTCCGATTCCCGAAGGCACGCAAGTGCTGCTCGACGGCGTGCAGCTGTTCGTCGTCGTGCCCGGCGACGTCAACTTGCTGGCCGGCGACACGACGGAAAGCGTGGCGAAAACGGCGGCCGAGGAATTGAGCAAGGCCGTGCTCGATTACCGCGAACAGGGCAGCTGGCGCTACCTGGCCATCGCGGCCGCCGTGTGCGCGGCCGCCACCCTCGTGTTCTGGCTCGTGTGGATGGGGCTGACGCGCCTGTACCACTGGGCCAAGCGCCGCAGCGGCATCCTGCTGGCCTCGCGCCTGCGCGACGTGCGCCTGAAGAACGTGCGCGTGCTCGATGCCGAGCATTACATCGCCTTTGCGTATCAGCTGCTCAGCGCCGTGCTGTGGGGTTTGCGCCTGATGGCCACGTATCTGTGGGCCGCCTTCGTGCTGGGCCGTTTGCCCTACACGCGCTCGTGGGGCGAAAGCCTGAGCGGCTACTTGTTCGACGTGGCGGCCGACGTCTTCCATGCCATCATCGGCGCCTTGCCGGGACTGGTGCTGGTGTGCGTGATCTTCGCCATTGCGCGCCTGATCGCGGCCACGGCCGCCTCGCTGTTCAAGCGCGTGGAAAGCGGGGAACTGCAGATCGGCTGGCTCGACAAGGACACGGCCCTGCCCACGCGCCGCATCGCCAGCGTGGTGATCTGGCTGTTCGCGCTGGCCATGGCGTATCCGTATCTGCCAGGCTCGCATACGGCCGCCTTCCAGGGCCTGTCCGTGCTGGTGGGCCTGATGGTGTCGATCGGCGCGTCGAGCATCGTGGGCCAGGGCGCCAGCGGCCTGATCCTCATGTACACGCGCGCCCTGCGCAAGGGAGAATATGTGCGCGTGGGCGACAGCGAAGGCACGGTGGTCGACGTGGGCATGTTCGAGACGCGGCTGCGCACGGGCCTGGGTGAAGAAGTGGCTTTGCCGAACGCGTGGGTGATGTCGCAGACGACGAAAAACTATTCGCGCGCGCAACCCGGCGGCGGCTTCGTGCTCGATTCCACCGTCACCATCGGCTACGCCACGCCGTGGCGGCAAGTGCACGCCATGCTGGAACTGGCCGCGTCGCGCACGACGGAACTGTCCACCACGCCGAAACCGTACGTGATGCAGCTGGCCCTGCAAGATTATTATGTGCAATACCGCCTGGTGGCCTACGCCAGCGCCGAAGTCCCCCGCCAGCGCGCCGAAGTGCTGAACCGCTTGCACCAGAACATCATCGACGTCTTCAACGAATTCGACGTGCAAATCACCTCGCCGCACTACATCGACGACCCGAAAGAGTCGCACGTGGTGCCGCCGGAAGAATGGTTCAGGGCGCCGGCGAAGCGGGGGGAGGACTCGAGTCAAGTGGCGCCTCCCAAGCCTTGAGTGCTGTGACCGGTTTCTTGAGGATGCATACCCTGTCGTGACTTTTCTTCGGGGGCACAGGCATTTCGTTTGTCAGTTGAACGCCGTGAAATCCCCCGGAAGGTGCTGTGAGCAGGCAAAAATCTGCCGAGTAGCGCGATGTGGGATCGGATAGGCCCGCGCCGCGATGCGGGTATTGACCGGGCGCAAGGCCTGCGCGCTTGCGTTAAGATGCCGGGCGTTTCCATGAACAGAAAGAGAACCATGTCCAGCCCCTCCCGCACCGCAGCTTCCCGCACCGCCCGCAGCCTGGCCGCCGCCCTGGCCGGCGATCCGTTCTACCGCACCGTCACGGTGGCGTGCGGCGATGACGCGGCGGCGCGGCTGGCCATGCTGGAAACCTATTTCGCGCTGGCGCTGGCCGAGGGCGAGCAGGCGGGACGCGTCGACCTGGCCGATGCGGCGGGCAATGGCGCCGCCATCTGGACGACGGATACGCCGCCAGCCGTGCGCCAGGCCGCCTATGCGCAGCGCGAAGCCGCCTTGCGCGACTTGCTGGGAGAGCGCGGCTTCGCGCATTTCACGGCCATCGTGGAAAACATGGAGCACGCGCTGGCGCCGCATGGTCTGCAGGATGCGTGGTATCTGTCGATCGCCGGCATCGCTCCCGCCGCGCAAGGGCAGGGGCTGGGCGCGTCCGTGCTGGCGCCGGGCCTGGCGGCCGTCGATGCGGCCGGCGCCGCGTGCTTCCTGGAGACCTACAACGAGCGCAGCCTGCCGTTCTATGCCCGCCTGGGCTTCGTGGTGGCAGGGCGGTATGCGGAAGCCGTCACGGGCTGCGACTACTGGCTGATGGTACGACCGCCCCGCGCTGCCTGATTGACCATTTTGCCAATTTCTATACACTCGTCTTTTTGCTAACGACTAAAAGACCTAGAGATGGAAATGCCGACCCTGCGCCGCAACCTGCTCACGCTCGCCTGCCTGGGCGCCTTCGCCCTGCCCCACGCCCGTGCCGATACCGTCATCGACAATGCCAACGGCTACACGCTCAATGCTGCCGGCAAGGTGGTGCGCTTCACGGCGCTGGCGTTTGACGACGCAGGCAAGCTGCTCGCCGTCGGCAGTGCCGCGCAGGTGAAACGCAAGGCGGCCAAGGGCGCCCTGCACGTCGACGTGCAGGGAAAAACCGTGCTGCCTGGCCTGATCGACGCGCATGGCCACGTGTTCGGCCTGGGCACGATCGCCAGCGGCGTGATGCTGTACGGTTCTGCGTCGCTGCCGGCCGCCGTGCAGGCCGTGGGCGACTTCGCTCGCGCGCATCCCGAGCGCAGCTGGGTGGTCGGCAATGGCTGGAACCAGGAAATCTGGAAGCTGGGACGCTTTCCCACGGCAGCAGAACTCGATGCGGCGGAAAGCGCGCGGCCCGTGTGGCTGCGCCGGGTCGACGGCCACGCGGGCTGGGCCAACAGCCGTGCGCTGGGGCTGGCCGGCATCACGCGCGCCACACCGGATCCGGCCGGCGGCAAGATAGTCCGCGACGCGGACGGCAATGCCACCGGCGTGCTGGTCGACAGCGCCATGGACTTGATGGATGCCGTGCTGCCCAAGCCGGGCGACGCGGAAAACCGCGCCGCCCTCGATGGCGCGCTGGCGCAGCTGTCGCAAGTGGGCCTGACCAGCGTGCACGATGCGGGCATCGGCCAGATGCAGGACAGCCTGTTCCGCGATTACGCGGACCACGGCAAGCTGACGGTGCGCGTGTACGGCATGATTTTTGACACGACGGAAGACTTCGACGCGCTGTCGAAAAATGGTCCATTGAACAGCTACGCGCGCGACATGTATGCCTTGCGCGCCGTCAAACTGCTGTCCGACGGCGCCCTGGGCAGCCGCGGCGCGGCCCTGTTGGCGCCGTACAGCGACGATCCGAGCACACGCGGCCTGCTGTTCTACCCGGACGCCGCCATGCGCGCGAAGATGGAAAAGGCCATGCGCGCCGGCTACCAGGTCAACGTGCACGCCATCGGCGATGCGGGCAACCATCAGATCCTCGACGGCTATGCAGCCTTGACCGCGCAATACCGCAGCGTGGGCCTGCGCCACCGCATGGAGCACGCGCAGGTGGTGCAGTTATCCGATATCCCCCGCTTCAAGACTTTGGGCATCGTGCCCTCGATGCAGCCCACGCACGCTACCTCCGACCAGAATATGGCGGAGCAGCGCGTGGGCCACGAGCGCATCAAGGGCGCGTATGCGTGGCGCACCTTCCTCAAGCAGGGTTCGCGCATCGCCTGCGGTTCGGATTTTCCCATCGAATCGCCGAACCCGTTCGAGGGCATCCACGCGGCCGTCACGCGGCAGAACAGCGAAGGCTTCCCGGCCGGCGGCTGGTATCCGCAGCAGGCCATGACGGTGACGGAAGCGCTGCGCTGCTTCACCCTGGACGCGGCTTGGGCGGCGCACCAGGAAAAGGTCATCGGCACCCTGGAAGCGGGAAAATGGGCCGATTTCATCGTCGTCGACCAGGACCTGTTCAGCGTGGAACCAAAGGCCATCGGCAAGACGCAGGTGCTGCAGACGTGGGTGGCGGGCAAGCGCGTGTTCGAGAAAAAATAGGCAGTTTACGTTTACAAAAACCTGTTGACTTGGTTGTATAGACAACCTATGCTGGATGTACAAGAGCGGGCCAGGTATCAGGCTAGATACGCCCGCTCGCACCCTACGAGGAGACAGCATGAACAGCACAATGGACAACGATCCACGCTTTGATGCCAGCCGTGTCATCCGCGCCCCGCGCGGCACGGCCATGGCTTGCAAGAGTTGGCAGGCCGAGGCGGCCTACCGCATGTTGCAAAACAACCTGGACCCGGAAGTGGCGGAAAATCCGCAGCACCTGGTCGTCTACGGCGGCATCGGCCGCGCCGCCCGCAACTGGGCCTGCTTCGACCAGATCCTCGCCTCCTTGCGCGAACTGGAAGACGACCAGACCTTGCTGATCCAGTCCGGCAAGCCGGTGGGCGTGTTCCGGACCCACGCGGACGCGCCGCGCGTATTGATCGCCAATTCCAACCTGGTGCCGAAATGGGCGAACTGGGAACACTTCAACGAACTCGATCGGCAAGGCCTGTTCATGTACGGCCAGATGACGGCCGGCAGCTGGATCTACATCGGCACGCAGGGCATCGTGCAGGGCACGTATGAAACCTTCGCCGAAGCGGGCCGCCAGCATTTCGGCGGCGACTGGGGCGGACGCTGGATTTTGACGGCGGGCCTGGGCGGCATGGGCGGCGCGCAGCCGCTGGCCGCCACCATGGCGGGCGCCGTCTCGCTCAACATCGAATGCCAGCAAAGCAGCATCGACTTCCGCTTGCGCACGCGCTACCTGGACAAGCAGGCAGCCAGCCTGGATGAAGCCCTGGAACTGGTCAAATACCACACGCAGCGCAAGGAAGCGATCTCCATCGGCTTGCTGGGCAACGCGGCCGAAGTGCTGCCGGAACTGGTGCGCCGCGCGAAGGCGGGCGGGCTGGTGCCGGACCTGGTGACGGACCAGACTTCCGCGCACGACCTGGTCAACGGCTATCTGCCGCGCGGCTGGAGCGTGTCGGACTGGAAGGCGGCGCAGCAGGACCCGCAGCGCCACGCGCGCCTGACGGTGGCGGCCGCCGATTCCTGCGCCGCCCACGTGCAGGCCATGCTCGATTTCCACGCCATGGGCGTGCACACCGTCGATTACGGCAACAACATCCGCCAGGTGGCGTTCGACCAGGGCGTGCAGAACGCCTTCGACTTCCCCGGTTTCGTGCCTGCCTACATCCGCCCGCAGTTCTGCGAAGGACGGGGGCCGTTCCGCTGGGTGGCCTTGTCGGGCGACCCGGAAGACATCTATAAAACGGATGCGAAGATCAAGGAGCTGTTCCCGCACCACAAGCAGGTACACCATTGGCTGGACATGGCGCGGGAGCGCATCGCCTTCCAGGGCCTGCCGGCGCGCATCTGCTGGCTGGGACTGGGCGAGCGCCACATCGCCGGCCTGGCCTTCAACGAGATGGTGCGCACGGGCGAGCTGAAGGCGCCCATCGTCATCGGCCGCGACCACCTGGACACGGGTTCCGTGGCCAGCCCGAACCGCGAGACGGAAAGCATGAAGGACGGCACGGACGCCGTGTCCGACTGGCCTTTGCTCAACGCCATGCTCAATACGGCAGGCGGCGCCACCTGGGTCTCGCTGCACCATGGCGGGGGCGTGGGAATGGGGTATTCTCAGCATGCGGGCATGGTCATCGTGGCCGACGGCAGCGAAGCGGCGGCGAAACGCCTGGCGCGCGTGCTGGTCAACGACAGCGGTTCCGGCGTGATGCGCCATGCCGATGCCGGCTATGAAACGGCGGCCGCCTGCGCCAAGCGCAACGGCCTGATTCTTCCCATGCTTCCTTGAGACCTTGATCCGAATGACTATGACACAGCATGCCAAAAGTTGGACCCTGAAGCCGGGCGCGATGACCCTGGCCGACCTGCGCGCCGTCTGGGCCGCGCCGGCAAAATTGATCCTCGCTGCCGAGGCCTATCCCGTCATCGAGGCGTCGGCCGCCGCCGTGCAGGCCATCGTCGCCAAGGGCGATGCAGCCTACGGCATCAACACGGGCTTCGGCCTGCTCGCGAAGACGCGCATCCCCGATGAGAAGCTCGAGCAATTGCAGCGCAACCTGATCCTGTCGCACTCCGTCGGCACGGGCGAGCTGCTGTCGGACGCCGTCGTGCGCCTGATCATGCTGATGAAGATCGGCAGCCTGGCGCGCGGCTTTTCCGGCGTGCGCCCGCTGATCGTCGACACCCTGATCGCCCTGTACAACGCGGGCATCATGCCTGCCATTCCCGCCAAGGGTTCCGTGGGCGCCTCGGGCGACCTGGCGCCGTTGTCGCACATGACGCTGGCCATGCTGGGCGTGGGCGATGTGCGCGTCAACGGCGAATTGATGGCGGCCCCCGAAGCGCTGGCGCAGGCGGGCATCGCGCCCGTGGTGCTGGCGGCAAAAGAGGGCCTGGCGCTGATCAACGGCACCCAGGTATCGAACGCGCTGGCGCTGCATGGCCTGTTCATGGCCGAGCGCCTGCTGGAAGCGGCCATGGTCACGGGCGCGCTGTCGCTCGATGCGGCCAAGGGCAGCGACTCGCCGTTCGACGCGCGCGTGCATGCCGTGCGGGGACAGCCGGGGCAGATCCTGGCCGCGCAGATGTACCGCCAGCTGGTGGCGCACAGCGCCATCCGCGCTTCGCACCTGGAAGGCGACGAGCGCGTGCAGGACCCGTACAGCCTGCGCTGCCAGCCGCAAGTCATGGGCGCCTGCCTCGATTTGATCGGCAATGTGGGCCGCACCCTGCTGATCGAAGCCAATGCCGTCACGGACAATCCGCTGATCTTCCAGGATGGTCCCAACGGACAGGCGGAAATCGTCTCGGGCGGCAATTTCCACGCCGAGCCGGTGGCCTTTGCCGCCGACACCCTGGCGCTGGCGATTTCTGAAATCGGCGCGCTGGCCGAGCGCCGCATCGCGCTGCTGATCGACGCCACGCTTTCCGGCCTGCCGCCGTTCCTCGTGCGCGATCCGGGCGTCAATTCCGGCTTCATGATTGCCCACGTGACGGCCGCCGCGCTGGCGTCGGAAAACAAGTCGCTCGCGCATCCGGCCAGCGTCGACAGCCTGCCCACGTCTGCCAACCAGGAAGACCATGTGAGCATGGCCACGTTCGCCGGGCGCCGCCTGGACGACATGGCGCATAACACGGCCGTCATCGTCGGCATCGAGCTGCTGGCCGCCGCGCAGGGCATCGATTTCCACCGTCCGCTGAAAACCTCGCCGCACCTGGAGCACGTGCATCACCAGCTGCGCCAGAAGGTGCCGTTCTTCGATGCCGACCGCTTCTTCGCGCCCGATATCGAAGCGGCCAAGCAGATGGTGCTGCATGGCGAGTTGAGCAGCACGTGCAAGAATTTGTTCGCCCCGCTGTACGCCTGAGCGGGCGCAAGGAGACAAGCATGGATTTCCGCTTCAATGAAGGCAGCATCCCGCTGCTCGTGTCGATGCCCCACGTGGGCACCGACATACCGGACGATATCGCCGCGCGCATGACGCCGCAGGCCCTGGTCAAGGCCGATACGGACTGGCATCTGCGCGAACTGTATGGCTTTTTGCAGGAGATGGATGCGTCCGTGCTGTCGGCGCGCTGGTCGCGCTACACCATCGACCTGAACCGGCCGCAGGAAGACACGAATCTGTATCCGGGACAGGATACGACGGGCTTGCTGCCCAGCGATACGTTTCACCGCGAGCCGCTGTACCTGCCAGGCCGCGAACCCGATGCAGCCGATGTGCAGCAGCGCCTGCAACGCTACTGGGCGCCGTATCACCGGCAATTGCGCGCGGAGCTGGACCGCCTGCTGCGCGTGCATGGCGCCGTGGTGCTGTGGGATGCCCATTCCATCGCCTCGCACGTGCCGCGCTTTTTCGACGGCAAGCTGCCCGACCTGAACTTCGGCACGGCCGACGGCGCCAGCTGCGACAGCGGGCTGACGTCCGCCGTGGTCGATATCGCGCGCGCGCAGGATCAATTTACCGTGGCCTTGAATGGCCGCTTCAAGGGCGGCCATATCACGCGCCACTACGGCCAGCCGGAAGGCCGCGTGCATGCGATCCAGCTGGAGATGTGCCAGTGCGTGTACATGGATGAAGCGGCGCCGTTTGCCTACCGGCCCGACCTGGCCGCGCAGGTGCAGCCGCTGCTGCGCCAGATGATGGGCGCAGCCGTGGCATGGGTGGCGCGTTGAGCGGCTGTTTGTTCGCGCGCCATGCGCTGCTGCCGCAGGGCTGGCGCCGCGACGTGCTGCTGGAATGGGATGTGGCCGGCGACTTGACTGCGGTGATGGAAAGCACCGCGCCGCCTGCCGGCGTGGAACTGGCGCAATACGTTTTGCCCGGCATGGTCAACCTGCATTCGCACGCCTTCCAGCGCGCGCTGGGCGGCATGACGGAGATCGCCGGCGAGGCAACGGGCAATGCGCCGGACAGCTTCTGGACGTGGCGCGAACTGATGTACCGCTTTGCGCGCCACATCACGCCGGAGCAGATGCAAACCATCGCCGCGCAGCTGTTTGCCGAATGCCTGCGCCATGGCTACACGTCCGTGTGCGAATTTCACTACCTGCAGCGCGATGGGGCAGGCGCGCTGTATGCGCGCCCCGCCGAAACGGCCGAACGGGTGCTGGCGGCGGCGCGCCTCAGCGGCATCGGCATGACCATGCTGCCCGTGCTGTACAGCCATGCGGGCTTCGGCGAGCAGCCCTTGAAAGCCGAGCAGGCGCGCTTTCGCACGGATGCGCAGGACGTCTTGCGCATCATCGAAGCGCTGGCGCCGCTGCGCGGCGGGCAGGTGGAGGTGGGCTTCGCGCCCCATTCGCTGCGCGCGGCCAGCGTGGCGCAGATCCGCGAAGTGGCGCAAGCACTGCCGGCGGACCGTCCCATCCACATCCACATCGCCGAGCAGCAGGGCGAAGTGCGCCAGTGTGTCGACTACAGCGGCCGGCGCCCGGTGCAGTATTTATACGATCACGCCGACGTCGATGCGCGCTGGTGCCTCGTGCACGCCACGCATGTGCAGCCCGACGAGGTGGCGCTGATGGCTGCCAGCGGCGCCGTGGCGGGCCTGTGTCCCACGACGGAAGCAAACCTGGGCGATGGCCTGTTTCCTTTGGCCGAATTCATCGCGGCCGGCGGATCTTTCGGCGTCGGCAGCGACAGCCATGTGTCGCAGTCGCCCGTGGAGGAATTGCGCTGGCTCGAATATGGCCAGCGTCTGCAGCGCCAGCAGCGCAATGTCGCCGCCAGGCCGGATGAACGCCGTGTGGGCGACTACCTGTGGCAGGCGGCCTTGCGCGGCGGCGCGCAGGCGGCCGGGCGCAAGCTGGGCGCCTTGGCGCCGGGCTGCCGCGCCGACTTGCTGGTGCTCGACGAGGCACACGTGAACCTGGGCGGCGTGGCCATCGGGGATGTGCTGGGCAGTTTTCTCTTTTGCGGCAACGACAACCTGGTGCGCGACGTGCTGTGCGGCGGCCAGTGGCAGGTGCGCGGCGGTCGCCATGTGGCGCAGGACGCCATCGCCACCGCCTACAAGCGCACCCTGGCGCAATTGAGGGCGCTCTGATGGCCACTTTCATCCCGCATGAATGCCTGCGTGCCGCGCCGTGGAAAAATGGTGGCGGCAGCACGACGGAGATCGCCATTTCGCCAGCGGGCGCCGGCTTCGACGATTTCGACTGGCGCATCAGCCTGGCGACGATCACGGCCAGCGGGCCGTTTTCCTGCTTTCCCGGCATCGACCGCAGCCTGATGCTGGTCGATGGCGACAGCGTGCAGCTGACGCTCGATGGCGCGCGCAAGGTGGCCTTGAGCGCGGCGCAGCCCATGCTGTGGTTTCCCGGCGAGGCTGCCGTCATGGCGCAGGTCAAGGGGATCACGACGGATTTCAACGTGATGACGCGGCGCGACCGCTGCCGCCACCAGCTGGAAAAGATCACGGCGCCGGGCAAGCTGGCGCGGCGCAGCGCGGCGACCCTGCTGTTCGTGGCCGGCGAAGGTTCCGTGCTGGCGCGCGCCAGCGACCAGCAGTTCGCACTGGCCCGCTACGACGCCTTGCTGCTCGACGCGGACGATGCGCAGGAATGGCGGCTCGACGCCTTGCAGCGTTCGGCCGTGCTGTGCGTCGACTTGTTTACCTAGGAGAAAAGCGATGCAAGAGTGGGACCTGGTCATCCATAACGTCCACCTGGCCACGATGGAGCACGGCTATGGCGAGCTGCTCGACGCGGCCATCGCCGTCAAGGATGGCCGCATCGCCTGGTTCGGCCCCGGCGACGAGCTGCCGGCCAGCGGCGCCGTGCTGCACGACGGCCAGGGTTGCTGGCTGACACCGGGCCTGATCGATTGCCATACCCACATCGTCCACGCGGGCAACCGCAGCGACGAATTCGAGGCGCGCCTGAACGGCGCCAGCTATGAAGACATCAGCCGCGCCGGCGGCGGCATCATGTCCACCGTGCGCGCCACGCGCGCGGCCAGCGACGACGAGTTGCTGCGGCAAAGCCTGCCCCGCGTGCTGGCGCTGCTGGCCGAGGGCGTGACCACGCTGGAAATCAAGTCCGGCTACGGTCTCGACGCGGACAGCGAGGCGAAGATGCTGCGCGTGGCGCGCCGGATCGGGCAAACGCTGCCCGTGTCCGTGCGCACCACGTTTCTCGGCGCGCACGCGCTGCCGCCCGAGTATGCGGGCCGGGCGGACGCCTATATCGACCTGCTGTGCGCGCAGATGCTGCCCGCGCTGGCCGGCGATGGCCTGGTCGACGCCGTCGACGCGTTCTGCGAGCGCATCGGCTTTACGCCGGCGCAAACCGAGCGGGTGTTCGAGGCGGCGCAGGCACTGGGCCTGCCCGTGAAACTGCATGCGGAGCAGCTGTCCGACCTGGGCGGCGCGGCGCTGGTCGCCCGCTACGGCGGCCTGTCGGCCGACCACCTGGAATTTTTGTCGGAAGAGGGCGTCGCCGCCATGGCGCATCACGGCACGGTGGCCGTGCTGCTGCCCGGCGCATATTACTTTTTGCGCGAAACGCAGCCGCCGCCTGTCGCGGCATTGCGCGCGGCCGGCGTGCCGATGGCCGTCTCCACCGATTGCAATCCGGGCACCTCGCCCATGACGTCCTTGCTGCTGGCGATGAACATGGCGTGCACCCTGTGGCGCCTCACGCCGCAGGAAGCGCTGGCTGGTGCTACGTGCCACGCGGCGCGCGCACTGGGCCTGCAGCAGGAAACGGGCAGCCTGGCGGTGGGCAAGCGCGCCGATTTCGCCCTGTGGCGCATCGCGCGTCCGGCCGACCTGTCGTATGCGCTGGGCCTGAACCCGTGCGCGGGCGTGGTACACGGCGGTGTCTGGCGCGCACCGGTGGTAAGCTTGACGGATTGATCATCCGTCCTGGAGCGCCGCGTGCGTGCTGCTTATTTGCTGTTGTTACTTGTCTTCGCCGCCGCTCCCATGTCCTCCCTTGCCATGGACAGCGGTACCCTGAAAGTGGGCTCGAAGCGCTTTACGGAATCCTACATCCTCGGCGAAATCGTCAAGCAGAGCGCCGCGCCGCACGTCAGGGCGGAGCACCGCCAGGGGCTGGGCAACACGGCCATCGTGCTCGCCGCGCTGCAGGCGGGCAGCATCGACGTGTATGCCGAATACATGGGCACGATCGCCAGCGAAATCCTCAAGCACGACAAGCCGCTTGACCTGGAACAGATGCGGCGCGAGCTGGCGGCGCTGGGCCTGGGCGTGGCCGTGCCGCTGGGGTTCAACAATACCTATGCGCTGGCCATGCGCGGCGATGAAACGCGCATCGCCAGCCTGGGGCAGCTGGCGCAGCATCCCGCCTTGAAGTTCGGCCTGTCGCATGAATTCATCGGCCGCGTCGATGGCTGGCCGGGCCTGGCCGCCCGCTACGGCTTGCCGCAGCGCCCGCGCGGGCTCGATCACGGCATCGCCTATGAAGCGCTGGCGCAGCGCCAGGTGGACGTGATCGACATCTATTCGACGGATGCGAAGATCCGCCAGTACGGCTTGCGCGTGCTGGCCGACACGCAGCAGTATTTTCCCCGCTACGATGCCATGCTGCTGTACCGGCTCGACGTGCCGGCCCGCTTTCCCGCCGCCTGGCTGGCGCTGCAAGGCTTGCAGGGGCGCATCAGCGAGAGCGACATGATCGCCATGAATGCGGCCGTGGAAATCGATGGCAAGACTTTTTCCGGCGTGGCGCACCAGTGGCTGGCGTCCGGCACGTCGGCGAAAAAACCGGCCGCCGCGCGCAGCAAGCTGCTCGATAAAATCATCGGCGACGATCTGTGGACCTTGACGCGCCAGCACCTGACCCTGCTGCTGCTGTCGGTGGCCCTGGCGTGCGTGATCGGCATTCCGCTGGGCGTGCTGGCGGCGTTTTCGGCGCCGCTGCGGCAAACGGTGCTGGCCTTCGTGGGTGTACTGCAAACGGTGCCGTCGCTGGCCCTGCTGGCGATATTGATTCCGCTGCTGGGCATGATCGGCACCGTGCCGGCGCTGGTCGCGCTATTCGTGTACGCCTTGCTGCCCATCGTGCGCAATACCTGCACGGGCATCGTGCAGGTGCCGCAAGGCTTGCGCATGGCGGCGCTGGCGCTGGGATTGAGCAAGCGCGACCGCCTGCTGCACGTGGACTTGCCGCTGGCCTTGCCCGTGATGCTGGCGGGCATCAAAACGGCGGCCGTGATGAGCGTGGGCACGGCCACCATCGCCGCCTTCATCGGCGCGGGCGGCTACGGCGAACGCATCACCATCGGCCTGGCGCTGAATGACAACGACATGCTGCTGGCAGGCGCGATCCCCGCAGCCGTGCTGGCCCTGCTGACGCAAGGCTTGTTCGAACTGGTGGAGCGCTGGGCCGTAACCGGCCAGCAACGCTGACGCCATCACAGGGAATGCAGTTTCGAGCGCACCGAGACGACGGCCTGGTGCAGGATGCGTTCAGCCTGGAAGTCGTTCTCGCGCTGCTCGGCGATGGCTTGCAGGTCGCGCGTGTAGCGTTCCAGGCGGGACCGCAGGTAGGCGCGGTAGATTTTCATGACGAGCGGTTTGGCAGAGACATTCATGATGTGGCTCCCGTATACATAACGATTCGTTCATTGTGTGTGAGCGCATTGCTGCCATTTTGCGACGCATCAAACGCCAGCACGCCGTCACGTTGACGCGTTTGATATGCCGCAATGCCCCACTAGCAGAAGATGCCACACTGAATCTTCCCTGCCTGGCCTGGCCCGCATTGGCCGCAGGTTCCGATTCCCTCAAGCATACTCAAGGAGCGTCGCATGGTCATTTTTGCCGTGGTTGCTGGCTGCACCGCCTGCCTGACAGTGTACCAAATCTATAAAAATTCGCAGGGCGGCAATGGTCTTACGCAACAACATATCGGTTTGCACGGCACATTGATTGAGCCACGGAAATAAACTGTGGCAAAGGGGGGGACAGTGAGCGCACTACTTTAAGGAAAATGTAAGGCCCGGTAAGCAAATGTAAAGGTCGGTACGGTGACAAGTCGTAGCGTTTATATTGATAACCGTTGATTGCATTCTCCCCCTCCCACTTGACAATGGGTTCACCCCGCGGTGCCGCTAGCCCGCGGGGATTTTTTTGGGCAATCGGTTTATGCGGGTGTCGGTGTTCCGGCCGACAATTGCGTCAAGGCATCGCCAGCGACGCGGCAGATGCGCCAGTCCGGCATCACGTCCGCGCCCATGCCCTTGTAGAAGTTGATCGCGTTTTCATTCCAGTCCAGCACCGACCATTCGAAGCGGCCGCAATCGCGTTCGACGGCCAGTTGCGCCAGCGCCACCAGCATCTGCTTGCCATAGCCCTTGCCGCGCACCGATTGTTTTACGTACAGGTCTTCCAGATACAGCCCCTTGCGGCACAGGAAGGTGGAAAAATTGTGGAAGAACAGGGCGAAGGTCACCACCTCGCCATGGTCCTCGCCCACCAGCGCTTCGCATGCAGGATGGGTGCCGAACAGGCTGTCGTGCAGCATGGATTCCCTGGCGATCATCATGTGTTCGAGTTTTTCAAACACGGCCAGTTCATGGATCATGCCAAAGATGGCGGCCACGTCGGTTTCCCGGGCAGGGCGGATGGCGAGAGTGGCGTTGGTAGTGTTCATGTTGCCTTTGCTGATGGAGGGGTGGAAATGGAGGCGACGGCAGCCGTCTTGCGGGCGCCCGACGTCAGGGCCCAGGCCACGCTGGACAGGCACAGCACCATGCCTACCCATTCGATGGCGGCGGGCCGGTAATGTTCGAACTGCACCGACAGCAGCACGGAAATGACGGGCGTGACGACGCCGATATACACGGTTTTTTGCGTGCCGATGCGCGCGATTAGGGTGAAATACGCGCTGAAGGCGATCACGGAGCCGAAGATGGCCAGATACAGCAATCCCATCCAGTAGCTGGGGCGCGCGGGCAGTTGCCAGGACTGGCCCGTGGCAATGGCCCACACGGCCACCATCAAGGTACCCCACAGCATGGTCCAGGCCATGGTCAGCATCACGTTACCCGACTGTTCGCGCACCTTCATGACCAGCGCGTTGCCCACCGTGCTGGAGACGGTGGCCACCAGGGCCAGCATGAAGCCGAGCAGGAAGTGGCCATTGCCGCCGCCCAGAATATCGTGCAGCGCCGCACCGATCGACTGGTAGAACAGCAGCACGATGCCGCAGATGGCGACAAACGCCGCGCAGCAGGTGCTCCAGGTGATGGGGGTACCGAAAGCGATGCGGTTGAGCAACGGTGTCCAGAATACCATCAGCGCAAACAGCACGCTGACGAGGGCGGAAACCAGATACTGTTCGGAACTGTAGGTGCACACATAGCTGAGGGCAAACGAGGCCAGGCCTTGCAGCAGCATCCATTGTTGCGCGCGCCAGGGCAGGCGCAAGGTATCGCCGCGCACGGCGCACCAGGCAAACAGGGTGGCGGAAGCCAGGCCGAAGCGGTAGACCACGGAAACGGCGGGGGCCACATCGCCCAGCTGCAAGGTGATGGCCCAGAAGGTGGAGCCCCAGATCAGGCAGGCAATGATGAACAGGAGAGGAGAGGACATCGCGCAAGTATACGGGCATCGCGCGGGGATGGCGAGTCTTGGCCGAGCTTGCTCAACGAGGGGGCAGCAGACAGCAGGCATTGAGCCAGCGCAGTGCTTCTGGAAAATGTTAAATTTATGAAAATATTTACTTTATTATAAAGTAAATATTTTCTGAATTGCATCTTTGAAGGGGACCACCATGCCAGCCTCACTGCAGATCAAAGTATGGAGCGTGCTTGTGTATGTCGTCGTGACTGCCGTGATTGCCATCTGGCTGCACCCTTCTGCCTTGCTCGCTGCCGGCGCCTTCGGCTGAGCGCATGCGCCGGCAAGCAGATCAGTGGGTGACGCGGGTCTTGCGGCCATCGGACAGCAGGCGCACGCGTTCGCCCGGACGGAACAGTTCGTCCGCGTCTTGCACGATGGCGCGCATGTCGCCATTGTCCAGGCGTACGGTGATTTCCAGGCCGGGTTTGTTGGAGGCGTTCGCTTCGATGCTTTTGCCCGCCATGCCGCCGGCGACGGCGCCCAGGATGCTGGCCGCGATGGCGCCCTTGCCGCCACCGACTGCCGAGCCGGCCACGCCGCCCAGCGCCGCGCCAGCCAGCACGCCCGTGCCCGTTTCACCCTTGTCGATGGTGACCTGGCGCACAGATTCAACCGTGCCCATGCGGACCGATTGTTCATTCTGCGCCTGGCGCGCGTTGTACACATTCGCCGAGTTCGGTTGTACGGCGCAGCCGGCCAGGGTGGCAAGCAATGCCACTGCAATAATTGGTGCTTTCATGTGGGACTCCCTTGGACAAAAGTTAGTTGCCGGTTACATTGACCGGCAGATGATGACTTATCATAAGGACACTTGCCTCATATAACTAGTTGCGAATAGTAAAAATCTGTTACGGCCCGGCAGGCCACAATGCCGCTTGCCGCTCAATACGCGAGCCGCAGGCGCCGGTATAGAAAGCCCAGCACGAACAGCGGTCCCACGAGCAAGAAGCGCAAGTCGTCCAGGAACGACGGTTTCTTGCCTTCGATCTGGTGGCCGATGAACTGGCCTATCCAGGCCAGCACGAACAGCGCCAGCGACACGGGCAGGATGGTCAGCGCCGGCATCAGCAACAGCAGGCCCAGCATGGCGGCCAGCATCGCCAGCATGCCCGCCGCAAACGGGCGCGACAGCTTGTAATAGTAGTATAAGGCCAGAATACTGCCGAGCAGCGCCACGCTGGCATGCACGCTCCACAGCAGCCCCAGCAGGCTGAAAACGATCAAGGGCACGCACACGATGTGCACCCATTCATTGACGTGGTTGCGGTGGCTTTCGCCATACTGGGCCAGCAGGATGTCGATGGTGCGCATGGGCGTCTCTTGTAGGAGTGGTTATCCGGCAATTCTACACCGGCGGCTTGTCGCCGGTTTGCCGCCGTGGCGCAGGTAAAATGGCCTATTTCGACACTGCAGGACATCCGCCTTGAGCTCTCCTCTTTCCGTGCAAGCGCCCCTGGCCGACACCCGCAAGCGCTGTTTCGATCCCGTCGTCGATGCCGATACGCGCTTGCTGATACTGGGCAGCCTGCCCGGCGAAAAATCGCTGGCGCACAGCCAGTACTATGCGCATCCGCAAAACAAGTTCTGGATGCTGCTGGGCGAGGTGCTGGGTGTGGATCTGAAAAGCCTGCCCTATGAGGCGCGTCTGGCAACCTTGCTGGCGCATGGTGTCGGCCTGTGGGATGTGGTGGCGCAGGCGCACCGTAGCGGTAGTCTCGACAGCAATATCCGCAACCGCGACGACAACGATCTGCCCGGCTTGCTGGCCCGTTTTCCTGCCATCCGCGCCATTGCCTTCAACGGCGGCACGGCCGCCAAATTGGGCATCAAGGTGCTGGGCGGACAGGCCCCGCATTACCGGATCGTGGAGCTGCCGTCGAGCAGCCCGGCGTATACTTTATCGTATGCTGAAAAGCAAAAAAAATGGTCAGATTTATTGTCTGTGATAGTTAAATAGGGAATGTTGATATTCAATGTGCCGGTATGTCATCACATTTGATTATTTGAAAAATTTCAGTCTCTACTCCCACAACTGGTTTTCCAATTAAAAATTTTGAGTCTCCCAATGGAGCTAGTTTCTCTCCTGATTGAAGTTTGCACTCTTGTCCATGGTACATGTCGAGATGATAGATGGTGGAGGGTATAAGTTTTTGAATGGTGGATTCGTAATGTGGTAGGGCGATTCCTCCTGTTCGCATAATTAGCAGGCCGAGAGTCCCATAGAAGAAGAACTGAAAAAATTTTGTAATTAGCGGGTACTTTATAGGGTTACTCTTAAAGATATCGGCAAATAACCATTCCTTTATTTCTGGTGGCAAGTTGCGAGCTAATAGTAAAAAAGGTACAACGAGCAAGGATGCGACCATGCACGTTATATAGATTAATCCGCCAGATAACACAAGTAGAGTTGGAATCATCAGGATTGCCATTAGTAATGTCGTATGGGTAAAATTAATTGGCGTAACATGAATAATATCGGCAATTTCTTGCCGGGCAATGGCATATGCAAGCGTGCTTGCTGCAGCAAAACCAAGCCCAAGAGCGGCTTTTCCAACTGCGTGCTCGGACATTGATCGATACCAACGATATGCATCGTAGAGCGCGACAATAATGCAAAAAGATAAAAATATCCAAGCCAAAGGTGTTGCGGAATTATTTCCGCCAATCAAAGATAACGCGAAAATGCCAATTCCTAGAAGTGTGACATTTCGGTAAAGGCGTTGAGACTGATTCAGAATTTTATCGCTGTCTTGTATTTTTCTAATGCAAAATAATGCAGCTTGGCGTGTGCGTGGAAAAATAATTCCGCAAGCAGCGATGGCTGTGAAGAAAAGAAATATTCTTGTTTGAAAAAAAATAAAAGACGTTCTCCATTGAGGTGGAATTGAAAATGATACTGGAATGATTAGTATTAAAAATACAATTAAATAAGATGCAATGTGCCTCCACTGTTTTCCTTTTGGTGTGGAGAAAAATTGCAGAAGTTTTTTAAATATATTATTCATTTAATTTCAGAAAATTGTAAATTTTTTTATAAAATTCATTTTTAGAAAAGCTTTTTTGCTGTATTTTTGTGTGACAGCTATTTTTTTTGTTGGTTCTGTTTTTTTGTAAGTTTTGTTTAACATTTCGATGAGGGAAAATAGATGGGTGTAAAGAAATTCAATGAATGATTTCTTCATCAAAAAAGTGTTAAGTACTTGAAAATCGTGCTTGACGGGATGCGTTTAGCCATTGGGCCTTAGCGCGACGCGGTGTTGGCAGAGCCTGCACGAGTAGTTGGCTACATTGTTAGTTTAACGTTGGTTGCCGTTTTACCAGCAGCACCGCACTGTGTATAAATATTGGAAGACGTAGTAGGCGTTGGGCAAGGCGGGATAATTTTCTCTATTTTTGCACTTGGAGAACGTTCAGCGCCACTTCAGCTGCCTGCTTCATGGTCTGCAAGACATACTCGTTCGGTGAGTAAAACCGGAACTGTAGACGTTGCCGTCGGTTGTTTCCCGTCCCTGGTGTGCCGCCAGATCGGTATCTTGCGCGCTTGATTGCGTCATGTGGCGTAATCACGTTGCCCTCCTTTCCTTGAGCTTGACCGCCTGTTGTTTCCACGCCCATCTGCGACCCCCGCTTGATTTTTGCGCTTGCTTTTACTGATATATTACATTTAATATCCTGATATATCAGAGTGCGCCAGTTTGGTGCCACGACAAAAACACAGCGCGATGCCCGTCGCGCGCAGCAAGGAGATGGCTACGATGACCGAGTTCATGAATCAGGATTTTCTTCTCACCACCGAGACGGCCCGCAAGCTGTACCACGAAGTGGCGGCCGACCTGCCCATCATCGATTACCACTCGCATTTGCAGCAGGGCGAGATCGCCAGCCGCAAGACCTTCCGCAACATCGCCGAACTGTGGCTGGCGGGCGACCACTACAAATGGCGCCTGATGCGCACGGCCGGCGTGGCCGAGGAATTCATCACGGGCGAGCGCTCGGACCAGGAAAAATTCCGCGCCTTCTGCAAGGTGCTGCCATTGGCCATCGGCAATCCGATCCACCACTGGAGCCACCTGGAACTGCGCCGCATCTTCAATATCGACCTCATCATCAACGAGGCGAATGCGGACGCCATCTGGGAACAGGCCAACGACATGCTGGCCACCATGGATACCTGGTCCTTGCTGGAACAGGCGGGCGTGGAAATCGCCTGCACCACCGACGACCCGGCCGACGACCTGCTGCAGCACGCGGAAATCGCCGCCTCCGGCCTGAAGACGCGCGTGCTGCCCGCCTACCGTCCTGACAAGGCCATGCGCATCAACCAGCCGCGCTTCCCTGACTACCTGCAGCGCCTGAGCGCGGTGGCCGATGTTCCCGTCACCTCGTTTGCCTCGTTGATCGCCGCGCTGGCCGTGCGCGTGGAATTTTTCCACTCGCGCGGTGCGCGCATCTCCGACCACGCCGTCGACGTGACCCTGCCCGTGCAGGCGGCCAGCGCCGAGGAGCTCGAAGCGCTGTTCGCCAAGCGCCTGCAAGGCACCTTGCTGACCGACGTGGAAAACGGCCTGTACCTGCGCGGCCTGCTCGAAGCGATCGGCCGCGTGTATGCGAACTACGGCTGGACCATGTGCCTGCACATCGGCGCGCAGCGCAACAACAACGACCGCATGCGCGGCTTGCTGGGACCGGACACGGGCTACGACTCGATTTCCGACATGAGCTGCAGCGCCGGCCTGGCCTCGCTGCTCAACGCGCTGGACCTGGACGACCGCCTGCCGAAAACCATGCTGTTCTGCCTGAATCCGAACATGAATGAAGTGCTGTCGACCATGGTGGGCAACTTCCAGGACGGCACGGTGGCGGGCAAGCTGCAATTCGGCCCGGCCTGGTGGTTCAACGACCACAAGGAAGGCAACCTGCAGCAGCTGGTGGGGTTCGGCAACCACAGCGTGCTGGGCGTATTCGTCGGCATGGTGACCGATTCGCGCAGCTTCGCTTCCTACCCGCGCCACGACTACTTCCGCCGCCTGGTATGCCGCCAGATCGGCGAATGGGTGCACGGCGGCGAATACCCGAACGATTTCGAGGCGCTGGCCACCATCGTGCGCGGCATCTGCTACGAAAACGCGCAGAAGTATTTTCAGCTGTAATCCCATAGCCGCCGCCAGGAATTAGTCATGCAAAAAGTGTTGTGTATCCATCCCGACGACGACATGCTGGTCGCCTTGTCCGATCTGGCCGCCGGCGAAGTGGTGAACTGGGAGGGCGAGTCCATCCTCATCAGCAGCGCCGTGAAGACCAAGCACAAGCTGGCCCGCCGCGCCTTCGCGGCAGGCGACATCCTGCGCCTGTACGGCGTCCCCGTCGGCAAGGCCACCGTGGCCATCCGCCGCGGCGAAGCCGTCACCACGGAAAACCTGCACCATTACGCGGCCGAAGTGGAGCTCGAGCCGCAGGCGCCATACAGCTGGACGCCGCCTGACGTGGCGCGCCTCGATGGCGCCACCTTCCCCGGCGTGGTGCGCGCCGACGGCAGGGTGGGCACGGCCAATTACTGGCTGATCTTCCCCCTAGTCTTCTGCGAAAACCGCAACGTCGAGCACTTGCGCAATGCGCTCGAGGCGCCGCTGGGCTACACGCGCAACGACCTGGCGTCGTTCACCCTGTCCTTGCTGGGCGAGGACATGGAAGCGCCGAAGCCCGTCGTGCGTCCGTTCCCGAACCTGGACGGCGTGCGCATCATCACGCACAACGGCGGCTGCGGCGGCACGCGCGCCGATGCGCGTTCGCTGTGCAAGATTCTCTCCGCCTATGCCGACCACCCGAACGTGGCGGGCATCACGGTGTTCAGCCTCGGTTGCCAGAACGCGCAGATCGCCATGTTCCAGGACGCGCTGGCAAAACAGAACCCGCATTTCGACAAGCCCTGCCTGATCTACGAGCAGCAGAAATGGGACAGCGAAGACGCCATGATGAAGGCCGTGCTGACGGATACCCTGGCGCAGCTGAAGGAAGCGAACAAGGTGCGGCGCCAGCCGGTGCCGCTGTCGCACCTGAAAATCGGCGTCAAGTGCGGCGGCTCGGACGGCTTTTCCGGCATTTCCGCCAACCCGGCCATGGGCCTGGTGTCGGACATGGTGGTGGCCGTGGGCGGCTCGTCCATCCTGGCCGAATTCCCGGAACTGTGCGGCGTCGAGGCCAACCTGATCGAGCGCTGCGAAAACGACGATGACAAGCGCCGCTTCCTGGGCCTGATGCGCGATTTCGAAGCGCGCGCCGAAGCCGTGGGCACGCATTTCGCCGACAACCCCAGCCCCGGCAACATCCGCGACGGCCTGATCACGGACGCCATGAAATCGGCCGGCGCAGCGAAGAAGGGCGGCACCTCGCCCATCGTTTCCGTGCTCGATTACGGCGAGCAGAGTCCGAAACCGGGCTTGTCGCTGCTGTGCACGCCGGGCGGCGACGTCGAATCGGTGACGGGCATCGTGGCCTCGGGCGCCAACGTGGTGCTGTTTTCCACGGGCCTGGGCACGCCGACGGGCAACCCCATCGTGCCGGTGCTGAAAATTGCCAGCAACACGCGGGTGGCGAAAAAGCTGTCGGACCTGATCGACTACGACTGCGGCCCCGTGATCGACGGCACGCCTCTGCCGGACGTGGCCAACGGCCTGTTCGACATGGTGGTGGCCACCGCCGGCGGCCAGTACCAGGCCAAGGCGGACCGCCTGCAGCAATACGACTTCATCTTCTGGAAACGCGACATTTCACTGTGAACGACATTCCCATGCAAGCATTGCGCCGCGCCGCGCCGTTCGACCTGCCGATCAAGATCCTGCAATTCGGCCAGGGCAATTTCATGCGCGGCTTTTTTGACTGGCAGGTCGACCTGCTCAACGAACGCACGGACCTGAATGCGGGCGTGGTGGTGGTGCGCCCGCGCGGCGGCAGCGCGTCGCCCCTGCTCGATGTGCAGGACGGCCTGTTTACCACCGTCGTGCGCGGCCTCGACGAAGACGGCCAGGCCGTCAGCACCTGCCGCACCATCTCCTGCGTGCAGCGCGAAATCGATCCGGCCACCATGTATGGCGACTACCTGGCGCTGGCCAGCCTGCCCGAGCTGCGCTTCATCGTCTCGAACACCACGGAAGCGGGCATCGCCACCAACGACAGCGACGCCTTCGACGACGCGCCGCCGTCGAGCTTTCCCGCCAAGCTGGCACGCCTGCTGTTCGACCGCTACGCGTATTTCGACGGCGACCGCACGAAAGGCGTGATACTGCTGCCGTGCGAACTGATCGAACGGAATGGCCCGGCCCTGAAGGCGGCCGTGCTGCACTTCGCCCGCCTGTGGCAGCTCGATGCGGGCTTTGCCGCCTGGATCGAATCGGCCTGCGTGTTCTGCTCGACCCTGGTCGACCGCATCGTCACCGGCTACCCGCAAGACGCCGCCGCCATCGAGGCGGAACGCGGTTATCGCGACCAGTTCATGGTGGCCGCCGAATACTACTACCTGTTCGTCATCGAAGGCCCGGCAGCGCTGGCCGATGAATTGAAGCTGGCGGGCGCGGACCTGAATATCGTGCTGGTCGATGACATCACCCCCTACAAGAAACGCAAGGTGGGCATCCTCAACGGCGGCCATACGGCGCTGGTGCCGGTCGCCTTGCTGGCCGGACTCGAGACGGTGGGCGATGCCGTCAACGACGCGCAGGTGGGCGGCTACCTGGCCGACACCCTGGCGCAGGAAATTATCCCTGCGCTGCCCCTGCCGCAGGACGAACTGCAGCAGTTCGCGCGCGACGTGCTGCTGCGCTTCCGCAATCCTTACATCCAGCACCGCCTGGCGTCCATCGCCCTGAACAGCTGGAGCAAGTTCGCCGCGCGCATCGCGCCGCAGCTGCTGCGCTACGTGGAATTGCACGGCCGCCTGCCGCAACGCTTGGTGCTGGCGCTGGCCGCCACCATGCGCCTGTACCGCGGCGACGTCATCGCCCTGTCCGACGATGCGGCCACCCTGGCGTGGTTCAGCCGGGCCTGGGCCGATGCCGATGCGGGCAGCCTGACGTTGGAACAGCTGGCGCAGGGCTGGCTGGCGCAGGAAGCCGTGTGGGGCCGCGACATGAACGCGGTGCCAGGCCTGGCGCACGCCGTGGCCACGGCCTTGCAGGACATCGCATCGCAGGGCATGCGCGGCGCCTTGCAGGCCGTGTAGGAAAGAAAAGCAGCACCGCGACAGAAACAGACAGCAGTACCGCAACACCGCAGCACCCATAAAAACCGAGGCCGGAGGCACTTCCCCAGGAAGGCTGACCGGCCCAAAAAGTGGCGGCGCAGCTGCGCCGCCTTGGATGGATAGAGGGAGACAACATGACTAAAATACGCGGCATGCGCTGGTGGATGGTCGGCCTGGTCACGGCTGGACTGATCGTCAATTACCTGGCGCGCAATACCTTGTCGGTGGCGGCGCCCACGATGATGAGCGAGCTCAATATCACCACGCAGGAATATTCGTACATCGTGGTGGCGTGGCAGGTGTGCTACGCGCTGATGCAGCCCATCGCCGGCTATGTCATCGACGCCATCGGCACCAAGATCGGCTTTGCCGTCTTTGCCCTGGCCTGGTCCGTGGCGTGCGCCTGCGCGGCCATGGCGACGGGCTGGCAAAGCATGGCGCTGTTCCGCGGCATGCTGGGCCTGACCGAGGCGGCCGGCATTCCCGCCGGCGTGAAAGCGACGACCGAGTGGTTTCCCGCCAAGGAGCGTTCGATCGCCATCGGCTGGTTCAACATCGGTTCCTCGATCGGCGCCCTGTGCGCGCCGCCGCTGGTGGTATGGACCATCCTGCACGGCAGCTGGCAGATGTCCTTCGTCATCGTCGGCGCCATCGGCATCGTCTGGACGGGACTGTGGCTGGCTTTCTACAAGCATCCGCGCGACCAGAAACTGCTGTCGGACAAGGAGCGCGACTTCATCCTGGAAGGCCAGGAAGCGACCCACCACAGCGACAAGGCGCCCAAGGCGCGCTGGCACCAGATCGTCCGCAGCCGCAATTTCTGGGCCATCGCCATCCCGCGCTTCCTGTCCGAACCGGCCTGGCAAACCTTCAATGCCTGGATTCCCCTGTACATGGCCACCGAGCGCCACATGAACATCAAGGAAATCGCCATGTTCGCCTGGCTGCCATTCCTGGCCGCCGACATCGGCTGCGTGCTGGGCGGCTACCTGAGCCCGTGGTTCCACAAGTACTGGAAGGTGTCGCTGTTTACTTCGCGCAAGCTGGTCGTCGTCGTGGGCGCCGTGTGCATGATCGGCCCGGCCTGTATCGGCCTGGTGGCCAGCCCGTACGCGGCCATCGCCCTGCTGTGCGTGGGCGGCTTTGCCCACCAGACGCTGTCCGGCGCGCTGTATTCGATCACCTCCGATGTCTTCGGCAAGAACGAAGTGGCCACGGCCACGGGCCTGGCCGGCATGTCCGGCTACCTGGGCGCGACGATCTTCACCCTGGTGTTCGGCGTGCTGGTGACTCTGGTCGGCTACAGCCCCCTGTTCATGCTGCTGGCCGTGTTCGACCTGGTGGCCGCCGCCGTCGTCTGCCTGCTGATACGCGAAAAGATGGCGCCGGGCGTGCCGCTGGCCAAGCCTGCCTTCAGTACCTGACGACTATCCCTGAATTTCCCCCGCTGTTTTCCTGCACCGCGCGGTGCGGCGGGGAGCTGTTTTTTTGATGTTTATACATATGCGCCAATGAAGGCGCGAGAAGAGGAGAAGCACATGACACCACAGAACAACCGTTGCACCCGCCGTGTCCTGGCGGTGGCGATCCTCGCCGCCCTGTCGGGCGGCGCGCTGGCCGAAGGCATCCTGGAAAACCGCCACGTCGAAACCCGCATCTACGGTTTCCTGAACGGCGAGATCGAATCGGTGAAAGCCGTCGGCGGCGCCACGCCGTACGCCAGCCGTGGCCGCATTTCGGACGGCAATTCGCGCATCGGCTTTGCCGGTTCGATCGGCCTGCGCGACGATATCCGCGGCATCTGGCAGATCGAGGGCAGCCTGAACAACTTCGACGAAGGCGGCGTGAATGGCCAGGGCAAGTCGGCCACCATCGAGTCGCGCAATACCTTTGTCGGTATCGAGAGCAAGCGCTTCGGCCGCTTCATCGTCGGCAATAACGACTCCGTCTACCGCAGCCTGGTGGGTTCGGGCGGCGCGCTGGGCGGCAACCTGGGCCTGACGGTGCAGGGCGTCGACGTGTGGAACAATACTTCGGCCCAGTTGAGCGGCAATGCCGACAGCCTGTTCGGCCGCGGCGAAGCGCGCTACAAGAACTCGGCACACTACCTGTCGCCGGAATGGCGCGGCTTCCAGGCCGGCGCTTCCTACGGCTTCGACGAGCAGCGCACGACGGGCGACGACCGCGCGCGCTACTCGCTGGCGGCCAGGTACAGCATCGGCGCGTTTTCCATCGGCGCCGGCTACGACCGCCAGCAGAACACGGGCGTGGACGTGGAAAACCTGTCGAAGGGCTTCGGCATGCGCAATGCCTCCGTCAGCGGCGTGAACACCTCGTTCTACAAGCTGCTGGCGACCTACAAGTTTCCCACCAAGACGTCGGTCGGCCTCGGCTTCGAGTCGGGCAGCTATGGCTATGCGGTGCAGTCGCTGCCCACGCCGGGCAACATCTATACCTCGCTGCAGACGGGCAGCATGAAGCAGCGCTCCGTGATGGCGTCCTTGAGCCAGGAAGTGGGCTACGACGTCACCGTGATGCTGGCCGCCGGCAAGCTGGGCAAGCTGGACAACACCACCTTCGCCAAGCCGGACGACTTCGGTGCGACGCAGATTTCCCTGGGCGCGACCTACAAGATCGACGAGCAGTTCATGCCTTACGTGTACTTCACGCGCATCAACAACAAGGCGCAGCAAAACGTCAACCTGGGCCAGTCGCCGCTGCACAGCAATAACTCGGGCCAGGATGATGCCTTCCTCGCGCCAGGCAATTCGCCGCGCGCGTTCGGTTTCGGCTTCATCGCCCGTTTCTGAAGTAGTCCGGCGCAAGCCGGGACAGCGCCGGCCAGCGGTTCCAGCGGAACCGCGTGGACGGCTCATTTATACAGCGTTGCCACCTCAGAGCGGCGCTTATATCAGGAGATGCATTCATGAAGGCAGGCAGCAAAAAACTCAACTCAGGCTGGACGCAGGCATGCGTCGCATTGCCCTTGGCCGCCATGCTGGCCGCTTGCGGCGGCGGTGGCAGCACCGACGGCGCCACGTCCACCACGTATAACCCGGGCAGCGTCTACCAGGTAGGCACGACCTCGTTCGACCCGGACCTGCCGGCAGAGCCAACCCTGCCGAAGGACACGCAGGTGTGCGCCACCCTGGAAGCGTCGAGCAACCTGGTGCGCCGCCCGGACGGCTCGCTGCCGCCGGAAGCCGATCCGTCGAAGCCGGGCGTGGGCGTGGCGGTTACCACCGCCACCGCCAATCCGGACCAGGCCCGCATCCAGGCCGCGCTGGACGCCTGCGGCGCCGCCGTCGATGCGGAAGTGGGCGCGAAGATCGCCGCCGCCGATGCCGCCTCCACGGCCGCGCAAAAGACGGCCAACGTCAAGAACGTGAATATCGCCGGCGTGTCGGGCGAAGAACTGGCCAAGCCCGAATACCGCGGCAGCAAGTTCGCCGTGCGCCTGGTGGTCAACAGCTCCGGCGTGGGCGATGGCTTCATCAGCGGTCCATTGACCCTGCCATCGGGCGTCACCCTGTGGATCGACAAGGGCGTGACCCTGTACGCGTCGCGCGACGTGACCACCTATTCGCCGAATCCGGCCGGCCCGTACTGCGGCAACACGGCCGTCAGCTCCAGCAAGGCTGGCAGCTCGGGCAACTGCTCGGCGCTGATCAACGGCTCCAACCTGGTCAACTCGGCCGTCATGGGCGACGGCTCCATCGACAGCCGCGCCTACGCGGAAATCGTCACCACCAACAAGCTGTATCCGCTGATGAAGGTCGACATGACCTGCTCGAACACCTACGCCATGTATGCCACGGGCAAGCAGGCCGCCGACGGCGTGTCGTGCGATAACGGCGGCACCGTCGTCGACTCGAAATCGTCGGCGCGCAACATGAGCTGGTGGGACCTGGCCTTCCTGGGCAACATGGTGCAGAACGGCGTGACCGGCACGGGCTCGCAGTCGAACTTCCGCATGATGGTGTTCAACTATGCGAAAAACCTGACCTTGTACCGCATCTCGCTCAATAACAGCGCCAACTTCCACGTCGTGCCCAGCGGCGTCGATGGCTTGACGGTGTGGGGCGTGAAGGTGCAGACGCCGACCCTGGCGGCTTTCGCCAACCCGGCCGGCAACGGCAACCCGCTGTACAACGGCGAGACCTACAATGCGGACAACGTCAAGAACACGGACGCGTTTGATCCGGGCGCAGCCGGCAAGGCCATTTCCGGCAAGCTGGCCACGGGCAGCAAGACCACCTCGACGGGCGCCATGTCGTTCGACGGCTACCTGAAGAACTTTGTCTTCGCGTATAACTTCGTCAGCACGGGCGACGATGACGTGGCCCTGAAGGGCAGCGCCAACCCGTCGCCGGCCGGTTCGGGCCTGTTCGCCATCGACGGCAAGCGCGACGTGCGCTCGGACCGCAAGCACGGCATCGTCATCGCGCATAACCACATCTACTGGGGCCATGGCATTTCCGTCGGCAGCGAAACGAATGCGGGCGTGACCAACGTCGAGGTGTATGACAACTCGTTCACGCATTCCGAGGAAGGCTTGCGCATCAAGTCCGACTATGCGCGCGGCGGCGAAGTGAGCAACGTCCACTACCGCAATATCTGCATCCGCGATGCGCAGAATGCGCTGTTGTTTACCACCTATTACAGCACCAAGGCATTGCCGACGGCAGGTCCCCTGTACCCGAACTTCCACGACATCACCCTCGATAACGTGCGTATCCTGGGCAATACGGCCATCAAGCTGCAGGGCTTCAAGGCCAATACGGGAGGTTTCGACAATCCGCAGTATCCTCTGGTCATGACCCTGAATAATGTGGTGACGGATACGCCGAACGCCACGACGATGACTTCGTCGGATGCCAACCTGACGATCAAGGGCACCAACCTGCCGATCTTCGCCAATGCGGCCGAGCGCGTGACGGTCAACGGCACGGCGACGCAGGCGGTCGACGTGGAAAAAGTGGTCGATTGCAGCAAGGCCTTTGTCGACTTCCCGGCCATCGGCCAGTCGAACCTGTTCGGTTCGACCTGGGACAAGAAGTAAGCCTGCGACGCAGGCCTGGGTAGCACGGAAATAGCGCGCGCCGCGCCGGCCATCTTTCGGGATGCCGGCGCGGCGCCGCTCTGAATCGATGGAAAATCGGGAGGAAACCGCAATGCAAGCACCACAAACCGTTTTCGTCATCGGCGAATGCATGATCGAATTGCAGCGCGCGGAGCAGCAGCAGGAGCAAAAGCCGGCCATGGCCTACCGCTTTGGCGGCGATACCCTGAACGCGGCCGTGTACATGGCGCGCCAGCTTGACGCGGGCCGGCACGCGGTGGCGTACGTGACGGCGCTGGGCAGCGACAGCCTGTCCGACGACATGTGCGCCAGCTGGCAGGACGAGGGCATCGATACGCGCTGCGTGCAGCGCCTGGCCGACAAGCTGCCAGGCATGTACCTGATCGAGAACGATGCGCAGGGCGAGCGCCGCTTTCACTACTGGCGCAGCGATTCGGCCGCGCGCCACTGGCTGCGCGGGCCGCAGGCGCCGGCCATCCTGCAGCAGCTGGCCGGCGCGCGCCACGTGTACTTGTCCGGCATCAGCCTGGCCATCCTGCCGCCGGCCGACCGGGAACTGCTGCTGGCGACCCTGGCGCAGTGCCAGGCGCAGGGCGGACAGATCATCTTCGACAATAACTACCGTCCGCGCCTGTGGGAAAGCGCCGATGCGGCTGCCTCGGCCTACCATCGCGTATTGAGCCTGTCTTCGCTGGCCCTGCTGACGCTCGATGACGAAGATGCCTTGTATGGTCCGGCCGACGTGGCGCAGGTGCTGGCGCGCACCGGCGCGCTGGGCGTGCCCGAGATCGTGCTCAAGCGGGGCGCGCAGCCCTGCATCGTCAGTTTCCACGGCGTCGTGGAAGAGGTGGCGACCCGGCCGGTGGCGAACGTGGTGGACACCACGGCGGCCGGCGACTCGTTCGGCGCAGCCTATGTGGCGGCGCGGCTGGCAGGGCAAGCGCCAGCCATGGCGGCGGCGTCGGGACACCGTCTCGCCGCCTGCGTGATCGGCCGGCGCGGCGCCATCATCGCGCGCACGGAAATGCCTGCCGGATGAGCGCAGACCCTGTATCATCGATTACACTGTTTTTTCCTGTTTAACCTTGCCGTTTCGCTACAATAAGTCTATGAATCTGACGTCTTCTCTTCCTCCTGCCGATGGCGAAACCGGTGTCAGCGCCGCGCGTCGCGTGTATGGATTGCTGCGCCAGCGTATCGTTGACATGAGCATGCTGCCGGGAACGCGCATCGTGGAAAAGGAACTGGCCGATGAACTGGGCACCAGCCGCACGCCCGTGCATGAAGCCGTGCAGCGCCTGGCGGAGGAAGGCTTGATCGAAGTGCTGCCGCGCGTGGGCACTTTTGTCGCGCGCATCCCGCTCGATTCGCTGGAAGAAGCCATGCTGGTGCGCTGCGCCCTGGAGACGGCCATCATCGAAAAGGCCACGGAAAGGGCGACGCCGGAAGGCATCGCCAGCCTGCGCGCCATCCTGGCGGCCCAGGCCGAGTGCATCGAACGCAACGATATCCGCGGGTTTCACCGCACCGACGAGAACTTCCACGCGGCCCTGGCCGAGCTGTCCGGCTATCCGGGCGTGTGGCCCATGATCCTGCAGGCAAAGACGCAGATGGACCGCTATCGCCAGCTGACCTTGCCCCTGGCAGGACGCATGAGCGATGTGATGGCCGAGCACAGTGACGTGGTGGAAGCGGTCGCCTCGGGCGATCCGCAGCATGCCGTCGCCGCCATGCGCAGCCATCTCGATCACGTGCTGCCGGTGCTGGAAATCACCCGCAAACTGCGGCCTGAATATTTCATGCCGCATCTCGCCGTCAAACCCAAACGCTAGCGTCCCTGCGCGCTCCATCGCCTGTCCACCGGCCGCTGCCAGCGGGCCGGCAGGGCTAGCCACGCCTGTCGTGGCCGATGGCGCGCAGCCATGCACAGCGAATGCTCCAAAGGATACCCATGAAAGTCTCTCACCGCCTGATTCTGCTGGTTGGCGCCGCCCTGCTCGGCATGGCCCTGCTGGGCGCCTACAGCCTGCGCAATCTGTACCAGGCCATGCGGCATGACCGCGAGGCGCAGATCGTCAACATGCTCAAGATGGGCGAACACCTGGCCGCCCACTACCACGCGGAAGAACTGGCTGGCCGCCTGACGCGCGAACAGGCGCAGACGGCCGCCAGGCAGGCATTGACCCAGCTTAATAATGACGGCAAAAGCTATTACTGGGCGCGCCTGCCGAACGGCTTGAACCTGGTACACCCGAATCCGAAGAATATCGGCGTGGTCGCCGAAGGCGAAACCATGGATGGCCGGCCCGATTCGCAGGCGTATGTCGAGGCGCTGGCCAGCAGCGAAGTCGGCCTCGTCTCCGTCAAGAGCAAGCGCGACGGGCAGCTGGCGGCCAAGCTCAATGGCATCATCGCCTTCAAGCCCTGGGGCTGGTGGATAGGCACGGGTTTTTTCAATGACGATATCGAGAACGCCTTCTGGCAAGCGGCCATGCAGTTCCTGTGGTTTTTCCTGGCCGCCCTGGCCGTGATGTCGGCGCTGGGCTGGCAAGTGATCCGCAGCGTGCTCGGCGCCCTGGGCGGCGAGCCGGCCTACGCGGGCGACGTCACGCGGCGCATCGCCGGGCGCGACCTGTCCGCCCCCGTGGCGCTGCGGGCGGGCGACAAGGCCAGCCTGCTGCACAGCATCGCGCGCATGCAGCAGGACCTGGCCGGCACCGTACGCCAGATCCGCGGCAACGCCTCGGCCATCGCCACGGCGTCGCAGGAAATCGCCAACGGCAACCTGGACCTGTCGGCGCGTACGGAGGCGCAAGCCAGCTCGCTCGAGCAGACGGCGGCCTCGATGGAGGAACTGACGGGCACCGTCAGCCAGAATGCGGGCAATGCGCAGCAAGCCAGCGTGCTGGCGGGCGATGCCGCGCATCTGGCGCGCCAGGGCGGCGCCGTGGTGGCGCGCATGGTCGACACCATGGGCGCCATCCGCCAGTCGTCAAACCAGATCGCCGACATCACGGGCGTCATTGACGGCATCGCCTTCCAGACGAATATCCTGGCCCTGAATGCGGCCGTGGAAGCGGCGCGCGCGGGCGAGCAGGGGCGCGGCTTTGCCGTGGTGGCGGGCGAGGTACGCAGCCTGGCGCAGCGCGCGGCCGGCGCGGCGAAGGAAATCAAGGCGTTGATCGGCGTCTCGGTGACGCAGGTGGAGGCGGGCGGCGAACTGGCCGGGCAGGCGGGCGACGCGATGCGGCACGTGGTCGAGAGTATCGCCAAGGTGACGGCCTTCATGCGGGACATCAGC
This sequence comes from Janthinobacterium violaceinigrum, assembly GCF_009208555.1. Lineage (GTDB taxonomy): Bacteria > Pseudomonadota > Gammaproteobacteria > Burkholderiales > Burkholderiaceae_D > Janthinobacterium > Janthinobacterium violaceinigrum. The sequence continues at coordinate 104,150 of NZ_WFLI01000012.1, read as the reverse complement.
ACGGCCACGCACGAGCAAAGCGAAGGCATCGCGCAGGTCAACCAGGCCATCATCAGCATGGATGACGTGACCCAGCAAAATGCGGCCCTGGTGGAGCAGGCTGCCGCCGCGGCCCAGGCCATGCAGGAACAGGCGCATCAGCTGTCGGAACTGGTCAGCCTGTTCAAGCTGGAACGGTGAATCAGGCTGCCCGGTACGCCTGCGCTTCCACGGGCTGGCCCTGGGCGTCGAAGCGCAGCGCCACGGACAGTTGCGTCACGCCGATGGTGGCCAGCGCGTCGCAGATGTCGTCGACTTCGTCCTGCAGGTCGGCCGCCAGGTCCAGCGGCTTGTCGGCGCTGTGCAGCAGTTGGCCGCCTGCCGCCGTGACGTTGACGCGCAACAGCATTTCGCCGTGCTCGTCGGCAGGACCGACGACCACCGAGACATCCGCTGCCGCCACATTGTTTTCTGCCAGCGCATGGTTGATGCCCGACATCATCTGCAGCATCGCATACTCGTTCAAGCCTTGCTCCTTGCCACCGTGGAACAGGTCCTGGTACAGGAAGCTCACTTCCAGGGCGTTGCCGGCCGGCGCCAGGCAGCGCTTGACGAGCTCGCCCACTTCCGTCGTCCACTGCTGGTAGCGGGCCATGCGCGCGTCGAACCACGCGTCGAGCGCCGCTTCGTCCTTTGGTTCCGCATAAAACGGATCGTCCACGCGCTTGAGGGCAAAGCCCAGCAGGAAGCGCAGTTCGACGGCCGTGTCCTGCGGGCCGAAGGCCGTTTCGCTCCAGCCCACGATGCTGCTTTCCAGGCCCGGCGTGGCGACGATTTTCTTGTCCGTCATCGAAGAATAGGCATCGCGCACCATCTCGTGCAGATGGCTGTAGGTGATGCGGTCGATTTCATCGAGGTCGTAGGCATGGCTCATCAGGACCACCTTGGCCTTGGCGCTTTCCAGCTGGGATTGTTGAAAACTCTTCACCAGCGCTTCGAACGCGTCCTGGTCCTGGAAGCTGTCCGCTTGCTTGAGGCCGCCCGTGCTTTGCACCAGCAGGGGCACGACAAAGGCGTTGATTTCCATGGACGGCGCATTGTCGCGGCGGATCACGGAAATGGACGCGGCTTCCTCGATATGGCTGCGCAAATATTGGTAGGCGCCCACGTCCTCGTATTTGGCGCGCTCGATGGCGTCGTACAGGATTTCATCTTTCTTTTGATTCAAGGCCTTGCGGATCAGGCGGCCGAACTCGACGGCTTGCTCGGCCAGCACCGTGCCCTGCGATTCGCTGTCTTCCTGCTCCGCCAGGTTCAGGGCCATCGTGCACAGCATGCGCGTGACGGATTCATCCTTGTCTTCAGGCGTGTTGGCGGATTTACGGGGGACAGGGCGCTTATTTTTGGGCATGGCGATCAACAGGTTAAGAAATACGGGGCAGGCAAACGGAAACGGGCGCCAGGGCTCATGCCAGGCGCCGGGACAGATCATACAGGCGGACGCGGCCGCCCGATACATCAATGGTCGGTATCGAACATCTCGTGCAATTCGTCGAGCAGGTCGGCCGCTTCTTCCTGCGACAGGCCGAGATGCTGGCAGGCAAGTTCGCCGCCTTTATCCCACTCCAGCGAGGTACTGTTGCCATGGTAGCGCTGAATGCCTTTTTCGGCCAGCAGCGACAGGGCGACGAGCGAGCGGATGGCGTCGTCCGTGGACGGGTCCGCCAGCACCGAGTAGTCGTGGTGGTGCAAGATCGCCCAGGAGACATCGGAGGACAGGCCCCAGTTGCGCGCCAGCAAGCAGCCGATGGCCGCGTGGTTGGTCTGGTGGCGCGCGTCTTCCAGGCTGGTGAAGCAATTGTGCGCATCGTTGGCTGCCGCCGCGTACGTGTTGACGTAGTCGGGGAAGCGGTTCATCAGCAGGGGCACGCCGATATCGCAGAACAGGCCGAAGGTGTGGGCGATGTCGGGCGGGGCGATGCGCAGCTTGCGCGAGGTAAATACCAGCGCGCGCGCGCGCTTGGCCGACACATCCCAGAAGTTGGTCAGTTCCACGCCTTCCGCTTCCAGCGCCTGGCGTGCCAGCAAGCCCGTCATCATGGCGCTGCATTGGTTGATGCCGAGAAAATTGATGCCTTGCTCGACGGACTTGGCCTTGCGCGCGGCGCCATAGAACGGCGAGTTGGCCAATTTCAGCAGGGCGCCGGACATGCCCACATCGTCGGCGATGATGCGCGCGATGCGGCGCGGCGACGGGTCGTCTTCGGCCAGTTCGCGCTGCAGGTCGACCAGCAGGCTGGGACGCGGCGGGATGCGGATGGAACGCATCAAGGCGTCAACCGGATCTTCCTGCACTAGCTGCTTTTGCGCTGCCGCTCTCATCATCACGCTTTCATCATCATTTTTGTGCCCGGTGGTTATTCTGTTGCGCGCTGCCGCTGCCCGCTTCATGAGCGTCTGGCGCAGTGCCCGACGATTATCGCTGTTTATGCATGGCAATAGTTCATCTCTGCAATATATTCTGGAAAAAATCCCTGTTTTCGCCTGGTCCAGCCCCGATTTTCGTCATTTTACGACGCTATTCATCAAGGTTTCTGTGATGAAAAGATCAAGTTTTATTTGTTTTCAAGGCAGGGCAAGGCGTGCGGCGCGAAGCGCGGCAGTACAATTGCCGGATGAAAAAAATCCTGGCAGGCATCGATTTTGCGGACGATTCCAGCAGCGTGGCGCGCCAGCTGATCGGCGTGACCGTGCTGGTCGACGGCGTGGGCGGACGTATCGTGGAAACGGAAGCGTATGACCGGCTGGACCCCGCTTCGCACACGTATGGGGGCGTGACGCCGCGCAACGCCGTCATGTTCGGCCCGCCCGCGCACGCCTATGTCTACCGCTCGTACGGCATGCACTGGTGCCTGAACTTTGTGTGCCGCGAAGCGGGGCATGGCGCAGGCGTGCTGATCCGCGCGATCGAACCCGTGGAGGGACTCGATGCCATGCGGGAACGGCGCGGCGTCGAGGGGGAGCGGCTGCTGTGCTCGGGGCCAGGCAAGCTGTGCCAGGCGCTGGGTGTCAGCCATCTGCACAACCGGCTGGCACTGGATGCGCCGCCATTCCAGTTGCTGGCCCGCGAGGAAGAGGTCACGGTGCACGCGGGACCGCGCATCGGCATTTCCAAGGCGATGGACACGCCGTGGCGCTTCGTGCTGGCCGGCTCGCCCTATCTGAGTAAACCGTTGCGGGCACCCGTCGTCTAGCTGCGCCGGCGCCGCGATGCATCGTTGGCGCCAGGCCGGCCGGGCATGCCGCGCAGCGGGCTGTGCAGCGCCCGCCGGTCGCTGCCTTCTCCCCTGGCGGGGCTGGCCGGATGCTGGAATGCCTCGTCTTCGGCATGGCCGGCCGGCACGGCGGGCAGCTCGTCCAGGGTGAACACGGCCACGGCCGCCGACAATTTGACGGCCTGGTCCTGCAAACTGGCCGCTGCCGCGGCCGCCTGTTCCACCAGGGCTGCATTTTGCTGGGTGACGTCATCCATTTGCGTGACGGCCTGATTCACTTCCGTGATGCCCGAGGCTTGCTCCGCGCTGGCCTCTTTCACGCGCTGGATGATTTCATTGACTTGCTGTACCGAGGCCACGATGGCGCCCATGCTGTCGCCCGCTTGCTGCACGGCCACGCTGCCCCCGTCGATGGTGGTGACCGAGGTGGCGATCAGGGTCTTGATTTCCTTGGCCGCCTGCGCCGAGCGCTGTGCCAGGGTGCGCACTTCGGAAGCGACCACGGCAAAGCCGCGGCCTTGCTCGCCTGCGCGTGCCGCCTCCACCGCCGCATTCAGCGCGAGGATATTGGTCTGGAAGGAAATGCCGTCGATCACGCCGATAATGTCCACGATCTGGCGCGAATTGGCCCGTATCGTCGCCATCGTCGTCACGGCCTGCTGCATCGACGCGCCCCCTTGCACGGCCAGGGTGGATGCTTGCCCCGCCAGCTCGCAGGCCAGCTGGGCGTTGTCGGCATTGTCATTGACGGCTTGCGTCAGCGCTTCCATGGCGCTCGACGTTTCTTCCAGCGAACTGGCTTGCATTTCCGTGCGCGCCGATAAATCGAGGTTGCCGGTGGCAATTTCACGGGAGGCCGTGTCGATCGATTGCACGGCGCCCATGATGGTGCGCAAGGTCTGGTTCAGGTTGGCGATGGTCTGGTCCAGCACGCGCGACGCGTCCGCGATCTCGTCATTGCCCTGCTTGGGTGCGCCCGCCATCAGCTTGCCCGCCGCCAGGTCTTGCACGGCGTCGGCGATGCCGCGGATTTCCACCAGCATGGCGCGCCGCACCAGCATGGTCACCACGATGGAGACGAGGATCGAGAGCAGGACCGTCAGCAGCAGGCTCCAGCACAGGCTGCGGAACTCGGCGCTGGCCGTCGCATGGGCCTCGCTGCCGAGAGTCGTTTCCAGCGCCGACAGTTGCGCCAGCTGCGTATTGAACTGGCCGAATTGCGTTTCCGCCTTGAGCATGGAATTGGTGGCGATCGACTGGTCCATCTGCGCCATTTCCATGGTTTCCAGCACGGCCTTGCGATAGCCGGCCAGGGCCGCGATGGCCGCATCGACCAGGGTGCGTTCGGCGCCCGTGGCCGTGGCGCGCAAGGTGGCCAGCTGGGTGCCGATGGCCGCATGGCGCGCCTTGATTTGTTGCTCCAATGTGTCGATGCGGGCCTTGGCGAAGCTGCCATTCGTCCACGACAGCAACTGGTACATATTGCCGTGCACATGCTTGGCGTCGCCGGCCACGTCGGATGCCGCCTTCAGATGCGCGATGCGTACCTGCACCATGTTTTCCAGCGAGGTATTTTGCCGCACCATGCCATACCAGGCACCGGTCGAGCTGAGTATCAGCAGCAGCAAGACCAGGGCGGGCGCCAGCAATAATTTCGGTCCTATGCGTAATCGATTGAGCATGCTTGACTCCCGGCTATGGCTGTTCAAACGGCAGGCGGCACAGGGGCAGGCGAGGGGGCGCCGCGCACTGCAGTCGCATGCGCCGCCCCTGACTATTTCTTGTAGATCCCCGCTTCCAGCACTACATCGTTGACGCGCAGGATGTAGGTGGTCTTCGGCTCGATCTTGCCGGTGGTGGGATTCTTGTACTGGTAATCGACCCAGCCCTTGCCCTGCTTTTGCGCCAGCTCAATGATTTCACGGCGATATTTCTTGCCATTGGCGTCGGGCACATCCGTCAAATCCTTGCCCACGATGGAAGGGTTGATGGGGTGGGCCAGCACGATGCCCGTCTTGATGTCGCGCATGTCCACGTATAGCGAGCCCTGCACGAAATCCGGGTCTTTCGCCGTGATTTTTTTCATCATTTCTTCCTTGCCATGCGCCTTCATGAAGGCGGCGCCCCGTTCCGCCATGGCGATGGCGTCTTTTTCCGTTGGTTCGACGGCGGCATGGACGCTGCCGCCCACAAATGCCAGGCACAGCAGGCTACCCGTGAATAAGCGTTTCATGAAAGCTCCTTGTGATATCGAGGGATGTGTTGCCAAGCCGTAATTTACGTCGCCGAGGTCCCCCTCAAATTGCGATGGCACAAACTAAGGTGTTGCTTGTCGGTAGCTTGCAACGTATCGACCGCTTGTTGATGTGTAGCAATTTGGTTCCGCGCAGCAAGAACTATGATGACTTTCACAGCATGCCGGGTTGGCATGGCAGTGGTATAAACAGGCTGAATTGGCCGATATAGGGCTGATTTCATGGAAATTACCGCTATTTATTGGCAAGGAGCCGACCGTGGCCGCACGCATTCCCGAGCCGTTTTCACCGAAGTTCAAGCCGTACACGCGGCACACCATTCAACAGGCACGGCAGTGGGAATGGCTGCCGGAAGAACAGCGCGAAGCCGTGCAAGTGGTCTCGCACGTCTTGCCATTCCGCACCAATGAATATGTGCTCGACCAGTTGATCGACTGGAACAATATCCCTGACGATCCCATCTACCGCCTCGTCTTTCCCCACCGCGACATGCTGCCGCCCGAGCAGTACGCGCACTTGCGCGAGCTGGTGCTGGTGCAGCGCGACAAGGCCGCCATCGATGCCTATGTGCATGGTATCCGCCTGGGCATGAATCCCCATCCGGCCGGCCAGATGACGCATAACGTGCCCAGAGTCAACGATACGTTCGTGCGCGGCGTGCAGCACAAATATGCGCAAACGGTGCTGTTTTTCCCCAGCGCAGGGCAGACCTGCCACGCGTATTGCACTTTCTGTTTCCGCTGGCCCCAGTTCGTGGGCATGGACGACATGAAGTTCGATGCGCGCGAGTCGCATGAGCTGGTTGCCTACCTGAAATTACATCGGGAAGTGACGGATGTGCTGATCACGGGCGGCGACCCGATGATCATGAACACGCGGCAACTGGCCGCCTACCTGGAGCCGCTGCTGGCGCCGGGTTTGGAACACATCCAGAACATCCGCATCGGCACCAAGGCCGTGGCGTATTGGCCGCAGCGCTTTGTGTCGGACCGCGACGCGGATGATTTGCTGCGCCTGTTCGAGCGCATCGTCAAGGCGGGCAAGAACCTGGCCGTGATGGGCCATTACAGTCATGCCGTCGAGTTGCGCCAGGACATCGCGCAGCAAGCCGTCAAGCGCATCGTGTCCACGGGCGCCACCTTGCGCATGCAGGGGCCGCTGATCCGCCATATCAATGAAGACCCGGCAAGCTGGGCCGAGCTGTGGCAGACGGGCACGCGCCTGGGGGCGATTCCGTATTACATGTTTGTCGAACGGGACACGGGTCCGCGCAGCTATTTCGAATTGCCCCTGGCGAAGGCGCACGAAATCTTCCAGGCCGCTTACCAGATGGTGTCCGGCCTGTCGCGCACGGTGCGGGGACCGTCCATGAGCGCATTTCCCGGCAAGATCGTCATCGATGGCATCGTCACCGTGAATGGCGAGAAACTGTTTGCCCTGCAATTTTTACAGGCGCGCAACCCAGACTGGGTGCGCCGGCCGTTTTATGCCAAGTTCGATGCGGACGCCACGTGGATCGACGATTTGAAGCCGGCCTTTGGCCACGACAAGTTTTTCTTTGAAACGGATGAGCCAGTGCCGCAGGTGCCGCATAAAATCATCCGCCTGGCGCAGGCTGCCTGAGCATGCACGGCGCCGGCGGCTCTTCCCGTTCCGGCGCGGCCGTGTTTTGCCTGGTGTTCCTGCCGTTTGCGCTGGGGCATTACCTGTCGTGCCTGTTGCGGGGCGTGAATGCCGTGCTGACGGCCGAGCTGCTGGGCGCCATCGCCCTGACGCCAGCGCAGCTGGGCTTGCTGACCAGCGCCTTTTTTCTCGCCTTTGCATTGGTGCAATTGCCGGTTGGCATGGCGCTGGACCGTTACGGCCCCCGCACGGTGCAACTGTGGCTGCTGGCGCTGGCGGCCCTGGGCGTGTGGCTGTTCAGCCGGGGCCACAGCTTTGCCGGGTTGATGTGGGCGCGCGCCCTGATGGGGGCGGGCCTGGGCGGCTGTTTCATGGCGGCCGTGAAAGCGATCTCGTGCGCTATCGCGCCGTCGCGCCTGCCTTCCGTGCACGGCTACCTGATCGCCGTGGGCGGCCTGGGCGCGGCCACGGCCACCATGCCCGTCAAGCTGGCCCTGCATTACACGGACTGGCGCGGCGTGTTCCTGGGCCTGGCGCTGGCGGCGCTGGCCATCGGCTTGCTGATCCGCCTGCTGTCGCCGGCCATGCCCGCGCCCGCCGCTGCGGGGAACAAGGTCAGTGTCTGGAGCGTGTACCGGGACCCCGGTTTTCGCCGCACCATCGCGCTGATCCTGCTGCCGCACACGGTGTTCTTTGGCGTGCAGGGCTTGTGGGTGGGACGCTGGCTGGCCGACGTGGGGGGCTTGTCCGACGACAGCGTCGCGTACTTGCTGTATCTGGGGATGGCGGCCGTCATCTTCGGCGCCATCGGCATGGGCATGCTGACGGAGTGGGCGGCGCGGCGCAGTATTGCACCCATGCAAGTGGCGGGCGCCGGCATCGCCCTGTTTGTCGCCGTGCAAGTGGCAATGGCATGCAATGTGCTGCCGAGCCTGCCCTTGCTGTCCGTGCTGTTCACCCTGCTGGGCACGGTGACGGGCCTCGAGTATGCGATCGTCGCGCAAAGCATGCCGGCCAGCCTGACGGGCAGGGCGGCCACCTGCCTCAACTTGCTCATTTTCACGGGCGCCTTCCTGGTGCAGGCGGGCTTTGGCCTGATCCTTGGATGCTGGCCCCTGAACAGCCTGCAGCAGTACCCGCCCCAGGCTTACCAGGTGGCATTTGGCGTGCTGGCGGCCTTGCAATTGCCGGGACTTGCGATGTTTTTCATTCACCGCTACAGGCGTGCCGGACCATCCGGTAAAATGGCAGCCTGCACAGCGGCAATGATCAACTCCAAGGAAGACTATGAAACTCGTTCGTTATGGACGTCCAGGCAAGGAAAAACCGGGCCTGATCGATGAAGAAGGCAAACTGCGCGACCTGTCCGGCGTGATCGCCGATATTGACGGTGCGCAACTGTCCGACAAGGCCTTGCGCAAGCTGGCCAAGCTCGATGAAAAGACGCTGCCCCTGGTGCGCGGCAACCCGCGCTTCGGCGTGCCGCTGGCGAAAGTCGGCAAGTTCATCGGCATCGGCCTCAATTACGCGGATCATGCGGCCGAGGCCGGCATGGCTATCCCGGCCGAACCCATCGTCTTCATGAAGGCCATTACTTGCCTGAATGGTCCGGATGACAATGTCGTGCTGCCGAAAGGCTCGAAAAAGACGGACTGGGAAGTGGAGCTGGGCGTCGTCATCGGCACGCGTGCCCAGTACGTGAGCGAAGAGGACGCCCTGAAATACGTGGCCGGCTACTGCGTCGTCAACGATATTTCCGAGCGCTCGTTCCAGCTGGAGCGGGGCGGCCAATGGGACAAGGGCAAGGGCTGCGACACCTTCGGCCCCGTCGGCCCATGGCTGGTGACGCGCGATGAAGTCATCGACGAGCAGGACCTGGACCTGTACCTGGAAGTCAATGGCAAGCGCATGCAGACCGGCAATACGCAAACCATGATTTTCACGGTGGCGCAGATCGTCAGCTACCTGTCGCAATTCATGACCCTGGAACCGGGCGACATCATCGCCACGGGCACGCCGCCGGGCGTGGGCCAGGGCCGCAAGCCGCAGCGTTTCCTGAAGAAGGGCGACAGCCTGCGCCTGGGTATCGCCGGCCTGGGCGAACAGCAGCAGGACGTGGTCGCCTGGACAGCCTGATGGCCGGTAGCGATATCGACCGCTTGCCGCCGCTGCCGCTGGACCAGCTCGACGCCCAGCAGCGGGCCGCCGCGCAAGCCATCATCGATGGGCCGCGCGGCGCCCTGTACGGCCCCTTCGTGCCGCTGATCCGCAGCCCCGAGCTGATGGAAACGGCGCAGCGCATGGGCGAGTACCTGCGCTACCGCAGCGCCATCGGCACGCGGCTGTCGGAGCTGGCGATCCTGGTGACGGCACGCCAGTGGGACCAGCAGGTCGAGTGGGCCATCCACGCGCCGCTGGCCGTGCAGAACGGCATCGCGCAAGCAGCCGTGGACGCCATTGCCGCGCGGCGCGCACCGCTGGCCCTGAAAGACGACGAGCAAGCCGTGCATGATTTCTGCATCGAACTGCAGCAGCACAAGCGCGTCAGCGATGCCACGTACGCGCGCGCACTGGCCCTGTTCGGCGAACATGGCGTGGTCGACTTGATGGGCATCAATGGCTATTACACCTTCCTGGCCATGGTCATGAATGGCGCGCAGACGGCGGTGCCAGCCTTGGGCGTGCCGCCCATGCCCGCCTGATTAGAGGAGTTCTTCGGGCAAAGATGGACAAAGTGTAATGAAGTTGAAATTATTCAATATATAATTTTGCTTCCCTTCCATTGCCAAAAAGCTCAATGAAAACTCGTCCGTGCTGTACCCTGATGGGCCGCGCCTTCCTGGCGTTGGCCCTTTCTTTTTGCCCCTTGATGACGGTGCGTGCGCTTGCCGCGGAAACCGCCGCCACCGCCAGCGCTTCCGCGCTGGAAAACTCCGTTGTCAAGGTGTTTTCCACCTTGCGGGGACCGGACCCCTACAAACCCTGGAGCAAGGCTGCGCCGCAAGAGGTGACGGGTTCCGGCGTCGTCATCGAAGGGCGCCGCATCCTCACCAATGCGCACGTGGTCGGCTATGCCAGCCAGGTGCAGATCCAGGCCAATGGGGCGGGCGACAAGATACCGGCAACCGTGCTGGCCATCTCGCGCGGCATGGACCTGGCCTTGCTGAAGATCGACGACGACAGTTTTTTCGCCAGCCACAAAGCGGTGCCGCGCGCCAATGTCTTGCCGGACGTGCGCGATGCCGTGCTGGCGTATGGCTATCCGACGGGCGGCACTTCGCTGTCGATTACCAAGGGCATCGTGTCGCGCATCGAATTCGTGCGCTACAACTTCCCCGTGTCCGGCTTGCGCATCCAGATCGATGCAGCCATCAACCCGGGCAATAGCGGCGGCCCCGTGATTGCGGGCGACAAGATGATCGGCCTGGCCTTTGCCGGCATGGCCAATGCGCAAAACATCGGCTACATCATTCCCAACGAGGAAATCGAACTGTTCCTGCGCGACCAGGAAAGTGGCGCGCCCAAGGGCAAGCCGGCCATGCGCGACATGACGCAGACGCTGGAAAATCCTGCGCTGCGCACGTATCTGAAGCTGGCCAAGGGTGTCGAGGGCGCTGTCGTGATGACGCCGGCCAGCAACGATGCCGCCTATCCGCTCAAGGAATGGGACGTCATCACGCATATCGGCGATTTTCCCATCGACAACCAGGGTATGGTCAAGCTGAATACCAACAGCCGCGTGCGCTTCCAGTACCGGGTGCAGCAGCTGGCGAAAGACGGCCTGTTGCCGTTGACGGTGGTGCGCCAGGGCGCGCCCCTGAAAATCAAGGTGCCCGTCTCGGCGGCGCACCCGATGCTCATTTCCGGCTTGCAGGGCAATTACCCATCGTATTTCATCTTCGGTCCCATGGTGTTTTCGCGCGCCAGCACGGAATTCATGGCGGCGCCGAATGGCAATCCAGCGATGTTGGGCGGCATGGCGTTTGCCGGCAATCCGCTGGCCACGCGGCGCGGCGATGCGCCCGACAGCGAGCGCGAAGAACTGGTGGTGATCGCCGCGCCGTTCTTCCCGCACAAGCTGATGAATGGCTACAGTACCCGTTTCTTTTCCGTCGTCGATTCCGTCAATGGCGTGCGCGTGCGCAGCCTGGGGCACCTGGTGGCCTTGCTGCGCGACCAGAAGGATGAGCTGCTGACGTTCCGCTTCCAGCAGCGCGACGCGGAAATGGTGGTCGTGCCCCGCAAGGAGATGCTGGCCGCGACGGAATCGGTGCTGACGGACAACGGCATCCGCTCGGAAGCGTCGCCCGACATGCTGAAGATCTGGAATGAAAAAACGCCGGCGAACTGAGCGTTCCCGGCGTTCCGTATGACAACAGGCGCGGCGCAGACCGCGCCTGTTGGATGTCAGGCGAGGACTTTTTTCAGCCACGCGCCGATGGCGTCGATCTCTTCCTGGCACAGCGAATGCTGCATCATGTATTCGTGCCATTCCACCTTGTAACCCATGCCGGTGAGCAAGTCGCGCGATTGCTGTGCACGGGCGATCTGCACCACGGGGTCGGCCGTGCCGTGCGCCATGAAGATGGGCGTCTGCAGGCTCGCTGGCGTACGCTCGGCAGCCGTCTTGTCGGCCAGCGGCAGATAGCCGGACAGGCACATCAGGCCAGCCAGCGGTTCCGCATGGCGCAAGCCCGTTTGCAGGGTCATGGCGCAGCCTTGCGAGAAGCCGGCCAGGATGATGCGGCTGGCAGGAATGCCGCGTGCCTTTTCGCGCGCGATCAGCGCTTCGATCTGCCGCTGCGAGGCGCGCAGGCCGTTCTCATCTTCGCGGCGCACGAGGTCGCTCACGAGGATGTCGTACCAGGCGCGCATCACATAGCCGTTGTTGATGGTGACGGGCATGGTGCCGGCGCTGGGGAAGATGAAGCGGATGGCGGGGCAGCCGCGCAAATCGAGTTCCTTCACCAGGGGCACGAAGTCGTTGCCGTCGGCGCCCAGGCCATGCATCCAGATGATGGAGACGGTGGGGTTCGGTGCGCTGTCGAGTTCTATGGTTTCCAGCAAGGTGCTCATGTATTTTCCTCAGGTAAAGGTTGCGCCGGACGCAGCGCCGATTTGGGACGGAAGGCCTTGCAGATGGCCGGATCGGTTTCCATGTAGGGGCCGCCGATGAGGTCGATGCAATAGGGCACGGCGGCAAAGATGCCGTTTACCAGCTGATGGCCGTCGCCATCCTTCAATCCTTCCAGGGTTTCCTTGATGGCTTTGGGCTGGCCCGGCAAATTCATGATCAGGGCGGCGCGCTCGGGCGTTTCGCGGATCACGGCCACCTGGCGCGACAAAATGGCCGTCGGCACGAATTGCAGGCTGATCTGGCGCATCTGTTCGCCGAAACCGGGCATTTCCTTGGTTCCGACGCTGAGCGTGGCATCCGGCGTCACATCGCGCCGTGCCGGGCCCGTGCCGCCCGTCGTCAGGATCAGATGGCAATGGCTGAGGTCAACCATGTCGATCAGGGTGTTTTCAATCTGCGAACGCTCGTCCGGGATCAGCCGCTTTTCCAGGCGAAACGGCGTGCGGATGGCGGCGGCCAGCCAGCTTTCCAGGGCGGGAATGCCCTGGTCTTCATACACGCCGCCGCTGGCGCGGTCCGAGATCGACACGAGGCCGATAATCAATTCGTCTTCGAGTGTGGTGGACATCGGTCACCTATAAAAAGTCTGGAGTGGCGTAAAAACAATAAAACCGGGATTATCCCGGTTTTTTGTCCATCCTTGGTTGTGGACGGCGGATTATTCGTCGTCTTCCGGCTCGACGCCGTCTTCATCTGCCTCATCCTTGCCGCCGTTTTGCTTCTTGGCGATCTGTTTCAGGATCTGGAAGATTTCGCGGTAGGCCTTCGGCGGCTTGTTCTCGGCTTGCTCCTTGCGGGCATTGCGGATCAGGGTGCGCAGGTGCTGCACGTCCAGTTCCGGGTTTTCCGACAGCAAGACGGTCAGGGCCTTGTCGTCCGTCAAGAGTTTGTCGCGGCGGCGTTCCATCGCGTGCATGGCGGCCGTGTCGGCTTTCGACAAGCCTTTCCAGCTATCGATGGTGCGTTGGATGGCGGCAACTTCTTCTTCATCCAGGGTGCGCATTTTCTTGCCCACGTATTGCAGCTGGCGGCGGCGGCCTTCGTGATCCTTGATCAGCTGGCATTCGAGGATGGCGTCGCGCACGTCTTCCGGCATGGGAACGCGCTTGACGCGGTCGCGTGCTTCATTGACGAGTTCTTCGCCCAGCTTTTGCAGGACGGTCATCTGGCGCTTGAGTTCCGATTTCGACGGACGTTCATATTCCTGTTCGAATTCGGACGATTGGAAGCCGCAAGCTCCCCGGTTTGGATTTGGCATGATATATAAGGCGGGAGAGGACTTGTGGACCGCTCCTGTAAACTGTAAACGACTGCTATGATAACCTTTTTAGCGGCTTTCCGAAGAAAACAGCGCATGAACGACTCCGTATTTACCCATAGTCAAGAGCAATTGCAGCAACTGGCCCGTGATGTGTTGTCTTTTGCGCGGGAAGCGGGCGGTACCGACGCTGCCGTCGAAGTCAGCGAAGGCGGTGGCCTGTCCGTTTCTGTACGAAAAGGCAAGATCGAGACGATCGAGCAAAACAAGGACAAGGGCATGGGCGTGACCGTGTTTGTCGGCAAGAAGCGCGGCAATGCCAGCACTTCCGACTTTTCGCCGTCCGCCTTGCGCGCCACGGTGGACGCCGCCTATAACATCGCCCGCTTCACGGCCGAGGACGATTGTGCGGGCCTTGCCGACGCGGACATGCTGGAAATGTCCCCCCGCGACCTGCAATTGTTTTATCCGTGGCGCATTTCCGCCGAGGAAGCCGTCGTGCTGGCCCAGCGGGCCGAAGCGGCCGCGTTTGCCGTCGACCCGCGCATCACGAACAGCGAGGGCGCCAGCGTGCACGTGCAGCAATCGCATTTTGTTTCTGCCAATTCGCGCGGCTTCATCGGCGGCTACCCGTTTTCGCGCCACACGCTGTCCGTGGCGCCCATTGCGGGCAAGGGCGCGAAGATGCAGCGCGACGACTGGTATTCGTCCGTGCGCGACGCGGCCAAGATGTCGAGTCCGGAAGCCATCGGCCGCTACGCCGCCGAGCGCGCCCTGTCGCGCCTGAACGCGCGCAAGCTGGGCACGCGTACCTGTCCCGTGCTGTTCGAAGCGCCGCTGGCGGCCGGTTTGCTGGGTACCTATGTGCAAGCGACCTCGGGCGGCGCCCTGTACCGCAAGTCCACTTTTCTGGTCGATTCCCTGGGCACGCAGGTGCTGCCGTCGCACGTGCAGATCTTCGAAGACCCGCATGTGATCGGCGGCGTCGGTTCCGCGCCGTTCGATGAAGAGGGCGTAAAAACCGTCAGCCGCGACGTCGTCAAGGATGGCGTGGTGCAAGGTTATTTCCTGTCGACCTACACGGCCCGCAAGCTGGGCATGCAGACGACGGGCAACGCGGGCGGCTCGCACAATCTGTACCTGACCTCGACGCAGACGGCCGCCACCGACGATTTCCTTGCCATGCTGAAAAAGCTGGGCACGGGTTTGCTGGTCACGGAACTGATGGGACAGGGAACCAACTACGTGACGGGCGACTATTCGCGCGGCGCGTCCGGTTTCTGGGTGGAAAATGGCGTGATTCAATATCCGGTGGAAGAAATCACCATCGCGGGCAACATGAAGGACATGCTGCGCAACATCGTTGCCGTGGGCGCCGACGTCTTGCGCCGCGGCACCAAGCAGACGGGCTCCATCCTCATCGAGAGCATGGTGGTGGCCGGCGGTTGAACACTGCCCGGATACGCCCCAGCCAGCGGCATCGCTGCCGGCAGGCTGGGGCGCTATCAGCTTGCTCGCTTACTTCGACTGGACGTTGACGCACGTCCACGAAATATTCGTGGCGTCCCATGTCGCTTTCCAGTTAATCGTCGTCTGGTCCCGGCATGCCTGCTCGGACGCAAACTTGGTATCCTGGTAGCGCTGGTAGATATAGCCGTCCTGAGGACGCCACACGGCGCCATACCAATAATTGTTGGCATCGACGGTGGTACCCAGCTGTTCAAGCGGTTTATTCTGGGCCGTGTTCTTGTAGTCGATCGCGACGCTGCCGTCCTCGTTGTAGAGTCGAACCCATGCGGAATTGTTCTGCGTGCCGGCCGCATCGACTGGAATGCACATGCGCGTCTTGGTCTTGGACATGCTGCCAGGCATGCTCAGGCAGAAATAGGGATGCGGCGAACCTGCCGCAACCGACCATTCCACGTTGGCGCTTGCCGTGCCGCTTGGGTCGCAGTAATTCGCGTATTTCCCCGCTTTGAAACCTTCCGTATAAGTCAGCGTTTGCACGCCTGAAAAATACGTCCCGGATGCATTGCTGAGGGTGGGCAACTCGTTGCGGCCCGTGACGGACATACATGCCTTGTAGCCGGCATCGGCATAGCCGATCGCCATGCCGATGGGCTGCATGTTCGCATCCAGATGCAGTTTCCAGGTATTGCGGTATTGCAGTTTGCCACTGGCATTGCTACGCAGCAGTGAAATGACTTTGACGGATGCCGCTTGTTGCGACACACCATTGGTAACGAAGGGGGCTGGCTGTCCGAATTCCTGGCTGACGACCAATGTCGCCGTCCCAAGACTGCCATCATTGGATGCCAGGTTCGAGATGGTCAGGTCGCTGCCCAGGAATTTCTTTAATGCATCAGCGGCATTGATGGATGCCAGTACTGGTGCCGGTGGAACCACCGGTTTGAGATCCGGGCTGCTGCCATTCCCACTACCACCGTCACCGCCGCCACCACCGCCGCAAGCGGCGAGCAAGCTGACGAGGGCACACAATATGGTCTGTTTCTTCATCTTTACAACCTAATATAGCGACAAGAATGCGTGTCGTTGCGCCGCGGCATTATAGGGAGTGTTGATTGTAGGAAATCTATCGAATTGTCTCATCGCCCCCTCCATTTCTCCTCCGAATACCGGTGCCATGCGCCTCCTTGCGTTCGACGCAAGCCAAGGCTGTCTGGCTGCTGCCGCTGCACCGTGCATGCGGCGTTTTGCCAGCAGTGCTCGGCGCGTCATACGGGTGAAATATTGCCTTCGTATGATGTCGCCATCTGACGTTATCTGCGCAAATTAGATGCTTTTAATGTAAGTAAGCCGAACTTCGTGATATTTCATGCAAGATGCGAGTCTTGCCGTGACGCGTTGTTGTTGATCCAACCTGCATAGTGACTCTCTCCATGACCTACTCCCGTACCCGCATCGCCCGCGCGGTGGCCCTGTTGTGTGCCATGAACGCCCTGTTTGCCAATCAGGCCCAAGCCAGTGGCGATGCGCCCGCTGCCCCAGCTTCCGCCAGCGACGCCATTGAAGCCCCGCAAGCCGTGATCGTCACGGGCACGCGCGGCAGCAACCGCACGCAGTTCGACACCATGGCACCCGTCGATGTGTTCAACCGCGAAGATATCGGCGCCGTCGAATCGTCGGACTTGAACGATGTGCTGGCGCAACTCGTGCCCTCATATGTGGTGCAGCGTCTGCCGATGGCTGACGGACAGGTGTTCGTGCGTCCCGCCACCCTGCGCGGCCTGTCGCCGGACCAGACCCTGGTGCTGGTCAATGGCAAGCGTTTCCACCGCAGCGCCTTGCTTGGCGCGCGCGGCGCGCAGGCGCCGGACCTGGCGCAGATTCCCGTGTCCGCCATCAAGCGCATCGAAGTGCTGCGCGACGGCGCTTCCGCCCAGTACGGTTCCGATGCGATTGCTGGCGTGATCAACATCATTCTCGACGACACGCCCGGTACGGAGGTTTCCGTGCACCATTCGCAATATTCGGAAGGCGACGGCAAGGGCAATGAAGTCAATCTGAAGACGGGTTTTGCCTTTGGCGAGACGGGCAAGGCGACGATTTTCGGCGCGCTGGCCAAGTCCGATCCCACGTCGCGCACGCGCCAGCGGGCGGACGCCATTGCTTTCCAGAATGCGCACCCGGAACTGAAGGTACCGAATCCCGTGCAGCGCTGGGGCCAGCCTGAACTCGACAGCAAGCGCATCGGCTTCAATGCCAGCATGGCTTTGTCCGAGACGACGGAACTGTACGGTTTCGGCCTGTTCAGCCGCAGCGACGGCACCTCGGACTTCAACTGGCGCAATCCCGACACCAGCACGGGTGCGTACAAGACCAGCAGTCTGTTCCCCGGCTGGGACTTGCGCAGCCTGTACCCGCTCGGTTTCAGCCCCAGCTATTCGAACGACCAGGACGATTTGCAGCTGGTGGCGGGCGTGCGCGGTCATTTCAACGACCGCTTCGGCTGGGATGTGAGCGCTTCCTATGGCCGCAACCGCATCGACTATCACCTGGCCAATTCCATCAATGCGTCGATGGGGCCGACCAGCCCGACGTCGTTCTACCTGGGGCAGTTGTCGCAGGTGGAAAAAATCCTCAACGCCAACTTCAACTATGAATTGCCCGTGGCATCGCTGCCGCAACCGGTGAACATCGCGTTTGGCGCGGAAGCGCGCAACGAAACCTATGGCGTGAAGGCGGGCGATGTGGCGTCCTGGACGGTGGGGCCGGGCGCAGCCATCGGCCTCGATGCGAACGCGAACGGCGCGCCAGGCTTCAGCGACCGCCAGGAGGGCAGCTGGGGGCAGGACAGCTATGCGGCCTACCTGGACGTGGAAGTGCCCGTCAGCAAGGCGCTGAGCCTGGGCGGCGCGGCCCGCTACGAGCATTTCTCGGAATTTGGCAGCACCGTCAACGGCAAGTTGTCGGCCCGCTATGCGCTCAGTGACGACCTGGCCCTGCGCGGCTCCTACTCGACGGGTTTCCGTGCGCCAACGCCGGGCCAGTCGAATACCAACAGCACGAACCAGGGACTCGACACCAAGACCCTGCTGTTGTTTACCAGCGGCCGCCTGGCCAACAACGATCCGCTGGCCATCCTGCTCGGCGCGCAGGCGTTGAAGCCGGAAAAATCGAAAAACCTGTCCCTGGGCTTTACGTGGAAGACGCCGGCCGGGTTCTCCGGTTCCGTCGATGTGTATGACATCAAGGTCAGCGACCGCTTCAGCACGTCCGCCGCGTTTGCCGTGCCGGCCGGCGTGGCCAATCCGCTGCGCTACACCTCTGTCAGCTATTTCACCAACGACTTCGACACCACCACGCGCGGCATCGATATCGTGGGCAGCCACCTGAGCCGCGTCGGCGACGGCAAGCTGAACCTGACCCTGGCCTACAACTACAACACCACCAAGGTCGATGGCGGCAAGTCCAGCCTGGTGACCAATCCGGCCCAGCGCCAGGTGTTCGAGGAGCGCCTGCCGCGCCAGAAAGCCACCATCAGCGGCAACTATGACCTGGGCAACTGGAACGCCCTGGCCCGCGTGCGCTATTACGGCGCGTGGACGGACAATTCGGGCAACGCCACGGGCGACATCTTCCAGCGTTTTGGCGCCATGCAATTCCTGGACCTGGCGGCCAGCTACAAGATCAGCGACAAGCAGTCCGTGCGCGTGGGGATCGACAACGTGCTCGACAAGTATCCTGACGAGGCAACCTTCCAGGCCAGCCGCGGTCTGATCTATTCGCGCAATGCGCCGTACGACACGGACGGGCGTAACCTGTACGTCGAGTACAAAGTGAAATTTTAAGGGAGATGACGATGAATCCACAACGCCGCGCCCTGTTGCGCGCGGGTTCGCTGGCGGCAGCGCTGCCCATGGCTGCGTCTGCCGCCCTGCCTCCGCCCTTGCCGCCGGTGCCGGCCGGCACCACGCCGGATGCCCTGGCCGGCAATCAGGCGTACTGGCAAGCCGTGGCCGCGCAGTACGACACGACCGATGCCATCGTGCAGCTCGACAACGCCTTCTGGGGTTCGATGGCCAGGCCCGTGCTGCGCCATTACGAGCAGCAGCTGGCCATGGTCAACCGCGACAATGCCTGGTATGCGCGCATGCGCTTTCCCGCCGACTTCGAAGCGGCCCGCGTGGCGGCGGCCAGGGCGCTGGGCGTGGGTGTCGATGAAATCGTGCTCACGCGCGGCGCCACGGAAGCGCTGCAAGTCCTGATCGCCGGCTACAACCGCCTGCAGCCGGGCAATGCGGTGCTGTACGCGGATATCGATTACGACAATATGATCACCGTCACACGCTGGCTGCAGCAGCGGCGCGGCGCCCAGGTCGTGTCGATTGCCATGCCGGAACCGTTTACGCATGACAACGTCGTTGCCGCCTATGTTGCTGCCATGGAACGCCATCCGACCCTGAAACTGATGCTGCTCACGCACGTCAATCACCGCAACGGCATGGTCTTGCCCGTGGCCGAGATCAGCCGCCTGGCACGCGCGCGGGGCATCGACGTGATCGTCGATACGGCGCATGGCTTTGGCCAGCTGGACATGACGATTCCTGACCTGCAGGCGGATTTTGCCGGCATCAACCTGCATAAATGGATAGGCGCGCCCGTCGGCGTGGGCGCTGCCTACATCAAGCGGGGCAGGGTGGCCGATATCGAGCCCTATCTTGGCGAAAAGGCGGGCGACGATATCCGTACGCGCGTGCATACGGGCACGGTCAATTTTGCCGCCTACCTGAGTTTGCCGGCGGCGCTGGACTTGCACGCGCAGATCGGCGTGGCCAACAAGCAGGCGCGGCTGCGGCTGCTGCGCAACCGCTGGGTGGAAGCGGCACGCGCCATCGAGGGCATCGAGGTGCTGGCGTCAGCGGACCCGCGCCTGACGAGCGCCATCGCCTCGTTCCGTCTGAAGGGCAGGACGAGCGTGGCCGACAGCTATGCGCTGTCGAAAAAACTGGTGCAGGAACACGGCATCTTTGCCGTGCCGCGCGACGGCCTTGCCAGTGGCGCGTGCGTACGCGTGACACCGGGTATCTTTACGCCCGAGTCGCATCTGGACCGGCTGGTGGAAGCCTTGCGCAAGGTAGCGAAGGGCTGAGAGACAAGCGCGGCCCGCCTGCAAGGGGCGGGCCGCGTGACTGCGGATGCTGCCGGGTTATCGCTTAGGCGCGCAGGGTCGCCAGGATAGGCTGCAGTACTGCCGCGCCCAGGGCGGCGCTGCGGGCGCCGCTCCAGCCCGTTTGCGGGTCGGGATCGTTGGCGTTGTCCTTGAACGGCAGTTCCAGGGTCAGCGACAGGCAGCCGAAAGCGTGGGTGATGTGCGGCGAGCCCATGGTCAGCACTTCCGGCGTGAACGGGCCATCTTCATAGCCATGCTCATCCTGGAAGTCGGGGCTGGCCACCTTGAAGTCGGCGATGAAGCGGTCTTGCTGGGCCTTTTGTGCTGGCGTGAAATTTTCCAGCGCATCGCTGCCGGCCACGAACACGTACGGCAAGCCTTCGTCGCCATGCACGTCGAGGAACAGGTCGCAGCCGATTTCATGCATTTTCTGTTTCACCAGGAATACTTCCGGGCTGCGTTCCATCGTCGGCGTCATCCATTCGCGGTTCAGGTTGGCGCCAGCCGCGTTGGTGCGCAGGTTGCCATGTACGGAACCGTCCGGGTTCATGTTCGGCACCACGTAGAAAACGGCGTCTTGCAGGCACTGGCGGGCAAATGGGTTGGCCTGGTCCAGCAAGGCTTCCAGCATGCCTTCGACAAACCATTCCGCCATCGTTTCACCGGGATGCTGGCGCGCGATGACCCAGACTTTCTTCTCGGCATCGGCGTCGCCGACCACCAGCAGATTCATGTCGCGGCCTTCCACGGTGCTGCCCAGGTCGATCAAGCGCACCAGCGGCGACGCTTGCGCGCTGTCGATCAGGGCCAGGTGGCGGTCCCATGGGTACGGTTCGAAATACGCGTAGTACACGCTTTCTTCTTCCGGCGTATGTTCAATGGTCATCACCGTGCCGTCAAAGCTGGTGGGCACGCGGAACCACGTTTCGCGGTCGTAGCTGGCCACGGCCTGGTAGTCTTTCCAGCCGTCCGGGTAGGCCGACTTGCCTGCGTTCAGGAAGCGGATCTTGCACGCCTCGCCTTGGGCGCCTTGCAGGCGGAAGTAAAACCACTGCGTGATGTCGGCGTGGGAATCCTTGCGGATGTTCAGCTCGATGGATTGGGCATCGTCGGCGCGCAGCACCTCGATCGCGCCGGCGTCGAATTGCTGGCTGATTTTAATGGTCATGAGTGTTCCTGATAAAAACGTATGGGTTTTGCATCGTGTGCAATGGCGCGATGATACCTGTTTTGCGGCAGCCTTTGTGCTGGCGCAAACGATGGCGGACATGCTTTGCTAACGTGATAGCTCCAACACGGGGAGATCATCATGGACGACAACGGCAACCATATACGCGATCTGGAAAAGAAAATCAGCGCCCTCAGCGATGCCCTGGCGCACCTGGGCAAGGGTACGACCTTGCAGGAATTGCTGCGCATCATACGTTTCCCCGGCTATACGACGCCGGCCGAATTCAGCTTCAATATCGCCATCCTCGATACCATGCTGGTGCAGGCCAATGCGCTGGAAAAGCTGGGGCAGGATTTATTGGCTGGCGCCAAGCAGGTGGCGAAGCAGTAGCTTGAGGCGGGTTTGATATCGTCACCGCAAACGCCAGGGCCGGGGGCGGCCCCTCAGGGGAACAGGGGCCAATGGAGCGTATTCCGATTCCGAAGGAAGCGCCCCCGCTGCCGGGCCGTTGGGTTCAGGTATCAAGTCCACCGAAACGTTCAAAAAACCACGGCTCCACATCGGGCGCCTGTTCATCTTCGCGCCGCAAGGTGGCCAGGATATGTTGCTCGGCAGGCGCATACGTGATGCGGTACAGGTCGCGCGCCAGCGCATACGCTTGCGTGCCGGGCCATGGTTCGGGCAGCAGTTCGACGGGCAATTGCGGATCGTGCAACTGCACGCGGCGGTAAGCGTGCGTCAGCAGCGAGCGGATGACGAATGCCTGTTCCGCATCGAACACGGGCTCTTCTTGCAGCAGGGTCAGCAGTGGCTGGAAGCTGGCGATGAATTTCTGGTAGCCGGCCATCACTTCCGACAGATCCCAGCATTCGCCCACCATGTCGCGCAGGGGGCGCGTGCTGACACTTGGCAATTCCGTGGTGTGGCAGACATACAGCTTGCCCTGCACCTCATTGCGCACCAGGATATCCTCCAGCGCTTCCGTATTGCTGGCCGGATGGCCAAAGATGCCCGGCGAGATCAAGCCATAGCCGGCCCACAATAATTCCTTGCGCAGCGCCCCCCGCTCGGCGGCGCCGATGCTGCCGGCCGGCCCGATCACCAGGGTCCAGCTGCCATCCCAGTGCACGACCAGTGGCGCATAGATGCGGCGGTAGGCGCGCTCGAAGCGGGCCAGCGCTTCCGGGCGTATCGTATAGGCGCTGCGGCGGCCGTCGCGCTGCGAGCTGAGCCAGCCTTCCTGCGCCAGGCGGAACACGCTGGTGCGCAACAAACGGTCATTGACGCCGAAAGGCGCCAGCAGTTCGATCAGGCTGCCCAGCCAGATGGCGCCCCCGCGCGGCACGATGGCATCGCCAAAGATGGTCATTACCAGGGACTTCGAGCGCGGCGGGTCGCGTTCCAGGAAATCGGCTATCCATGCCGTGCAGCGGGTGTTCTTCATGTGGTTCCGGTCTGGCCGTGTTGCGGTCGATTCAATAAAAGCAGCAGTTTACTTGGCTGCGCGGGTAGCGCGTCAATAATTTGCCGGAGGCGCGGGTAGCGCTGCCGTCGTGTTTTCTCATAAGCAATATCATACGCACAAAAAAGCTGCACAAGATACGATTTTTTAAAATGACTCAAATCAAGTGTATGCAAATCGATTTTTGTATCGTATTATCTGTTCATCGCACCGCGTTGCTGCGCAAAATCAAAGACATGGGAGACAGATCATGTACGCACAAATGGTTGAAACCGGCCTCAAAAACGTCCGTTCCATCGATGACATGGGTCAAGAAGAGCGCGCTTTCCAGGCCCGCATCGACGAAGGCATCAAGATCGAGGCCAAGGACTGGATGCCGGACGCTTACCGCAAGACCCTGATCCGCCAGATTTCGCAGCATGCGCACTCGGAAATCGTCGGCCAATTGCCCGAAGGTAACTGGGTCACGCGCGCCCCCACTTTGAAACGCAAGTCGATCCTGCTGGCCAAGATCCAGGACGAAGCCGGTCACGGCTTGTACCTGTACAGCGCCGCGGAAACGCTGGGCGTGTCGCGCGACGACTTGCTGGCCGCCTTGCACTCGGGCAAAGCCAAATATTCCAGCATCTTCAACTATCCCACGCTGTCGTGGGCCGACATGGGTGCCATCGGCTGGCTGGTCGACGGTTCCGCCATCATCAACCAGATTCCCCTGTGCCGCTGCTCGTACGGTCCGTATGCGCGCGCCATGATCCGCGTCTGCAAGGAAGAATCGTTCCATGCGCGCCAGGGTTACGACATCATGATGTCGCTGTGCAAGGGTACCCCGGCACAGAAAGCCATGGCGCAGGATGCCTTGAACCGCTGGTGGTGGCCGTCGCTGATGATGTTCGGCCCATCGGATGCCGCTTCCGTCAACAGCGCCCAGTCGGCGCAATGGCGCATCAAGCTGTTCTCGAACGATGAGCTGCGCCAGCGCATGGTCGACCAGACCGTGCCGCAAATCGAATACCTGGGCCTGACCGTGCCCGATCCCGACCTGAAGTTCAACGCGGAAACGGGCCACTATGAATTCGGCGAGATCGACTGGTCCGAGTTCAACAATGTCCTGAAGGGCAATGGCCCGTGCAACCGCGAACGCCTGCAAACGCGCGTGAAAGCGTATGAGGACGGCGAGTGGTTCCGCGATGCCCTGGTCGCCTACGCAGACAAGCAAGCCGCGAACGAAAAAGCGGCAGCCTGAAAACATCTATAAAAGGGGATAGCAACATGAGCAAAGAATGGCCTTTGTGGGAAGTTTTCATCCGCAGCCAGCATGGCCTGGCGCACAAGCATGTGGGCAGCCTGCACGCTTCCGACGCCACCATGGCGGTCAACCATGCGCGCGACGTCTATACGCGCCGCAATGAAGGCGTGAGCATCTGGGTGGTGCGCGCAGCCGATATCGTCGCCAGCAGCCCCGGCGACAAGGGCGCCCTGTTCGAACCGTCGAACAGCAAGGTGTACCGCCATCCCACCTTCTTCCCGATGCCGGAAGAAGTCAAGAACCTGTGATGGGAGCGCCGGCAATGGATGACAAGGTTAACTACTTGCTGCGCCTGGGCGACAACGCCCTGATCCTCAGCCAGCAGCTGTCGCAGCTGTGCGGCAAGGGGCCCGCGCTGGAAGAGGACATGGCGCTGACCAACGTGGCGCTGGACCTGCTGGGCCAGACGCGTTTGTGGTTCAGCTATGCGGCCGAACTGGAAAATGCGGGCCGCGACGAAGACGACATCGCCTTTTTGCGCGATGCCCACGATTTCAAGAATTGCCTGCTGGTCGAACAGCCGAACGGCAATTACGCCGACACCATGATGCGCCAGTTCTTCTTCGACAGCTGGCACTACTTCCAGCTGCTGGAACTGGCGAAATCGGCGGATGCGCGCATCGTCGAGGTGGCGCAAAAATCGATCAAGGAAGTGACGTACCACTTGCGCCGCAGCGGTGACCTGATCGTGCGCCTCGGCGACGGCACGGCGGAAAGCCATGCGAAAACGCAGGCTGCCGCCGACAAGCTGTGGATGTACACGGGCGAGATGTTCCGGTACGACGCCGTCGACCAGGCCATGGTCGCCGCCGGCATCGCGCCCCCATCGGACATCCTGCGCCAGGCTTTCCTCGAACACGTGGCCGAGATCTTCGCCGAAGCGACGCTGGTCATGCCGGCGCCCGACGCCTGGATGCAAAAGGGCGGCAAGCAGGGCACGCACACGGAACACCTGGGTTTTATCCTGGCCGAGATGCAGTTCCTGCAGCGCGCCTATCCCGGGGCGGAGTGGTAATGAACACGGCCGCGGCAGCGCTGGACGCCGCCCAGGTCTGGGCCTGGCTGGGCGACGTGCCGGACCCGGAAATCCCCGTCATTTCGGTGGTGGACCTGGGCATCGTGCGCGCCGTCGAAGTCACCGGCGGCGACGCCTGCACCGTGACGATCACGCCCACGTATTCGGGCTGTCCGGCCATGCAGGTGATCGCCGACGCCGTCACGGATGCCTTGCGCAGCCATGGCGTAGCGAAGGTGACGCTGGTAAGCCAGCTGGCGCCCGCGTGGACCACGGACTGGATGAGCGAGACGGGCAAGGCCAAGCTGAAAGGCTATGGCATCGCCCCGCCGCAGCAGCAGGTGATCGACATCAGCGGTTTGCGCGGCGGCGTCAAGCGCCAGGCCATGCCGAAACTGGACGTGATCTGCCCGAACTGCGGTTCCACGCATACGCAGCTGACCAGCCAGTTCGGCTCCACGCCGTGCAAGGCCCTGTACAAATGCCTGGCTTGCCGCGAACCGTTTGACTACTTCAAGTGCCACTAAAAAAATCAGGCACACGTTCCGAAGAAACTGGAGATGAAGCATGAGTAAATTTTATCCGCTGAGCGTGGCGAACGTGCGCAATGAAACGCGCGACACCATCGCCGTCACGTTCGACGTGCCAGCCGAACTGCAGCAGCAGTTCCGCTTCCAGCAGGGCCAGCACCTGACCCTGCGTGCCCATATCAATGCGGAAGACGTGCGCCGCTCGTATTCCATCTGTTCGGCGGTGCAGGACGGCACCCTGCGCGTGGCCATCAAGCGCACGCCGGGCGGCGCCTTTTCCACCTGGGCGAACGACACCCTGAAAGCCGGCGCCACCATCGAGGTGATGCCGCCCATGGGCCACTTCAATGTGCCGCTCGACTGCGTCAACCGCAAGCACTATCTGGCGTTTGCAGCCGGCAGCGGCATCACGCCCATCCTCTCCATCATCAAGACGACCCTGCTGACGGAACCCCTGAGCCGCTTCACCCTGTTCTACGGCAACCGCGCCTCGTCGTCCGTCATCTTCAAGGAAGAATTGACGGACTTGAAGGACGTGTATCTGGAGCGTTTGAACCTGGTCTACGTGATGAGCCGCGAGCAGCAGGACATCGAACTGTTCAACGGCCGCATCACGCAGGAAAAATGCGAGCAGTTCCTGCAGCACTGGATCAGGATCGAAGACTACGACAATGCCTTCATCTGCGGTCCGGAAGACATGATGCTGGGCGTCTCCGCTGCCCTGCAGGCAGCCGGCATGCCCAAGCAGAATATCAAGATCGAACTGTTCGCCGCCAGCATCCCGAAAAACGCCCACAAGCCGCGCGCCCAGCTGGCCGCCGATGCCGTGCAGGAAACGGAAGTGACCGTCATCCTGGACGGTAACCACACCACCTTCACGATGGACAAGGACAAGGAATCCATCCTCGACGCGGGCCTGCGGCAGGGCATCGACATGCGCTATTCGTGCAAGGGCGGCGTATGCTCGACTTGCCGCTGCAAGATCCTCGACGGCAAGGTTGAAATGGACGTCAACTACGCGCTGGAAGATTACGAAGTGGCGCGCGGCTTCGTCCTCAGCTGCCAGAGTTTTCCATTGACCGACAAGGTCGTGGTCGATTTCGATCAGGCAGAATAAAAGCCGAGGTCAGACCCGCCGGGTCTGACCCCAGATTTCCGTTGCGGGCCAATAAATAAAAATAGCGAGACGCCATGACCTACCAAAACATCCTCTTCACCATCGAGCAGGGCATCGCCACGCTGACCCTGAACCGTCCCGACAAGCTCAATAGCTTCACGCAAGCCATGCACGAGGAAGTGCGCGACGCGATTGCGAAAGTCAATGCCGACAGCTGCGTGCGCGTGTTCGTGCTGACGGGTGCGGGTCGCGGCTTTTGCGCGGGCCAGGACCTGTCCGACCGCGCCGTGGAACCGGGTTCGAAGGGTGTGGACCTGGGCGAGTCCGTGGAAAAGAACTATGCGCCGCTGGTGCTGGCCTTGAAGGCCTTGCCGATGCCCGTGATCTGCGCCGTCAACGGCGTGGCTGCCGGCGCGGGCGCCAACCTGGCGCTGGCGTGCGACATCGTCATCGCGGGCAAGTCGGCCAGCTTTGTCGAAGTGTTCTGCAAGCTGGGCCTGATTCCGGACACGGGCGGTACCTTCTTCCTGCCGCGCCTGATCGGTTCCGCGCGCGCCATGGGCCTGGCCATGCTGGGCGAAAAACTGACGGCCGAAAAAGCGGAAGACTGGGGCCTGATCTGGAAATGCGTCGAGGATGCCCAGTTGGCCGAGGAAACGCGCAAGCTGGCCGTGCATTTTTCTACCGCGCCGACCAAGGGCCTGGCCTACACCAAGCAGGCGCTGGCCGCCAGCGGCGCCAATACCCTGCCGCAGCAGCTGGCGCTGGAAGCGCGCATGATGAGCGATCTCGGTAACAGCGACGATTACCGCGAAGGCGTGGCCGCCTTCATGGAAAAGCGCGCACCGCAATTCAAGGGACATTGATATGGCAGCTCTGGACAACAACAGTATCGTCGCCGTCATCGGCAGCGGCGCCATGGGCGCCGGCATCGCGCAGGTGGCTGCAGCCGCCGGCTATCGCGTGAAACTGTACGACACGCGGGCGGAAGCCGTCAGCAAGGCGCTGGCCGACATCGCGAAAATGTATTCGAAGCTGGCCGAAAAGGGCCGCATGACGCCCGATGAAGCGGCGGCCGCCACGGCGCGCCTGCAGGCGGCCGGCAGCCTGGCCGATGTGAGCAACGCTGCCCTGGTGGTGGAAGCCATCGTGGAAAACCTCGACGTCAAGCGCGGCCTGTTCGCCGAACTCGAAGCCCTGGTCGGTGACGACTGCATCCTGGCGACGAACACCTCGTCGATTTCCGTCACGGCCATCGCCGCCAAGCTGCGCCGCCCTGAACGCCTGGTCGGCATGCACTTCTTTAATCCCGTGCCCCTGATGGCGCTGGTGGAAGTGATCAGCGGCCTGGCCACCAGCGAGCAAGTCGCCGCCACCGTGTACGACACGTCTGTCGCCTGGGGCAAGAATCCCGTGCACGCGAAATCGACGCCGGGCTTTATCGTCAACCGGGTCGCCCGTCCGTTCTACGCGGAAGGCTGGCGTTTGTTGAGCGAGCAGGCGGGCGACCCCGCCACCATCGATGCCGTGCTGCGCGAAGCGGGCGGTTTCCGCATGGGCCCATTCGAATTGATGGACCTGATCGGCCACGACGTCAATTTCTCCGTCACGCAATCCGTGTTCGGCGCCTATTTCAACGACCCGCGCTTCACGCCGTCCGTGCTGCAGCAGGAAATGGTCAACGCCGGTTTCCTGGGCCGCAAATCGGGCCGCGGCTTTTACCAGTACGGCGAAGGCGCGCCCGCTCCCGTGGCGCAGGCGGAAGGCGCGCAGCCCAAGCCGGAATTCGTCGCCCTGTCGGCGGCCATCGGCGGCGATGGCCGTGGCCACAGCGGCATCATCCGCAGCCTGGTGCAGCGCCTGGAGCAAGCGGGCATCACGGTCAGCCGCCGCGTGACGCAGGAAGGCCAGGCGCATGACGAGGCGCCGGCCCTGCATTGCAACGGCGCCGCGATCTACCTGACCGACGGGCGCAGCGCCACCCAGCGCGCGCACGACAACCAGCATCCGGATACGGTGCTGTTCGACCTGGCGCTCGATTACGCCAATGCCCAGCGCATCGCCGTGGCCCGTGCCGACCAGTGCAGCGACGCCGCCTACGCGGCCGTCGTCGGCCTGTTCCAGGCGGCCGGTTTCATCGTCACGCGCCTGGACGACGTGCCTGGCCTGGCCGTCATGCGCACGGTGGCCATGCTGGCCAACGAGGCGGCCGACGCCGTCAACCAGGGCGTATGCACGGCGGCCGCCGCCGATATCGCCATGCAGAAGGGCGTCAACTATCCGCGCGGACCGCTGGCCTGGGCCGATGCGGTTGGCGTCCAGCACATCGTGACCGTGCTGCACCACCTGGCGCAGGGCTATGGCGAGGACCGTTACCGCGTCTCGCCGCTGCTGCGCCGCAAACTTGCTACTGGAGCCTCGTTTCATGCCGAATGAAGATCACAACATGACTGCACAAGCCCTGGCCGAAGCGGCCGCCGCCTCCATGCTGTCGCGCGATAACGCCACCGCCGCCATGGGCATCGCCCTGGCCGAAGTGGGACCGGGTCATGCGCGCATGACCATGACGGTGCGCGCCGACATGCTCAATGGCCACCAGACCTGCCATGGCGGTTTTATCTTTGCCCTGGCCGACAGCGCCTTCGCGTTTGCCTGCAACAGCTACAACCTGAACACCGTGGGCGCTGGCTGCACCATCGATTACCTGGCGCCGGGCCGCGAAGGCGACGTGCTGACGGCGCACGCCGTCGAACAGGCGCTGGCGGGCAAGAGCGGCGTCTACGACGTCAAGGTCAGCAACCAGGAAGGACGCGCCATCGCGCTCTTCCGCGGCAAGTCGATCCGCGTGTCGGGTGAAGTCATTGGCGGTTGAAGGTACAAGAGCAGGCTTGAACTGCCGGAATGGTTGTAGATTTTTTTAAGATTAAAAACGCCTCGACAAAACCGTCGCGAGCGGAAGTGAGTTGTGGCCGGGAAGTAGAACTGTGCTGTCGCACAGTGAGCATCGCAGGCCGCCAATCACGACGCGCAGCAGGTTTGGTCAGGCGTTACTAAAGGAGACAGAAATGGTCCAACGTACGCCTTCCCCGAATGACCTGGAGCCGATCGAACGCGCCAGCAAGGATGAACTGCAGGCGCTGCAGCTCGAACGCATGAAATGGACGCTCAAGCACGCCTATGACAACGTGCCCCATTACCGCGCCGCCTTTGATGCGGCGGGCGTGCATCCGGACGACCTGAAGTCGCTGGCCGACCTGTCGAAATTCCCGTTCACCGATAAAAAAGTCCTGCGCGACAATTACCCGTTCGGCCTGTTTGCCGTGCCACGCGAGCAGGTGGTGCGCATCCACGCGTCCAGCGGCACGACGGGCAAGGCCACGGTGGTCGGCTATACGCAGAACGACATCGATACCTGGGCCAACGTGGTGGCGCGCTCGATCCGCGCCGGCGGCGGCCGCGCGGGCGACATGGTGCATATCTCCTACGGCTACGGCCTGTTCACGGGCGGCCTGGGCGCGCACTATGGCGCCGAGCGCCTCGGTTGCACGGTCATCCCCATGTCCGGCGGGCAGACGGAAAAGCAGGTGCAGCTGATCCAGGATTTCAAGCCATCGATCATCATGGTTACGCCGTCGTACATGCTCAACATCATCGAGGAATTCACGCGCCAGGGTCTCGATCCTGCTGAATCGTCGCTGAAGGTGGGCATCTTCGGCGCCGAGCCGTGGACGGACGCCATGCGCTCGGAAATCGAAGCGCGCGCCGGCATCGACGCCGTCGACATCTACGGCCTGTCCGAAGTGATGGGCCCGGGCGTGGCGTCCGAATGCATCGAGAGCAAGGACGGTCCCGTCATCTGGGAAGACCATTTTTACCCCGAGATCATCGATCCGGAAACGGGCGAAGTGCTGCCGGACGGCGCAGAGGGCGAGCTGGTATTTACCTCGCTGTCGAAAGAGGCGCTGCCCATCATCCGCTACCGCACGCGCGACCTGACCCGCCTGCTGCCGCCGACATCGCGCTCGATGCGCCGCATCGGCAAGATCACGGGCCGCTCGGACGACATGCTGATCATCCGCGGCGTGAACGTCTTCCCCACGCAGATCGAAGAGCTGATCCTGAAAATGCCGAAGCTGGCGCCGCAATACCAGCTGGTGGTCACGCGCGACGGCCACCTCGACAAGCTGGAAGTGATCGCCGAGCTGCGCGTCGAGCTCACTGCCTCCATCTCGGCCAGCGAAACGGATGCCCTGGCGCGCGAGCTGGAACACCGCATCAAGACGCACGTGGGCGTGAGCACGCGCGTGCGCCTGGTGGCCGCCGCCGGCATCGAACGCACGCTGACGGGCAAGGCCCGCCGCGTGGTCGACCAGCGCCCGAAGATTTTCTCCTAATTTTCCCTACATCGATCAAGCAGGATAGACCATGAACGAAGCCTTTATTTGTGACGCCGTGCGCACTCCCTTTGGCCGCTATGGCGGCGCGCTGTCGAGCGTGCGCGCCGACGACCTGGGTGCGCTGCCGATTGCCGCGCTGATCGCCCGCAACCCGTCCGTCGACTGGTCCGCCATCGACGACGTGTTTTACGGCTGCGCCAACCAGGCGGGCGAAGACAACCGCAACGTGGGCCGCATGGCAGCGCTGCTGGCCGGCTTGCCGGCCGCCGTGCCCGCCAATACCATCAACCGCCTGTGCGGCTCCAGCCTCGATGCCGTCGGCATGGCGGCCCGTTCCATCAAGGCGGGCGAGGCGGAACTGATCATCGCCGGCGGCGTGGAAAGCATGACGCGCGCGCCTTTCGTGATGGGCAAGGCCGACAGCGCGTTCTCGCGCGCGGCAAAGATCGAGGACACGACCCTGGGCTGGCGCTTCGTGAACGGTAAGATGAAGGCGCAGTACGGCATCGACACCATGCCGGAAACGGCGGAAAACGTGGCCGTGGAATTTGGCATCAGCCGCGCCGACCAGGATGCGCTCGCCCTGCGCAGCCAGCAGCGCTGGGCCGCCGCCCACGCGGCCGGCGTGTTCGAGCGCGAAATCGTGCCCGTCGCCGTGCCGCAAAAAAAGGGCGATCCGAAGATGGTCACCGCCGACGAACATCCGCGTCCCGACACCTCGCTGGAAATGCTGGCAAAGCTCAAGGGCGTGGTCAAGGCGGACGGCACCGTCACGGCCGGCAATGCCTCGGGCCTGAACGACGGCGCCTGCGCCATTCTGCTGGCGTCCGCCGCCGCCGTCGACAAGTACAAATTGACGGCCCGCGCAAAAGTGCTGGGCATGGCCACGGCCGGCCTGGCGCCGCGCATCATGGGTTTCGGTCCTTCGCCCGCTTCGCGCAAGGTGCTGGCGCAGACGGGTCTGACCATCGAACAGATGGACGTCATCGAACTCAATGAGGCGTTTGCCGCGCAGGCGCTGGCCGTCACGCGCGACCTGGGCCTGGCGGACGATGCCGCGCACGTGAACCCGAATGGCGGCGCCATCGCCATCGGCCATCCGCTGGGCGCATCGGGTGCGCGCCTGGTGATGGCCGCCCTGAACCAGCTCGAACGTACGGGCGGGCGCTATGCTTTGTGCACCATGTGTATCGGCGTGGGGCAGGGTATTGCTGTAGTGATTGAACGCGTATAAAAAAGTAAAAAAGGCGCAGGCTGGTAAAAAAGCGCCAACCATACATAGACCGTAGTGCCAACCTGGTGGAGACCACAATGATTGCCAATATCTTCAAGAAAACCCTGATCGCCGGCGTGCTGGCCATGTCCGCTGCGGGCGCGTATGCGGCCGATAACATCAAGATCGGCTCCGTGCTGTCCGTCACGGGTCCTGCCGCCTTCCTGGGCGACCCGGAGCTGAAAACCCTGCAGCTGTATATCGAGAAGATCAACGCGGCCGGCGGCGTCCTGGGACGCAAGCTGGAACTGGTGCACTACGATGACGGCAGCGATGCCGCCAAGGCCAACGGTTTTACCAAGCGCCTGATCGAGTCGGACAAGGTCGACGTGCTGATCGGCGGCACCACCACCGGCGCGACGATGGCGATGGCGCCATTGGTCGACCGCGCCAGCATGCCCTTCATTTCGCTGGCCGGCGCCGTGGTCATCATCGATCCCGTGAAGAAGTGGGTGTTCAAGACGCCGCACACGGACCGCATGGCGGCCGAGAAGGTGTTCGAGGACATGAAGAAGCGCGGCATCAGCAAGGTGGGCCTGCTGTCGGAAACGAGCGGTTTCGGCGCCTCGGGCCGCAAGGAATCGCAGATCGTCGCCTCGAAATACGGCATCACCCTGGTGGCCGATGAAACCTACGGCCCGAAAGACACGGACATCACGGCGCAGCTGACCCGCATCAAGAATACAAGCGGCGTGCAAGCCGTCTTTGTCTTTGGCCTGGGCCAGGGCCCGGCCGTGGTGACAAAGAACTACGGCCAGCTGGCCATGTCCGCGCTGCCGCTGTACCAGTCGCATGGCGTGGCGTCGGACGAATACCTGAAGCTGTCGGGCAAGGCTGCTGAAGGCGTGCGCCTGCCGACGCCAGCCCTGCTGATCGGCGCCATGCTGCCCGACAGCGACGCGCAAAAAGCCGTCGTCGTCGGCTACGACAAGACGTACAAGGAGCGCTACAAGATCGACCCGTCGACCTTTGGCGGCTATGCGCTCGACGCCCTGAACCTGTCGGTCGACGCCATCAAGCGCGCCGGCGGCACGGACCGCGAAAAAGTGCGCACGGCGCTGGAACAGACCAAGGGTTTCGTGGGCACCACCGGTGTCTTCAACATGTCGGCCAAGGACCACATGGGCCTGGACCTGTCGGCTTTCCGCATGGTCGAAGTGAAGAACGGCGAATGGCAATTGTCTAAATAAGTTCGAGAAGGTAAGTCGGAAGTACCCGCGCGGGCTGCCCTCGACGGCGGCCCGCGCGCAGCCGAACATAATGGAGACACCATGGAAGTCGCTCAATTTCTACAATTTCTGTATTCCGGGATGACGGTCGGTTCCGCCTATGCGCTGGCGGCGCTGGGCTTTACCATCATCTACAACACCAGCGGCGTGATCAACTTCGCCCAGGGCGAGTTCATCATGCTGGGCGGGATGCTGGCTGCCGTGATGTCGGCCGCCGGCGTGCCGCTGCCGCTGGCCATCATCCTGGCCGTCGTCGCCACGGGTATCGTTGGCCTACTGATGGAAAAAACCGTGATCGAACCGGCGCAAAACGCGCAGGTCATCACCCTCTTGATCATCACCATCGGCGCTTCGCTGGTGCTGCGCGGCCTGGTGCAAATCTGGCTGGGCAAGGATACGCATGCGCTGCCGGCCTTTTCCGGCGACGCGCCGATCGAATTCCTGGGCGCCAGCCTGCTGCCGCAAAGCCTGTGGGTGCTGGGCGTGACGGTTGTCATCGTGCTGGTGCTGGGATGGTTCTTTGGCCGCACTCTGATGGGCAAGGCCATGCTGGCCACCTCGCACAACAAGCTGGCCGCGCAACTGGTGGGCATCAATACGCGCAAGGTGCTGCTGTTCTCGTTCGGCCTGTCGGCGCTCTTGGGTGCGGCGGGCGGCATCCTCGTCGCGCCAATCACGTATACCTCGTATGACGCGGGCATCATGCTGGGCCTGAAAGGCTTCGTTGCCGCCGTCCTCGGTGGCCTGGGCGGCGGCGCGGGCGCCATTGCCGGTGGCCTGATCCTGGGCATCGCCGAAGCCATGACGGCCGGTTACATTTCGTCGGCCTACAAGGACGCCGTGCCTTTCGTGCTGATCCTGCTGATCCTGTTCTTCCTGCCGCAAGGCTTGTTTGGCGCTAAAAATTCGGAGCGAGTATGACCAACTTTTTCACACGCTCGCGCCACGGCGGCTTGCTGGTGCTGGCCCTGGTGCTGGCCATCCTGCCCCTGTTCCTCAGCAACGCGTTCTACTATGACGTGGCGATCCGCATCGCCCTGAACGCCATCGTCGTCATCGGCCTGAACCTGTTGATGGGCTACACGGGGCAGATCAGCCTCGGTCATGCCGGTTTCTATGGCCTGGGCGCGTATGCGTCGGCCGTGCTGACCACCCACTACGGCTGGCCGCCGCTGGCCGCGCTGGCGGCGGGCGCCGTCGCCACCGGCCTGCTGGCGCTGCTGCTGGCGCGCCCCGTGCTGAAACTCAAGGGCCATACCCTGGCCATGGCGACCCTGGGCCTGGGCATCATCATTTCCATCGTCATCAACAACGAGACGCAATGGACGGGCGGGCCGGACGGCATCGGCGTGTCTGCCTTCACGGTGGCCGGCCTGGAAATCGCCGGCGAGAAATCGTGGTACCTGGTGTGTGCCGTGCTGTTGTTGCTGGTTACCTGGCTGGCCCTGAACCTGATCGATTCGCCCGTCGGCCGCGCGCTGCAGGCCATCCACGGCTCGGAAGTGGCGGCCCGCGTGGTGGGCGTCGACACGACCCGCTTCAAGGTGCGCGTGTTCGTGCTGTCGGCCGTCATCGCCAGCATCGCGGGCAGCATCAGCGCCCACTATATCGGCTTCATCACGCCCAACCTGGCCGGCTTCTTCCACTCGATCGAACTTGTGACGATGGTGGTGGTGGGCGGCATGGCGTCGATCTTCGGCTCCATCATCGGTGCGGCCCTGCTGACGATCCTGCCGCAACTGCTGTCCAGTTTCGAAGGCTGGGAAACGGTGGTGTTTGGCGTGATCCTCATGGCGACCATGATCTTCATGCCCAAGGGCCTGGTGCCCAGCCTGGCCAGCCGTTCGCGCAAGCGGGCTGCCACGCCCAAGGCGCCCGTCAAATCCGCGCAGGAGGTGTGACATGCTGACGATTAACAATCTGAGCAAGAGCTTTGGCGGTGTGCACGCGGTGCAGGACGTGAGCTTTACCGTCAAGGAAGGTAATATCCATTCCGTGATCGGCCCGAACGGCGCCGGCAAGACGACCCTGTTCAACCTGATCACGGGCGTGTACATGCCCACCAAAGGCGAGATCCTGCTCAATGGCGAAAACGTGGCCGCCATGTCGCCCGATGCGCTGGCGCGGCGCGGCATGAGCCGCACCTTCCAGAACCTGCAGGTGTGCATGAACATGACGGCCATCGACAACGTGATGGTGGGCGCGCACCTGCGCCTGAACCAGAACC
Organism: Janthinobacterium violaceinigrum; assembly: GCF_009208555.1. Lineage (GTDB taxonomy): Bacteria > Pseudomonadota > Gammaproteobacteria > Burkholderiales > Burkholderiaceae_D > Janthinobacterium > Janthinobacterium violaceinigrum. The sequence continues at coordinate 68,262 of NZ_WFLI01000012.1, read as the reverse complement.
TGTTCGCTTCCATGCTGCGCTTGCCGTCCGTGCGCCGCGCCGATGCGGCTTGCCGCGACGAGGCGGCGGGCCTGATGGAATTCGTCGGCGTGGGCCGGCATATCGATGACGAAGCGGGGCAGATGTCGTACGGCGCCTTGAAACGCCTGGAAATCGCCCGCGCGCTGGCGGCCAAGCCGAAGGTGCTGCTGCTCGATGAACCGGCCGCAGGCCTGAACCACACGGAAACGGGCGAAATCGAAGCCTTGATCCGCAAGGTGGCGCAGTCGGGCGTGACGGTGGTGCTGGTCGAGCATGACATGAAACTGGTGATGAATCTGTCGGACCATATCCTGGTGCTCGACTATGGCAAGAAGCTGGCCGAAGGGACTGCCGCCGAAGTGCGCGCCAACCCCGACGTGGTGGCAGCGTATCTGGGAGTGGCTGCATGATGATGGAAAAACCTCAATCGCCGCTGGTGCTCGACATCCAGGGACTGACCAGCCATTACGGCCGCATCCAGGCCCTGCACGGCATCGACCTGCAGGTGCGCCAGGGCCAATTGGTGGCGCTGGTGGGCGCCAATGGCGCCGGCAAGACCACCCTGCTGCGTGCCATCTCGGGCGTGCAGCCGATCAGCGCCGGCAGCATTGCCTTCGCGGGCCAGGACGTGAGCCGCATGAGCGCGGACAAGCGTGTGCGCAGCGGTATTTGCCAGGTGCCGGAAGGGCGGCAAGTGTTCGGCCCCATGACGGTGGAAGACAATCTGCTCCTGGGCGCCTTCACGCGTCCTGCGCAGGACGTGGCGGGCGACATGGAGCGCATGTACGGCCTGTTCCCGATCCTGAAGGAAAAGCGCCTGCTGCTGGCCGGGACGCTCTCCGGCGGGCAGCAGCAGATGCTGGCGATGGCGCGCGCGCTGATGGGCCGCCCGCAACTGCTGCTGCTCGATGAGCCGAGCATGGGCCTGGCGCCCTTGCTGATCGCGGAAATCTTCCGCATCGTGGCCGAGTTGCGCGACCAGGGCATCACCATCTTCCTCGTCGAGCAGAACGCGCATGCGGCGCTGTCGATCGCCGACGTGGGCTATGTGATCGAGACGGGCGCCATCACGCTGTCCGGCCCCGGTCCCGAGTTGCTGCATAACGAGCAGGTGCAAAGCGCTTATCTCGGCATGTGAAAATCTGGGGGCAGACCCGTCGGGACCCGGCGTCCCCGTCTGACCCCAGCTCTACGCTGCGTCTAGAAATAGATTTCGCGGCATTTGTATTGGAGAGTGAGTATGGTCAAAGTCTACGAAATCAACGGCGTCACCCCCGTCGTCCACCCCAGCGCCTACGTGCACCCGTCGGCCGTGCTGATCGGCGACGTGATCGTCGGCCCGCGCTGCTATATCGGCCCGCTGGCCTCGATCCGCGGCGACTTCGGCCGCCTGATACTGGAAGAGGGCGCGAACCTGCAGGACACCTGCGTCATGCACGGTTTTCCCGGCTGCGACACGGTGGTCGAAGTCGACGGCCATATCGGCCATGGTGCTGTGCTGCACGGCTGCCGCATCGGCCGCAATGCGCTCGTCGGCATGAATGCGGTGGTGATGGACAACGCCATCATCGGCGAGGATTCCATCGTCGCGGCCATGAGTTTCGTCAAGGCGGGCATGATCGTCGCGCCGCGCAGCATGGTGGTGGGCACGCCGGCCAAGGTGATGCGCATGCTCACCGATGATGAAATCAAATGGAAAAGCTCGGGCACGGGCCAGTACCACGAACTGGCCGTGCGCTCCATGCACACGATGCGCGAAGTGGAAGCCCTGACGGAAGTCGAGGCAAATCGCCAGCGCCTGAATTTCGAATCGGCCTTGCCGCTGCATCTGCACAAGAACGCAGCAGCGCAGTAAGCCAGCATGGGCCTAGGTCGGATCAGCGGGGCAGTGCCCCGCGCAATCCGACGCCACCAACCTCACCAACACCTTTGTTTTACGGAGAAACCACATGGCTCACATATCCACGCTGCAAAGCCTGATCGCCGGCCGCTGGCTGGGCGAAAGCGCCGCCGTGCCCCTGCACAGCGCCTTGAACAACCGTGTCATCTATCACACGCACGGGGAAAAGATCGACTTCGACGAAGCCGTCACGTATGCGCGCAAGACGGGCGTACCGGGCCTGATGGCGCTGGACTTCCAGCAGCGCGCCGCGCGCCTGAAGGCGCTGGCCCTGTACCTGGTCGAGCGCAAGGAAGAGCTGTATGCGATCTCGCACCTGTCGGGCGCCACGCGCGCAGACAGCTGGGTCGACATCGAGGGCGGCACGGGCACCCTGTTCGCCTACGCCAGCATGGGCAGCAACGAGCTGCCGTCGTCGAACGTGCTGCATGAAGGCCCGGCCATCGCGCTGGGCAAAAAGGGCGGTTTCGCCGGCACGCACATCCTGGTGCCGCGCGGCGGCCTGGCCGTGCACATCAACGCCTTCAATTTCCCCATCTGGGGTTTGCTGGAAAAATTCGCGCCCAGCTTCCTGGCGGCGATGCCCTGCATCGCCAAGCCGGCCACGGCGACGAGCTACCTGACGCAAGCCGTCGTGCGCATGATGCACGAATCGGGTTTGCTGCCGGCCGGCAGTTTGCAGCTGGTGATCGGTTCCACGGGCGACTTGCTGGACCGCTTGAATGGCCAGGATTTCGTCACCTTCACGGGATCGGCCGCCACGGCTGCCAAGCTGCGCACCAATCCGAACCTGATCGCCCAGTCCGTGCCGTTCAACGGCGAAGCCGATTCGCTCAACTGCGCCATCCTGGCGCCGGACGTCACGCCGGACGACGTGGAATTCGACCTGTTCGTCAAGGAAGTCGTGCGCGAGATGACGGGCAAGTCGGGCCAGAAGTGCACGGCCATCCGCCGTATCATCGTGCCCGAGCACCTGATGGATGCCGTCGGCACGCGCTTGCGCGAACGCCTGGCCAAGGTGGTGGTGGGCGACCCGTCCATCGACGGCGTGCGCATGGGCGCGCTGGCCTCGAAAGAGCAGCAGAACGACGTGGCCGAGCGCGTCGCCACCCTGTCGCAGGGTAACGAGGTGGTGTTTGGCGCGGCCGACGGCTTCAACCCGCTGGGCGATGGCGCTCAAGATGGCAGCTTCTTCTCGCCGACCCTGCTGCTGTGCCGCGACGCCTTTGGCAACGACGCCGTGCATGACGTGGAAGCGTTCGGTCCCGTCAGCACCATGATGGGTTACAAGGAGGTCGATGAGGCGCTGGCCCTGGCCGCGCGCGGCAAGGGCAGCCTGGTAAGCACCCTGGTGACGCGCGATCCTAAGATCGCCGCGCGCGTGGTGCCGCAAGTGGCGGCCACGCATGGCCGCGTGCACGTGCTCGAGCGCGTGGCGTCCGTCGATTCGACGGGCCATGGCTCGCCCTTGCCGCAGCTGAAGCACGGCGGCCCTGGCCGCGCGGGCGGCGGCGAAGAGCTGGGCGGCGTGCGCGCCGTGCGCCATTACCTGCAACGGGCGGCCGTGCAAGGCTCGCCGACCATGCTGGCGGCCATCACGGGCGAGTACGTGCGCGGCGCGGACGTCAACGAAAGCCCGATCCACCCGTTCCGCAAGCACTTCGAGGACTTGAAGACGGGCGACTCGCTGCTCACGCACCGCCGCACCGTCAGCGAAGCGGACATCGTCGCCTTCGGCGGCATCTCGGGCGACTTCTTCTACATGCACTTCGACGAAATCGCGGCCAAGGAATCGCAGTTCGGCAAGCGCATCGCCCACGGCTACTTCGTGCTGTCGGCCGCCGCCGGCCTGTTCGTCTCGCCCGGCGTGGGGCCCGTGCTGGCCAACTACGGCCTGGACAACCTGCGCTTCGTCGCGCCCGTCGCCATCGGCGACACCATCCGCGCGCGCCTGACGTGCAAGCGCAAGGTCGATCGCAACCGCAAGGACGTGTTTGGCGTGGGGCAGGGCGTGGTGGCGTGGGACGTGCAGGTGACCAACCAGAATGAAGAACTGGTGGCCAGCTACGACATCCTGACCCTGGTGTCGAAGCGCGAATAAGCGTTTCCGGCTGGACTGGCTGGAACGGCGCCGCCCGCGATATTCGCGCGGGCGGCGCTTTTTTCATGCGTGAAGGACTGCTCCATTCCACGGAGTCCTTTCCGTCTTGAATTATCCATAAGTGTATGAAAAGTATAGTGAAAGTGTGGTTTTGCACGGCGTGCTATTTAGATAAACCCCTCTAGAACGCGTGCTTTTTCCCTGAAAATGGGCGAATTCGCTCATTGCCTCCAGAAAACTTTCCAAAGTAAAACCTTTTCTCTGTAGCATGGTTTTACTCACTGGTCACGCCGCCATACACGCCCAAGGCGATGGCGGCGCGAAAAAACGGACCCGGCCTTTCACGGCCGGTGAGCCATCGACCTCGAGTCCACTCCACGATTAATGTTCACCGCTACGGGTATTTAATTACTATGAATAAACACGTCCTGATTTTCCTGCTGGCCATGCCCCTGGCCATCAGCCATGCCTATGCCGAAGAGGCCATCGGCCCCGCCGTCAAGATCAGCGGTTACGGCAGTGCCGCCCTGACCATGGCCGATACCGACAACGCGCAGTTTGTGCGCCCGAACCAGGCTGCCGGCGCCGGCCGCACTGCGCGCACGGGTGTCGATTCCAACCTGGGCTTGCAGGCCAATGTCACCGTCAACCCGTGGCTGTCGGCCACCGTGCAGGGACTGGCGCGCAAGGATGGCGAGGATGATTTCGGCGCGGAGCTGGCGTGGGCCTTCGCCAAGGCCAAGGTGTCGGACAGCTTCAGTGTGCGCGTCGGCCGCATGGGCCTGCCCGTCTTCATGATTTCCGATTACCGCAACGTGGGCTATGCGAACACCATGCTGCGCCCGCCCGGCGAAATGTATTCGCAGGTTCCCCTCAACAGCATCGACGGCATCGACGGCACCTACCAGTTCAGCGCGGGCGATACCAGCATCACCACGCAGCTGGCGCTGGGCCGCACCAAGGCCACCCTGGCCACGGGTCCCGATTCGACCGTGCAGGTGGAAGGCAAGTCCATCGTCGCCCTCAACGTGGTGGCCGAGCATGGCCCCGTCACCGTGCGCTTCGGCCGGGCCGAGACCAGGCTGACGATCAACGATTCGCCCAGCCTGAATACCTTGATGGGCAGCCTGCGCGCGGCTGGCAGCGGCTACAGGATCGCCCAGCTGGGCGCCCTGGCCGATGCGCTGGAAGTGAAGGACAAGAAGGCATCGTTCACGTCCGTGGGCCTGGGCCTGGACTGGAACAACGTGCTGGTGCAGTCGGAATATGCGAAGCGCAAGACGGACAGCTATGTCAGCGACAGCACCTCGTGGTACGTTATGGGCGGCTATCGCATGGGCGCTTTTCTGCCGTACTACAGCCACGCCAGCCTGAAGGCCGATGGCCGCGTGAACAACACCGTGCCTGCCGCCTGTCCTGCCGGCTATCCGGCCGCCTGCACGCCGACCCTGCGCGCCCTGTCGGCCGGCGTCGATACCCTGGCCTATATGCGCAACCAGCTGGAGCAGTCGACGGACAGCATCGGCGTGCGCTGGGACTTCCACCGTTCGGCCGCCCTGAAGGTGCAGATCGACCGTATCAAGCCGAAGAATGGCCCGGGCCTGTTCGTGCAAGCCAAGCCAGGCTTCCATGGTCCCGTCACGGTGGCTGCCGCCGCCATCGATTTCGTTTTCTGAGGAGCGCCGCATGAAACCATTTATTGCAAATGTGGCTGCCTTGCTGGCACTGTCGACCGCCGTTCCTGCCATGGCCGAAGTGGTCGTGGTGGTCAATCCGAAGAGCGCCGCCGGCGCCATGACGAATGAACAGGTGGCGCAGTTTTTCCTCGGTAAATCGACGGCCATGACGCCGATCGACCAGCCGGAAAGTGCCCCCGTGCGCGCCGAGTTCTACAAGAAGGTGACAGACAAGGAGCCGTCGCAGGCGAAGGCCCTGTGGTCCAAGCTGGTCTTCACGGGCAAGGCGACCTTGCCGAAGGAAGTGGCCAATAGCGCGGACGTGAAGAAGGCCGTTGCGGCCGATCCGAAAGCCATCGGCTATATCGAAAAGAGTGCCGTCGACGGCACCGTCAAAGTGGTGCTGACGGCGCCATAAAGCCGGCTCGGGCCGCACGCCATGCGGCGGCCCGACAATCGATCAACATCAGGAGACAGCAATGAGCATCAAACGCAAGATATGGGCGCTGCCTGTCGTCTCGGCCGTGATTTTCGGACTGGGACTGGCCGTCAGCGCCTATCTGTCCACGGCCACGCTCAATTCCATCCACGCCACCGAAAGTGCCGACTATCCCGTGCTCGACATGGCCAAGTCGCTGACCCTGGACGTGGCCGCCGTCGGCGACGCCCTGCGCGATGCCGTCAGCGAAGGCGACAAGGAGCGTATCGGCCAAGTTGGCGGCCAGGCCGTCAAGCTGCGCGCCAAACTGGGCGATTTTGCGGCGATCCCCGGCCAGCGCGAGCAGGGCCAGCGCCTGGCCAAGGAATTCGATGCCTACTATGCGCCGGCGCTGAGCGCGGCGCGCATCATGCTGGAAATGGAGGAAGGCGATCCGCAGGCGACCGTGGCGCGCATGCAGGGTGCGCTGGCGGTGCTCAACGCCGACCTGGCGAAGACCAACGAACAGGCGCAAGTGCAGTTCAAGCAGGGCATAGAACGCAGCGCGGCCAATGTGCGCAATGCGCTCAATACCAGCATCGCCGTGGCGCTGGCCGTCATCGTCTGCCTGGTGGCCGTATCGCACTTCGTCGTGCGCGCCATCTGGCAGCAGCTGGGCGGCGAACCCGAATACGCGCGCCAGATCGCGCGCGCCGTGGCCGACGGCGACCTGTCCATGCATATCGTGACGGAGGCGGGCGACCAGGACAGCCTGCTGGCGGCGCTGAAGGACATGCGCGCCAAGCTCGGTGGCATGGTCTCCGATATCAAGGCGTCGGCCGAGACCATCCAGGTGGCCAGCGCGGAAATCGCCCAGGGCAATGCGGACCTGGCCGCGCGTACGGAATCGCAGGCGGGCAGCCTGGATCAGACAGCGCGCAGCATGGACAGCCTCACCAGCACCGTGCGCGACAACGCCGCCAATGCAGGGCAGGCGCACGAACTGGTGGTGTCGGCGTCGGTGGTGGCGGTCAAGGGCGGGCAGGTGGTCAGCCAGGTGGTGAGCACCATGGGCGAGATCAACGATTCATCCAGGCGCATCGTCGATATCATTGGCGTCATCGACGGCATCGCCTTCCAGACGAATATCCTGGCCCTGAATGCGGCCGTGGAGGCTGCGCGCGCGGGCGAGCAGGGACGGGGTTTTGCCGTGGTGGCGTCCGAAGTGCGCAACCTGGCGCAGCGCAGCGCGGCGGCGGCGCGCGAGATCAAGCAATTGATCGGCGATTCGGTGGCCAAGGTGAATGTCGGCTCGAAGCTGGTCGACGAGGCGGGGCTGACCATGGGGCAGATCGTCGATTCCGTGAAAAAAGTGGCCGACATCATGGCCGAGATCAGCGCAGCGAGCCAGGCGCAAAGCGCCGGCATCGGCGATATCGGCGTGGCCATCGGCAGCATGGACCAGATGACGCAGCAGAACTCCGCGCTGGTGGAACAGGCGTCGGCAGCGGCAGAATCGCTGCAGGAACAGGCCGTGCAGCTGGGCACGGCGCTGGCCGTCTTCAAGCTGGCGCAGGGCGGCGCCGTGCCGGACTACGCGCGAGGCGCCTCGGCCCCGCTAATCCGACCTACCTTGCTGGCGTTGGCGAAGAGGTAGGCTGGATTAGCACAGCGTAATCCAGCACCTGGACTACGCCTGCAGCCCGAACGGATCGTCGATGCTGTGCGCCGGCTGGGTGAACCAGCGCGGACCGTTTTCCGTCATGTAGAAATGGTCTTCATGGCGGATGCCGAATTCGCCGGGGATGCAGATCATCGGCTCGTTCGAGAAGCACATGCCCACGTCGAGCGGCGTCGTGTCGTTACCCACCAGGTAAGGCCATTCGTGGATATCGAGGCCGATGCCGTGGCCCGTGCGGTGCGGCAGGCCGGGCAGCTTGTAGCCGGGGCCAAAGCCGTCCGACGCCAAAGAGATGCGCGCCGCGCGGTCCACGTCGCCGCAGGGCACGCCCAGCTGTGCGGCGGAAAACGCCGCGGCCTGCGCCGCCTTTTCGCTGTTCCACACGCTGCGCTGACGCGCGCTGATGGCGCCAAACACATAGGTGCGCGTGATGTCGGAGATGTAGTTCATCACCTGGCAGCCCGTGTCGATCAGCACCGTGTCGCCCGCCTTCAGCGTTTGCACGTAGTTGACGCCATGCGGATAGGCCGTCGCTTCGCCGAACAGCACGATGCAGAAGTACGAGCGGGGCGCTCCCACCTTGCGATGCGCGCGCTGGATGAATTCTTCCACTTCCACGGTCGTGATGCCTTCATGCAGCATGCTGGCCGTGGCCACGTGCACGGCCAGGGTCATGTCCATCACGCGCTGCATCAGGGCGATTTCTGCGGCGGACTTGCGGCTGCGGCAGTAGGCGGTGACGGCGCGCGCATTTTCCAGTGCGTAGCCGGGAGCCAGCGGCCGGATGCCGTCATAGATGAAGAAGGCGGCGCTTTCGCAGATGCCCACGCGCGGCGGTGCGGCCGCATCCTGGGCTATGCCCATGCGCGCCAGCGCGTCGACGAACAGCTGGTACGGGCTTTCATGTTCTTCCCAGCAATTGACCTTGCCCTCGATGACCATGAAACCCGTCAGGGTGCTTTCTTCGAAGGCGGGGGCGATGTATTCGAGTTCTCCGCTGGCCGGCAGGATGGCGCCCACCATGCGTTCGCTGGCATACCACTTGGTGCCCGTGAAATAGGTGAGGTTGGCGCCCGCGTTCAGGTAGATCGCGGCGATGCCCTGTTTGCGCATGAAGGCTTGTGCCTTGGCGATGCGCTGCGCATGTTCGTCCTTGCCGATGGCGACCATGCCGGACGTCATGTCCGACAGCGATGCCAATGCCTGTTCGATGGAAGTGCCACCTATGCTCATGCCTGCTCCTTTGTACGATGCGTGATGTCGATGCGTGATGCCGAAAGGCCGCATGATATCAGTTCGCGCCTTTCGGCTTGAGTCCGGGCGCGCCGCCGGCGGCATCGGGCTGGGCCAGCACCAGGTCATGCGGATACGTGAATTGCCAGTCCGCGTAGCGCTGCTTGCGGCGCAGACTGGCGTCTTCGTCGAGGAAGTTGTCCTGCTTGATAGGCAGCTGCGGCGACAGCGAATGGATGCCGACGATGCGGCCCTCCTGCCGCAGCAGGCCCCATTCCGCCTTGCCCGTGACGGGGTCGGCGTACAGGCGGCGCAGATGCCACCGGGCGTTGGCGTAGCGCGGGTCGCGCAGCAGCTCCTGCAAGGTCAGGGGATAACGGGGGCGGCCATCGCCCGGCGTGCTGTCGTAATAGCGGCCCAGCGCGTTGCGGAATTCATGGCCGATGAACAGCAGCTCGCGCTCTTTTTCGCGCCGCGCGGCAGTGGCAAGCAGCTCGCTGGCCAGCACCAGGCCCACGCCCATGAAGGCCACCAGCATCAGGGTCCAGATATACGCGAAGCCCCGTGCGCGGGGCAGAAAGCTAGAGCTGCTCAAAGGGGATGCCCTCGCGCGTCTTGCCCTTGGCGCCGCTGCGCACGTCGGCCACGCCGCCGATCTCGCCATTGGGCGACGGGATCAATTGCCAGGTGGCGGCGGACTCCGTGACGGGGTCCAAGGGCACGCTGCGGAAGTAGTGGTGGGTCACCAGGTCGGCCAGCGCGGCCGGGTACTCGCCCTTGTCGGCATAGTATTTATCGAGGCCGCTCCTGAGCACCTGCAGGTTTTCCTTCAGCGCCACTTCCTTGGATTTTTCCACCGAGCCGAAATAGCGGGGAATGGCGATCGTCAGCAGCAGCGAGATGATCGCCAGCACCACCAGCAGTTCGACCAGCGTAAAGCCACGCCGCAAGGACGGGTAGGACATGTCGGTCACCATTGATTGAGCGGCACGCCGTTCAGGCCCACCTTGGTCGAGCGCGAGGCGACGTCGAACACGTCCTCGCCTTCGTTGGGATTGTCGGGCGGCGAGGCATAGGCGCGCTTGCTCCAGCTGTCGGCCGCGCTGCCAGTCTCCCTGGGCTGGAACGGGTCGCGCGGCAGGCGGCGCAGGAAATAGATGTTCTGTTTCGACGGGCTGCGCTGGTCGGGCACGCCCTCGACCAGTTCCTCGAGTTTTTTCGGATAGCCGGAAGCGCCCAGCGACAGCTTGATGCGGCCATTGTCCGAGGCGCGCTTGTAGGCATCGATGGCTTCGCGCATCTCGATCAGGGCGCTGCGCAATTCATGTTCCTTCGCCCTTTGCTGCGCCACCTGCGCCATCGGCACGGCGACCGTGGCCAGGGTGGCCATGATCGCCAGGGTGATCATCAGTTCGATGAAGGTAAAGCCCTGCTGTTTCATGGCCCACCTCACTGGCCGCCCTTGACCGTGGCCGATGGCGTGGCGCCGGCCTTGTCGCCGGCGGCGGGCGCTTCGTCGCCGCCCGTCATGGGCGAGCCGCTGCGCGGGGCGGCCTGCTCGGGTGCGGCGACGGATTCGGGGCTGCCGCCCACGCTGGCGCGTCCGCCCACGGAGGCCTCGGTGCCGGAATTGAATTCGGCCGTCATCAGGTCGGGGCGGCGGATGCTGCGCAGCAGGCGCGGCGTAATCGACAGCACGATTTCGCTGCGCATGGCGTCGTCCTTCTGGCTGCCGAACAGGCGGTTCAGCACGGGCAGTTCGCCCACGCCGGGCACCTTGTTGGCCGTGCCCCGGTCTTCGTCGCTGATCAGGCCCGCCAGTACCTGCGTTTCGCCATCCTTCAGGCGCAGCACCGTGGAGGCGCTGCGCGTGCCTATCTGGTAAGCCTGCGTACCCGTCTTGCTGATCACTTCCTTGACGACGTTCGACACTTCCAGGTTGATCTTGATGGCCACTTCGTCGTCCAGGTAGACGTTCGGCTCGACGTCGAGCTTCAGGCCCACGTCGATGTAGTTGACGCTGTCGGAACTGACGCCGTTATTCGTCGTGACGGTAATGACGGGCACGCGGTCGCCGATGAGAATCTTGGCCTTTTCCTTGTTGCGCACGCGGATGCGCGGGTTGGCCAGGATATTGCTGTCGCTATCGGTCTTGTTGGCGTTGAGCGTCACGCCGCCGATGGCCAGGTTGATGTTGTCGCCATTGATGCGGTGCAGATCGGCCACCTTCAGGCCGCCCAATCCCGTGCCGACGCCGGCCAGCGTGAGGCTGGCCTGGTCCGGCCAGCGTACGCCCAGTTCCATTAGGCGCGTGCGCTTCACTTCCAGCACTTCCACCTCCAGCATCACTTCCGGGTCGGCCAGGTCCTGCACGTTGATGATGCGCTCGGCCATGCGCACCATTTCCGGCGTATCGCGCAGCATGATGATGCCCAGGCGCTCGTCGGTGACGACGTCCTTGGCCTTGAGCAGGGTCTTGATGGAAAACGCCACCGTCTTGACGTCCGCATTGGCGAGGAAGAAGGTGCGCACCACCAGCTGCTGGTAATCCTTCACCTTTTGCGGCGTGTTCGGGTAGATCGTGATCGACTTGTCGCTGGTGACGCTCTGTTCGAGCTGGTTGGCGCCCAGCAGCATGGCGATGGCTTCCTCGATGCTGGTGTCGCGCACGGAAATGGTGGCGCGCAGGGCCGGGTCGACTTCCTTGTCGAAGACGAAGTTCAGGCCCGATACCTTGCTGAGAAGATCGAACACGGAGCGCAGCGGCGCGTCGCGAAATTCGAGGGTCACGGGTTTGCGGTAGGCGGCCGCCAGCTTGCCGCCGGCCGGCCGCGCCTTTGCCTGCTCGTCGCCGATGCGGCTTTTCAGGGCCAGCGCCTCGCGCTGTGCGGGGCGTTCCTGCAGTACCTGGCGCAAGGCTTCCTGCGCCTGCGCGACATTCGCTTCGCCGCCGCGCTGGTAGCTGGCCTGCGCTTCCTGCACCAGCTTGCGATGCCGCTCATCCTGCGCCAGGCCGTCCAGGCCACGCTGCGCCACGTCGTTGCTGGCGTCCAGCGCCAGGGCCTGCCGGTACAGCGCTTGCGCCCCGGGCAGGTTGCCCTGCTGGCGCAGCGCCTCGGCGCGGCCATTCAGGTTGTTCAGCGCGCGCATCCTGCCGTTCGTGACGGCGATGCGGTACTTGGCGTTGGTCGGCTCGGCTTGCGCCGCCTGTTCCAGCAGGGCCAGGCCCTGTTCCGTGCGGCCGGCGCCCAGCATGGCCTGGCCGTCGTTGTAGGCCTGGTTGCCGGCGCAGGCGGCCAGCAGGGACAGCAGCGGGAGCAGGGTGATGATAGTACGTGGTGCGCGTCGTTTCAATTGAGGTCCCCTACGGCGAGTGTCTGTTTCTGGTTGAGCGGCAGATAGGTAAATTGCAGTGCGCCCTGTACCACGCCGTCGAAGCGGTAGCGCTCTTCGAGCGTGTCGCCGGGACGCGCCACCACGTTGCGGTCGCCCGTTTGCAGGAAGTAGGCAGCCTTGCCTTCGTCGACGAAGCGGCCGAGGAACTGGAACGGCAAGGGCGGCGGTGCATTCGCGTCGACGGCGGCGACGGTGAGCGTGGCCTGCGCCGCCTGCTGGTCGAGCATGATCTTTTTCGGCGTATCGGGCTGCCAGCTTTGCTTGGCAAACAGGGTAGCCGCTTCGTCATCGTCGAGCGCGCGCCGCGGATGGATCGCCAGCGGGCGGCCAGGCGCCGGCGCGGCGGCATCGGGAAGCACGGTCGCTGGCGCCACCCGCTCCACCTGGCGCGTGGTGGCGGTGGCCGGCCCCACGATGCTGCCTTCGTCCTCGGGCGCGAAGAGGGCGGCCAGCAAAGTGGCCACGGCGGCGCCTCCCAGTACGGCTTTTTTCATCGGCGTACCTCCGGCTTCTTCACCAGCAGGATGAACTGGATGCGGGCGTCGATCTCGCCCGCTTCGATCTGCTCGCGCTTGAAGAGCACGGAGTCGAGCGTCAGGGTGGGCAGCTCCTGCAAGGCGTCGACGATGAACGTTTGCAGCTGCGTGTATTCGGCCTTCACGGGCAGGGTGATCTGGTAGCGCAGGAAGGCCGTATTGCCATCTTCCTGCGGCTTGTAGTCCGCCTTGGCCAGGGTGACCCCGCTCTTCTGCGCCACCTCCAGCAAGGTTTTCAGCTGCTCGGGAATGCTGTCATGCGCGGGCAGGTAGGCGTGGAAAGCGGCCAGGCTGTCGGCGTCGGCGTCGGCATCGAGCGCGATGGCGGTCGGCGGCTGCACCGACTGTTTCGCCGCTGCGGCCAGTTGCGCGGCCAGTTGCTGCTGGCGCGCAGCCAGCGCATCGCCTTGCTGCATGGCGAAGGCGGCCAGCGCCAGGCAGGCCGCGCCGATGGCGCTGGGCCAGCCCAAAGTACGCCACAGCCGTTGCGCTTCCCACCTCAGGCGCGGCGGCAGGCGCAGTTGCAGGCGTGGACGCGCCACGGGCGTGCTGGCTTTCAGCACGGATTTTATTGCCGCCATTGCGCCTCCAGCTGAAAACGGTACGGGTGTTCGGGAGCGTTCGCATTCATCTCGTGTTTGAGCAGGTACACGGAACTGAACATGGGCTGCTGGTTCAGGAAGGCCAGGTAGTTGAGCATGTCCTGTGGCGTTTCCGCTTCGGCGGCGATTTTCAGGACGCTGGCGCCATCCTGTCCCTGCTGCGCGTTCAGGTCCAGTCCCAGCAGGGCCACGCGCAGGTCGCGCGGCGCCTGCACCGTTTTGACCAGGCGCGTGACGGGCAGGTTGAGCTGGCGCACGGCGGCGGCCACCTGTTTCAGTTCGCTGTCGCGTTCGCGCTGCTGGGCCGCCGAGAGGGGGGCGCGCACGGGACGCGCGGGCTGCAGCTGGGCCAGTTGCGCTTCCAGGCGCCGCGTTTCCTGCGCCTGCACCAGCCAGTACACGGCGGCCGGCAACAGCAGCAGGGCGCCTGCCAGGCACAGGGCCAGGCGCCAGCCGCTGAACGTCTGCATTGCGCCGGGGGCCAGCAATTCCAGGCGGCTCAGGCCCATGCGGCCTCCCGCATCAGGTGCGCGGCGCTGGCCACGGCGACGGGCTGGAAGCGCGCCGGCAGTGCATCCTGCGGCTCGCCGCTCAGGTCCAGCAGCGCCACGTGTTCGATCGCATCGAGCTGCGGCGCGCGCAAGTTCCAGCGCCGCCACGCCCGATCCAGTTCGTCGCCCCAGGCGGCGGCGCAGGACTGGCTGTGCAGGGCTGCGATGCGCCCGCCGCTGCTGGTGGCCAGCAGCAGCCGTCCCCCTTCCACCAGGGCGAAGGCGGCAGGTTTGCTACCGGCGATGCTGCGCCAGGCCGGGCCCACGACGGGTTCGATGGACAGGCAGCGCCGGCCATGCGCGGCGGCGGCATCCTGCACGCCCTGCAGCAGGGCCGCATCGATGCCGCAGGCCAGGCGCGGCTTGCCGTACGGCGCGTCGTCGGCAGCGAGGCGCCAGGCGCGCGCGCCATCGCCGTAGACGGCGGCGAACTGGCTGTGCAGGAAGCGCTGCGCGCTGGCCCGGTCGAGCAGGGCGCCGCTCCACGGCACCATCAGCATGGCGCACCAGCGGCTGGCCAGGCTGACGGCCAGCGGCAGTTTTTTTTCATTGTGCTGTTCGAGCCAGCCGCGCAAGCTTGCCAGCGCCACTTCCCAGCTGGCGTCGGGGTTCAGGATGGGCACGTGAAAAGCGCTGTCCGCTACGGGACGGCCGGCGCGGCGCAGCACGCCGTCCAATCCGTGCGGCGCCAGGTGCAGGCATACGGTGGCCCGGGTAACGCGTTCAATAAGTGACACGATTGAGCTCCGCTAAAGTGGTTTCGCCGCGCCGCACCAGGTCCAGGCCCGCCTCGCGCGCCAGACGGAAGCCGTTGCGCGCCGCTTCTTCCTTCATCTGGCTCAGGGGCGCGCGCGTGCAGATCATTTCGCGCATGGCGTCGCTGAGCATCAGGACCTCGGCGACGGCCTTGCGGCCCTTGTAGCCGGTGCCGCGGCAGTGGCCGCAGCCCTTGCCGGCCATGAATTGCCAGTCCTGCACCTGGTGCAGGGCCAGGCCGCTGTCGCGCAGCTGCTGCGCATCGGCCAGCACTTCGGCGCTGGCGTCGACGGCGCAATGGGCGCAATTGAGGCGCAGCAGGCGCTGCGCCACGATGCCGTTCAGGGCCGCCGCAAAGCTGTAGGCGTCGACGCCCATGTGCAGGAAGCGGCCCACCACGTCGAACACGTTATTCGCGTGCACGGTGGTAAATACCAGGTGGCCCGTGAGCGCCGCCTGCACGGCGATCTGCGCCGTCTCGTCGTCGCGGATCTCGCCGATCATGATCTTGTCGGGATCGTGGCGCAGGATGGAGCGCAGGCCGCGCGCGAACGTCAGCCCCTTTTTTTCGTTGACGGGAATCTGCAGCACGCGCGGCAGCCGGTATTCGACGGGGTCTTCGATGGTGACGATCTTGTCGCGTCCCGTGTTGATTTCCGTGATGGCCGCGTACAAGGTGGTGGTCTTGCCGGAACCCGTGGGACCCGTCACCAGCAGCATGCCGTGCGGCTTGGCGGCCAGGCGCCGTATCTGTTCGATGGCATCCTCGTTCAGGCCCAGGCTTTCCAGGCGCAGCGCCTGCGCCGCCTCCGTCAGTGCGCGCCGGTCCAGCAGGCGCAGCACGGCGTCCTCGCCAAAGATATTGGGCATGATGGAGACGCGGAAATCGATCTCAGCCCCTTTCACGCGCACCTTGAAGCGGCCGTCCTGCGGGATGCGGCGCTCGGCGATGTCGAGGTCGGCCATCACCTTGATGCGCGAAATGATCTGTTCCGCCATCGCCAGGCCCTGCACCTGGCCCGCCTGCACCAGCACGCCGTCGACGCGGTATTTGATGACCAGGCTGGCCACGTCGCATTCGAGGTGGATGTCGCTGGCCTGGAATTTCAGGGCGTCGTAGATGGTGGAGTTCACCAGTTTTACTACCGGGCTGCTGTCTTCGCTGATGCGAATGAGTGAGATGTCCTCGATGCTCTGGTCTAGGCCCGGCACGTCGTCCCCATGCTGCATTTCCTGCATCGCCTGCTGCACGCTTTCCTGCTGCTGCAGGTAGGCGGCCAGGTCGTCCGGATGCGCCAGCGCCACCGTGAAGGGCGTGGACAGGGCGAAGTCGGCCCACTGCAGCAGGTCTTCGCTGAAGGGGTTGCCGATGACGAGCACGGGCGGCACGCCGGGAACGCCCGGCTGCAGCAGCACGCAGTCGCGCTGGGCGCAATCGGTGTAGGGCAGCAGGGCAAACGCGGGCAAGGCGGCTTGCAGCTCGGCCATCGTCCAGGCCGGATAGCGGAACAGGGCAGCCAGCTGGCGCAGGAAGACTTCGGGCGGCAGGGCCGCCGTTTCCTGCAGCACGGCCATCTGCGGACGGCCCTGTTCCAGCGCGCTGGCGTGGGCGCGGCGCAGCATGGCCGCATCGAGCACGGCCCGTTCTTCGTCGCGTGCGTTCATGGCATGACCCTCAAGATAAGCTCCCGGCCAGTTCAAAGATCGGCATGTACATCAGCACCACCACGCCGCCGATCACCACGCCGATGATGGTCATCAAGAGCGGTTCGAGCAGGCGCGAAGCCCAGTCCACCCAGCGGGCAAATTCCTCATCGTGGAATTTGGCCGAACGTTCCAGCATGTCGCCCAGGCGGCCCGTGTTTTCTCCCACTTTCAGCAGCGATTGCGCCACGGGCGTGGCCATGCCGGCCTGTTCCAGCGCGGTGGAAAACGGCATGCCTTCCTGCACCGCGCGGCGCGCCTGCGCCAGCTGCTCCTGCTGCGCCGGCAGCAGCATGGGCGCGACCATGGCCAGCGCCTTGTGCAGGGGGATGCCCGCATGCAGCAGCAGGCTCAGGGCGCGGTAAAAGCGGGCCAGGCGGAATTCCGCCGCCTTCCCGGCCAGCACGGGCAGGCGCAGCAGACGCAGGACCAGGGCCTGGCGCGCGCCGGCATTGGCGGCGCCGAAGACCACGGCGCCGACGGCGGCGGCCAGCGCGCCGGCGCACAGCAGCGGGTGCGCGGCCAGGGTCTGGCCAAAGCCCAGCAGCATCTGCGACATCCAGGGAATTTCGCGGCCCGAGCTTTCGTAGACGACGCTGAACTTCGGCACCACATAGCCGAGCAGGAACAGCGTCACCAGGCCGCCGACGACGAGCAGCATGCACGGGTAGATGGCGGCGGAAATCAGTTTTTTGCGGATGGCGTCGAACTGCAGCTGGTAGCCGACGAAGCGCGCCAGCGCCTCGGGCAGGTTGCCCGAGCGTTCGGCCGCATGCACGGTGGCGATGTAGATGTCGGGGAAGATGTCGGGAAAACCGGCCAGGGTGTCGGAAAAGCTTTGCCCCTGCTGCAGGGTGAGCACGATGGCGGCCAGCGTGGCCTTGGCGCCAGGGCGCGTTTCCTTGTTGTGCAGGGTGGCCATGGCCTCGCCCAGGTTCAGGCCCGCTTCGAGCAGGGCCAGCAGCTCCTGGCTGAATTGCAGCAGGGGCAGCCCCTGCTTGCCCGCGCGCGGCGCGGCGCCCGCATCCTGCGCACTGCCGTCATCGACGGCCAGCACGCGCCATCCGCCGCGCACGGCCGCGCGGATCGCCTCGGCCTCGCTGGGGGCGTCGATGGCCAGCGCCTGGCTGCCCGCCGGGCCCTGCACCTGGAGGTGGAACTGCATCGTCGGCTCAGGTGAGCATGGCGACGGAAGCGGACGGGGACAGGCTGTTATGGGGGAAGGCGCGTGCGGTCAAAGTAGGCATCGGTCGGGAACAATCCAAAAAAAGTTCAATTCGTCGCGGGTACCGGCAGCAGCAAGATGCAGTGAGTTGCCTCAGGGTAGACTGGAATTGCCAGAAAATCAATCGTGTTGTGCTGCTAAATGCGGGCGGCTGGCCGCAATTGGCCGGCCGCCCGCATGTTCAGCCGCTTACTGGGTAACCAGGCTGACCTTGTCGATCACGAACGAGGTTTGCAGCGAAGCGTCCTCGGTCGCGGCAAACGAGATCTGCACGGTCTGGCCCTTGTAGGCGATCAGGTCGAACGTGCGGATCTGGTAGCCGGCTGCCTTGTTCACGTTCGAATACGTGGCCAGGGTGCCCAGCACGGTGCCGGCGCTGTTCTTCACGGTGACGACCAGCTTGTCGTACACGGTATTGCCCGTTTCCGCCGTGTCGATGTGCAGCGCGAAGCTCAGGCTGGCGGACGTGGCGGCGGCCGGAATGGCCACGCTTTGCGTCAGCGATTCGCTGGCCGTGGCGCCATTGCCGCCCAGCCAGGCGTACTGCGTGCCTTCATACGCCACCTGGCCCGTGAAGGTGCCGATGGCGCCCGTGGTGCCGCTCCAGCCCGTGGCGCCGGACTCGAAGCCGCCGTTCGTCACGCGTTCGGTGGCGCTGCTGGTGCCCACCGTCAGGGTGGCGTTGTTCGACGTCGCCGTCACGGCTGGCGAGGACGAATCCGTCACCGTGGCCTTGAAGACGGCGCCGTTGTCGGCCGCTGCAGCCGTGAAGCTGTAGGCGGGCGACGTGGCGCCGCTGATCACGGCGCCGTTGCGGTACCACTTGTAGGTGTACGGTGCCGTGCCGCCGCCCGCGCCCACGGCGAACGAGGCGGTGGCGCCCGGTGCGACCGTGATGCTGGCCGGCTGGCTGGTGATGCTCACCGCGCCGCCCGTGGTCGATTCATCGACGTCGGCGCCCACGTTGATGGCCGCATAGGCGCGCTTGACGGCGATCGACTCGGCGCTGCCCACGCCATACAGTTCCTCGGCTGCCTGCAGCACCTTGTTGCGCGCATCGGCGTAGTTGGTCGACGAGGTGAACTTGGTGGTCGCGGCCTTGAACCAGATGCGGTAGGCCTTGTCGCTGCCGATACCCGTCATGGCCAGCGGGCTCTTGTTCAGGTAGGAGCTGTAGTAGTCGCTGCTGGACGTGGAGTTCGAACCTTGCGACAGGAAGTAGAACATGCGGTTGTTCGGGCCGCTGCTGTAGTGGACGTCGAGGTTCTTGATGGTGCTGCTCCACGCATTCGGGCTGCTGCCATCCTTGCTTGGCTTGTACAGCCAACGCAGCGGCTGGCCATTCTTGGCGATCTCCTTGCCCGTCATCCAATCGTTGCCCGTGTTGGGGATACTGGTGCCCGTGCCGCCGGCGCGCGCATAGGCTTCCACCATTTCACCGGCGATGTCCGAGCTCGATTCGTTCAAGCCGCCCGATTCTTGCGAGTAGATCAGGCCCGAGGTAGCGTCCGTGATGCCGTGGCCCATTTCGTGGCCGATCACGTCGATGGAACCGAGGTTGTTGAACGAGCTGCCGCCGTCGCCGATGTACATGCACTTGCAGCTGCTGTCGTAGTAGGCGTTGTCGTAGGCCGTGTTGACGTGGGCGGCGATGTGCGTGGCCGTGTTGTTGCCGTCCAGGCTGGACCAGCCCAGCACATTCTTGTGCGTGTCGTAGGTGTTCATCAGGCCCCACATGGCGTTCACGGCTGCCGTCTGGCCGTTGGCGTTGGTGGTGCTGCCGCCGCTGATGTATTGCTGGCCGTCGCCCCAGGTATTGCTGGTGCTGCTGTACACGCTGCCCGAGGTGGTGCCGTGGTTGGCATTCGTGATGGCCATGCCGCCGAAGCTGCCGCCCGTGCCGCGGCTGGGGTCCTTCATGGTGTAGGTGCTGCCCGTGAGCGTGGTGTTGAGCGGCACCTGGCCGTTGTACTGGCTGTTGCCGATGCCGGCCACGGTTTTCAGGGCTTTCCATTGACGCAGGATGCGGCCATCCTTGGCGCTGACGATGGTGTCGTAGTAGACGGGCTTGTTGCCGCTGATCATGCGCGTCTGCACGAGGTAGGCCAGCTCGTAGTGGTCGACCACGTCCTGCACGTCGAGGGCGTTCAGCGCGGCTTCCGATTTGTTCTCGGCGCCAGCCACGCGCACTGTTTTCATCACGGGATAGATCAGCAGCTGCGCCTGCGGCGGCACATGGTCGACGGCCGGCACGCCGATGTTTTTCACTGCGGCGGCGATGGCGGCGGCGGCGCTGACGGCCGGCGTGGTGTCGATATCGGTGGTGGCGCTGCGGGTGACGGAATTGACGCCGCCGCTACCGAGGCCGGAGGCGCGGTCCGACACGGATTCGCTGACGATGTCGCCGGCGTTGTTGCTGACCACGACCGTCTCGGAACCGAAGACGGGCAAGCCCTTGTAGGTGTGCTGGACGCGGCTCACGCGCGTGCCGCTGACGCCCGGATGCTGGGCGCCGACGGCAAAGCCATGTTCGGTATTGAGGCCGCGGCTGCGCGCCTGCGCCGCCAGCTTGTTGACCAGGCTGGCGTTCTCTTGTGGAGAGGCCAGGGTGACCGGCGCGGCCATCAGGGTTTGTGGCAGCGGCGTGGCGGCGTCGGCCGTGGTGGCCATCAGCGGCAGGGCGGCGATGGATGCGGCAACTATCGTCAAACGTAAATTCATTTCTGCTCCATGGTATCGGTTAAGGAAATGGTGAATGAACTGGCCGCGATGTCTGATGGCCACCCCGACGGGCCTGGCGGCAGGCGGATAGCCTGTCGTTTTGTGGTGGCATGACGCCGGGTAGGGGGACACTAAACTTGTCGATATCGCCATGTCAAAAAATTCAAGAAATGGGTCACTACACGAATTTTTGTTAAGAATTGAACATTTATCGGCGCTGCACTAGAGGAAAGTTTGATTTATCGCAAGCTGCAATTTTTGTTTTGGACTACTTCGTCAAATGGCGCGTTCTGTTGGAAAAACACTGTTGCATTTTTTAAATGTTGCGATCTACACTAGGTATTCGCGTGATCCCCAGCGGGCTACGCGAGGACAAAAAAAGCGCACGCGGCAATGACCGCGTCCAGATACAGCGCATCGGGAAAAAAATCGGGAGTTTCACATGACGTCAGTTCTGTTTTCTGCTGTTGGTTTCAGCCATTTCCCCTCTGGAGCGGCATTCATGCTGCATCCGCCTTCCTAGCCGCCGCTACCTGGCTCTTCCCCCGCGAGGGGGTTCTTCTCAGCGAGTCCGACCGCGCCGCCCGGCGCGGCCGCTGGCGCAGTGCATCCTTTTTTTCAGGAAGGGTTGCCGGCTCCTGGTGCGTGCACCGGAATCACCGGCCCGAAGAACTATGCTTTCGATAGCGACCAAAGTGGAACAGATCGTGATGGAGTCGGCCTTTCTCAGCGAGGGACTGGGCCGGGGCCTGCTTAACCTGTCGGAGCTGGCGCGCCAGCTGCAGCCGCAGTTGCAGACGGACCTATGGAAGCCCGTGGGCCAGGCGGCCGTGGTGATGGCGCTGCGCCGCCTGGCCGAGCGGATGCCGCAGCAGAAAAGCCGCGAGATCGTGCTGGCGCACCGCGCGGGCGAACTGTCCACGCGCAGCGAATTGATGATTTTTACCTACCGCTATTCCGACCAGACCTACGCCTGCCAGCGCCAGTTGCTGGCGCTGGCCGCCCCCCAGCGCGGCACGTTCATTACGGTGACGCGCGGCGTCAACGAGGTGATGGTGATCTGCAGCCGCTCGCTGCATGCGCTGGTGGAGGAGGTCTTCGGCGCAGAGCAGGAACTGGCGCGCCTGGAGCGGGTCACGGCCGTGACCTTGCACCTGGCACCCGAAACCTGCTACACGCCAGGCGTGTATCACGCCATCCTCAAGCGCCTGGCGTGGGAGCGCATCAACCTGATCAACATCATCTGCACCTACACGGAGCTGACCTTGCTGCTGGAAGCATCGCAGACGGGGGCGGCGTTTTCCGTGCTGTCGAAAATCGTCGCGCAATGAAAAACGCCCCGCTGCAGCGATGCAGCGGGGCGTGGACAGGCGCAGGCGCCGTTTATTTTTCCAGCTGCGTGCGTACGCGGGCAATCGCGGCGCGCACCTGGCGCGGCGCCGTGCCGCCCACGTGGTCGCGTGCGGCCACGGAGCCTTCCAGGGTCAGCACTTCGAACACGTCTTCGTCCGTCAGGGGCGAGAAGGCGCGCAGCTGCTCCAGCGACAGGTCGGCCAGGTCGCAACCGGCGTCGACGCAGGCGCGCACGGCCAGGGCCACCGCTTCATGCGCGTCGCGGAACGGCAAGCCCTTCTTGACCAGGTAGTCGGCCAGGTCGGTCGCCGTGGCGTAGCCTTGCAGGGCTGCCGCACGCATCGCTTCCGGTTTCACCGTGATGCCGCCGGCCATGTCGGCGAAGATGCGCAGGGTGTCGATGACGGTGTCGACGGTGTCGAACAGCGGTTCCTTGTCTTCCTGGTTGTCCTTGTTGTAGGCCAGCGGCTGGCCTTTCATCAGGGTCAGCAGGCCCGTCAGGTGGCCATACACGCGGCCCGTCTTGCCACGCGCCAGTTCCGGCACGTCCGGGTTTTTCTTTTGCGGCATGATCGACGAGCCGGTGCAGAAGCGGTCGGCGATGTCGATGAAGCCGATGCGCGGGCTCATCCAGATCACCAGTTCTTCGGCCATGCGCGACACGTGCATCATCAGCACGGCGGAGGCGGCGCAGAATTCGATGGCGAAATCGCGGTCCGACACGGCGTCGAGCGAGTTGTGGCAGACGTCGTCGAAGCCCAGGGTCTTGGCCACGCGCAGGCGGTCGATGGGGAAGGTGGTGCCGGCCAGTGCGGCGGCGCCCAGCGGCAGGCGGTTGACGCGCTTGCGGCAGTCGGCCATGCGCTCGGCATCGCGGCCGAACATTTCCACGTAGGCCAGCATGTGGTGGCCAAAGGTGATCGGCTGGGCCACCTGCATGTGGGTAAAGCCCGGCATGATGGTGTCGGCATGCTGCTCGGCCAGGTCCGTCAGCGCGCTGCGGAACGTCGCCAGCAGGGCGGTGATGTCGTCGATGGCGGCACGCACGTACAGGCGGATGTCGGTTGCCACCTGGTCGTTGCGCGAACGGCCCGTGTGCAGGCGCTTGCCCGCATCGCCTACCAGCTCGGTCAGGCGTTTTTCGATATTCAGGTGGACATCTTCCAGGTCCAGCAGCCATTCGAACTGGCCGGCGGCGATTTCCTGCGAGATTTGCGCCATGCCGCGCTGGATTTCCGCGTAGTCGGCCGGGCTGATGATGGCTTGCGCATGCAGCATTTCCGCATGGGCCAGCGAACCTTCGATGTCGAACAGCGCCAGGCGCTTGTCAAAAAATACAGAAGCTGTGTAGCGCTTGACGAGGTCCGAGACCGGTTCGGAAAACCGGGCCGACCAGGCTTCGCCCTTTTTGGAGAATTGATCAGTCATGAAAGAAGTCCTTTAGTGTAGGGCGATTATAAACAAGGTTGGCCTGTGGTAGGGCTTTTAGGGGCTTGCAGGGCCCTGAAATGGCCAGGAATGGGGCTGGCACGCCTGAAATGCCACGGCGCGGGCGCCGTTGCGCGTTTCATCCGGGCTTTTTGTATTCTGTCCCGCAAATCGTGCGTTTTGTCGCAATCCGATGGTGGTTCAAGCGTGATCGGCCTACAGTTCAATCATCGCAGCACACAACCAGCCACCCAAAGGAACCATCATGAACATCGCTAAAAACATGGAAGCCATCTTCGTTGCCGTCATCGCCATCGCCGCCGCCACCAGCCTGGCTACCGCCGCCGTGCCGAAATTCCGCGCCGCGCCTGCCGCCATCGTCGCCAGCGCCGACCAGGCCACCATGCACACCGTGCACGTCAGCGCCAAGCGCCTGAGCGCCGAAGAAAAAGCCGCACTGTAAGCGCGGCCATGCAATGCAGGCAGTACCCTTCACCGGCAATCAGGACGGGCGGCGCCCCCGGTTCTTTCCTGCCCAGGTGACAGCAGCACAAAAATCGCCGATGATCGGTTTTTTCCACGACAGGCGGACAGCGTGATGCCACATTTGACGATCAGCAGCGACAAGGCGGAACTCGACGTTCCAGCCATTCACCATTTTCTCAGCACGCAATCGGCATGGGCCAGCGGCATCGCACTGGCCACCGTACAGCGCGCGATCGACCATTCGCTCTGCTTCGGCGGCACGCTGGACGGCCGCCAGGTGGCATTTGCCCGCGTGGTCAGCGACTACGCCACGTTTGCCTATCTGGTCGACGTGTATGTGCTGGAAGAGTACCGCGGCCGCGGCTACAGCAAGCGCCTGATGGAGGCCGTGATGGCACATCCCGACTTGCAGGGCTTGCGCCGCTTCATGCTGGCCACCAGCACGGCGCATGGCCTGTATGCGCGCTACGGCTTTACGGCGCCGCTCCGGCCGGAGACGCTGATGGAACGCTATTTTCCCGATCTGTACCGGCAGTGAACGGCTGGCGCGGTTTGCGCGCGGCCCCGGTCCAGCCCTGCCATTTCCATTGTGTCGATCCCCCTGACGGACCCTGACTCCATGACCTCTTCCTTTCTCTGGCCTCTCCTTGCCGTTTCGCTCACCGCGACTGGCGCACCCCTGCCGGAGGCATTCAGTCCGGCGCCTTGCGAGACGGGCATTTTCCGCCAGGACCAGACGGATTTCGTCGCCCTTACCCAAGGGGGCAAGGGATACAGCTATACCTTCAGCGACGGGACGGTCGGCAACACGCAGGATGCCGGGGCGCTGCTCGCATGCGGAAAGGACGCCGTGCTTGTCCGCGGCAAGGAGCGCTGGCCGAAAGTGGCACTGGCCGAATCGGATACGCGCTTCGCATCGGACGGCGTCATGCTCGCAGGCCGCTTGATGGAAGCGCCGGGCGCAGGCAAGGATACGCCGCTGGTCGTGTATGCCCACGGTTCCGAAGGCAGCGGCTGGATCGGCCGCGCGCGCGATCCTTACCAGATGGTGGCACGGGACGTGTCCGTTTTCGTGTACGACAAGCGGGGCACCGGCCTGTCCGAAGGTGAATATACGCAGAATTTTCCGCGCCTGGCCGATGACCTGGTGGCCGCGTCGCGCGAAGCCAGGCGGCTGGCGCAAGGCCGCTACGGCCGCTTCGGCCTGATGGGGGTAAGCCAGGGCGGCTGGATCGCGCCACTGGCGCAAGCGCGCGCCAAGGCGGACTTTCTCGGCATCGGCTATGGCCTGGCGGTCGATATCGCGGAGCAGGATGCGGCGCAGGTCGCCAAGGAATTGCGCGACCGCGGCTATGGCGACGACGTCCTCGCCAAGGCCCGGACGGTGACGGATATCACGGCAAGGCTCGTCAAGTCAGGCTACAAGGACGGCCTGGACGACTTGTCCGGGGTGCAGCAGCGATTCGGCAAGGAACCGTGGTTTGCACTCGTCAAGGGCGGCTACACGGGCGTGTTCCTGGCGATGCCCGTCGAGGACTTGCGCAAGCATGGCATACCGCAGTTCGACAAGCTCGGTGTCGACTGGTCGCAAGATCCCGTGCAGGCATTGCGCCAGGTCGCGGTGCCGCAGCTATGGGCCTTGGCGGAAGATGACCGCCAGGCGCCGCCGGCTGTCACCGTGGAGCGCCTGGCGGCGTTGCGCAGCCAGGGCCAGTCCATCTCCATCTACCTCTTCCCGCAGGCCGATCACGGCATGCGCAGCTACGATCAGGCAGCGGATGGAACGCGCAAGCCCACCACCATCACGCCAGGCTATTACGATCTGATGGCCGACTGGGCCAAGGGCCGCGTCGAGGGACCTTACGGGCGGGCGTCTCGCAAATAAAGCCGCGGCGGCCGTGCGTCGCCGCGGCTTTCCTATTGCCAGTGCATCAGGCAGGGCGGAATCAGAAGCAGCAGCGCCAGCACCAGGTAAATCAGCTGCAGCGGGATCATCCACTTGGCCCACGTAATCCAGGGCACGCGCGCCAGCGCCAGCACGCCGACGGTGATGCCGGAGGTGGGGATCATCGGCGTAGTGAATTCGCCGAACTGGAAGGCCAGGATGGCCGTCTGGCGCGTCACGCCCACCAGGTCGGCCAGCGGCGCCATGATGGGCATGGTCAGCGCAGCCTGGCCGCTGCCGGAATGGATGAAGAAGTTGATCACCGACTGCATGAAGAACATCTTTTGCGCGGCGAAGACGGGACTCGACGAGGCCACCAGGGGCGTGAGCGCATGCAGCATGGTGTCGATGATTTGCGCGTCGCGCGCCAGGATCATGGTGCCGCGCGCCAGCGCGATGACCAGTGCCACGCTGACCATGTCGCGCGCGCCCTGGACAAAGGACGCCACCAGGCTGTCCATGTCGAGCCGGCCCACCAGGCCGACGACGATGGCCATCACCAGGAACAGGGCGGCGATTTCATCGATGAACCAGTCGTACTTGACGACACCGACGACCATCGTCAGCAAGGTCGCCATGAAAATCCACAGCACGGCGCGGTGCGTGCGCGTCATGCCGGCAAAGCTGTCCAGGTCCATCGAGTGCTCGCTGCGCTTTTCGATGTCGAGCAGATAGGTCGGGCTTTTTTCCGGATGGCGCTTGATGCGGGCCGCGTACCACATCAGGAAGACGATGCTGACGGCCGTGGCGATGGCCCAGACGATCAGGCGGTAGCCGATGCCGGAAAAGATCGGCACGCCGGCGATGCCCTGCGCGATGCCGACGTTGAACGGGTTCAAAAAGGCGGCTGAAAAACCCACCTGCGAGCCGATGAAGGGAATCGACACGCCCGTGATGGTGTCATAGCCCAGGGCCAGCGCCAGCGGCACGAAGATCAGGATGAAGGGAATCGCTTCCTCGTTCATGCCGAAGGTGGCGCCGCCCAGGGAAAACATGGTGAAGAAGACGGGAATGATGGCGGCGCGCACGAAGCGCGAGCTGGTGTGGGCCTTGGCGATCGCCTTGATCAGCGAGTCGAAGGCTTCCGTCTTTTGCAGCACGGCGAAGGCGCCGCCGACGATCAGCACGAAGCCGATGATCAGGCTGGCGTCGACGAAGCCCTTGATGGGCGCCATCATCAGGGCGGCGAGTCCCTGCGGCTTGTTGTCCACGTAGTGGAACGTGCCGGGGATGATCAGCTGCTTGCCGTTGACCAGCTGCGTATCGAATTTCCCGCCTGGCACCAGCCACGTCGCCAGGGCGATCATGGCCAGGATGCCGCACAGCAGGACGAAGGTGTTGGGGAGCTTGAATTTTCTCATGGCGCTTTTTTGTGACACTTATTGGCTCAGCAGGCTGCCGCCGCGGAAGGCGACGGCGCCGGCGACCTTGCCGACGTTCATGCCGCGCAGGACGTGGCGGTGCGCGCTGCGCGCGAAGAAGACGCCGGCGACCGTGCAGCGCAAGGTCGTCGTCTCGCCGCTGACGGGATCGATCAGGTCGGCCAGCGCATCGCCGGCGGCCAGCACGTCGCCCATTTCGCGCAGGTAGACCAGCACGCCGTGATGCGGCGCGAGGATCGGTTCCACCCCGGCCAGCGGCGTCGGTGCGCATTGCGGCGCGGGCAGGTCGTCGCCGGCGCCGGCAATCTCCAGCACGCCCTCGATGGCGAGAAAGCGCAGCAGGGCGGTGGCGTCGCGTTCGGCCAGGGCGTAGCTCACTTCCACTTCGCCGCGCAATTCGATGGTGGTCGACAGGCAGGCGGCGGGGATCGGATAGCGTCCCTTGAAGTGCGCGTCGAGATCCCACCACAGGCGGCTGCAGGCTTCGTCGAACGGCTCTTCGCCGGCCGCCAGCTCCAGCAGCACGGCGCGCGCGCTCAGCAGCGCGGACAGGGGCGCGATCTGCGCCGCCAGCGGCGTGCCCGTATAGATATGCAGGGCCGCCTCGTTATCGCAATGCAGGTCGAGCACGATGTCGGCGTCGATGGCCATGCCCAGCAGGGTTTTCTTGAGTACCTCCGCATCCGTACCCGGCCGCCAGGCGGCGACGGCCTCGCGCGCATGCCGGCGTATCAGCGCCACGTTGGCTTGCGCATCCTGTCCCAGCAGGCCATCGAGCGTGGTCTTCAGTTCATCGGCCACGTGGCGGTAGGCGCGGTTGAAGTTGATGCCGGTGGTCAGGTCGAAGCGGCCGAACGGCGCGCCATGGATGGCTTGCGCCAGGCCGATCGGATTGGCGGCCGGCACCAGGATGATTTCGCCGTGGATCTTGCCCGCCGCTTCCAGCGCCAGCAGTTCGCGGCGCAGGAATTGCGACACCAGCATGCCCGGCACCTCGTCCGCGTGCAGCGCCGCCTGGATGTACACCTTCTTGCCGCTGCGGCTGGCGGCAGCCGTGCCGCCGAAGTGAAAACTGCTCAATTGGCAGGACACGCTGGCGTGCGCGGTGGAGATGGGATGCTGTTGTACTTGCATGGTGAATTCGCCCCAAAACGGGGCGCGGTTGATGGATTTCGGTCGATTATGTAGCATTATTTTCACGAAGTAAATCAATGAAAATCCTTTTACAAATATTTGTTGAGTTTTCTTTTTGATATGAGTACAGTAAGTTTCAGCGACCCGATTTCGCCTTTCCGCCATTCATCCGCAGTATCCAAGAACACAGGCCGCCAGTGATATGAAAGCATCCGCCAGTCCTGCCAGAAGCAGCGCCCGCACGCCACCTGCCGCCGCGCTGTCGTCGCCCGATGCCGCCTTCGCGCAGTCTCCGCTGGGACAGGCGCTGATGCACGTGCTGGCCGGCGGTTCGGCTTCGCAGCGGCAGATCGCCGACTACCTGCTGCGCAACCAGATGCGCGTCATTGCGCTGGGCATCGAGGAATTGGCCGACAACTGCCAGGTGTCGACGGCCACCATCAGCCGCTTCGCGCGCGACATCGGCCAGAAGAATTATTCGGCCATGCGCGGCGCCATGGCCGAAACCCTGCAATCGCTGCTGCAGCCCGTCGACAAGCTGCGCCATACGATAGAGCGGCGCGCGCGCGCCACCTCGCCCGTCACGGAAAGCCTGGAATATGCGGCCGCGAACATCGCCGCCACGTCTGCCGCCCTGTCGCTGCCCGACATGCACGCTGTGGTGCGGCGCCTGACGCGCGCCAAGGTGGTGTATGTGATGGGTTTTGGCCTGTCGGCCAACCTGGCCGGCATGCTGGTGCAGCATCTGCAGCCGTTTTGCCCGCATGTGGTGGAAGTGGTGGGCATCGGCGGCTCGGAAGTGGCGGCCGGGCACCTGGTCAACCTGACGGCGCAGGACGTGCTGGTGGTGATTTCGTTTCCCCGCTATACGCTCGATTGCATCGGCCTGGCCAGCTTCGCGCGCGACCGCGGCGCCTGCATCGTGGCGCTCACCGATTCGCCCGCCTCGCCGCTGGCCGAGCTGGCCGAGCATGCGCTATTTGCGCAAAGCACGCATCCCGTCCTGCCCAGCAGCGCCAGCACGGCGCTGGCCATGATCGAGGCGCTGGCCGTGGCGCTGATGGTGTCGAACAAGGACAACGTCGACAAGGCAGCACGCCTGAGCGAAGTGATCGCCGCCTACCTGTATGGCGGCGAGCATGGGGTGCAGGTTCCCAGGAAAACAGCAGCACAGCAGCGCAAGGCAGTCCATAAAAAGCAGTCATTATAAAAATCAGGGTCAATACCATTGGGGAGAGTTGGAATGCATAAGGAAAAACTACAGGGCGGGCCTGCACTGCCACGTGAAGCGGCACTGGCACATGCCGTGCGCCTGGCGCTGGGCGCCTTGAGCGTGACGGCGGCGCTGGGCATGCTGGGCAATGGCGCGCTGGCACAGGAGCAGGATGGCGAACCTGCCGCGAAAAAAATGCAGCGTGTGGAAATCACGGGGTCGGCCATCAAGCGCCTGGAATCGGAGACGGCGCTGCCGGTGCAGGTCATCACGCGCGCCGATATCGAAAAGGCGGGCGTGACCACGGCGGCCGAGCTGATGGCCCGCGTGTCGGCCAACGTGGGCGGCCTGACCGATGGCGCCAGCATCAATATCGGCGGCGACCAGCGCGGCTTCAACAGCGCCAACCTGCGCGGTGTCGGCACGTCGTCCACGCTGGTGCTGCTCAATGGCCGGCGCATGGCCAACTTTGCCTCGCCCGGCGACGATGCGGGCGTGGACCTGAACAACATCCCCGCCGCCGCGCTGCAGCGCGTGGAAGTGCTGCTCGACGGTGCCTCGGCCCTGTACGGCACGGACGCCATCGGCGGCGTCATTAATTTTATTACGCGCAAGGATTACCAGGGCGTGGAGCTGAATGCGTATGGCAGCGGCACGCAGGAAGGCGGCGCCGGCAAGCGCACGGCCAGCATCACGGCCGGCACGGGCGACCTGGCCACGGATGGCTACAATATCTTTGCCGTGGTCGACCTGCAAAAAACCGACCGCCTCAGCTCTTCGCAGCGCAAGTTCATTCCGAACCTCCAGGTGCCGCAGCGCCTCGGGCACTTGCTGTCCAGTTTTACCAGTCCGGCGAATATCCGCCTCAGCGGCGCCCAGCGCACGCATTTGCAGGACAACGATTTCCTGCTCAACGGGCAGCCGATCAGCAACCGCCAGATCAATTTTTCGATCCCGAACTGCGCGCCGCCGGCCAATCTGTACCTGCCGGCGGGCACGGGCGGCGTCGATGCCTGTACCTATGATTACATGGGCGACACGGAGCTGTATCCGAAGACGGACAAGCAGAACCTGCTCACGCGCGGCGTGCTGAAACTGAATAACGACCACCAGCTGTATGCGGAAGTGGCGCTGAGCCGCTCGCGCAGCTATTACGTGGGCTCGTCGGCACGCGTCATCGGTTATCTCGATTACAGCAAGGTGCCGCAGCTGGCCAATGCCGGTTTCGATACGGCGCTCGACGAGGATGGCGAACCGGTGGGACGCGAACTGGAACTGCGCATGCGCCTGAACGAGGCGGGCATGCGCACCAGCGAGTTGACCAGCGAAAGCCAGCGCTTCGTCGTGGGCGCCACCGGCACGCTGGCCGGCTGGGACTATGACGTGGGCTTGAACCACAGCGTCAACGTGGTCAAGGACCGCGACACGCATGGCTATGTCCTGTACGACAAGCTGTTGGAGGGCATCGCCGATGGCCGCATCAATCCCTTTGGCCCGTCCAGCGCGGAAGGCAAGGCGCTGCTCGACAGCATCCAGGTCAATGACGAGGTGCGCCATGCGCGCGGCACCATGGACTCGCTCGATTTCAAGGCATCGCGCGCGCTGATGGCGCTGGGCGGCGGCGACATGGCGCTGGCCGTGGGCGGCGAGGTGCGGCGCGAGCGCACGGAATTCCGTCCCTCGGCGTTGCTGATGAGCGACAACATCAACAACGACGCGGCGCCGGAAGGCGGCGTGGCCACCAGCGACAGCCGCAACGTGCAAGCCATCTACAGCGAACTGCTGCTGCCGTTTACCAAACAGTGGCAGGCGCAGCTATCGGGCCGCTATGACCATTACCAGCAGGTAGGCGGCGCCCTCAGTCCGAAGATCGGCCTGACCTACATGCCCAGCAAGCAGGTGCTGATGCGCGCCTCGGCCGGCAAGGGCTTCCGCGCTCCGTCGATGTCGGACCTGCACCGGCCCACGGCCTACAGCAGCACGTCGACCCTGCCCGATCCCGTGTATTGCGCGAGCGAGAACAACGATTACTCCGTCTGCGCCGATAACTGGGATACGCGCCGCTACAGCAACGACAAGCTGAAACCGGAGCGCAGCCGCCAGTTCACGGCCGGCCTGGTGCTCGAGCCGAGCCAGCACTGGACCTTCAGCTTCGATTACTGGAACATCAAGCGCACGGACCTGATCAGCGAAATCGGCGACGACATCATCCTGGGCAATCTGGGCAAGTACGGCGACCTCGTACATCGCAACGCTGACAATGAAATCGACTACATCGAGCTGCGCAAGGAAAACCGCGGCGCGCAAAAAGCATCGGGCATCGATATCACGGCCGACCTGCATGGCGTCAGGACGGCATGGGGACGTTTCGGCGGGCACCTGAGCGGCACGTACGTGCTCGATTCGAAAATCCAGACCAGCCCTGGCGACGATTTCATCAGCAACCTGAATACCTTTGTCACGGACGGCGTGGTGCAGCGCTGGCGCCACACGATCACCGTGGACTGGGACCACGGCCCGTATTCGGCCAGCCTGTCGAACACGTATTCGAGCGGCTACCAGGACCAGAATTCGGCCATCAACACGGATAACGGCAGCGTGGTGGCGGCCAACCGCGTGAAGGCGTATTCGATCTGGGACATGTCGGGCGCGTATGCCGTCAGCAAGCAGTTCAAGCTGCGCGCGGGCATACAGAATCTGTTCAATACCAGTCCGCCGTACTCGAACCAGGCGTACTATTTCCTGTCCGGCTACGACCCGACGTATACGGACCCGCGCGGCCGGCGCTTCTATGCCAGCGCCAATTACAGCTTCAAATAGGGCGGAAAAACTGGAGCTGCCGCAATACCGCTGTCACACGCAGCGGGTAGTATCGTAGTTCGATGGGGTTGGGTTGCAAGCAGCAGTATTGGCAGCAAGGGCGCGCGTCCGGCGCGCGCCCCTTTCTTTGCATTCGAAAGGCACCATGAAATCATCTTCAAGCCTGTATCACACATTCCGCGCCGCGCTGCTGTTCGCGCTGGCACTGTGCAGCGTCCATGCCGTGGCGGCACCTGGCGGCAGTGCCATCGGCAGCGCGCCGCAGGGCACGCTCGTCATCATCGGCGGCGGCCTGCGCGCCGACAATGCCGAAGTCTGGCAGCGCATCGTCAAGTTGTCGGGCGGGCCGGGCGCACGTATCGCCGTGCTGGCTTCGGCCGCGATGAACCCGGAAAAATCGGGTGAAAGCATCATCAAAAAACTCAATCAATACGGCGCCGAAGCCTTTTTCGTGCCGCTGGCCGTCAAGCTGCCCAACCGCGATTACCGCAAGGCAGCCGAAGACCCGGCCATCGTCACGCAGATCAAGTCGGCCACCGGCATCTATTTTGCGGGCGGCGACCAGGGGCGCATCACGCAAGCCCTGCTGCGCCCGGACGGCAGCCGCACGGCCGCGCTGGAAGCCATCTGGTCGGTCTACCGCAACGGCGGCGTGATTGCCGGTTCCAGCGCCGGCGCGGCCATCATGAGCACCACCATGTTTTACGACGCCAAACCCGTGCTCGACATGCTCAAGATGGGCGTGACGGACGGCCGCGAGATCGCGCCCGGACTGGGCTTCATCGGCAGCGACGTTTTCGTGGACCAGCATCTGCTGGTGCGCGGGCGCTTTGCGCGCATGATTCCCGTGATGCTGAAAAAAGGCTATCACCTGGGCCTGGGCATCGATGAAAACAGCGCCATGGTGGTCGACGCCATGCGCGACGTGGAAGTCATCGGCTATAGCGGCGCCCTGCTGATCGACCTGTCGGGCGCCATCAGCGACCGCGGCGTGAAAAATTTCAACATCAGCAATGCGGCCATCAGCTACCTGGACCGGGGAGACAAATTCAACCTCGTCACGCGCGTGTTTACGCCGTCGCCGGACAAGGCCGACAACAAGCTCGATCCGAACCAGCCCGACATGCGCGAACCCGTTTTCACCAATGACATCCTCGGCAACAACGCCGTGCTGGACCTGATGGGCAACCTGATCGACAACGCCCAGCAGGAAGCCATCGGCATCGCCTTCGGCAATCCGCGCGACCCGTATCCGGACCTGGGCTTCGAGTTCCGCTTCAGTAAGACCGTCAACAGCGTCGGCTACAGCTCGACCGAGGCGGAAGCGTATTCGGTGCTGAAACTGCGCCTCGACATCCGTCCCATCCAGCTGCGCCAGCCGCTGTACCGCTACAAATAGCCGGCGCCGGCGCGCCGCCAGCGGGGCCACGCCGCAATCGTCAGGGCCCTGAGCAGCCACTCGACGGGGCCATACGCGTGGCGGCGCAGCCACCAGCGGCTCAACGGCAACTGCAGGCCGAAGATGATGGCGGCCAGCGCCAGCGCGCCCAGCGGCGATACGCTGCCCATCAGCCGCGCGCCATACGCGAGGAACAGCCAGGCGCAGACGGCCGACTGCAGCAGGTAGTTCGACAGGGCCATGCGGCCCGTGTCGGCCAGCAGCGCAAACAGCGTGCCGTCGCGCAGGCGTTCGAACAGGGCCAGCGCCAGCGCCAGGTAGGCGCCCGCCAGCAGCGGCGCGCTGGCCAGTCCCACGGCGAGCCCCGCCACCTGCCATGCCTGGCTGTCGCCATACACGGAAGTCCACGCATAGATGGCGGCACCGGGCAGGCCGGCCACTGCGCCGGCCTGCAGCAGGCGCCGGCGCAGCGGCAGGTAATCGCTTGCGTGCAGCAGCATCTCGCGCTTGCCGGCGGCCAGGCCGCACAGGAACATGGCCAGCGCACAGGGTGCCTGCACCAGCAGCAGGACGATCCAGATTTCACTCAGTTCGCGCAGGTGCTGATTGACGACGGCGGCCGGCGTGGCATGGTAGGCAGCCAGGGCGGCGGCCGCTTTCCGCGCCATCGCCACGGCATTGTCCGCGGCGTCGCCCGCAGGCTGCAGACTTTGCAGCCACGCCATGCAGGACCAGAACGCCACGCAGGCGGCGACGAGGAGACAGGCCAGGGCCAGGGCGGGCCGCTCGCCGCAGCGGTGCAGCGCCAGCAGCACGATGCCCAGCACGGCATAGGTGGTGAGTATGTCGCCATGAAACAGGAACACCGCATGCAGGGCGCCGATCAGCCACAGGCCAGCCTGCCGGCGCAGCATGCGCGGCACGAACGGCGCGTCGGCCCGTGCGGCCGCCTGCATCTGCAAGGTGAAGCTGTAGCCGAACAGGAAGGAAAACAGCAGATAGAACTTGGTCTCGAACAGCAGCGCGACGAGGAAGTGCGTGGCGCGGTCCACGCTGCCGTGAAAGGCCGGATCGGTCAATCCCAGGCCGAACCACGGCGTGGCGAAGGCGCCGATGTTGACGACCAAAATGCCGAACAGGGCGCAGCCGCGCAGGGCGTCGACGTCGGCGATGCGCGTGGGCGGGCTTGGCATGGCGGCCTTCATGCGAGGGCAGGGCGCAGGAAGCGCGCCAGCAGCAGGTGCAGGCTGGCGCGCTGCGCCAGCGGTGCGTAATGGGGATCGACGGCGACCCGGTTGAAGATGCCGTCGATCAGCGCCGCGAGCCAGCTGGCCGTCTGCGCGGGGTCGAGCGCGGCGTCGACCTGGCCTTGCGCGGCCGCGCTTTCCAGCAGCGCCTGCACGCCCGCGCGCAGCACGCCATCGTTGCGGGCAACCCTGGCCGCGATATCCGCGTCGCGCATCGCCTCGGCCGCTATTTCCAGGGCCAGTCCCGCAAAGTCCCCGTCGGCCGCCAGTGCCAGCACCAGGTCCATGAAGTCGAGCAGCGCGCCATGGGGATCTGCGCTGCCTTGCACGCCGGCGAAGTAGGCGGCCGTTTCGCTGCCTTCCTGGTCGACGATGGCGGCGATGATGGCTTGCTTGGTAGGGAAGTAGTGAAACAGGTTGCCGGGACTCATGCCGGCTTGCGCGCAGATGGCGGCCGTGCTGGTCTGGTGAAAACCCTTGCGGGCAAAGCACTGGCGCGCCGCCGCAAGAATGGCGTCGCGGCGTGCCGCGTGTTTGTCGGGATCGATGGTGCGCATGCGGTGTGCTTTCCTTTTAATTAATCGACTAGTCAGTCTAATATAATCGGAGCGGACGACATGGTCAAGCGCATCGCGCGCAATGGGTGCTTTGCACGCTTCCTTCCTGTCGCTACAATGTGCCGCAGCGGTTTTTCCCGCGCCTGCCGGCAGGCCCGCTGATTGTTTGGAAAACCGTTCCCTTCACCTGTTTTTCTACCGTTTTAGGAATGACATGCAGCAGACCCCGATCCGATCCTTCCTATGCGCGCTGGCGCTGGCCGCCGGCATGCTTCCTGTCGCGCACGCTGCCGGTGCGCCGCAGCCAGCTACCATGCGCCTCGATTACCAGCACAGCGGCAATGCGCTGGGCGAACATTATGCGGTCGAGCGCGTGCTGGTCGAACCGCTGCCATGGGCGGGCAACATGGCGCGTACCATCGACGACAGCAACCGCGGCAACAACATGCTGGAAGTGGTCGATATCAAGTCGGGCAAGGTGCTGTATTCGCGCGGCTTTTCCACCATCTTCGGCGAGTGGGCCAGCACCGATGAAGCGAAGACCACGACGCGGGCCTTCCAGGAATCCGTGCGCTTCCCGCAGCCCGAGCAGCCCGTGCGCGTGCGCATCCTCAAGCGCGACGAGCGCGGCCTGTTTTCCATCGTGTGGAGCACCGATGTCGACCCGGCCGCGCAGGACGTGATCCGCAAGCAGCCGCCGGCCCCCGTCAAGCCGATCCCGATCCGCATCAGCGGGCCATCGCCCGACAAGGTCGACCTGCTGATCATGGGCGACGGCTACACGGCCGCCGAAATGGGCAAGTTCGAAGCGACGGCGCGCAAACTGGCCGAGCACCTGTTTACCGTCTCGCCGTTCCGCGAGCGGGCCAATGACTTCAACGTGTGGGCCATGGCCGCGCCGACGCAGGAGTCGGGCGTGTCGCGTCCATCGACGGGCGTGCACCATGCCTCGCCGCTGGGCACGCGCTACGATATCTTCGGCAGCGAGCGTTATGTGCTGACCACGGACAACCGCGCCCTGCGCGACCTGGCGCAATATGCGCCGTACGAATTCATCGAGATCCTCGTCAACAACGATACCTATGGCGGCGGCGGCATCTTCGGCCAGTTCAGCACGGCGGCGGCCAACAACGACTGGGCCAATTACCTGTTCGTGCATGAATTCGGCCACCATTTCGCCGGCCTGGCCGACGAGTACTACACGTCGCCCGTCGCCTATCAGTCGAATGGCGAGCGGCAGGAACCGTGGGAGCCGAACGCCACGGCGCTGCGCGATCCTGCCAGGCTGAAATGGAAAAGCCACGTGAAGGCCGGCACGCCGCTGCCCACGCCGTGGCCCAAGGAAGCGTACGACAGCCATGCGCGCGAGTACCAGAAGCAGCGCGCGGCCCTGCGCGCTGCCAACCGCCCGGAAAGCGAGATGAGCGACTTGTTCAAGGCCGACCTGGCGTACACGCAGCAGCTGTTCTTGAAGGCGCCGCAGCGCCATGCCGTGGGCGCCTTCGAAGGCGCGAACTACGAGTCGTCCGGCTACTACCGGCCCGAGATGCAGTGCATCATGTTCGACCGCAGCGAGACGTTCTGCTCCGTCTGCCAAGATGGCATCAGCACCATCATCGACCTGTATTCGCGTTCCGCCCCGGGGCCAGGCAAATAATGGCCTCCATGCCATTCCTGTAATTCATGGTGGGCCATGTTGCATTGCAATAGCATGGCCCCCATTTTTGCCTTTTTCCGCCGTTCCCCCGCCGCCGCCGCGCATCTGCACTGGTTTTGCAGGCCATACCACTTGTCGTTTGCCGCCCCCATTTTCTTCCCGTCAGCCCGATACAGTTATCAAATAGCTACGGCGATTCGATTGCTTACAATTTGTTTCATTTAAATAATATTGATGTAGAATTTGATGTACATCAATGTTGCATCGCCGCAATCGCACTTATAGTTGACCTAGCTCAAAAGCGTCATGCATGCGGACCGGACTCATCACGAATTACGCATCTAAATGCTGTAGAGTAATTTTCGCCCCGTACCAGTTCCCCAACAATGCACTGGCGCGGGCCTCGAATTTCAGTGACGGAAGCCAGATTCATGAAGATGCAGATCCCCGCGCCTGACGCGTGCAGTACCCTCCATCCCCATACCCCGATTGCCTTGCCGTATGCGCGTGCCGGCGGCGTGACGCTGGCCACGTGCGCGGCCTCCGTGTGCGCCGGCGCGGTGCAATGCGTGAACGCGGCCACGCCGTGGCCCGCCCTGCGTCCGAACAAGCCATGACGGCGCCCGCGCCGCAGTTCCTGCCATTGCAGGGAAAACGGGGGCTGGTGGTGGGCATCGCCAATGGGCAGAGCATCGCCTGGGGCTGCGCCAGCGCGCTGCGCGCGGCCGGCGCCGAACTGGCCGTCACCTGGCTCAATGACAAGGCTCGCCCGCACGTGGAACCGCTGGCGCAGCAAGTACAGGCGGCCATCATGGCGCCGCTCGACGTGGCCGTGCCGGGCCAGCTCGAAGCGCTGTTCGCGCAGATCGAACGGCAGTGGGGGCGGCTCGACTTCGTCGTCCACTCCATCGCCTACGCGCCGAAGCAGGATTTGCATGGCAGGGTCACGGACAGTTCCGCCGGCGGCTTTGCGCAGGCGATGGACATTTCCTGCCACTCCTTCATGCGCATGGCGAAGCTGGCCGAACCGCTGATGCCGGACGGCGGCAGCCTGATGACCATGAGCTACCTGGGCGCGGAGGAAGTCATCGCCGACTACGGCCTGATGGGCCCCGTGAAGGCGGCGCTGGAGTCCTCCGTGCGCTACCTGGCGGCGGAACTGGGTCCGCAAGGCATCCGCGTCAACGCCATTTCGCCCGGTCCCCTGGAAACGCGGGCCGCTTCCGGCATCGCCCATTTCGACCGCCTGATGGCCGACGCCATCGAACGCTCGCCCATGCGGCGCCTGGCCACCATCGAGGACGTGGGCGCGCTGTGCGCCTTCCTCGCCGGTGACGGCGCGCGCGCCATCACGGGCGGCACCCTGTACGTCGATGGCGGCTACAACATTCTGAATTGACTGGAAGATGATGACCATGGCTGTTCCCGTTGTATTCCCACGCGCCAGGCTGGCCGCGCTGGCCGCCACGCTGGTCCTGGCCGGCTGCGCCTCGATGGCGCCGCAGTACGCACCGCCGCCGCTGCCCGTGGCGGCCCGGTATCCGGAAACCGATCCCGCCGGTGCGCAGGCTACCGACATCGCCTGGCAAGCCTACTTTGCCGACACGCGCCTGCAGGCACTGATTGCGCAGGCGCTGGCCAATAACCGCGACATCCGCATCGCCGCCCTGCGCGTGGAAGAGGCGCGCGCCGCGTATGGCATCCAGCGCGCCGAGCAGTTCCCCACCATCGCGCTGGGCGCCTCCGGCAGCCGTGCGCGTGTGCCCGGCGACCTGAGCGTGACGGGCCGTCCCATGACGAGCGCGCAGTACCAGGCAGGCTTGAACGTGAGCGCCTGGGAACTCGACTTCTGGGGCAGGGTGCGCAGCCTGAAGGACAGCGCGCTGCAAACCCTGCTGGCCAGCGACGAGGCGCGCCGCGCCGTCGGCGTGGCCCTGGTGGCGCAGGTGGCCAATGGCTACCTGGGCTTGCGCGAACTCGACGAACGGGTGGCGCTGGCGCGCGCCACGGTCGACAGCCGCGCCGAATCGCTGCGCATCTTCACGCGCCGCTTTGAGGTGGGTTCGATTTCCAAGCTGGACCTGACGCAGGTGGAAACCCTGCTCAGCCAGGCCCTGTCCCTGTCGGCCCAGCTGGAACAGGCGCGCGCCGTGCAGGCGCACGCGCTGGCCCAGCTGGTGGGCGGCCCCGTCGACCTGGCGCCGGTGGCGGGTGAGGTGCGCCGCTTCGACGACGCCAGCGTGCTGCAGCCGCTGCATGCGGGCCTGCCTTCGGCGTTACTCACGCAGCGTCCCGACCTGGTGGCGGCCGAGCACCAGCTGCGCGCCGCGCAGGCCAATATCGGCGCCGCGCGCGCCGCCTTCTTCCCGTCGATTTCGCTGACGGCGGCCTACGGCACGGCCAGCGCGGAATTGAGCGGCTTGTTCGATTCGGGCAGCGGCGCCTGGAATTTCGCGCCGCGCCTGGTGCTGCCGATCTTCGACGCGGGCCGCATCCGCGCCAATATGGACCTGGCCGAGGTGCGCCGCGACGTGGCCGTGGCCAATTACGAAAAGAGCGTGCAGGGCGCCTTCCGCGAAGTGGCCGATGCGCTGTCGAACCGGCGCTGGCTGGCGCTGCAGGTCGACATCGGCAAGACGACGTTGGCCGCGCAGAGCGAACGGGCACGCCTGGCCAAGCTGCGCTATGACAATGGCGCCGCGCCCTACCTGGAAGTGCTCGATGCGCAGCGCGACTTGCTGACGGTCGAGCAGCAGCTGGTGCAGACGCGCCGCGCGCTGCTGTCGAGCCAGGTCAGCCTGTACGCCGCCCTGGGCGGCGGCGCGCCAGCTGCCGCCACGTTCACCAATAATTAAACGCGATTGCCGATACCATGACTCCACAATTGAAGAAAAAATTTGTTCCCGCCGCGCTGCTCGTGGCTGTCCTCGTGCTGGGCTTTGTGGCCTGGAAAAAAATGCGTCCCACGGGCCCCGGCGAAGGTTTCGTTAGCGGCAATGGCCGCATTGAGGCGACCGAGATCGATGTCGCCACCAAGCTGGCCGGCCGGGTCAAGGAGATCCTCGTGCGCGAGGGCGACTTCGTCAAGGCGGGCCAGCCGCTGGCCACCATGCAGGTCGATTCGCTGACGGCCCAGCGCGA
The DNA here is from genome assembly GCF_009208555.1 of Janthinobacterium violaceinigrum. GTDB lineage: Bacteria > Pseudomonadota > Gammaproteobacteria > Burkholderiales > Burkholderiaceae_D > Janthinobacterium > Janthinobacterium violaceinigrum. Next base: position 27,979 of record NZ_WFLI01000012.1, on the reverse strand, counting down.
CGAGGCGCGCGCGCGCCAGCAGCAGGCATCCGACGCCGTGGTGGGCGCGCAGGCGCAGGTGGCCGTGCGCGAAAGCGACAAGGCGGCCGCGCTGGCCATGGTGGCGCAGCGCGAAAGCGAACTCGATGCGGCCAGGCGCCGCCTGGCCCGCTCGGAAACCCTGTCGCAGGAGGGCGCCTCTTCGGTGCAGGAACTCGACGACGACCGCGCACGCGTGCGCAGCGTGGCCGCCGCCCTGAACGCGGCCAAGGCGCAGGTGACGGCGGCGCAGGCCGCCATCGACGCGGCCAGGGCGCAGGTGGTCGGTTCCCGTTCGGCCGTGACGGCCGCCGAGGCGACCACGGCGCGCATCGACGCCGACCTGGCCGATGGCCAGCTGGCGGCGCCGCGCGACGGCCGCGTGCAGTACCTGGTGGCGCAGCAGGGCGAAGTGCTGGCTGGCGGCGGCAAGGTGCTCAACCTGGTCGACCTGTCGGACGTCTACATGACCTTCTTCCTGCCCGAGACGGCGGCCGGCAAGGTGGCGCTGGGCGGCGAAGTGCGCATCATCCTCGACGCGGCGCCCAATTACGTGATTCCGGCAACGATCTCGTTTGTCGCGGCCAGCGCGCAGTTCACGCCGAAAACGGTGGAAACGGCCAGCGAACGGCAGAAACTGATGTTCCGCGTGAAGGCGCAGATCAGCCGCGAGCTGCTGCAAAAGCACCTGGCCCTGGTCAAGGTGGGCTTGCCCGGCGTGGCCTGGGTGCGGCTCGATGCGCAGCAGGCATGGCCCGCTGAACTGACGGCGAAGGTTCCGCAGTGAGTGCAGCGGCCACTTCCTTTGTTGTCAGCATCAAGGGCGTCAGCCAGCATTACGGCAAGACGGTGGCGCTCGACGCCATCGACCTGGACGTGCCGGCCGGCCGCATGGTGGGCTTGATCGGTCCCGATGGCGTGGGCAAATCGAGCCTGCTGTCGCTGGTGGCCGGTGCGCGCGCCGTGCAGCAAGGTACCGTCGTGGCGCTGGGCGGCGACATGCAGGATGCGCGCCACCGCGACGACGTCTGTCCGCGCATCGCCTACATGCCGCAAGGCCTGGGCAAAAACCTGTATCCGACCCTGTCGGTCGAGGAAAACCTGCAGTTTTTCGCGCGCCTGTTCGGTCACGACGCGGCCGAACGCCGGCGCCGCATCGACCAGCTGACCCGCAGCACGGGCCTGCACCCGTTCCTGGCGCGCCCGGCGGGCAAGCTGTCGGGCGGCATGAAGCAGAAGCTGGGCCTGTGCTGCGCGCTGATCCACGATCCCGACCTGCTCATTCTCGACGAGCCGACCACCGGCGTCGATCCGCTGGCGCGGGCCCAGTTCTGGGACCTGATCGCTGGCATCCGCGTGCAGCGCCCGCAGATGAGCGTGATGGTGGCCACCGCCTACATGGACGAGGCGCAGCGCTTCGATTGGCTGGTGGCCATGGATGACGGCAAGGTGCTCGACACGGGCACGCCGGCCGAGCTGCTGGCGCGCACGCACAGCGACAACCTGGAAGCGGCCTTCATCAAGCTGCTGCCCGAGGCCAAGCGCGCGGGCCACCAGCCCGTGGTGATCACGCCGCTGGACGCGGCCAGCGCGCAGGACGTGGCCATCGAGGCCAAGGACCTGACCATGCGCTTCGGCGATTTCACGGCCGTCGACCATGTGAATTTCCGCATCGGCCGCGGCGAGATTTTCGGCTTCCTCGGTTCGAACGGCTGCGGCAAGTCGACCACCATGAAGATGCTCACGGGCCTGCTGCCGGCCACGGAAGGCAAGGCCTGGCTGTTCGGCAAGGAAGTCGATTCCAACGATATCGATACGCGGCGCAGGGTCGGCTACATGTCGCAGGCGTTTTCCCTGTACAGCGAACTGACGGTGCGCCAGAACCTGGTGCTGCATGCGCGCCTGTTCCACGTGTCGCAAGGCGAGATCCCGGCCAGGATCGATGAAATGGCGCAGCGCTTCGACTTGCGCGAGGTGATGGACGACTTGCCCGACAGCCTGCCGCTGGGCATACGCCAGCGCCTGTCGCTGGCCGTGGCCATGGTGCACAAGCCGGAAATGCTGATCCTCGACGAGCCCACGTCCGGCGTCGACCCCATTGCACGCGACAATTTCTGGCGCCTGATGATCGAGCTGGCGCGGCGCGACCACGTCACCATTTTCATTTCCACCCACTTCATGAACGAGGCCGAGCGCTGCGACCGCATCTCGCTGATGCATGCGGGGAAAGTGCTTGTCAGCGATGCGCCGGCCGAACTGGTGCGCAAGAAGGGCGCGCCGTCGCTGGAAGCGGCTTTCATCGCCTACCTGGAAGAGGCGGGCGGCGGCACGGCCGCGGCGCAGGAAAGCGAGGCGCCCGTGCAGAAGGCGGCAGCGCCGGAGCCGCAGCAGGAGCATAAACGCAGCCGCTTCAGCCTGGGACGCATGCTCAGCTACATGTGGCGCGAAACCTTGGAACTGCGCCGCGATCCCGTACGCCTGACCCTGGCGCTGGGCGGCTCCGTGCTGCTGCTGTTCGTGATCGGCTTCGGCATCAGCCTGGATGTCGAAGACTTGAGCTACGCGGTGCTCGACCACGACCAGACGACCCTGAGCCAGAACTACACGAACAACCTGGCCGGCTCGCGCTACTTCGTCGAACGCCCGCCGCTGCGCGACTATGCCGATATCGACAAGCGCATGCGCAGCGGCGAACTGTCGCTGGCCATCGAGATTCCGCCCGGCTTCGCGCGCGACGTGCAGCGCGGCGCGCCGGCGCAGGTGGGCGCGTGGATCGACGGCGCCATGCCGATGCGCGCCGAAACCGTGCAGGGCTATGTGCAGGGCATGCACCAGCTGTGGCTGGCGGACCAGGCCCTGCACCGCTATGGCATCAAGATGAGCAACCCCGTCGCCATCGAGACGCGCTACCGCTACAACCCCGACGTGAAAAGCCTGCCGGCGATGGTGCCGGCCGTGATTCCCCTGCTGCTGCTGATGCTGCCGGCCATGCTGGCGGCGCTGTCCGTGGTGCGCGAAAAGGAACTCGGTTCCATCATCAATCTGTACGTGACGCCCGTCACGCGCCTGGAATTCCTGCTCGGCAAGCAGGTGCCCTACGTGCTGCTGGCCATGCTCAACTTCGTGCTCATGGCGCTGCTGGCGGTCACCGCCTTCGGCGTGCCGATCAAGGGCAGCCTGCCGACCCTGATCGGCGCCACCTTCATCTTCAATATCTGCGCCACCGGCATCGGCCTGTTTGCTTCGACCTTTACGCGCAGCCAGATCGCGGCCCTGTTCGTGACGATGATCGGCACCATGATCCCGGCCATCCAGTTTTCCGGCCTGCTCAATCCCGTCTCGTCGATGGAAGGCGTGGGCAAGGCGATCGGCCTGATGTATCCGGCCACGCACATGCTCAATATCAGCCGTGGCGTGTTCAACAAGGCGCTGGGCTTCGGCGACCTGCATGCCTCGTTCTGGCCCCTGATCGTGGCGATCCCCGTGATCCTCGGCGTGACGGTGGCGCTGCTGAAGAAACAGGAGAGCTGATATGCGGCATCTTGAAAACATCTACCGCCTGGGCGTGAAGGAAATCTGGAGCCTGATCCGCGACCCGATGATGCTGATCCTGATCCTCTACACGTTCACCTTGGCCATCTACGTGGCCGCCACGGCCAAGCCGGAAACCCTGCACATGGCCTCGATCGCCATCGTCGACGAGGATGGTTCGCCCCTGTCCGGGCGCATCGCCTCGGCCTTCTTCCCGCCGCAGTTCACGCCGCCGGCCATGATCAACCAGAGCCAGGTCGATGCGGGCCTCGATGCGGGCCAGTACACGTTCGTGCTGACGATACCGCCCAAGCTGCAGGCCGACGTGCTGGGCGGACGCCAGGCGGAGCTGCAGCTGAACGTGGACGCCACGCGCATGAGCCAGGCCTTCAGCGGCAGCGGCTACATCCAGCAGATCGTCGCCGGCGAAATATCCGAATTCGCGAAACGCTACCGGGGCGCGACGGTCTCGCCCGTGGAACTGGTGATGCGCGCGCGCTTCAATCCTTCGCTGAGCCAGGCGTGGTTTGGCTCGCTGATGGAAATCATCAACCAGGTGACGATGCTGTCGATCATCCTCACGGGCGCGGCCCTGATCCGCGAACGCGAACACGGCACCATCGAACATCTGCTGGTGATGCCCGTGACGCCGGCCGAAATCATGCTGGGCAAGGTCTGGTCGATGGGCCTGGTGGTGCTGCTGGCCGCCGCCCTGTCGCTGAACCTGGTGGTGCGCGGCATGCTGCACGTGCCCATCGAAGGCTCGATCGCGCTGTTCCTGTGCGGCGCGGCCCTGCACCTGTTTGCCACCACGTCGATGGGAATTTTCCTCGCCACCGTGGCGCGCAGCATGCCGCAGTTCGGCATGCTGCTGATTCTCGTGCTGCTGCCGCTGCAGATGCTTTCGGGCGGCAGCACGCCGCGCGAAAGCATGCCCGAGCTGGTGCAGAACATCATGCTGATCGCCCCGACCACGCATTTCGTCGAATTGAGCCAGGCGATCCTGTACCGGGGCGCCGGCATCGACGTGGTATGGAAACCGTTCCTGGCCCTGCTGGCAATCGGCACGGCCCTGTTTACCTTCGCGCTGGCGCGTTTTCGCAAGACCATCAGCCAGATGGCGTAGGCCCGGCGCCGGAATGTTCCGGCGCCTGTTTGCATGAAAAGGATAGCCATGAAGATCGAATCTGCTCCATTTTTTTCCACCGGCGGCTTGCCGTCCCTGGGCATGCTGGGCGACTATGCACGCGACTCGTGGCAGCGCATCGTGCTGTATGCGGACGTGATGCGCCGGCGCGGCAACCAGTACCAGGAGCACCTGGCCGAGGTAGTGCCGAACGTGCTGGATTTTCCCGCCGAACTGGTGATGTCCGGCCTGGAGCTGGCGCGCCCCGTCAACTACGGCCTGGCGCGCATCCTGACGCCCGATGCGCCGCAGCCCGATCCATCGAAACGCCCCTTCGTCGTCGTCGATCCGCGCGCCGGCCATGGTCCCGGCATCGGCGGCTTCAAGGCGGAAAGCGAGATTGGCGTGGCCCTGCGCGCTGGCCATCCATGCTACTTCATCGGCTTCCTGCCCGATCCCGTGCCGGGACAGACGGTGGAAGACGTGATGCACGCCGAGGCGGCCTTCCTGGAGAAAGTCATCGCCCTGCATCCGCTCAGCGAGGGCAAACCCGTCGTCATCGGCAATTGCCAGGCGGGCTGGCAGATCCTCATGACGGCCGCCATGCGTCCGGAACTGTTCGGCCCCATCATCGTGGCCGGCGCGCCCGTGTCGTACTGGGCCGGCTGGCATGGCCGCAACCCCATGCGCTACGCGGGCGGGCTGATGGGCGGCAGCTGGGCCACGGCGCTGGCGGGCGACCTGGGCAACGGGCGCTTCGACGGCGCCAGCCTGGTGCAGAATTTCGAGAAGCTGAACCCGGCCAACACCCTGTGGACCAAGCAGTACAACCTGTACGCGAACATCGACACGGAAGCGCCGCGCTACCTGGAATTTGAAAAATACTGGGGCGGCCACGTGTTCCTCAACGACGTCGAGATGCAGTACATCGTCGACAATCTGTTCATCGGCAACCGCCTGGCCACGGCCGAACTGATCACCTCCGACGGCGTGCGCCTGGACTTGCGCAATATCCGTTCGCCCATCGTCGTGTTCTGCTCGAACGGCGACAACATCACGCCGCCGCCGCAGGCGCTGGGCTGGATCACGGACCTGTACCGCGACGACAACGATGTGCTGATGCACGACCAGACCATTGTCTACGCCGTGCATGACAGCATCGGCCACCTGGGCATCTTCGTCTCGGCCAAGGTGGGGCACAAGGAACACCAGAAATTCGCCAGCAATATCGACCTGATCAATCTGCTGCCGGCCGGCATCTACGAAGCGCGGATCGTCGACAAGACGCCCGACACGCCGAACGCCGACCTGGCCAGCGGCGACTACGTGCTGCAGGTCGAGCACCGCGGCATCGAGGACGTGCGCGCCATCGTGCAGCCTGGCGTGGAAAACGACCGCAAGTTCGCCGCCGCCGCGCGCGTGTCCGAAGTGAACCTGGCGCTGTACCGCACGTTCGCGCAGCCGTGGGTGCGCGCCATGGTCACGCCGCAGTCGGCGCGTTTCCTGCAGCTGTCGCATCCGCTGCGCGTATCGTACGAGCGCTGGACCGACCACAATCCCCTGGCCAAGCTGGTGGCCAGGGAGGCGGAAAAAGTGCGCGCTCACCGCCAGCCGGTGGCGCCCGACAATCCGCTGCTGGCCATGCAGGAAGCCATCTCCGGCGCCATCACGGCCGGCTTGAACAGCTGGCGCGACTGGCGTGATACGGTGCAGGAAACCACCTTCGACCTGGTGTACGGCTCGCCCCTGGTGCAGGCGCTGACGGGACAAGCCATCGGCGACACTACGCCGCCGCGCCCCCATCCCGGCATCTCGCCCGAGCATTGCGAATACGTGCGCTGCGAAACGCGCAAGATGGACGAGGACATGCAGCGCGGCGGCCTGGTGGAAGCGGCTGTGCGCGCGCTGTTCTACATCTACCGCTTCCGCATGATCGCCGACGAGCGCCGCGTCAACCTGGCCTTGAAACTGATCAAGCCGCAGTACACGCAGGATTTCAGCATGGAGGAATTCCGCGGCATCGTGCGCCAGCAGGCGCGCTTGATGCTGCATGATTTCGATGCCGCCATCGCTGCCTTGCCGACCTTGCTGTCGCGTGCGGAACCGGATGCCATCGGCGCGCTGGGCGAATGGCTGCAGCAGGTGCTGCAAGTGCCCGAAGCGCCGACGCCGGACGAGGAAGCGAGCCTGCAGCAGATGCTGGAGGTATTCGACCGGGCCATCCAGGCGCAAGCCAGGGCGCTGCCGCCGGCCGCGCGCGCATCCCAGCCGGCATCGCAGCCTGCTTCCCGGACCAAGGCCAAGGCCAAATCCGCCAAAAACATTACCCCTGCCTAGAAGACCACGATGACTACCAACCAAGACGATGATTTGCATATCGTGCGTAACCGCACCTTCGACCAGATCGCCATCGGCGACAGCGCCAGCATCACGCGCACCCTGAGCATGGACGATATCGCCCTGTTCGCGGTGATGTCGGGCGACGACAACCCGCAGCACCTGGACGCCGAATTTGCCGCCTCCAGCCGCTACCAGGGCGTCATCGCCCACGGCATGTGGGGCGCGGCCCTCATTTCCGCCGTGCTGGGCACGCGCCTGCCCGGCGCCGGCACCGTCTACACGGGCCAGACCCTGCGCTTCCTGCAGCCCGTGCGCGTGGGCGACACCCTGGCCATCAGCGTCACCGTCACGGCCCTCGATCCGCGCAGCCGCCACGTGACCCTGGCGTGCCGCTGCGTCAACCAGCATGGCGCCGTGGTGCTCGACGGCGAGGCGCAGGTGATCGCGCCCGCCGAACAGATCGAACGCCAGCGCGCCACCCTGCCCGAAGTGCGTCTGCACAACGGCGACGGCACGCGGCGCCTGCTGGAACATGCGCGTACCCTGGGCCCTATCAAGGTGGCCGTGATCCATCCTTGCGATGAACTGAGCCTGTCGGGCGCGCTCGACGCGCATGCGGCCGGCCTGATCACGCCCGTGCTGGTGGCGCCGCGCGCGCGCCTGGAAGCGGTGGCGCTGGAAGCTGGCCTGAGCCTGGCCGGCATCGCCATCGAGGACGTCGAGCATAGCCATGCGGCCGCCGCGCGCGGCGCCGAACTGGCGGGCAAGGGCGAAGTGGAGGCGCTGATGAAGGGCAGCCTGCACACGGATGAACTGATGTCGGCCGTGCTGGCCGCCAGCGCCGGCCTGCGCACCAAGCGCCGCATCAGCCACTGCTTCCTGATGCAGACGCCCGCGTATCCGCGTCCTTTCATCATCACCGACGCCGCCATCAATATCGCGCCCAACCTGGCCATGAAGGCCGACATCGTGCGCAACGCCATCGACCTGGCGCACGTGATCGGCGTGGCCCAGCCGCGCGTGGCCATCCTGGCCGCCGTGGAAACGGTGAACGCGGACATGCCGGCCACGCTCGATGCCGCCGCCCTGTGCAAGATGGCCGACCGCGGCCAGATCACGGGCGCCATCCTCGACGGCCCGCTGGCTTTCGACAACGCCGTCTCGATCGCTGCCGCTACCGTCAAGGGCATCGTCTCGGAGGTGGCGGGCCGCGCCGATATCCTGTTGGTGCCCGACCTGGAAAGCGGCAACATGCTGGCCAAGCAGCTCGAATACATGGGCGACGCGGACAGCGCCGGCATCGTGCTGGGCGCGAAGATCCCCGTCATCCTGACCAGCCGCGCCGACTCGCGCGCCAGCCGCATCGCCTCGTGCGCCATCGCCGTGATGCTGGCCAACCATTACCGGAGCACGCCGCCATGAACGCACCCGTGACATATGCAGACGGCACCCTGATCCTGGTGCTCAATTGCGGCTCGTCGAGCATCAAGTTCGCCCTGTTCGAACAGGCGGACGGCGTGCTGCCGCAGCAGGCGCAATGGAGCGGCAAGGTCGAAGGCATCGGCCGCGAACATGCCACCTACCGGGCCGGCGGCCTGCCTGCCGTCCCGCTGCAGCTGGATCCGGCGCAGCCGCACCACGCGGCCCTCGAATACATCCGCGCGCAAGTCGTGGCGCAGCTGGCCGGGCGCCCGTTGCGCGCCGTGGCGCACCGCGTGGTGCACGGTGGCAGCAAGTATTTCGCCCCCGTGCGCATCGATTTTGCCGTGCTGGCGGACCTGAAAAGCTTCGTCCCGCTGGCGCCCCTGCACCAGCCGTTCGCCCTGGAGGCGATCGAGGTGCTGCTCGAATCGCGCCCCGATATCGCCCAGGTGGCGTGCTTCGACACGGCGTTCCACCACACGGTGCCGCAGGTCGAGCAGATGCTGGCCCTGCCGTACGATGCGTGGGAGCGGGGCTTGCGCCGCTACGGTTTCCACGGCCTGTCGTACGAATACCAGTCGCTGGTGCTGGAGCAGCGTTTCGGCTCCGTCGCGCGCGGCAAGGTCATCGTGGCCCACCTGGGCAGCGGCGCCAGCCTGTGCGCGATGGACAATCTGCACAGCGTGGCCACCACCATGGGCTTTTCCGCGCTCGACGGCCTGATGATGGGCACGCGCTGCGGTTCGCTGGACCCGGGCGCCGTCATCTACCTGATGGAAATCGAAAAACTGTCGCTGGAAAAAGTGGCGCACGTGCTGTACCACGAATCGGGCTTGCTGGGCGTGTCCGGCGTGTCGGCCGACCCGCCCGTGCTGCTGGCGCAGCAGGGCCGGCAGGATGCCACGGGCGAGCGCATCCGCGCCGCGCTGGCCCTGTACATCCGCCGCATCGTGCGCGAGATCGGCGCCCTGACGGCCGTGCTGGGCGGGCTGGACATGCTGGTGTTTACGGCCGGTATCGGCGAGCACAGCGCGGAGCTGCGCCAGCGCATCTGCGCCGAGCTGGGCTTCATCGGTCCCGTGCTCGACAGCGAAGCGAACGCGCGCAACGCCAGCCGTATTTCCACCGATGCCAGCCGCATCGTGGTGGGCGTGGAACCGGCCAACGAGGAATGGGTGGCGGCCCGCCACGCGGCATTGGCCGTGTGCGCATGAGGTCCTGAACGCCGGCAGCGTGCTCAATGGAAAATTTGCCGAATTGCACATATTTTCCGTTGAGTGCGCTAACGCACTGTGTGGTTGCTGCTTTGTCTTTACTATGAAGTCATGCCATCGAGCTGCTGTCAACCACAGCCCGATGCCTGGCAAATTTGGAACATTTTGCCCGCCTTTAGTAAAAATAACTCGAATCCATATTGAAAGGTCTCATCATGAACAAATTACTCGCCGCTCTGATCGCCACCCTGTTTGCTACCGCTGCCTTCGCTCAAACCGCACCCGCAACGGAAGCGGTCGTGAAAGCCCAGGCTTCCGCACAAAAAGATGTCAACAAGGCTGCCGCTTCGGAAGCCAAGGTCGATGCCAAGGCTGACGCCAATGTCGCCAAGGCAGAAATGAAGGCCGACGAAAAGAAAGCCGACGCCCATCACAAGGCCAATAAAACCAAGGCCAAGGCCCACGACAAAGTCGCCAACGCCGATGCGGAAGACAAGCTGAAAGCGGAAGCCAAGGCAGACAAAACCGATGCCAAGGCCGATGCGAAAGCCACCAAGGCTGCCGTGAAAGCGAACGCCAAGGTCGCCAAGGAAAAAGTGGAAGCGAATGCCGACAAGGCCCTCGCCGCCACCAAGACGGAAGAAGCGAAGGCCAAGGCCGACGCTGAAGTCAAGGCTGCCGCCGCCAAGTAATTCCCCGTTTGCAGGCCACGGCCTGCAGGCCCCAAAAGACAGCTTCGGCTGTCTTTTTTTACGTCCGCGGCTTTTCGCTGCCGCCGCTTGCCAGCCTTGATCTGGCGCAAATGCTCCGCTTTTCGTCATGCCATAGTGAGCTGGCAAATAGACGAAGGAGACATCATGAGCACCGCTAAAACGAAAAAAGCACCGGCTACCGGTTCGGCCGAAGGCATGTCCGCCATGTCTTCCATGCAGGCGATGCCGGTCGAGGGCGATATCCACGCCAGCGTTGCCGCCGGGAGCAGCGACGCCATGCCGGGGCCGCGCCTGGGCGTGTCATACGCGGACCAGCAGGCCGCCACGCATGCCGCAGCCGCAGCCGGAAGCATGCCTGGTGGTGGCATGCAGCAGGCATCGCAGGGCATGGCCGGCGCCAGTTGCATGCACGTGGGCGATGGCGGCGGCATGGGCGGCGGCCGCGATGATGGCGATGATGGCGGTGGCGGCATGGGCGGCGGCGGAGGGGGGCAGGGCGGCGGCACGCCGCAGGTGCGCACCTGCGCCACGATGGATGTGCACCGCCGCCTGCTGACGGAAGATCAGTCCTATGCGGGCGTACGCGCCGATATCGAAAACCTGGCCGGGCTCTATGGGGGCGGCGGCAGCGTCGCCGGACGTTCCGGCGTGACGCAGATACCGGTGGTGGTGCACGTGGTGTGGAACACGGCCGCGCAAAATATTTCGGATGCGCAGATCGCCAGCCAGATCGACGTATTGAACCGCGATTTCCGGCGCGTCAACCCGGATGTGAACGGCACGCCGGCGCCGTTCCTGCCGCTGACGGCCGATGCGCGCGTGGAGTTCGCGCTGGCCACGACCGATCCCCATGGCGCGGCGACCAGCGGCATCGAGCGGCGCCAGACTACGGTGGCATCCTTCGGCGCGGACGATGCCGTCAAGTCGCAGGCGACGGGCGGCATGGATGCCTGGCCGGCCGACAGCTATCTGAATATCTGGGCGTGCCAGCTGGGCGGCGGCTTGCTGGGCTACGCGCAGTTTCCCGGTGGTCCGGCCGCCACCGACGGGGTGGTGATCCTGCAATCGGCCTTCGGCACGACCGGCACGGCGGCGCCGCCGTTCCACCTGGGCCGCACGGCCACGCATGAAATCGGCCACTGGCTGAACCTGAACCATATCTGGGGAGACGACGGCACGGGCTGCTCGGGCACGGACAATGTGGCCGACACGCCGAACCAGGGCGGGCCGAACACGGGCCAGCCGTCGTTCCCGCATATTTCCTGCAGCAATGGACCGAATGGCGACATGTTCATGAACTACATGGATTATGTCGACGATCCCGCCATGTTCATGTTCACGGCGGGCCAGGTGGCGCGCATGCAGGCTTGCCTCGACGGACCGCGCGCCAGCATCGGCACCGGGACGGGCGGGACTGGCGGCACGGGCGCCACGCCGCGCCAGAGTTCCTCGCCCGTCGTGGCCTGGGGCGCGAACCGCCTCGACGTCTTCGTGCTGGGCACGGACCGCGCGCTCTACCACAAGGCCTGGAATGGCACGGCCTGGGCACCCTCCGCCACCGCTTACGAAGGGCAGGGCGGCATCGGCACCAGTGCGCCGCAGGCGGTTTCGTGGGCGCCGAACCGGCTGGACGTGTTTGTCACGGGCACCGACAGCGGCCTGTTCCACAAGTGGTGGAATGGCACGGCCTGGGGGCCGTCCCTGACCGGCTATGAGGCGCTGGGCGGCTTGTGTGTGGGAGATCCGCGCGCCGTGGCCTGGGGGCCGAACCGCCTCGACGTGTTTGTCGTCGGCACGGACCGCGGGCTGTACCACAAATGGTGGAACGGCAGCGCCTGGGGGCCGTCGCTGACGGGGTATGAAGCCATGGGCGGCATTTGCCTGGGCCAGCCGGAAGCCGTGGCGTGGGGAGCGAACCGCCTTGACGTGTTCGTCATCGGCACGGACCATGCCCTGTACCACAAGTGGTGGGACGGCACGGCCTGGGGGCCGTCGCTGACGGGCTACGAGCGCCTGGGCGGCATCTGCACTTCGTCGCCCAAGGCAGTGGCGTGGGGGCCGAACCGCCTCGACGTATTCGTCACGGGCACCGATGGCGCCCTGTACCACAAGTGGTGGGACGGCGCGAAATGGGGGCCGTCGAACGATGGCTTCGAGCGCCTGGGCGGCATCTGCGTGGGCGAGGTGGAAGCCGTGTCGTGGGCGCCCAACCGGCTCGACCTGTTCGTCATCGGCACGGACAGCGCGCTGTACCACAAGGCGTGGAACGGCAGCGCCTGGAGTCCGTCGCTGACGGGATTTGAGAACCTGGGCGGCATCAGCACCTCGCGTCCGCGCGCCACGGCGTGGGCGCCGAACCGCCTCGACGTGTTTGTCACGGGAACGAATGGCGCCCTGTTCCACAAGGCGTGGAACGGCACGGCCTGGTCGCCCTCCGTGAGCGGCTATGAAAGCCTGGGCGGCGTGGTATCGTGTTTCTGACGTTCATGTTTTAAACGGGAGGCAGCATGCACGGCATGACGATGGTTTTGCCCAGCGGTAGCTGGACGCATTCCTTCGAGGAAGATGCGGACGGTATCGAGGTGTACCGGCCCACGGCCACGTTTCCCTTTCCGCCCAGCCGCAAGGGGCGCAAGGTGCTGGAGTTCGGAGGCGGAACCGGGAGCCTGGCAGGCGGGGAGGCGAGCATGACCAGCATGGCGCCCGGCCCCGATGACCGGCCCCGCGCCGGCCCCGTTGCCCGGCTGCGTCCGCTGGGCATGGGCCGCTATGCCGTTGATGCCGCCGCCGGAGAGCAAGGTGTGATCGACATCGTCGAAGCGACGCCCGACGTGCTGCGCCTGTCGCGGCGCTAAGGCTCGCCGGGTTCGCCGCGCAGCTTGTATGCGAGCGCCGTGCGGTTGCCCACGCCGAGTTTCTGGTAAATCGCATGCAGCTGGTTGCGGACGGTGGCCGGCGACTTGCCCAGTTCCCTGGCGATGCTTTTGTACGGCAAGCCTTCGGCCGCCATGGCCGCGACCAGTCGCTCGGCCGGGGTCAAGCTGGCGCATGGCAGCGTGCCTGAAATATTGTTGCTCATCCCTGTACTCCTGTGGTGGGGCGGCATGCCGATGGCATGCCTGCAGGGATAACGGAGGCGGACGGGGAATATGCAAAATTATTGCAGGACCGGTGACGCTTGCTGGAGCCGGAGCCGGAGCCGGAGCCGGAGCCGGAGCAGGAAGCGGGGACCGTAGCACGAGCCGAGGCAGGGACCGTGGAAGGGACCGTGGCAGGTGCCAGGGCAGGCGAAAAAAAAGACAGGCGGACCTGTCTTTTTCTGCACTGCGCACGGCCTCGCGGCCGTACCTGTCAGCCTGTCAGCCTGTCAGCCGATCGCCGCCATCGAGACCGGTTTCAGCTTGGCCGCCAATGCCTTGCCCTTCTTCGCGCGCTTGCCGAAGTGGTCGGTCAGAGCCGTGGCGCCCAGCGACGCATCCTGTGGCTTCGATCCCCGGCCGATGCCCGAGACCACCACGCCGCGCTGGGTGATCGGCTGCACGGCCAGCAGCTTGTCCTTGGCGTCCAGGTCGATCAGCTTGACGCCGGTGCCGCCCTTGGACAGGGTTTTCATTTCATCGAGGCCGAACACCAGCAGGCGCGCGCCTTCCGTCAGGCAGGCCAGGGCGCTGGCTGCTTCTGGGATGACCTTCGGCGCCAGAGGCACGTCGCCGTCATCGAGAGTGATGAAGGCCTTGCCGCCCTTCAGGCGGCTCGTCATGTCGCCCGCCTTGGCGATGAAGCCGTAGCCGGCGCTCGTCGCCAGCAGCAGGCTGGTGGCGCCATTGCCCGCAAAGTAATGGAGGATGCGCACGGCGTTGCCGGGCGTGCCGCCGCTCAGGTCGCACAAGGTCGTGATCGGCACGCCGTCGCCGCGCGCGTTGGGCAGCGCCGAGACGGGAACCGAGTAAATCTTGCCGTTGTTGCCAAAACCCAGCAAAGTGTCCACCGTGCGGCACTCGAAGGCGCCATGCAGGCTGTCTCCGGCCTTGAAGGTGAACTGCGCCGCATCGTGGCCGATGCCGGTGCGCGCGCGCACCCAGCCTTTTTCCGAAATGATGACGGTGACCGGTTCATCGACCACTTTCTGTTCGGCCACGGCTTTCTGCGCTTCCTCGATCAGGGTGCGGCGCGCGTCGCCAAACTGTTTGGCGTCCGCTTCGATTTCGCGGATGATGGCGCGCTTCATCGAGCCCGGGTTGTCGAGCAGGTCTTGCAGCGACTTTTCTTCCTTGCGCAGCTCGGCCAGTTCCTGCTGGATCTTGATCGTTTCCAGGCGCGCCAGCTGGCGCAAGCGGATTTCCAGGATGTCGTCGGCCTGGCGTTCGGACAGCTTGAACGCTTCGATCAAGGCCGCTTTCGGTTCATCCGAATTGCGGATGATCTGGATCACCTTGTCGATATTGAGCAGGATCGCTTCGCGCCCTTCCAGGATATGGATGCGGTCCTTGACCTTGCCCAGTTTGTAGCCGGTGCGGCGCGTGACAGTCTCGAAGCGGAAGTCGATCCACTCGCGCAGGATGTCGCCCAGGCCTTTCTGGCGCGGACGGCCATCGCCGCCTATCATCACCAGGTTGATCGAGGTCGACGATTCCAGCGACGTATGCGCCAGCAGCATCAGCATGAATTCCGTCTGGTCCTGGTTCTTCGATTTCGGTTCGAACACCAGGCGCACGGGTGCGGCGCGGCCCGATTCGTCGCGGATGGTGTCGAGCGAATTGAGGATCAGCGCCTTCAGGGCCACCTGGTCCGGCGACAGCGCCTTCTTGCCCAGCTTGATCTTCGGATTGGTCAGTTCCTCGATTTCTTCCAGCACCTTTTGCGACGAGGTGCCGGGCGGCAGTTCCGTCACGACGGCTTGCCACTG
Source organism: Janthinobacterium violaceinigrum (assembly GCF_009208555.1). Taxonomy (GTDB): domain Bacteria; phylum Pseudomonadota; class Gammaproteobacteria; order Burkholderiales; family Burkholderiaceae_D; genus Janthinobacterium; species Janthinobacterium violaceinigrum. The sequence continues at coordinate 12,709 of NZ_WFLI01000012.1, read as the reverse complement.
GCCGCGCGCCAGCTCTTCGATCTTCCAGCGCGCGCGCACCTTCATGCTGCCACGGCCGCTCGCATACATGTCCTGGATCTGCGAGGGCGGCGTGATGATCTGGCCGCCGCCGGGGAAGTCGGGGCCGGGCATGATGGCCATCAGTTCGGCGTGCGTGATCTTCGGATCGCGGATCATGGCCACCGCTGCCTTGGCCACTTCCGCCAGGTTGTGCGACGGGATTTCTGTGGCCAGGCCCACGGCGATGCCGGATGCGCCGTTCAGCAGCACCATCGGCAGGCGGGCCGGCAGCAGCTTCGGTTCTTCCGTCGAACCGTCGTAGTTGGGCTGGAAGTCCACCGTGCCCATGCCGATTTCATCCATCAGCAGCTTGGCGATCGGCGTCAGGCGCGCTTCCGTGTAGCGCATGGCCGCGGCGCCATCGCCGTCGCGCGAGCCGAAGTTGCCCTGGCCATCGATCAGCGGGTAGCGCAGGGAGAAATCCTGCGCCATGCGCACCAGCGCGTCGTACACGGACTGGTCGCCGTGCGGGTGCAATTTACCCAGCACGTCGCCGACCACGGCCGCCGATTTGCGCGGCTTCGCCGTGGAGTTCAAGCCCAGCTCGTTCATCGCATACAGGATGCGGCGTTGCACGGGCTTCTGGCCATCGCACACGTCGGGCAGGGCGCGGCCCTTGACCACGGAGATGGCGTAGTCGAGATAGGCGCGCTCGGCGAAGGTGGACAGGGTCAGCGCTTCGCCGTCGAATACCGGTTCATCCGGCTCGATCGGCTCAGGCTGGGCATCGTCAAATAAATTGGTTTGTGTGGACATGGCGCTTGTTTCGGTATTAAGTGGTTGCGGTTGAATTCGTGGAGCTGATTATGACAGCCCGGATTTGGAAAAGGACTTGCCGTACGTCAGATACATGTAGCGCAAGGTGAGATACAGCACGGCCACGGCCAGTTCGACGCTGTTATGCATCATCGGCATGGCGCGGACGGACGGCGCCTGGGCGGCCAGCAGAAAACTGCCGATCGATGGCGCCAGCACCAGCGGCCACATCGTCTTCCAGCGGAAATCGCTGGGAGAAAACAGCAAGCCCGCACACGACCAGACATATAATGCGGCGCCGACGAGGGCGGCCGGCAGCTGCTGCACATGCAATTGCAGCAGTAGGCCCGCGCAGCCGATCAGCCATGCTGCGCGCAGGCGCGGCAAGAGCGCCTCGGGGAAGCGGCAATCGCCATACAGGCCCGTCGCGCTGCGCAGGGCCAGCGCGGCCAGGCAAAACATCAATGGCATGGCTTCGCCGATGGCCAGCGCCGCCGGACCTTTGCCGCTCATGAACATGCCGACGAACAGCGACAGGCCCAGGGACAGGAGCAGCAGCATGCCATGCAGCAGTTGGCGGTTCATCGCATAGGCAAGCAAGGCCGACGCGCACAAGCCGGCCGAGGCGACAAGGCGCATCGTGTCGCTGCGTTCGGGCAGGAAGAGCAGCAGTGCCAGCAGTACATAGGGCACGATCCAGCCCAGTTGCCGCAAGCCTGGTCGCGCCCACAGCACGGGCAGGCGCTCCTGCAGCCGTTCCTGCAACGCGTCCAGGCGCGTGAACAGCGGCGCCGGCCAGCGCAAGGCATGCACGGCCAGCAGGGCAAAGGCCAGCACCTGGAAACCCAGCTGGCTGGCATAGGCGCCGATGTCGCCCAGCTTGAAACCGCCCGCATCGAGCACGCCGGCCAGCATGAAGTGCAGCACGAAACCCAGGCCGCCCGAGGCCAGCGCCGTCTGCTTGAAGTAGCGCTTGGAGAATACCGCCTGCTCCCATCGCTCGAACAAGTCCATATCGAGCTTGTAGGCCAGCATTTCGGCATGCTGCCAGCGTATCGTCTGCAGCAGCTCGCGCAGCTGCTGATTGAATTTTTGGTCGAACAGCTGGCGCGCATAGGCCGATGGCGCTTGCTGCGACATGATGCAGTCCAGGCCCGGATAGCTGTCGCGGTTGTCGCTGAAATGGGCGAACGAGCGGTCCGCCCGGTAACGCTGCACGGCAGCGCGTACCAGGTCGCCATGGCTGCGGCCCAGGTAGGCAAAATCGTGTTCCCAGCCCAGCTGCTCGAACAGGGCCTGGCGCAGCGGCAGGTCGTAGCCGGCGCTGGCGCAATAGCGCAGCGCACACAGGTCGAATTCCTCGCGCACGTCAAGGTTGAGCAGCTCCTCGCGCTCCAGGAAGCCGGGCAGCAGAGCCGCTCCGTTGCGGTGCCGCGTCTGCTCCAGGAATGCCTGCCACAGGCTGGCCGCTTCCTGGACCGGGTCGATGGCGACCACGCCCCATTGTTCCGGCGGTGGCGCCAGTGCTGGCGCGGGTTCTGCTATCACGCCCCACAGTTCTGCGCCCGTGTCTTGCGCGGCGTCGTCGACGATGCCCCACAGATCGGCCGGTTCCGCGGGCGCCGCTTCGGCCTGCTCGGTTTCGACGCGCGCCGTTTCGGCCGTCGCTTCAGGCGCCGCCACGGGCGCCGTGTGCCCTTGCTCCTGCAGGTCGGCGGCAAACAGGTGCGCGTGGCGCAGCGCATATTCATACGCGTCGCGCAGCTCCTGGAAGGCGGCAGGATCGTCTTCGGGACGCGTCACCTTCAGGCGTTTCGCATACGCGCGCTTGAGGGCGCGCTCGTCGCCGGTCGGCTCCGTGTCCAGGATATCCCACAGGCTGCGCTGCCCGTTGTGCATGCCGCCGTCCATCTACAAAAAGCTCTCGCTCTCGACCTGGCGCAGCACGTCATCCAGTGCCTGGCGCGCCTTGCGGATGGTGCTCGGGTCCTGCGTCTCCAGCGCCGCCTGGAAATTGGCCGTATGCGCGGCCAAGTACTGGCGCACGTCGCCCAGCGACTGTTCGTACAGGCGGTCGGCGCGCGTGACCAGGGTGCGGTTTTCCAGCTGCTCGCGCGGGTGGATCTTCAGGTCGGCCAGTTCAAGAAAACGCTGCTCGATCTGTTCCGGCGTCATCACGCCCGCGTTGTCGCTGATGACCATCTTGTGCTTTTCCTGCGTGGCCAGCACCGTCACTTCCGCTTCCAGCACGCCGCTGATGTCGTAGGTGAAGCGCACGTCGATGCCGATCTCGCCCGCCTTTTTCGCGGGAATCGGGAAGCTGATCTTGCCGAGGAAGACGTTGTCGGCCACCAGGCGCGACTCGCCCTGGAAGATCGCCACGTTGATTTCCTTCTGGTTGTCGTAGATTGTGGTGATGTTTTCCGTGCGCGAGACGGGCACCACGGAATTGCGTTCGATGATGGGCAGGTAATGCCCGCCTTCGTACTGGTTCGCGCCGACCTGGCGCGAAATCGAAATGCCCAGCGAATACGGCGCCACGTCCGTCATGACCACTTCATCGAGAGCGGCGTCGCGCATCTTCAGGCCCGCCTGCACGGCGGCGCCCAGCGCCACGGCTTCGTCCGGGTCCAGGTGGATGGCGGGGAAGCGGCCGAACATGCGCGACACCAGCTTGCGTACCAGCGGCATGCGCGTGGCGCCGCCGGCCAGCACCACTTCATTCAATTCCGCGGCGCGGATGGTGGCGTCGCGCAGCGCCCGTTCCACGGGCAGGCGCAGGCGCGCCAGCAGCGGTTCGCACAGTTGCGCCAGTTTGTCCTCGTTGATCTCCCAGCTGTATTCCTTGTCCTGGTAGCGCGTGGCCATGCGCACGGACGGCTGTTCCGACAGCAGGCGCTTGACGCGCTCCGCTTCATCGCGCAGCAGCTGCTGCTGGCGCGGGTCGAGCAGGCGGCTGCCGACGGCGTCGCGCAGGCCGCTGCCTTCCAAAAAGGCGTCGACCAGCACGGTGACGAAGTCTTCGCCCCCTAAAAAATTGTCGCCGGCCGAGGCGCGCACTTCCATCACGCCTTCGAACAGTTCCAGGATCGACACGTCGAAGGTGCCGCCGCCCAGGTCGAAGACGAGGAATTTGCTTTCCTGTTCCTTGTCGCGGATGCCGTAGGCCAGCGCGGCGGCCGTCGGTTCATTCAGCAGGCGCTCCACGCGCAAGCCCGCCAGCTGGCCGGCGATGCGCGTGGCCTTGCGCTGCGCATCGCTGAAATACGCGGGCACGGTGATGATGGCTTCCTCGACCTTGTGGCCCAGGAAGGCTTCCGCATCTTCCTTCAGCGCGCGCAGCACCATCGACGACAGCTCTTCCGGACGGAATTGCTGCGTGCCGAGGGTGATCTTCTTTTCGCTGCCCATGTAGCGCTTGAAGACGGCCGCCGTCAGCTGCGGGTGCGTCTGCAGGCGCTCGCGCGCGGCGCGGCCCACCAGCACGGTGCCGTCGTCGTCGATGCTCACGCACGACGGCGTCAGGTGTTCGCCCAGCGCATTCGGGATGATGGAAGCCTTGCCGTCGCGCCAGATGGCGACCAGGCTGTTGGTGGTGCCCAGGTCGATGCCGATGATCATCAGATATCCGCCTCCGCCTCATTGCCGTGTTCCTCGATCCAGGCACGGCGTCCGGCCGCTTCGCCCTTGCCCATCAGCATATTGAAGCGGGCGGCGGACGTCATGTGGTCGATTTCACCGAGCGTGACGGGCAGCAGGCGGCGCGTGTCCGGGTTCATCGTCGTTTCCCACAGCTGCTCCGCGTTCATCTCGCCCAGGCCCTTGAAGCGCGAGATCGACCAGGCGCCCTGTTTCACGCCTTCCTTGCGCAGCTTGTCCTCGATGGCCAGCAGTTCGCCGTCGTCGAGCGCGTAGATCTTCTGCATCGGCTTCTTGCCGCGCGCCGGCGCGTCCACGCGGTACAGGGGCGGACGGGCGATGCAGATGTGGCCCTTGTTGATCAGCGCGGGGAAGTGCTTGAAGAACAGGGTCAGCAGCAATACCTGGATGTGCGAGCCGTCCACGTCCGCATCGGACAGGATGCAGATCTTGCCGTAGCGCAGGCCGGACAGGTCGGGCGTGTCGCCGATGCTGTGCGGGTCGACGCCGATGGCGACGGCAATATCGTGGATCTCGTTATTGGCGAACAGGCGGTCGCGGTCCGTTTCCCACGAGTTCAGGACCTTGCCGCGCAGGGGCAGGATCGCCTGGAATTCCTTGTCGCGGCCCATCTTGGCCGAGCCACCCGCCGAGTCGCCCTCGACGAGGAACAGTTCATTGCGCGCGATGTCCGACGATTCGCAGTCCGTCAGCTTGCCGGGCAGGACGGCTACGCCCGAGGATTTTTTCTTTTCCACTTTCTGCAGCGAGCGCTGGCGCGATTGCGCCTGCTTGATCACCAGTTCGGCCAGCTTCTTGCCATAGTCGACGTGCTGGTTCAGCCACAGTTCCAGCGGCGGCTTGGCGAAGGTCGAGACCAGGCGCACGGCGTCGCGCGAATTGAGGCGTTCCTTGATCTGGCCCTGGAATTGCGGGTCCAGCACTTTCGCCGACAGCACGAACGAAGCGCGCGCGAACACGTCTTCGGGCAGCAGTTTCACGCCCTTGGGCAGCAGCGAGTGCATTTCGACGAAGTTTTTCACGGCGCCGAACAGGCCGTCGCGCAAGCCCGATTCGTGCGTGCCGCCATTCGAGGTGGGAATCAGGTTGACATACGATTCGCGCACGATGGCGCCTTCTTCCGTCCATGCCACGACCCAGGCGGCGCCTTCGCCTTCGGCAAAGCCTTCCGAGTCCGGGCCCGCATATTGCGCGCCTTCGAACAGGGGAATCAGGGTTTCGCCATTCGAGACCTGCGCCAGCGATTCGGTCAGGTAGCCGCGCAAGCCTTCCGCGTACAGCCAGGTCTGCGTATCGCCCGTCTTCGCGTTGGTGAGCGTGACGGTGACGCCGGGCAGCAGCACGGCCTTCGAGCGCAGCAGGCGCTGCAGCTCGGTTTGCGAGATGTTCGGCGAGTCAAAATATTTCGCGTCGGGCCAGGCCGTCACGCGCGTGCCGGACTTCTTGCCGTCGCGCGGGGCGGGACGCGAATTCAGCGGTTCGATCACGTCGCCATTGGCAAACACCATGTGGTGCAGGCCGTTGCCGTCGCTTTCCTTGCGCCAGACGGTGATTTCCAGCCGCGTGGACAGCGCATTGGTGACGGACACGCCGACGCCGTGCAGGCCGCCCGAGAACGCGTAGGCGCCGCCCGAACCCTTGTCGAACTTGCCGCCCGCGTGCAGCCGTGTAAACACGATTTCCACCGTCGGCACGCCTTCTTCCGGGTGCAGGCCGACGGGAATGCCGCGGCCATTGTCTTCCACGGTGATGCTGCCATCCGTGTTTTGCGTGACGGCGATATGCGTGCAATGACCGCCCAGCGCCTCGTCGGAGGCATTGTCGATCACTTCCTGAATGATGTGCAGCGGATTTTCAGTGCGGGTGTACATCCCCGGGCGCTGCTTGACGGGTTCCAGTCCTTTCAGGACACGGATGGATGATTCGCTGTAGTCGGATGCTGGTTTTTTAGTGGCCATACGTGTTCAAGCTAATAAAGACAGTGGTTGGAACGCCAGGCCAGGGCACTGCATGGCGCAATGACAGCGGCGGCGATAGCTGTATGAATATACAGTATATCTCGTCCAGCGTCACTGGGGGAGGGCAGTGCGGCAGGCATGGCGTCCTTGTGCGGACGCTCGCGCATTCTATCTTGTCCCGCGAGCAATAGCGCTACTCCAGGGCAACAACAGTGCGCTGCGCGCGTGGTTTGGCGCCAATTGTGATGGATTTTATGCGGTAAAGCCTCCGTTTTTACATCTTGTTTACAGCTGCCTCCCCAGTCTTTACGAATTTTTTAGACCCTTTTGGCTAATCTGCACACTATCAAAACAAACCTGAATGAGGGTGGGAATGGATATCGTGTATCTCGGCTTGATTGCCGTGTTTTTCGTCGTGGCCGCCGGCTTTGCCGTCGCCTGCGACAAATTAGGGAGCGTCAAATGAACGCGTTTTATGTGCTGGGCGCCGTCGTGTCGGCTGGCCTGTTCGTGTACCTGCTGGTGGCGCTGCTGAAGGCGGAGGAACTGTGATGACGACGCAATCGATATTGCTGCTGGTGGCTTTCCTGGCCGTGCTGCTGGCCGCCGGCTATCCGCTGGGCCTGTACATGGCCAAGGTGGCTGGCGATGGCCCCGTGCGCGGCCTGGGCTGGCTGCAGAAGCTGGAAAACCTGCTGTACCGCTGGTCCGGCCTGCCTGCCGACAAGGCCATGGGCTGGAAAAGCTATGCCATCGCCCTGATCGTCTTCAATACCGTGGGCGCCGTCTTTGTATACGGCCTGCAGCGCCTGCAGGGCTTTTTTCCCTTGAATCCCCAGGGCCTGGGCGCCGTCAGCCCCGATTCCTCGTTCAATACCACCGTCAGCTTCGTCGCCAATACCAACTGGCAGGGCTACGGCGGCGAGCAGACCATGAGCTATCTGACCCAGATGCTGGGCCTGGCGTGCCAGAACTTCTTTTCGGCCGCTACCGGCATTGCCGTGATCTTCGCGCTGGTGCGCGGCTTCGCCTCGCGCTCGGGCAAATCGATCGGCAATTTCTGGGTCGACCTGGTGCGCTCCACCCTGTACATCCTGCTGCCGCTGTCGCTGGCCCTGTCCGTCGTCTTCATGGGCGAAGGCATGATCCAGAATTTTTCCGCCTACAAGGAAGTGACCCTGCTCGACCACGTGGCGTATGAAACGCCGAAAGTGACGGCCGATGGCCAGCCCGTGCTGGACGCTGCCGGCAAGCCCGTGATGGAAGCGCAAGTGGCGACGACGCAGACGATCGCCATGGGCCCCGTCGCGTCGCAGGAATCGATCAAGCTGCTGGGCACGAATGGCGGCGGCTTCTTCAATGCCAACTCTTCGCATCCGTACGAAAACCCCACCGTGCTGTCGAACTTCCTGCAGATGCTGGCCATCTTCATCATTCCCGCCGGCCTGTGCTTCACGTTTGGCCGCATGGTGGGCGACATGCGCCAGGGCTGGGCCGTGCTGGCCGCGATGACCCTGATCTTTGTCGTCATGACGGCCGGCGTGATGAGCGCCGAGCAGCAAGCCAATCCCGTCTTGCAAGCCCTGGGCGTGGACCAGCAGGCCAGCAGCCTGCAATCGGGCGGCAATATGGAAGGCAAGGAAACGCGCTTCGGCATCAGTTCCTCGACCCTGTTCGCGGCGGTGACGACGGCAGCCTCCTGCGGCGCCGTCAATTCCATGCACGACTCCTACATGCCCCTGGGCGGCATGGTGCCGCTGCTGCTGATGCAGTTCGGCGAAGTGATTTTCGGCGGCGTGGGCACGGGCCTGTACGGCATGCTGATGTTCGCCATCCTGGCCGTCTTCATCGCCGGCCTGATGATAGGCCGCACGCCTGAATACCTGGGCAAGAAAATCCAGGCCTATGAAATGAAGATGGTGTCGCTGGCCATCCTGGTCACGCCAGCCCTTGTATTGACGGGCACGGCGATTGCCGTGATGGTCGAACCGGGCACGGTGGGCGTGGCCAATCCGGGCGCGCACGGTTTCTCCGAAATCCTGTACGCCTTCACGTCTGCGGCCAACAACAACGGCAGCGCGTTTGCCGGCCTGTCCGCCAACACGCCGTTCTATAACGTGATGCTGGCGATCGCCATGTGGTTCGGCCGCTTCGGCGTGATCGTGCCCGTGCTGGCCGTGGCCGGTTCGCTGGCAGGCAAGCAGCGCCTGTCGGTCAATGCCGGCACCATGCCCACGCATGGCCCCATGTTCATCGGCCTGCTGATCGGCGTGGTGGTGCTGGTCGGCGTGCTCAATTACGTTCCCGCGCTGGCCCTGGGCCCGATCGTGGAACACCTGCAACTTTTCATAAAATAAGAGGCTACCATGTCACGCACAAGCCTGACCTTGTTCGATTCCGCACTGATTGGCCCCGCCATCGTCGATGCGTTCAAAAAACTCGACCCCCGCACGCAGTGGCGCAGCCCCGTGATGTTCGTCGTCTACGTGGGCAGCATCATCACCACCCTGCTGGCCATCCAGGCCCTGAATGGCCAAGGCGAGGCGCCGTTCGGCTTCATCGTCGCCGTCGCCGTCTGGCTGTGGTTTACCGTGATGTTCGCGAACTTCGCCGAAGCGCTGGCCGAAGGCCGCAGCAAGGCCCAGGCGGCCTCGCTGCGCGCCCTGAAGCAGACGGTGATGGCGAAAAAAATGCAGACGCCGAAGTACGGCACCTCCTGGCTGCCCACGCCGGCCACCGACCTGCGCAAGGGCATGACGGTGCTGGTCGAGGCGGGTGACGTGATTCCCGCCGACGGCGAAGTGACGGCCGGCGTGGCCTCCGTCGACGAGAGCGCCATCACGGGCGAATCGGCGCCCGTGATCCGCGAATCGGGCGGCGATTTTTCCGCCGTCACGGGCGGCACCCGCGTGCTGTCGGACTGGCTGCTGGTGCGCGTTTCCGTCAATCCCGGCGAAGCCTTCATCGACCGCATGATCGCCATGGTCGAAGGCGCCAAGCGCCAGAAGACGCCGAACGAGATCGCCCTGACGATCCTGCTCGTGGCCCTGTCCATCGTCTTCCTGATCGTCACCGTGACCCTGCTGCCGTACTCGCTGTTTTCCGTGGCGGCAGCCGGCAGCGGCACGCCCGTCACGATCACCGTGCTGATCGCGCTGCTCGTGTGCCTGATCCCGACCACCATCGGCGGCCTGCTGTCGGCCATCGGCGTGGCCGGCATGAGCCGCATGATGCAGGCCAATGTGATCGCCACGTCGGGCCGCGCCGTGGAAGCGGCGGGCGACGTGGACGTGCTGCTGCTCGATAAAACCGGCACCATCACCCTGGGCAACCGCCAGGCGTCGAGCTTTGTACCGGCGCCCGGCGTGACGGAGCAGCAACTGGCCGACGCGGCGCAACTGGCTTCCCTGGCCGATGAAACGCCGGAAGGGCGCAGCATCGTCGTGCTGGCCAAGCAGAAGTTCAATATCCGCGAACGCGAGATGGGCAACCTGCACGCCACCTTCGTACCGTTCACGGCGCAAACGCGCATGAGCGGCGTGGATATTCCGGGCGAACAGCAGGTGCGCCAGCTGCGCAAGGGCGCGGCCGACTCCATGAAAAAGTATGTGGAAGCGCTGGGCCAGCCGTATCCGGCCGAGGTAGCGCGCGCCGTCGACGATATCGCGCGCCGCGGCAGCACGCCGCTGGTGGTGGTCGACGACGGCCGCGTCATGGGCGTGGTGGAACTGAAGGATATCGTCAAGGGCGGCATCAAGGAGCGCTTTGCGGAATTGCGCCGTATGGGCATCAAGACGGTGATGATCACGGGCGACAACAAGCTGACGGCAGCTGCCATCGCCGCCGAAGCGGGCGTGGACGACTTCCTCGCCGAAGCGACGCCCGAAGACAAGCTCAAACTGATCCGCAGCTACCAGTCCGAAGGCCGCCTGGTGGCCATGACGGGCGACGGCACCAACGATGCGCCCGCGCTGGCCCAGGCCGACGTGGCCGTGGCCATGAATTCGGGCACGCAGGCGGCCAAGGAGGCGGGCAATATGGTGGACCTGGATTCGAATCCGACCAAGCTGCTGGAAATCGTCGAGATCGGCAAGCAGATGCTGATGACGCGCGGTTCGCTGACGACGTTCTCGATCTCGAACGACATCGCCAAGTACTTCGCCATCATCCCGGCCGCCTTCGTGGGCACGTATCCGCAGCTGAAGGCGCTCGACATCATGCACCTGGCCAGCCCCGCCTCGGCCATCATGTCGGCCGTGATGTTCAATGCCTTGATCATCGTCGTGCTGATTCCGCTGGCCCTGAAGGGCGTGCAATACCGCGCCATCGGCGCAGCCAGCCTGTTGCGCCGCAACCTGCTGATCTACGGCCTGGGCGGCATCATCCTGCCCTTCATCGGGATCAAGCTGATCGACATGCTGCTGTCCGCTCTCAATTTAGTCTAAAGGAACCATCATGAGCACTATCGTACGTCCCGCCCTGGTCCTGTTTGCCGCGCTGACCGTGATCTGCGGCGTCGTCTATCCGTTTGCCACGGCCGGCATCGGCCAGCTGGCTTTCAACGATGAAGTCAACGGCAGCATCGTCGAGCGCGGCGGCAAGCCAGTCGGCTCGAGCCTGATCGGTCAGTCCTTCACCTCGCCCCAGTACTTCTGGGGCCGGCCATCGGCCACCGCGCCGATGGCGAACAATGGCGCCGGTTCGGGCGGCTCCAACCAGGGACCGAGCAATCCGGCCCTGGTGGACGCCGTCAAGGCGCGCATCGCCGCCCTGCAGGCGGCCGATCCCGGCAACCGCAACCCGATCCCTGTCGACCTGGTGACGGCGTCGAGCAGCGGCCTGGATCCGGAAATCAGCCTGGCGGGCGCCCTGTATCAGGCGCCGCGCGTGGCCCGCGTGCGCGCCGTGCCGCTGGCGCAGGTGGAAAACGCCATCGCCAAGGTACAGAAAACCGCGTATATCGGCTTTTTCGGCGAACCGCGGGTCAATGTGCTGGAACTGAATCTGGCGCTCGATGCGGCCGCGAAGTAAGATGATGCAGGGGCGGAGCCGCCGGTTTTGCCCCTGGTTTTGATATTAAAGATGCCCATGCTCCCTAACGACAGCCAACGCCCCGACCCTGATGCCCTGCTGGCGCAAGTGCAGGCGCAGGAAAAGAAAGCCGCGCGCGGCCGGCTGCGCATTTACTTCGGCGCCTCGGCCGGCGTCGGCAAGACCTATGCGATGCTGGCCGCTGCTCGCAAATTGCTGGCCGATGGCCAGGATTTGCTGGTGGGCGTGGTGGAGACGCATGGGCGCCAGGATACGGCGGCCCAGCTTGACGGCTTGCCCGTGCTGCCGCTCAAGGCGATTGAATACCGGGGCAAGACCCTGTTCGAGTTCGACCTGGACGAAGCGCTGCGGCGCGCGCCGCCGCTGATACTGATGGATGAACTGGCGCACTCGAACGTGGCCGGTTCGCGCCATCCGAAGCGCTGGCAGGATGTCGAGGAATTGCTGGCGGCCGGCATCGACGTGCTGTCGACCGTGAATGTGCAGCACCTGGAAAGCCTCAATGACGTGGTGGGCGGGATCACGGGCGTGCGCGTGGCTGAAACCTTGCCTGACACGGTGTTCGACCGCGCCGATGAAGTGGTGCTGGTCGATATTCCCGCCGATGAATTACTGCGCCGCCTGAAGCAGGGCAAGGTGTACCAGCCACAGCAGGCCGAACGGGCGTCGCAGCATTTTTTCCGCAAGGGTAATTTGATCGCCCTGCGCGAACTGGCCTTGCGCCGCACGGCCGACCGGGTGCAGGACGACGTGCAGGCTTACCGCGTCGAAAAATCCATCAATCCTGTGTGGAAGACGGGGGTCGCGCTGCTCGCCTGCGTGGGACCGCACGCGGGAGGCGAACACGTGATCCGCAGTACGGCGCGCCTGGCCAGCCAGCTGAACGCGGAATGGCATGCGCTGTACGTGGAAACGCCGCGCCTGCAGCGCCTGCCGGCGCGCGAGCGCGAACGCATCCTGAAAACCCTGAAGCTGGCACAGGACCTGGGCGCGCGCACGGCCATAGTGCCGTCGGCCGACATTGCCGGCGCCGTGGTCGAGTATGCGCGCAGCGCGAATATCTCGAAAGTCATCGTGGGCCGTGGCCGCGCCGGCGCGCTGGCGCGCCTGTGGCATACGCCGCCGGCCGCGCGCATGGCCAGCCTAGCGCCCGATATCGACCTGATCGAAGTGGGCTTGCCGGCCGCCGATGCGGCGCCCCGCCGCGCGGCGGGCGACGAGGC
>NZ_WFLI01000129.1 GCF_009208555.1 Janthinobacterium violaceinigrum | reverse complement strand
GCCAGCACCCGCGCCGCGCCCGTTTGCAGCGCCAGCAAGGCCGTCTCGCCGCCGCGCGACAGCACGCAGGTGTCGTCCAGCCGCGCGATGATGGCCAGCAGGGCATTCAGGCGCGCCGTCGTTTCGCTGTCGCCGCGTGCCCGCGAGGCGTGCAAAGCGGGCAGTCCCGTGCCCGTCACCAGGGGAAAACCGGCGCGGGCCTGGCCCCGCGCGCCATCGACCTGGTACTGGCGGCACGCCAGCTCGCCCTTGTTGCCCGTGGCGCCAGGCGCGCCGCGGTCATGCAGGCGGGCC
>NZ_WFLI01000128.1 GCF_009208555.1 Janthinobacterium violaceinigrum | reverse complement strand
TGGGCAAGTCGGCGCTGGATCTGGCCCTGAGCGGCTTGCAAAACCAGGGCGGGCAAATCCAGGTGCTGGGCAATATCGGCCTGAACGCGGGTGGCGGCAGTATCAACAACCAGCAAGGCTTGATCCGTTCCGGCGCGACCGTCACTGTGACGGGCGGCGTGATCGACAATGCCAGCACCCTGGGCGCCAACCAGGGCATCGAAGGCGTGCAGGTGACCTTGAACAGCGCCAATGTCAGCAATGTCCAAGGCGCGGTGCGTGCCGATGGCAACCTGGCGATCAACAGCGCAGGCAGCATCAACA
>NZ_WFLI01000127.1 GCF_009208555.1 Janthinobacterium violaceinigrum | reverse complement strand
CTACTTTCACACTGGTTGCAGCACTATCATCGGCGCAAAGTTGTTTCACGGTCCTGTTCGGGATGGGAAGGGGTGGGACCAACTTGCTATGGTCATCAGGCATAACTTGTACTGGCGTTTGTCTCCTATAGGACGACAAGGCCATGAATCTGGAAGAAGCAAAGATTGGGGTAATGAATAGGTGTATCAACACACACGCAACGTTGTACCGTCTTATCCTCTGTACCTGCTAAGGTTATAGGGACAAGCCGTACGGGCAATTAGTACTGGTTAGCTTAATGCATTACTGCACTTCCACACCCAGCCTA
>NZ_WFLI01000126.1 GCF_009208555.1 Janthinobacterium violaceinigrum | reverse complement strand
CTACTTTCACACTGGTTGCAGCACTATCATCGGCGCAAAGTTGTTTCACGGTCCTGTTCGGGATGGGAAGGGGTGGGACCAACTTGCTATGGTCATCAGGCATAACTTGTACTGGCGTTTGTCTCCTGTAGGACGACAAAGCCTGAATCTGGAAGAAGCAAAGATTGGGGTAATGAATGGTATCAACAAACTCACAACGTTGTACCGTCTTATCCTCTGTACCTGCTAAGGTTATAGGGACAAGCCGTACGGGCAATTAGTACTGGTTAGCTTAATGCATTACTGCACTTCCACACCCAGCCTATCAACGTCCTGGTCTCG
>NZ_WFLI01000125.1 GCF_009208555.1 Janthinobacterium violaceinigrum | reverse complement strand
TGACGGGTTCCAGTGTGGATCTGTCGGGCAGCCAGACGGGCGCAGCGAATATCGCCATCACGGCAACTACTGGTGATGTACAGACTAACAAGGCGGTGATTTCCGCCAGCAATCTGCTGGCCATCACCGCCAACGCAAATAACGCGCAGTCACTGGTAAATAACCAGGGCCAGCTGGTGGCCGGACAGTTGCAGCTGAACGTGGCGAACCTGAACAACGCCAGCGGCGAGATCGTGCAGACGGGCAGCGGCGACACCGTCATCACCACCGGCAAGTTGGACAACACGGCGGGCCGCGTCGCGGCCAACAGCGCGAACCTGGC
>NZ_WFLI01000124.1 GCF_009208555.1 Janthinobacterium violaceinigrum | reverse complement strand
TATTGTTCAAGTTCGCCACGTTCAGGGTGGCGTTGCCGGCCACGGCCTGCAATTGGCCCTTGGTATTGTCGATGTCGCCACCGCTCAATGCCAGATTGCGGCCTGCCGCCACCGTACCTTCCGTATTGTCCAGGCTACCCACGTTCAATGTGGCATCCTGCGCCGCCACGATGCGGCCCGTGTTGTTCAGCAAGGTGAAGGCCTTCACCAGCGCATCGCCATTGCCCTCGATCTTGCCGCCCGTGTTGTCCAGCTGGCCGGTAGCGTTCACCGTCATCAGGCCGGTACCCGTCTGCGCCAGGCTGCCGGCACGGTTGTCCAGGCT
>NZ_WFLI01000123.1 GCF_009208555.1 Janthinobacterium violaceinigrum | reverse complement strand
ATATTACGGCGGGCAAAATGACCAGCAGCGGCTTGCTGGGCGCCGGCGTGAAAGCGGACGGCAGCCTGGGTGCGACAGGGGACTTGACCATCAATGCCGATGGCGTCTTGCAGGCGAGCGGACAGAACCTGGCGGCAGGCAGCGCCGTGCTGACGGGTTCCAGTGTGGATCTGTCGAACAGCCAGACGGGGGCGGCAAACATCGCCATCACGGCAACTACTGGTGATGTACAGACTAACAAGGCGGTGATTTCCGCCAGCAATCTGCTGGCCATCACCGCCAACGCAAATAACGCCCAGTCACTGGTAAATAACCAGGGCCAGCTGG
>NZ_WFLI01000122.1 GCF_009208555.1 Janthinobacterium violaceinigrum | reverse complement strand
ATCGCCATCACGGCAACTACTGGTGATGTACAGACTAACAAGGCGGTGATTTCCGCCAGCAATCTGCTGGCCATCACCGCCAACGCAAATAACGCCCAGTCACTGGTAAATAACCAGGGCCAGCTGGTGGCCGGCCAGCTGCAGATGAACGTGGCCAACCTGAACAACGCCAGCGGCGAGATCGTGCAGACGGGCACGGGCGACACCGTCATCACGACAGGCAAGTTGGACAACACGGCGGGCCGCGTCGCGGCCAACAGCGCGAACCTGGCCTTGAATGCGACGGTGCTGACGAACATCAATGGCAAGCTGGAGCATGCAGGCGCGGGCGTGCTGGCCATCAACG
>NZ_WFLI01000121.1 GCF_009208555.1 Janthinobacterium violaceinigrum | reverse complement strand
TAACAAGCCTGACGATAACCTACTTTCACACTGGTTGCAGCACTATCATCGGCGCAAAGTTGTTTCACGGTCCTGTTCGGGATGGGAAGGGGTGGGACCAACTTGCTATGGTCATCAGGCATAACTTTTTCAACAGCCTGCTCCCAACGGGGCAGCAAACCATCTGATCTGAGGAGGCGAATTATATAGTAATTTGCCTGAAGGTGGGGCCAAAAGTGGGGGTTTTATCGCGACAAAACCGCCAGACGAAAAAAAACCCCGCCATTGCTGACGGGGTTTTCTTCTACTGCGAATAACAAGCCTGACGATAACCTACTTTCACACTGGTTGCAGCACTATCATCGGCGCAAAGTTGTTTCACGGTCC
>NZ_WFLI01000120.1 GCF_009208555.1 Janthinobacterium violaceinigrum | reverse complement strand
GCCGCATGCGCCGACGCCGCATTCGCGGCAGCGGTGGCGGCTGCCGCATCGTCGGCCTGGGCCGACGCCAGCGCCGCGTGGGCCGCTGCCGCATTGGCATTGGCCTGCGCTGCCGCATCGGACGCATTCTGCGCGGAGATGAGGAGGTTCAGCTTGAGCGTCTTGTCATTGTCGGCGTCCAGGGCGTTGGTATCGGCCGTTACCGCCGCGTTCAGGTTGGCGATGGCTGCGTTGAGCGCGGCATGCGCGTTGAGGGCTGCCGTGTCGGCCAGTTGCGCCGCCAGCGTGGCCGCGGCCGAGAGCGCTGCTGTGTGGGCTGCGTTGGCGGCGGAAAACGCGCACGACGCCGATGCCGCCGCTGCGGCAGCGGCCGTCGCGGCTGC
>NZ_WFLI01000011.1 GCF_009208555.1 Janthinobacterium violaceinigrum | reverse complement strand
CGCGCCACCGTGGCCCTGCTGGAAGCGGCCCCGCTCGACGCCCGCCATTGCAGCTACCTGGCCGGCTGCGCCGACACGCCGGTGGCGCTGCGCCTGCGCGGCGGCAGCATCGAGACAGCCTGGTCGCCGGACGGCGATGGACGCACGGCCTGGCAAGGCGCCGTGCCGGCCGGCGTGGAAGCCTGCTACCTGCCCGTGGCGCATGGCGACCTGCTGCTGCAAAAAGACTACTACCCGGCCATCGCGCAACTGCTCGACAACGGCCAGGGCGCGGGCCTGTCCCGGCGCCCGCCGCACGCACCCGGCGGCATTCCGCCCCGCTTCCGCCCGTACGCGCCCGATGCGCAGCCGCTGTACCCGCAGCCGCAGGAACTGCTCGACGCCGCCATCGGCGCCGCCGGCCCCGCCAGCGCGCCCGAGATCTGCACGCCGCAGCTGAGCCTGTCCATCATCCACGGCAGCATGGCGTCGGCCGACGCGCCCGTCATGAGCGGCTGCTATGCGTATGAATCGCTGCGCGGCAGCATGAGCTTCCTGGACCGTCTGCTGGCCGGCAAGCTGCAGGAAATCCACGCGCTGGGACGCTTTCCCCAGCGCCCCGACGCGGCCCTGGTAGTACTGCAGCCCGATGCGGCGCGCCGGCCCGGCGGCGCCATCGTCATCGGCCTGGGCGCGCTGGGAGAGCTGACCCCGGGCGAACTGGCGCGCGCGTTTGCCGGCGGCCTGCTCGAATACGCGTGCGTCTGCCTGCAGGTGCGCGCCGCCGGCCACGTGCCTGCGCCGCCGACGGGCGAACACGGCTTGCGCGTGGCCAGCCTGCTGTCCGGCTCCGGCTATGGCGGCTTGAGCATCGCCCTGTGCGCGCGCGCCCTGATCGACGGCGCGCGCAGCGCCAACCGGCGCCTGGAAGACGCGGGCATGGCTTGCCGCATCGGCCATATCGCCATCTACGAACAGTCCGAGGCGCGCGCCATCGCCGCCGCCGTGGCCATCGAGCAGATCATGGCCGAGGCGCGCTACCAGGGCAGCTTCACGTTCGAGCAGCGCATCCGCCACAGCCCGGGCGGCTACCGGCGCATCCTGCCCAGCCTGAGCGGCGACAACGGCTGGCGCCGCGTGCAGATCGTCGCCGCGGATCTCTCGGGCGCCCTGCGCTTCACCGTGCTGACGGACCGCGCCCACAACAGCGTCGACGAGGAGCCGAACCAGCGGCAAGCCGTCGATGGCCTGATCATGGACGCCACCGACAACACCACCGACCAGCCGGGCCTGTCGCGCGCCCTGTACGAACTGATGCTGCCCAATGGCCTGAAGGCGGCCATCCCCGAGATGCGCGGCCTGATCCTGGCCGTCGACCAGAGCGCCGCCATCTATCCGTGGGAATTGATGCGCGACGAGGCGGGCAGCGAGGAAAGCCCGCTGTCGACGCGCATCGGCATGGTGCGCCAGCTGGCCAGCCTGCGCGAGCAGCCGCCCGCCGTCAGCCCGCCCAGCAACAGCGTGCTGGTGATCGGCGATACCGATTCCGGCCTGCCCGAGCTGCCCGCCGCGCAGGCCGAAGCACAGGACGTGGCGCGCATGTTCGGCGCCTATGGCTACCAGGTGCGCGAGCTGCTGCGCCCGCAGGCGCAGCGGGTGCTGGTGCACCTGTTCGACGAGCGCTATTTCGCCATCCACCTGGCCGGCCACGGCGAAGTGGCGGGCCCCGGCATCGCCCATACGGGCCTGGTGCTGGGACCGAAGACGCGGCTGACGGCGGCGCAGGTGGGCAAGCTCAAACGCGTGCCGCAATTCGTCTTCATCAATTGCTGCCACCTGGGCGACATGCGCCCGGACGCCATCGCGCCGTGGTCGAAGCTGGCCGCCAGCCTGGCCACGGCCTTCATTGAAATGGGCTCGCAGGCGGTGATCGCGGCCGGCTGGCGCATCGACGACCAGGCGGCCAGCATCTTCGCGCACAGCTTCTATCACGCCATGCTGAGCGGCGAATACTTCGGCGACGCCGTGCGGCTGGCGCGCGAAGCGGCCTATCTGCAGTTTCCCGCCTCGAATACCTGGGGCGCCTACCAGGCGTATGGCGACGACCGCTACCGCTTTCCTAACACGCAGAGCCGGCCCTGGCAGGCGCCCGACTACCACTACCACGGCCACCTGCTGGCCGATCTGGAAACCCTGCATGCACGCCTGGCGGGCGCCGATCCTGCGCGCCGCGCGGCCATCGAGGAAAAGCTGGGCAGCATCGAGAAAGCCGTGCGCGCACGCTTCTTCGGCTGCGCCGACATCCGCGAAAACATGGCCGCCACGCGGGCCGGCCTCGGTGGCCTGGACAACACGCTGCGCGCCATCGAACACTACCGGGCGGCGCACAGCGCGGCCGACGGCAAGGTGGGCTTGCGCGCGCTGGCGCACTGGGCGGAACTGGAGATACGCCAGGGCGCGGCCCTGTGCGGCATCGATGCGGGCGCCGGCATCGACGTGCCGGCCGTGCCCGACCCGGTACAGGGACGGCAGCTGCTGCACGATGGACGCCGGCATATCGACCTGCTGGTGGCGCTGTCGCCCACGGCGCAGCGCCTGGCCCTGCTGGGACGCTACTGGGCCCTGCAGGCACGCCTGTCCTGCGCGGGGGGCGGCTCCGGCACGCCGGCCCTGCGCGCCATGACGGAAGCCTGCCTGGCCGCGCTGGAAGAAGCGCGGCTGCGCAGCGGCGTGGCCGACTGCGACCTCATTTTCCAGGCGCTGGCGGGCGCCCTGCTGCTGAAAGCCCATGGCGACAGCGGCGCCTGGCGCGCGCTCGATGCGCAGCTGGGCGAGCTGCTGCACGACGCCATTGCCTATGCGCGCCAGCGCCACGCGGACGAACACCGCGCCATCGACGCGGGCGCCCCCGTGCGCGCCGCCCTGCTGGCGGCCCTGTGGCAGGTACCGGACGGCCAGCCCTTCGACGCGTCCGCGCGCGCCGCCTTCCTGGCGCTGTACCACGACGCCGTGCGGCGCCACGGCAGCATCGGCGAACCCGAAGCGATCACCGTGCCCCTGCGCTTCCTGCTCGAACTGCTGCCGCCCGACAGCGCGGAAACCGGCTTGCGCAGCGCCGTGCAGGCGCTGGCCAGCCAGCTGCAGGCCTCACTGCCCGGCACTCACCTGGGCAACCTTAGCCAGGCACCACTCCGTAGTGGCGCGCATAGCGCTCGTCCAGATTCGCCAGCGGCATCATCATGAACATGTCGGCGCTTTCGAAATCGGGGTCCCAGGCCGGTTCGCCGCAAATCCAGGCGCCCGAACGCAGATAGCCCTTGATCAGCGGCGGCACTTGCGGCTTGTGCGCCGCTTCCACCTTGTGGATGGGGAAAGGCAGGTGCGGCGTGACGCGGTATTCGGCGGGCGCCATGTGCTTTTCGGCCAGCGCCTGGTACACGGCGACGGCGTTATGGCCGCCATCGGCCAGGCTGATGCTGGCGCAGCCCACCAGATAGTCGCAGCGCTCGCGGCGCATGTATTCGGCCAGGCCGGACCACAGCAGCATGATCACGCTGCCGCCCCGGTATTTCGGGTGGATGCAGGCGCGGCCCGCTTCGACCATGCGTCCGCGCAGATTCTTCAGGCGGCTCAGGTCGAACTCGTTTTCCGAATACAGGCGGCCGATCTTGGCTGCCTTGGCTGCGCTCAGCACGCGGTAGGTGCCCACCACTTTCAGGGTATCGGCGTCGCGCACGATCAGGTGATCGCAGTGCGCGTCGAATTCATCGCTGTCGAGGCCATCGGCATTGGCCAGCGACGTCAGGCCCATGGTCTCGATAAACACCTTGTAACGCAAACGCTGTACTTCGCGCAATTCCGCCGCTGTAGTGGCCTGGCTCAGCACCAGTTGAACCGGCCTGGCCTTGGCTTCGTTTGACGCGCTGATATTTTGCATGGTTTCATCCCCTGTGATCAAGACGACTCCAGCGTACTTGTCTAATATGTCAGGAAAATGACAGCCGAATGTCATTTCCATGACGCAAGACAATGTCATGCGGGGATCGTGCATAATTACCACACTCGCCCAGCAGGAAGACAGCATGAAAGACCAGGACGCACCGCACATCACGCCCTACACGCGGCCCGCCGCCGGCTGGGACGCGCTAAAACACGTGGCCATCAGCCTGCGCCAGGAACGGGTCGCGCCCGGCAACCTGAAAGCGCTGCTGTCGCAAAACCAGCCGGACGGCTTCGATTGCCCCGGCTGCGCCTGGCCGGACCGCAACCACGCCTCCACGTTTGCCTTTTGCGAAAACGGCGCCAAGGCCGTCGCCGCGGAAGCGACCAGCCGCCGCGCCGGCCCCGCACTGTTTGCCAGCCACACCGTCGCGCAGCTGCTGGAACAGTCGGACTACGCGCTCGAACAGCATGGCCGCCTGACGGAACCGCTGGTCTACGACGCGGCCAGCGACCGCTACGTGCCCATCGCCTGGGAAGACGCCTACGCGCTCGTGGGGCGCCACCTGCGCGCCCTGCCCGACCCGGACCAGGCCGCGTTCTACACGTCGGGGCGCGCCAGCAACGAGGCGGCCTTTTTGTACCAGCTGATGGCGCGCCTGTACGGCACCAACAACTTCCCCGACTGCTCGAACATGTGCCACGAGGCGACCAGCCGCGGCCTGCCCGCCACCGTGGGCATCGGCAAGGGCACGGTGACCCTGGACGACTTCGAACTGGCCGACACCATCCTCATCTTCGGCCAGAATCCCGCCACCAACCACCCGCGCATGCTGGGCGAACTGCGCGAGTGCGCGCGCCGCGGCGGCAGCATCGTTTCCATCAATCCCCTGCGCGAGCGGGGCTTGCAGCGCTTCATGGACCCGCAAAGCGCGCTGGAAATGGCGACCCTGGGCAGCACGCGCCTGGCCGGCCTGTTCGTCCAGCCCACTTTGGGCGGCGACTTCGCCCTGATCAAGGCCGTCGCCAAGCGCGTCGTCGAACATGACGATGCGGCGCAGGCGGCCGGCGCGCCCGCCGTCATCGACCACGCCTTCATCCTGGAACACTGCAGCGGCTTCGACGCCTTCCGCGACGACCTGCGCATGGAAAGCTGGGAGCTGCTGCTGCGGGAGTCGGGCGTGGCGCGCGAACAGGTCGAGGCCTTGACGGACATCTTCGTCAAGGGCCGGCGCATCATCGCCACCTGGGGCATGGGACTGACGCAGCACAAGCACAGCGTGGCGGCCATCCGCATGCTGTCGAACCTGATGATGTTGCGCGGCCAGATCGGCCAGCCCGGCGCGGGACTGTGCCCCGTGCGCGGGCACTCCAACGTGCAGGGAGACCGCACGGTGGGCATCGAGGAAAAGCCCACCGGCGCCTTCCTCGACCGCCTGGGCCAGGTCTACGGCTTCGAGCCGCCGCGCAAGCATGGCCACGACGTGGTGGCCACCATCGAAGCCATGCGGCGCGGCGACGTCAAGGTGTTCATCGCCCTGGGCGGCAACTTCGCCGCCGCCACGCCCGACACACCGCTGACCTTTGCCGCGCTGCGCCAGTGCGCGCTGACGGTGCAGGTGGCCACCAAGCTCAATCGCAGCCACCTGGTCATCGGCAAGGAAGCCTTGCTGCTGCCCACCCTGGGGCGCACGGAGATCGACCTGCAGGGCGGCGTGCCGCAGGGCGTGACGGTGGAAGACTCGATGAGCATGGTGCATATCTCGTACGGCCGCAATGCGCCAGCGTCGCCGCAGCTGCGCTCGGAAGTGGCCATCGTGGCCGGCATGGCCGAAGCGGCGGTGGGCAGCGCCCTGGTGGACTGGCGCGCATACGCGGCCGACTATGCGCGCATCCGCGACGACATCGAAAAGGTGTTCGACGATTTCCGCGACTACAACGCCAGGGTGGCCGTTCCGGGCGGCTTTCATTTGACGGTGGCCTCGCGCGAGCGCGTGTGGAAGACGGCCAGCGGCAAGGCCAGCTTCCTCGTCGCCCCGCTGGACCTCGATACGCCGCTGCACCGCGCCCGCGCCCGCCATGGCGAACGCCTGATGGTATTGATGAGCACCCGCTCGCACGACCAGTACAACACCACCATCTACGGCATGGATGACCGCTACCGGGGCGTGTACGGCACGCGCAGGGTGGTCTTCGCCAATCGGGACGATATCGCCATGCTGGGCTTTGCCGATGGCGACCTGGTGGACCTGATCGGCGCCTGGGACGATGGCGTGGCGCGCCGCGCCAACGGTTTCAGACTGGTGGCCTACGACATCCCGCGCGGCTGCCTGGGCGCGTATTACCCGGAGACGAATGCGCTGGTGCCGCTGGCCAGCACGGCCGACGGCGCGGGCACGCCGACGTCGAAGTCCGTGCCCGTGCTGCTGCAGGCGGCCAAGGTTCAGATGCCGATATCGGGCGTGTAGTCGACCCAGGCATCCTGGCGGCAGAAACCCACCAGCTTCATGCCCGCCTGCGTGGCGATGGAAATGGCCAGCGAACTGGGAGCGGAAATGGTCGCCAGCAGCGGGATGCGCATGCGCGCCGCCTTGCGCGCCAGCTCGTAGCTGCCGCGGCTGGACAGGAAGACAAAGCCGAGGCGCATGTCGATAGCGTGCAGCGCGAGATGGCCGATCAGTTTATCGAGGCCGTTATGCCGGCCGATATCCTCGAACACCTGCACGATTTCGCCGTCGGGCGTGCACCAGGCGGCCGCGTGCACCCCGCCCGTTTCCTGCATCAGCGCCTGGTGCGCGCGCAAGCCGGCGGATGCGCGCGCCAGCGCGGCGGGCAGGTCGACCTGGATCAGGGCCGGCGGCAGCGCTTCCGGCCGCAGGTCGAGCATGTCGATGCTGTCGATGCCGCACACGCCGCAGCCGCTGCGGCCCGTCAGCGCGCGGCGCCGGTCCTTGAGGCGCACGAAATCTTCCTGGGCGATGGTCAGCGCCACTTCGGCGGAGTCGGGACGCAGGAACACTTCGCAGTCGAAGATGGCGGCGGCGGATGCGACCACGCCTTCCGTCAGCGCGAAGCCATAGGCGAACGCTTCCAGGTCGCGCGGGGTGGCCATCATGACAACGTGGGAAATGCCGTTGAAGACCAGCGCCACGGGGATTTCCTCGGCGACGTGGTCGATGGCGGCAAGGGACTCGCCCGCGCGGTGGCGGACAATGGCGCGCTCGACAAAGCCGGCGCGTTCAACAGGGGTTTCTTCTGACATGGCAACCATGGGGGAACTATCACAGCCCCCATGGTAAACCAGAATGGACAGGCAGGCGGCAGTCCGCGCGGGACTGCCCTGCCATCGCCATCAATCCTTCTTCGGACGGCCCGTTTTCAGCTGCGGCAGGCCGGCCAGCACGTTTTGCAGGGTCGCCAGGTCGATCTGGCTGATCAGCGCCACGCCGATGCGCAGCAATTCGCTTTTCTTGATCTCGAAACCGGCCTTCAGGCAGGCTTTCTTGACCTGGCCCAGGACTTCGTATTCCGCTTCCGGCATGGTGAAGCTGTCGCGCACCAGTTTCGGCTTGCGGGCTTTTTCCTTGACGACGGCTACCTTGGCGACGGGCGCCTTTTTCGCTGGCGCAGGCTTGGCCGCCGCTTTGGCTACCGGTTTGACGGCGGCTTTCGCTGCCGGCTTGGCGGCGGCCTTGGCAGCAGGTTTTGCTGCAACCTTGGCCGCCGGCTTGGCAACGGCTTTCACCTGCGCCTTGACGGCTGGCTTGGCGGCCGGTTTGGCCACAGGCTTGGCCACGACGGCCTTGGCTGCGGCAGGCTTGGCGGCGGCAGGTTTCGCCGCTGCCGGCTTCGCAACGGCCGGCTTCGCGGCCACCGGCTTGACGGCGGCTTTAGCCGCGGGCTTGGCCGCTGCCTTGGCTACCGGCTTGGCCGCAGGCTTCGCGGCAGCTTTTGCCACGGGTGCGGCCTTGGCCGCTGCCGCGTTGATCGAAGCGCTGGTGGGGAACATCGATACGGGCGCGCTGTCGGCTTTTTTTGCTGGGACGGGTTTAGTCATGGATTCTCCAATCTAACAAATAATATAAACAATATATACTGTTTTTTGAAACCTTGCTTGCTGCATATCAAGTCATGCGCACGGCATGACCCACTAGGCGCTGGCGCGGATGGTGAAATCAACTCCGACCTCATCCCAGAATTCCTGCTCCTTCTCGATCCAGAACGACACGGTGGGATGGTGCGCCACCCAGCCGCGCTTGATATCGAGCTCGATACGGCTCTTCATGCGCAGGCGCAGCTCGCTGAAATCGGCCTCGATGCGCGCATGCATGAGCAGAATCGACAGGCGCAGCGCCAGCACGGCCTTGGCGAAATCGGGATCGGACAGCACTTCGCCGATCTTGCGCAAGTTGCCCTTCTGCGCCAGGATCAGACGGCTCATGGTCTTCTGTTCGCGCGTGGTAAAACCGGGCAAGTCCGCGTTTTCCACGATGTACGATGCATGCTTGTGGTAGCCCGTCTGCGAGACGGCCAGTCCCACTTCGTGCAGCAGGCTGCTCCAGCGCAGGCATTTCACCAGGGCGTCGGACGTGGGCTTGAGCTGCGCGTACATGGCCAGCGCCTGCTGCGCCACGCGCCCGGCGCGCTGCTGGTCGATATGGAATTTGTCCATACAGCCCTGCACCGACTGCTCGCGGCGGTCGCGCTTGGTCGAGCGCAGGTACAAATCCCACATCACGCCCATGCGCAGGCCCGCCTCGATCGGCGTCATGGCGGGAATGGCCAGTTCGCGGAACAGGCCGATCAAGATGGCCAGGCCGCCGACGATGGTGCTGGCGCGGTCGGGGCGCAAGCCGGGCATGTCGATGCGGCTGGTGTGGCCCAGTTCGATGAAGCGGCGCGCCAGCGCATCGAGGCTGGCGCCCGTCAGCAATCCATCGCCAAGCTTGTTGCGGGCGATGATGTCGGCGATCGTGCGGATGGTGCCGGAAGAGCCGTAGGCCGTCTTCCAGTGCTGCGGAAGGTAAGGCGGCGCGGCATCCTCGAAATGGCTGCGCGCCGACAGGATGGCGGCCTCGAACGACGGCGCGTCGATGCGCCCGCCGATGAAAAACGACAGGCTTTGCTTGACGGTGCCCAGGCTGAAGGACTCGACGCGCTCGATATCGTTGCCGCGCCCCAGTATCAGTTCAGTCGAGCCGCCGCCGATATCCATCACCAGCCGGCGTTCGCCCGGGATGGCCAGCGCATTGGCCACGCCCATGTAGATCAGTCGCCCCTCTTCCTCGCCCGAGATGATTTCGATCGGGTAGCCGATGGCCTGTTCGGCCAGCGGCAGGAAGACGGCGCCGTTGCGCGCCACGCGCATGGCCGACGTGGCCACCACGCGCACGGCTTCGAGCTCGAAACCGGCCAGGATGGCGCGAAAGCGCTGCAGGCAGGCCAGCGCCCCCTGCATGGCCGCCTCGGTCAGGTCGCCATTGGCGTCCAGGCCGGCGGCCAGGCGTATCGGATCGCGCACGCTCTTGACCACGCGTATGGTGTCGCCATCATGCTTGCCGACGTGTAAACGAAAACTGTTGGACCCCAGGTCCACCGCTGCATACATACTGGCCTCTTGTCTTGTCATTGCTGTACCAACCGCGAAAAAAGTTGGCAAACTCAGTTGCTAAACTATATAAATCATTTAAACGATTTAAAAATCCTACCACACTACCCTCATCGTATGACAGCGGCGTGACAGGATTGTGACAAGAAGTCGCGTAGTAGTAACGCTTAAGAACCCTGACAAAACCGTAGCGAGCGGAAGGAAGTTGTGGTTAAGAAGCGCAACTGTACGAAGGTACAGTGAGCATCGCAGACCACAAATTCCGACGCGCAGTAGGTTTTGACAGGTGTTCTACGGTACGATGGTCGTGAACAGATAAACGGCAAAAATCACCAGGTGCACCGTGCCCTGCATGACCGTGGTGCGGCCCGTGCCCAGCGACAGGGTGGCCACCATCAGCGACAGCAACAGCAGCACCGTCGACTTGATGTCGAGTCCCAGCGTAATCGTCAGGCCCGTGGCCAGCGACACCACCACCACGGCGGGAATCGTCAGGCCGATGCTGGCCAGCGCGGAGCCCAGCGCCAGGTTCAAGCTCGTTTGCAAACGGTTGGCGCGCGCGGCGCGCACGGCGGCCAGGCCTTCGGGCAGCAGCACGATGGCGGCGATGACGATGCCGACCAGGGTTTTCGGCGCACCCATGGCGGCAATCGCCGTCTCCAGCGCGGGCGCCAGCGACTTGGCCAGCAACACCACGGCGCCCAGGCACACGAGCAAGGCGCCGGCGCTGATCCAGGCGACGCTGGCCGATGGCGGCGCCGCATGCACTTCCTCGTCGCCGACGGCTTCCTTGGGCAGGAAGTAATCGCGGTGGCGCACCGTCTGCACCAGCACGAAGGTACCGTACAGGACCAGCGAGATGACGGCGATGAAAATGAGCTGGCTCGAATTGTAGTACGGGCCGGCGGCGCTCGACGTGTAGTTCGGCAGCACCAGCGTCAGGATGGCGATGGCCGCCAGGGTGGCCAGCGAAGCGCTCACCCCCAGCAGGCCGAAGGTCTGCTCCTTGTGGCGGCCGGCGCCCAGCAGCAGGCAGATGCCGACGATGCCGTTCAAAATGATCATGATGGCGGCAAACACGGTGTCGCGCGCCAGGCCTGTCGTTTCCGGCCCGCCGGCCAGCATCAGCGAGACGATCAGCGCCACCTCGATCAGGGTCACGGCCAGCGCCAGCACCAGGGTGCCATACGGTTCGCCGATGCGGTGCGCCACCACTTCCGCGTGGTACACGGCGGCCAGCACGCTGCCGATCAGGCCGACGACCAGCAATATCTGGTAGGCGCCGCCGAAGTTGAATGTGGAACCGAACAGGAACAGCCAGCCGGCAAGCGGGGCGGCAAGCGGCCATACAGGCAGGGATTTAAGAATTTTCATTATGGGCCTGGCAAGAGTAAAAAAGGGGAACTGCGGTGCGGACGGCAAAGGGGAGCATGACGTGCACCCCATAGCATAACTTGCTTAGCTTAAATGAAAGTTAGGGAAAGCACACGTTTGGCCACGGGCGCCCCGCGCCGCCGTCTCCTTGCTGCTGTGCACCTGCTTGCTACCATTAACTATAGTCCCTTTGGTAACATGCCGTTGCAATTTCCTTGTCTTTTAGTCTGCCGATGGCGCCATACTGGAGGGCACGCCTTTCCGGCACCGACCAGGGACAGACCATGATTTCAGTAAACAGCAGCGCCATGCGCACCGTCGTTTTCGCCAGCAGCCTGCTGTGCGCCGCCGCACAGGCCGCCACGCAGGCACCACGCGAGGACGCGGACGCAGGCACGTCAGCGGCACGCGAAGCGCAGGTCGATGCGAACTGGGCCACCACGCCGGCGCCCTCGGCCGCCGCCAGGTGGCAAGACAGCCTGCCACCGGCGCCGCCCGTGGCGCCGCGCGAAGAAAAGATCCTGCCCCGCAGTGAATGGCTGAGCGTGGAGCCGATGAAGGCGCCCGACCATCGCTGCGATCCCGGCCTCGACGCCTTATTTTTGAGCAAGGAATGCGGCAAGGAACCCAGCTGGCTGGGTTCGCGCAAGAAGTAAGACTAAACGGATTTACATATCGAGGGGGCTGGCGCCCTGCGCCTCGACCACCCGGTTGCGGCCCGCCTGCTTGGCTGCCTGCAGCGCCTCGTCGGCCCGCTTGAACAGGCTGACGGTGCTGTCTTCGGCGCGGATGGTGGTCACGCCCAGGCTGGCCGTCAGCTGCAGCACGGCGCGCTCCGTTTTGACGGGCAGCGCTTCGACGGCGGCGCGGATGCGCTCGGCCACCATCAGCGCATCGGCCAGGGTCGTGCGCGGCAGCTGGATGGCGAATTCGGCGCCGCCCAGGCGGCCCATCAGGTCGCTGTCGCGCAGCTGCTGGCGGCAGGTGTCGACGATGGCTTTCAGCACCGCGTCGCCCACCGGATGGCCATAGCTGTCGTTGACGCGCTTGAAATGGTCGATATTGAGCACCACCAGCGCCGTCGGCAAACCGGGCCGGCGCGCCAGCGCCATCCACGGCGCCAGCGCCTGGTAAAAGCCGCGGCGGTTCGGCACGCCCGTGGCCCCGTCGAGCACTTCCAGGCGCGCCAGTTCGCCGCCCAGCTTTTCGCGCGACAGCAGCAGGTAGCCGAAGGCGTTCGTCAGCATCATCAGGTACAGGGCGCCGAAGCCGGCCAGCTGCATCAGTTCCGCATCGAAATCGGGAATGGTGGCGGCCAGCACGCCGCGCGCGGCAATCAGCAGCGACAGGATGCCCATGCTGACGACGAGGAAGCGGCGCAGCATGCTCGCCTCGCGCCACTTCAGGCACAGGGCGGCCACGCCGGCGAGGAAAAAGCCCGCCACGATCAGCGAACCGCCGGCGCTGCGCAGCAGCGGCGCCACGTCGAACAGGTAGCAGGCGGCAAACAGCGCCACCGACACGCCCAGCGCCGGCAATACATAGCGGCGCCAGTTGCTGCGCCCCGCCGCCTGCCACAGCGCGCCCGCGTCGAGCGCCATGCCGGCAAACAGCAGGCTGTTGCCCAGCAAGATGGACAGCACGTCGGGCAGCACGCCGCGGAAGTACAGCAGACACCAGGCCACGGCCTGGCATTGCTTGGCCACCGCCCAGGTGGACAGGCTGAGCGACTTCTTGCGCTCGTACTCGAAGAAGAACAGGGCCGCGCACAGGCTCAGGTTGCCGAGCGCCAGCGCCAGTACCAGGGTCTTGATATCCATGGGTTACGCCATTGCCGCGCCAGCGTGGCACGCCAGGTCAGATTTCGTGTTCGACATTGGTGCTGCCGTCGCCGACCTTGCTGGCCCACGCCTGCACGAAATACTGCTTCTCCGCTTCGCTGGGCGCCTCATGCCAGAAAACGATGAGGGTGCCCTTGTGGTCGTGGATCTGCGCTACTTTTTCAATGAAACCGAAATTGGCGGCCTGGTCGGCCAGCGCCGCCGCGTAGCCATACACGCGCGTCAGCCGCTCGATGCGGTCAGGCTCCGTAAAACTGTTCGTCGCCGTAATGATGGGGTGATCCAAAAACATGCTTGTCTCCATGGTGCCCGACTGCGCGGCCTTGCCGCTACGCGCCGTACGCTGCCTGGCGCCGCGCTCCGCGCTGTGCGCCGAACGGCAACAGGCGAGCCCGCCGCCGCTCCATGCGGACGCTCTGTGCGGATTAATCGGGTATGCTCACGGGAGCTTATCAGATTTCTCTGAATGCAACAAAACATCGTCCCCAGTCCACTCAGCGAAGTCGTCCCATGCCGGAAAACAGAAGCACCACCCCACAGGCCCCGCAGGTGCATACCTGCGGCGACCGGCGCCGCCTGGAATTCCAGCCCGGCATGATCCAGAGCGAAATGCTGCTGTCGCGCCCCGACCACCTGCTGCTGCGCTATGCGCGCGCCATGATGTGCTTTACCCTGTTCGTGCCCCGTCCCCGCCACATCCTGATGGTGGGCCTGGGCGGCGGCTCGCTGCTCAAATTCTGCCACCGCCACCTGCCCGACGCGCGCATCACGGTGCTGGAATTGCGCGCCGACGTGATCGCCCTGCGCGAGCAATTCATACTGCCGCCCGACGATGCGCGCCTGCGCATCATCGAGACGGACGCCGTCAGCTACATCCGCCAGCATCCTGGCTGCGCCGACGTGCTGCTGCTCGACGGCTACGACGAAACGGGCCTGCCGCCCGCACTGGGCAGCGCGCGTTTCTATGCGGACTGCCTGCGCTCCCTGCTGCCCGGCGGCGTGCTGGTCGCCAACCTGTTCAGCTATGACGAGCACTATCCCGCCATGCTGGCGCGCCTGATGCTGACCTTCCGCGGCGCCGTATGCCACTTCGATGACATCGCCGGCAACAACCGCATCATCTTTGCCGCCAAGCCGCAGCAGCACGTCCCCGGCCGCGCCATGCGCGTGGTGCGCCTGGTGCGCTGGCGCCAGGCGTGCGGCCTGGCGTTCCTGAACCGCCTGCTGCCGGCATGGCAATTGTGGCGTTTGCGCCGGCAGTCGGGCGCGGACGGCGGCTGAACGCCGCCTCCCCGGCCATCGATATTGTTGCTTATTAGCAGTACTTTGGTGCAAAATCAGCATGATGGATGTGGTTTATGACAAACTACGGCCTGCGTGGGGCCGGCAGGCGCCGCCGAACCCAAGTGTCCATGAAGTGAGATAGGAAAAACCATGCTGCGTGGCCGCCTGCCATTGTCGATTTCTGCCGCGGCCGCGCTGACCTTTGCCTGCGGCGTCAGCATCACAGCCATGCTGTTCGCCGCCATCAGCCAGCTCGAATACGACAAGATGAGCCTGAGCCTGCAGCAGCGCGCCGGCGCCAGGGTCGCCGCCATCGAGCAGGGACTCGACGACGCGGTCGAGGTGCTGACCACGACGAACCAACTGTTTAGCGCCGTCGTGCCCGTCACGCGCGAGCAGTTCCACGACTTCACCACGCCGCTGCTGCAGCGCCACCCGTTCATCCAGGCCTTCAATTTCCACCGCATCGTGCCGCATGCGCAGCGCGCCGCGTTCGAGACGGAGCTGCGCCGCATCGTGCCCGATTACGCGATGACGGAAATGCGCGATGGCGTCGTCGTACCCGCAACGACGCGCGCCAGCTACCTGGTGGTGGACTACCTCGTTCCCTTGCAGGGCAACCGCCCCGCCTTCGGCCTGAACGTCAGCCCGAACGGCTTGCTGGCGAATGCGCTGGAACAGGCCATCGTCAGCGGCCAGACCACCGCCACCGGCCTGCTGGCCCTGGCGCAGGGGCCGCAGCAGGGCTTCGTCATCCTGCGCCCCGTGTACCGTCACGGCCTGCCCCTGCAAACGGTGCAGCAGCGGCGCGCGGCGCTGATCGGCGATACGGCCGCCATCATCCGCGCGGGGGAACTGGTGCAGAAAATCCTCGCCGGCGCCGACCTGCTGGGCGACCCGCAGCTCGAACTCAGCGTCTACGCCGATGCGGGCGCCGACCCGCGCCAGCGGATCTTCCAACATGGCCAGGCGCCTGCCGACGAACCGGGCGGCGCCTGGGAGTCGCTGCCCCGCTGGCTGCAGTTTGCCTACCACAGCCATTATGACCGGGCCTTCACTTCCGCCGGCCGGCCCTGGCATGTGCGCGTGGTGGCCCATCCGCGCCCCTTCCTGGCCGACCACCTGGGCTCCCTGTTCACCCTGATCACGGGTTTGCTGTTCAGCGTGCTGACGGCCGCCTTCGTGCAGACACTGACGCAGCGCTCGCGCCGCGTGCAATTGCTGGTGGAACAGCGCACGGCCGACCTCAAGCGCAGCAATGAACTGCTCAGCGCCGACGTGCGGGCGCGCCAGCGCACGGAGCGCGCCTTGCAGGAAAGCGAAAAGCGCTTCCGCCGCCTGCTGGCCCTGTCCTCGGACTGGTACTGGGAACAGGATGCCAATTACTGCTTCACCCACATCACCAGCGGCTTCACGGACAAGTCGAACATGCCGCTGGAACGCTTCATCGGCATGACGCGCTGGGACAACAACCCGGAAATGCGCAATTCGCGCTGGGGCAAGCAGCATATCGCCAACCTGGAAGCCCACCTGCCCTTTTCCAACCTCGAATATGCGATGAAGGACCGCGATGGCCAGCTGCGCTGGTTCAGCATCAATGGCGAACCGCTGTTCAACGAGCTGGGCGAATTTCGCGGCTACCGGGGCACGGGCTCCGAAATCACGGAACGCAAGCTGGCCGAGCAGCAAATCCAGCACATCGCCCACCACGACGTGCTGACGGGCCTGCCCAACCGCGCCCTGCTGCGCGACCGCCTGGCGCAGGCGATGGCCCTGTCGCGCCGCAAGAACCGCGCGCTGTGGGTGCTGTTGATCGACCTCGACCGCTTCAAGTTCGTCAACGACAGCCTGGGACACAAGGCGGGCGACCTGCTGCTGAAAACCATCGCCACGCGCCTGCAGTCCAGCCTGCGCGAAAGCGATACGGTGGCGCGCCTGTCCGGCGATGAATTCGTCGCCATCCTGTGCGAGCAGGCGGATGAAGTGCTCAGCGGCGCCATCGTGCAGCGCGTGATGGATGCCGTGGCGCAGCCGGTGCTATTGGATGGCAAGGAATTTTTCGTCACCTGCAGCATCGGCGTGGCCGTCTACGACACGTCGCGCTACGACGCGCCCGGCGACGTGACCTTGAATGGCGAGACGCAGAACCTGATCGAGCAGGCCGACATCGCCATGTACTGCGCCAAGAAACAGGGCCGCAACAACATCAAGTTCTACACGACGGCCATGAACCAGGCCACCCTGGAGCGCCTGCGCATCGAGACGGCGCTGCGCAACGCGCTGGAGCGCGAGCAGTTCGTGCTGCATTATCAGCCGCAGCTGGACCTGGCCAGCGGGCGCATCGTGGGCGTGGAAGCGCTGCTGCGCTGGCAGCACCCGGACCTGGGCATGGTGGCGCCGCAGCGCTTCATCGCGCTGGCCGAGGATACGGGCCTGATCGTGCCGATCGGCGCCTGGGTCATGCGCCAGGCGTGCGCGCAGATGCAGGCCTGGCATGCGGCCGGCCTGGGCCAGCTGCGCCTGGCCGTGAACCTGTCGGCGCGCCAGTTCAACGAGCCGAACCTGGTCGCCTCGATCGCCGACGTGCTGCAGGAAACGGGACTGGCGCCCGCCTGCCTGGAGCTGGAGCTGACGGAAAGCCTGTTCATGCACGACGTGGCGCTGGCCGTCAGCCAGCTGCACGACATGAAGGCGCTGGGGGTGCAGCTGTCGATCGACGACTTCGGCACCGGCTATTCCAGCTTCGCCTACCTGCGCACCTTCCCCATCGACGTGCTGAAGATCGACCGCAGTTTCGTGGGCGACGTGGCGCGCGACGCGGACGATGCGGCCATCGTCGTCTCCATCATCGCGCTGGCGCACAATTTGAAACTGCGCGTGGTGGCCGAAGGCGTGGAAACGGCCGAACAGCTCGACTACCTGCGCCGCCACGGCTGCGACGAGGCGCAGGGCTTTTATTTCAGCCGGCCGCTGCCCGCCCATGAAGTGGAAGCCCTGCTGCGGGCGGAAGAAACGCACGTCATGCTGTAGACGACGGCGGCACCCTTGCCCCGAGTTCGAGCTCGTCCCAGTCGTCGTCCAGGCCGGATTGCGCCAGCAGGGAGGCCACATCCGTGGCATGCGCCGGATGAATGTCCTGCTGCGGATGCGGCCACACGAAATCGCATTCCGTGCAGACGATCACCTGCTGGCCCGTCTTGCGGACCGTGGCGTGCACCAGGTCGCCATATTTGTCGCAGGTGGGGCATTGCATGCCATGTGCGCGCATGTCCGGGCCTTACAGTTTCTGTTGCAGGAATTCGAGGAAGCAGCTGATGCGCTGCGCCAGCTGCGTATTGCGGTAGTACACGGCGTGGATCTGCTGCCGGTAGCCCGTATAAAACGGCTGCAGCACCTTCACCAGGCGGCCGGCCGCGATGTCGTCCTTCGTCATGAAGTCGGACAGGCAGACGATGCCCTGGTCGTGCAGGGCCAGCTGGCGCAGGGTTTCGCCGCTGGAAGCGGCCAGCGCGGGCACGATCTGCAGGCTGTTGCCGGCGGCGTGGCGCAGCGGCCAGCTATTGCCCAGTTCATACTGCGCAAAGCCCAGCAGCGCATGGCCGGACAGCGCTTCCGGCGTATCTGGCGTGCCGTGGCGCGCCAGATAGGCGGGCGTGGCCAGCACGTGCAGGGGGCTGGCACTGAGCGGACGCGCATGCAGGGTCGAGTCGACCAGCGCGCCGATGCGGATGGCGATATCGGTGCGGTGTTCGAGCAGGTCGGCGATCTGGTCGTTGCTGGTCAGCTCCAGGCGGATGTCCGGGTACATGGCGCGAAACTCCGCCACGTGGGGCACCACGCAATGGAGCATGAAGGGCGAGGCGGCATCGACGGACAGGCGGCCGGCCGGCTTCTGGCGGCGGATGCGGATCGACTCTTCCACGTCTTCCATCGAGGCGAGGATGGCACGCGCCTTGTCGAGAAACAGCTGCCCCTCTTCCGTCAGCTCCATGCGCCGCGTGGTGCGCGTCAGCAGCGACGTGGCCAGCTTGTCTTCCAGGCGCGACAGGGCGCGGCTGACGCCGGAGGTAGTTTGTCCCAGGTGTACGGCGGCCGCGCTCAGGGTGCCGCTGTCGATGACGGTGACGAAGATTTTCAGGTCGTCCGAATTGATATCCATGCTTGCCTTGCTCATTGTTGCCCACATTTCACATATCGCGCCATTATAATGGAATGGCGGCAACAGTGATGGCGGTAGGCAACGTCAGGCAACGTAGAACAAAATGGCGATAAAATGGCAGCTACTGCCGGCCAGCACGAACAGGTGCCAGATGCCGTGGCCATGGCGCAGCTTGTGGTCGGTGGCGTAGAAAGCGATGCCGCCCGTGTAGCACAGACCGCCTGCCACCAGCCACAAAAAGCCATTCCATTCGAGCGCCGCCAGCAGCGGCTTGATGCCGATGACGATCAGCCAGCCCATGGCCACGTAAATCACCAGCGACAGGATGCGCGCGCCTTTCGCGTACACGTATTCCTGCACGATGCCAAGCAAGGCCAGGCCCCAGACGACGCCGAACAGCGACCAGCCCCACGGCCCCCGCAGGGTCACCAGCATGAAGGGCGTGTAGGTGCCCGCGATGAGCAGGTAGATGGCGCAATGGTCGAGCCGCTGCAGCACGGCCTTGGCCTTGCCGCGCACGCTGTGGTAGAGGGTGGACGTGAGGTACAGGGTCAGCAGCATGGCCGCATACACGCTGCAGCTGACGATTTTCCAGGGGTCGCCCGTGCGGGCCGCCGCGACGATCAGGATGACGCCGCCGATGGCCGCCAGCGCGGCGCCCACCGTATGGGAAATGCTGTTGAACCGTTCACCGTGGTACATGCTTGACCGCCCGCCCCGTTAAAAACAGGCTCATCGTACACGCTTGGGGGAATGGTGGTGGTGCGCATGCACCGAACGTATTGATACGCAGCAAAGTTCCGGGGTCAGACCCGACGGGACTCGGCGTCCCCGTCTGACCCCAGTTCTTGCTTTGGGGCGTCAATCAATCAACTTCGGCCTTCTTGCGCGCAGGACGGCGCGCCGGCGTCTTGCGCGGCGCCTTGGCCGGCTTGTCTTCGGCGACGACAGTCACTTCCACCGGTGCCGCTTCGACGACAGGCGCCGCTTCAACAACAGCTTCCGCCGCCTTCTTGGCCGGCTTTTTCGCCGCTGCCGCCTTGCGGGCCGGCGTGCGCGGCTTGGCTTTCGGTTTGGCTTCGGCGACCGCCTCCACTACCTCCACTACCGCTTCCGCTGCCGGCTCAGGCTCAGGTAATGGCACAGGCACAGGCACGGCTTCCGCCACCGGCGCTGCCTCGACGGCTTCGGCGCGCGCTTCGCGGGCACCGTCGCCATTCTTGCGGCCGCCACGGCCGTTGCGGCGCGAACCGCGCTTGGCGTTGCCTTCTTCGGCCACCACCTCGGCTGCCGCCTCGGCCACTTCATGCAGCACTTCCGGCTGCGGCGCCGGCGCATACTGCTCGACGACGACCGTTTCCGCGTCGGCCACGGGCACGAAAGCCTGTGGCGCTTCGCCGCGGCGATGCTCGTTCTGCTTGCGGCCGCCACGGCCATTGCGGCGCGAATCGCGGCGGCTGCCGCCTTCGCGCTGATTGCCTTCTTCCGCTGCCGCGCCGGTCTCGCCGCTGGCGATGGCCTCGCTGGCGGCGTCCCCGCTCGCGGCGGCAGGCACGGCCACCAGGCCGCTGCTGCGGTAGACATAGGCGCCCGATTTCTCATCGCGGCCAAATTCCAGCAAGCCGCGCGTC
The DNA here is from genome assembly GCF_009208555.1 of Janthinobacterium violaceinigrum. GTDB lineage: Bacteria > Pseudomonadota > Gammaproteobacteria > Burkholderiales > Burkholderiaceae_D > Janthinobacterium > Janthinobacterium violaceinigrum. The sequence goes on along the minus strand of NZ_WFLI01000011.1, from coordinate 155,546 downwards.
TGCGCTTCTTCCAGCAGGTTGCCGAAGGTACGGAAACCGTAGTAGGACTCGCTGAAATCGGGCTTGCGGCGCTTGATCGCCTCTTTCAGCATCGAAGCCCAGATCTTGCCGCTATCGCCACGCTCGGACACCAGCGCGTCGAAGGTTTCGACGGCCATCTCGATCGCTTCCGTCTTGCGCGACTCGTATTTTTCCTTGCGGCGCACTTCTTCGTCGGGCGAGCGCTTGGCTGCCGGCGTGTCGCGCGCGTCGCGCTTGGCGGCCGTGCGGCGGCTTTCGCGCACCAGGTCGTCGTAGAAAATGAATTCATCGCAGTTCGCCACCAGCAGGTCCGACGTCGACTGCTTGACGCCCACGCCGATCACCTGCTTGGCGTTTTCGCGCAACTTCGACACGAGCGGCGAAAAATCGGAATCGCCGCTGATGATGACGAAGGTGTTGACGTGGGCCTTGGTGTAGCACAGGTCCAGCGCATCGACCACCAGGCGGATGTCGGCCGAATTCTTGCCCGACTGGCGCACGTGGGGAATTTCGATCAGCTCGAAGTTCGCCTCATGCATAGTGCCCTTGAAACTCTTATAACGGTCCCAGTCGCAATATGCCTTCTTGACAACGATGCTGCCCTTGAGCAGCAAGCGTTCCAGGATGGGCTTGATATCGAATTTTTCGTAATTTGCATCTCGCACGCCGAGCGCGACGTTCTCGAAGTCGCAAAACACGGCCATGCTGAGGTTTTCTGGGGATGACGCCATAAGGGTGAATTCTCGCTGGATGATAAGGGCGGACGGGAAGCGCAACGCCTCCCTTTTCCCCTAGTATATTCGCCCGCCCCCCGTTTCGGCGACAACTATCGTGCGCGGCCGCCTATTGGGCGCCGCCGGCCGCCCTCGCGCTGGCGCCGGCGACGGGCCAAACGACGCTTTCATCGACCGAATACAGCTGGCACGGCAGGCTGCTGCGCTGCTGGCACGAGGCCAGCGCGCGCACATCGGGGCTTTCGCCCTCCTCGGCCCAGCCCCAGGCGCCGCTGGCCGACAGGGCAAAGGCGCGCGGCGCCGTTTTTTCCAGGAAGACGCGGTAGGCGGCGCGCCCCTGTTCTTCCAGGTAGGGCACGGCGGCGATGTCGTCCTGCGGCGCGAAATGCGTGGCGGGCGGCGGCGGCGCATCGGCCACGCGGTAGACCTGCCGCACCGGCATGCCGATCTGCTGCAGGAAGCGCTCCGTGGCGGGCAGCCACACGGCCACGCCGTCGCGGCTGCCCAGGGTCAGGTGGGCGTCGCGCTTGAACGGGCCATACGCCAGCAGTTGCGCCCGGCCGCCGGAACCGGTAAATGAATTGAACAGCCGCCGCGCCAGCGCCGGCGAAAAATACGAGTCGTTGGCGCCATACAGCCACAGGCTGGGAATGTGGTTGTAGGCGCCCAGGGTGGCGAAAGTCTTGGCCAGCGCCCCTTGCCAGTCGCAGCCGGGCATGTCGATGCGCAGCCCGCCGGCGAAATTGAGCACGCCGCGCACGCCGGGCAGCACCCGGGTCGCGAGCGCCAGCGCCGCCATGCCGCCATACGACTGGCCCGCGACGACGATGCGCTCGGGGTCGACCCAGCGCTGGCGCCGCGCATACGCGAGCGCGGCAAGCACGTCGCGCGCCTGGCCCTGGGCGTTGCCCAGCATGTCGCAGCCGAAATCGCGGTACGGGCCCGTCGAGCGGGCATACCCGGCGCGCATGGGCAGCATCACCGCATAGCCGCGGCGCACGAATTCGGTGGCCATGTAGATAAAGCGCTCGCGCGCCTGCAGTCTCGCCGGTCCAGCCTGCTTGCCATGATTCATCAGCAGCAGGGGAAACGGGCCGGGGCCGGCGGGGCGGAACACGGTGGTTTCCAGCACGTCGCGCAAGCCGTCGCCGGCCGGCACCATGATGACCTGTTCGTTCAGGCGCGCATCGAGCGGCAGTGGCGCGTGGGCAAGCTGGGCGTTCAAGGGCATGCAGGGCAGGCCGAGCAGAAAACCCAGGAGCATACGGCGCAGCAGGTGGAAAATGACGGACTCCGTGGATGGCATCCCTGCCAGTCTAGGCAGTGAAATACCACGGAACAATATAAAAAAATTACGTGATGGATATATTTTTTGCGGCAAGCACCTGCGCGAAAAATTGTTGCCTTGCACCAACCATTTTCTCCACAGACGGGAGTAAACTCAAGGCCTTCTGAAGGAGTTGCCATGTCCATATCCGCCCTCACCACCGGTACCTCTGGGCTGACCGCCAACCAGCGCGCGCTGGATGTGGCCGCCAACAATATCGCCAATGCGAATACCCAGGGCTTCCAGCCCCAAACGGCCGAGTTCCAGGAAGCCAGCCCCGCGGGCACGGGCGTCACCCTGTCTGTCGAAGGACGCAAGCTGGCCGCCGGCGAAAGCGTCAGCGGCGCCAATGCAAATGCGGCCAAGGCGGCCGAAAGCCGGCCCAACGGCGTGGGCCTCGCTTCCGAGCTGACGGATAACCTCGTCTACAAGGCCGGTTTCAACCTGTCGGCAAATGTCGTCAAGGCAGCCGACCAGGCCCTGGGCAGCCTGATCGACGTCAAGACTTGACGACTGCGGCTATCGAAACAATAGTCTAGTTTTTCATTTCCAGCGCCAGCGGCGCCATGGCCGGCGTGATCAGCGCCAGCAGCCGTTCGGCGGGAATGCCGTCGCGCGCCTGCACCGACAGGCCATGCAGCAGCGCCGCATAATAGTCGCCCAGCGCCTGCACGTCCGCCTCCTCTTTCAATTCTCCCGCCAGCTGCGCCGCGCGCAGGCGCTCGATGACGGCCTGCGTGCGCGCGCGGCGGTGCTGCGCCAGCCAGTCGGCGATGCCCGCGTTGTCCGCGCTCGTATTCGTGGCGGCCGTGACCACCATGCAGCCTTGCGGCTGCCCGCTGCGCGTATACAGCAGCACGGCCTCTTCCAGCATGCGCGCCACGGCGTCGCGCGCATTCAGGCTGGCCGCCAGCGCGTGCACGGCAAACGCGCCCTCGCCCGTTTCATATAGTTCCACGGCTTCGCGGAACAGCTGTTCCTTCGAGCCGAACGCCGCATAGATGCGCGCCGAAGCGATGCCCAGCGCCGCCACCAGGTCGGCCATCGATACGCCTTCGTAGCCGCGCGTCCAGAACGCGTCGCGCGCTTTTGCCAGCGCCAGCGCGCGGTCAAATTCCCTCGGTCTTCCTGCCATTTTTATCCTCTGCTTGCAAACTGGCGGCCAGTATAACGCCTGCACGCCATACCGATTCCGCATTTATTTTGCATCACGGGCTTGACCGCGCTGCAAATTTCGCCTATTCTTTGTCGATCGACAAACAATAGGAGCCGATATGAAAACCATCCAAGGACCAAGCCTGCACCTGGCACAATTCGCCGCCGATACGGCGCCCTTCAACACCTTGCCTGCCATCGCCGAGTGGGCGGCCGGCATGGGCTTCAAGGCCCTGCAGATCCCCGCCTGGGATGCGCGCCTGTTCGACGTGGCGCAAGCGGCGCACAGCCAACAGTACTGCGACGACCTCGTTGCCATGCTGGCCAGCCATGGCCTCGTCATCAGCGAACTGACGACGCACATCCTCGGCCAGCTGGTGGCCGTGCATCCGGCCTACGACGCGCTGTGCGACAGCTTTGCGCCGGCACACCTGCACGGCCAGCCTGCAGCGCGCACCGAGTGGGCCATCGAACAGGTCAAGCTGGCGGCCATGGCCTCGAAGCGTCTGGGCCTGACGGAAATGGGCACGTTCTCCGGCTCGTTCGCCTGGCCTTACCTTTTCCCGTTCCCGCAACGCCCGCCCGGCCTGATCGAAGCGGCCTTCGACGAACTGGCGCGCCGCTGGCTGCCCATCCTCGACGTGTGCGAAGAACAGGGCGTCAACCTGTGCTACGAAATCCACCCGAGCGAAGACCTGCATGACGGTATCAGCTTCGAGATGTTCTACGAGCGCGTGGGCCGCCACCCGCGCTGCAAGATGCTGTTCGACCCCAGCCACTTCGTGCTGCAGCAGCTGAACTACCTGGAATTCATCGACATCTACAAGGACCATATCCGCATGTTCCATGTGAAGGATGCGGAATTCAATCCGACGGGACGGCAAGGCATCTACGGCGGCTACCAGTCGTGGGAAAACCGCGCCGGGCGCTTCCGTTCGCTGGGCGACGGCCAGGTCGATTTCAAGGCCATCTTCTCGAAGATGGCACAGAACAACTACGCGGGCTGGGCCACGCTGGAATGGGAATGCTGCCTGAAGGACCAGGAGGTGGGTGCGCGTGAAGGCGTGGCGTTCATCAACGCCCACATCATTCCCGTGACCGACAAGATCTTCGACGACTTTGCCGGCGCCCCCGTCAGCGCGCAGCAGATCAATACCCTGCTCGGCATCACGCACAACTAAACAACCAATTAACTGAATCAATACAAGGACTTGCCATGCATCAGAATGAAGACAGCTACACCCACGACTACGTGCGCATCGACGGCCAGCGCCTGCATTGCGTCACGGCCGGCGAAGGCAAACCCGTGCTGCTGATCCCCGGCTGGCCGCAAACCTGGTACGCCTGGCGCCACGTGATGGCGGCGCTGGCCGCCCAGGGCTACCAGGCGATCGCCATCGATCCGCCCGGCAGCGGCCACTCGGAACGTCCGGCCGGCGGCTACGACACGGGCGCCGTTGCCGCCACCCTGCACCGCGCCATGCTGGCCCTGGGCCATGCGCAGTACGACGTGGTGGGCCACGACATCGGCATGTGGGTCGGCTATGCGCTGGCCAGCGACTTCCCGCAGGCTGTGACGAAACTGGCGCTGACGGAAGCCGTGATCCCGGGCCTGGCGCCGGCGCCGCCGATTTTTGTCGCGCCGTCCGACAACATCTTCCTGTGGCACTTCATGTTCAACCAGGTGCTGGACTTGCCGGAGATGCTCACGGCCGGCAAGGAGCGCGAATACATCCGCTTCATCCTGGACCGCTGGTCGTACCGCCGCGACAAGGTCGCCGTCGACGTATATGCGGACGCCTATGCCACGCCGGGCGCCCTGCGCGCGGGCTTCGCCTACTACCGCGCCATTCCGGAAACCATCCGGCAAAACCTGGAGCGGGCGAAAAAGAGCCTGGCCATGCCCGTGCTGGCCATCGGCGCCGACCATGCGACAAATGACGCGCCCCTGCTGACCATGCAGGGCAAGGCGGACATCCTGAAAGGCGCCATCGTCGCCGAATGCGGCCACTTCATCATGGAAGAACAGCCGGAAGCGTTCATCGCCCACCTGCTGCCGTTCCTGGCCGGAGACGCCGCATGAGCCTCGATCCGCAAGTAGCGGCCTTCCTGGCGCTGGCAAACGATGCGCCGCCGCCCGCCTCGCTGGCGGACCTGCGCGCCGCCACGGAAACGGGCCTGCGCCAGTTGCACGGGCCGCTGGAGGACGTCGCCTCGATCAGGGATTACGTGCTGCCTGGCGAGCATGCGCTGACCGTGCGCGCCTACGTGCCCGCCGGCGCGGACACAGGCAAGCCCCTGCCGGCCATCGTCTTTGCGCATGGGGGCGGCTGGTGCCTGTGCTCGCTGGACCTGTACGACAATCCATGCCGCGCGCTGGCCAACGCCACCGGCTGCGTGATCTTTTCCGTCGACTACCGGCTGGCGCCCGAGCACAAGTTCCCCGTGCCGCTGAACGACTTTTACTCGGCGCTGTGCTGGGTCGCCCAGCATGGGGCGGCGCTGGGCATCGACGTGAACCGGCTGGCCGTGGGCGGCGACAGCGCGGGCGGCAACCTGGCGGCGGCAGCGGCCCTGATGGCGCGCGACCAGGCCGGTCCCGCGCTGGCGCACCAGCTGCTGCTGTACCCGGCGCTCGATTTCGCCTTCGACACGCCGTCCTACCAGCGCTATGCGGAAGGCCATTCGCTGACGCGGGAAGCCATGCGCTTTTGCTGGTCGGCCTACCTGAACGAGCCGGCTGACGGCGCGCAGCCCTACGCGGCGCCCCTGCGGTCAACGTCGCTCAAGGACTTGCCGCCGGCGACCGTACTGGTATGCGAATACGACCCGCTGCACGACGAAGGCGAGGCCTATGCGCGGTACTTGCGCGACGACGGCGTGGCGGCGCAATGCGTGCAGCTCGACGGCATGATCCATGCGTCGATGCACATGCTGGGCTTGACGCCTGCGGCGCGCGGCCTGTTCGACGTGGCGGGCAAGGCCATGCGGCAAGCGCTGGGGGCATAAAAAAACGCGCCGGGGATGGCTCCACGGCGCGTTTTTTTTCATCAGCTGCGCGTCATTCCACCAGCTTGCGCACTTCGATGCCGTTCAGCCACTTCACGTGGCGCGGGCCCGTGCGGATGTCCTTTGCCGAAATGAGGGCGATCTCGCCATCGTTGTCGTCGAGGGCCTTGCCGTTTTTTTCGTAGTAGACGATCACGCCCTCGCCGGCCGGTGCGTTATACAGCTCGCCCCAGGAAAACACCACGGCATAGCCGTCGGTGGCCGTGGCGATGATGGCGAGCTTCTTGACGTCGTTGTGGCCCGGCGCATCAAGCACCGCCTTGTCGAGAATGTCGCGCAGGCGCACGCCGCGATAGCTGGTGATGGTTTCGGCCTTCTCGCCGTTATGGCGCGTGACGGCGATTTCCCCGCCGTTGGCCGGCGGCAGCTGGCGCAGGTCGGCCACCTTCAGGGTCAATGGCGTTTCCACCATGCCCGTCACGGCCAGCGCGTGGCTCATGTTGTCGCGCGCCGGCGCAGGCGCGGCAGACCACGCGGGTGCTGCGGCCAGCAGCGCGGCCGAAGCGAAACCGGCGGCTATTTTCTTGAACATGCTGTGTCCTTTCATTGAACAGTCAAACAATCAGAACTGGTACTGCGCATTGGCCAGCCAGGTGCGTCCCGCGCTGGGGAAACCGTCGGACAGCGCGTAATTGCGGTCGCCCAAGTTCGCCACGCCCGCTTCCAGGCTCAAGGCCGGCAAGGGACGGTACACAGCCTTCAGGTTCACGGTCGTAAAGCCGCCGAGTTCCAGGGTGTTCGACACCCAGCGTCCGCTGTTCGATTCGGCGATGGCCACCACGTCGACCTGGCGCGCCGCATGCAGCACGGCGTGCGCCGTCAGCTTGTGGCGCGGCACGTCCGTCAGGCGGATGGCGCGGTCGCTGACGTTCTTCATTTCCGTGTAGGTGTAGTTGCCGCCGAAATCCAGCCAGGCGCCGGCGCTGCCGCGCAAGCCCAGCTCCACGCCGCTGATGTGCGCCCTGCCCGCGTTCTGCATCTGCGCGCGCACACCCGAGACGTTCGCCACGCTCTGGATCTTGTCCTTCACGTCGCTGTAGAACAGCGCCGCTTCCAGCGCCACGCCCTGCGAGTTTCCTTGATACCCCAGCTCATAATTGATCGCCTCTTCCGCGCGCAAGGCCGGGTTTTCGATATACGTGCCCAGGCGCTGCGAGTAGCGGTCCTTCAGGGTCGGCAGGCGCGACTTGCGCGCCACGGTGGCGTACACGCGCGCACCGGCGCCGACCTTGCGGAACAAGCCCGCCTGCAGGTCGGTGGCCGATTGATTCTCGGGCAGGGTATAGGCATTGCCGGCGCTGTAGACGGTGTCCGGGCGCAACTCGTTGCGCGAGACGCCCAGCGACAGTTCCGTGGCCCCGTTCAGGGCGATGCTGTCTTCCGCGCCCAGGGTCCACAGGGCATCCTTGTACCAGGTGGTGCGCACGCCCTTGGCATCGAGTTCCTGGTGTTCGTCGGCCTTGTAGCTGGCCACGAAACGCAGGCTGTGCGCGGCCAGGCGGAACGATTCGAGTTCCACCGCGCCGCCGTTCGTGCGGTCGTTATAGATGCTGCGCCCGCCGCTGACGCTGCCCTGGCCGCTGGTTTTCAGGGTCGTGTAGCTGCCGTTCGTGTAGGACGTGATTTCATTGTCGTAGCTGTCGTGGTACAGCCGCAGTTTCAGGCGCTCGGCTTCGCCCAGGCGCGTCTGCGAGACGAAATACACGCTTTCCTTGTTCCAGTACGGCCATTGCCAGTAGCGCGCGCCGACGGGATTGACCGATGGCGGCTGGCCTTTTTCGCCATGCTGCTTGTAGTAGCTGAGCGCGTATTCATCGCCCGCCTGCGCGCCATCGGGCGTGTAGCCCACCTTGAACGACAGTTTATGGTCCTTGCGATACGAATTGTTGCGCATGCCGCCGTCTTCCGTCGCGGTCGGGCGGAAGTCCGACGACAGGGGAAAACCGTCGCTGTCGATGTACGACACGCCCGCCTGCAGATACCACAGGCCCTGGTTAGTGCCCACGTTGGCCGCCACCTGGCGCTCGCTGCCCGAGCCGAAACCGACGGAAGTGTCGCCTTCCAGGCGCGCCACGGGTTTGCGCGACACCAGGTTGATGGCGCCGCCCAGGGTATTGGCGCCATAGGCCACGGAACTGAAGCCCTTGGCCACCTGGATGGCGGCCAGGTCGCTGGTCGTGAAGCGGTTGAAATCGACGTAGCCGTCATACGGCACGTAGACGGGAATGCCGTCGATATACAGCGGCACCTGGCGCGCATCGAAGCCCCGGATGGCGACGGTTTTTTCGTTGCGCGAGTTGGTCGACAGCGATACGCCGGACAGCAAATTGAGGGCGTCGCCCACGTTGTCGCGGTTAAAGCGGCGCATCTCGGCGCGGCTCACTTGCGCGCCCACCTGCTGTTCCGCCTGGCCTGCCTGCTCGCGCTGGCCGATCACCGTCACCGTGCCCAGCACGAACGGCGCCGCCGCATCCACGCCATCGTTGCCCGCCGTTTGCTGCGCCTGCGCCATCTGCGCCAGCGCCAGCATCACGGCGCCTGCCATTACCTGTTTCAACATCGTCTAAATCTTTCCACTCTCGTTATATATCGTCTTATATAGCGATACTCAAAAAAGCGGCCATCCCTGCGGCGGCCGTCACCCAACAGCGCAATATACAGACGTATATAGCGATGCTCAAGCGACAAGGCGGGAAACCCCTGCGCAAGTCAATTTTCGAGGCAAATTTCATGCATTGTTTCATGCATTGTTTCATGCACCGCAACATTTCGCTGTGCGAACGAATGTTTCACAAAACGGTTGACATGCGGGAGCCGGCTAGGCAAACTGATTTCCAGGGAGCCTGAAAATGAATGCAAATATGACAAATATTCAGACCGCAGCAGATCCGGAACTCATCGTCTTCAGCGATGACGACGAAGGCAAGGACCGCCAGTTCGTCAACGCGCTGGCGCGGGGCCTGGAAGTGCTGCGCTGCTTCCGCCCTGGCGAAGTATTCCTGTCGAATGCGGACATGGCCAAGCGCACGGGCATTCCGAAACCGACGATTTCGCGCCTCACCTATACCCTCACCAAGCTGGGCTACCTCAATTACTCGGACAGCCTGGGCAAGTACCAGCTGGGCGCCGGCGTGCTGGCCCTCGGCTACCGCATGCTGTCGAACCTCGACGTGCGCAAGATGGCGCGCCCCCTGATGGAAGAACTGGCCGAACATGCGCAGGCGTCCGTTTCGCTGGGCACGCGCGACCGCCTCAGCATGGTGTACGTGGAAACGTGCCGCAGCAGCGCCAACGTCACCCTGCGCCTCGACGTCGGTTCGCGCATCCCGCTGATGACGACGGCCATGGGCAAGGCCCTGCTGTGCATCCTGCCGCAGGCCGAACGCGACTACCTGATGGACCATGCGCGCGTGCACGAGACGGAGCGCTGGCCGCGCATCAAGGCCGGCATCGAGCAAGGCTTCAAGGATTACCAGGACCGGGGCTTTTGCATCTCGGCCGGCGAGTGGCAGAACGACGTGCACGCGGTGGGCGTGCCCATGCTCGGTGCCGATGGCGAACAGGTGATGGCCTTCAATTGCGGCGGCCCCGCCTTCCTGCTGTCGCGCGAAAAACTCGAAGGCGACCTGGGACCGCGCCTGGTCGCCCTGGTCAAGACAGTAGAAAAAAACCTGGGACGCGGTTAGAATGCGCGCCCCCTCACAATGACAGCTCCGAGGACCCCGATGATACGCGACGAAGAAACCCTGAACATCCTGCTCGACAGCATCGCCCGTTTCGTGCGCGAAGTGCTGGTGCCGAACGAGGCGCTGGTGGCCGAAACGGACACCATCCCGCCCGCCATCGTGGCGCAGATGCGCGAACTGGGCCTGTTTGGCCTGTCCATCCCGGAAGCCTACGGCGGCCTGGAGCTGAGCATGGAAGAAGAAGTGCGCGTGGCGTTTGAAATCGCCCGCACCTCGCCCGCCTTCCGCTCGCTGATCGGCACGAACAACGGCATCGGCTCGCAGGGCATCGTCATCGACGGCACGGAAGCGCAAAAACAATACTATCTGCCCAAGCTGGCGGCCGGCGAGATCATCGGCTCGTTCGCGCTGACGGAAGCGGGCTCCGGCTCCGACGCGGCGTCGCTGCGCACGACGGCCGTGCGCGACGGCGACTTCTATATCCTCAACGGCAGCAAGCGCTACATCACCAACGCGCCCGAAGCGAGCATTTTTACCGTGATGGCGCGCACGGACCCCGTCAAGCGGGGCGCCTCGGCCATCTCCGCCTTCATCGTGGAAAAGGACACGCCCGGCCTCTCGCTGGGCAAGATCGACAAGAAGATGGGCCAGCAAGGCGCGCATACCTGCGACGTGCTCTTCGAGAATTGCCGCGTCCCTGCCGCAAACCTCATCGGCGGCAAGGAAGGCGTGGGTTTCAAGACGGCCATGAAGGTGCTCGACAAGGGCCGGCTGCACATCGCCGCCGTCTGCGTGGGCGCGGCCGAGCGCATGCTGGCCGATGCCCTCGCGTATGCGATGGAACGCCAGCAGTTCGGCCAGCCCATCGCCGAATTCCAGCTGATCCAGGCCATGCTGGCCGACAGCAAGGCCGAGATCTACGCGGCGCGCAGCATGGTGCTCGACGCTGCGCGCCGGCGCGACAACAAGGAAGACATTTCGACGGAAGCGTCGTGCTGCAAGCTGTTCGCCTCCGAAATGTGCGGCCGCGTGGCCGACCGCTCCGTGCAGATCCACGGCGGCGCCGGCTACATCAGCGAATACGCGGCCGAGCGCTTCTACCGCGACGTGCGCCTGTTCCGCATCTACGAAGGCACGACGCAGATCCAGCAGATCGTCATCGCCCGCAACATGATCAAGGCAGCACAAAAGTGAAGGAGGCCGCGATGGACATTCCCGCCCTGCTGGCCGGCTTGCCGGCGCGCCTGTCGGCCATCCCGGCCCACTGGGCGGCGCGCGCGCCGGACGCGCCCGCGCTGCATGAAGGTGGCCGCAGCTGGACCTATGCGCAGCTGCAGCACAGCGTGGAGAGCGCCGCGCAGCTGCTGCGCGATTTGCAGGTGCGCGCCGGCGACCGCCTGATGGTGGTGGGCGAAAACGGCGCGCTGCAGGTGGCGCTGATCTTCGCGGCGGCCAGCATCGACGCGTGGATCGTCAACGTCAATGCACGCCTGTCGGCGCGCGAGATCGACACCATCGCCGAGCATTCCGGCGCGCGGCGGCTGCTGTTCCTGGCCGGCGCCTCGCCGGAAGCGGCCGCGCATGCGGCACGCCTGGGCGCGGCCAGCGCCGTCACCGTCGACGGCATGGGCGAGCTGCTGGCGGGCGCATTGAACGATGCCGCCATCGCGGAAGCCTGCGTGCCAGGCAACGAACAGGTGGCCGCGCTGATCTACACGACGGGCACCACGGGCCAGTCGAAAGGCGTGATGCTCACGCACCGCAACCTGCTGTTCATCGCCGCCGTCTCCAGCACCTTGCGGGGATTGACGCGCAGCGACCGCGCCTACGGCGTGCTGCCCATTTCGCACGTGTATGGCCTGGCATCCGTTGCCCTCGGCACCCTGTATGCGGGCGCCGCGCTGTACCTGGTGCCGCGCTTTTCCGTCGACGGCCTGCTCTCGGCCCTGAAGGACGACGAACTGACCATCGTGCAGGGCGTGCCCGCCATGTACGCGAAACTGCTGCAAACGCTGGGCGGCGCCGGGACGCCGCTGCCCACCCGGCTGCGCTTTGCGTATGCGGGCGGCTCGCCGCTGGCGCCGTCGCTCAAGCACGAGGTGGAAAAGCTGCTGGGTACCGCGCTGCACAATGGCTACGGCATGACGGAAAGCGCGCCCACCATCAGCCAGACGCGGCTCGACGCGCCGCGCCATGACAGCTCCGTCGGCACGCCGATTCCCGGCGTGGAAGTGCGCGTGGTGGACGTGGCGGGCACGGACGTGGCGCCGGGCGAGGCGGGCGAACTGTGGATACGCGGACCGAACGTCATGGCCGGCTATTACCGCGAACCGGCCATGACGGCAGCCACCATGCGCGACGGCGGCTGGCTCAATACGGGCGACATGGCGCGCCAGGATCCCGATGGCGCCCTGTTCATCGTGGGACGCACCAAGGAACTGATCATCCGCTCCGGCTTCAATGTGTATCCGCTGGAAGTGGAAACGGCCCTGAACGCCCACGCTTCCGTGGTGCAGTCGGCCGTGGTGGGACGCACACTGGACGATGGCAACGAAGACGTCATCGCCTATGTGGAGCTGGATGCGCAGCACCCGGTGACGGTGCAGGCCTTGCAGGACTATCTGGCGCAGACCCTGTCGCCCTACAAATGCCCGTCGGCCATCATCGTCATGGAAGCGCTGCCGGCGGCCGCCACGGGCAAGATTTTAAAGGGGCAGCTGCGCCAGATGGCGCAGAACAGGCCGTAAATTCACCATTGCAGTTGGTTTCAATACACCCGACAATAAAACCCAGGCGGGTAGCTTTGCCGGCGCCGATCCTGGCGCAGGCAAACCAAGTCACATCACCGGAGGAGACACGATGAAACGCACATACACACGCATCGCCATGGCAGCGCTGGTTGCCAGCGCCTGGATGGCACACGCCACCGCCGACGAATTCCTGGTCGGCGCGGAAATCCCCCTGACGGGCAACCTGGCCAGGGTCGGCGCCGGCATGCAGGAAGGGATCATGGTGGCGGCCGAAGTGTTCAACAAGACCAACGGCAAGCACACCGTCAAGATCGTCACCGTCGACGACGAATCGGCGCCCGCCAAGGCCATCGCCGCCGTGGAAAAGCTGGCCAGCCAGGGCGTGGTGGCCATCACGGGCGGCTACGGTTCGAACAATATCTCGCCCGCCTCGGATACGGCCAACAAGCTGGGCCTCGTCTACATCACCTCGGGCGGCGTGGACGACAGCCTGGTATCGAGCGGACGCAAGAATTTTTTCCGCATCAATAACACGGCCGGCTACGAAAAAGCCATGCTGGGACTGCTTGCCGACGTGGGCGCCAAATCCGTCTCCATCGTGTACTCGACCAAGGACGCCACCACGGGACTGGCGAAGGACGTGGAAAAAGCCCTGGCCGCCAAGGGCGTGAAAGTGACGACGCACTCGTTCGACCCGGCCATTACCGACTTCAAGCCCATTATCAACAAGATCAAGCTGCAGGACAAATCGGAAGTGGTGGCCATGGTCGGCTATGAAAACGACTATGTGGGCATCATCCGCGCCGCCCGGGTACTGAAGCCGAAGATCAAGGCCATGGTGGGCGTGTGGTCGCTGGCCACGCCGAAGATGGCGGCCGACTTTCCCGACCTGATGCCGAATGTCTTCGGCACGGCCCTGCTGCCCTTCCCCACGGAATTCAAGACAGCCGACGGCAAGGCCTTCAGCGACGCCTACAAGCAGCTGTACAAGAAGGAGCCGGACTACCTGGGCCAGTTCGGCTACGTGCAGTCGATGCTGCTGTTCGAGGCGATCGCGCGCGCGGCCGACAAGGGCACCATCAAGAAAGGCGGCGTGGCCGAGGAAATGCGCAAGACGGACCGCGAAACCCTGATCGGCCGCGTGCAGTTTGCCGCCAACGGCGACAACCAGAACTTCGTGCACCGCATGGCGCAGCACCAGGACAAGAAGGTGGTCATCGTCTGGCCGAAGGAACACGCGACGGGCAAGCTGGCCTATCCGGCCCTGCCCTGGTAAGCGGCAGCCTCCCCTGCACACGCGCATGCCCGCCGGGCGTGCACCGATGAACGGCAGCCCTGGCGCATCTTCGCGCTGCGCCAGGCTGCCTGACGGGACGACGACATGACAGAATTAATCTTGCAGGCCCTGTATTCGGGCCTGCTGCAGGGCGGCTCCTACGCCCTGATCGCACTGGGACTGGCGCTGGTCTTCGGCACCATGAAAGTGATCAACCTGGCGCACGGCGAGCTGGTGCTGCTGGCCGCCTACATCGCCTACAGCGTGGAATCGGGCCTGGGCCTGGGGCCCATGTTCGCCATCCCCATCGCGCTGGTGATCGTCAGCCTGACTTCCGTGGGCGTCTACCTGATCGTCAGCCGCATCAAGAAAGACCGCGAAATCAATTCGCTGATCCTCACCTACGGCATCGGCGTCATCCTCACCAATTTCATCCTGCTGGTATGGAAGGCCGACATCCGCTCGACGTCGTCGACCTGGCTGCAGGAAGGCATCGAGATCGGCCCGTTTTTCAGCATGCGCAGCGAAGTGATCTTCTTCGGCGTCAGCCTGGTGCTGATGGCGGCCCTGTGGCGCTGGCTGGCCACCAGCTGGTATGGCCGCGCCGTGCGCGCCGTCTCCAGCAACCGCGACGCGGCCAAGCTGATGGGCATCGACCCGGGCCGCACGGAGCTCGTCTCCTTCCTCGTCGCCGGCATCCTGGCCGCCTTCGCGGGCGTCGCCCTGTTCAGCTATGGCGTGATCCAGCCTGCCTACGGCGGCGCGCTGACGGTGAAGGCCTTCATTATCACGGTACTGGCCGGCATCGGCTCCATCCCCGGCGTGCTGCTGGCCGCCGTGCTGCTGGGCGTGGCCGAAGCGCTGACCGTCACCCTGGCCAGCTCCGCGCTGCAGGAATTGTCCGGCATGGTGCTGTTCCTGCTGGTGCTGTTCATCATGCCGAACGGCCTGTTCGGCGCACAACGGAGGCGCGGATGAAGCGCTCGACACTGATCTCCACGGCGGGCCTGCTGCTGGCCGCCTATCTCGCCGTGCCGCTGGCGCTGGGCGGCAACCAGTACGTGATGAGCATGGTGGTGGCGGCCCTGATCATCGGCGGCGTGGCCATGTCCTGGGCCCTGCTGGGCAATCTGGGCGGCATGGTCAGCTTCGGCCATGCGGCGTTCTTCGGCGTGGGCGCGTATGTGTCCGCGCTGGCCAGCGTGAAACTGGGCCTGCCCGTGTTTGCCGCCATGCTGCTCGGCGGCGCGGGCGCAGCCGTCGCCGCCGTCATCATGCTGCCCGTGCTGCGCCTGCGGGGACCATACTTTGCGCTGGCCATCCTCGCCTACGCCCACATCTTCCGCATCCTGGCCACGGAATGGAGTTCCGTCACGGGCGGCGCCGGCGGCATCAACAATATCCCCGCACTGCCCACCGTCCTCGGCTTCGACCTGGCCAGCAAGACGGGCGCCTACCTAGTGGTGCTGACCCTGGTGGTGTGCTGCGCCTTCGCCTATAGCCGCATCCGCGCCAGCCATTACGGCATCGCCCTGCGCGCCATGCACGACAGCGAGGACGCCACGCGCGTCGTCGGCGTCAACAGCACCTTGCTGAAAGGCGCCATGCTGCTGGTGTCGGCCTTCATGGCGGGCCTGTTCGGCGCCTTCAACGCCCACTACATCAACTTCCTGGAACCGGACTACGCGTTCAACAGCCTGTGGGTGACGTTACCCATCGTGGCAGCCATCTTCGGCGGCTACCGCACGATACTCGGCCCCGTGCTGGGTGCCGTGGTGGTCTACCTGGTCGACCAGCTCATTTTCAAGTCGCTGATCCCCACGGGCCACCAGCTGGTGCTGGGCGTGCTGCTGGTGGCGATGATCGTCTTCAGTCCGAACGGCCTGCTGCCGCTGCTGCAAAAATGGCTGAAAAACGCGTTCACAGCGAAGGAGAAACAACATGCTTGAACTCGATAATGTGTCCGTGCGTTTCGGCGGCCTGACGGCCGTCGATTCCGTCACCTTAAAAGTGGGCAGCCACGACGTGATCGGCCTGGTGGGCGCGAACGGCGCCGGCAAGACCACCCTGTTCAACGCGATTTCCGGCCTGGTGCGCCCCACGGGCGGCAGCATCCGCTTCGAGGGACGCGACATCATGGCCACGCCCATGTACCAGCGCGCGCGCCTGGGGCTGGGCCGCACCTTCCAGATCCCGCAGCCCATGCATGAATTGACGGTGCGCGAAAACCTCGTCGTGGCGCAGCGTTTCGGCACGGGCAAGGTGGACCAGCGCAAGATCGATGAAATCCTCGATTTCACGAGCCTGGCGGACAAGGCGCAGCGCGATGCGGCCAGCGAACTGGCGCTGACGGAATTGAAGGCGCTGGAAGTGGCCAAGGCGCTGGCGACGAACCCGAAGCTGCTGCTGCTCGACGAAGTGCTGGCCGGGCTGGAAACGAACGGCAAGCGCCGTTTCATGGGCATGCTGAAGGACTTGCATGCCGCCTTTGGCGTGGGCATCGTCATGATCGAGCACGATATCGAAACCATCAGCAATCTGTGCCAGCGCGTGGCCGTGCTCAATTTTGGCCAGCTGATCGCCGACGGCACGCCCGATTGCGTGTTCCGCGACCCGGCCGTCATCGAAAGCTATACAGGAGCCGCGCATGCTTGAAATAACAGAACTGCGCGCCGGCTACGGCGCCATCAACGTGCTGTGGGACGTGTCGCTGTCCATCCAGAAGGGCAAGCTGACCACCATCATCGGCCCGAACGGGGCCGGCAAGACCACCCTGCTGCGCGCCATCATGGGCCTGCTGCCCGTGGGCGCGGGCAGCATCGCGCTGGACGGCCACGCCATCAACGGCACGCCCACCTGGAAGATGAGCGACGCCAGGGTCACCATGATCCCCGAGGGCCGCATGACGTTTCGCGACATGAGCGTGGAAGAAAACCTGATCATGGGCGCCTTCCCCAAGGAGCACCGCAGCCACATGCCGGCCCGCCTGGCCGAAGCCTACGCCATGTTCCCCCGCCTGCACGAGCGGCGCAAGCAGCTGGCCGGCTCACTGTCCGGCGGCGAAGCGCAGATGCTGGCCATGGCGCGCGGGCTGATGTCGGACCCGTCGCTGCTGATCATCGACGAGCCGTCGCTGGGCCTGGCGCCGCTGGTGGTCAACGAACTGTTCGAGATCCTCGCGCGCCTGAACGACGGCCGGCGCACCATCATTTTAGTGGAGCAGAACACGGCGCGCGCCGTGGGCGTGGCCGACCACGTCTACCTGATGCAAAGCGGCAAGGTGGCGCTGTCGCAGCCGGCGCTTGATGTCGACCTGGAGCATCTGCACGCACTGTATTTCGCGCGCTGAGTGACACGATCGGCGCGAGGCTTGAGCGGCCTGCGGCCGTCACTCCTCGTCGTCGGCCAGTTTGTCGAACACCTGCAAGTCAGCCTTGCCGAGTCCGGCCATCACGAAGGGATCGTCGGCAGGAAAGCGGCCCGTGTCGACCAGCATGCGCAGCTTGCTCAAGCGGTCGCCCTGCGCCAGCGCTTGCGCCTGCGGATCGGCGTCGGCGTGGGCCTCGGCACCGGCCTGCCCGATCGCGTGGGTCACGGACTCGGGGAACTCCCACAATTCGGCGATCTTTACGGACAAGATGCGCGCTTGCGCAAATACCTGGGCGATGAAGGCGTCCGATTGAGGAAACGCGTCGGGCGCATGCATCTGGTCGATCAGCCGGAACGCCACTACCAGGCCGACATTGGCCATCAGCCCCGCCAGATAGGCGTCGAAGGCGTTTGCCTGCAGCGCAGGCGCGAGCAGGTTGGCCGCCAGCGCGCATTTCTCGGACTGGCGCCAGATCAGCGGCGCCGTGCGGATGGTCAGCCCGCCGCTTTGCATGCTGACGATGGGACGGAAGGCGACACGGGCCAGCAGCATGCGCATGCCGTTTTGCCCCAGCAGCATGATGGCGCCTTCCATGTTGTTGATCGACGGGCTGGCGTTGTAGCGCGAATGGTAGCAGGGCCGGTTCGCTTCGCGGAACACCTCGGCGACCAGCAGCACGTCCTGGGCCAGCTGGCGCGACAGCTCGGCCGCGCTCATGTTTTCATTTTGCAAGGTCCGCATCAACTGCGGAATGATGGCGGGAATGCGCGGCACCAGCGCAGCGCCGGCGATCGGTTCACGGGCCAGCCGCGTCAATTCGTCCAGGATTTGCTGTTCGGACTGCTTTGACGCCTGCGCCGACCCTGCGGCCGCCAGCCAGCGGTAATAGATGGCATCGATCTCGGCGATGGTCGCTGGCGGCCCCGTCATCTCGGGCGCCGCCGCTGCCGTGACGGACGCAGGCTTGCTTTTTTCATCGCCGCCGTTCAGTAATTTTCCTATCCAACCCATTTTGCTATCCAGCCCCATATGCATCACTATCGCGACATCCGCGCCGCGATTTTACTTGATGACGGCAACGCCGGTGCGGCGGGCGTGGCCCGCCTTGTCCAGCCGCCGCAAGCTGCTACAGTAGCACTCCCGCAGCTTCCCCTGCTTTGCAAGGCAAATCATGAACAATATGCTGGCCCAGTACGTCACCAGCCAGGCGTATAACAACGCCTGGGCCAACCACCGCCTGCTGAAGGCATGCGCCCAGCTGACCCAGGCCGAGTTCCAGGCCACGCGCGTCAGCTTTTTTCCCACCATCCAGTTCACCCTGAACCACATCCTGACGTGCGACTGGTTTTATCTCGACGCACTGGAACGCGAGCTGCGCGGCGAGGCGCCCCATGCCGACTGCTATGTATTCTTCGAACAGGACGAACCGTTTAGCGATTGCGCCGCGCTGCAGGCGGCGCAGCGCGCGTCGGACCTGCGCCTGATCGCCCATTGCCGCAGCCTGTGCGACGCGGACCTGGCGCGGCCCGTGACGATACTGCGCGACACGCCGCAAGTGGAGACGCGCCTGCGCATGCTCGCGCATGTGTTCCAGCACCAGATCCACCACCGGGGGCAGGTGCACGCCATGCTGGCCGGCACGCGCATCGCGCCGCCCCAGCTCGATGAATTCTATTGCGCCGGCGAAGCGGACGAGCGGGCGCAGGATTTTGCGGAACTGGGCTGGACGGAAGCCGACGTGTGGGGGCCGCGCTGACTTATTCCCCCGCGTGGCAGCACACGCACAGCTTGTTGCCATCGAGGTCGCGGAAGTAGGCGCCATAGTAATGGGCGTGGTAATGGGGCCGCAGGCCGGGCGGCCCTTCGCACACGGCGCCCAGCGCCAGCGCGGCCTGGTGGCAGCGGTCCACCTGCGCGCGGCTGGCCGCCAGCAAGGCCGTCATCTGGCCATTGCCGGGAGCGGCCGGCAAGCCGTCGTGCGGCGCCGTCAGCACGAACAGGGGCCGCGGCGCATCCTGCGCCATCCAGCCCGCCCAGGGCTTGTCCCGGTCATGGAATTTTTCGATCAAGCCCAGCTCTCCCAGCAGGGCCGTGTAGAACGCGTAAGCGCGGGGAAAGTCGTTGGTGCCGAGGCAAATATGGGACAGCATGCTGCTCCTTCATGAATTCATGCATGTGCGGCAAAATGCGCAAGCTGATTATAATGGCGCATCGCTTTCCCACACGATCCCATGCCAGACCTGACACGCCTTCAGCTGCTTCCCCCCTCCAGCGCCGACCTGCCCGCCTTGCTGGCCTTCGAACTGGAAAACCGCGCCTATTTTGAAAACTGGGTCACGGCGCGCGCACCGTCCTATTACGGAAAGGAAGCCATCGCCGCCGCCATCGAGCAGGCGCAGCGCGAGCGCCAGCAAGACCAGGCTTACCAGTACCTCGCCAAGCTGGACGGGCAGATCATCGGCAGGGTCAACCTGACGGCCGTCACGCGCCCGTACTTCAACAAGGCAGTACTCGGCTATCGCATCGGCGAACGGTTCGGTGGACGCGGCTACGCCACGCGCGTGGTCGCTCTGCTGCTGGAAGAAGCGTTCGGTCCACTGGACCTGTGGCGCCTGGAAGCGACGGCGCGGCCGCAAAACCTGGGCTCGGTCGCCGTCATGCAGCGCAACGGCTTTCACCAGTATGGCCGCTCGGAAAAAGCCATGTTCTTCCAGGATGCGTGGTCGGATTTGCTGTACTTTGAACGGCGCAAGGACGACGCCGGCACCCGCTAAAAACCGAGCAATTGCTCGATCGAACGGACTCCCCTCCCCTGATGTTGTAAAATAGGCAAATATGGCGCGGCACCGGCCATGCCGCCTGCCCGCTTTTCGCGCACGCGGATGCACTCACACTCAGGGAACACCATGCGCACTACAGACAAAAAAGCCTACCTCGTCGGCGGCGGCATCGGCGCGCTGGCCGCGGCCGCGTTCATGATACGCGACGGGGGTATGCAAGGCAGCAACATCACCATCTTCGAAGCCTCGCCCGTGACCGGCGGCAGCCTCGATGGCGGCGGCAATGCCGACGATGGCTACACCTTGCGCGGCGGGCGCATGCTGACCACCGACAACTACGAATGCACGTGGGACTTGTTCAAGAGCATCCCCTCGCTCGAGCATGCGGGCCAGAGCGTCTACGACGAAACCATCGCCTTCAATGAACGGCACCTGCCCCACTCGCGCGCGCGCCTGGTCGACCGCAACCGTTTCAAGGTCGATGTCAGCAGCATGGGCTTTTCCATGCAGGACAGGCTGGAGTTGCTGAAACTGGCGGAAGCGGACGAAGACACGCTGGGCAGCAGCGCCATCACGGACTGGCTCTCGCCCGCATTCTTCGACACCCCGTTCTGGTATATGTGGGCCACCACGTTTGCCTTCCAGCCCTGGCACAGCGCCGTCGAGTTCAAGCGCTACCTGCACCGCTTCATGCTGGAGTTTTCGCGCATCGACACCCTGGCCGGCGTCAAGCGCACCGTCTACAACCAGTACGATTCGCTGGTGCGCCCGCTGGTCGCGTGGCTGCAGGAGCAGGGCGTGAACCTGATCATGGATTGCACGGTGACCGATATCGCCGTACAGGAATGCGACGGCCGCCTGAGCGCCACCGCCATCGCCTGCCAGCGCCGCGGCCTGGCCGACGTGATTCCTGTCGCCGACAGCGACCTGGTCTTTTTCCAGAACGCCTCGATGACGGATGCCTCGAGCTATGGCAGCATGCACGTCGCCCCGGCCCGGCGCACGAAGAACGACAGCCAAGGCTGGCGCCTGTGGGAAAAGCTGGCCGAGGGCCGGCCGGCACTGGGCCGTCCGGCCGCCTTCAACAGCAGCATCCCCGAATCGTACTGGGCCTCGTACACGGTCACCCTGAAGGACGGCGCCTTCTTCGAGCGGATGGAGCAATTTACGGGCAACAGCGCGGGCACGGGCGGCCTCGTCACTTTCAAGGACAGCAACTGGCTCATGTCCATCGTGCTGGCGCACCAGCCCCACTTCGCCGGCCAGCCCGCGGGCGTGCACGTGTTCTGGGGCTATGCGCTGCACCCTGACCGCATCGGCAACTTCGTCGCCAAGCCCATGTCCGACTGCAGCGGCGCAGACATCCTGCGCGAGCTGTGCGGCCACCTGAACTTCGACCTCGACATCATGGCCACGGCCAACTGCATTCCCTGCCGCATGCCTTACATCACCAGCATGTTCATGCCCCGCGCGAAAGGCGACCGTCCCCTGCCCGTGCCGGCCGGCTCCGTCAACCTGGCCTTCGTCAGCCAGTTCGTGGAAATCGCCGACGATGTCGTGTTCACCGTGGAATACTCGGTGCGCGCGGCGCAGACCGCCGTCTACCAGCTGCTGGGCGTGCCACGCGAAGTGCCGCCCATCCACGCGCACGACAAGTCGCTGAAGGTCAAGCTGGACGCCGTCATCAAGGCGTTCCAATAGCCGCATGTTCCGGCGTCAACGCAGTTTTCAGGCTATCGCTTGCGACTTTGTCACAACGCAAAGCAGCGTGATATTGGACTGATAACGTCAAGGTCCAGGAATCTTCCACACCTTGACACATCCAACATGAAATTGCGGCTACGCCTGTTCGAACACGTGCTGCTGGTGCTGGCATTGGCCGTCGTTATCTTTGCCGCCGCCATCGTGCTGGCACGCATGACACAGTGGGCGGAAGCGCGGGAACTGCCCACCTACCTCATACAGGGCATGCACCTAGTTGGCAAGGTGCTGTTTTTCCTGGACGGCTGCATCGTCATCGCCGTCAGCAGCATTCTGGCCGCCCGGCTGTTCCGCATACTCACCAAGGAGGATTTATGAACGACCTTCACTACCTGTTCACGCTCCAGCATCCGCGCCGCTTCTGGTACAGCGCCATCGTCATCGCCGTGGCCTCGGCCATCCTGCTCGGTCCCTGGCTCGACACCATTCCATGGCTGGTGGCGATCCCCTTCGTGGCCGGCGGCCTGCTGATGGCGCTCGGCGAGCTGTGGGATGACATGCACAGCAAGCGCCTGCCAAATGGCAACGACGACACGCATACACCGTGCCAGCATCGCTAGGACAGGATGATGCGTGCACGCAACAGCGGCACGCCATCGCGCACGCCGTCGCTGCCATTTGCCTGCGCATGGGCCTCCCCGTTGCCCTCATTTAAGACTCGCTTCAGTCTTGCCGTGCATCGTGATAGGGCGCCAGCGGCAATGGCGCCTCCCTTCACCATCACGGGTACCGCCCGGCGAAAGAACCGCTATGAGCACATGGATGCGCGCAAACAAAGGTTTTTTGATGTTTCTCCTGCTGTTCGGCGTGTTCCGCACGGCCGTGGCGGACTGGAATCCCATTCCCTCGGCATCCATGCGCCCCAACCTGCTCGAAGGCGACGTGGTCTTCGTCAACCGCCTGGCCTTCAACCTGAAAGTGCCGCTGACCGACATCGTGCTGCAGCGCCTGGGCGAACCGCAGCGAGGCGACATCGTCACCTTTTCCTCGCCGAAAGACGGCACGCGGCTGATCAAGCGCATCATCGCCCTGCCCGGCGACACGGTGGAAATGCGCGAGGAACAGCTGGTCATCAACGGCCAGCCCGCCCAATACACGGCGCTCGATACGGCGCCTGAAACCATCGCCCACGTAGGCCAGCTGACGGCCCGGCGCATCCGCGAGCGCAACCAGACCGAACAGCACCGCATCCAGGTCTTGCCGCAGATCGCAGGCGCCGCGCGCAGCTTTGCTCCCGTGACGGTGCCGGCCGACCATTTCCTCATGCTGGGCGATAACCGCGACAACAGCGCCGACTCGCGCTATTTCGGCTTTGTGCCCCGCAATCTGCTGATCGGCAAGGCCGAACGCATCCTCGTCTCGGCCAACATCGAGGAGCATTGGCAGCCGCGGCTGCAGCGTTTCGGCATGAAGCTGGAATAAACAGCTCCCCTGCAACGGTGCCGTGCTTTTCGGTTAGCATGGCGCATCATGCAAAACTTTCCCACCGCCAGCCAGCTTCACGCCAGCGACACGCCCGCCCTCAAGCAGCTGGCGCAGTTCCTGCACCGCCATCCCGACGTGCTGCTGCTGACGGGCGCCGGCATCAGCACGGCGTCCGGCATTCCGGCTTACCGCGACACGGAAGGCGTGCGGCATGGCAACGCTCCCGTGCAAGGCCCCGATTTTCGCCGCCAGGAAGCCGTGCGCCGCCGCTACTGGGCGCGCAGCATGGTGGGCTGGCCGGCCCTGGCGCGCGCCGTGCCGAATCCGGGCCACCTGGCCATCGCGCAACTGGGCCAGCGCCAGCGCATCGGCGGCCTGGTCACGCAAAACGTGGATGGCCTGCATCAGCAGGCAGGCAGCGCCGCCGTCACGGAACTGCACGGCAGCATACATGGCGTGGTCTGCCTCGATTGCCGCACCCGCCACACGCGCCGCCTGATCCAGGATCAGCTCGAACGGGACAATCCGCAGATGCTGGGCGCCACGGCCACGCCGGCACCCGACGGCGATGCCTTGCTGGAGCCGTCGCAACTGGCCGCCTTCCACGTGCCCGCCTGTCCCCGCTGCGGTGGTACCCTGCAGCCCGACGTGGTGTTTTTCGGCGATGGCGTGCCCGCCGCCTGCGCGGCCGAGGCCGAGAACAAGATGCGCGGCGCCAGCGCCCTGCTGGTGGTCGGCTCGTCCGTCATGGTGTATTCCAGCTTTCGCCTGTGCCGCATGGCGGCCGAAACGGGCAAGCCCGTGGCCGCCATCAACCTGGGCAAGACGCGCGCCGACCATTTGCTGGCATTCAAGACGGAAGCGCCGGCACAGGACATCTTGCCTGCATTAACGGCCATGCTGGACTGATCCCGGCTCAGCGCGGCGTCACTCTCGCTATACTATGGGATTGACGAGGAGAATTCATGCTGGAACTGTTGAGTGAACACGCCTGTTTTGGCGGCGTACAACGCTTTTATCGCCACGATGCGCAAGCCATCGGCTTGCCCATGCGTTTCTCGGCCTTCATTCCGGACACGGCGCCAGGCGCCACGGCCAGCACCAAACGCCCCGCCCTGTTTTACCTGGCGGGCCTGACCTGCACGGAAGAAACTTTCATGATCAAGGGCGGCGCCCAGCGCGTGGCGGCCGAGGAAGGCCTGATCCTGATCGCGCCCGACACCAGCCCCCGTGGCGCAAACATCGCGGGCGAGAGCGACGCGTGGGATTTCGGCATGGGCGCCGGCTTCTACGTGGACGCCACCGAGGCGCCATGGAACAGCCACTACCGCATGTACAGCTACATCCTGGAATTGCGCGCCCTGCTGGAGCAGGAACTGGCCATCGACGCGCAGCGCACGGGCATTTTCGGCCACTCGATGGGCGGCCACGGCGCGCTGGTGCTGGCCTTGCGCAACCCGGAACTGTTCCGTTCCGTCTCGGCCTTCGCGCCCATCGCCGCACCGAGCCAGTGTCCATGGGGCAAGAAGGCGTTCACGGGCTACCTGGGCAGCGACGCGGCCAGCTGGCAGCAATACGACGCCAGCGCGCTGATGCGCGGCCGGCAGGACAAGCCCGCACTATTTCCCGAAGGCATCTTGATCGACCAGGGCCTGGCCGACAAATTCCTGCCCGAGCAACTGTATCCGGACGTGTTCGAGGCGGCGTGCCGCGACGCCGGCCAGCCATTGCAGCTGCGCCGCCATGCCGGCTATGACCATGGCTATTACTTCATCGCCAGCTTCATGGAAGAGCACGTGCGCTTCCATGCGAGGAATCTGCGCGCCCTTGCCTGACCGCCCTATTGCGTGGTGCTGGTATGCCCGTTGAAATGGCGCGTGTACCAGTCCGTGGCCAGCAGGGCGGCCTGGTGCCGCGTGTCGGGGCCGCCCGGCGCGGCGATCTGTTCCAGTTGTTTGTCGCAGCGCAAGGCGGCGAACGCCATGCGGTTCAGGCCCGCCACGTCGGGGTCGCGCCCGCCCACGATCAGCAACGATGGCACGCGCACGTTTTCAAGCGCCGCCTTGCCGGCCATTTCCACCTGGCCATCGCAGACGGCCAGCGCGGCGATTTCCCCGCTGCGCCAGGCCGCCAGTTGCATCACGACGGCTGCGCTGGTGCCATAGCCATACAGGCCGCAGGGCAGGCGCCGCGTGGACGGGTCCATCTGCAGCCAGCCCAGGGCTTTTTCCAGCTGGCGCGCCAGCAGCACGATATCGCTGCGCACGAAATACGCGTGGCCATTGCTGCCGCCGCCAGGCTCGACGCCGCCCTGGTCGAAGCGCAAGGTGGCGATGCCCGCTCGCAGGAAATCCTGGGAAGTGGCGTGGCTGGAGGCGCCCAGGTAATCGCTATCGGCGCCCGCGCCGTGGGCAAACAGGACGATGCCGACCGGGCGTTCGGGCATTTCAAGCACGCCGTCCATTTGAAGTTCATCGGCTGTGATGCTGACAAATTGTTCTTGCATGGCTGCCTCCGCTATCGAGCTGGGATCAAGCTCACATCAAGCTGAATTCAAGCTGAAATCACACTGCTGTCGCGCTGATTTTGCCGGACCGGGCGCCGCCTGCGCGCCTTGAGCGGCAAGCCTCAGTGTACCAGCCTGCGTCCGTTCACGCGCGGCGTACGGCAAATTTGCCGCGCGCCGGCATCAGACGGCGCCGTGCCGGTCCAGCCCCTTCAGCACGGCTTCCGGGCGGATCGGCAAATGCCGCACGCGCGACGCCACGGCGGCAAAGATGGCGTTGCCGATGGCGGGCGCCACGGCCGTCGTCGGCGGCTCGCCCATGCCCGTCGCCGTTTGCGTGCTGGCAACAAATTCAATATCGAGCTCGGGCACGTCGGCCATGCGCAGGGGCGTGTAGGTATTCAGGTTGGTATCCTTCACTTCGCCATTGAGGAAAGCCGTGCCTTCATGCAAGGCCATGCTCACGCCCCACAGGGCGCCCCCTTCCGCCTGGGCCAGCGCCCCATCGGGATCGACGATGCTGCCCGCGTCGATGACCATGAACAGCTTTTCGACTTTCACCATGCAAGTGCTGCGGTCCACTTTCACTCTGGCAACGCACGCCGTCCAGGTGGGCATGTCGCGCTCCTGGCCGAACGTGGCGGCGATGCCCAGACCCGTGTCGGGCGGCATGGCCGTGCCCCAGCCGGCCTTGTCCGCCACCCGCTGCAGCACGTGGGCCAGGCGCGCGGCGCCGCCGACGGCATTCGGCGCGCTGCCCGCATTGCGGCCCGTCGTCTGCAGCAGGGACAAGCGGAATGCCAGCGGATCGACCTTGGCCGCCTGCGCCGCCTCATCCATGAAACTTTCCACCGCCCAATTCGTCCAGCCGGGCCCCACGGAGCGCAGCCAGCCGGGACGGAAACTGCTGTTGGCCAGGTCGTTCGACACGGCCCGCACGCGCTGCGCGCCCACCGTGTACCAGTGGTCGGCGCCGGCGATGGCAAACGGATCATAGGGATGGCCCTGCTTATCCTTGGCCAGCAAGGCCGGTATCATCGCTTGCGTGGGCCAGCCCGCGCTGGCCTCGTGCACCATCGCCGACACCTTGCCCGCGTCGTCGAACGCCATGCGCACATGC
Organism: Janthinobacterium violaceinigrum; assembly: GCF_009208555.1. GTDB lineage: Bacteria > Pseudomonadota > Gammaproteobacteria > Burkholderiales > Burkholderiaceae_D > Janthinobacterium > Janthinobacterium violaceinigrum. The sequence continues at coordinate 128,566 of NZ_WFLI01000011.1, read as the reverse complement.
TGCACGGACGGCGAACGGGGCGAATCGAAACGGGCGTCGTCGGAGCGCGTGCAGATCATCTTGACGGGACGCCCCACGGCTTGCGCGGCCAGCGCGGCCGGCACGCAGTAATCGCCATTGAGGCGCCGCCCGAAACCGCCGCCCAGCAGATAGGTATGCAGCACTACCTGGCTTTCCGGCACCTTCAGGGCCTGCGCCAGCACGGGCAGGATCAGCGATTGCCACTGGTTGCCCGCATGGATGTGCCAGACACCGTCGACTTCCTGCGCCACGGCATTCACGGGTTCCAGCTGGAAATGCAGCACGGTGCTGGTCGTGTAATGGCGTTCCAGTTGCAGACTGGCCTCCTTGAACGCCTGCTCCACGCCGTCGTCGTCGACCACGCGGGCGCCCAGCGTCGCATCGGCCAGCTGCTTGGCGGCGTAGTTGACGATATCCTGCTCCGACACGTGGGCAGCCGCGCCGGCCCGCCATTTCACCTGCACCAGGTCGGCCGCGCGCATGGCGGCCGCATACGTGTCGGCCACCACCATGACCCAGCCGGGCACCGTGCCGCTGGGGTCCTGCAAGGCCACCGAACGCAGGTAGCCCTTGACCTTTTTCGCGGCCGTGTCATCGATGGACACCACTTTTGAGCCGTAGCGCGTGGGCGGGATCTTCGGACGCGCATACAACATGCCCTCGACGTGCGCATCGATGCCGTACACGGCCGTGCCATTCGTTTTCGCGGGAATGTCGAGCGCCTGCACATTCTGGCCGATCAGGCTGCGCTGCTGCGGCGTCTTCAGCACGATGGCTTTCAATTGTTCCGGTGTGTACTGGCGCGCCAGCTTGCCACGGCGCACGATCTCGCCATAGCCGATCGACCGTCCCCGGCCATGCACGGCGCCCAGCCTGGCGTGACAGGCGGACACGGGCACGCGCAGCAGGCGCGCGCCCTCCTCGACCAGCGCGATGCGGCCGGCCGCGCCGGCACGGCTGAGCGGGTCGAAATTCTGCCAGACGGACCAGCTGCCGCCCGTCACCATCAAGCCCCATTTCGGGTCCGTATCCACGTAATGCAGGCGCACCTTGCTCCAGTCCGCTTCCAATTCCTCGGCCACGATGCGCGCCAGGGCCGTGCCGATGTGCTGGCCCATTTCCGCCTTGGCGATATTCACGGTGACGATGCCGTCGCCGCCGATCTCGAACCAGATACTGGGGTCGAACACGGGCGCGGCGAGCCTGGCAGGCGGCACGCGCGCCACCTTGCTGTCGGCCAGGGAACTGTCGGCGCGCAGGAAAGCCAAGGTAAACCCCGTGCCGGCGGCGGCGATCAGGAAACCGCGCCGGCCCAGCGAGCTGGGACGGGCAGCAGAATTTTCTTTCGGTAACTTAAACACCAGGCGCCTCCTGCATGCCGGCCGCCAGCTTGATGGCCTTGCGAATGCGCACATACGCCATGCAGCGGCACAGGTTGCCGCTCATGACGGCATCGATATTCGCATCCGTCGGCTGCGGATAGTCGCGCAGCAAGGTCGCGGCCTGCATGATCTGGCCCGACTGGCAATAGCCGCACTGGGGCGCCTGCGTGGCGACCCACGCCCGCTGCAGCGCGTGCGTGCCGTCCGGCGACAAGCCTTCGATGGTGGTAATGGCGCAGCCCGTCACGGCGGAAATGGGGGTGATGCACGAGCGCATGGCGCGGCCATCCACATGCACGGTGCAGGCGCCGCACATGCCGATGCCGCAGCCAAACTTGGTGCCTGTCAAATGGGCTTCGTCGCGCAGCACCCACAGCAGCGGGGTTTCGGCATCCGCTTCCGTGCTGAAGGGCTGGCCATTGACGATAATCGTATGCATGATGTCTTTCAGTAATTACTTGGCGGCACCAGGTGCCGCACGGACGGCGGCACGCGCGCGCGCCACGGCCCCTTCCAGGTTCGTCCAGGCGGGCTGGTGGCTGCGGCTGCGGCGCAGATAGGCGGCCAGCTGGGCCACGTCGTTGTCCGTCAGCGAGGCGGCAAAACCGGGCATCAGCACGCCGGGCATGGCCGCGTCCTTGCTGATGCCGTGCAATATCACCTGGATCAGGTTGGCGGGATCGGGTGCGCTGACGGCGCTGTTCAGGCTCAGTTCCGGACGCAGGGCCACGGGCCGGCCGTCGCTGTTCGAATGGCACGACGCGCAGGCGGCCACGTACAGGCTGGCGCCGCGGTCGTTGTCGACGAGGCTGACCCGCTGCGAACGGGCGATGCCCGCCTCGATCACGGCGTCGATATCCACCTTGCGCCCGGCAGCGCCGGCAACGCCGGCAAAATACACGGACAGCGCGCGGATATCGCTATCGGGCGACGCGCCCATGCCTTCGTGCACGACGGCCGACATGGGCCCGGCCGCCACGCCGTGCAGGGCCGTCGCCCCCGTGCGCAGGAAGGCATACAGCTCATCCTGCGTCCATGGCAGCGGTGCCGTGTTGGCGCTGGTCAAGGCCGGCGCATACCAGCGATCGATGGACGCGCCCAGGTAGGACGAAGCGGCGATCTCGGCGCCCAGCGCATTGCGCGGCGTGTGGCAGGCGGCGCAATGGGCCAGGCCTTCGGCCAGATAGCGGCCCCGGTTCCAGTCCAGGCCTTGCGCAGGATCAAGCTGGAATGTCGCTGGCTTGAAGAACAGCAACTTCCAGCCCGCCTGCAAGGGACGCAGATTCAAGGGAAACGGCACGGTATTGGCGGGCGCAACCGCATACACGGGCGGGCGCGTCATGAAATATGCGTACAGGGCCGTCAGGTCCGTCTCCGAGACGAGATTGAAATGGGTGTACGGAAAGACGGGATACAGGTGGGCGCCATCGCGGCCCACACCTTCGCGCATGGCCCGCTGGAACGCGGCCAGCGACCAGCGGCCGATGCCCGTTTGCGCGTCGGGCGTGATATTCGTTGCATAGATCGTGCCGAACGGCGTGGCCAGGCCGTGGCCGCCCGCGTAGTCGGCGCCGCCCGTGGCCGTATGGCAGGCGGCGCAATTGCCCATGCCGGCCAGGATGCGCCCCCGCTCCACCACTTGCGGGGAGAATGCCGTGGCGGCAGGCGGGTTGACGGGTGCCAGCGCGGGACGCCAGTAATACAGGTAGGCAGCCAGCGCCGCCACGATGAGCAGTGCCAGCAACAGCAGCAGGCCGGTGAAGATTTTCTTGAGCAAAGCAGGAGTCCGGTAAAAGGCTGGGCACGCGCCTGCCGCGCACGGACGGCGGCGGTAGCGCAGATTGTGACAATCTTACCGCGATTGTGACTTGTTGTATGTACGCAATGACACGCAGGCAACGCCGCGAACGGGCTGCGCCTTATAATCAGCGTTTCAGCACGCCGCCGCTCTCTTCATGCATACCGTTACCATTATCCTCATCCTCGTCCTGACCGTCGTCCTGTGCGGCTTCATCGCCCGCTCGCGCTGGGTCAAGCTGCCGCTGCCCCTGATCCAGATCGCCGGCGGCACGGGGTTGGCCGTGTTTGGCGTGCAAGTGCCGCTCGATCCCGACATCTTCTTCCTGCTCTTCATTCCGCCGCTGCTGTTTCTCGATGGCTGGCGCATTCCCAAGGGCGCCTTCTTTTCCGATGCGCGCTCGATCCTGATGCTGGCCATCGGCCTCGTGCTGTTTACCGTGCTGGGCATGGGTTTCTTCATCGACTGGCTGATTCCCAGCGTGCCGCTGGCCGTCGCCTTCGCGCTGGGCGCCATCCTGTCGCCCACGGACCCCGTGGCCGTGTCGGCGATTGCGGCCGGCAACCCGATCCCGCCGCGCCTGATGCACATCCTCGAAGGCGAATCGCTGCTCAACGACGCTTCGGGCCTCGTCTGCTTCACGTTTGCCGTGGGCGCCATGATGACGGGCGGCTTTTCCATCGGCGCCGCCTCGCTGAGTTTCCTGCAGGAAGCGGGCGGCGGCATCGTCATCGGCCTGGCCATCTCGTGGGGCGTGGGCCTGGCGAATAAATGGCTGGTGAGCAAGGTCGGCGAAGAGCCGGGCCTGCAGATCCTGATCAGCATCCTGATTCCGTTTGCCGCCTACCTGGGCGCCGAGCAAATCCACGGCTCGGGCATCCTGGCCGCCGCCACGGCGGGCGTGTCCATGCATTACGCCGACCTGATCGGCCGGCCGCTGGCCGCCACGCGCACCCAGCGCAAGGCCGTCTGGGATACCGTGCAACTGGTCCTGAACGGCGTGATCTTCGTCATGCTGGGCGCGCAGCTGCCCGCCACCGTTGCCGGCTTGCCCGCCGCCTCGATGGAAGTGGGCGCCGGCAGCGCCTGGAAACTGCCCCTGTTCGTCGTCGCCATCACGGTGGGCCTGACCTTCATGCGCTTCATCTGGGTCTTCATCTCCATGAAGCTCACCCTGTTCAAGCACCACAAGAAAATGGCGGGCGAACCGAAGGATGCGGCCCTGCTGGCGCGCCCCAGCCTGCGGTTGCTGCTGGTGGCCTCGTTTGCGGGCGTGCGCGGCGCGCTGACCCTGGCCGGCATCCTGACCCTGCCCTTGTTTTTGCCTGACGGCAATCGTTTCCCCGCGCGCGACCTCGTCATCTTCCTGGCCATGGGCGTGATTCTGCTGTCGCTGATACTGGCCAGCGTCACCCTGCCCCTGCTGACCAAGGGCCTGGTGTTCTCGCCGCCCGCGCGCCGCTCGACGGAAGAGCGCAATGCCCGCGCCTCTGCGGCCGAGGCGGCCATCGCGCGGCTGGAAAAAGTCTGCGAGGGCATCGACAAGAATGACAAGCAGCAAGTCGTCACCGAGGCGGCCAACCGCCTGATCGAAGCCTACCGGCGCCGCCTCGCGTATGGCGAAAGCAGCAACGACGAGGCGATGCGGCTGCAGGAACTGGCCCGCACCGAGCGGGCGCTGCGCCTGGAAGCGCTCAATGCGGAGCGCGATGAACTGTTCCGCCGCCGCATCTCGGGCGAACTGGACGACACCATCCATTTGCGCCTGCTGCGCGAAATCGATTTGCTGGAGGCGACACTGGAAGAATAGCAACACTCTGGCCCGCCGCGGCAGTGTTGATAAGTAATTCTCATGGTAAGGAATGCAAGTTTTAACATTCGTGTTTATAATGCAAGGTTGTATGGCGTAGCGCCGTGATTTACTTTCAGCATGGACTTCCGTAGAGTCTGTACTGAAGAGTAACAATTTGACTAGCCACCCGACCCGAATAAAGACACCCGACGCCGTGCCCTCCTCCCCCCGCCACCGGCAGCGCACCGCGCTGCCAGTCCTGCTCGCCCCTGTGCTGCTGGCCGCGCTGCTCGCCGGTACGGCACTGGCGCCGGCCGCCGCATGGGCGCAGGCAGGGGCGCAGGCGGGCGCGGCGGCCGACGCCCGGCGGCCGGCCGAGGTGGCCCAGGTCCTGTTCGGCATCATCAGCTATGTGCGCTGGCCCGTGGCGCGCCCCGAAGTGCGCGTCTGCATGCTCGGCACGCCCCGCTACGGGGCGGCCATCGTCGATACGCCCGCGTCCAGCCTGGGCCAGCGCATCCGCGTGAAGATCCCGGCGGCAACGGCCGCGGCCGGCGAATGCGACGTCGTCTACCTGGGCAGCCTGCCCGAGGGCGAACGCGAGCACCTGCTGGCGCAAGTCATCGGCAAGCCGATTTTATCGGTTGCCGAACCGGGCACGTCCTGCACCGTGGGCACCATGTTCTGCCTGCGCCTGTCCGAGGCGCAGATCGGCTTTGACGTCAACCTCGACGCCATCGCCCGCAGCGGCCTGCGCGTGCATCCGAACGCCTTGCAAATTGCACGTCGCAAGGGACCGCCGCCATGAGCGCCAGCCTGCCCCGCCAGCTGGCGCGCAAGCCCCGCCCCACGCTCGACAGCGTGCTGCGGCGCGCCCACCTGAGCGTATCGCTGATCGCCGTGCTGGCGGCCGGCCTGACCCTGACGGCCGTGGCGCTGCTGGCCCTGCGCGTGTATTCGGACCAGAACCTGCGCCTGGTGGCCCGTTCGATGAGCTACACGGTGGAAGCGGCCGTCGTCTTTGGCGACTCCCAGGCCGCCCGCGAAGCGCTGGCCCTGATCGGCGTCAATGAAGACATCGACCGGGCGCAGGTCAGCGACAAGGCCGGCAAGGTGCTGGCCCGCTGGGAGCGGGGCGAACACGGCACCCGCTACTACATCGAACGCGCGCTGACGGGCTGGATGCTGCCCGAGTCGCTGACCTTCCCCATTGCCCACGACGAACAGGTCATCGGCAGCATCAAGCTGGTGCCGCACAGCCGCAGCCTGCTGCCCTTCCTGCTCAGCGGGCTGACCTGCCTGCTGGCTTGCCTGCTGCTGAGCCTAGCCGTGGCCGTGCGCCTGTCGCGCCGCATGGAAACGGAAATCACCTCGCCCCTGCGCCACCTGGCGGAAACGGCCCACCGCGTGCGGCGCGACCGCTCGTTCGAATTGCGCGTGCCGCCGGCCAATATCGCCGAACTGAACCAGCTCAATGACGACTTCAACGCCCTGCTCGACGAACTGGAAGCGTGGCAAAGCCATCTGCAGAAGGAAAACGCCTCGCTGTCGCACCGCGCCAACCACGACAGCCTGACGGGCTTGTCGAACCGCGCCTTCATGGAAGCAGAGCTGGAGCGCGCCATCCTCGAAGCGCGCATCGGCAATGGCAAGGTGGCCGTGCTGTTCCTCGACAGCGACCGCTTCAAGTACATCAACGATACCTTCGGCCATGCCTCGGGCGACCGCGTGCTGGTGACGATCGCGGCGCGCATCAAGCAGCAATTGCGCGAAGGCGACCTGGTGGCGCGCCTGGGCGGCGACGAATTCGCCATCCTGCTCAAGCCGCTGCGCAACAGCAGCGACGCCATGCACATCGCCGACAACATCATCGCCGCCATGGCGCAAGCCATTGAACTGCCTACCGGCAACAGCATCGTCAGCTCGCTCACGATCGGCGTGGCCGTCTTCCCCGATCACGCCGTCGACGCCGCCTCGCTGGTGGGCGCGGCGGACGAAGCCATGTACCGCGCCAAGCAGGCGCAGCGCGGCACGCGCCAGGTGGCGCGCCTGCCGCAACCCCACACTCACCCCTGACCCCCAAGGAGCAACACCATGCAATTCCTCTACAAGCAATTACGCCTCGGCTTCCTCGGTCTGTTCATGCTGGGCCTGCTGGCCGCCTGCCAGAGCACGCCCGAGAAAAAACCGCTGTTCAACGCCGAGCAAGTCGCCACCTTGAAGGAACAGGGCTTCAACCAGACGGACGAAGGCTGGGAACTGAGCTTTACCGACAAGCTGCTGTTTGAATTCGACGCGGCCAAGCTGACGCCGCCCAGCCGCACCGCCATCCAGAAAATCAGCGCGGCCCTGCTGAAAGTGGGCATTACCCACATGCGCGTGGAAGGCCATACGGATAACGAAGGCACGGAAGCGTACAACAACAAGCTGTCGCTGGCGCGCGCCAACGTGGTGGCCGACGCCATGAGCGCCTCGGGCATTCCACGCGACAACATCATCGTCAAGGGCCTGGGCATGAGCAAGCCCGTGGCCTCGAACGCCAGCAAGACGGGCAAGGCGGAAAACCGCCGCGTCACCGTCATCGTCTCGGCGCCATGAGCGTGGGCGCGCCCGCCGTGCGCTGGGTCGTGATGGGCGTGTCCGGCTGCGGCAAGAGCGCCGTCGGCACCCTGCTGGCCGCCGCGCTGGGCGTGCCCTACGTGGAGGGCGACGACGTGCACTCCCCGGAAAACGTGGCCAAGATGGCGGCCGGCATGGCGCTCGACGATGCCGACCGGGCCGGCTGGCTGGCTGCCCTGCGCCAGCGCATCGCCACGGCCCGCGCGCAAGGCGGCGGCCTCGTGGTGTCCTGTTCCGCCCTGAAACGCGCCTACCGCGACGTGCTGCGCGATGGCGACCCGGCCCTGCGCTTTGTCCACCTGGACGGTCCCCGCGAGGTGCTGGAACGCCGCATGCAGCGGCCCGGCCATTTCATGCCGCCCAGCCTGCTGGACAGCCAGCTGCGCACCCTGCAGCCGCTGCAGGCAGACGAGGCCGGCATCGTGCTCGATATCCGCCAGCCGATGGCCGTTTTGCTGGAACAGATCCTGCAGGCGCCCTGACGGGCGGCGCGCGGCTGGACAGCCCGCGGCCCCCTGTGTAGACTGGCGCGCACTTTCATGAGGGATTTTTATGAGCACACCAACGACAAAACCAGCACCGGGCCCGGAATTCTGGGAACGGGCCGACCAGGTCATCGCCCTGGCCAATGAGCAATGCATGCACAGCGGCGGCAATGAAGTGGCCACCTCGCTGCTGTACGCGGCCGCCCGCTTCAACGCCTTCCTCGTCGCCAGCAAGAGCAACGACGTGGCCAAGATGCAGGCAGAGAAGGAAGGCGCCGTGGCGTTCTTCACGGAACAGTACAAGCGCATGCTGACCGACAACTTCAACGATTACATCACCAACTTCGACAAGTACACGCAACCGTCGTCAGCCCCCAAGGGCTGATGCCGACGGCCAGCCTGGACAGCCACCGCGTCCGCGCCCGCCACGCCGGCGCGGTGCTGGACGGCACGGTGCGCTACGCGCCGTTGCCATCGCTGTGGCTGGCGGCCATGCTGGCCGGCGCCCTTGCCGGCGCCCTGTTCGCCTTCAGCTGGACGGGCGTGGCGCTGTTTCTCGTCAGCACGGCCATCGTCCTGCTGTTCGGCCATTCGCTGGGCAGCCACCGCAAGCTGATCCACGACAGCTTTCAATGCCCGCAGTGGCTGGCATACCTGCTCGTCTACCTGGGCGTGCTGGTGGGCCTCAACGGTCCGCTGGGCCTGCTGCGCCAGCACGAACTGCGCGACTATGCGCAGCGCCTGCCCGACTGCCATCCCTATCTGCGCCACGGCGCCGGCTTCTGGCGTGATGCCTGGTGGCAACTCCACTGCCGCCTGCACCTCGCCCATCCGCCACACATCGCCATCGAGCCGCGCATCGCGCACGACGGCTTTTACCGTTTTCTGGAAGCCACGTGGATGCTGCAGCAACTGCCGTGGGCCGTGCTGTGCTTTGCCTGGGGCGGCTGGGGCCTGGTGTGCTGGGGCGTCTGCGCGCGCGTCAGCGCCGGCGTGCTCGGTCATTGGCTGATCGGCTACTTCGCCCACAACCATGGGCAAATGCACTTTCACGTCGATGGCGCCGCCGTGCAGGGCCGCAATATCCGCCTGGCCTCGCTACTGACCATGGGCGAATGCTGGCACAACAACCATCACGCCTATCCGGGCTCGGCCAGGCTGGGCCTGCTGCCGGGCGAATGGGACCCGGGCTGGTGGGTGCTGCTGCTGTTGCGGCGCCTGGGCCTCGTCTCCGGCCTGCGCCTGCCGCACGACCTGGCGCCGCGGCCGGAACTGCGCCGGCTCGACGTCTCCCCCGATCAGGCGTCGTCGCGGCCCGCCAGGTAATTGTTCTTCACGCGCACATAGTGCTCGGCCGAATAGCGCAGGTAGGCGATCTCGGCCTGCGTCAGCGCGCGCACCTTGGCGGCCGGGCGGCCCACGTACAGATGGCCGCTTTCCAGCACCTTGCCCGGCGACACCAGGCTGCCCGCGCCCAGCATCACGTGTTTTTCCACCACCACGTCATCCATGACGATGCTGCCCATGCCGATCAGGCATTCGTCGCCGATGGTGCAGCCGTGCAAGATCACGGAATGGCCGATGGTCACGTACTTGCCGATGGTCAAGGGCGAACCGTCGGGCTTGGCCGCATTCTTGTGCGACACATGGCCCATGGAAAAGTCCTGGATATTGCTGCCCTCGCCGATGACGATGCGGTTGACGTCGCCGCGCAGCACGCTGTTGCACCAGATGGAACAGTCGTCGCCGATCTGCACATCGCCAATCACTTGCGCCGTGTCATGCAGGTAGACGCGCTCGCCCAGCACGGGACGGGTATTCAGGTAGGAACTGACAGGCATGGTATTTTCACTTTCACTTCATCAAATTAATCCACAGGCATCATACCCAGCCGGCGGCCAGCGCAAAAATCGCCAGGCCATGGGCCAGGGACGCGCCCAGCAAACCGGCACGGCAATATACCAGCCCCGCCACCACGCCCTCGATCACGGTAAACACGAGGATGGGCGCGCCCACCTGCGTGACGGTGGTGGCGAGAAAAGCATGGCACAGGCCAAACAGCAGGCCCGACACCAGCGCCGCGCGCCAGGCCGGCAGCCAGGCGCGCAATTGCTGCTGCAGCAAACCCCGGAACAGCAATTCTTCATAACAGTTGGCCGCCAGCGCAAAACCCAGCAGCAAGGGCAGCATCGAGGGCGCGACGGGCGCCAGCGACGGCAAGCCGGACAGGGCTTTCAAGCCCGTGGCCAGCGCGACGACCAGCACGGCGCCCGCCACGCCCAGCAGCACGGACAGGAGCGGCCGCGTGCCGAACCAGCGGATCTGGCGGCGCGCCTCGCTTTCCAGCCAGCACGTGCTTGCCATCAGGGCCAGCGACATGGCGCCCAGCGCCAGCAAGACCGGCGGCGGCGCCGTGAAGCGCAAGCCGCCCGCCGCCACCTGCCAGTAGCCGTGCGCCGTCATCGCATCGCGCGCCAGCACGAAAAACAGGATATGCACGAGCACGCGCAGCAGCGGCACCGTCCGGGGAACGGCCAGCAGCAAGGCAGCACAGACGAGGAAGGCGGGCGTGATCGCCAGCAGATACTGCGCCAGGGAAGTGAGCTCGGCCATCGTTCCGATCGTCCGGTAAAAGGTGCCAACGGGCACGGGCGGCAGCAATTGTATGCGGCGGCCGGCAAAATGGGCAAAAAATCGCCGATTTCTCCGCTCAGGGCGCCACCGGCTTGCGCCAGCCATGCATCAGCCCATGCGTCGCCAGCCCGGCCGCCAGCCCCCACAGCGCGCCGCCCACGCCCAGCAGGGTCACGTTCGCGGCCGTCGCCAGGAAAGTGATCAGCGCCGTTTCGCGCATGCGCACGTCCGCCATCGCCTGCGCCAGGCTGTTGCCGATGGCGCCCAGCAGGGCCAGGCCCGCCAGCGCCGTGATGAAGGGGCGCGGCAAGACCATGAACAGGCTGGCCAGGGTGACGCCGAAGATGCCCACCAGAATGTACAGCACGCCGCAGGCCAGCCCCGCGACATAGCGTTTCGACGGGTCCGCATGCGCATCCTTGCCCGTGCAGATGGCAGCCGTAATGGCGGCGACGTTGAACGCATGCGCGCCGAACGGCGCCATGAGCAGCGAACCGAGCCCCGTCACCGTCAGGATGGGATTGGCGCTGACCTGGTAGCCGTCGTTGCGCAGCACCAGCATGCCGGGCATGTATTGCCCCGTCAGGGTGATCAGGAACAGGGGCAGCGCCACGCCCAGCAGGGACGCTACGGAAAAGCGCGGCATCTCGAACACGGGCGCGGCCAGGGCCAGCGCTATGCCTTGCCCATCGATGCGCCCCTGCGCCAGCAGCAGGGCCAGGCCGATCAGCATGATGCCCACCACGGCAAAGCGCGCGGTGAAGCGGCGCAGCACGGCGTACGACAGCAGCAGGACCGCCACCAGCAGCGGATCGGCGCTGGCGCCGCCAAACGCATTCACGCCAAACTGCAGCAGGATACCGGCCAGCAAGCCGGCGGCGATGCCGCCCGGTATCAGCCGCACCAGGCGCTCGAAGGCGCCGGACATGCCCAGCAAGATGAAGGCGATGGCGGACACGATATAGGCGCCGATCACCTCGGCATACGGCGTATGCGGCATCACGGTGGCCAGGAAGGCCACGCCCGGCGTGGACCAGGCCGTGATGACGGGTGCGCGGTAGCGGTAGCTGAGCCAGATGCCCGTCACGCCCACGCCGATGCTCAGCGACCAGACCCAGGACGCCGTCTGCGCCGCGCTGAGCTGGGCCAGCTGGGCCGCCTGGAACACCAGCACGAAAGTGCCGCCATAGTTGACGAGGACGGAAATGAAAGCCGCCGTGATGGGGGCGGCCAGGTCGCGCCAGCGCGCCTGGCGCCTGTCGCCGTTTACCGCCGAGGATGTGGAGCTGGTCTGCATGCGTATGCCCTTCCCTGAGAGTCGAAAGGGGGCATCTTAATCTTCAGATGGACTGCCGAAGCAGGCCAATTACTACGCACTCAACAGACCACTTTGGCGTTCAGCCCAGCGCGCGGGCCAGGCGGACGATGCCGCTGTCGATCTCGTGCGGCGTGAGCGCGGCAAAGCCCAGCAGCCAGCCGCCCCGCTCCGGCGGCGTCGCATACAGCCGGCTCAGGCCCGGCAGCACGATGCCCGCCTGCGCCGCCAGGCGTATCGTGTCCAGCTCGTCCCTGCCCCCGTGCAGCAGACACGGCATCTGCAAGCCGCCCGGCGGCAGCTGCGCCGCGACCACGTGCGGCAGATGCCGCTGCACGGCCTGCGCCATCGCATCGCGGCGCACGGCGTAGACCTTGCGCATGGCGCGCACATGGGCCGCGAAATGGCCGTCGGCGATGAAACGGGCCAGCGTCAGCTGGTCCAGCTGCGGCGTATGGCCATCGAGGATGCTGCGCGCATGCGTCATCGGCTTGACCAGCGCGGGCGGCAGCACCATGTAGCCGATGCGCAGGCCCGGGTACAGCGACTTGGCGAAGGTGCCCAGGTAAATCGTGCGCTGCTGCGTGTCGAGCCCCTGCACGCAAGCCGTCGGCAAGCCCGCGTAGTGGAACTGGCTGTCGTAATCGTCCTCGATGATCCAGCCCTGGCGCTCGGCAGCCCAGGCAGTCAGGGCCAGGCGGCGCTCGAGCGCCAGGGTGGCGCCCGTCGGGTATTGATGCGACGGCGTCACGTACACCGTATTGGCCCCGCTGCGGTCCGCGCGCAGGTGCTCGATGGACAGGCCCTGCGCATCGACGGGCACGGGCACTACGCGCAGCTGCGCCATTTCGAACGCCTTGCGCGCGCCGAAATAGCCGGGGTCCTCCATCAGGATGGGGCCGTGCGCGTCGGCCAGCACCTGCGCGCACAGGTACAGGGCCTGGCGCGTGCTGCTCAGCACCAGCACCTGGCCGGCCGTGGCGCGCGCGCCCCGCTCCAGGTTCACATAGTCGGCGATGGCCTGGCGCAGAGGTTCGGCGCCTTGCGGGTCGCCGTGCAGCAGCACGCCGGCACGGTGCTCGCCGGCGGCCTGGCGCCGCAGGCGCTCCCACACGTCGACGGGAAACGCGCGCGTTTCCGGCAAGCCCGTGGCGAATGCCTTCACGCTCTGCTGGTCGGCCACGCCGCCGCTGGCGAGGATCTGCGCACCGCGCGCGCTGAGCGCCACCGGCTGCACGGACCCTGGCAGCGATGCCGGCGGCGGCTTGCCCAGCAAGCTGGCGCCTATCGTCTGCGACACGAAACTGCCCGATCCCGCCTGCCGCCGGAGATACCCGTCCAGGCGCAGCTGCGCATACGCCTGTTCCACCGTATCGCGCGACACGCCCAGCGACTGCGCCAGCGCGCGCGTGGCCGGCAGGCGCAGGCCGGGCGCCAGCACGCCATCGAGTATCAGCTGGCGCAGCGCGCGCTGTACCCGCACGCGCAGGTCGAGCGCCGCCAGTGCGGGGGCGGCGAGGCGGATCTTCAGGATGTCGAGTTCGAACTGCGGCGTCATGTCGCTTTCGGTGCGGCGCGGGCGGCAGCCACGGCAGCCATGCTGCTGGCCGGGGAAAAGCCATGCTGCTGCAGCACCGCCACCAGCTGCTCGTCCGCACAGCCCAGGCGCAGGTTTTCCGCCACCCAGTTCTGCCATGCCGCGCCGATCTCCGGCATCGGCTCGGGCGCCAGCGTGAGACCGAGTATGCATGCGGCCAGCAAGCCGTTGATGCGCTTCGTGTCGATCAGGTGCTGCACCACCGCGTGGCCGGAATGGGGAAACGGGTGCAGGGTGCAGCGGCCGTAGGCGGCCAGGCGCTGCGCATGCATGGCGTCGAGGTTCACCGATTCGCTGGCGCTGGCGCCCGCATTGGCCGCGTCAGGCCGCGTGCCGAACACCAGGTGCAGCTGCGTATCGTCCGTCGCCCTGGCGCGGCACAGGGCCGCCAGGTCGTAATAGCCCGAAGGCGGCGGGTCCTGCGCCAGCGACTCCATCACGGGCAGCCAGCGCAGCTCGTGGTACAGGCGCGCCTGCTGCACATCGAGGAAGGAGAGCGGCCCGAAGGCGACGATCTGCCGCGCTTCGAGCAGCAAGCCAAACATGACGGCCGCATACGCGCCCATGGACTGGCCGACGGTGCTGACCTGGCTGGGCGCGATGCTGCGTACCAGCTCGCGCAGGGTCTGCGCCGTTTCATCCACGTGATTGCCCAGGCCAGCGATGCGGCGGTGGTACCAGGCATTGCCCGAATCGCGCACGAGGATCTTGTTCAGGTGCTGGCCGCTGGCCTGTTCCAGCTTTCTCAGGCGCCCGTAAAAGTCGAAGGCGGGCCGCGTCGTCCACGAGACGAAGCCAAAGGCGATCACCAGCGGTGCGCCCGGCACGATGCGGTCGACCAGCACGTCGTCGTCACTGGTGGCGACCAGTCGATTATCCAGCGCTTGCGCTTGCAGCATCGGCCCGGCTCCCGATCAAGGTTGAAACAGCGGAAAGCATGAGTGTAATGCCAGCACTGGCAAAATGGAAACATTCACCGCTGCCGTACGCCGGCCGGCGCGAAAAATCTGCTAGTGTGCAGGCATTTCCCCTCACAGGAGCGCCCCATGCTGCATCGCCTGAAATACCTGTCCCTCGCCGCCGCCATCGCCATGGCTGGCGGCTGCGCCACCACGCCCGACAGCGCCGGGCCGGATACCGGCCTGACGCCAAGCTACAGCCTGACGAATACCTACTGGAAGCTGACGGAACTCGACGGCGCCCCGGTCGTCATGGCGCCGGAGCAGGAACGCGAAGTGCGCATCACGCTCACCGATGATGGCAAGGTGCACGGTTTCACGGGCTGCAACCAGGTCATGGGCGGCTACACGCAGGCCGGCACGGCCCTGCGCTTCACGCAGCTGGCGGGCACGCGCATGGCCTGCCCGCCGCCGTTGATGCAGCTGGAAAGCGCCGTGCTGGCCAATCTGAACAGCGTGACGGGCTACCGTTTCGACGGCGAATACCTGATCCTGCTCAAGGATGGCCAGCCCGTGGCCAAGTACGAATCGGTCTACCTGTGAAATAAAAATCGACTGCCGTTACAATGGCTTCCAGCCCATCATTTGGAAGGAAGCCATGTCCGCCCTGCCCTCGCCGTCCGCAGTCCCCCCGCCATCGGCCGCCGGCCGCTACCGGGCTTTTCTGTTCGATATGGACGGCACCGTCATCAATTCCATCGCCGCCGCCGAACGCATCTGGGGCACGTGGGCGCAGCGCCAGGGCCTCGACGTGGCGGCCTTTTTACCCACCATCCACGGCGCGCGCTCCGTCGACACCATCGCCAGGCTGCGCCTGCCCGGCGTCGACGCGCAGCGCGAGTCGCAGGGCATCACGGATGCCGAGATCATCGATGTAGAGGGGATCATTGAAATCGCGGGCGCGCTGCGCTTCCTGCAGTCGCTGCCGCCCGCGCAATGGGCCATCGTCACGTCGGCGCCGCGCGCGCTGGCCACGGCCCGCCTGAAAGCGGCCGGCATGCCGATACCGGCCATCATGGTGACGGCGGAAGACGTCAAGGCGGGCAAGCCCCGCCCCGATTGCTATTTGCTGGCGGCGGAAAAACTGGGCGTGGCGCCCGCCGATTGCCTGGTGTTCGAAGATGCCTCCGTCGGCATCGAGGCGGGCGAAGCGGCCGGCGCGAAAGTCATCGTCGTCACCGCCACCCATGCGCACCCGCTGGCCACGCGCCACCCCGTCATCGACAGCTACGACAGCATCGTCGCAACGGCCGATGGCGACGGCTTCATCGTGCTGTCGGAGTCGGTTGCAGCACCCGCGACAAGATAGCCTGTTCCAGCGCGGCGAAAGCCGCACTGCCGCGCTGGCGGGGGCGCGGCAAATCCACCTGCAGGTCCAGCGTGATCTGCCCCTCCTCGATCAGCAGCACCCGGTCGGCCAGGGCCACGGCCTCGGCCACGTCGTGCGTCACCAGCACGGCCGTAAAACCGCGCGCCAGCCACAGCGACTCGATCAGCTGCTGCATCTCGATGCGCGTGAGGGCGTCGAGCGCGCCAAGCGGTTCGTCGAGCAGCAGCAGTTGCGGCTCGTGCACGAGGGCGCGCGCCAGCGCCACGCGCTGCTTCTGTCCGCCCGACAGGGCCGCCGGCCAGTCGTCGGCCCGTTCGGCCAGCCCTACCGTCCACAGCGAAGCGGCTGCCGCGCCCACGGAACGGGGCAAGCCCAGGGCCACGTTGTCGAGCACCGTCTTCCACGGCAGCAGCCGCGATTCCTGGAACATGATGCGGATATCGGGCGCGCCCACGCCGCTGCCGATGGCGATCTTGCCGCCGTCGATGCTTTCCAGGCCCGCGATCGAGCGCAGCAAGGTGCTCTTGCCGCAGCCGCTGCGCCCCACGATGGCGACGAACTCGCCCGCTTCCAGCTGCAGGTCGACGTCTTTCAGCACGGGGCGGCTGGTGTAGGACTTGCTCAGCTTTGTCAAGGCCAGCGGCACGCCGCGGCGCTGCAGGGGAGCAGCGGGCGCCGTCTTCGCCTGCGGCGGCGCGCCGGCGGGATCGTACTGCACGAAGTGGGACAAGAAGTCCGTTTCGATCTGGATGGGGGCGAGCAGCATGGTGTCCTCTTCAATCATTATCGGTAGGCGGGATTCCAGCGCAGGCAATGGCGCTCCAGCCCCCGCGAGAACAGATCGGCCAGCTTGCCCAGCAAGGCGTACAGCAAAATCCCCACCAGTACCACGTCCGTTTGCAGGAATTCGCGTGCATTCATGGTCATGTAGCCGATGCCGGCCTGCGCCGAGATGGTCTCGGCGACGATCAGCAGTACCCACACGAGACCCAGCGAGAAGCGCACGCCCACCAGAATGGAGGGCATGGCGGCCGGCAGGATCACGTCGCGGTACAGGGGCCAGCCGGACAGGCCGTAGCTTTTCGCCATTTCGATCAAGCCCTGGTCGGCCGAACGGATGCCGTGGAAGGTGTTCAGGTAGACGGGAAAGAACACGCCGACGGCCAGCAGGAACAATTTGGCCGTCTCGTCGATGCCGAACCACAGGATCACCAGCGGGATCAGGGCCAGCGCGGGGATGTTGCGCACCATTTGCAAGGTCGTGTCGAGCAGGGTTTCCGCATGGCGGAAGCTGCCCGTCAGCAGGCCCAGCAGCAAGCCCAGTCCCGCGCCGACGACGAAACCGACGGTGGCGCGCCACAAGCTCGTTTTCAGGTGCAGCCACAATTCGCCCGACGCGGCCAGGTGCCAGAAGGCCTTCGCCACGGCCCACGGCTCGGGCAGGATGCGGCTCGACAGCCAGCCCCACTGCGCCGCCAGCTGCCAGGCCAGCAGCAGCGCCACGGGCAAGGCCCACGGCGCCAGCCCATTGCGCCAGGACGCGGCGCCGGCCCGTTGTATGGAGCTGGCCGCCATCTCAGGCCGCCTTTTTCTGCGGCGCGGCCGGCACGATATTGCTGGCCATGACCTCGCCGAAAGGGCCGCTCAACGATTGCTCACCCACGGCCTTGCCCTTGCCCAGCAGCGGGAACACCAGTTCGGCAAAGCGGTACGACTCTTCCAGGTGCGGATAGCCGGAGAAGATGAAGGTATCGATGCCCAGGTCCGCGTATTCCTGCATGCGCGCCACCACCGTCGGGCCGTCGCCCACCAGGGCCGTGCCCGCACCGCCGCGCACCAGGCCCACGCCGGCCCACAGGTTGGGCGACACTTCGAGCTTGTCGCGCCGCCCGCCATGCAGGGCCGCCATGCGCTGCTGGCCCACGGAATCCATCTTGCCGAAGGCCGCCTGCGCCTTGGCGATGATGTCGTCGTCCAGGTGGCTGATCAGTTCATCGGCCGCGCGCCAGGCCGCCTCGTTCGTTTCGCGCACGATCACGTGCAGGCGGATGCCGAAGCGCACCGTGCGGCCCCGCTTGGCGGCGCGCGCGCGGATGTCGGCGATCTTTTCCGCCACGGCGGCGGGCGGCTCGCCCCACGTCAGGTACACGTCCATCTGCTCGGCCGCCAGTTCATGCGCGGGCTCGGACGAACCGCCGAAATACAGGGGCGGGTATGGCTTCTGCACGGGCGGATACAGGGTTTTCGCGCCCTTCACCTGGATATGCTTGCCCTCGAAATCGTAGCCGGCAGCGCCGCCCTCGCCCGCCAGGGTGGCACGCCACACCTTGATGAATTCATCGGAGATTTCATAGCGCTTGGCGTGGTCGGCAAACAGGCCGTCCGCTTCCAGCTCGCCCTGGTCGCCGCCCGTGACGACGTTGATCAGCAGGCGCCCGTTCGACAGGCGGTCGAAGGTGGAGGCCATGCGCACGGCCAGGCCCGGCGTGGACAGGCCGGGGCGGATGGCCACGAGGAATTTCAGCTTTTGCGTCACGCTGATCAGGGACGAGGCCACCACCCACGCATCTTCGCAGGAGCGGCCCGTCGGCAGCAGCACGCCGTCGTAGCCCAGGGTATCGGCGGCCACGGCCACCTGGCGCAGGTAATCGGCATCGACGGGGCGTGCGCCCTGCGACGTGCCCAGGTAGCGGCTGTCGCCGTGGGTAGGGATGAACCAGAAGACATTCAATGACATGGTGCGCTTTCCTTTTTCTGTTTATTTTGTGCTGGTGGCCAGCTGGCGTGCCGGCAACAGGGCGTCCTTGACGACGATCGGTTTCGGTATCAGCTTCAGGCTGGAAAACGCATCGGCCACCCTTTGCTGCGAGGCGATCACGTCGACCGACACGGGTTTGACGCCATACGCATAGCGCGAGGCGGCCAGCGCCACGACATCCTTGCCCAAGCCCGTCTGCGCGGCGAGAATCGTCGCCACTTCGTCCGGGTTGTTGCGGCCCCAGTCATCGACCTTGGCCACCTCGTCGAGCACGATGCGCAGGATCTCGGGATTTTTTTCCGCATACGTGCGCGAAGCGAGATAAAACTGGTAGTTCGCCACCAGGCCCTTGCCATCGGCCAGCACGCGGGCGCCCAGCTGCTTTTCCGCGGCCGCCAGGAACGGGTCCCAGATGGCCCAGGCATCCACGCTGCCCCGCTCGAAGGCGGCGCGTGCATCGGCCGGCGGCAGGAACACGGGCTGGATGTCGGCATACGCGACACCCGCCTTTTCCAGCGCCTTCAACAGCAGGTAGTGCACGTTCGAGCCCTTGTTCAGGGCGATTTTCTTGCCCTTCAAGTCGGCCAGGGTGCGCAGGCCGGAACCCTTGGGCACGACGATGGCTTCGCTGGCCGGCGACGCCGGCTCATTGCCGACATACACCAGGTTGGCGCCGGCCGCCTGCGCAAAGATGGGGGGCGCCTCGCCCACGGTGCCGAAATCGATGCTGCCCACGTTGAGGCCTTCCAGCAGCACGGGGCCGGCCGGGAATTCCGTCCATTTCACGCCCACGCCCTGCTCGGCCAGGCGTTTTTCCAGGGTGCCGCGCCCCTTGAGCAGGGTCAGGGTGCCGTACTTCTGATAACCAATACGCACCTGCACTTCCCCCTTGGCCTGCGCCTGCGCCGCGGCGGGCATGCCGGCCGTCATCACGCCAGCGGCGGCGGCAAACAGCAAGCCCAAAGTGGTACGGCGCGAGAGTCGTTGTGCGTGGCGGTGTGTCATGGCAGTTCCTTGGTCGGTGAGTAATCAGGCGGCTTGAAATCGGGGCGCGTACGGCTGGTCCTGCAGCGAACGGCCGGGCACGGAAGCATCCGCGGCCGCAGCATGCGCTGGCGCCGGAACGGGCGGGCGCTGTCCCTGCAGCACGAACAGGCCGGTGGACAGTTCCTCGATGCCGGCCTGCACGCGCGCGGCGATCGGCGCATCCAGGCTCAGGCCATGCTCTTCGTGCCACTCCAGCTGCTGCGCATTGGCATAAATGCTGGTGAATACCTGCTTGGCGCCCAGCGCGTGCAGCACGGGGCGCAGCGCATAGTCGAGCGCCAGGGTGTGGGCATGGCCGCCGCCCGTGGCCAGCGGCAGCACCAGCTTGCCCGCCAGGCCATCCTGCGGCAGCAGGTCGAGGAAGGCCTTCAGCAAGCCCGTATACGACGCCTTGTAGATGGGCGTGGCGATCACGATGGCGTCGGCGTCGGCCACGGCGCGCACGGCGCGGGCAATCGCCGCGTCGTCGTAGTCGGCCAGCAGCAGGGCGCGCGCCGGCAGGTCGCGCACGTGCAGCCTGGCGTAGTGATGGCCTTGCAGCGCCAGCTGTTCGCCGATATGCGCGAGCAAACGGCTGGAACTCGATGGGAGTTGCGGGCTGCCGCCCAATAACAAGATGCTCATGTGATGTCCGTCCCTGTGCGTGATCGATTGATTTGACTACTCAAGATGCTTGCAGCCTATCGCCATCAGGGGCCCGGCAAAACGAATGCTTTCGCGCTTCGATATGCGTTTTCCGACTATCCGGCACTGACGCCCCGCACGCCATGGCGCAGGCGGCAGCCTGGCTTTTTTCGCATATCCATGTGCGGTTTTCTTCGTGTACGGCGCGCGCCCGGCGGTGCAATATCGGCTGCATCGTCTTTCTGGAACTGTCCCATGTCTAGCGCTTTTCTCCATGCCACCCGCCCCGCCGCACCCGCGCCGGAACCCCTGCAGGACGCCATCCGCATTGCCACCACGCTGGCCGCGCGCCTGGCCGAAACGGCCAATGCCCGAGACCAGGCCGGCGGCCATGCGGCCCAGGAGCGCGAATGGCTGCGCGAGTCAGGCCTGCTGACCTTGTCGATTCCCGTGGAGTTCGGCGGCCAGGGCGCGTCGTGGCCCCTCGTGTACCAGGTGATCCGCATCCTGGCGCGGGCCGACAGCGCGCTCGCGCACGTCTTCGGCTTCCACCATTTGCAGCTGGCCGGCCTGCAGCTGTATGGCAGCGCGCAGCAGCAGCGCCGCCTGCTGACACTCACCGTCGACGAGCGCCTGTTCTGGGGCAATGCCCTGAATCCCCTCGACAAGCGGGTCATCGCGGCCGACAGCGACGACGGTTTTATCCTCGACGGCATCAAGAGCTTTTCTTCCGGCTCCGTGGGGTCGGACTGGCTGACCGTCTCGGCCTGGCACGCGCCCACGCAGACGGCGCTGATCGCCGCCCTGCCCACGCGCCAGGACGGCGTGACCGTGCAGGCGGACTGGGACGCCTTCGGCCAGCGCCAGACGGACAGCGGCAATGTGCATTTCCAGGCCGTCGCCCTGCCGCGCGAGCTGGTGCTGCAGCAGCCTGCGCAAGCCGCCACGCCGCAAGCCACCGTGCGCTCGCAGATCGCGCAGCTGATCATGGCGAACCTGTACCTTGGCATCGCCGAAGGCGCGTTCGAGGCGGCGCGCCGCTACACGGACGAGCAGGCGAAGGCCTGGTTTGCCTCGGGCGTGGCCAAGGCAACGGACGACCCCTTGCTGCAGCACCGCTACGGCCAGCTCTGGCTGCTGCTGCGTCCCGCGCAAGTGCTGGCCGACGGCGCGGCGCAGGACCTGGAAAAGGTTTTCCGCAAAGGCTCGCTGGTGACGGCGCGCGAACGGGGCTTGCTGGCCGTTTCCGTGGCCGAAGCCAAGTGCCTGGCGCACAAGGCGGGCCTGGAAATCAGCAGCCAGATGTTCGAACTGACGGGCGCCCGTTCCACCTCGGCCCAGTATGGCTTCGACCGCTACTGGCGCAACGTGCGCGTGCACACCCTGCACGACCCCATCGACTACAAGCTGCGCGACCTGGGACGCTTTGCCCTGAACGGCACCGTGCCCGAGCCGACGGCGTATTCCTGATCCACCCACCAAGGAGCCACCATGACCATCGCCCGCCGCACCGTACTGCTCACCGCCCTGACCCTCGCCCTGTCCAGCGGTTTCGCCCTCGCCAAGGACCCCAAGGACATCACCATCGGCACCAGCGCCGGGCCGTACGCGGACCAGATCAAGCTGGGCATCAAGCCTATCCTGGAAAAACAGGGCTACAAGGTCAAGCTGGTGGAATTCAACGACTACATCCAGCCCAACTTCGCGCTGGCCGAAGGCTCGCTGGACGCCAACGTCTTCCAGCACATCGTCTACCTGAAGAAGTTCGCGCAGGAGCACAAGCTGGCGCTGACGGACCTGATCACGATACCCACGGCGCCGATCGCCATCTACAGCAAGAAGCACAAGACGCTGGACGACGTGAAGGAAGGCACGACGGTGGGTTTGCCGAACGATCCGACCAACCAGGCGCGCGCGCTGGTGCTGCTCGACCAGCTCGGCTGGATCAAGCTGCGCCCCAGCTTCGACCCCGTGCGCGCCTCGGAAAAGGATATCGCCGTCAACACGAAGAAAATCAAGCTGCTGCCGCTGGAAGCGGCGCAGCTGCCACGCTCGCTGGGCGACACCGATTACTCCTTCATCAACGGCAATTACGCGCTGGCGTCCGGGCTGAAACTGACGGATGCGCTGGTGGCCGAGAAGATCTCGCCCAACTACATCAATCTGGTGGCCGTGCGCACGGCCGACAAGGACAAGCAGTTCGCCAGGGACCTGGCGGCCGCCTACCGCTCGCGCGAATTCCTCGACATCACCAATAAACACTTTGCCGGCTACTCGAAACCCGATTACCAGCTGGCCTTGCAGACGGCAGCCAAATAAGCCATGGCCAAGACGATACGCTTCAACGCCTTCCAGATGAATACCGTGGGCCACCAGTCGCCGGGCCTGTGGACGCATGCGCGCGACCGCAGCCACCGCTATACCGATCCCGCCCACTGGACGGAACTGGCGCGGCTGCTGGAAGCGGGCCTGTTCGACGCCGTATTCCTGGCCGACGTGCTGGGCGTGTATGACGTGTACCGGGGCAGCCTCGATGCGGCCCTGGAACACGGCGTGCAGGTGCCGCTGAACGACCCGCTTGCCCTCGTGCCCATCATGGCGCAGGCCACCACGCACCTGGGTTTCGGCGTCACCTGCGCCCTCACCTATGAGCACCCGTACACGTTCGCGCGGCGCATCTCCACGCTCGATCACCTGACGGGCGGGCGCATCGGCTGGAATATCGTTACCGGCTACCTCGATAGCGCGGCGCGCAACCTGGGCTTGAACCAGCAGCTGGGCCACGACGAACGCTACGACCTGGCCGATGAATACCTGGACGTCGTCTACAAGCTGTGGGAAAAGAGCTGGGACGACGACGCCGTCGTCAACGACAAGGCGCGCGGCATCTACGCCGATCCGGCCCGCGTCCATCCGATCAACCATGCCGGGCGCCACTACCAGGTGCCCGGCATCCATTTGTGCGAACCGTCGCCGCAGCGCACGCCCCTGCTGTACCAGGCGGGTACCTCGCCGCGCGGCACGCGCTTTGCGGCGCGCCATGCGGAAGCCACCTTTGTCAGCGGCCCCAGCAAGACGGTGGTGAAATGCTACGCCGACGACTTGCGCACCGCCGTGCGGCAAAGCGGGCGCGATGGCGACGCGCTGCTGATCTACGCGCAGGCGCTGGTCATCACGGGCGCCACGGAAGAAGAAGCGCGCGCCAAACACGCCGGCTACCTGCGCCACGTGAATATCGAGGCGGCGCTGGTGCTGCTGTCCGGCTGGACGGGCGTCGATTTCAGCCGCTACCCGCTCGACGCCACCATCGAATACATCGATTCCCCGGCCGGCCGCTCGGCGCTGGCCTCGTTCAGCCAGGCCGACCCGGACCGCACATGGACGGTGCGCGAGGCAGCCGAATACATCGGCCTGGGCGGACGCGGCCCCGTCATCGTCGGCGACGCGCGCCAGGTGGCCGACCAGCTGGAAAGCTGGCTCGATGAAACGGGCATCGACGGTTTCAATCTCGCCTTCGCCGTGGCCCACGACAGCATGGCCGACGTCGTGCACTACATCGTGCCGGAACTGCAGCGGCGCGGCCGCTACCGCACCCGCTACGAGGAAGGCACCCTGCGCCACAAGGTCTTCGGCCAGGGCCC
This sequence comes from Janthinobacterium violaceinigrum, assembly GCF_009208555.1. Taxonomy (GTDB): domain Bacteria; phylum Pseudomonadota; class Gammaproteobacteria; order Burkholderiales; family Burkholderiaceae_D; genus Janthinobacterium; species Janthinobacterium violaceinigrum. The sequence goes on along the minus strand of NZ_WFLI01000011.1, from coordinate 104,564 downwards.
GCGCCTGCCCGCCAGCCATGCGGGCCGGCAGGTCAGCATCGAATCCGGCAGCGCCACCCTGGCCGCGGCATGAGCGCCTGACAGCGGGCCAGTGACAAGCCTTGCCATTCATGTTAGCTTGCCATGTTGAAAACACATGGGCAAGCGCGTGCATTCCTTTTTCTCTCCATGCAAACCGGTATTCCTGTTCTCCTGCGCAGCCCTGGCCGCCGGCCTGCTGTGCGGCAGCCAAGCCGCGGCGCAAGCCGCCACGCAGGCTGACGCGCCTGCCGAGGCGCCGGCGGAAACCGGCCAGTCCATCCACATCAACAGCATCCGCAATCCGGAACTGAAATCGTACCGCGTGATGGCGGCCGGCCTCGACGCCTTCGATGACTACCATGCGCTGGCGCCCGGGGCGCGCGAAGTGCGCTTCAAGCTGGTCGCGGGCAGCCGCGCGCCGGCGGACGCCATGCAGGACCTGGCCTTGCGCATCGCCGGCAACGAAACCTCGATTGCGCTGCCCCTGGCCGCCGACGGCAGTTTCACGCTGCCGCGCAGCGCGCAAGCGGACAGCGAGGACGCGGACCTGGTCACCAACAAGAAAAAGGGCAATTACCGCTGGCAGCCGTCCATACACAGCGACGGCGTGCCGGCCGGCATGCGCCGCCTGGGTGACCTGCGCCTGCAATGCCAGGTGACGGTTGCCATCGCCAAGAAAGAGATACCGTTCTGGATACGCACCCTGGTCGGCACCCTGCTGCGCACCACCGACTGGTGCGCTTCCGAGCAGCTCAAGATGCACACCCGCAGCGACCAGGCCATCGCCAGCGCCACCTTGCTCGATGGCGAGCGCCGCATCGCCCTGAAGGTGGAAAAGGAAGGCCACGCCTTCCTGTCCCCCATCGGCGACACCCGCTACGGGGACGATACCCTGATCGAACTGGTCTACCAGCCGGATGCCGCCGGCACGCCGCCCGCCGCTCCATAGGCGTTTGCGTCCGGCCCCGTTCCATGTCAGCATACGCCACCTTGGCAACACGGATAAGGATCGCAATGCCCCCCACTCTTACACGCGCGCTGGCACTGGCGCTGCTGGCAGGCCACGGCACCCTGGCATTGGCGCAGGCGCCGGCCACGCCGCCGACGCCGGGCTGCGACGTCTGCGCCGTCTGGAATGCGGACCAGCCGCCGTTCCGCATCTTCGGCAATACCTATTATGTGGGCGTGAAGGGCCTCAGTTCCGTGCTCATCACCTCGCCGCAAGGCCATGTGCTGATCGACGGCGGCTTGCCGGAATCGGCGCCGAAGATCATCGCCAATATCGCCGCGCTGGGCCTGCGCATCGAAGACGTCAAGCTGATCCTCAATTCGCATGGCCATATCGACCATGCGGGCGGACTGGCCGAACTGCAGCGGCGCAGCAATGCGCTGGTCGCCGCCAGCCCGTCGGCCGCGCTGGACCTGGCGTCGGGCGAAGTGGGGCCGGACGACCCGCAATACCACGCGCTGCCCGCGTACCCGCCCGTGAAGGACATGCGCCTGGCGCGCGACGGCAGCCATTTCAATGTGGGCCCCATTACGCTGACGGCGCATGCCACGCCGGGCCACACGCCCGGAGGCCTGAGCTGGACCTGGCAATCGTGCGACGGCCCCCGCTGCCTGAACATGGTGTACGCGGACAGCATCAACGCCGTCTCGCGTCCCGGCTTCAAGTTCAGCGCCAGCAGCGAATATCCGAACGCGCTGGCGGATCTGCGCCACAGCTTCGAGACGCTGGAAAAACTGCCCTGCGACGTGCTGATCTCGGCCCACCCGGAAGCGTCGCAATTATGGGAGCGGCTGGAAGCGAGCGCCACGGCCGACAGCGACGCCTTTGTCGACCCGCAAGCGTGCCGCGCCTACGTGGCGGCGGCGCGCACCCTGCTCGACTCCCGACTGGAACAGGAAAAACAGCAGTAAGCTTGCCAATGCGCTTGTCAACCGTGCACGCTGGCGTGGCGCCGATCTGCTACGCTGGCGCCATTCATTTGAAGAAGGAAATGCCATGTTCACACTCGCCAGACTGATCCCCCTCGCCGCCATCGTCGCCATCACCGCCGGCTGCGCGCAAACGCCCGTGCGCAGCGACGCTGCCGCCGCCGCGCCCGGCGCCACCTCGCCCGCCAGGCCGGCGCCGAAACTGACGGAAACGCAGTGGAAACTGAAGGAATTGAAGGGCAAGCCAGTGGTGCGCAAGGCGCCCGAGCAGCGCGAAGTGACCCTGCTGCTGGCCGAAGGCCGCGCCAGTGGCCACAGCGGCTGCAACCAGATGATGGGCGGCTACACCAGCGATGGCGTCAGCACCCTCGCCTTCGGGCAGATGGCCGGCACCATGATGATGTGCCAGCCGCAGGACATGGACCTGGAACGCCTGCTGCTGACCACCCTGGGCGAAGTCAACGGCTACCGCTACGCCGACCAGGAATTGCTGCTGCTGAAGGATGGCGTGCCCGTGGCGCGCTATGAAGCGCTGACGGTGAAGTAAAACCCGCACTCCCGCATGTGAAGAGTGCCCGAAAAACGTTCAGGGCAAGGCGCTGCAACGCCGTCATGGACGTTTTCTCGGCCACTCTTCAGTCGTTGCGCATCTGCGCCTGCGATACATTGCTTTCTGGCGGCACGCTCTGCGTCAGCCACACATTCCCCCCGATGGTCGATCCCGCGCCGATGGTGATGCGCCCCAGCACGGTCGCGCCCGCGTAAATCACCACGTCGTCCTCGACGATGGGGTGGCGCGGCGTACCCTTGATCAGGGCGCCGCTGGCATCGGCAGGAAAGCGCTTGGCCCCCAGAGTGACGGCCTGGTACAGGCGCACGCGCTGGCCGATGATGGCCGTCTCGCCGATCACCACGCCCGTGCCGTGGTCGATGAAGAAGGACGCGCCGATGTGCGCGCCCGGGTGGATGTCGATGCCCGTCAAGGTGTGCGCGATATCGGCGACCAGGCGCGCGAGGAACGGCGCGCCCAGCGCGTGCAGCTGGTGCGCCAGGCGGTGGTACAGGATGGCGATGGTGCCCGGATAGCACAGCATGATCTCGGCCACCGAGGTGGCGGCCGGGTCGCCCGCATAGGCTGCCTGCACGTCCGACACCAGCAGGGCGCGGATGTCAGGCAGGCTGGCGGCGAACGCGCGCGTGATGTCGCGCGCCTTTGCCGCCAGCGCCGCATCGTCGCTGGCGGCATCGTGCTCATCGCCGGCCGGAACGGAAAACAGCAGGCCCCGCCGCACCTGCTCGCTGAGGCGGTTCAAGGTGGTGTTGAGCGTGTCGCCGACAAAATAATCGATGCTTTCGTCCGTCAGGTTGGGCCGCCCGTAATGCGTGGGAAACAGGGCGGCCGACAAACCGTTGACGATGGTGGTGAGCGCCTCGCGCGACGGCAGTTCGCGCACCCTGCCGTTATGGCGGATCTTGTGCTTGTCTTCGCGCGAGCTGCGCAAGGCCTGGATCACGGGCCCCAGGTTCCACTGGGCCGTGTCGTCGGCGGGCGCTGCGGGATAAATGCTGTGCATGGCGTATCACTTCCAGAAAACGGCAAACAAGCCGGGTCGCCCCAGCTTAACGGCGGCGGCAGGCAAAGCAAACGAAGGATTCCAAGGTTTGATATGCGAAAAACGCATATGAACGGCAAACCGCGCCCGCGCCAAACCCGATTCCGGGCACTAGCGTAAAATGACGGACTAACAAAAACACTGTTCAACATGACTAAATTATTAACATGGATTTTGGCGGGCCTGGCGATGGTCGGACCGCTTGCAATTGACACCTATCTGCCGTCTTTCCCTGCCATCGCGCACGACTTCAATGCCAGCCCCCTGCTGGTGCAGCAAACCCTGAGCTTTTTCCTGTTCACGTTTGCTTTCATGATGCTGTTCTACGGCACCTTGTCCGACTCGTTCGGCCGCCGTCCCGTGATTCTCGTCTCGCTGGTGCTGTATGTGATCGCCTCCGTGGGCGCCGCGCTGGCGCCGTCGCTGGGCTGGCTGCTGGCCTGGCGCGTGCTGCAGGGGCTGTCGGCGGGCGCTGGCTCCGTGATCGGCCGCGCCATCGTGCAAGACCGCTATTCGGGCGCCGCCGCGCAAAAAATCCTCTCGCACATCATGATGGTGTTCGCGCTGGCGCCTGCCATCGCCCCCGTACTGGGCGGCTGGATGCAGGTGAGCCTGGGCTGGCGCTGGATCTTCTGGTTCCTGACGGCCTTCGGCGTGCTGATGTTCGTCGTCGTCTGGCGCGCGCTGCCGGAAAGCTTGCCGAAGGAACAGCGCCACGCCTTCCACTTGGGCGGCATCGCCGTCAATTACTGGAAAGTGCTGTGCCACCGCCAGTTCCTGCTGCTGTCGACGGCCATCGGCGCCGCCTTTGGCGGCTTCGCCCTGTACATCGGTTCGGCCGCCTACTTCATCATCAACATCCTGCACCTGCCGGAAACGGCATTTGCCTGGCTGTTCATTCCCCTGATTAGCGGCATGGTGTTCGGCTCGGCCCTGTCGGCGAAGATCGCCCACCGCTACAGCCAGCGCCAGATGATCTGGGCCGGTTTCATCCTGATGCTGGTGGCCGCGCTGGCCAACATCGGCTACAACTACTTCTTTGCTGCCGAAGTGCCATGGGCCGTGCTGCCATTGTTCTTCTACTCGTTCGCCCTGTCGATCGCCATGCCGCCGATGACCCTGATGGCGCTCAACCACTTCCCCAACAACAGCGGCCTGGCGTCGTCGATGCAGTCGTTCATCCAGATGCTGCTGTTCGCGCTGGTGTCGGGCCTGGTGGCGCCGCTACTGTTCGACAGCGCCTTGAATCTGGCGTATGGGGTGATGGCGGGGCTGCTGGTGAGTTTGTTGTGCTGGGTGTTTGCGCAGGGCGGGAAAGCGGAAGCGGTCAAGCAGTAGCTTTTTACAGCGGATTTTTCAGGTCGGGAGCGCCTGAAAAACGTTCAGGACAAGGCGCCGTGCCGCAGGCAGTACGCTAGTACGGCAAGGCACGGCAACGCAGTCATGGACGTTTTCTCAGGCGCTCCTCAAGGCCAGGGGGCAGGGGTCACATCGACATACTGCGCCCCGCCCTGCTCCGGTTCCGCGCCGTCGCGCGGGGCTGGCTGGTTCAGGGAACCGGCCGGCGAACGCAAGCTCAATATCTCCTTGCGCGCCTCCACGAAGTCGGCGGAACTGAGGGGGTTGTGCTGGTCGGGCCAGTGGCTGACGGCCCATTCCTGCAAGGTTTCAAAGCGCCGCCACAGTTCCGCGATGAATGCGCGGCGCGCTTCTTCCAGCTGTTCCGGCGTCTTTTCGGCGCCTTCCCCGATATGTACTTGCATGGCTGCTCCCTGGCTGATCAATTATCTTGCAGCCTACGCAGGGACCAGCCAGGCGTCTGTTCGCGAACGAACACAGGATTTACTCGGGCATCTTGCGGAAACCCACGGCCAGACGGTTCCACGTATTGATGGAGCCGATGGCCAGGGTGACGTTGACCATCTCGGCCGGCGTCAACTGTTCCGCCAGCGCCGCGTAGTCTGCGTCGGACGCATGGTTCTGCGGCAGCAGGGTCAGCGCTTCCGTCCAGGCCAGCACGGCCCGCTCGCGCGGCGTGAAGAACGGCGTTTCGCGCCAGACGGACACGGCGTACAAACGGCGTTCCGTTTCGCCCGCCTTGCGCGCATCGCTCGTGTGCATGTCCACGCAGAAAGCGCAGCCATTGATCTGAGAGGCGCGCAGGCGGATCAGCTCGAGCAGCGAGTGTTCCACGCCCAGTTTGGCGATGGCCGCTTCCAGCGCATACATGGCCTTGACGGCGTCCGGCGAAGCTTGTGTGAAATCGAGTCGTTGCTGTGTCATGATGCATTCCTTGATCAAGTAAAGATGCACTATTGTAGAAGCGCGGGCAACGCGCGCGGCAGGCCAATCCTGCCGAAAAACGGCAGACCACCAACAGATACCCCATGGAATTACATATCCTGATCGACGGCACGCGCGACCTGGGCGGCCAGCTGTATCGCCAGCTCAGCGAAGCCATCCGCTCGGGCCGCCTGGCCGACGGCCAGCAATTGCCCCCCTCGCGCCTGCTGGCCAGCCAGCTGGGCCTGTCGCGCAAGACGGTGTCCGACGTGTATGACAGGCTCGGCTATGAAAAGCTGCTGGTAGGAAAGGTCGGCGTGGGCAGCTTCGTGCAGACGCCGCACGCCTCGCCGCAGCGGCGCCACGCCAGCACGCCGCTGGCCAGCGCCCAGCGCATCGCCCGCTGGGAAGCGGCGCCCACGCCCTTGCGCCGGGCCAGCCAGGAAACGCCCGCGCGCTACGCCTTCATCGGCGGACGCGCCACGCCATCGCACTTTCCCCAGGATGAATGGCGCGCCTGCATGCTGCATGCGCTGCGCCAGGGCGGCCAGGCGCGCGGCCGCTACGGCCCCGTGGAAGGCTTGCCCGCCTTGCGCGCGGCGATTGCCGGCCATGCCGCCTTCAGCCGCGGCATCCATTGCACCGACGAACAGGTACTCGTCACCAGCGGCGCGCAGCAGGCTTTGCATCTGCTGGCGCAAACCCTGCTGGAACCGGGCGACACGGTTGCCGTGGAAGAACCCGGCTACCCCGTGGCGCGCGCCGTGTTCGCCAGCCAGGGCGCGCGCGTGGTGGGTGTCGAGGTGGACGAGGATGGCCTCATGGTGGAGCAGATCCCCGACGGCACGCGCCTGATCTATGTGACGCCCGCGCATCAATTCCCGCTCGGCATGCCGATGAGCATGGCGCGCCGCCATGCCTTGCTGGAGCGGGCGCACCAGCTGGGCGCCATCGTCATCGAAGACGATTACGACAGCGCCTTCCGCTACGAGGGCCGGCCCGAGGATTCCCTGCAAAGCATGGACCGCTACGGCGTCGTGGCCCACGTGGGCAGCTTTTCCAAGATCATGGTGCCGGAACTGCGGCTGGGCTATGTGGTGCTGCCGCTGGCCATCGTGGCCGCCATGCAGACGGTGAAATACCTGAGCGATTGCCACACGGCCAGCCTGGGGCAGCATGCGCTGGCCAAGTTCATCCACGATGGCCACCTGCTGCGCCACATACGCCGCTGCCACGATATCTACGCGGGACGGCGCGAGCGGCTGCAGTACTGGTTCAACGGTCCGCTGGCGCCGTGGTTCCGCCTGGTGCCGGCCAGCGCCGGCTTCCACGTGGCGGCCCTGGCGCAGGCGCCGCTCGATATCGCCGAATTGCTGCGCCGCGCCCGCCTGGCCGACATCAGCCTGTATGCGCTGTCCAGCTTTTACCATGGCCCCGCCCGCCATGAAGGCCTGTTCCTCGGCTATGGCGCCATCGACAGGCTCGATATCGACACGGCGCTGGCCAAGGTGCTGGCGATCCTGCAAGACATGGCGCCCCTGCCCCTCAGCGGGGCTGCCAGCGATAGTGTCCCGTAATCGGATAGCTGAACAGGATATTTTCCTCGCGCGCGCCCTCGCCGATGTTGTGGATGATGAGCGGCACGCCGCCCCACGACTGCTTGTCGCTGACGATGCCGATATGCGTGAGGTTGCGCGGCAAACGCCAGGTGACGATGTCCCCTGCGCGGTAAGCGTGCGCTTCCTTGCTTGGCGGCAAGCTGGTGCCATGGCGGGCAAAGTAGGTGCCCAGGTTCGGCACGCGGCGGTGGTCGATATTGCGGTCCGGCGCCTTCATCTGCCAGCGCCCCTGTTGCTGGTACACCTGCCACGCCTTGCGCATATCCTCGTGCACCAGCACCTGCAAGTCCTGCCCCAGCTGGCGGTAGGCGCGCACGACCACGTCCGTGCACACGCCCCGCTCGAGCGGCACGTCGCCGCCCGGATACGCGAGGCGTTCATAGCGCGGGTCGTACTGCAGGGTCACGCCCACCTGGCTGCGGGCCGCGGCGACGAGGGCTTGCGGGGTGGGTGCCGGCGCGGCATGCAGCGCCAGCGGCAACAGGACGAATAACAGGGTGGAGAGCAGTCTGGATGGCATGGCAGTCAGGCTATTGTAGCGATGCGTTATGGCAATACGGCAAACTGTACCTGATGCGACGAAAATGCGCCGTTTGTCTAGAGCGCTGCCAGCTGGCCCAGGTGGGCAGGGAAATCCACGGCCGGTCCCGCCGCATTGACGGTGTCGAAGTAATCGTGCCAGCCCGTGGCGGCGATGCCGGCCAGCAAGGCATCCAGTGCCGCCTCGTCCGGGAAGCGCCAGACGGCATAGAATTGCTGCGGCGCTCCGTGCAGCTTGCCGCCGTCGAGCGCGCCCATGGCCAGCGCTTCGGCGCCCATGCCGGACAAGGCCGCCATGCCGGCGCCCACCGCATCGAAATACGCCTGACGCGCAGCGGCGTCGAGGGCCAGCCAGGCGGGTTTCGGGCTGTACAGTTCCAACAGATAATGCATGGTTGCTCCTTGGGTAATCAATCGTCAGGCCAGCGAGCGCTGGGCCCGCTTGCAGATGCGCTGCGTGGCCGCACTGGCACTGTCCTGCAGCCAGTGCGCGCACAGGGCACGCACCCAGTCCGGCTGGCTTTTGGCTGCATCGTTGAGCCAGTTGGCCACGGAATCCTGCACGTAAACGGCCGGGTCCACCCGCAATGCTTGCAACAGGGGCAAGGCCAGCTGCGGCTGCGCTTTTAGCTGGGCAATATGCGCGCACCACACGCCGCGCGGGCGCAGCGCTTCGCAGGCAAAGCGGCGCACTCGTTCCGACGGGTCCGCCGTCCATGGGACCAGCAGCGCGATGGCATCCGCGAGCTCGGCAGCGAGCCGGGGCCGCAGCGCCAGCCACGCCCACTCGCGCACGCCGAAGTGCCCGTCGTCGGCCAGTGGCCGCATGGCCGCCAGCAGTTGCGGCAAGGTCAAGCCGGTTTGGGCTGCGATGGCAAAGCAGACCCAGCCCCGCACCGTGTCGGACGGGTGCGTTTGCAGCGGCGCCAGGTCGGCGTTGGCTTCCAGCAGCAATTGCGCCGCCAGCGCCATGCGCCTCGTGATGCCGGCCGCCGCGTGCGCATGCATGCGCTCCAGCCGGCCGGCGCCGATACCGGGCACCGCGGCGGCCAGCAGCACGGCGAAATCGATGGCCAGCCCTTCCGTCAGGGTGGCGCTGGCCACGCTCCCCCCGTTCAGCAGGGCCAGGCGCGCGGGAGCGATGTCGGCGATGCCGCCGCTCATGGCGCGCCCTGCGTGTCGCCGCTGTCCGTCTTGCGCCAGGCTTTTTCCAGCAGCGAACTCAGCAACTGCATTTCTTGCTGCGTGAAATCGGCAAACAGGCTGGCGATCCATTGCGCATGTTCATCAACCAGGGTCGCGGCCGCCGCTTCACCTTTGGCGCTCAGGCGTACCAGCAGCTTGCGCCGGTCGAGCTGGTCCGCGTGGCGGGCCAGGAAGCCGTCGCGCTCCAGGCCGTCGAGCAAGCCCGTGATGGTGCCGCGCGTCACGCCGGCCCGCTCGGCCAGTTCGTGCGGCGAGAGTCCCTTGGGCGCGTCGCGCAGCAGGAACAGCAAGACAAACTTGCCCTCCGACAAGCCGTGCCGGCCCAGGCGCGTGGCGCAATCGCCATCGATGGCGGATGCAAGGCCCAGCAATTCAAAGCACAGGCGCAACTGCCCCATGGCTGCGGGCACGCCCCCGCCGATGGCGCGGCGCTGCACGTCGCCCAGCAGGGCCGTGTATTTCTGTTCGAGTTTTATCATATGGCGCAATATAATATGGCACCATATTGAATGTCAAATGGAAAACCTGAACGGCTTTCCCATGCGCCTAGAACCGCGCCTTGTCCCTCGCCCACGCGACGATGGCTTGCGCATCGATGGCGCCCGGCTGGCGCGCCACTTCCACGCCCTTGCGAAACAGGGCCAGGGTGGGAATGCTGCGGATATTGAAACGGCTGCCCAGGTCCGGCGACGCCTCCGTATTCACCTTCACGACGCGAAACGCCGGTTCCAGGATCTTGGCGGCCTGCACATAGAATGGCGCCATACTGCGGCAGGGACCGCACCACGGCGCCCAGAAGTCCACCAGCACGGGAATGTCGCTGCGTTCGATATGCTTGAGGAAACGGGCGCTGGCCAGGTCCACGGGCTGCCCCATGAATAGCTCCTTCTGGCACTTGCCGCAGGTGGGCTGCTCGCCCAGCCGGGCATGGGGCAAGCGGTTGACGGCGTCGCAATGGGGGCAAACGATGTGCAGGGAATCGGGCGTGGTCGAGGTCATGGCATTCCTGAATGCAAGCAGGTTGAGTCGGCAAACAGGCATTCTACGGCGATTCGTGTGCCCTCAGGGCCGCCGCGCACGATTGACAGCGGATAATTGTTGCCTGGCCATAAATACTGCGTAATATGCATCATTATCGGATTGCCGTCCCCTGCCCGGGACGACACTGCCAGCCCACGCAAGGAAACCCATGCACATGACCGCTCCCCCGGCGCACGCTGCGCTCGACGCCACCTTGGCACGCCAGCGCGCCGCCTACCTGGCCCATCCCGTGCCCACGCTTGCCGAGCGCAGGCGCGACCTGCAAACCTTGCAGCGCTTCATCCGCGACCACAAGGAAGCGCTGTGCGAGGCGATCAGCGCCGATTACGGCAACCGTTCCCGGCACGAAACCTTGCTGGCAGAGATCTTTCCCGCCATCGACGGCATCGACCACGTCCTGAAACATTTGAAAAAATGGATGCGGCCACAGCGCCGTGGCGTGGACTGGCGCAATTTCCTTGGCGCCCGCAACCGCGTGATTCCGCAGCCGCTGGGCGTGGTGGGCGTCATCGTGCCGTGGAATTTCCCCGTCAACCTGAGCCTGGTGCCTCTGACCTACATCTTCGCCGCCGGCAACCGCGCCATGGTCAAGATGAGCGAAAACTCGCGCCACCTGGCCCGGCTGCTGATCGACAGGATGCCCGCTTATTTTCCGCGGGAAAAATTGCAGTTTTTTGATGAAACGGGCGGCGTGGGCATCGCTTTTTCGCAACTGCCGTTCGACCACCTGTTGTTTACAGGGTCCGGCCAGACGGGCCGGGCCGTCATGGCGGCCGCCGCGCACAATCTGTGCCCCGTCACCCTGGAACTGGGCGGCAAGGCGCCGGCCATCGTCTGCGCCGATTTCGACTTGCGCACGGCTGCCGAACGCATCTTGTTCGTCAAGTTCCTGAACGCGGGGCAAATCTGCACCAGCGTCGACCATGCCTGGCTGCCCGAAGCGGGCATCGCCGCTTTCGTCGAGCATGCGCGCCAGATCGTGCCCACGCGCTACCCGCGGCTGGACACGCCCGACTACACTTCCATCATCGACGAGGCCGCCTTTGAACGCCTGCTGCAGGCGCTCGACGAAGCGCGCGCACGGGGCGCGCAAGTGATTTCGCTGTTGCCGGGCCCAAGCCACGACCGGGCCACGCGCAAGATCGCGCCGCACATCGTGCTCGACGCTCCCGAGGACTGCCTGCTGCTCACGCGCGAAATCTTCGGTCCCATCCTGCCGCTGCGCGGCTATGCGAACCTGGATACCGTGATCGACAGCATCAATGCGGGACCGCGCCCGCTGGCCATTTATCCGTTCAGCAAGCAGGCCCGCACGGTGCAGTTGCTGATCGACCGCGTGATGTCGGGCGGCGTGTCCGTCAACGACGCCCTGTTCCACGTGGGCCAGCACGACTTGCCGTTCGGCGGCGTGGGCGAGTCCGGCATGGGCCACTACCACGGCGTCGAAGGTTTTCACACCTTCAGCAAGCTGCGGCCCGTGTTCTACCAGGCCCGCTTCAGCACGCTAAAACTGCTGTGGCCGCCGTACGGCAAGCTGGCCAGCCGCGTGCTGGCCTTCCTCACGCGTTGATGCTTTACAGGAACAGCGAGGCGGCGATGGCCCACATCACGAGGGCGATGATGCCGTCGAGCACGCGCCAGGCCATGGGCTTGGCAAACACGGGCGCCAGGTAGCGGGCGCCAAAGCCCAGCAGGAAGAACCACAGGGCCGACGCCATGATGGCGCCGCCGGCAAAGTAGAAGCGTCCCACGCCTTCATGTTGGCCGCCGATCGAACCGAGCAGGATGACCGTATCGAGGAAGGCGTGCGGGTTCAGCAGGCTGAACGCCAGCGCCGCGCCGATCACGGCCCAGTAGCCTTCGGGCGACTTGGCCGCCGACACCGTCATGGCCGTGGGGCGCCAGGCGGACTTGGCCGCACGCAAGCCATAGGCGATCAGGAAGGTGGCACCGCCGGCCTTGGCCCACAGCAGGAAATTAGGGTTGTCGGCAATGAAAGTGCCCATGCCGGCCACGCCGGCCGTGATCAGGATGGCGTCGCACACCAGGCAAACCAGGATGCAGGTGAGCACGTAGTGGCGCTTCAAGCCCTGTTTGAGCAAGAATGCGTTTTGCGTGCCGATGGCCACGATCAGGCTCGCTCCGAGCCCCATGCCTTTCAAGAAAATTGCGCTATCCATCATCATTCCTTTCTATTGCTTTCCATCACGCGCACGGCCGCCCACGCTCTGCCGCTAGCGGCAAAGGCATCAAAAGGTAGGTGGAGGGTGAGGCGGTACCAGCAGGACCGCGCGGCAGAGTGGAGTTGTTACCCTATTTCAACAGTGTAAAGAAAAAGTAAATATAAGTATAATGAATGATTCTAACCATATATAAGAGTTTCTTATGCGCGTCGTCGATTACCGTGGATTGGCCGCCCTCGACGCCGTGATCGGCCTGGGCAGCTTTGAAAAGGCCGCGCAGGCGCTGGCGATCAGCCAGCCGGCCGTGTCGCAGCGCATCCGCACCCTGGAAAACCTGGAAGGCACCCTGCTGATCATCCGCAGCCACCCGCCCCTGCCCACGGAAGCGGGCCAGCGCCTGATCGCCCATTACCGGCAAGTCAAGCTGCTCGAAGCGGCGCTCGACGCCCAGCCCGGCCCCACCACGCAATTGCCGGAGCTGGCCATTGCCGTCAACGCGGACAGCGCCGCCACCTGGATTCCGGAAGCGCTGGGGCCGCTGCTGACGCCGCCGTCATGCCTGCTCGATATCCGCCTCGACGACCAGGACCACACCCTGAGCCAGCTGCGCGAAGGACGCGTATTTGCCTGCGTCACCAGCGCCAACGACCTGGTGGCCGGCACCACGGCCACGCCGCTGGGCGGCATGCGCTACCTGTGCGTGGCGTCGCCCGCGTTCGCGCAGCAATGGTTTCCCCAGGGTTTTACGGTAGAGGCCGTCAGCCAGGCGCCCGCCATCACGTTTGGCAGCAAGGATGCGCTGCACGAGCGCTACCTGCAGCACCGCCTCGGCTACACGGGCCGCTATCCGCACCATGTGCTCGGTTCCGCGCGCGACTTCGTGCGCTTCATCGAAGCGGGCTATGCCTATGGCATGGTGCCCCTGCTGCAGGCGGAAACGGCGCTGGCGGCCGGCAGGCTGGTCGACGTGGCGGCCGGACAGGCACTCGATGTGCCCCTGACCTGGCACGCCTGGGATATCCAGACACCCCTCACGCGCACCTTGTCCGATGCCGTCATCGCCACGGCACGCAAGTGGCTGTTACAGGATTAATTGACGCATGCAACCGTTATCTATGCCAAATTGCAACTTCCCCGTGCGCGCCCTGCCCTGCCTGGCCTACACTGCAAACATCATTCATCAGAATCAGGAGCTGGCATGACGATCCTGCGCACCACCTTGCTCGGCTTGCTGGCAGCCATCCCGCTGGCTGCCGGCCTGGCCGCCTGCTCGCCCTTGACGGCCATCAATGCCTTGTCGTCCGGCAGCGCCTCGCAAGTGACGCGGGACCTGGCCTACGGTCCCTTGCCACGGCAAAAACTCGATGTCTACGCCCCCAAGATCCGTACGGGGCCCGTGCCCGTGGTGGTGTTCTTTTATGGCGGCAACTGGACGACGGGTGAACGCGCCGACTACGCCTTCGTGGGCCACGCGCTCGCCGCGCGCGGCTACCTGGCCGTGATCGCCGACTACCGGCTGTATCCGGAGGTGCACTACCCCGAAATCTTGCAGGATGCGGCCCGCGCCGTGGCCTGGGCCGCGATGGAGTCCAGCCGCCATGGCGGCGATCCCGCGCGCCTGTTCGTGATGGGCCATAGCGCGGGCGCCTACAATGCGGCGATGGTGGCGCTCGACGCCAGCCTGCTGGCGCGCCACGGCATGCACCCGCACGACTTGCGCGGCTGGATAGGCCTGGCCGGCCCCTATGATTTCCTGCCCATCGAAAACACCACCACCCGGCCCGTCTTCTTTTACCCGGACACGCCCGCCTCTTCGCAGCCCATCCATCACGTGACTGCCGAGGCCCCGCCCGCCCTGCTGATCGCGCCCCTGCCTGGCCGGGACAAGCTGGTCAATCCACAACGCAACACAGGTGGCCTGGCCCAGGCTTTGCGGGCGCAGCAACGGCCCGTGACAGAAACATATTTCGACAAGGTCAGCCATACCACCCTGGTCGCCTCGCTGGCCAGCCCCTTGCGCATGCTGGCCCCCACGCTCGACGCTGTGAGCGCTTTTATCGATGCCAACAGCAAGGTGGAGACCGCGCTGACGCCGCAAGCCATGGTCTTGCCGAAAAGCCCCGCCACGCCGCAAAGCGCTGTCACGGAGTAAAGTCCTGCAACGGTACAAGGCTCTGCAACGGAACATGCTTCTGCAACGGAACAAGGTCCTGCAACGGCACACAGTCCTGCGTCGAAGCAAGGCACCGCCCCCCAGGCTGCGGCGGTGTACAAGGCGCCCCACGACAAAACGCCCGTCCCCTGAAGGACGGGCGCTCTGCCCGGACCAATAACGCAATGAATGGCAGCACGGATGGCTGCATGAATGGCGCCACCAGCAGCACCACGCTGCGTGACGGCCAGCCGCATCGCAGGGCTATCACCCGGGGCTCTACCGCGAGGCTCTAACCAGGGGCTCAGCGCCCAGGATGCGGATCAGCCGCCAGCAACGGCCCGCTTACTCTTTACGGCTGGCGCTGCTGCTTTTGCTTTGTGCGGAGCCGGCTTGCGATACGCTGCCGCTGACCGAGCTTTCGCTGCCGGCCGACTGCTGGCTGCCCTGCTGGCCGGCGCTTTGCAGGCTTTGGCCGTCACGGCTCGCGCCACGCTGCTGGTCGCGGTTGGCGCCGTTTTGATGGTAGGCCTGGAACGGTTCGGCAATGCGCTGCATGGCTTCCTGTTGCTTGCGCACGTTTTTCTCCGTTTCTTCCGAAGCCGTACGGGCCACTTCCTCGGCCAGCGCCTTGGCGGTACGGCTCGTTTCATTCACATGCCGCTCTGCCACATTGGCCAGTTCGACCTGCGTATCGGCGGCCAGGCGCGATACCTGCTGCTGGTACTTGCGCAGTTGCTCGGCGGCTGGCTGGCCCGCTGCGGCAGCCACCTGGAACACATCTTCGGCGCGCTCGACCGTCAGCAGGTTCTGGCTGGTGACCGTGCTTTCTTCCAGCAAGCCTTGCGCCAGTTGCATGTTCAGGTCGTTAAAGTGCTGCACCGACTGGAACAGGGACTTCGACAGGCCATTGAAAAAAGCCAGTTGCGCTTCCAGGTGGTTTTTGGCGGCGGGGGTAACACTACGGGAATATGGATACATGGAGTTCCTCATTAAATAGCGGTTGGGTGGACAGAAACAGGTGGCGACGCGATCAGCTGTCGAACCGCTAGGCAGACGGCCGGGCTACGCCACGAAGCGCGAAAAAACATATCCGATTGGTGGAGAGATGCTTTGCAACGCGAGTCCCAAGGCTACGTGAGCTCCGCAGGTGAGGGATGATCTGGATCAAATGTACGCTAGGCTGCGTAGAAAGTTTTGGCTGGACGGCTTGCCCTTGGCAAACGTCAGTGACGGAGAAGCAAATTTGTGCCAGACGGGCTCAGCGAGTGGCGCCCGTGCCCGGCACGACGGGCTTGTAGCCATGGCTGCGCAGCGACGCTTCCAGCCAGCGGTTGCCGTACCAGCCGCGCGCCAGCAGGTAACTGAGTTCCGCGCCGGCCATCAGCAGCATCATCGGGCCGATGCGCAGTTCGCTGGCCAGATGGCTGCCAAACCACAGGCAGGCATCCATGGCCAGCATCAGCAGCAACAGCCACCAGCGGCGCTTGGCCACGGCCCAGAACGAGCCCAGCAACAGCGCCGGCCAGGAGAATCCCGCTTTCACATAGGCATAGCGGCCCGCATCGTCGGCAAACAGGGTGGCGCTGTGCTTCATGCTGCTCTCGTCAAGGAATAAATGATGTCAGGACTCGGGGTGGTGGCAGACGGCTTCGACATTGTGACCATCGGGCCCCAGCACGAAAGCTCCGTAGTAATTCGGGTGATAGATGGCGCGGATACCGGGCGCGCCGTTATCCTTGCCGCCCGCTTCCAGCGCGGCCTGGTAAAAGGCATCCACCTGGGCACGGTTGTCTGCCGTGAAGGCGAGATGCATGCCGGCATGCGGCGCGGCGCCCTCGCCGAACCAGAAATCAGGCTTGCTATCCTTGCCAAGGCCGACCCAGCCCTGCACTTCCATCACCACCGACACGCCCAAGGGCGCCAGGGCGGCTGAAAAAAAGGCCTTGCTGGCCTGTGCATCGCTGACATTCAAACCGATGTGATCAAGAATCATGCTGGCGCTCCTTTGGAAGTGATAGAACAGGCCGCACAGTATGCGCCAACATTGCCTTTTCAGCAAGCAAAACTACAGGTCCGGCGCATAGCGGGCAACCATCTGTTCCTGCGTTTCCCGCGGCCCGCTGCCGCCTGTCTGGTCCTGAATCATCTGACCCATCGTCGGCAGGACGCTGCGTTCCACCTGGGCCGCGCTGTCCCACAGGCGCGAACGCATGAGGGCCTTGGCGCAATGCAGATACGCCTCGGCCACGCGCAGGCGCATGACCAGGCGCGGCGGGTTGCGTTCGCCGGCGAAGTGCGCCAGCAGCGCAGGATGGTCGCTGAGGCTGGCTTCGCCATTCACGCGCAAGGTTTCATCGACGCCGGGGATCATGAACAGCAGCCCCGCCCTGCCCGTCTCGGCAATATTGCTGAAGCTGTCGAGGCGGTTATTGCCCTTGGCATCGGGCAACAGCAAGGTCTGGGGATCGAGCACCTGCACGAAACCGGGCGCCCCGCCGCGCGGCGAGGCGTCGAGCTGGCCGCCAGCGCCGCCCGTGGCCAGCACGGCGAACGGCGACAGCCCGATGAAGGCGATGCAATGCGGGTCGAGGCGGTCGAGCTGTTTGCTCAGCGCCCGCCCCTGCACGGGCGGATAATGCGCGCGCAGTTGCTCCAGGGTGATGGCCACGCGCCTGCCTTGCCTAGCGCAGGTTGCCCGTATGGCCCAGCGAATAGCGGCCCGGCTGCGGCCACACGGTCAGGCCGTGCGGCTCCTGGCCGACTTTCACTTTGGAAACGTCGCCACTGTTCGTATCGATGCGGTACACCACATCGTCGAAGCGGCCGGACAGCCACAGATACTTGCCATCTGCACTCACATTGCCCATGTCGGGGCTGCCGCCACCGGGGATCGGCCAGTTCGCCACCACTTTTTCGGTGGCGAAATCGATCACGCTGACGCTGCCCTTGCCCTTCGGCTTGCCATGGATGCGGTGCGTGCCCCGGTTGGCCACGTACAATTTCTTGCCGTCACGGCTAGGGTACAAGCCATGCGCGCCCACGCCCGTCTGGATGAAGCCGATTTCCTTCAGGGTGGCGCCATCGACGATGTGCACGCCGTCGGCGTCCATGTCGGCGATAAAGAATTTCTTGCCATCCGGCGAG
Source organism: Janthinobacterium violaceinigrum (assembly GCF_009208555.1). Lineage (GTDB taxonomy): Bacteria > Pseudomonadota > Gammaproteobacteria > Burkholderiales > Burkholderiaceae_D > Janthinobacterium > Janthinobacterium violaceinigrum. The sequence goes on along the minus strand of NZ_WFLI01000011.1, from coordinate 86,821 downwards.
ATGCGTATGTCTTGCGGCATGCCCTTCTTGACGCTGCAGATCTCATTTGCGGGACCGCCCACGGGGCCGGACTCGGCAAAGCGCTTGGCCGGCATCTGCAATTTCAGATAGCCGTCGACCTTGCGGCCCACCAGGTCGATCTTGGCAATGGTGCCGTCGAACTCGCAGGTGAACATGGCGTAGCGGCCATCGTTCGAGAAATCGGCATGGTTGATGCCGCCGCACTGGGGCGTGTCGATCGAATACTGCACGGCCATGGTCTTCGGATCGCGGAAATCGAGGCGGTGGCGCGCTTCGGCCACGACGATGGCCGACTTGCCGTCCGGCGTGTAATACATATTGTAAGGGTCGTCCACGGGCACTTCCTTGCCCGGCTTGCCGCTCAAGGGGTCGATCGGCGTCAGACTGCCCTTGTCCGTGCGTTCCGCATTGTTCGCCACCCACAGGGTGCGCAAGTCCCACGACGGCACCACGTGCTGCGGGCCGCTGCCGACCTTGAACTTGTCCACCACTTTCAGGCTGTCCTGGTCGATCACGTAGACATCGTTCGAGCGCAGGTTGGGCACGTAGACCCTGCGCAAGTGATCCTTGACGACGGGACTCATATTGCTGCTGGCAATGCTGCCATACACGTTTTTCGGATCGACCAGCGGCGGCATGCCCGGCAACGGAGAATACGCGGCCGCCGGAGCAGCGGCGGCAGGTGCCGGCGTGCTGGCGCCGATGACCTGGCTGGCCACGCCCAGGCCAGCCAGTGCGGCAGCCAGAGCAGACAAGGTGACGATGGTGCGTCGTTGAGATTTTTTCATGTGATTTCGCGTCTTTTCGTTGCAAAAGCCGGAAGTTCAACACTTCCAGCGGAATATCAAATCGGTCTATGAATTCAGTCGTACGAATGCTCGTCTTGCTAATTACTTGCGTTGCAGCAACTGCTTAATGGCAGCCACCGAGGTATCCACCTGCAGCTTGATGCCGATCTGGCCCAGCTCGGCCGTGGCACGCGTGGCGTCGCCGCGCACGCCGTCCGCCACGCCGGGCTTGGGTCCGCGGGCCATGGCCTCGCTGCGCACCAGCGACGGGTCCGTCGCCAGCATCAGCGCCGCGTCCGCCAAGCCTGCGTGCAGGCCTATCTCGGCGCTGCTGTAGCCGCGTTTCTGTAGTTCGGCAATATATTGCGATTGCGTGATGTCATAGTAATCGAGCAAGGCATAGGCGCGCGCTTCCTTGCCCGTGGAAGCCTTGCCCCAGGCGCGATTCAGTTTATTGGCCACATTCTGCTCGTTTTTTTGATAGCCGCCATGGTCGCCAAGAAAAATGATGTCGCGGAAACCATGCTGGCGCAAGCTGGCGGCTGCCCCTTCCAGCACGGCTTCGAAGGCGGCTGGCGGTATCGAGATCGTGCCGGCAAAGCGCATGTGGCCGGCCGGCGGGGTAATACTGCCTTCCGGCACGTAGGAAACGATGGGCGCGACGATGGTATTGCCCAGCTTTTGCGCAATCTGCCGCGCCAGCATCCCGGCGCGCACATTGTGCTTGCCCAGCGCGATATACGGCCCACTCTGCTCCACGCCGCCAATCGGCACCAGCACGGTGGTCGCGCCGTGGTCTATGCGGCTGCGCAACTCGGTGCTGGTCAGTTCTTCCAGCATGACGCTGCTGCTAGCTGGCGTGGCCGCCGTGACGGGTGCTGCATGAATCAGGAACAACAGGGTCAGGGCAAACAGCGAGCCGAATGGCTTGGACAGACGGGAAGGTGCGCGGGGCACCTGTGGCAGGGGGAACTGCAGAGTCATAAGCAAACATCTTTCCAAGGTCAAAGCGTGACGCCGTGCCCGGCCTTGCCAGGCAAGCTGGCTGCCACGCAGGAATTGTATTCCATCATGACAGGAACGGCACGTTAATTTGCTACGGTGCTTTGCAAGGAATTGACGAGGGGAAACTAAGTACAAAGTGCTGCCCAAAGAAGCAGCAGACATGGGCCTTGCGCGGCATGGACGACGAGCGCGGCGGCAGAAACGCCGCCGCGAGTCGCTCCTCTGCATCTTGCAGGCGATGCAGCTTTACTTCTGCGCCTCGATGGCTTGTCAGGCAGCATGATTGACGGCTTCGTTGCGTTTCTCCGCATATGCCTTGAGCGACAACATCGTTCTGGGCAACCCTTCCCTGACTTGCCTGGCAACTCCCGGCCCGAACAGAAAGGCCAGCGCGCCCGTAAACCACACGCGGTGCGCGACTTCCGACCCGCCCTCGACGGCAGCGACCTTGTGCTCGAAGTGAATGCGGAACAAGGGGATGTAACCCTCGACGGTGAATGAACGCCCTGCGGTACGCTCGGTGACCAGCAGCGGAATCCCCATTCCCTTGCTGGGAACGATCCGGCCATGTGTTCCCACGGCGAATGGCCCGTTGAGCCGGGCTTGCTTCGTATCCGGATCCCACAAATGCCATCGATCAACCTCGCTCCAGATCTGGTCGATGACCGCGGGCGGGACGGCAATGCGGATGTTTTCTTCGATATGCATCAATTGGGGAATCTCCATATCATTTCAATGAAAGTAACGGGGACCTTCCATCCGGCGCCGCGCGGTGCCAGGATATTGGCCAACGAATAGCATTCATCATGCCGTATCGCCATGATAATTGCGCCGATCAAAACATCTTCTTCCGGCAAAAAAAAACACCGTCGCCATTCTTTTTTTCTCGATAGAAAAAATACTTGCTGGGGATGCAGGATACACTGTAATTTGTCTGCCATATCAACATAAGCGGATTACGCTTGCATTTGTCGCCGACAGAAAAGGGGCACGATGACAGCCTGGCTCGAGAGACATAGCCATGATCCTATTGAATTTTGAGAGATTATGAACGCAACACATTGGAGGGTTCAGGAGCTCATCCATTACTCAGCGGATATCGCCTGGCTTAACGCCGAGGGTGCCCGCCGCGCATATGATTTGGCGGGCCTTCATGATTCGAAGACACATCTCGGCCTGGACGCCAATACCGTCAGCGCAATCGAACGGCTCGCATTCGGGAATGACTCGGCCAGTGGCACCAACTGGCTGCGTGCCCGTGTGCCGGGAAATCAGCAGGTCGTCGTGGTGTTTGGAGAGGACGAATGCTTCTTGTGCAGCAGCGTATTCCTGGTCGAGAATTGGCGGGATATTTTTGTTCCCTCACGTGACGATGCGATGATCTATTCGAACGACACGCCGTTTATCCTGTTTTATTGCCATGAAAATGAATTCGAGCTGGGACAGCGGCTTGTCTTTGATTAAAAACTGAGTTCGGCCAAGAGCGGCCATGAGAAAGCAATGATAGCAATGACCAGGAAAATTAAAACAAGATAACAAACGGATCTGGCAAAAAACCATAGTTCAAGCCGATTAGAAATAAATACTGACTGCGAGCCCTGCTCTGCTCTGGAGTTTTTTCAACACAATTGGCCAAAAGCGGTCATTCGCGGTAGCGTGACAATTTGTGAGTTTTTCTGCTTGGCAATCCGTTATGCTCTGGTGCCTCTATCGTCCAGAAGCAACCGTTCAGGAGCATTAAAGTAGGTTGCTCGGACGTATCGCTAAGTCGACTTCCCAACGTATTTAAACCATCCAACCTAGATAAAACTAATGGAAAACAACGCCCCAAACTTTCTTGTCTCATTTCTTCCGCTAGTATTTATGTCGCTAATGATGGCAGTTTCTGCTTATCTTCTAGCAAAGGATAAAGGACGGAATGCACTGCTTTGGACAGTTCTATCGTTGATTCCAATCGTGAACTTCGCTTGCATCTGGTATTTCATTGGGGCGTCTAATTTGAAGCTTGAGCGTAAGCTCGATGCATTGATGGTCCAGCTCAACGGAACGGCGATGAAATCGTAGGTGTGGAATCGGCCAATACCAGACGTTACGTGATGGAGAAATACACTCATACGCTTGTGACTGGGCTTTTGACGTTGGGCCAAGCTACAAGAAGGTGGTAGTAGGCCCACTAGATGCCTCAATCCGCTTCAATCCAACATTCAAAACAGAAATGCGAAAAATAAATTTGCCTATGGCCTGCATCAAGCTGATACCCCTCCTGCTTTTGGCCGCCGTTGCCAGCTGCGGCGGCGGTGGTTCCGCTCCCACCAATACCCCCGCGGCGTCAAACGCGCCATCTATTTCTGCCCAGCCATTGAGCATTTCTGCCCCTGAAGGCGGCAGTGTTACTTTTTCCGTGACTGCCACCGGCACAGCGCCCCTTAGTTACCAATGGCAGCGTAACGGTAGCGACGTGGTTGGCGCCACCTCCGCGCAATACATGCTGCAAGTGCAGGTGAGTGATAATGGCACCCTGTGGACGGTTATCGTGCGAAACAGCGCGGGAAGCATCACCAGCTCCGCCGCCAAACTGACCGTGGCAAGCAAGTCATTGCTGGCGGGCGCCATAGCAGGTAACAGCTTCAATGGCCACGTCGACATCAAAGGTATCGCTGTGGATGACAATGGTGCCATCTACTTATCCAACCGAGCAGACGACAGTCATTTGCGGGTGGTGACACAACAAGGCGTGTCACACATGCTGACATTGACAGCCGCCGCCGGTGATGCCACTGCGCAGCTGTCGCAGGTGGTCTCGCTGACACGTGATGCCATGGGAAACATGTACGCGACCGACCAAGGCTGCGTGATACACAAGATCAGCCCCGCAGGTCTGTTGACTACGCTGGCCGGCAGTTCCAGCTGCGGCGCGGCAGATGGCAAAGGAACAGCCGCCAGCTTTGACTCCATGCTGGCGATTACTGTGGATGCCAGCGGCAGTGTCTATGTGGGCGGAGGGGCCTCCATCCGCAAAATCACTCCTGACGGCACTGTCACCACCTTGGCTGGCATCTCGCGGACATATGGTACGTCCGACGGCGATGCCAAGTCCGCGCGTTTCGGCGGGATCAGTGGCATCGCGGTGGATACCGCCGGAGCGATTTATGTCGCCGATGCCGGCAGCAATATCAATGGCATCGTTGGCAGCCGGATCCGCAAGTTGACCCCCGCCGGGATCGTATCTACGCTGGCTGGCGGCAGCGCCTACGGCTCCGCCGATGGCGCGGGTGCGGTGGCCACCTTCAGCTCCCTGAACGGCTTAACCATCGATAAGCAGGGCAATCTGTTTGTCGCTGACGAGGGAAATCATACGATCCGAAAAATCACCCCGGCAGGCGTCGTATCGACGCTGGCAGGCACCGCCTCACAACTGCGTCCTGCCGTGGCTGATGGCATAGGTGCGGCTGCGCGATTCAACTTGCCATACGGGCTGGCCGTGGACGGCGCTGGCAATGTATACGTGTCAGATTCCAATCCCGGCCTGCAGCTCAATGGCGTGCGTAAGATTACCCCAGCGGGGGAAGTCACCACCATCACCGGCAACAACGCTGGCATTGGAGTCACAGACGGCTTGGCCAGCGAGGCCCGCTTCGCCGGGCCACAAGCGATCGCTTTGCACAGCGACGGCACCCTCTTTGTCGCTGATACCGGCAATCAGTTGATACGCAGGGTCAGCGCTGTCGGGGTCACTAGCACCTTGGCAGGCAACCCGGGCCATGGCTCCTTCCTGAGTTCGGGCGATGGCACCGGCGCGCAGGCGACATTTGCACAGCCCGCCGGTATCGTTGTAGGCAGTGATGGCGTCGCCTACATAGCCGACGCCTTTCGTAACACCATCCGCAGGGTCGGCAATGACGGAGTCGTGACCACTTTGGCCGGTAGTTACGAAAACAGGAGCCGGCCCACTGATGGCCAGGGCGCCAAAGCAGGATTCTCCAGCACCAACGGGATTGCGATTGATGGCAACGCTACTTTATACGTCGCAGACTATCAAGCCGTCCGCAAGGTCGATGCCAACGGCAACGTCACTACGCTGACAGGCACTCTGGGGGGCGGGAGCGGAGGCACTGCCGACGGCAGCTTGGCACAGGCGCGCTTCGGCTACCTGAGGGCGATAGCCTTTGACGCCAGCGGCAATTTGTACCTGACGGATTCGCTCAATCACAATGTGCGCAAGATCACGCCAGCCGGTGTCGTGACCACGCTGGCCGGAACAACTGGCGTCGCCGGCGACGCGGACGGCAGAGGCAGCGCTGCAAGCTTCAACGGGCCGCATGGCATCGCACTTGATAAGGCTGGCAATGTATATGTCGCCGATACGGAGAACAACCTTGTACGGAGAATTAGTACCAGCGGCGAGGTCACCACGGTGGCTGGCACGCGTGGATTGACCGGCAACACGCTCGGCGCCTTCGCTGGTGCCCTGAATCGGCCGATGGGACTGGCATTCGACGCCAACGGTGCCTTGCTGGTGACATCAGCGAATGGCGTCTTCAAGCTGCCACTTTAAGGAAGTTATAGGGCCGCCGCCCTTGTGCATTGGCGCCGTCAGGTTCGGCCTTAAAATGTGGCGTTGCGATCATTTTGACACGCGGGACAGTGTCAGCTTCGAAGGATACGCGGCAGGCGGCTTTTGGGCGGTTTCAGGCGAGAGTGAGAGTCTGTGATTTTTACAGTTGGACAAGCTGCTATGCCGAGCGCTGTCGACCGAGTTTGGCCAAAAGCGCGCATACGAAAAATACTGAGATCACCTTACAATGGCAATTTGGCAATTTGATATGTTCTTAGTTGGCGAAGAAAATACACTGCCGCTTCCCAAGGATGACGGTTGGGAGCTTCCTCAACTACTTGCCGCATCAACACTAAACGCACAACGAACTTTGGTTGCCTCGATGGGTAATCCATGGCTGATGATGGAAGGCTGGATAGTATTCGGGAATGAAGTCGGCACCCGCGTTGATCTTCTCTTTGACTCAGACAAAGTAGAAATTCTCATTCGCTTAGACGCATCAGCAACTGAACGAGAACTTAATGCTGTCTGCTCCTTTGTAGGCGAGCTAAATGGTCGACTCTTCGATCCAGCCACGCGGACACTGCTGCAACCCGACCGCACGACATTAGCTTCTGCTCTGGCCACGTCCCGTGCGGCGGCGTTTTCCCAATCCCCGCGGTCTTATCTGTCAGGACAGTCAAGAGGATAATTAGCTCCACATGCACCGTCCGCTTCGGGGCGAAAGCGGACTCACACGCGTGAAAGGCAGGCAGATTCCCTGACTGCCACGGCACCAGGCACCGCCGCCGTCTGCCCGCCCGAACAACTTGGCTGATACCCGCAACAGCTACAGAACATCAACGCTCCCCCATGCGACAGCGCCACCACCAAAGAAAAACCCCGGCGTACCGGGGTAATTTCTAAGCTTAGCCGCGGGCGCTGCGGGCGGGCAACGCCAGGCGCCGGCTGGCTGAGGCGGAAGCGGGGGCTGGCAAGCCGCCCGCCACTTTCAACGGTTTTGCCTGGGCGTCGCCGCGCAGGCGGAACACGGCCACCACGTCGACCAGCTCGACAGCGCGGTCTTGCAGCGAGGAGGCGGCGGCCGCCGCTTCTTCCACGAGGGCTGCGTTTTGCTGGGTGACCTGGTCCATTTGCGAAATGGCCTGGTTTACCTGTTCGATGCCGGCGCTCTGCTCGTGGCTGGCGTTGGCGATGTCGCCCATGATGTCCGTCACGCGGCGGATGCTGGCAACGATTTCTTCCATCGTAGCGCCCGCCTGGTCGACCAGCGCGCTGCCCGTGTTGACTTTATCCACGGAATCTTCGATCAAGCCCTTGATTTCCTTGGCCGCTGCTGCCGAACGCTGCGCCAGGTTGCGCACTTCGGTGGCCACCACGGCAAAGCCGCGGCCCTGCTCGCCCGCGCGTGCCGCTTCCACGGCCGCATTCAGCGCCAGAATATTGGTTTGGAAAGCAATGCCGTCGATCACACCGATGATGTCGGCGATCTTCTTCGCCGATTCGTTGATGGAACCCATCGTGCCCACCACTTGCGCCACCACGGCGCCGCCCTTGCGGGCCACGTCCGAGGCAGACACGGCCAGCGAATTCGCCTGGCGCGCATTGTCCGTATTCTGGCGCACGGCCGAGGTCAGTTCTTCCAGGCTGGACGCCGTTTCTTCCAGCGACGACGCCTGCTGCTCCGTGCGCACGGACAGGTCCGCGTTGCCGGCGGAAATCTGCGCGGCCGCCACGCTGACCGTATCGGCCGAGGCGCGCACGGTGGCGATCACGCCGACGATGCGCTCGAGGAATTTATTGAAGGCGGTGGCCGTGCGGCCTACTTCATCCATGCGCTCGACGGGCATGGCGGCGGACAGGTCCAGCGAGGCGCTGACCCTTTCCAGGGTGTGTTCGATATTGCCCAGGCCGCCGCTGATGGTGCGGTAGATATGCCAGGCCAGCGCACCCGTCAGCAGCACGGCCACGCCCAGCACGGCCAGCATGGTGTTGAACGCCGTGTCGTAGGCGGCCAGGCTTTCCGCCTTCACGTCATCGACCAGCTTGTTGTTGTAGGCGATATGGTCATCCATGCTCTTTTTCGCGGCGGCAGCCGTGATGGCCAGGGGCGTGCCGGCCAGCAAGGTGGCGCGCACGCCGTCCATGTCGCCCGCGTAGGCGGCGGCAAAGAATGGCGCCAGCGCGCGGCGGTACGCTTCCATGGCGGCCTGGTCGGCGTCCAGCATCTTGCTGTCCGTGGCGTCGTACAGGCGCTCGGCGCGGTAGGTGGCGATGACCTTGTCGAAATTCGTGTTGGCGTCGGCCACGGCCTTGTCCAGCGCCGTCTTGTCGGCCAGGTTCGAGAATACGGACAGGCGGTAGCCGGCCAGGCGCGAATCGGCCAGGAAGCCCTTGGCCGCATTCAAACCCTGGATGCTGGGAATGATGCGGTTTTGCACGGTGTCAAAACGCTCCTGCGCCCGCTGCAGCTGGATGGCGCCGCCCGCGCCCAGCAATAGCAGGGCCAGCAAGGCGATGGTCAGAGTCAAAATTAATTGCTTGGTGATATTCATGGTGTTTCACAGTAAAAAGGTGGCCTGGCAAGGCCAGGCAGGATAAATAGCTGCCGATCAGGTGGCCGGGATCGGTTGCTAGGCCGCCAGCGGGGAAGCATCGGGCGTGCGGCGCAGCAAGTCGCCATGCTGGCGGCAAAACGCCAGGCCCGCCTTGTGGCCCACGTCGAACAGCAGCTGCATGTTCGAGCTGGACCAGTCCAGGGTATCGGGCCAGTGCTGCTCCGGAATGCCGTCCATCAAATCGAGTTTCAACAGACGCCGCTTGGGCTGGCCCGTGCGCGCGTCCGTGTTGTGCTCGAGTTCAAACAGGCGCAGCTCGCTCTTGGAAATCTTTACCAGCGGCGTGATGATGGAACGCACCCAGGCGTCGTACAGGTTGCGCGGCTTGCGCAGCAAGCGCTCGTCGCCCAGGATGTCGAGGATGACCAGGGTATCGGCGTCATGGTGTTCGCCCTTGCCTTCGATAAATGGCTCGAAATTGAGCGTATCGAGGGCCGCGCCTTCGATGTAGTCGTCGCCGGCGATGGTCGTGGGCGCATACAGGAAGGGAAACGACAGGGCCGCGCGCACGTGGATGGGTTCGATCTCGTGCTTGCCCCAGATTTGCATGCGATGCTCGCTGAGGTTGTAGGCATTGATGTAGAAATCGGGGCGCATGCGGGCCACGCCCGAAAAATCCACGGCCTTTTCCAGGAAAGGCAAGTGCGCGCACAGGCCCAGGCTTTTTGCCGACAGGTCAGACGGCGACAGCGACGACACCATCAGCTTGCCCCAGTCCGACCAGGCCGTGGGCACGCCCGCAAACGTTTGCTTGAATGCCTGGAAAAAAGGATTGTTGGCCGGCGGCTGGAAGGCGTCGCGGAAGGTGCTCGCGTGCATGCCCGGCTTCTGGAACACCTTGTAGTTGATCGGAATCATCTTGTAGATGCTGTCGGCCACGCCCGTGTCGGCCCAGCTTTGCAAGGCCTGGCGCGGCGTGGCCTCGTGCGGCGTCGTGTAAAGCAAGCCCATCAACACACCCGCGCCGGAGGCGGAAATGACGTCGAACTCGATGCCCTCGTCGAGGAAAGCGGCCAGGGCGCCAGCGATCAAGGTGGAATTTGGTGCGCCGCCACCAAGCAGCAAACCCGTTTTGCGGGCCGGTTTCGCTGTCGCAGCTGGCACCGGATTCGGCGGCGTCGTCATCACTGTCTTCATGCACACTCCCTGAACGGAACGGGGTTACCACCCCTTAATTGTTGGTTACTACACGCTTAGTGCGCCTAATCCTGCGCATGTCCCCGCAAGCGCCGAAACGATGCAATGTTGCAGAAACAGATATGAAATTAACATAAATAAATGCCATATGGCAATTTCGATAACGCATAACCGGTATTCAGGAAGGGCATAAGCTGATGCGGCGCGGCGTAGCGTGATGCGGCGCAGCAAATATATATCCGGCGGCGTTAGGAATAGTCTCTTTGGGGTAGGAATATTCCGCAACCAGCCACCAGTGCGGCGGCCAGGCGCTTCAACGCAGTAATGCGGGGTCGGGATGGGGCGGGGAAAAATGCAGGTGGGTACACAAATGGTCAACAAAGACGCGAATTTTGGGCGACAGGTGGCGGCTCGACGGCCACAGCACCCAGAACTTGCTTGAGTACAGCAAGTGCTCGGCCAGCACGGCCTGCAGCTCTCCCCGTCCGATGGCGTCGCGCACGATAAAGTCGGGCAGGTAAGCGAGGCCCACGCCCTGCGTGGCGGCGCCGATCAAGGCTTCGATATTGTTGCAAGTCAAGGCGGTCGGCAAGCGCAGTTCGCTGCCGCTGTCGCCCTCGGTCCGCTGCAGCGCCCACTCCTGCAATTTTCCTGTGGTAGGAAATTTATAGCGCACGCAGGCGTGCCCTTCCAGCGCGCGCGGCGTGGCCGGCACGCCGTGGCGGGCGAAATACGCGGGAGAGCCCACGATGGCAAAGGCAAACGGCCCCAGTTCGCGCGCCATCAGCCGCGAATCGGTCAAGGTGCCGCTGCGCACGGCCACGTCGACGCCTTCGGCCACCACGTCGACCAGGCGGTCGTTGAAATCGAGGTCGAGCTCGATCTCCGGGTACAGGCGCGTAAAGTCCGCCAGCAGGGGCAGGATGATGCGGTAGCCGATCACGGGCAGGCTGACCTTGAGCTTGCCGCGCGGCGCCACGGCCAGGTGCGACAGTTCCGCCTCGGCATCGCCGAGGTCGGCCAGGATGCGCTGGCAGCGCTCGTAAAACAGCGCACCCTCGTTGCTCAGGCTGATGCGCCGCGTGCTGCGGTTGAGCAAGCGCACGCCCAGCTTTTCTTCCAGCCTTGCCACGCTCTTGCCCACGGCCGACGCCGACACGCCGAGCAGGCGCCCGGCCGCCACATAGCTGCGCGTTTCCGCCGCGCGCACGAAGGCGGCAATGCCGTTCAGATTATCCATGCCATGTCGATTAGGGAATATTTGTCCGTTATGAGTGGATTTTCAGCCACTTTTTCATCCATTCCGTCCATATTATCATCGAATTCCCTCTTTCTGGAATCATTCCCATGGATACGAATCACCGTATGAAGCCTGCCTCCCCGGCCCGGCGCGCCTTCGTGCTGGCCGCCGTCTGCCTGGCCGCGCTGTGCATGCCGCTCAGTTTTACGGGGCCGGCCATCGCCATCCCCGCCATCGCCGCCGACCTGCACGGCACGCCGCTGGCGCTGGCATGGATCACGAATGCCTTCATGCTCAGCTTTGGCGGCTGCCTGATGGTGGCCGGCGCCCTGGCCGACCGCTATGGCCGCAAGCGCGTGTTCTTGCTGGGCATGGGCGTGTTTTCCGCCGCCGCACTGGCCCTGGCGGCCGCGCCCGGCATCCTGTGGCTCGACGTGCTGCGCGCCGTCCAGGGCCTGGGCTGCGCCATGGCCCTGTCCAGCGGACTGGCGGCGCTGGCGCAGGAATTCGATGGCCCCGCCCGCGCGCGCGCCTTCAGCCTGATCGGCGCCGCCTTCGGCGTGGGACTGGCGTTCGGCCCCTTCATGGCCGGCATCTTGATTACGCATACGGGCTGGCGCGCCATTTTTGCCGCCACGGCCGCGGCCGGCCTGGCGGCCCTGCTGGGTGCCGCGCGCGCCATGCGCGAATCGCGCGACCCGCAGGCGCACGGTGTGGACTGGCCCGGCGCCCTGACGTTTACGGGCGCCCTGTCCCTGTTTACATATGGTTTGCTGCAGGCGCCGCACAGCGGCTGGGGCAGCGCCGCCAGCCTGGGGCTGCTCGGTGGCGCAGCCTTGCTGCTGGCCGTCTTCATCCGCGTGGAGCGGCGCGCCGCGCGGCCCATGCTGGACTTGACCCTGTTCCGCCTGCCCGCCTTTGCCGGTGTGCAACTGCTGGCCGCCGCGCCCGCGTTTTCCTTCGTCGTGCTGCTGGTGCTGCTGCCGGCCCGCTTCATCGGCGTCGAAGGGTATGGCGCCTTCGACGCGGGCCGCATGATGATCGCCCTGTCCGCGCCCATGCTGGTGCTGCCCATCCTGGCAGGCATGGCGGCGCAGCGCTTTGCCGCCGCGCACATCTGCGCCAGCGGCCTGCTGCTGGCGGCGGGCGGCTTGCTGTGGCTATCCACGTGCGCGCCGGGCCAGGCGCCCGCTGCTTTCATAGGACCGCTGCTGCTGATCGGCTGCGGCATCAGCCTGCCCTGGGGCTTGATGGATGGCCTGGCCGTCAGCGTCGTGCCCGTCGAGCGGGCCGGCATGGCGGCCGGCATCTTCAATACGACACGCGTGGCGGGCGAAGGCCTGGCGCTGGCCATCGTCAGCGCCCTGCTCGGTTCGCTTACCGTCGCGGCGCTGGGCGGCGCCGGCCTTGCCGGCATCGGCGTGGAACAGGCGGCGCTGGCCGGCCCCTTCCTGGCGCTGGGCGAACTGCAGCAGGCGGGCGCCTTGCTGCCGCACGCGTCAGGCGCCGAGCTGGCGCAGGCGTATGGCACGGCGTTTCACCACTTGCTGTATGTGCTGGCCAGCATCACCACCGTCTCGGCCCTGCTGATCCTGGCCTTCCTGCGCCACCCGGCCCATGCGGCAACGGACGCGGCCGCCCTGCCCGCCTGCAAGACGCAAAACTGAGCCGCACGATTTTTCCGCCGTCCTTCCCGCCATCCCGGGCGGCGCCCACGCGCCGCCGCCCGCCTTTGATGTTTCTCTGCAACACCTCACCAGCTCGGGAAGAATTCAGGGAACAAAACGAGTTTACTTATCAAAGCGCTTTGAACTATACTCAAAGCGCTTTGAAACATAGTTAAAGCGCTTTGGATGCGCAAAGTGATGCGCGCCGATCCCACACCTATAAAAACACTGGAGACACAATGAACAAATTTTTCTTGAAAGCTTTGCCAGCGGCAGTGCTGATGGCCTTGAGCGCGTCGGCCCAGGCCGCCCTGCCGATCGACTTCGGCGGCTACATCCGTTCGGGCTTCGGCACCAGCGGCGAAGGCGGCAAGGAAGCCTGTTTCGGCCTGGCCGGCGCCTCGTCCAAGTATCGTCTGGGCAATGAGTGCGAAACCTACGGCGAGCTGAAATTCGGCGGCGAAGCATTCAAGGCAGCCAACGGCACCACCTTCCGCATCAATACCCTGGTGGCGTTTTCCGTCAACCAGAACCAGGACTGGGAACAATCGGACCCGTCGTGGCGTGAAATGAACGTGGTGGCCGACAAGATCGGTTCGGGCGCCTTCGCCGACGCGCGCGCCTGGGTGGGCAAGCGCTACTACGACCGCCAGGACGTGCACATCACCGATTACTACTTCTGGAATAACAGCGGCCCCGGCGCCGGCCTGGAAAACATCGACCTGGGCGCCGCCAAGCTGGCCTACGCCATCGTGCGCACGGCCGACGACGGCGACAGCAAGCGCATGGGCCTGTCCCACGACCTGCGCTTTTCCGGCATCAAGGTCAACCCGGACGGCGAACTGACCCTGGGCCTGCAATTCAACCAGAAACGCAACGCGCAAGGCGCGGCCCCTGTCGCCAGCGGCCACTTGCTGACCATCATGCATACGCAAGGCAACCTGCTGGGCGGCTTCAACAAGGTAGCCTTGCAGTTCGGCAAAGGCAGCGCCGCCAACACGGGCGGCTTCAGCCTGGGCGCCGACAAGGACGACAAGGTCACGCGCCTGACGGAACAGATCATGATCCAGCCCAAAGGCGCCTGGTCGGGCATGGGCACCTTCGTCTACGAAGACAAGCAGACGGCAGGCGTGAGCAGCAAGTGGACCTCGATCGGCGCGCGTCCCGTCTACCACTTCACGGACAACTACAGCCTGGCCGTGGAACTGGGCCACGACATCGTCAAGCCGGAAGGCGGCGAGAGCCGCAACCTGACCAAGCTGACGTTTGCCCCGCAATTGTCCGCCGGCAACAGCTTCTGGTCGCGTCCCGTACTGCGCGCCTTCTACACCTACGCCAAATGGAACAAGGCAGCCCAGTCGGCCGCCGCGGCGGAAACGGCACTGTCGTCAACGGGCGTGTTCGGCGGCAAGACCAATGGCAGCTCGATGGGTTTCCAGGTCGAGTCGTGGTGGTAATCGCCGGTATCTAAGTAACCCTCGGGAAATTAGTGTGAATTTATGACAAACAGAACCGGATGCGATGCAAGGCGCTCACTGCGACGCAGTGCGAGCACTGCTAGCAGCGAGCAACACCGCAGAGCGCCGGTTATGGAAGTCAGAAATCACAATAATTTATTGGGGGTTACTTAAAACGTTGGCAAGCGTCCCCGGACGCTTGCCGGTGGCAGCAACACCGCTCGCTTTTTCAGGGGCAAGTAATATCCGGACCCACCATTTCGCCGCTGCACGCGATGGCCGGCAGCTACACTGTAGTGCTTCAGCAGTATCCTCTTTTAGCGCGGGCGCCCCTGGGTTTGCCCGCGTATTTTTTTGGGCGCCGCCGCCGCTGGTCACTACCCTGATCAATCCGGCATTTATCAGATAAACTACCCTTAATCGCATTGCATTGCACCGCACCGCTCCCGCCCACCGGCAGGACGCCGGCAGCGGCAAGATCCACCCAGGATAGACCCCAACTGCAGCATCCATGAACCTCAAAAATCTCGCCAAAACGCTAGGAATATCCGAAACCACCGTCAGCCGCGCCTTGAATGGCTATCCGGAAGTGAGCGAACGCACACGTGAACGGGTGCTGGCCGCCGCGCAGGCAGCCGGCTACCGCCCCAATCCCATGGCGCGCAGCCTGGCCGTGGGACGCACGAATATCGTCGGCATCATCTACCCGCTGATGCCGAACGACCTGGCCGACCCCATGTTCATCGAGATCGTGGGCGGCATGTCGGAAGCGCTGGAAGCGCAGCAGATGGACATGATGATCGCGCCCGCGTCGGCCGGCAACGAATTCCACACCTATGAACGCATGGTCAAGGGCCGCCGCATCGATGGCCTCGTTGTCGGGCGCACCAAGCCCTTCGACGAGCGCATCGCCTACCTGGCGCAACAGGGCATGCCGTTTGTCGCCCATGGCCGCACGCAGCTGAACCAGCCGCACGCCTGGTTCGACTACGACAACGAGGCGGGCATGCGCCTGGCCGTCGAACGCCTGGCGCAGCTGGGCCACCAGCGCATCGGCCTGATCAGCGCCACGCCGGACCTGAACTTCGTGCGCCAGCGCGTCGACAGCTTCCAGCACGCCATGCAGGCGGGCGGCCTGGCCGTCGATCCGGACAACCTGGTCGACAATGCGCACGACCGCCGCGCCGGCTACCAGGCCATGCAGCGCCTGCTGGCCCGCTCGCCCCGCCCCACGGCCGTCATCGTCGACAACCACATGTCGGGCGTGGGCGCCGTGCGCGCCCTGCTCGACGCGGGCATCGCCATCGGCAGCGAGATGTCGCTGATCGTCTGGGGCGTGATGGAAGATTCCCTGGCCGGCCACAACGTCACCACCGTCGTCCAGCCCGACCCGCGCGGCGCCGGCGCAAAGATGATCCGCATGCTGCTGGCCCTGATGGACGGCACGCCCGTCACGGAGCTGCAGGAATTGTGGCCGTGCGAACTGCTGCCGGGCGAATCGGCCGGACCGGTGCTGAACTAGGCGTTTCCCGCCTCCCCTGCCCCGCCGGCCGCCTGGCCGGCGGTGCCGTATTGCCCTCCTGAATCACCCCCATAAAAAAATCGTATGTCTGAGCGTGTATCGCTTTACTTTTCAAAGCGCTTTGAACTATACTCATTTCATACCCAAAGCGCTTTGAATTTTAAAATAAGACGTTAGCCTACCAACCAGCAACGCTGCCCTGATAGCCAAGGCTACAGGCAACTTTTAAGAAATCATTCATGCCGACCATCCAGAACAATCTCGCCCACCTGCCCGCCGACTGGTGGCGCAGCGCCGTCATCTACCAGGTCTATCCACGCAGCTTCCTCGACAGCAATGGCGACGGTATCGGTGACTTGCCTGGCATTACCTCCAAGCTCGATTACATCGCCGCCCTGGGCGCCGACATCGTGTGGATCTCGCCCTTCTTTACGTCGCCGATGAAAGACTTCGGCTACGACGTGGCCGACTTCTGCGACGTCGACCCCATGTTTGGTACTTTGGCCGATTTCGACCGCCTGGTGGCGCGCGCCCATGAACTGGGCTTGAAAGTGATGATCGACCAGGTACTGTCGCACTCGTCCGACAACCACCCGTGGTTCGTGGAAAGCCGCTCCAGCCGCGACAATGCCAAGGCCGACTGGTATGTGTGGGCCGACCAGAAACCCGATGGCACGGCGCCCAACAATTGGCTGTCCGTGTTTGGCGGTTCCGCCTGGCAATGGGAACCGCGCCGCAGCCAGTACTATCTGCACGATTTCCTCGCCAGCCAGCCCGACCTGAATTTCCATAACCCGGCCGTGCAGCAGGCGCAGCTCGACAACCTGCGTTTCTGGCTGGAACGGGGCGTCGATGGCTTCCGCTTCGATTCCTGCAACTTCCCCTACCACGACCAGTTGCTGCGCGACAATCCGCCAGCCGCGCAGCGCGACGCCAGCAGCGTGTCGGCCATCAATCCCTACGGCATGCAAGCGCACGTGTACGACAAGACGCAGCCGGAAAACATCGCCTACCTGCAGCGCGTGCGCGCCGTACTTGACGAATATCAAGCCATTTCCATCGGTGAAGTGGGCGACGACAATGCGCTGGCCACCATGGCCGCCTACACGACGGGCGGCGACAAGCTGCACATGGCTTACAGCTTCAACTTGCTGACGGCGGAGTTTTCGGCCGCCCACATCCGCACGCAGGTGGAAGAATTCGAAGCCAAAGTGACGGACGGCTGGGCTTCCTGGTCCGTGGGCAACCACGACAGCGTGCGCGTCATGACGCGCTGGGGCGGCGAGAACCCGTCGCCGTCGCTGGCCAAGGTGGTGCTGGCCGTGCAGGCGGCGCTGAAAGGCACGCCGTGCCTGTACCAGGGCGACGAGCTGGCCCTGACGGAAGCGGACATTCCTTTCGAGGCATTGCAAGACCCGTACGGCATCCCGTTCTGGCCCCAGTTCAAGGGCCGCGACGGCTGCCGCACGCCGATGCCATGGGTGGCCGATGCGCCGCACGGCGGCTTCAGCACTGCCAAACCCTGGTTGCCCGTGCCGCCCGAGCATTTGGCGCGCGCCGTCGACGTGGAAAAGCGCGATAGCGCCTCGCCGCTGCAGTTTGCGCAGAACATCCTCGCCTGGCGCCGCACCCTGCCGCAATTGCTGCGCGGCGACATCGTCTTCTTCGACGCGCCGGAACCCGTGCTGGCCCTGCGCCGCGACTTGCCCGGACAGCCATCCGTGCTGGCCGCCTTCAACCTGGGCACGCAAGCCGTCACGTTCGCCTGGCCTGAGGCGGCACCAGCGACGGACCTGGCCGGTCACGGTTTGCCGGGCAGCAAGGATGGCCAACAGATCAGCCTGCCCCCGCATGGCGGCTGGTTCGGCACCCTGGCGTAAATCGTCGGCTTTGGCGGCCATGCCGCCAATTACAATAACGAGCCCCGCGCATCAGCGGGGCCGAACAACAGAGTATCGGTGCTTGGAAAAATCGTAGCGAGCGGATGAAAGTTGTGGCTGAGAAGCGCAGCTGTGCGAAAGCACAGTGAGCATCGCCAGCCGCAAGTTCGACGCGCAGTAGATTTGGCCAGGCACATTCAGTGAGAATGAGGACGACAGACATGGCTGGACTGAAGTTAACAGGCCTGAAGAAGGCGTATGGCGACGTGCAAACCCTGCACGGCATCGACCTGGAGATTGCCGACGGCGAATTCATGGTCTTCGTAGGCCCATCGGGTTGCGGCAAATCGACCTTGCTGCGCAGCATCTGCGGCCTGGAAGAGATCAGCGGCGGCGATTTATTCATCGGCAAGACCCGCATGAACGACGTGCCGCCCGCCAAGCGCGGCATCGCCATGGTATTCCAGAGCTACGCCCTGTATCCGCACATGAGCGTGGCGCAAAACATGGCCTTCGGCCTGAAACTGGCCGGCATGAGCAAGGTGCAGATCGCCGACGCCGTGCAGCGCGCCGCGCAGATCCTGCGCATTGAACCCTTGCTCGAACGCAAACCCAAGGACTTGTCGGGCGGCCAGCGCCAGCGCGTGGCCATCGGCCGCGCCATCGTGCGCAAACCCGACGTCTTCCTGTTCGACGAACCGCTGTCCAACCTGGACGCCTCGCTGCGCGTGCAGATGCGCATCGAACTGGCGAATCTGCACCGCGAATTGCGCTCGACCATGATTTACGTCACGCATGACCAGGTCGAAGCGATGACCCTGGCCGACCGCATCGTCGTGCTCAACGCGGGCCGCATCGAACAGGTGGGCGCGCCTTTGGCCCTGTACCACCATCCCGCCAACCTGTTTGTGGCCGGCTTCCTCGGTTCGCCCCGCATGAACTTCCTCAAAGGCAAGATCCACGGCTACACGGATGGCGTGGCCACCATCGCCACCAATGCGGGCGGCCTGCTGCAGGCAGCGCTGACGCAGCCGCTGGCCAACGGCACCCCCGTCACCATCGGCGCGCGCCCCGAGCACGTGCAAGCGTGCGCGCCCGGTGCCGCGGCCGCCATCACGGCCACCGTGCAAGCGGTGGAAAAACTGGGCGACATCAGCTATCTGTATGTGCAGGTGCCAGGCGGCGACGAGCCGCTGGTCGTGCGCGCCGATGCCGATACGGACTGGGCCATTGGCCAATCCGTGGCGCTGCAGGTGGCGCCCGCCCGCGTCCACGTGTTCGACGAGCACGGCCAGACCCGTACCTGACCTACCCCCTTTAGGGGCCAGGCGCTACAGGCGCCGCCTGGCCTGGTTGCATCGTTTCAGCCTTGATATTCAACATAAACTTAGCATAAAAAAAGACACTGGAGATTGACATGTCCTTCACTAACCCGAAACGCAACTTCATCAAAACCACGCTGATCGCCGCCGCCCTGGCCGGCATCGGCAACCTGGCCGCCGTCAGCATGGCGAACGCGGCCGAAGCAGGCACCCTCTTGATCTGGATCAATGGCGACAAGGGCTACAAGGGCTTGGCCAAGGTCGGCGAGGAATTCACCAAGAAGACGGGCGTCAAGGTCGTCGTCGAGCATCCGGAAGATGCGCCGAACAAATTCCAGCAAGCGGCCGCCGCCGGCAAGGGCCCGGACATCTGGATCTGGCCGCATGACCGCATCGGCACCTGGATCGATGCCGGCTTGCTGCAACCATTGACGCCAAGCAAGGAAGCGCGCGCCGCCATCCTGCCGCTGGCGTGGAACGCCTTCACCGTGAGCGGCAAGACCTGGGGCTACCCGATCTCCATCGAAGCCGTCGCCCTCGTCTACAACAAGGACCTGGTGCCGACCCCGCCCAAGACCTTCGAGGAAATCGCCGCGCTGGACAAGAAACTGTCTGGCCAGGGCAAGAAAGCCATCCTGTGGGATTACACGAATACCTATTTCACATGGCCGCTGCTGGGCGCGGGCGGCGGTTTCCCGTTTGAAGTCAAGGCCGATGGCCGCTACGACGCAGCGAAAACGGGCGTGAACAATGCCGGTTCGCAAGCGGGCGTGAATGCGCTGATGACCCTGATCAACAGCGGCGCCATGCCGAAGGGCGCCGGCTACGCCGAGATGGAAGCGGGCTTCAACCAGGGCAAGATCGCCATGATGATCAACGGCCCATGGTCGTGGGACAATGCGCGCAAATCGAAGATCAATTTCGGCGTGGCAACGATCCCTACCGTGGCAGGCAAGACGGCCACGCCATTCGTGGGTGTGCTGGGCGCCATGATTTCCAAGGCCAGCCCGAACAAGGACCTGGCGACGGAATTCCTGGAAAACCAGATGCTGCAGATCAACGGCCTGAAAACCATCAACGCCGACGTCCCGCTGGGCACGCCGGCAAACAAGGTGCTGTTCGCGGAATTGAAAGCCAACCCGAACATCCAGGCCACGATGGAAAGCGCGCAAGCGGGCCGCCCGATGCCGAACAATCCGGAAATGGGCCGCTTCTGGTCGTCGATGCAATCGGCGCTGGAAAACATCACGCAAGGCCGCCAGACCACCAAGGATGGCCTCGATGCGGCGGCGAAGCGGATTACGACCGCCAATTAAGCAGGTCAAGGCGTAGGTCGGATTAGGCCCGAAGGGCCGTAATCCGACACCAGCAGCCAACAATGTTGTCGGATTACGCGGCATAGCCGCTAATCCGACCTACGCCATCTCGTATCATTCCATCTTCACAGGTATCCATCGTGCGCAAGTTTATCGGCCCTACGGTATTGACCATCAGCATGGCGCTGGGTCTGTATCTGCTCTTCATGTTGTACATTTCCGGCCAGACCATGCTGGCTGCCGTCTTCCTCGGCTTGCTGACCCTGACGACGTTTGTCTTCACGTCGCCGCGCGCCTATGCCTACCGTTACCTGTTTCCCGGCATCACGGCGGTCATCGTCTTCGTGCTGCTGCCGATGGTGTACACGGTGTCGATCGGCTTTACCAATTTCAGCTCCCGCAACCTGCTCACCTACGAACGGGCCACGCAATACCTGCTGGATGAAACGCAGCGCGTGGAAAGCGCCGGCTATGCGATGACTGTGCATGCCGACAACAAGGAATACCGCTTGCGCCTGGAAAGCCCGGACACGGGCGAAGTGCTGCTGACGCAGCCGCTGGCCCTCAAGCGCGCCGTACCCCTGACCGTGGAGGTGGCGCCCATCGATCCCGTGCAGGCGCCCGTGCTGACCCCGCCGCTGCCCATCAAGGACATCATCGGCCTGCAAAAGGATTTGAAGCTGCTCACCCTGGTCATGCCGAACAAGATCGAGCTGCGCATGGTGGGCTTGCGCGAATTCGGCCCCGTCGCGCACGTCTACAAGCAGTTGCCGGACAAAACCCTGAAGAAGATCGCCACGGGCGAACTCGTGACACCGAACTTCAAGACGGGTTTTTATGAAATGCCGGACGGCACGAAACTGGAGCCGGGCTTCAAGGTCAACGTGGGTTTCGCCAACTTCGTGAAGATTTTCTCCGATGAAGCGTTCCGCGGCCCGTTCCTGCGCATTTTCGTCTGGACCATCGTTTTCGCCCTGATCAGCGTGGCCACGACGACGGGCCTGGGCATGGTGCTGGCCGTGCTGCTGAACTGGGATGCGCTGCGCTTCCGCGGCCTGTACCGCACCCTGCTGTTCCTGCCGTATGCCGTGCCCGGTTTTATCTCCATCCTGGTCTTCAAAGGCTTGTTTAACAATAACTTTGGCGAAATCAACCTCGTGCTCGACGCCCTGTTCGGCATCAAGCCTGCCTGGTTCTCCGATACCACCCTGGCCAAGGCCATGATTTTGATCGTCAACACCTGGCTGGGCTATCCCTACATGATGGTGGTGTGCATGGGCTTGATCAAGGCGATTCCGTCCGACCTGTACGAAGCGTCGGCCCTGGCCGGTGCGGGACCGCTGACGAATTTCTTCAAGATCACCCTGCCCCTGATCATCAAGCCGCTCACGCCGCTGATGGTGGCCAGCCTGGGCTTCAATTTCAATAATTTCGTGCTGATCAGCTTGCTGACGGGCGGGCGTCCCGATTTCCTCGACACGACCTTACCGGCCGGCACGACGGACTTGCTCGTGTCCTACACCTACCGCATCGCGTTCGAGGATTCCGGCCAGAACTTTGGCCTGGCTGCCGCCATCTCGACCCTGATCTTCTTCCTCGTGGCCGCGATTTCGCTGGTCAACATGCGCCTGACGCGCATGAACAAAGCATAAAGGACCGACCATGGCTATCGTTGTCGACCGTTCCAACCGCTGGCGCATCCTGGCGGCCCACGTCGCCGTGATCGCGCTGATCGCGCTGGTGATGTTTCCCTTCCTGATGATCTTGTCGATCTCCCTGCGGCCCGGCAACTTCGCCTCGGGCAGCCTGATCCCGCCCGAGATCAGCTTCGAGCACTGGCGCCTGGCGCTGGGCATGTCCTACCAGGCGCCCAACGGCACCCTGGTCGAACCGGACTTCCCAGTGCTGCTGTGGCTGTGGAATTCCATCAAGGTGGCCAGCATGAGCGCCACCGTCACCGTGCTGCTGTCGACCACCTGCGCATATGCGTTCGCGCGCATGCAGTTCCGCTTCAAGTCGCAGACCCTGTCCGCGCTGATGCTGCTGCAGATGTTCCCCGCCGTGCTGGCCCTGGTGGCCATCTACGCCATCTTCGATGTGCTGGGCAGCTATGTGCCGTGGCTGGGCATCGACCACCACGGCAGCCTGGTGCTGGCCTACACGGGCGGCATCGCCCTGCATATCTGGACCATCAAGGGCTACTATCAAACCATCCCCGTGGAAATCGAGGAAGCGGCCAAGGTCGACGGCGCCACGCAGTGGCAGGCGTTTGTCTACGTGCTGCTGCCGATGACGGTGCCCATCCTGATGGTGGTGTTCCTGCTGTCGTTCATCGGCGCCATCATCGAATACCCGATCGCTTCCGTGCTGCTGCATGAGCAGAACAACCTGACCCTGGCCGTCGGCTCGAAACTGTTCCTGTACGAGCAAAAATACCTGTGGGGCGACTTTGCCGCGGCAGCCATCCTGTCCGGCCTGCCCATCACGGCCGTGTTCCTGCTGGCGCAGAAGTGGATGATCTCCGGCCTGACGGCTGGCGGCGTGAAAGGCTGACCATGCGCAGCGCCCTGACTACGCTGGCCGCCCTGTTACTCAGCGCTTCGGCGCAGGCAGGGAGCGTCAGCTTCGCAGACAACCCCATCGTCTACTTCGCCGTGACGGACCGTTTCGCCAACGGCAATCCCGGCAACGACCACAGTTATGGCCGCGCGGCCGACCCGCAAGGCGGCGATGTCGGCAGCTTCCACGGCGGCGACATCGCCGGCATCACGCAGCAGCTCAAGGCCGGCTATTTCCGCGACCTGGGCGTCAACGCCCTGTGGATCACGGCGCCGTACGAGCAGATCCACGGCTGGGTGGTGGGCGGCAAGCAGCAATTCCGGCACTACGCCTACCACGGCTACTGGGCGCTCGACTACACCACCATGGATGCCAACATGGGCACGCGCGAGGAACTGCGCGAGATGGTCGACACGGCCCACGCGCAAGGTATCCGCGTGTTGTTCGACGTGGTGCTGAACCACCCGGGTTACGCGGACTTGCGCACCCTGGCGCAATACAAGGTGCCCGTGCTGTGGCCCGGCCACGAAACAGCCACCTTGCGCGATTATCACAGCTTCATCGACTACAACAACTTCGAATTCAAGCAATGGTGGGGCCCGGACTGGGTGCGCGCGGGCTTGCCCGGCTACCTCGACGGCGGCAAGGACGATTTCACCATGCAGCTGGCCTATCTGCCCGACTTCCGCACCGAGAGCGGCAAGGCCGTGGGCCTGCCGCCCATCCTGCAACGTAAAAGCGACACGCGCGCCGTGGCCCTGCCCGATGCGACTGTCCGCACTTACCTTGTCAACTGGCTGGCCGACTGGGTGCGCGAGTTCGGCGTCGACGGTTTCAGGGCCGACACCGTCAAGCACGTGGAGCCGGCCAGCTGGCTGGCCCTGCGCGCGGCCGCCACCGATGCCCTCAAGGATTGGAAAACCCGTCACCCGCAGCAGAAAATCGACGACTCTGCGTTCTGGATGACGGGCGAAGCGTGGGGCCATGGCCCCGAGCGCAGCAGCTGGCACGACGCGGGCTTCGACTCGATGATCAATTTCGACTTTCAAAGCCGCGCCGGCGCGGACTGGAAAAGCATCGACGGCGTGTACTGCCAGTATGCGACGTTGCTGGGCAAACGCATGGGCAATGAACCCCGCTACGACATCCTGTCGTACATCTCGTCGCACGACACGAGCCTGTTCCCCCGCGGGCAATTGCGGCATGGCTTGTCCGCCCTGCTGCTGGCGCCGGGCGGCGTGCAGCTGTTCTATGGCGATGAAAGCGCGCGCGCGCCTGGCGCGGCGCCCGTCGGCGACGAGCAGCAAGCCACCCGCTCCGACATGAACTGGAACTCGATCGACGGCGCCACCCTCGCGCATGCGCGCAAGCTGGGCCAGTTCCGTTTGCGCCACCCCGCCTTGGCGCGCGGCGAACACCGCTTCATCAACGACAAGCCGTACGCGTTCGCCCGCGTGATCGATGGCGATGCCGTCATCGCCGTGCCCGAAGCGCAAGGCGCGCTCGAGCTGAAAGTGCACGGCGTGTTCGCCGATGGCACCCGGCTGCGCGACGCCTATGCGGATCAAACCTATACCGTCAAAGACGGCGCCGTCGCGGTGAACGCGGCCGGCACCGTCCTGTTAGAAAAGGCAGCACCATGAGCAGCTATGACATTTTAGTGGTCGGCGGCGCCGGCATCGACACCATCGTGCGCGTCCCCGGCCTGCAATTGCCCGTGGCCGATTCGCTGCACGTGCCGCCCATCCACGATTACGTGGCGCACACGGGCAACGGCGTGGCGCTGGGCTGCCATGCGCTGGGCCTGCGCTGCAAGTTCATCGATTTCATCGGCGACGATGCGCAGGGCGCGGCCATCCTGCAGCGCTACAAGGATGCCAAACTCGATTTTTCCCATCTCGTCGAACCATCGGGCACGCGGCGCAGCGTCAACCTGGTCGACCCGCAAGGGCGCCGGCTGTCGCTGTACGACGGCCGCCATCCGGAAGACGTGCGCATGCCCGCCGCTTTTTATCTTCCCTACCTGGGGCCGGCCCGCCATTCGCACTTTTCCATCATGGGCTGGGTGGCCGAGCTGTTTGACGACGCGCTCGTGTGCGGCACCAGCGTGTCGACCGATTTGCACGACTGGGATGGCGTCAATCCGCACCACAAGGTCTTTGCCCTGCGCGCCGACCTGGTCTTCCTCAGCACGGCCGCGCTGGGCGAGCGCACGCAGTCCGTCATGCGGGCCATCGTGGCTGAAGGGCGCGCGCAAGCCGTGATCGCCATGGCGGGCGCGGATGGCGCGTACGTGCTGGAACGGGGCAGCGAGACAGTGCGCCACACTCCGGCGGCAGGCTTGAACTTGCCCGTGGTGGACACGAATGGCGCGGGCGACTCGTTCGTCGCCGCCTTCCTGCACGCCTGGCTGGCTGGTGCGGGCATCGACGCGGCCATGCGCCGCGGCGCCATCGGCGGCGCGTTTGCCTGCGCCCAGCATGGCACGCACGAACGCTTCATCGGCCGGGTGGAGCTCGATGACTTATATCAAGACAGCACTAGCTTATGACTTAAAATTCTATCAAGCGTGATAACTTGGTAACGGGTGCATGGCACAATGGCTGCGGATTTCACCACCGCATACCATCGACACCGGAGACCACATGAGAATCGAAACCCTGGCCGTGCACGCCGGCTACACCCCCGACCCGACCACCAAGGCCGCCGCCGTCCCCATCTACCAGACGGTGGCCTACGCCTTCGACAATGCCCAGCATGGCGCCGACCTGTTCGACCTCAAGGTGGCCGGCAATATCTACACGCGCATCATGAATCCCACGCAGGACGTGCTGGAAAAAAGGGTTGCGGCGCTGGAAGGCGGCGTGGCCGCGCTGGCCGTCGCGTCGGGCATGGCGGCGATCACCTACGCGATCCAGACCATCGCGGAAGCGGGCGACAATTTCATCTCCGCCAGCCAGCTGTATGGCGGCACCTACAACCTGTTTGCCCACACCCTGCCGCAGATCGGCATCGAAGTGCGCTTTGCCGATGCGCGCCAGCCCGAGACCTTCGCCGCGCTGATCGACGCGCGCACCAAGGCCATCTTCTGCGAATCGATCGGCAACCCGCTGGGCAATGTCACGGACGTGGCGAAGCTGGCCGAGATCGCGCACGCGCACGGCATCCCGCTGATCGTCGATAACACGGTACCGAGTCCCTACCTGTTCCGTCCCATCGAGCATGGCGCCGACATCGTCGTCCATTCGCTGACCAAATACCTGGGCGGCCACGGCACCACCGTGGGCGGCGCCATCGTCGACAGCGGCAAGTTCCCATGGTTTGATCACAAGGAGCGCTTCAAGCGCCTGAACGAACCGGACGTGTCGTACCACGGCGTCGTCTACACGGAAGCGTTCGGCCCCGCCGCCTTCATCGGCCGCGCACGCGTCGTCCCGCTGCGCAACATGGGCGCGGCCATCTCGCCCTTGAGCGCCTTCCAGCTGATCCAGGGCATCGAGACCCTGGCCCTGCGCATGGACCGCATCTGCGACAACACGCTGGCCCTGGCCAAACACCTGAAGCAGCATCCGAAGGTCGCGTGGGTCAATTACGCGGGCCTGGAAGACCATCCGGACCACGCGCTGGTGAAAAAATACATGCGCGGCCGCGCCTCGGGCATTCTGTCGTTCGGCCTGAAGCTGGCCAGCGGCGAAGATCCCCGCGCGGCCGGCGCCCGCGTGCTCGACGCCCTGCAGCTGTTTACGCGCCTGGTCAACATCGGCGACGCCAAGTCGCTGGCCACGCACCCGGCCTCCACCACGCACCGCCAGCTCAATGCCGAGGAACTGGCCAAGGCGGGCGTGTCCGAAGACATGCTGCGCCTGTCCGTAGGCATAGAGCATATCGACGACTTGCGCGAAGACCTGGAGCAGGCCTTGAACGCGGCGTAAGCCTCTTTTCCACGCCGTCCGGAGGGGACTTCATGCCATCATCGGCGGCATGAACTCCCCTCCTGGATGGGCGAAACATCTGCATCCCCGTGCGCCCCCTGTAGCTTCCTCTCTAGCGTGTATCAGCCCGCGATGCCATAGCGCGATGCCGGCTTGCCGCGCATCGCGCCTGCGAACAGGGCCAGGCGGGCCGCGTCAAAACGCTCCCACAGTTCCGTGTCTTCCACGGAGGGCAAGGTCACCAGTTCGCCCTGGTCCAGGCCAGCCAGCGCCGCATCGACACAGTCTTCGGCGCGCATGATGGTGGCCTGGTCCAGCTGCGCCAGCGGCACGCCGCTCAATTCCCAGATTTCCGTCGCCGTCGATGCGGGCAGCACCAGCTGCACCACGATGCCCGTGCCGGCCAGCTCCTGCTGCAAGCCGCGCGTCAAATTCATCACATAGCCCTTGGTGGCGCTGTAGATCGTGCTGACGGGCAGGATGTGGAAGGACAGCACGGAACCGATATTGATGATGGTGCCGCTGTTGCGCTGCTTGAACCGCGGCAGCACGGCGTAGCTGAGCTCGGCCACGGCCGTCACGTTGACCTTGTCCATGGCGGCGACGCCCGCTTTCGGCGTATCGGCGACGGGCGCCAGGGTCGAGGCGCCCGCATTATTCACCAGCATGGTGATGGCCGGATTTCTGGCCAGTTCTTCGGCCACGCGCTGCAGGTCGGCCGCTGCGGACAGGTCCGCCGCCATGGCGCGCACGGACACGCCATACTTTTCCGCCAGCGACTTGGCCAGCACGCCCAGGCGTTCGACCCGGCGCGCCACCAGGATCAGATCGAAGCCGCGGCTGGCCAGGCGGTCCGCATACACGGCGCCCAGGCCCGACGATGCGCCAGTGACGAGGGCCGTGCCTGGTGTATTGACTGTACTCATGATGATTCCTTTGCAGTTGGTAAATTCGAATGAATGGCTTTCAGCACGACGGACCAAACATGATACTCATCATGCTTTAATGCGACATTAAACATGACGATCATCATGCTTAATGTCGCAAGCATGACGTACGTAATGTATGATGTCAACAGAAATTATTTAATGACCGGGAGAACACCATGCGATACCCAGCGGCCGAAACGGCAGAAAAACACCAGCGCATCCTGCAGGAAGCGGCGCGGCTGTTCCGTGAACAGGGTTTTGACGGCGTCAGCGTGGGGCAGATCATGAAGGCGACGGGACTCACGCACGGCCCCTTCTACAACCACTTCGCCTCGAAGGAAGCGCTGATGGCGGAAAGCACCCTGCACGGCTCGGAGCACTCGCGCGCGGCGCTCGATGCGGCAACCATCAGTCCGGAAGCCATGCGCCAGTATGTGCGCGATTATGTGAGCGCGGCCCACCGCGATGCGCCGGGCAACGGCTGCCTGCTGGCGGCGCTGGCCGGCGACGCGCGCAAGCAACCGGCAGTGCTGCCCGCCTTCACCTTCCACCTGAAATCCATCATCGGCAAGCTGGCCACGCATTTTCCATGGCAGAAAAAACGCAACCCACGGCGAGAAGCCATCGTCATGCTGTCGGCCATGGTGGGCGCCGTGGCGCTGGCGCGCACCGTCGATGATGCCGCGTTTTCGGACGAGATACTGGCGGCGGTCAGCACCGCATTTACAGAGTAGGTCGGATTAGCGGCGCAAGCCGCGTAATCCGACCCACGCTGGTCACGCCGTCAGCACCTGCGCCACCTGCCTGATCCTCTCGTCAACCGAACCTGACACATTGACAAAGGCGATCCCCCGCCGCGCCAGCTCCGCCTGGTACCACGCATGCTGGCGCAGCCTGAAGCTGTCGTCGCGGCGCGTGCCATCCTGGATGAAGGGGAAGTCGGGCGCGCACAGCACGACCAGGTCATACGCATGGCCAGCCAGGTCCAGCAGTTCCGCCTCCGCCTTGCCGAACATCTCGACGCAGTAAAAATACGTGGTCAGGGGCGAGGTATCGCAAAATAGCCAGCGCTGCGCCTGCATTGCGGCTTGCGCTTCGCGGCGCAGCTGTTCCCTGCCGATCTTCAGCAGATCGTCGTAGACCAGGATGCCGTCCTGGCTTTCCCATAGCTCGCGGCCGTACTCGGCCACCCAGGGGCAGCCGAAATGGGCCGACAGCGCGGCCGACAGAGTCGTCTTGCCGCTCGACTCGCCACCGAGCACGAACACGCGCGTGACGAGACTGGCGCGCACCAGGGGCGACAGGAAGGCGGCGTGGGCCTGCGGATCTTGCCGCACCAGGGTGCCGGACACGGGCACCAGCGTTCTCGCCTGGTCCACGCTGACATGCGCCACCGGCGCGCGTGCATAATACCGCTCCAGCACGCGCGCAAAGCCGGGGCCATAGTCTTCGCTGCTGAACACGGCGTCGACGGGCAAGTCCAGCACCGTCCAGCACAGCCAGCCCATGAAGTGGCGATGGTCGTCGCCATCGTCGTCGTTGTGCGGCAGCGTGCGCGCAGGCACGCCGCGCGCCGCGCACAGGACGCCCAGGCGAGCATCGTCGAGCACCACGACGTGCGCCTGCGGAAATTGCGCGCGCAGCCACCCTTCCCTGCGCGCCGGGTCCAGCCCGGGAAATTCGGGTTTCGTGTAGCTGACCACCAGCAGTTCTTCGCTGGCTTCCCGCGCGCGATTGATCAATAGTTCGTGGCCCTTGTGCAGCGGGCAGAATTTGCCGACCACGAGGCCGCGCTTGTATTTTGATGCCAATCCTGTCATGCCGCCGCTTCCCGTAAATCCGAGGTGTATTGAATGATCTTGTCTTCCGCCAGCAAAGTCTCGACCGTGATGGCGCCGAAAAACGGTGCGAGCAAGGCGCGCGCCCGGTCCGCCTGCGGCATGGCGTTCGGCGCCAGGCGCAGCACGACGCTGCCATCGCCATGCTGGTGGATGCCAAACACCGCGATGGCCAGCGGCTTTAGTGCATGCGTGATGTCGATATTATTGATCCACTCGCCGCTGGCCGTCCGGTAGCGCAAGGGGCTGCGGCCCGCCAGTCCCACCAGCACGGGACCATGCGGGCCATGCGCCAGCGACGCATAGTCGCCCGTGCGGTAGCGCAGCAGGGGCAGGCAGAAATTGAAACCGCCCGTCACGGTGATTTCGCCGCGCGCGCCGGTCGGCACGGGCTGGCCGCCGGCGTCG
Organism: Janthinobacterium violaceinigrum; assembly: GCF_009208555.1. Taxonomy (GTDB): domain Bacteria; phylum Pseudomonadota; class Gammaproteobacteria; order Burkholderiales; family Burkholderiaceae_D; genus Janthinobacterium; species Janthinobacterium violaceinigrum. Next base: position 56,627 of record NZ_WFLI01000011.1, on the reverse strand, counting down.
AGGATTTCCACGTACAGCCGGTGCTGCAGCAGCACGTGGCCGCCCGCCTGTTCGTCGTAGACGGCCACGGGGCCCACTTCATTGAGCGAATAGATGTCGAGCACAGGACAGCCGAACCTCGCTTCGAGACGCGCGCGCATGCCCGGCAACAGCATCATCGAGACGGACAGCAGCGCGGCAGGCTTGTGCGTCATCGGCAAGGTCAGCAGTTCGGCAAACGAGATGGGGTCGCCCGCGATCAGCTCGGGCGCCATGGCGTCTAGGTAGCGCGCGCGGTCGTCCGGGTCGCGCCAGTCGTCCACGTGCAGGTTGATCTTCGCCAGGCCCGATTCGTGCATCGTCGGCGTGACGGAGACATAGGTGAAGCAGCGGCGCTGGTGCCCCAGCAGCATCACGCCCACCTGGCCCGCGCCATGGCGCAGGGTCACGCCGAAGCGGCGCAGCGCGCGCTTGTGGAAAGCCAGGTAGCGCCCCGCCACCAGCGGGTGCGAGGCGATCAGCAGCGGGTGGCCCGTGGTGCCCGTCGTCTGGAAATTGATCATGCGCGCCAAGTCCGCATCGTCGGGCACGAAGGCGGCGATATCGTGCGCCAGCTCGGCACGGCTGATGGGCGCCACGTCGGCAAGGCGCGCGGGCGGCGAACCGCAGGCGCGGTAATGCGGCACCGTGGCGTAGGCCGTCTTGAGAAAACCGGGCAGCCAGGCCGGCGGCGCGGCCGCGCTCCAGTCTATCGCCGCGTCCATGACTTCCTGCTCGTAGGCGCGCAGGGCCGCCACTTCCGCCGCCTGCAGCTTGTTGCCGCTGCGGTTGCGGTAGCGGGGCGCGGCGGGATGGCTGCGCAGTTTTTCCAGCATGCGCGCGCCCTCCCGCGTCAGGGTGGGACAGTAATCGCGGTCCGATTCCCAGGCGCCACCCGGCAGATTGGCATCCACGCTCATTCGCGCGACCACTTGTCGGCCGATTCCTCGGCTGCCTTTTTCGCCAGCGCCTCGCGGATTTCCCGCGCGCGCTGTTCGGCCAGCCGGCTCGCTTCGAGCAGGCGGCGGCGCTCCGTGCCGCTGATGGCGGACAGGCGGTCCGTGGCCTGCGCCACGCTTTCCTCCGCGGGACGGAAACCCAGGCGGGCCAGCACGATGCGCGCCAGCTCCTCGCGCCGCTCGGGGTCTTGCGTGAACTGGTGCGCGGGCGTGGCCGCGGCCAGTTCGCGCACCGCCTCGCCCAGCACCTGCAGCAGGTACTGCTGCGGCAACTGCTGGCCGATGAACCACGCGTCGGCCAGCAGCCAGCACGCGATCATGGCCAGGGCCAGCCGGTTGCGGTCCGCCTTCACCTGCGCGCCGAGAAAGCCCTGCAGGGACGCGGCCGGCGCGCGGGCGCCATGCAGCAGCAGGATGTCGTTGACCAGCGCGGCAACCGCCACCGCCTGCGCGTTGGCGACGCCGGAGATGTGCGGCTCGGCGAGGAATTCGGCGGGCGTGTCGGCCAGCCGGTGGGTCAGGGTTTCGAGGTGGGGTCCGATTTGCATCATGATGTCTTTACCTCAACCCAACGGCAAATACTGGGGTCAGACCCGCCGGGTCTGACCCCGGAATTTTGCTGCGCATATTCATCTTGTTTAGCTCTTCACATAGTGCCTGCGGCTGAACGCCCGCGCAAAGTCCAGCAAATCCTCGTAGCGCTCGACGGCATGGATATCCCAGCCCTGTTCCCGGCGCGCGCGTTTCAGGTCGTCGTAGGTCTGCTGCAGCCACGTGTGGCTGGCCGCGCCATCCCAGCCGCGCTCGAGGTTCAGGGCCATGGTGCCGCCCGCGCCGCCCTGGGCCAGCGCTTTCGCCGCAATCTCCCAGCCGCTGTTGCCCAGTTCATCATCGTCGAACATGGTGGTGATGCCATCGTCCGAAATCATCAGGATGTGCGCAGGCCGTTCGCGCTTGCCCGCATAGGTCTTGCGCAGGCAGTGGATGGGGAAACAGGTGCCGCCGCCAAAAAATCCCGTCAGCACGCCCAGGATCATGTCTTCATCGCGCACGAAACCTGGCGTCTGCATCACCTCGTTCTTGCCGCTCCACAGGGTCACCTGCACTTTCGCGCCCGCGCGCAGGGCGGACAGCGCGATGACGGCGCCCGCCAGGGTCAGGAACGAGGTATGCGCCTGCGGGTTTGGCATGGAGCCGGAACTGTCCACGTACATGTCCAGGTCGACGGGCATGGCGTCGACGGCGCGCGCCGGTTCGCGGCCATACACGCGGCGCACGGTGGTCACGCCCGGCACGGGGCGCGGCGACTGCATCACGGATTGCAGCCAGTCGATGTCTTCCAGGGGATCGCCGGTTTCCCACGGCTCCAGCCCTTCCATCTGCGGTTCCTGCGACTCGGGCACGGGGCGGCGGGGAAACGCCACCAGGTGCGGCAAGGCCCGCTCGCGGTAGTAGCGGATGGCGATTTCATGGTCGCTCAGGTCCACGCCCGAGGCCTTCAGGATGTCGCCCAGTTCGAACGGTTCGCGCAGCTGGCCGCCCGCCGCCCTGGCCGACGCATCGCCCTGTGGCGCTTCGCCATCGAGGCCCGAGATGCGCTTGTCGTGCACGGGATGGATGGCGCCGTCCTCCTCGTCATCCTCGATCTGCTGCGCGCCGTACGTCTGGCAGCCGCGCGCCGCGTCGCGCGTGTCCTGCAGATAGCGGCTGGGGTCAAGACTGCCACCGAGGGCGTCCGTATCCTCGACCAGGTAAGGCAGCAGCAGGGTGGCGAAGCGCCCCGCCGCCAGCATCCAGTCGTTCGCATACACGCGTATCAGGCGCGCGCCCAGCCAGGCATCCGTGTCCAGGCGCTCGTCCAGATTGTCGCCAGCCAGCTCGCCCTTTTCCAGCTGCCACAGGTTTTCATAGATGCGCATGTACAAGGTCCACACGCCGCCGCTGGCCTTGGCCTTGCCATCCGCCGCCGCCTCCCTGCCCTGCTGCAGCTTGCGGTAGATGTCGGCCATGCGCAGGTTCGCCTGGCGCTGCAGGCGGTCGTTGATGAACAGGTCCGTGTACAGGTTGGCCACCATGGGCGCGTGCTGCTCCAGGGTGGGCAAGGCGCGGCGCATGCGCGCCAGCAGGCGGAACTGGTCGCCGGCGCTGCCCGGCGCGAGGATGTGGTGGCCGATTTCATGCGCGAGCACTTCCAGCGCATAGTCGTCCAGTCCCAGTTCCGCCACCAGCGCCAGGTCCACCACCACGCTCTGGTCCAGCAAGCGGATCATGGCGAAACTGCCGGACAGGCCCTGCTCGCTGGCCTGGACGCGGCTGGCGCACAGGCTGGGATCGCGCAGCCGCGTAAACTTGCTCCACACGGCAAGGGCTGCGGGCCAGGCGGCGCGCCAGGCGTCGATCAGCGCGGTATCGGCATCGTTCTTCATGCGAGTGGCAGCAGGCGGATCGCGTGCGTCCAGGGCGAGGTGATGGCCAGCGTATGCGCATTGGCGGCCAGGGCGATGTCGCCGGCAGGCAGGTCGAGCGCGATGCTGCGCGCGCCGATATGCACGCTGGCGCCGTCCACGCGCACGGATGCTGGCACGCCGGTTTGCGCCAGCGCGTATTCTTCCGCCGTGGCGCCATGCAGCACGGCGCCGTAGGCGTCGGCCACCAGCAGATAATGGCGCTCCGCGCTGCGCACGACAAAGCCATCCTTTGTCGCGCGCACTTGCGGCGGCGTGCCGAAGTCGCCACCGAGGCCGCTGAAGCTGCCGAACTCCCTACCCTCGGCATTGCCGCGCCACGGATAGTCCAGCAACTGCGCGTGGACCTGCGGCCAGTGCGCACCCGGTTCGCCAAAGGCGGCCAGCGCCAGGGCGGCTGGCAAGGTGTCGGCGGCGGCCAGCGCGCCCTGGCGGAAATGCGCGACGCCGGCGCGCCAGGCCAGCACCTGGCCCACGGCGCGCAATTGCGCCAAGGTCTCGACCTGCGGCGCCAGGACGGCCAGCTCGCGCTGCCATTGCGCGGGACGCGCGCCCGCCACGCCGCCCACGTGAATGGCGGCGTTGCTCAGCATGCCCAGCACCTCGATGGGGGCCGTCGCCAGCAGCGGCGCCAACGCCGGCGCCAGTTCGTGCCAGACGGTATTGAGGAAGGGATTCTTCGCGGCCGGCCCCGCCAGGCCGTGGCCCACCAGCTCCAGCGCCATGTCGTAGGCGGCCAGGGTCACGCTGCCCGCGCGCTCGGGCGCGGCAGCGGCTACGGCGGCCACCAGCGGATCGACGCCGTCGTGCAAAAAAATGCTGAAGGCAGCCATGTCGAGCGAGGGAAAACGCCGGCGCGCTTCCGCCGCGCGGCCGTTGAACTGGGCGCGGCCGCTGGCAAGGATGGCAGCAAAGGCAGGAGAAATCATCGCCATCCCTCAATCGCTGTGCGAAAAATGCAGCAGATAGCGTTCGCTCCCCGATTCGAACGCGATCTCGTTCCAGTGGATCGCATACCAGGCGCCAGGCGGCAAGGTCATCGTCACCGCGTGCGCAGTGAATCCGGCCAGCGACATGTCCAGCGCGTCGAGGAAGGCGTTGACGAGGCAGGCGCGGAAACGGTCCGGCGGCGCCGTCCGCATGTGCTCCGACGAGAAGAACCAGCGCTGGCACATCTGCTCCAGGTGCGCGCGCCCGCACGGCGCCACCGTGATCTGCCACACGGGCGCAGGCAGCGCGCGTGCCGGGGAGCTCACATGCAGGGCGTACTCTTCCACGCGCAAGCCCAGCGCCGTGAGCAGGTCGGGCGCATCGGGCAGCCGTTGCAGCTCGTAGGTCGCGCACAGGTCGCTGGCCTCGCTGTTCAACATGGCCAGCGCGTCGAGAAAACCGCGGCAATGGTCGATGTTCAGTGCGTCGTTCATTGCGAACGCAGCCAGCTGCGGTAATTCGTATAGCGCTGGTGCAGATATTTGAGCTTCAGCAGATCGTCATACAGGGGACCGTACAGTTTTCTTCCTTTGGTACGCTCGCCGATCAGCTTTTCGATGCGGTTCAGGCGCGCCAGGGTTTCGCGTTCGCTGACGCCGTCAAGGCCCAGGTCGAATTCGGCCGACAGCACGCCGACGGGATCGTCGCGGTCCAGGTCCAGGCGGTTGAATTCATCGTTCGACAGGTCAAACAGGCGGCGCAGCCAGCCCAGCCTGTCGCTGCGGTAGGCCGCGTTTTCCGGCAGCGCGAAAAATGGCGCGTCCGGGTCCGGCTGCAGCTTGTTATGCAGGACGAACGGCAGTACCTGGCGCAAGTCTTCCAGTTCCACCTCGCCATTGCCGCGGAAGTAGCTCATGGCCTTGGCGTAGATCAGCAGTGCCATCAGGGTGCGCACGGAAATGCCATTCAAGGTCTGGCAGCCCAGGTCCTTCAGGCGGTCGCGCCCATTGTCGGCCGCCTGCGCGGCGCCACGGTCGGCGCCCGACAGGCGGGCCGTATCCTTGGTCATGTATTCGAACTGGCCGCCCGCCGTCTCGAACAGCTCGAACTGGCTGGCGAAAAACTCCAGGCGACGGCGCACGGCCTCGGGCACCACAACCTGGCGGATATCGTTGCCAATCTGATCCACTTCTGCTTCCGTGAAGATGATATCGGGCGGCACCAGCTCTTCGGGCCGCACGTTTTCTTCCACGCGCAGCAGCAGTTCGTTCAGGAAGCGGGGGTTGAAGGCCAGCGCCTGCACCGTCACGTCGACCCGGTCGCGCAGCGCTTCGATCACCTGGTAGGTTCCGCCGCCCTGGTCGTCGTTGGCCGTCAGATACCAGGCCGCTTCCGGGCATTCGTAGATGTGGTTCAGCACTTCCGCGTAATTGTCGCCCATCACGGTGAGCAGCGCGCTTTGCGTTCGCGTGGGGATGCGGTTGTATTCATCGACGATTTTCACGCGCATGCCCAGCCAGGCGCGCCAGGCGATGCGGATATCGTCCATGCTTTGCGCGTTCACGAGGTCGGCCGGCAGCGGATTGCCCAGCAAGTCGGCCACCGTCATCTGCGGATGGCCATGCTGCATGGCGCGCTTGACTTCCTTGACGGTGGAACCGGCCAGCACGCCCATCAGCAAGGCGCTGGCCGTCTTGCCCCGCCCCGGTCCGCCCACGAACAGGCATTTGCGCCGCGTGGCAAACGTCAGCAGGGGCAGCAAAATAAAACTGGAATAGCTTTGCGCCGACGGCAGGTTCAGGGTGCGGCGGCTGTCGCCCACGGCATACGTCTGCGACGGGCCATCGTTGTACTCGATGTCGTAATGGGGACTGATGATGGCGTGGTTGACGATCCAGAAATATGCCTGGCGCAGCTTTTCATCGAAAGGCCGCGCTTGTGCCTCGCCTTCTGTTCCCAGCGCGATAGGCCCCTGGTACAGGTCCGCCACGTCGAACTGCCGCGCGGCAGGCGCCGCCTTGGGCTTGGTGGGAGCTTGGGACAGGCGCTGGAACAGATTAAAGGCTGACATGATGGACAGGCAACGTGGCGGAAGTGAAATTATTGCATATCGGCCCAGTTACGCCTTGTTCAAATCAACAGCAACTTCTTCCATCGTGCGCCAGCGCCACCAGCCCAGCGCCACGCAGGCAAGCAGCAAGGCCAGCAGCCCCGCCACTTCATGGCGGATTTCATACAGCGAGGCACCCATCTGATTGAGCGCGACAAAGCCCTGGATGCCGGCCGTCGATGGCAGCAGCCAGCGCAGCCATTGCAGCACGACGGGCATGGACGACACGGGCCAGGTCAGGCCCGCCAGGAACAGCACGGGCATCGACGTGGCGATCATCAGTTGCGTGCCCCGCTCGCGCGTGCGGAACAGCATGCCCAGCAACATGCCGAACGCCGCTTCCGCCAGCGAGAACAGCACCAGCAGCAAGAGCATGCCGCCAAAGTTGCCGCCACGGGGGTAATCCTGGAACCAGAAGACGAAACCGAAGAAATAGCAGCAGTTGAGGAAGGCCACGCAGGCAAACGCCAGCAGCATGCCCGCATAGCCGCCCGCCGTGCGCTTGCCCGCCACGGGGAATGCCTTGCGCTGGTACCAGGTGCCGAACAGCATGGTCATGCCGATCAGCAAGGTCTGCTGCACGATCAGGGTGGCCACGCCCGGCACGACATAGGCGCCATAGCCTTCCTTGACGTTAAACAGGGGCACGGCGTCGAAGGCGATGGGCGAGCGCTGCTGGTTGGCCTGCACGGCCGAAGGCGTGCCCGCGCCCAAACGCTTGAGCTCAATGCCCGCCGACACCGTGCCCACCACTTCGGCCAGCCCGTTCAAGGCCACCTTGTTCAGCATCAGGTACAAGCCATTGCCCGCCACCTGCGCATGGGCGGCGCGGCCGGCCAGCACGTCCGTCTGCAAGCCGTCGGGAATGATCAATACGCCCATGACCTGGTCGCGCCACAATAAATCCTGTGCGACGGGCAAGTCCGGCGTGACGGCGACCACGTGCAGCGACGGATGGGCCATGGCAAAGCGCGTCAGCTGGCGCGACATGGCGCTGCGGTCCTGGTCGACGACGGCCACGGGCACGCGCTGGACGATTTCCGTCGAGTACGGCAGCGGATAAAAAAACGAATAAATGATGCCGCCGATAAACAGCAAGGTCAGCGCTCCCTTGTCCGTCAGCATGGCGCGCCAGGTGGCGACAAAGGCGGGCCAGATCATGTGCGCCCCCAGGCCGCAGGCGCATTCGCGCGGCGCGCCAGCAGCAGTACGCCCACGGCGCCGCAGCCGATGGCGATGCCGACCAGTATCAGCATTTCCTGCACGCCATAGCGCCAGGGCGCACCGGCCAGCCAGTATTTCGTTTGCAGCTGCAGATAATGCGTGAGCGGCAAGGCTTCCGCCCAGGCGCGGGCCGGCGCCGGCATGGCCATCAAGGGAAAGGCCTGGCCCGCAAACGCGAAGGCCGGCGCCGTGATGAAGGCGGCGCCCGACAGGGCCAAACGCAGGGACAGGGTGGCGGCGATCAGCAAGGTGGCCAGGCCGCAATACGCGAGCACCAGCAGCAGCATGCTCAGCAGCAGCGCCGGCAAGCTGCCCGCCACGGCCCAATCCCGCGCCAGGCTGAAGAAGAGCAGATACAGCAGCGCCAGCGCGCAGTAGGCGACGAGGGGAAACAGCAGCTTGGCGCCGACGGCGCGCAGCCAGCTGCCACGGGCCGAGGCCAGCCATTGCGGTACGGTGCCGTCGCGCAACTCGCGTCCGATGGACGTGACGACGGCGACGACGATGAAAATCTGCAGCATGGCCGGCATCAGGGCCAAGGTCAAAAACGCTTCATAGCTGATGTTGTCGTTGTACAGGCTGTTCAAGGTGGTGCGGATAGGCTCGAACTGGGCCGCCGCCTGCACGCCCGACATGCCTTTTTTCATGCGCGCCCTCATCTCGATGCCGGCCGACAAGGTCGTACTGACCGTGCGCACGTCGCGCAGCAAGGCGCCCGCATGCGAGGAAAACTGCGCGTTATACAGCCATTGCACGGTGGCTTGGCGCCCGCCCAGCAGTTTCTGTTCGAAATCGTTCGGGATCAGCAGATAGCCGAAAGCCTTACGCTCGCGCAATTGGTGGAGCGCTGCGTCGCTGGAGGCCACCTTGGCCGCGACCTCGATGCCGGGCGAAGCGTCGAGCCAGCGCGTCAACTGGCGCGACAGGGTCGAGTTATCGTTATCGATGACGACGATGGGCAAGTCGCGCGCGATACCGGCGGAAAACACCAGCCACAATATGCCGCACAGCACGACCGGAATCCAGCTGAGCATGCCGAAATCCCAGAAGTCGCCGCGCAGCCGCCGCCACTCGCGTGCCAGCGCCGAAACCGGCTCTTTATCCGCTTCGCTCATCGGCGATCAGAGCGGCGGGAACACGACCGACATGCCCGGACGCAAGCCCTCGACCTTGATGGCGGGACGCAAGCGGATTTCAAACGTGCGCAAGTCCGTGCCGCCCGGACGGGCCGCGCGCCACGTGGCGAAGTCGGGCAGCACGGCCACGGAGCTGACCTTGAAACTGAGCTGCTGTTTCAGGGCCGGCACATTGGCCGTATGCGTGCTGCCCATGGCAAACGCGGCCATTTCATCTTCGCGCACCTGCAGCACGGCCCAGGCGTCGTCGAGGTTCACCAGGGTAATCACGGGGAAACCTTGCGGCGCCAGTTCACCGGGCTGTATCTGGATCTTGCTGACCTGGCCTGCCACTGGCGCGGCGATCTTCGTTTCCGCCAGCGCGATCTGCGCTTCCGTCAGCACGGCGCCCACCTGGCGCGCCTGGGCGGCCGCGGCCGTCTTGTCTTCCGGACGGGCACCCTTTTGCGCCATGTCATATTGCGCGCGGGCAGCTTGCGCCAGCTGGTCGGCGGCGCGCCATTGCGCTTCCGCTTCGTCACGTTTCTGGCGCGCAATCACGCCTTGCTCGAACATATTGTTGACGCGGGTAAAGGTAGTGCGGGCGATGGTGGCGCCCGTCTGCGCCCGCTCCCAGTTGGCTTTCGCGGCCATGATTTCCTCGGGCCGCGCCCCCGCTTCCGCCTTCTTCGCCACGGCATCGGCCGCCTGCGTGGCGGCCGTCGCTTGCGCGATCTTTGCGTCCACTTCCGGACTCGTCAGCTGGAACAGCACCTGGCCCTTCGGCACCGTCTGGCCCAGCTTGACATACAGCTCGCCCACCCTGCCCGGCACTTTCGACGACACATTGACTTCCTGCGCATCCATCTGCCCCTGCAAGGGCAGGCGCTGCGGCTGAAACGCCTGGTACAGGCCCCAGCCCACGAAGGCCAGGACTATGACGGCGCCGACTATGGCCAACGGTTTTTTGGAGGTGCTCATTATTTGGTGTCCACAGGTAATTGGATGTCGGCCGCTGCCGCCAGGCTGCCCAGGCGCTGCGTCTCGCCCGTCGCTTCCAGCAATTGCGCCAGCCCCATCACATAGTTATAGGCTGTCTGCGCGCGCTGCGTTTCCACCTTGGCCAGGTTCAGGCGCGCGTCGACCACTTCCAGCGACGTCACTTGCCCTTGTTGGAAAGCCACGGTTTGCAGGCGGATATTTTCGCGCGCCAGCTCCACCGACGAGGCCGTGGACAGGTACTGGATGCGGGCGTTTTCCAGCGCGCGCCAGTTCTTTTCGATCAGGGTGGGAATGTCGCGCTCGGCCTGGCGGGCCACCACTTCCACCCGTTCCTGGTCCAGCTTGGCGGCGGCGATCATCTTGCCCGTATTGATGCGGTGCACGAGCGGCACGGACACGACGAGGCCGATGGCCCAGTTCGAACGTACGAGCTTTTCGTTACCGCGGTTCAAGTTGTAATTACCGATGGCAAACACAGTGGGCGCATATTCCTTGCCGTGCAGCTTCAACGCCTGTTCGGCCTGCACGCGCTTGCTGTCGATCTTCTTCCAGTTCGCGTTTTCTCGCATGCCCGTGCTGATAAACGATTGCAAGGTACCGACCGGCAAGCTGTTGACGAACAGGGGTGTGCTGGGGCGCACTTGCGTATTGACGGCGAGCAAACGGTCGAGCGCCACTTGCGCGATTTCCTCATCGCTGCGCGCCTGCGCCTCGTCGCTGCGGGCGCCGTCCAGGGCCACGTCGGCACGCAGGCGTTCCGCGCGCGAAATCAGGCCGCCCTTTTCCAGCTTGGCCGCGTCGCGCTGGTGTTCCGTCACGCCGGCCGTCACTTCGGCCCGCACGGCCACCACCCGCTTGGCCAGCAGCAATTGAAAATAGCGCTGCGCCACCAGGGTGGCCAGCTGCTCTTCCGCTTCCGTGCGCTCGGCCTGCGCGGCCTGGGTCAGGCTGGAAGCGAGTCCCTTGACGGCATCCAGGCGTCCGCCCGTGTAGATGGGCCACATGCCCAGCAAGCCGAACGAAGTCAGGTCCGTCACCACTTCGCGGTTCAGGGAATTGGGAATGTGCGGCGTGGGCAAGCCGGGAATGGGCGGCAGCACGGATTCGATGCCGCCCACCACGCCGGACAGGCCGCTGGTATCGATGTTCAAATCCGTCGACAGGCGGCCGCGGAACGCCGTCAAGTCCACGGACGGCCCGTCGATATTCGACAGTGCCTCGGCCTTGAGTGTCTTCGCGCGCACGTCGAGCGCGGCGCCCTGCACGGCGCCTGAAGCTGCAGCCGCTTGCTGCAGCGCTTCGTTAAAGCTCAGCGGCGCGCCGGCCGGCTGCTGCGCCAGGGCCGGCATGGCCGCGCCCACGGCGGTGGCCAGTAATAATGAAATGTGTGCTTGCAATCTGCCCATGTAGCGTCCAGTCAATGAATGAGGGGAAAGCACGGGATTGCCATGTTTATACTTTCACAATAGCAATTATATGCAAGGATGTCTATTTCAGCCTGCACTATTGCTTACTGCCGCTGACACGTCAAAACGGGCGCCTCTTGCGGGGCGCCCGTTGGCGTCAGTCAATGCACGTCCGCTTGCCGTTTATTTCTTCGGCTTCTTGGCGCCCTTGCCCGCCTTTTCCTTTTCAAACACGGCAAAGAACTCGGACGCCATGCCACGGATGGCGCGGCCGATATTCGCATAGTCGTATTCGTTCAGGTTGGCCAGCGACACGCGGCCCGACGGATGCGTGGTGCCGAAGCCGCGGCCCGGCAACAGGATGACGCCCGTTTCCTCGGCCAGGCGGAACAGCGCCTCGTTCGGTTTCAGCTTTTTCAGCAGCCACTGCGAGAATTCCTCGCCATGCATCTGCGCGGCCAGCGATTCCATGTCCAGCAGGTGGTAGTAACGCACGGAATTGGCGTCGTGCACCATCGGCAAGCCCAGTTCGCGGTACAGCGCTTCCTTGCGGCGCAGCACGATGCGCTTCATCGACTGCTTGTACTTCTGCTCTTCATCCATCAGCGAGAACAGCGAGAACAAGGTCATCTGCGCCTGCACGGGGGTGGACAGGCCGGCCGTGTGGTTCAGCGCCACGGTGCGGCTGTCGGCCACCAGGCGGTCGATGAATTTGAGCTGGCGGGGCTCCGTCGTGATGGAATGGTAGCGCGCGTCCAGCTGCTTCTTGATGGTTTCCGGCAACTTGGCAATCTTGTCGTCCAGTACGTTTTTCTCGTGCGTGGCCACCACGCCCATGCGCCAGCCCGTCGCGCCGAAGTATTTCGAGAACGAATACACGAGGATGGTGTTGTACGGGCACATGGCGAACAGCGAGACGAAATTGTCGGCAAACGTGCCATACACGTCATCGGTGAGGATGATCAGGTCCGGACGCTTCTTGATGATCCTGGCGATGTATTCCAGGGTCTCGTCGTCGATCTTGACGGATGGCGGATTGCTGGGGTTGACGAGGAAGAAGGCCTTCACTTTCGGATCGAGCAGCTTGTCCAGCTCTTTCTTGGTGAATTGCCAATTATTCGATTGCGGCGCATCGATGTGCACAGTGTTCAGCTTGTAGTCGTTCAGCTGGGGAATCTCGATGTACGGCGTGAAGATCGGCATGCCCAGGGCGATGGTGTCGCCTTCCTGGATGATGTGGTTCGATTTCAGGCTGGAAAACAGATACGTCATGGCCGCCGTGCCGCCTTCGACGGCGTACATGTCGAAGTTGCCGACGAAAGGATGGTCGCCCACCATTTCACGGTGAATATACTGGCCCACGATCTTCTCTGACAGGCGCAGCATGCGGTCCGGCACGGGATAGTTGCAGCCGAGGATGGCCTCGCACATTTCATAGATGAAGTCGCCGGCGCTCAGGCCCAGCTGGTCGCGCACATACGACACAGCCGCCTCGATGAAGTGCACGCCGGGCGTATCGGCATGCTTGCGCACGAAGATTTCAAAGCGGGCCTCGATGCCCTCGCGCGTGGGGAAGCCGCCCACGTCTTCCATGTAGACATAGGAGCGTTCCGCTTCCGTCATGGCAAACTGGCCGAACTGGAAGAAACCGTGGCGTGGCGTGGTCGCCAGGAAATTCGGGTTGCCGCGGCCCGCGTTCAGCATCAGGCGGTTGCTTTGCTTGGCCGTCTGGATCAGCGCATCCTTCAATTCGAATGGGCTCAACAGCGCGAGTTTTGCTGGGTTACTGAAATCCATTTCTGCTACTCCTTATCAACTAACAATTTGGGGAAAGCCCCGCACAGGCGGCTCGGGTCCTGCAGATACGCCCGACTCAGACGAAGGCCACCACCAGGGGGCCCAGCAAGGTCAGGAAAACGTTGGCCAGCGCATACGTGATGGCAAATGGCACGGTGGGAATCGAGTTTTGCGCCGCATTCAGCACTTCGCCAAACGCGGGATTGGCGCTGCGCGAACCGGACAAGGCGCCGGCAAACACGGCAACGTTGTCATAGCGCAAGATGTAGCGGCCGATCAGCATGGTCAGGATCATGGGCAGGATGGTCACGACGACGCCCACGCCAAACAGGGTCAGGCCGTGTTCGCGCACGGTTTCCACCGCTTGCAGGCCCGACGTCAGGCCGACGACGGCGACAAAGCCGGCCAGGCCCAGGTCTTTGAGGATTTGCACGGCACCGCTGGGCATGTAGCCGAACGTCTGGCGCTTGGCGCGGAACCAGCCGAAGACCAGGCCCGACAGCAGCACGCCGCCGCCGCTGCCCAGGGTCAGCGGAATCGAGCCGATGCGCGCCACCAGCAAGCCCACGAGCAGGCCGACGACGAGGCCGGCGCCCATGTAGACGAAGTCCGTCTTGGCGCTCGGCACGATCATATAGCCCACTTCGGCCGCCACGCGCTTGACGTCCTGCTCGGCGCCATAGATGGTCACCACGTCGCCCGTCTGCACCACGGTTTCCGATTGCATGGGCAGGATCTTGCCCATGCGGCTCAGCTGCACGACAAAGATGCCGTGACGCACGCCCGGCGCCGTGGCGCTGCGGATTTCGCCCACCGTCTTGTTGTGGTAAATCTTGTTGGTCAGCACCATGTCGCGGCGCTGCATGACCAGTTCCATGCCTTCCACGGCATGCAATTCCTTGCCCAGCTGGGAAGACACGCTGAGCATCGCTTCGCGCCGGCCCACCAGCAGCACGATGTCGTCGGCCGCCAGCACCAGGTCGGGGCTGACGTCGATGATCTGGCCATTGCGTTTGACGCGCTCGATGGTGATGGCCGTGTTCGGATGGGCGCTCTCGATGTCCGCCACGGAGCGGCCGGCGCCCGGGCCCACGTCGTAGATACGGCCGATCAGGTCGGGCGCGGCCGGCGTCTGGCCCGGTCCCAGCACCTGCACGCCCGCCTGCAGCGCCGTTTCCGCCTTGATCGCATCTTCGCGGATAGTGCGCCCCATGAGCTTGGGCAAGATGTTGACGCAGACGATGATGGCGCCAAACGAACCGAACACATACGTCACGGCATAGCCGACGGCCACGTTGCCCTGCAGGCGCGCCACCTCGTCGGCCGCCAGGCCCAGCTTGGTGATGGCGTCGCCGGCCGTGCCGATGATGGCCGACTGCGTCAAGCCGCCCGCCGCCACGCCTGCCGCCAGGCCCTTGTCCAGGCCGAAGATCTTGGCCATGATGACCACCGTCAGCAACGCCGTCACGGCCAGCACGACGGCCAGGATGATTTCGCGCACGGACTGGCGGCCCAGGGAATTGAAGAACTGCGGTCCGCTTTCATAGCCGACCGCATAGATGAACAGCGCAAACAGCACCGATTTGACGCCGGGATCGATGGCGACGCCCACCTGGCTGACGAGCACCGCCACCAGGAGTGAACCGGCGACCCCGCCCAGCTGAAACGAGCCGAACTTGATCTTGCCGATGTAGTAACCCGCTGCCAGGGAGAGAAACAAGGCAATTTCAGGCGACTTCTTGAATAACTCGTGCAACCATTCCATGCTGACCGCCTTTCATGTTGAAGGAATTCTTGTTACGTCCGCCGTGGCGGACGGCTTACGCGTGCACCGAACCGGCCAGGGCCACGATGAGGGGCCCCAGCAAAGGCAGCACCACGTTCGAGATGGCATACGTAATCGTGTAGCCCAGCAAGGGCGTGGAATTGCCGGCCGCGTTCTGCACGGCCGACAGGGCCGGCGTGCTGCATTGCTGACCAGCAATGGCGCCCAGCAGCACGGGCGCTTCCAGCTTGAGGAAAAAGTGGCCGACCAGCAGCGACAGCGAGGCGGGGATGACGGCGATCAAGATGCCCATCAAGGGGAGCGACAGGCCGTACTGGCGGATCAGGTCGATTGCCTGCGGCCCCGATGCCAGGCCCACGCAGGCGATGAAGGTGGCCAGGCCGATATCTTTCATCATGTCCAGCGCGCTGGGGGGAATGCCCGGCATGCCCGGTTTTCGCGCCTGGTACCAGCCGAACACGAGGCCCGTCAGCAAGGCGCCGCCGCCCGTACCCAGCGAAAAGGGAATGCCGCCCAGCTTGGCGGTAAAGCCGCCGATATACACGCCCAGCACGATGCCGATGCTGGCATACACGATATTGCTGCGCTCGCCCGTGGGCACGCGCTTGCCGATGGCGGCCAGCGCCGTGTTCAGCTCGCGCCCTTCCGTCGTGCCGTACAGGCGCAGCACGTCGTCGCGCTGCAGGGAAAGATCGGGCAGCGGCGGCATGCTGTGCTCGCCGCGGATGACGGCCGCCACATGCACGCCGGCCGGCAAGGCCAGCTGGCGCAAGGGCTGGCCCACGAGGGCCGCCTGCTGCAGCACCACTTCCACGGCGGAAACGGCCATGTTCAAGCCCGTCGTGTCGGCAAATTCTTCGCCCAGGATGGCTTCGGCCGCCACCAGCGCGGGACGGTGGCCGATCACCAGCACCTCGTCATTGTTGCGCAGGCGCAGTGCCGGTTCCAGGGCCAGCACCTTGCCATGGCGGCGCACGCGCGTGATGCTGGCGCGGCCCGCGAAGATATGCTGCAAGGCATCGAGGCGGCGTCCCGCGCCCCGGCTGATGCGGTAGGCGCGGCCCACCATTTCCGGCGTCGCCTGCACCCCGTCGCCATCGGTCTGCGCGCCGCCCATCTTTTCCCACAGCTTGTCCGCTTCCTCGCGCAGGTTGACACGCAGCAGCAGCGGAAAGATCTGGCTGGTGACGATGACGATGGCAATCAGGCCGAAGATGTACGTGATGGAATAGGCGGTGACCACGTTGGCCTGCAGCTCGGCGATGCGCGCCGCCGGCAGCGCCAGCTTGGAAATGGCGTCCGTGGCCGTGCCGACGACGGCCGATTCCGTCGCTGCGCCAGCCATCATGCCGGCCGCCGTGCCCTGGTCCAGGCCCAGGAAGCGCGTGGCCAGCAGCACCAGCGCCAGCACCACCACCACTTCGATCAGGCACAGCAGCCCCAGGCGCAAGCCCTTGGCATTCAGGTTGGCAAAGAACTGGGGACCGCCCGCATAGCCGAGAGCAAAGATGAACAGCATGAAGAAGACATTCTTGACGCTGGCGTCCAGGGTGATGCCCACCTGGCCGATCAGCAGCGCGGCGATCAGGGTGCCGCACACCCCGCCCAGCTGGATGGGACCGAAGCGTATCTGCCCGACCGCGTAACCGAGGGCCAGCGCCAGGAACAAGGCCAATTCCGGAACCTGGTGCAATACCGACGCGATCGAATCGAGCATGGACAAACCTTCGAAAAGAGACGGATGGTGACCCGTTCCCGGGCTGGCAGACGCTGGCGGTTGAACGGGCGTACGGGGTCCCGCGCAGCATGGGCCATGGCGGCCCGTGCTGGGGAAATGTTGTTACGAGGAATCATATTCGGTGAAAAATTTATAAGTGTCAACAGGTGTTCTGTTGAACACGCCTTGCGTTTTATCAAACATCGAACGCACGATTGAAACGGTTGTTTGACACAAATCAACAAAACCATTAGTGATGTTTTGGGCGATACCACAGTGCCTTGCGCGTCAGCGGCGTGGCCTCCGGCAAGTCCGGATTGACCAGCTCCAGCACGTGGCGCCGGGGCAGCTGCAAGCTATCCGCCAGGCGGCCGAAATGCTGCTGGAACAGCTGCGCGAAGCTGCCATCGGCCAGCATGGTTTCCAGTCCGATTTCAATATGGCGTGCCAGTTCCGGCCGGTGCTTGCCGACAAAAAAGTACAGCGCGGCCGGGTAGCGGATGACCAGGTGGGCGTCCAGCGCCAGCGGCAGCTGCGCATGGCTGGCCAGCTCGCTTTGCGCTTCGATCACGGAACGGGGAAAGTAGTCGATGCGCCCTGCCGCCAGTTGCTGGAACAGGCCCTCGTAGGTGCTCGAGGTATCGAGGCGCAAGCCGTTTGCCTGCAGGATGGCGCAATCGGGCCAGTCGCGCATCTGGCCCGCCGACAGCCGCGCCAGGGCGGCGATGCTGCGCACGTCGCGCAGCAACTGCGGCTGGCGTGCCTGGATCAAGGCCACGCGCCAGCCGATCAGGCCACGGTCGATGGGGATGCGCACCGGCAGCAAGTGCGTCTCGCGCGCGCGGCTCGTCATGGCCCAGACGACGTCGACGCTGCCCGACGCCGTGGCGATTTCCTGCATGGCGCGCGTCTGCACCATGCGCAGTTCGGAACGGCGCAAGGCATACGCGTGGCCCGAACGGGCCAGCGCCCGCTGCAGCAGGGCCGTCACATACGCCTGCTGCGGATCGCTGAGCGCCTGGTGGCGCGGATACACGAGCAGCTGCGGCGACGACAGACCCGCGGCCGCCGCGCGCAACGGCCACAGGCCGGCAAGCATGAGCAGGGGGCGGCGCTGCATGGCCCCTCCTTTCCAGCGCTTTCATCAGCGTTCTTATCAGAATGACAGTATCGCGCAGCATGCTGCGCTTGTCGACTGGAATAGGGCAACTGTGTATAAAACAACATCGCTTTCAGGCCGTCCAGGAGAGATGGGAGTTAATCCAGATCAATAAAACCGCAAATACAAAATAAATCTTGCGTGCTGCTCTGGACGGCATGCGCAGCCCTCGCCTACGCTGTTTTTTTATTTGAAAAACAAGAGGGATACATGCAAACAGCACGCTTGAATATCATCGGTATGGATCACGAAGGCTGCGCCGACAGGCTGACGGGAGCGCTCGAAGCCGTCACGGGCGTGTCCACCGTATGCGTCTCGCTGGCGCGCCACGGCGCCACGGTGCAATTCGACGAGCGACTGGCCACGCAGGAGCGCCTGCTGGCGGCCGTCAACGACGCCGGCTTCATGGGCGAAGCCTCCGACGAGGAACAACTGCCCTCCTGCAGCGGCGCCTGCGGCCACTGCCGCCACTGAACGTCTGCCGCCGCCCTGCTCCGCTGCCCCGCTCCGCCTACCCTTCCCGCGCGCCCCGGTCGCGCAGATGCGCAAGCACGCGGCGCGGTCCCAGCGCCTGCAGGTCGAACGGCGGCAGCTCGATGGCATCGAGCGTATTCTTGAACAGCAGGCCCAGTTCCGTATCGCCTTCCAGGCTCAGACGGCGGCTGAAGAACAGGGTGTCCGGATCCTCCTGGCGCCGCGCCAGCAGCATCAAATCATGCACGCTGGCGGCGATGCACAGGTCCGGCACGTCGGCATAGCGCTCGGCCACGAACACCGTGCCCTGCCACTCGAAATCGAAGGCGATGCCCGCATCGAGCAGGCGCAGGCGCAAACTGCGTCCTTCCAGGCTGCGCCGCACGTCGTCGGGCAACTGCGGCGCCAGCAAACGGTTCAAGCCTTGCACGAACAGCCACGAAGCGGGATACGGCGGCAGCTTCGACAGCAATTCGGCCAGCGGTTCGGGCAGCCGGTACGACGCTGCGGGCTTGCTCATGCCGGGCCGGGCCGGGACAGGCAGTCTTTCCAGTTGATCTTGCATGGTGTGTCCTTTCGATGCGTTCAATGAGCGGCGTGCTGTTCCATGCCAGGCTGGCCGTGCCAGTAACCGTCGCAGGCGCCGGCCGGCTGGCAGGCCGCCAGCTGCGCCTGGGCGCCGATGCCGCTGACCTGGCCGCGGCGGGCGCGGTCAAAGATGGCGATGACTTGTTCCGTATGCATGGCCTGCGGGCTGATGCGCGCCACCGCCACGCCCATGTCGCGCATGGCGTCGAGTTCGCGTACCAGGTTGTAGACGAGCGCCGACTGCGTCTGCGTGCCATTGAGCACGAGGAACGGCACTTCGTCGCGCGTGCGCAGCAGCAGGCCGTCCGGCTCTTCCAGGCAGCTGTAGCCGCAATCGTCCTTCGGCAGGTTGCGGTTGCGCGCCGTGAAGCAGCGCGCGGAAAACGCCAGCGGCATGCGGCCGTAGGCGAATACCTCCGTCTCCAGGCCGTCCGGTTTCTGGCGCTGCATTTCAGCCAGCGCCGCCTGCCCCATTTCCAGCGGCATCACCCAGCGCCGCGCGCCGAGGCGCGCCAGCAATTGCAGGCTGGGGCCATTGAACAGGTTCAGGTGGGGACCGGCGACGAAGGCGACGCCCTTTTCCATGCAGTGCACGGCGCCCATGTCGTTGGCCTCGACGCCATAGCGGCCATTACCCGTGATGCGGCGCAAAGTCGCCAGTTCCGCGCCCGCCTCGATCAGCGCCTGCGTCGACAGCACCACTTCCTTGCCGGCAGCGGCCAGCATGTCGGCGATATCGAGCCAGTCGGCCAGGCGCACTTCATGCCGGCGCGAGCAGACGGTTTCGCCCAGGTAGACGATATCGACGGCGGTGCCGGCGATCTGCTGGTAAAACTCGAAGACCGTGGCGCGCGGCCAGTAATACAGCAAAGGACCCAGTGAAAGCTTCAGCATGTTCATCCTCTATTTCCAAGATCTGTGGTAAGCGCCCAGTGTGTGCTGCTGGCCCTCGGCCAGCTTGTCCATGGCCGCCATCCAGCCCGGCTTGACGGCATAGCGGGGATTGCCTTCGCGGCAGGCGTCGATCGCTTCGCGCCACACGCGCGTGACCTGCGCCACGTAGGCGGGACTGCGCTGGCGCCCCTCGATTTTCACGGCGCGCACGCCCATGGCGATCAGTTGCGGCAGCAGCGCCAGGGTATTCAGGCTGGCCGGTTCCTCGATCGCGTAATACTCTTCGTCGTTGACTTCGAAACGCCCCTTGCACAGGGTGGGATAGCTGGCGTTTTCGCCGGGCGCGTAGCGGTCGATCAGCACGCCGTTCAGGCGCGATTCCAGGCCATTCGGCGTTTCCAGCCAGCGCACGGATTTCGCTGGCGAGCAGACGCCATGGGTGTTCGGCGCCTCGCCCGTCGCATACGACGACAATGCGCAGCGCCCTTCGACCATCACGCACAGGCTGCCGAAGCCGAACACCTCGATCTCGACTTCCGTCTTGGCTATCAGCTGCTCCACCTGCGCCATCGACAGCACGCGCGGCAGCACGGCGCGGGCGATGCCGAAGTGTTCATGGTAAAAATTGATGGCCTCGTAGTTGGTGGCCGAGCCCTGCACGGACAGGTGCAGGCGCAGCTGCGGCTGGTGCTGGGCCGCGTAGGCCATCAGGCCCGGATCGGCGACGATCATGGCGTCGATGCCGGCATCGGCGGCGCGGTCGATGGCGCTGCGCCACACGGCCCAGTTGTGCGGCTGCGGATAGGTGTTCAGCGCCAGCAGCACCTTGCGTCCGTACTGGTGGGCGTAGCGCACGCCCTCGGCGATGGCCTTTTCATCGAAATTGAGGCCGGCGAAATTGCGCGCATTGGTGGCGTCGCGAAAGCCCAGATAGACGGTGTCGGCGCCATTGTCGATGGCCGCTTTCAGGGCAGGCAGGCTGCCGGCGGGACAGACCAGTTCCAGCGGTCCGGCCACGCGGGTGGCGGGGGTTGATTCAAGCATCATGATGTTCACAGTCCTGTATCGGCTCAGGGTGCAGACTATAGCCCCGCCCATGCCGCCCAGTCCTTGACGCAGGTGAAGGAATGCATGCATGGCTGGCGCTCGTTCGACTTGCTTGACCTGGCTGTAAAATGCCCGTCCCCTTACCCGATTCCGCTGACCGCCATGCCCCGCAAACCGCTGCTGATCTTCCTGCTGACCCTGTTCCTCACCGTGCTGCAGGTGCAGTGGGCCGCACCCGCCGACGGCTATGACGCCGAGACGCTCTCCATCCTGTCGCCCGAGGTGCTGGGCGCGTATCCGGGCGTATTGCTGCTGTTCCTGCTGGCCGTCTTCGCGCGCCGCGCCATGTCCGTCCCGCGCCAGGCCGCCATCTGTACGGGCTTGCTGGCCGCCTACTGGCTGCTGGCGAACTACGTCACCTTCGACGCGCGCGTGGCCAGCTGGAGCACCTTCTCGCCGCTGGAAATCTGGATGCACGTGCTGCCCGCCTCCGTCATCAGCATCGCCGTCTGCGGCGCCGCCTGGTTCGGCCTGGGCTGCGTCATCCTGCGCCAGTGGCGCGCGAAAAAGTAAACAGCGGCGCTTTTTTCACCTGCATCAAGGATTCGTCACGCCACTGCACGCGCCCTTTGACGTCACTACATTTAGTCATTAATCTCCATAAAAACACCGCATGTTGTGTTTATTGGAGGTTTCATGACGACGAATGCAGTTTCCACCCCGCGCGGCCAGGTCGATGTCGCCGCGTCCATCAACGAATACCTGGAGCGGCGCGACTGGCGTGTCAACGCCAACGCCAACCAGGGTTACTCCCTGGGCGGCCTGATCCTCAATGTATCGGGCAAGGTCATCGCCAACTACTGGCTGGACCAGGTGTATCCGCCGGAAGTGGGCGCGGCGCACCGCGAAGCGGCGCTGCACATCCACGACCTCGACATGCTGGCCGGCTATTGCGCGGGCTGGTCGCTGCGCACCCTGCTGCATGAAGGCTTGAATGGCGTGCCGGGCAAGATCGAATCGGGCCCGCCCAAGCACATGTCGAGCGCCATCGGCCAGATCGTCAACTTCCTCGGCACCCTGCAAAACGAATGGGCCGGCGCGCAGGCGTTCAGCTCCTTCGACACCTATATGGCGCCCTACATCCGCAAGGACAGCCTGCGCTACGAAGACGTGCGCCAATACATGCAGGAACTGATCTTCAACCTCAACGTGCCATCGCGCTGGGGCACGCAGACGCCGTTCACCAACCTCACCTTCGACTGGGTCTGCCCGGACGACCTGCGCGAGCAGATTCCCGTCATCGCGGGCCGCGAGATGGACTTCAGCTATGGCGAGCTGCAGGCGGAAATGGACATGATCAACCGTGCCTACATCGAGATCATGATGGCGGGCGACGCCAAGGGCCGCGTCTTCACCTTCCCCATCCCCACCTATAACATCACCGAGGATTTCGACTGGCACAGCGAGAATGCCGAACGCCTGTTCGAGATGACTGCCCGCTACGGCCTGCCCTACTTCCAGAACTTCATCAATTCGGAACTCAAGCCGAACATGATCCGCTCCATGTGCTGCCGGTTGCAGCTGGACTTGCGCGAACTGCTGAAACGGGGCAATGGCCTGTTCGGTTCCGCCGAGCAGACGGGTTCCCTGGGCGTGGTGACGATCAACTGCGCGCGCCTGGGCCACCTGTGGCGCGGCGACGAGCCAGCCTTGATGGCCGACCTGGACCGCCTGCTGGAGCTGGGCAAGGCCAGCCTGGAAATCAAGCGCCGCACCATCGAGGAGCTGATGCAGCAAGGCCTGTTCCCCTACACGAAGCGCTACCTGGGCACCCTGCGCAACCACTTTTCCACCCTGGGCGTGAACGGCATCAACGAGATGATCCGCAATTTCAGCGGCGACGCCTACGACATCACGGCGCCCGAAGGCCATGCGCTGGCCGTGCGCCTGCTCGACCACGTGCGCGCCCGCATGGTGCAATTCCAGGAAGAGACGGGCCATATGTACAACCTGGAAGCGACGCCGGCCGAAGGCACGACCTACCGCTTTGCCCGCGAAGACCGCAAGCGCTATCCCGCCATCCTGCAGGCAGGCACCGTCGACAACCCGTACTACACGAACTCGTCGCAGCTGCCCGTGGGCCACACGGACGACCCGTTCGAGGCGCTGGAATTGCAGGACGCGCTGCAGCGCAAATACACGGGCGGCACGGTGCTGCACCTGTACATGACGGAAGCGCTGTCGGACGCCAACGCCTGCCGCGAACTGGTGAAACGCGCGCTGAGCCGCTTTTCGCTGCCCTACATCACGGTCACGCCCACGTTTTCCATCTGCCCGCGCCACGGCTACCTGGCCGGCAAGCATGAATTCTGCCCCACCTGCGACGCGGAGCTCATTGCCCGCAAGCAAGCCCAACCTGCTCCATCACTTGAGGAAACGCCATGAATGCACGTCCCGACTTCACTCCCGCCATCACCCTGCTCGATACGGAACGCCAGCGCTGCGAAATCTGGACCCGCGTGATGGGCTACCACCGCCCCGTCGCCTCGTTCAACATCGGCAAGCAGGGCGAATTCCACGAGCGCCAGTATTTTACGGAAGCGAGCGCCCGGGTCGGCCAGCCCGCCTGCCATGGCGGCTGAACTGAAGGTGGGCGGCCTGACGCCCTTTTCCGCCACCGACTATCCGGGCAAGCTGGCGGCCGTCGTCTTCGTGCAGGGCTGCCCCTGGCGTTGCGGCTATTGCCACAACCCCCATCTGCAGCCGCGCACGCCGGACGGCGCCATGCCCTGGCGCGACGTCCTGACCTGGCTGCGCCGCCGCGTGGGCCTGGTCGACGCCGTCGTCTTCAGCGGCGGCGAGGCGTGCATGGACCCGGGCCTGGCGCGCGCCATGCAGGACGTCAGGGCGCTGGGCTTCGGCATCGGCCTGCACACGGCCTGCATCTATCCGCAGCGCCTGCAGGAAGTGCTGCCCCTCGTCGATTGGGTGGGGTTCGACATCAAGGCGCCGTTCAGCGACTATCGTCTTGTGACCCGCGTGGCGGGCAGCGGCGAGCCGGCGCGCGCCTGCCTGGACGCCATCCTCGCCAGCGGCGTGGCCCATGAATGCCGCACCACTACCCACCCGGACCTGCTGCCCGACGCACAGTTGCTGGCCCTGGCCAGCACCCTGGCGGCGAAAGGCGTCAGCAACTACGTGCTGCAGCAGTTCCGGGCCGAAGGCTGCCAGGATGCGGCGCTGGCCGGCCGCCCCCTGCACGGCTATCCGGCACCGCAGACCCTGGCGCAAATCGGCGCCATGTTTCCCCGTTTTACATTCCGTAACCATGGCAATGAAGCCGGCGGCCACATAATTTCGGAAAGCCCCGCAAAATTCCCCGTTCTGCAACGCTGAAATGTCTTGCGTGCTGTAATGTATCAACTGTGCTGCGCAACACGCGCAGCCCGTCAGATTCCTCACACAGCATTACAGATAAGCGTCATCCATGAACGATTTCACCGCAGTCAGCCCAGGCATTCCTTCCACCCACGCCGACATCCTGTACGGCCCGCCGCGACCGGATCTGCTGCGCGAGGAAGTGCTGGCCGACCTGCTCGAGGCGACCGCCCGCCGCTGCCCGCAGCAGATCGCCCTGATCGACGGCGAGCGCCGCATCACGTATGCGGAACTCGATGCGCAGGCAAGCCTGGCCGCGTCGCGCCTGGTGGCCGCCGGCGTCCAGCCTGGCGACATCGTGGGCCTGTGGCTGCCGCGCGGCGCCCACCTGCTGCTGATGCAGGCGGCCATTGCCAAGGCGGGTGCCGCCTGGCTGCCCGTCGATGAAGACACGCCCGTCGAGCGCCTGCAGGTGTGCCTCGATGACGCCAGCGGCGCGGGCGTCGTCAGCTGCGCGCAGTTCGCGCCGCGCCTGGCGCAGGCCGGCGTGGGCCGCCCCGTATGGACGGCGGAAAGCCTGCTGGCCCCCGCCGCGCCGGACGAAGCGCTGCCCGCGCGCGGCGCCGTGCTGCCAGAACACCCGGCATACGTGATCTACACGTCCGGCTCCACGGGCAAACCGAAGGGCATATTGATTTCCCAGCGCAGCATCTGCCACTTCCTGCGCAGCGAAAACGCCGTGCTGGAAGTGACGCAAGACGACACCGTCTACCAGGGCTTTTCCGTCGCCTTCGACATGTCGTTCGAGGAAATCTGGATCGCCTACCTGGTGGGCGCCACCCTGTGGCTGGGCCCCAAGGACATTTCGGGCGACCCGGAAGCCTTGCCCCGCGCCCTGGCCGCAAACAAGGTCACCGTTCTGCACGCGGTGCCGACCTTGCTGGCCCTGTTCGCCGAGGAAGTGCCCAGCCTACGCCTGATCAACCTGGGCGGCGAGATGTGCCCGGAATCGCTGGTCGAGCGCTGGTCGCGCCCGGGCCGCGCCATGTTCAACACCTACGGCCCCACGGAGGCGACCGTCTCGTGCAGCCTGGCGCGATTGCGGCCCGGCGAACCCGTCACCATCGGCACGCCGCTGCCCAACTATGGCTTGCTGGTGCTGCAAGTGGCCGAAGCGGGAGAAAACCGTCCATTGACCCTGCTGCCACGGGGCGAGACGGGCGAATTGTGCATCATCGGCCCCGGCCTGGCCGAGGGCTACCTGGGCCGGCCCGACCTGACGGTGGAAAAATTCCTGCCCAATCCCTGGGCGACCAGCGACGACGATGCGCGCCTATACCGCACGGGCGACCTGGCCCGCATCGATGCGGATGGCCAGGTGCTGTGCCTGGGCCGCGCCGACGACCAGGTGAAAATCCGCGGCTTCCGCGTGGAGCTGGGCGAGATCGAAGCCGTGCTGGCGCAACAGCCCGGCGTGGGCACGGTGGCCGTCCTGCTGCGCAAGGATGACGGCATCGACCAGCTGGTGGCCTACATCGTGGGCAGCGACGATGCGCCCGACGATGCGCTGGCGGCGAAAACCCTGCGCGCGGCCCTGAACCTGCATTTGCCGCCGTATATGGTGCCGGGCCGCTTCGAGCTGCTGCCGCTGATGCCGCGCCTCACTTCCGGCAAGATCGACCGCAAGGCCTTGAAAGCCATGCCCCTGTCGGCGCCGCCGGCCGGCGAGGCGGGCGAATCGGACGTGCCGGAAACGCCGGCCGAAGCAGCCCTGTTCGCGGCGCTGGCGGCACTGTTCCCCGGCCAGGCGATCCTGCGCCAGCTGGATTTTTTCAGCGACCTCGGTGGCCACTCCTTCCTGGCCGCGCGCCTGGCATCGAGCCTGCGCGCCAATCCGGCCTACGCCCACATGACGGTGCGCGACATTTACCAGAACCGGCAGATCGGCAAGATCGCCGCCGTGCTCAATGAAGCGCCCGCGCTGGCCACGCCGGAAGCGGAATGGACGCCGCCATCGGCCTGGAAGCGCTGGACCTGCGGCGCGGCCCAGGCGGCGGCCGTGCCGGGCCTCGTCACCCTGCGCATGGCGCAGTGGATGGCGCCGTTCTTCACCTATCACTTCTTCACGGGCGATACGGGCGACACGGTGCCGCGCGCCATCGCCGCCTCGATCGGCGTGTTCCTGCTGGCGACCCTGGCCGAATTTGCCATCGCCATCGGCGGCAAGTGGCTGATCGCCGGGCGTCTGAAGCCGGGCAGCTATCCGCTCTGGGGCGTCACGTATTACCGCTGGTGGCTGGCCGACCGCCTGGTCGAGTCGGCGCCCGCCTACCTGCTCAGCGGCTCGTCGCTGAACAGCTGGTGGCTGCGCGCGCTGGGCGCCAAGGTAGGCAAGGAAGTGGTCATCGGCTCGATGACCCTGCGCGCACCCGACTTGCTGGCCATCGGCGACAACGTCAGCGTGGGCAATGCCGTCAACTTTGAAAACGCGCGGGTGGAACGGGGCCGTTTGCTGCTGGGCCAGATCCTCATCGGCGACGATGCCTGCATCAGCTCCTACGCGATTTTGGAAGGCAACACGCAAGTGGGCGCCTTCGGCCACCTGGAGGGGCAATCAGCGCTGGCCGATGGCGCCGCCGTGCCAGCCGGGCGCGTGTACACGGGTTCGCCCGCGCGCGACATCGGCCCCTACGACCGGGCCAGCCAGCCGCCGCGCCCCGCCGTCTCGCGCCTGCGCCTGACGGGCGAAACCCTGTTCTTCTGCTTCGGCATGATCCTGATCGCCGTGCTGTTTTTCATGCCCGTCTTCCCCAGCTTCGTGCTGATCGACTGGTTCGACGAGCGCGAAATGATGCCGTGGCTGCAGGGCCGCGACGTGACGACCCAGCTGGCCCGCTACTTCCTGCTGGCCTTCCCCGCCAGCGCCGTGCTGATCGTGCTCACCGCCCTGCTGTCGGCCGCCATCCGCTGGGGCGCGCTGCCCCGCCTGAAGCCGGGCAGTTCGCCCGTGCACAGCAATATCTATTGCGCCAAGTGGCTGGTCAGCCATATCCAGGAATCGAGCCTGAACGTCCTGCACGGCATCTATGCCACCGTCTACGCGCCCTACTGGTACCGCCTGCTGGGCGCCAAGGTGGGCAAGGGCGCCGAGATTTCCACGGCGCTGGGCGTGGTGCCCGACATGCTGACCCTGGGCGACGACACCTTCATCGCCGACGCCGTCATGCTGGGCGACGAGCAGATCGACGGCGGCTGGATGACCATGCGCCCCACCGTCATCTCGCACCGCAGCTTTGTCGGCAACGGCAGCTATATCCCGGATGGCACCGTGCTGCCCGAGCACGTGCTGATCGGCGTGCACACGCATGCACCGCGCAATGAACAGATGCACAGCGGCGACACGTGGCTGGGCTCCCCGCCCATGCACCTGCCCGCGCGCGAGCAGGTCAGCGGCTATGCGGAGCACCTGACGTTCAAGCCGTCCGTGCTGCGCCGCCTGGGCCGCAGCCTGATCGAGGCGTTCCGCATCGTCGCGCCGCACGCGGTGGTGATCGCCGTCGGCTACACCCTGGTGCTCGACGTGATGCCCATCGCGGGCGCGGGACGCTGGGGCGAAGTCGTGGGCGACCTGGCGATTGCCGGCATCGCCTACGGCATCGGCAATTTCCTCGTCGTCGTGCTGTTCAAGTGGCTGCTGCTGGGACGCTACCGCAAGCACGCGGCGCCCATGTGGACGCCGTTCGTGTGGATCTCGGAAGGCGTGACGAATCTGTACGAAGGCATCGCCGTGCCCAATTTCATGCGCTACCTGCGCGGCACGCCGTGGCTGCCGCTGGCCTTCCGCCTGTTCGGCTGCAAGATCGGCCGCGGCGTCTACATGGACACGACGGACATCACGGAATTCGACTGCGTGCACATCGGCGACTACAGCGAACTCAATGCCCTCACCTGCCCGCAAACGCATCTGTTCGAAGATCGCGTGATGAAGATCGACCACGTGGAAATCGGCCAGCGCGTCTACATGGGCCCGCGCAGCTCCGTGCTGTACAGCGCCAAGGTGGGCGACAATGCACGCCTGGGCCCCTTGACCCTGGTGATGAAGGGTGAACATATCCCTGCCGGCAGCAACTGGGCCGGCTGCCCGGCGGCGCCGCTGCGCAGCTGATGGATATAACGGTGCTGTGGTCGGCGGACGGCGTGCTGGCGATCGGCATCGCCGCCGCCATGCCGCGCGCCGAAGCCCGATTGCGCATCCGCGCCGCCGTGCGCGAGGTGGCGGCGCGCTGGCTGAAGATGGACATCGATGCGATTTCGCTGGAGTCTACGCCGGGCGCCCCTCCCCGCCTGCTGCTGGCAGGCCGCCCGGCGGGCCTGTCGTTCAGCCATGACGACGGCTGGTCGGTGGCCGCCGTCCACCTGCATGGGACCGTCGGCATCGACGTGATGCGCGTGCAGGACATTCCCGACTGGCGGCAAGTGGCGCGCGATTACCTGGGACCGCAGGTGACGCAGGAGCTGGCTTCGTTGCCCGATGCTCAACGTCCTTTGGCCCTGGCCCAGGCGTGGACGGCGCGCGAGGCGGCGCTCAAGTGCGCAGGTTTGCCATTGATGGAGTGGGATGGGATAGCATTGAATTGCAATGTACTGCACATCGCCTTGGAGGACGGATTTGTCGCGATGCTGGCAATCCCACGGAAAACAACTGGGGTCGGACCCTGAGGGTCCGACCCCGGCATCTTCGCCGTTGGGTTTATGCGAAACACTCTTTAATCCTCACTCTGGGTCCCGGTACGGCCGCCGCCGATCTGGACGAAAATCAGTTTTGCGATAATACTGACGAGCAGCCCCAGCACCCCGATCAATTCCAGCATGGCCTTTCCTTTGCAGTGACAGCAGACCAGTCCACTGTAGCGTGCTTGCGGCATCCAGGCTAATATCAAATCCGGCAGTCACCGATCTCGAAAAGGCATACGATTGATTTCTCTCAAACAGTTCAAGTACTTTGTCGAGATTGTCGATGCGGGCAGCTACTCGCGCGCGGCCGAGAAGCTGTACATCGCGCAGTCGGCCCTGAGCCGGCAGATCAAGGAGTTGGAAGGCGAAGTGCAGGCGCTGCTGCTGACGCGCGACGCGCGCCATATAGAGCTCACGCCCGCGGGACAGGTCTTCTATGAGCGGGCCAGGCGCATCCTCGACGACATCGAGGAAACCGTGCGCCAGACGCGCCACGTGGGACAGGGCGAGCAAGGCATCATCCGCCTGCTGCATTCGAGTTCCGTGACCCTCACGCCCGCCATCGGCGCCGTGCTGAACCGGCTGCTGGCGCAGTTCCCCGGCGTCTCGCTCGACATATCAAAAGGCTCATCGGAAAACCAGGCGGCCGACATCGAGGAAGGCCGCGCCGACCTGGGCCTGGTGCGCCTGCCCACCCTGCGCAAGCACGCCAACATCGTCGTGCGCGAACTGTTTGCGGAAAAGCTGGTGGTGGCCGTGTCGTCGGCCTCGCCGCTGGCGGCACTGGGCAGCACGACGATTGCCGCCCTACGCAACGAAGCGTTCGTCTCGATCCCGCACAAGGACCGGGGAGGCCTCAGCTACCTGGTGGCGGGCCTGTGCCTGGCGCAGGGTTTCTTTCCGAAGGCGGCGCGCGCCCTGTCGCGCAAGACGTCGCAGCTGAACCTGATCGAGGCGAACATGGGCATCGCCATCGTCCCGGACAGCATGCGCCTGGTGGCGCCGCCGGGCGTGCGCTTCATCGCGCTGCCGGACGAGGAATCGCATTCCATCGTGGGCCTGATCTCGCCGCGCGCGGCCAGCGGCATGGTGGCCGCGTTCACGGAAGCTTTCGTGCGCGAGATGAACGCCCTGCCGCCGGACGATTAACCTTCCGCGTACAGCGCCGCATCCGCGTCGCGCACGGCCGCCATCAGCAGGGCCAGCTTCATGACATCGAGCTTGCCGTCCGTGCGCACGCGCGAGCACAGGTCGATGCCGTAGGGGCGCACCTGGCGCAGCGCCTCCATCACGTTGGCCGCATCCAGCCCGCCGGCCAGGAAGACGGGACGGGGGCTGGCGCGCACGAAGCGCGCGCTGACGGACCAGTCGTGCGTGCGGCCCGTGCCGCCCAGTTCAGGCACGGCCGCGCCGGGGCGGCCAGAGTCGAGCAAAAATGCATGGACGTGGGGCGCGTAGGCGGGAATCAGGTCCAGCGCCTGCGGCCCTTCCACATGGATCACCTGCACGCGCCGCACGTGCGGCAGCAGGCGCGCCAGTTCGGCCACCTCGCCCGGGTCGACATGGCCGACGATCTGCACGGTCGATGGCTGCGTGGCGCGCACGTGCCCGGCGATGGCCTGCGCCGTCGTCTCTGAAGTGAGCAGAAACGTGGCCACGGGCGGCGGCGTCCAGGCGGCGATCTGCGCAATGCGCGCGTCGGGGATCGGGCCGGGGCCGGACGGCATGGCCGCCACCAGGCCCAGCGCGTCGGCGCCGGCGGCAATCGCCAGTTGCGCTTCGTCGATGGAAGCGATGCAGCAGATCTTGATGCGGGTTCTCATGGCCTTGCATGTTCAGTCGGGATGATCAACATTACAACACAGGGCGGCGCGCGCGCCAAGACACGCGGTCAAGGCCGTGCGCGATTGTGTGCCAGAATGGGCCATTGCCCACTTCCCGAGGAATCCATGGCCGACTACAAGAACCCCAGCTACGTGGCCCGCTCCATGCACCCGCGCTTCGATGAGCTGACGTCGCCGGGCGAAGCCGTGCCGTACTCGGGCATCTACCGCTGCGATGGCTGCGCGCACGAGATCGTGTCGACGGAAGGCCACGTCATGCCGCCGCAAAACCACCATCAGCACAGCAGCGAGCAGGGCCCGATCCGCTGGCGCCTGATCGTCAGCCCGCGCTGATGCCGCATGACGCGGGGCGATGCTGCGGCGCAGATTGACAGGCGCCGGGCGCCGGCCGATACTTGATTTTTCCGCAGCCGCCACTGGAACGCCAGCATGCGCATCGTCGATTTTGAAGTCCGCAAGGAGTGCCCGCCGCAGCTGTGCGACTGCGAGCGCGAGCGGCTGCTGCACGATCCGCAGGCGGACGTTTCCATCCTGCGCCTGAACCTGACGGAAGAAAAGCGCCTGCTCGCGCATATCGAGCAGATCGACAGCTATGCGCAGTTAAAGAAACTGCAAGAGCGCTTGAAGAGCAACCTGGGCGTGGCATTGCAGATCGCGCCGGGCAGCGGCGAAGTGCGCACCGTGCGCGGCTTCCAGATCCGCCTGCAGGAACAGCCGGGCCTGTGCCGCAAGACGCGCGCGGCCATCCCGGCCGCCGTGCGGCGCTGCCTGGCCGCGCATCCCGAGATCGCGTTTGCGATATTGAATGAAAACGATTTGCTGGGCGGAGCATAAGCCAGGGCTGAGGACAGACCCTCAACGCCGTTAGCGTCAAGCTCAGTGCCAACGTATCCGGGGGTCTGACCCCGGCTCTACGCTGGGTGCCGTTACGCCGCGCGGATGGCAATGACCTTGCCCTTCGCTGCGCGTGCGCGCAGCTGCCCGCAGCCCCCTTCCACGTCCTGCCCGGCCGAATCGCGCAGCTTGGTCAGTACGCCCCGTTCGTGCAGGGCAGCGGCGATGGCCCGCGCCTTTTCCCAGCTGGGGCGCCGGAACGGCAAGTCGTCGATGGTGTTATACGGGATCATGTTGAGCACCGCATATTTCCCCTTCAGCAGGTCGACGATGCCATCCATCTCGTCCGCGCCATCGTTGACGCCTTCCATCAGGGTCCATTGGTACTGCACCGGGTAGCCGGTCAGGCGCGCATACGACTCGCCGAAGTCCACCAGCTCGCGCGGCGTGAGCCTGGGCGCGCGCGGCAGCAGCTGCTCGCGCAGCTCCCGCTTTGTCGTGTGCAGGGACAGGGCCAGCGCCGGCTTGACTCTTCCCTGCGGCAGGCGCTCGAACGCGCGCGGGTCGCCCACGGTGGAAAACACGAGATTCTTGTGGCCGATATTGCCCTCGGTGCCCAGCAGGTCGATCGCTTCCATCACATTGTTCAGGTTATGCGCCGGTTCGCCCATGCCCATGAAGACGACTTTTTTCACGGGACGCAGGGTACGCGCCAGCACCACCTGGGCCACGATCTCGCCGCTGGTCACTTGCCGTATCAAGCCGTCGCGGCCCGTCATGCAGAACTGGCAGCCCACGGCGCAGCCCACCTGGCTGGACACGCACAGGCCGTCGCGCGGCAGCAGCACGCTTTCCACCGTCTGGCCGTCGTGCAGCCCCACCAGCAGGCGCGCGGAACCGTCGGCGCCCGGATGGCTGCTGAGCAGTTTCAGCATGCCCTGCAATTCGGCGTCCAGCGCGGGCAAGACCTCGCGCACGGGCAGCGGCAGGAAATCCTCGGCGCGGCGCCGGCCCTGGTCGTGCGGCTGCGCCTGTATCCAGTCGCGCAGCACGCGCTGTTCGTGCAGGGGCTTGGCGCCCAGCGCGCGCAGGCGCTGGCGGAGATGGTCGATTTGCATGGCGTCCGGATAAAGAACGGCGCGCCGGCAAAAATGCGAGGCGCGCCGCGGATGGCAATATACAGCTTAGACTTTTTTCACGAACTCGGTTTTCAGGCTCATGGAACCGAAGCCGTCGATCTTGCAATCGATATCATGGTCGCTGTCGACCAGGCGGATGTTCTTGACCTTGGTGCCCATCTTGACGACACCGCCGCCGCCCTTCAATTTCAAGTCCTTGATGACGCTGACCGTGTCGCCGTCCTGCAGGATGTTGCCGGCCGCATCGCGGTACACACGGGCACCCTCTTCCGCCGCATCGCCAGCCGTGGCCGACCATTCATGCGCGCATTCAGGGCAGATCAACTGGCTGCCGTCTTCGTACGTGAATTCGGATTTGCATTGCGGGCATGGTGGTAATGTGCTCATACTTCTCTCTGTCTGGTGAACAGCGCCTGGCTGTAAAAGCCGACATTATACTGCCTACGCCCCGTATCAGCTTGCTTTTTTCACCATCATTATCAAGGCCGGCGCACAATCTCGATGGTGCTGTGGACGATTTCCTCGTGGATGCCGATGCGCGCGCGCAGCTGGGCCGCTGTCAGCGCGGGGTCGCGGCTGACCACGGACAAAGCGCACGAATACAACTGCTTGCCCACCCGCCAGACGTGCAGGTCGACGATGCGCGGCGTGTCGCCGCCCGTTTCCACTTCCACGGCCTCGCGGATTTCAGCCACCACGGGGTGGTCCATCTCGCGGTCCAGCAAGACCTTGCCCGTCTCCTGCATCAGCTTTTTCGCCCACAGCGCCACCAGCACGGCGCCCGCGATGCCCATCACGGGATCGAGCCAGCTCCAGCCGTACAACCAGGCACCGGCCAGCGCGACGATGGCCAGCACGGAGGTGGCGGCATCGGCCAGCACGTGGACGTATGCGGCCTTCATGTTCAGGTCTTCGCCGTGGCCGTGGTGATCTGGATGGCCGTGGTGGTCATCATGGTCGTGATGGTCGTGGCCATGGTCATGCCCGTGGTCGTGGTGGCCGCCGAGGATCAGCGCGCACACCAGGTTCACCAGCAGGCCGAAAGCCGCCACCGCCATGGCCTGCGGATAATGGATGGGCTGCGGCGAAAACAGGCGTTCGATGGAAGCGGCCACCATCAGCACGGCCACGCCCAGCAGCAGGATGGCGCTCGTGTAGCCGGCCAATACTTCAATCTTCCACGTGCCGAAGGCAAAGCGGGGATCGCGCGCATAGCGGCGCGCCGCCGCATACGCAAAGGCGGCCAGGCCGATGGCCAGCGCGTGCGAACTCATATGCCAGCCATCGGCCAGCAGGGCCATGGAGTTGTACCACCAGCCGGCGACGATTTCCAGCGCCATGGTGGCCAGGGTGATCCACATGACGATGCGCGCGCGGTGTTCCGCCTTGTCGCTGGCGGCGCCAAAGACGTGATCGTGCTGCCAGGCGGACAGGTCTTCCCCGATGTGTTGTGGTGTCATGCTGGTCTCTCCGGCCGATTATTTGAGGTAGGTGCGCAGGATGGCGGCGATGTCGTCGGCGCCCTTGCTCCGCTCGTCGCCGGCCAGATCGGGACTGGCCACGTGCTCGCGCAAGTGCTCCTCGATCACTTCGGCCATCAGGCCATTCACGGCGCCGCGCACGGCGGCGATCAGCTGCAGCACTTCGCCGCAGTCGCGGCCCTCTTCCAGGCCTCGCTCCAGGCCTTCCACCTGCCCGCGGATGCGCTTCACGCGATTGAGCAGCTTGGTCTTGTTGTGTGCCGTGTGTCCCATGGTTTCATCCTGATAAATACTATAGGGGGGTATACTATCAGGAAAATCCTCCTGCGGCGGCCAGCCGCAAAAAAAGCCGCGCATCCTCGCGGATGGGCGGCTCGCCAAATGATGACTATGCGCTAGGGCGCCGGCGCGATCTTCTGCAGCTTGCTGGCCAGCGAGGCATCGGACAGTTCGCCCAGGTGGGTGTCGACCAGGCGCCCCTGCGCGTCATAGAACAGCGTCGTCGGCAGGGCCGAGGAGCCGGCCGCCTTGCCCAGCGCCGCCTCGCTGTCGAGCACCACATTGCGCAGGGTCGCGCCGCTTCGCGCCAGGAAAGCGCTGGCGGCCGCCGCATCCTCGCGCTGGTTCGCGTAAACGAAGACGATATCGGCGCGCGCCTGCTGCGCGGCGGCCAGCACGGGCATCTCGCGCCGGCATGGCGGGCACCAGCTGGCCCATAAATTGACCACCAGCGGCTTGCCTCCGGCCAGCGCCGCCAAGGTCGCCGGCGCGCCGTTGACCGTCTGCAGCGCCACGGTGGGCAAGGCCGCCGGCTTGCCGTACGCCAGAAACAGGCCCGCGCTCAGCATGCCCCAGGCCAGCGCGCCGGACGCCACGCTGATGGCCAGGGGACGGCGCATGGCCGCCATGGCGGGACGCCGGCAGCGCCACGCGGCGATGGCCAGCGCGGCGGCGATGCCGGCCGGCGCCATAAAGCCGCCGTCGCGGATATTCAGGATGGACCAGGGCGCGGCCAGGTACTGTTCGTGCCAGCGCAGCACGAACGCGAGGCGCGCCGCCAGCAGGCCGGCGACCAGCAGGTCGGAAACGAGGGGGCCGGTATCGGGCAACTGGCGGTAGCGCCGCAGCCAGTACGCGACGCCGTAGGCCACGCACAGGGAAACGAACAGCAGGACGAGGCCCGTAGGCAGGGCCAGGGGGCCGATTTGCAGGGACAGCATTGGCGCTCTCTATCACGTCGAAGGGACGGACATTGTGCCCCAGGCGGATTAAGCCGGCGTTAAGCGGCGCCCGTCTCAGGTGGCCAGCGCTTCCTTGCGCACGAAATGCATGGCTTGCGGCTGGTCCACCAGCACGCACTGCTTGCCCGTGCGCTTGCAGTGGTCGTGCACGCGCCAGTAGGCATCGTGGCTGACGCAGCCCGTCTGGCAAATCACCAGGTCGGCCGCCACCAGGCCCGCTTCCAGCGCGGCCGCATCGTCGGCACCGGCATCGCCGCCCGCGTGGTGCAGGAAGCGCCCGCCCGCCTGCTCGATGGCTTGCTGCGCCACGTTGGCGCCGTGCGCATCCTGGCCCGCTTCCTCGTTTAAATAGTTGCCGACATACAGCACGGCTTTTTCGCGCACGCCAGCGAGCAAGTCCGCTTGCAGCGCGGAGCGGGGCACGGCCGATGGCGCGGGCACCCATTGCAGGCGCAGCAATTCGCGCATCAAATCCTGTACCCGCTCGCTGAGCCATTCGACCTTGCGCGCCAGCCGCGCCCGCGTCGGCAAGCCCGGCGCGGCCGCAGTCAATTCGGCCAGTTCCTCGCGCGCCAGCGCCAGCTTCGTATCGCGGATCACGACCTGCGCCCGCGCGCGCATCAATTCCGACTCCAGCTGCGCGATGCGGGCCGCCTGCGCGGCCAGCTGCGCACTGCAGCGGGCCTGCGCCCGTCCATACTCGCCCATCAGCACGCGATGCTCGCGCGCGATCGGGTCCTCATTGCCATACATACTGCCCATCATGCCCTCCTTCACTACCCTTGGCGCCATGGCGCCAGCCCATCGCTACCCCATAGACCCGGATTATAAATGAGAATCATTATTATTTGTGTAAGCGCGCGTGCGCAGTAGGGGTATGCCAAGGTTGGCCGCATCAGGCGGCGGGCGGGCAGGACAACATGCGCCGCCAGACGTCGTCCTGCACTTGCCGCACCTGCCGCAAGCCGTCCGGCCCCCGATAGATGTCCAGGGTATTCGGCCACGCCATATCGATGAACAGCAGCCGCGCCGGATCGATCAGCAGGGACTGGCCGACATATTTCCCCTTGATCTCGCCCTTGTTTACGGTCAGCAGGCGCGCGCCGCCGGCCAGCGCCCGCTCTTCCAGCGCGACGCCGCTGCGCTCGGCCACATCGCGCAGCCAGCGTTCGCGCCAGCGCGCCTGCTCGCCGAACTGCCCCGTTGGCGGCCGGTCCAGCTTGACGACAGCCGCCACGGGCCCGCCTCTCCCCGCCTGCAGCGAAAAGCCCATGCGCTCCTGCAGTTCGACCGTGTATGCCTCGCCCTTGACGTCGATCTGGTAGCGCCCCGCCCCGTCCTGCATCAGCAGGTCCGCCTGGTGGTAGCCAGGCTGGACGCACTGGGCGTACTGATAGGCCAGCACATCGAGGAACGGTGGTTCGGCGGGGGCCGCCGCCATGGCGGACGCCAGGCTGGCGCACAGGGCGGCCGCGGCCGCGCATTTCATCGTATTCATTCTTGCTCCGGTTCGCGTGGGATGGCGATGGCGGCCGAAAAACACGCCCGGCGCGCCATCATGTTGCTTTTATATAAAATCTTGCACTATTTTTTTCTGATGGTGGATTTGGCAAGACGGGCACTGTACCCGATAGGGAAAAAATGCCCCGCACGGCCAGCGCAGAACGGCCGCTGGCGCACGATTCAATTGA
The DNA here is from genome assembly GCF_009208555.1 of Janthinobacterium violaceinigrum. GTDB lineage: Bacteria > Pseudomonadota > Gammaproteobacteria > Burkholderiales > Burkholderiaceae_D > Janthinobacterium > Janthinobacterium violaceinigrum. The sequence continues at coordinate 19,594 of NZ_WFLI01000011.1, read as the reverse complement.
ATCGCGCTTGTTAAATCACTATTTCTAAGGTGTAATCTTATAAGCAAATCATTGAATTAATTGCAAGTACGCTCATTTCGCCACACGGAGTACCCCTCAATGTCCGACCTGGTTCATGCAAGCGCGTCGTCGCCATCCCGTGCCTCCCCCGGCGCGGCACCCGCCGCCAACGGCTACAGCCAGGCCACGCGCCTGCTGAAGCTGAGCACGCCGCTGGGCCCGGACAAGCTGCTGGCCGAATCCGTGCGCGGCGAGGAAGGCTTGAGCCAGGGATGCGTGTTCCACATCGCCGCCCTTTCGCTCGACGCGGCCATTCCGCTCAAGTCGCTGATCGGCCAGCCCGTCCTGCTGGAATTGCTCATGGCCGATGGCGGCTGGCGCCCGTTCCACGGCCACATCACCGCCGTCGAACGGGCCGGTGCGAACGGCGGCTTTGCCCGCTACAAGCTGACCCTGCAGCCGTGGAGCGCCTTTCTCGCGCACGGCCGCGACAGCCGCATCTTCCAGGACATGGCGGTGCCCGACATCCTCGAAGTGCTGTTCCAGCGCTACCAGGGCCAGGGCATGCTGGTGCCGGCCTGGCGCTTCGAGCTGCTCGACCGCGCGCGCTATCCGAAGCGCAGCATCTGCACCCAGTACCAGGAAAGCGACTGGGCGTTTGCGGAGCGGCTGATGAGCGAGGAAGGCATGTTTTACCATGTCGAGCACGCCGGCGACGCGGGCAGCGCCAGCCTGGGCAGCCATACCCTCGTGATTGCCGACCACAACGGCAGCTTCAAGCCGAATGCCCAGGCCAGCATCGCCTTTACCCAGCCGGGCGCCGTCATGCCGCAGGACAGTATCGACCGCTGGCGCATGCATCTGCGCCAGCAAACCAACGGCATCGAGCTGTCCAGCTGGGATTACCGCACGCGCGGCGAGCGCGCCGTCAGCGTGGGCAGCGCCGCCGGCGACGGCATGCCGCTGGTCAGCCGCGACGCGCCCGGCGCCTATGCCTATGCCTCGCGCGAACAGGGCCAGCGCATCGCCGAGCAGCAGCTGCAGGCGTTCACGGCCAGCAAGGAAGTCTTCGTCGGCGCGGGCACCGTGCGCACCCTGGCGCCGGGCACCACGTTCACGCTCACGGGCCAGGCGCAAACCGATGCGGCCGCCAATGACGACGAGCGCAGCTTCCTCGTGGTGCGCACCGTGCACCTGATGCACAACAACCTGGACGCGGAACTGGGAAGCGGACTGCTGCAGCGCTTTGGCCAGGGCTTGCTGGACATGCTGACCGGCGAAGAACAGACGGACAGCCTGCATGCGGCCGGCAAGTCGATCGCCGAGCGCGCGCCCTACCGCAACCGCATCGACGCCATCCGCAGCAAGATACCGTACCGCAGCAGCCGCGCCGACAGCCACGGCCACTTGCTGCATCCGCGTCCCACCGTCTTCGGCCAGCAGACGGCCATCGTCGTGGGCCCGGCCGGCGCGCAACTGCACACGGACCGCGACCACCGCATCAAGGTGCAATTCCACTGGCAGCGGGGCGCGCAAAGCCACAGCCGGCTGGCCCATCCGGCCGCCGACGGCCACACGGGCGCGCCCGGCGACGACAGCGCCGGCACCTGGGTGCGCGTGGCAACGCCGCTGGCGCCCGTCGCCGGGGCCAACTGGGGCAGCAATGCCCTGCCCCGCGTGGGCCAGGAAGTGCTCGTCGACTTCCTTGAGGGCAATATCGACCGCCCCGTCGTGATCGGCACCCTGTATAACGGCCGCGGCCAGGCCGATGCGCAAAGCAACCAGGTCAACCGGGGCGCGGGCGCGGCAACGGGCAATGCGCCCGCCTGGTTTCCCGGCCAGGCGGGCGCCCACGCCCATCCTGCCGCGCTGTCGGGCATCAAGACCCAAGCCATGCAGGCAAGCCAGAGCGGCGCCGGCGCCTACAGCCAGCTGGTGTTCGACGACAGTCCGGGCCAGGCCCGCGTCGCCCTGCAGCGCCATGCGGGCGCGCACCAGGGCACGGCCGAGCTGAACCTGGGCCATCTGCGCCACCAGAGCGACAATCAGCGGCTGGCGCCGGCCGGTTTCGGCGCCGAGCTGAAAACGGAACACAGCGCTGCCCTGCGCGCGGGCGCGGGCCTGCTGCTGTCGGCGCATGGCCGCGATGGCGGCGCGGGCAGCCAGATGGATGCAAAGGAAGCGCTGGAGCAAATCCGGCAAAGCCTGCAATTGCAAACGTCGCTGGCCGAAACGGCACACAAGCATCAGGCGCTCAAGCTGGCCATTCCGGAGGGGGTGGGGCAGCCGGCAGCGGCAACGCAGCCGGACGCCGCGCCCGAGGCGGCCATCTTGCCCGCCATCGCGCAGATGGAACACAGCGCCACCGTCCTGGGCGCCACGGCCGATGGTCAGGCCGCGGATGCGGGACAGGGCCAGCAGCCATCGGGCGGCCAGGGCCAGGTCAGCGCCTACGCGGAACCGCATCTGCAATTGTCCAGCCCATCAGGCATTGCCGCCACGACGCCCGCCAATGCCGTGCTCACGGCGGGCGGCAGCGCCAGCGTGACGGCTGGCGCCGACATCAACTTTGCTGCGCAGGGCAACAGCATGTATGCGCTGGGGAAAGGCATCAGCCTGTTTACCTACGGCAAGGCCAGCAACAAGGACAAGCCGAACCAGGAAACGGGCATCCGCCTGCATGCGGCCAGCGGCAAGGTCAGCAGCCAGAGCCAGTCCGATGAAACGCGGCTCACGGCGGACAAGGCCGTCACCGTCACCAGCACGGCCAAGAGCGTGGCCGTGGCGGCCAAACAGCACGTGCTGATGACGGTCCAGGGCGCCTACATCCGCCTCGAAGGCGGCAATATCATGCTGCACTGTCCCGGCAAGGTCGATTTCAAGGCCAGCATGAAGGAATTGACGGGGCCGGCGAGCAGCCAGCCCACCTTGCCGGCGATGCCGAATGCGGCCGACCTGGGCCGGGCAGTCGAACTGAACCTGCATTATGGCGATCTCGAGCCCGTCATTAACTCCCCCTACAAAATCACGTTCGCCAATGGCACGTCACTCAGTGGATTGCTCAACGACAAGGGCCATGCCCGCCTCGAAAACATTCCTCCCGGCGCGTATCACATTGAATATGGCGAGGACCAGCGCGACTGGGTGGCGCCCCCATTGGTAGCGGAGCCCCGTCTGCAGCAAGCGAGGCAGCAGCTGAAACAGGCATCCGCATTGCTGGAAGCGGCCAGGAAAACCAGTAAACCGGATGCCCAACCATGAGCCAGAACTTTGTCGATGAGATTGTAGAGTTTTTCAAGGACCTGATCCTGGGCGACTTCGAGGATGACCAGGGCAAGGCCGCCATGATCGTCGGCGGCGCCATTTCCCTGATCCCCGTGGTGGACCAGGTGATGGACGTGCGCGATGTCTCGGGCATGATCTACCGGGTCGGCAGGAAAGGCGTGTCGCGCGCGACCCGCGACGACTGGGTCGATATGGCGCTGGCAGCGTTCGGCTGCATTCCGGAAGTTGGCAGCCTGTTCAAGACCATCATCAAGCCCTTGCGCAAGTACCGCAAGGAAGCCGGCGCTGCGGTCGCGGGCGGCAATGTCATGATCGAAGCCATGCTGGGCAAGAGCAAGGGCGCCGCGATCAAATTCCTGAAAACCTTCCAGTGGGCGCAAAACACCCAGCTGGCGATCAGCACGGCCATGAGCGCGCTCGATAACTGCGTGGAGTTGCTCGGCTACCTGTCGACCAGCCATTGGTGGCTGCCGTCGGACTTGCAGCATTTGGCACGCGACATGAAGCCGCAAGTCGAAGCGGTGCGCGGCCCCCTCAAGGCCGGCATTGCGCAAGGCGCCAAGGCGCTGCAGGACTTGATCGAGGACATGCTGGGCGAAGACGCGTTATGGGCGGCAAAAAAAATCGCCGTCGCCGCCGGCACCGGCGCCAATACGGCAGCCAGGCACAATCACAAGCCCGGCAACACACATCCGCACAGCGCCAACGCCCAGTTCAAATCGCCCACGATCAACACCGATAAAAAAACCAAAGGCGTGGATGCCAAAGCAAAAAACAAAGAACGGGACTCGCCGGGCAAGGGCAAGGAACACAAACCCGTGGACGACTCGCACCGCCAGAGCAGCGACGGCGGCACCGCGCCGGTGAAGAATACGTCGCGGCCGATTCGCGAATTGCTGTCTGAAATCAAATTTGGGCCGCGGGGACTGGTCGGTGAGCATATGGCCGACTACTACCATATGGATCATGTGCTCAAGAAGGCAGGCGCTTGGCCGCACGGCAACATCCATGGCAAATGGCGCAGCGAATATCCACGCATTGTCGGCCCCGATAGCAAACACAAGCGCCCCACGGAGTTAGTGCCGGAAGACCTCGCCAAGGTGACGCTGTCTGGGGTCGATACGATCTGGCAAACGGATGGCCCTACTTTCCACTTCATCGAAGCGAAATTCAGCGAGAGCGTGTACAGCCTGCATGCGCGCCTGAAAAAAAATACGGCAAAAGGTACCATTCCGCCGCCACCCGCATCGTCCAACGACAGGCAGCTAATGTTATGGACCTTGCTTGGGGAACCCAAAAAAGGGACGCAGATGGGCAGAGAATGGCTAGGCAACAGTGTCGATAGCCCCTCAATGCTAGCCCCCGGCAACTTGAAAAACCGCTGGATATATTTGATGCTGGGTACCACCGCGCTTTCCAATCCATTCGTGACAGAGCGCCAGCCAAATGGCAAGCTCAAGTTAACAGCAGCGCCTGGCATTGTTGACCACCTTGAAGCAACATTGGAATTACTCGCTTCAGGTGATCATTACAATATAAAAATACATGACAAGCATAAAAAAACTCATGGCATAAGCGATACGTTCGACCATACTGAAATCGATCGCATAGAAAAGAGCCGTATAGGTGCGAAAAAAATATCTTCAAAAAAAGGGACCGGCCAACAAAAATCGCAAGAGAAAAAAAATAACCCAAGCAAATCAGCGTCCAAAAGTAAACCAGGGAACAAATAGCGATGAAAAATAAACCATTTCATGAGCGTCGCCGCCAGCAATTTCTCTACGAAGAGCTCTACAATAAAACAAGGGAAAATCTATTAGCATTAATTGAAGTCCGACTTGCAAATAAAAAAATAGTAGAATCAACGCTGGAAAACTCCGTAGTGCATCAGTTTTTGTATTTGGAAGCGTTCTGGATATGGATGCTGGACTACACAGCGGGTGAACCGATCGATGCACTGGCACCACGTATCGCCGGCATCGTGGATAAGTTTGAAGAATGGAATGAGGTCGATCAATTCTGTCAACAGGAAGCTGCGCTTGAGTTTCCGGATTATGGGCCGTACGAATACAACGGAGCACCAGACTTTTCCACGCTTGCAAATTATGAAAACACACTACAGCTACTCGGCATTGCGATATTACTGCGAGATCAACATTCGATATTACGCATCATCTACGTGCTACGCAGTCACCGTGGCCAGGATGGATTATTTGAGCAATTAATTGGCGCTTATGTCGAGGATAAGCAAGATCTTGATTCGTGCATTCTTGAAAAGCCCTATGATACTTTACTCCAGGTTTTCTACGAAAATAATGAAAAAGACACACTCAAACTGCTCCAGAAATACCTGAAACAGTGGTATCCAGCCATGAAAGATCATCCCCGCTGGTACGACGGGCATCTGAGAATCAGGGACGAAGGCTACGCTCCCTATTACGGTTACTGGGCATTTGAAGCTGGTGCGACGGTTTTTTTACTTGACCTGGACGACAGCCAGATCGACCATCTGGTCTATCCCAAGGACTTGGTCGATTATGCACGCCAGCTGCGGAAAGATGGCCGCTACACCAGCCTGGACACAGAACCGCTAATGCGCAAGGGGCGCGTCGAGGGCGGCCAGCCCTGCCCTCGAACTGGCTTCTGGGAAACCCCAGCAAAATTACACAGCCGCAGCCACTTCGCGCAAGGCCAAATCATGCCTGTTTTTGACGATGCGGCATACGGTGAAACCATCTGGTATTGGAGTGAAGAGCAATAGCCAATATGTCGTCTCACACAGCCAAGTATGTTAGGCATTTACGTTGAACGCAATGTCCGACAACATCTTGCAGAAATCTGCACTAAACAAGAAAAATGGTATTTCGCCATGAAAAATAGCGTCTTTCACGAACGGCGTCGGCAAAATTTTCTTTATGAAGAACTTTATAAAAAAACACGAACAAATCAACTTTCCTTGATACGGGGAGGAGGAGAAAACAGAAAGGATGCATATTCGAGAGGCGAAAGTTCCTCCGTTCATCATTTCCTGTATCTGGAATTACTCTGGATATGGATGCTTGACTACACGGCAGGCATAGACCTCGATCAACTGGCGCCTCGAATCGCCGATATCGTGGACAAATTTGAAGAGTGGAACGAAGTGGATCAAAAGTATCAACAGGAGTGTGCGCTGCAGCTGCCTGAATATGGTCCGTATAAATATTCGGGCGCGCCCGATTTCTCGACACTTTCCGACTACGAAGACACGCTGCAACTGCTGAGCATTGCCATTTTGGCGCGCGATCAGCGTTCGGTCCAACGTATCATTCACATACTTCGTAGCCATCGCGGTCAAGATGGCTTGTTCGAGCAATTGATCAGTGCTTATGTCGACAACGTCGTCGAGCGCGATACCTGTGTACTTGGCTCCCCTTATGACACCTTGCTACGTGTGTTTTATGAAGAAGATGAAACGGCCACACTCTCCTTGCTCAAGAAATATCTGCAACAATGGTATCCGGCAATGAAGGATCATCCTCGCTGGCATGACGAGCATCTCAGGATCAGCGAAGAGGGCTATGCTGGCTATTATGGCTATTGGGCATTTGAAGCCGGAGCCGCAGTCTTTATTCTCGACCTGGACGACAGCGCTATCGATCATCTGGTCTACCCTAAAGACTTGGTCAATTATGGCCGCAAGTTACGCGCCGAACACCGTTACACAAGCATGGATACTGACTTAATAAATAAAGTCGGTCGTGTCGACGGCGGCCAACCCTGCCCCCAAACCGGCTTCTGGGAAACCCCAGCAAAGCTACACAGCCGTAGCCATTTTGAGCAAGGCAAAATCATGCCTGTTTTTGACGATGCGGGATACGGTGAAACCATCTGGCACTGGAGTGAAGAGCAATAGCCAATATGTCATCTCACACAGCCAGGTATGTTAGGCATTTACGTTGAACGCAATGTCCGACTACATCTTGCAGAAATCTGCACTAAACAGGAAAAATGGTATTTCGCTATGAAAAATAGTGTCTTTCACGAACGGTGTCGGCAAAAATTTCTTTATGAGCAAGCATATAAAAAAACGCGAATAAATCAACTCTCATTAATTGAAGGTCAACTTTCCAATAAAAAAATAACCAACTCAATACAAAATAAAACTGTCATTCATCAATTTCTATTTTTGGAACTGTTCTGGATCTGGATGCTCGATTATACGGCTGGCGAACCGATCGAGACACTGGCGCCCCGCATCGCGGGTATCGTGGATAAATTTGAAGAATGGAATGAAGTCGATCAACTCTATCAGCAGGAAGCGGCGCTTGACTTTCCAGAATACGGGCCATACGAATACGAGGGAGCGCCACAGTTTTCCATCCTTTCCGAGTATGAAGACACGCTTCAACTACTCAGCATCGCCATCCTGCTACGCGATCAGCGTTCGGTGCGACGCATCATCCACGTACTGCGTAGCCACCGTGGCCACGATGGACTGTTCGAGCAATTAATTGGCGCATATGTCGAGGACAGTCAAGACCTCGACACCTGCATTATCAGCAAGCCCTACGACACCCTGCTGCAAGTATTTTATGAAGATGATGAGAAAACCACACTCAAGTTGCTCCAGAAGTATCTGAAACAGTGGTATCCGGCCATGAGAAATCATCCGCGCTGGTACGACGAGCATCTCAACATCAACGAGGAAGGCAATGCCGCCTATTACGGCTACTGGGCATTTGAAGCAGGGGCGACCGTCTTTATACTCGACCTGGACGACAGCCAGATCGAGCATCTCGTCTACCCCAAAGACCTGGTCGATTATGCGCGACAGTTATGGAAAGCAGGCCGCCACACCAGCCTTGGAGATGAAACCATCGGCCGAACGAGAACGCGGCGAATAGAATGAAAAATCCACCATTTGATGATCGTCGCCGCCAACAATTTCTTTGTCAGGAACTATATGAGAAAACCCTGGAGAATTCACGCGCCCTGCTACAAGTTCAGCTGAAAAACAAGGAATCAGCTGAATTCGCTGACGACATCAGTTTGGCGCACCATTTCTTATATCTTGAAAATTTCTGGATCTGGATGCTCGATTACACCGCTGGCGTGCCAATCGAGAAACTTGCGCCACGGCTGTCAGATATCGTGGACAGGTTTTCGGAATGGAACGAAGCCGATCAGTATCGGCAAGAGGAAATCTTGTCGCAATATCCCGAATATGGCCCATACCGATACAGGGCAGCGCCGAATTTCGGCGACCTGTCCGATTATGAAGATACGCTGCAATTACTAAGTATCGCCATATTATTGCGCGATCAGCGCTCGGTCATGCGCATCATCCGCATACTTCGCAGTCACCGAGGACAGGACGGCCTGTTTGAACAACTGACTGGCGCGTATGTGGACGATGAGATGACCCTCGATACCTGCGTACTGGGCCAGCCCTACGACACGTTGCTGCAGACGGTATATGAAAGCGATGAGGATGCGGCACAAATGCTCATCAAAAAATATTTGAAGCAGTGGTACCCTGCCATGAAGGATCATCCACGCTGGTACAACGGCCATCTGCGCATTAGCGACGAGGGCTACGCTCCCTATTACGGTTACTGGGCATTTGAAGCGGGCGCGATGGCCTTTGTGTTTGACCTCGATGACAGCGGTATCGATCATTTCGCCTATCCGACAGATCTCGTTGCGTATGGACGCACACTACGCGAGGAAAACCGTTATACCAGCATAGATAGGAACGATGCGGGCGATGTCGGGCATGTCGAAGGCAAACAGTCCTGCCGTGACACGGATTTTCGGGGGTAAGGATGCAGACTCTGGACGAACACTCTTTCTTGGCCAGGCGCAGGGAACCGCTGCTGTCCTACTCGATTTACCTTGAAAGCAAGCACGGTATGGAAGTAGGCATCGGCATGGTGGCCGCCGGCTTGCAACAACCTGCCGAAGTACTGCAAAATATCCCGCCAGAAAACTTCATGACAGCCACGCGCGAGCGGGCCTGGGATGGCATAGACCTGCTCAGCCTGGCTTACAGCGCCGGCCATGCGACTGCCGATCTGCGCGCGCTATACCCCACGATACTCGACTACTGGGAAGAGTTTGCCAACTATGACAGGGCTTTTGACGTGCAGGCCAGCGCCGCGGAACAGGGATTTCCCCACTTCGCCCTGCCCGGTGATGGTTACGAGCAGGTCAACCGCATGATCTGCCTTGGTATTCTCCTGGGTTGGGGCAGTTTGCTGCCCCGCCTGGCGCCTATCATCGACTTCAACAACCATGAAAAAGATGGGCTGGTCGAACGCCTGCTGGCATTTTCCATCGATGGCAGGGATACCGACTGGCAGGAATGCACGCGCCACATGCCCTACGTCAAGACGCTCAAGATATTTGCGGCAGCAAAAAACCAGCGCCCGGCGCTGATGAAGAATTACCTGAAGCAATGGTATGACGCCAGCCGCCGCGAACCCTACCATGACAGCCATGCGCGCGACACGTCCTTTTCAGGCTACTGGTCATGGGAAGCGGCGGCCGTCACCTGCCTGCTCAATATCGACGACAGCAGCTACCGCGATGACAAATTCTATCCCGCCGACCTGGTGGCATTCCACCGTCAGCCACCCTGTATGCGATTGGCGCCAGCATGCGCCACAGACCCGCCGTGATCGCAGCCTGCCTCCTCTGCGCCATGCCCACGCTGTCGCAAGCCGCCGACTCGCCCTTTCCGGGGATTTATTCCGTCATCGATCCCGTCACGGGCATGACGCAGGATGTGCTGAAAATCGAACCGTTCATCAACGGCGAATTCAACGTCTTTCCCCGCTTCGCAGGGAAACGGGCGTGGGCTGGCGTGCTCTCCGGGAAGGTGATGGGCGCCAGGGATCGCTATCTGGAGGAAGCATTATTTCCGCAGGACAGCAAGGTGCGCACCCTGGCCATTGCAGACATCGGCTACCTGTACCGCACGCCCGGCGACAGCTATTCGCGCGACGGCCGCTCGGATACCGGCTACCTGAGTCATATCTTTGCCATCGGCATCAAGCCCATGCAGCGCCGGCCGCTGCTGGCAAGCCACCAGGAACGCGGCGAGCGCAGCCAGCATGACTACCGGCCCGGGGCCGACGAGGCGAAGATAGCGATCAGCACCCTGAACTACAGCGCCCGTCCCATCCAGGTCGGCGTCAGCGACGCCGGCAATCCTGCCAATGCCGTCGATACCGATCCCCTGAACCCTTACATGAGCAGCGCCGCCAATTGCTGTTTCTACCTGCCGGCCACGCCGCACACGCCGGTGCAGCTGAACATCGAGTACCGCTGGTTGCCTCACGGCAAGCCGGAAACGCGCACGCTGCCGCTGCCGGCCGGCAATGCCACCGGGGAGCTGCAGGTCATCGTGCAAGCCGATGGCAAGCTGGCGCTGGAATTTCGCGACCCGCACGAATCGCAGTCGATAACGGAGGATGGCGGCGTCCAGGCCGGCAATGGCAGGCTGTATCCGGCCCTGCCCGCTGCCGAGCGCAAGGCCGTGCTGGCCGCGGAGCTGGCACATCAGCAACGTGCCCTCAAAGACATCAACAAGAAACTGGAGAAACTGTCCCCGGCGACACCGTTGCAGCGCACGCAGCGGGTGGCAGAACTGGTCGAAGAGCGGCAGACCACCGTAACCTATCTGGAAGCGTTTTCCGCATGCAAAGCGGCCGTGCGCGAGTGCGACAAGCAAGCCAGGGCGGCGGCCCGCGCCAGATAGCGGCCAGGCCCGTTTCTGCTAAGCTAGCGCGGTATCTCCACCCGTCGACGCCTCTTTCGGCGGTACCCGCATCGCCTCTTTTACACCGCCCAATTCCGGTTTTGACCCCTCATATCGCCAGTAAAGATACTTCTTGCCTCGCTTCCCCATGAAATACTGGCGATTTCGAGACCAGCGGCTGGCTTCGACAAAGCCGATACTGGAGTCACTCATCTGATTCTTGAAACCCGCAACGGAATCATGCACATAACGATCGAAGAATTTGTCGAATAACGTCCGCTCCGCCGCCGGCATCGACTTTCGGAGCTTGCCTTTCCAGGCATCGTAGATCGCATCTTCCAGCGGTTCCGTCGCACTACGGAAAAAGCCTGTCTTCTTTTCTGCGATATTCTGCACGTCGCGCTCCCATTCGCTGTCCGTCGTGGTCATGTACTTGTCCGGCGTGGCATACATAACGGATTGTCCCTTGGCGATGATGGCTTCGCGTTCCTTGCGTGCCGCGCGCTGGCGTTCCGTGCGCCCCCAGCGCCAGTGATAGTAATTGTTCATGTGGCTGATGACCTGCTTCTCGAGCTGCTTGTCTGTGCCGACGTGCTTCATGTAGGTGTCGAAGCAGGCCTGCAATTCGCTGCTGATGTTAAACAGCGAGCCGTAATCGCGCAGCACTTCTTCCGGCGACTTGAACGGCACCCCGGCAGCAAATGCCGACAGATACATATTGCATAGCGGAATGCGCGACAGCTCGTTTGACCGCCCTTCCTGATTCATGTCGTCATAACCGCCGCCCACGTCGGAGTGCGCCCCCGGATAGAGGGTTTCCCGGCAGTTCGAATCAGTGGTTTGATCAATGCGGACTGAATCCGATGGAAACTTCTCTCGCACTTCATGTGCGGCCACATAATGCTCGCAAAAGCGCACGTAAGGCGGAATGCGCAGATCGGAGGCCCATTCCGCATGGCCGCCCTCGTCGGCCATATACATGACGCCCCCCCAGACAGGTCCCAGATAATATTTGAGATTCGATTCGAGGCGGCTGCCGCCAAAGCCCACCGATGCCACCGTATCGAAAATGCCGAGGAAGTAAATCACCAGGCGCGGCTGGATAAAGCCGCCACTTCTGGTCCAGATCAGGCCATCGCCTTGCTGGTAGCACTGCGCAGCCAGCTGGCGCACAAAGCCCCGCGCCTGAGCCGCACCCCGGCTGAAGCCAAAAACCGCAACATTGATCTGATTCACATGCGGCATGTGTTTATCCACCCGCATCTTCAGCTCCTTCAGCATCCAGCTGATCCGGGCCTGCCCCTTTGCGGCGGACGCCATGCCGAGTGCCTTGTCGATGCCATCGCCGCTGTCTTGAATTTCCGGAAACGGCGTGCCGACCCCTGGCGCATAGATCGCGTAGGTCTGGCTTTTATCGTCTTCGGCCTTATGGGCAAATTTTCCCAGTTTCGCGATATTGCTGTACTTTTCACTCGACGCAGCCAGGGAACCATTGCCATCTTTTTTGAAATTATTGCCAGTTCCATCAAAAAAACAGCTGATCCAGACGGGCTTTCGGCAATCGGACGCTTTCGCACTGTTTTCCAGTCCCTTGCGATAGATTCCTCGGGCAATCCGTTCGCTTTTCGTGACGTCGCTAAGCCGGCGTATCGTTGGTTTGCTCATGGTCTATTCCCTGTGAGGTGTGCGGGGTATGCCAAAAAACGGATTTTCAATTTCCTGCTTGCAGAACTGGCCATGGGGAAGGCGCGTGGCATGCTGTTTCACCTGCTCTGCAGTCAGCGGCGATTGCGTCTTGAATGTGCCCAGATGTGCCTGGACTGTGCCATCGGCCAGAAAGTGAAACAGCACGATGCTTGGGCGCTCGGGCCCTTTGGCGGGCAGGATGTCGACGGTCGCCTGGCACCAGCGGCTTCCAGGAGAACTCTGCCTGGAAGTGCGTTCGTCATAATCAGCGCTCGATTTGCCATCGTGGTAGCTGGTATCGAACACCACGCTCCAGACCACCCGCACTCTGAGCGGCTTGTCCACGGGACCGTCCCAGATAAAACAGCAATTCCCGCTACTGAAACTGACTTTTTCGCCATTGTCCATGTTCGCTTCGCTCGCGTCGCGGAAAAAAATGGAACCGCCGCTGGGCGCTTCATCGATATTGAAGGGAAGTGAAATTCCCTTGAAGGCGATGGAATAAATATCGTAGGGCGTGTAGTTGTATGAGGTGGTGGTGAAGGTTTTCTCGCTTAATGCCTGCTGCAGCCGCTCTTCCTTTTCCTTGGAATTGCAGCCAGCCAGAATAAAGATGCACAAGACGATAGAGGTCAATTTTTTCATGTCTGGATCGCCTTCATGCGCGGGTAGCGGAAATGTCTTCGAGTGCAGCCCATTGCCCGGGACTCCAGGCCAGGACACGGTCGCTGAAGGACTGCGCCGTTCCTGCGGCCTGCAGGGCGATGGCGGCGGGCGGGGCCAGATGAAAATCGGCGCCGAACATGAGCGCCAGCATGCAATAGCTTTTCAAGTCCGTGGCCGAACTCAATCCATAGGCTTGCGCCTGGCCCAGCTGCTGGAAAAAAAAGTCGTAGCGCTGGTCAGGCGGCAAGACATCAAGCGCCTGCGCATCATCGTTCTCGATTTGCTTCATCACCATATACGGCAGTGTTCTATTCATCAGTTCGACATATTGATGTTCTGTCAAGGACATGGGTTCGCTTTTCACGGGTGCGGGCGCCATATGCCGATCACCGGGTACGGTTTGCGGCCGCCCACGTGCGTCCAGGTACAGCCATCCTGTAATGTCTGCGAGCGCCGCCTTGCGCTGCGCCGGTTCCAGCACGTCCAGCCAGTGCGGCAGGACCAGGGGATCGTAGTAGCGCATGATCCACTCGGTCCCGTCATCGTGCACCACGTCGGTCAGCCAGGTCAGCCGCGCCAGCAATGGCGGCAGAGGCTGGTCCGTAACAATCAGCGACATGAAATGGGCGCTGCCGGCCGTGCAGAGCAATTTGGCGAGCAAGGGACATTGCCCGCCCCGTATATGCCGCAGCAATATCGGACCAGCGTACATGGCGTCCGGCCTGGCCGATTCGCCCAGCAGAAAATACAGCTCGACGCTGTGATCGCTGGGCAAGCTGATACGGGCCAAGCCATCGAACTTGGCGCCGTCAATCAAGCTGCAGAGGGCCATGTCCTTGTCAAAAGGGGGATTATTGAGCAGCGCCAGCAGCTGCAAGCCGCACGCGTTGTCGGTCATGGCTACTCTCCCTTCGCGGCAAAGGGCGAGCCGCTCCTGGCCGCATTTAACAGACATTCCATGCAAATACTGCGCGGCATGACCGGCAGTGGATAGCTTTCGCGCTGCGGCCCGCTAAAACTCTTCTTGCCGGCATGCACCGTGATCTTGCCCGGGCACTGGATCGTGATATTGCCGCCCTCGATCGTGATATTCGCCCCGCCCGCCGTCGACAGGCGGATGCTTTTTGCCGCCGCCCAGTCGATGTGCGCCGTGGCGCTGACCACATGGACGTCGTCGCGCGCCTGCACCTTGAGCACGTCCGCCTGCGCCTGCAGGTCGATGGCCTGTTTGGCGGCGATCAGCTGCAGGCCGATATTGTCTTCGCCCGCCTTGACCACGCCGCCCAGGGTGCCGATGGCCTGGCCCGCGTGCACGCGCAGCTGGCCACCACCGACAAATTGCGTATCGAGTCCGCTCATCAGCGAAACCGTTTCGCCGTTCGCCATCTGGATGTCCTTGCCGGCCAGCACGCCCAGCCCCGCGCGGGCGGCGATGGCGATGATGGCGTCGCTGCTGTGCGGCAGCTTGTCGTCGCCGGGACTGGTGGGCTTGGCAGCCGCGTCGCGCCTGGCGGCGGCCGTATCGTCCTGGCTCAGCATGCCCGAGGCAGTCGTCAGGAACGCGGCCAAGGGCGCCGCCTTCTCGTCGAGCACGCTGGCATCGGCCTTGGCCGCGCCGAGGTGGCCCGCATACGCCACGGTCTCGTGCGTGACGGCGGCGGCGCTGAAGGTTGCGCCCAGCTTGGCCGCCTGCTTGAGCAAGACCATGCCGGGCGCATTGTCGCCGGCCGGGTCGCGCGCCTGCGCGTCATGGTTGACGAGATAACTGGAAATCAGGAGTCCGGCCCCGGCCCGCACGGCGCCGTAATCGTCGGTGCGCAGCTCGGCGCCCGTGCCGCGCAGGCTGCCCCGGTAATTGTCGGCCGCATGCACCAGGTGGCCAAGATTGAGTTCGCTGGCGCCATGGCTGCTCTTGAGCTGGATGCGGCCCTGCTGGTCCGTGTCGTCGAACAGCAGCTGGTTGTAGCCGGCACCGGCGCCGGCGCCACCGAATTCCTTGCTGCGGATGCCCCATTGCGCCGCGCCGTTGCGGTGGCTGGCGGCGCCGCCGGCCGCGCCATGCCACAAGGGACTGTTGCCGCCCGCCACATTGCCTTGCGCCGACGGGACATGGTCGCGCGCGGGATCGAATACGCCCGCATCGGACGGCTGATCGGCCACGCCGCCCGGGGTCGGTGCGACACCGCCCTCGCCCTGTCCGTTGTACAGGGCGCCGACGATGATGGGGCGGTCGATATCGTTTTCCAGGAATTGCACCAGCACTTCCTGGCCGATGCGCGGCAGAAACTGGCTGCCCATGCCGCCGCCGGCCGAACGCTGCGCCACGCGCACCCAGCAGGTGGCATTGCCGTCCTGCTGCCAGTGAAAGCGGATGCGCACCCGGCCCAGCCTGTCGCAATGGATCTCGCTGCCGCCGCTGGCGCGCGCGCCGCCATCGGGCCCCACCACGATGGCGCTCTGACTGCCGAAGGCCGTGGGTTTCGGGTGATGGCGCAGGTCGCCGCCGTCTTGTGCCGGGCGCCACGGCGTATCGGCCGCGATGGCTTCAATATGGTTGGCATAGCCGCTCTCGGCCGCCTGCGCGATCACTTGCTGGAAATGCGCGATATCGCCCGGCGCCAGCGCCTGGTCCATCAAGCCTTCCTGCAGCAATTCGGGAATGGGGCCGAACAGTTCGGCCAGCCCCTGCCGGGCCTGCGCCGGCAGGTTGTTGACGCCCACGCTGCACACGCGCAATACGACCAGGGCGGGTGCCTCGTCGCCCTCCTGTTGCAAGGGACCTTGCGTCAAGGTAAAACGGGTGCCGGCACGCAAGGTGCGCACGGTGGAGCGCGCCTCCCAACGTGCGCTGCGCGCTTCGATCGCCTGCATCTGCAGCAAGGCATAGCGGGCCGCCTGGGCCGCATCGGCATAAAAATACTGGCCCGGCGCATCGTAGCTTTCCAGCACCATGGCGTTCTTGCCGCCGGGCGCCAGGCGCGTGGGCACGCTGGCGCTGACGGCTTTCTTGGCCTTGTAGTCGTAGCTGAGGACGGTCGCTATCGAGGTGCTCAGCGCCCGCCCACGGCGCAGCGCCTGGATCGCATCGGCCTGCTCCATGGCCCGTGCGCCGTGGAAACGCAAGCCGCCGCCGGCGGCACTGCTGGCGTCTTCCGGCACGGCGCTCAGCGTGCTGCTGTCGGCAAACAGCACCAGGCAGTGGCCGCCCTCCTGTTCTTCGAAACGCCATGCCAGCCCCTCTTCGGCCAGCAGGCGGCTGACGAAAGCCAGGTCCGATTCGCGGTACTGGCAGCAATAGCTGCGCGGCGACGCCTGCTGCATGAACGGGCCCGTGTCGTCGCTCCAGCGCCAGACGGCCTGCGGCGCGTAGGCGGCGAAGACGCTTTCCACAATCTCGGTCACGCTCTTGTCTTGCCACACGCGGCTGTTGCGCGCCTGGCTCAGCAGCCACAGCCACGGCGTCAGGCGCAGCCGGAAACGGGCCAGGCCCCCTTCGCTGCCCAGCATGGCCGCCGCGCTGACATAGCCGCTGAACGCGGCGCGGCTGCCGTCTGCCAGGCTGGCCTGCAAGGTAGCTGGCTGACCCAGCAGCGGCGCCAGCGCCAGGTTGGCATCGGTGGACAGCACGATGATGTCGCGCGCGCCCACGCCTTGCACCTGCTCGTCGGAAGCAAACGCTTCCACCAGCAATCCGGCCGCAGTATCGCCGCCATCGCCGCCCAGAACCAGTTCATACAGCCGCGTCACGCTGCTGAAACCGGCCAGCGATGCGCCGACCTGCGTGGCCTGGTCCGTGCGCGCAGCGCTCATGCGCCGGCCTTTGCGGCGGACTTGGCCGCCTTGCATAGGGAATTGCCGGCGCCGCGGCCCTTGCACACGCGTTCGCGGCATGCGTCGGCCGCCGCGCGCTTCAAGCTCGCGCATTGCTGCAGCTGCGACCGCAGGCTGGCGGGCGGGGCGGGAACGGCTTGCGTGTGCGCCACGAGTGCCGCCAGCAAGGCGATATCGCTTTCTTCCTCGCGGCTGGTGGACGCCGCCACCTCGGCCTTGGCGGCCGGTTTTTTGGCCGGCGGGTGGGCTGCCTTGGGCATGCTTTTGGCTGGCGTTTTAGCGGGCGTCCTGGCAGGCCGCGCGGCAGGCGCCGACGGCGTTTCCAGGGCCTTGCTCAGCATATCGGCGGGAGGCGTGGCGGCAGGGGGACGGGCTGGCGCGGCAGTCAGCATGTCATTCAGGCTCTGCCGCGGCGCCGGGTCGATGGCGGCTGGCGCTTCATCGTGAATGCGGGCCGCTGCGGGCGGCGCGGGCGGGACAGTGGCGGCGGCCGGCAAGACGGCCGGCGCCAGCGCCTGGCCATCCGCCCCCCGCTGTCCCAGCCAGACGCCGGCCGCCAGCAGCAACAGGGCGGCAGCCGCCCCTGTTCCATAGCGTACCGCACGCCGGCCGCCCGGTGCGCCGCCGGCGACAGCCCCCGCCTTGCCGCCTTGCAGCGTGGTCAGGATACGGTTACGGTCGGCCTCGGCCTGCTGCGCTGGCGTCAATAAGCTGGGCCGGACCGAGGCCCTGGGGCTGTCGTCGTGAGGTCGCAAAATGTGAGCTCCTGTAATATTTGCAAGAGATTACGCTATTCAACAAAATCATGACGCGTGCCATAAAATCAACAGTGTGCACCCCCGCACAATTGAAATGCACAGTCCGTTAATTAGCAGTTTTGTAAGATATACTCCTGAGCAATATCCGTGACCCCGCAACGGCATTAGCCGGGGATATCACAAATTCTGCAGCCAAACATTCTTTTGATTGAGGTGCGCGTGTTCCTACTCGCGGTGGCACTGTATTTCATACTGGCATGCCTGATCAGTTGGCTGGCGCTGTTTCCGGCCGGCCGCGATTTTGTCGTGCAAGCCATGAATGGCGCGGAACAGCGCCTCGCCGCGTACTACCGCCGCCTTGCCAGAAGCCGGCAGGCGGGCCTGGCCAGCGTGTGCCAGGGCGGGACTGCCGCACTCGGCCACACGGCCGCTTTCCTGCGACGCCATTACCTGCTGTGCCTGGCGGGCATGGCCGTGATCAGCCTGCCGACGGTCCTTGCCCTCATGGCCGACAGCAAGCGCATGCTGGGTGCCTACGATGTGTCGACGCGCGAAATGAATGTCCAGGTGGCCAACCTGCTGCAGGGCGAGCAGCTGGTGCCGCCCGTCGACCTCCCGCCGCTCGTGTTTGCCACGGAAGAAGTACGGCTGGCGCGGCCCCTGCTGGTCTCGGCCAGCCGCAACTGGACACTGTTGAATACGGAATACGCGCAACGTTTATTGCTTATCTTTAAAATAATGAAAGAAAAGCATGGCTACGACATGGCGCTGCTGGAAGGCTATCGCAGTCCGGAGCGGCAAAACACGCTGGCGGCCATGGGACCGAGCGTGAGCAACGCGGCCGCGTTTCAAAGCTGGCACCAGTACGGCCTGGCCGCCGACTGCGCGTTTTTACGCGACGGCAAGCTGGTCATTTCGGAAAAGGATCCGTGGGCCATGCGCGGCTATCAATTGTATGGCGAAGTGGCCGAATCGGTGGGCATGACGTGGGGCGGACGCTGGAAAATGATGGATTTCGGGCATACCGAGCTGCGTTTGCCCGGTGTGATGAAAAAAAACTGAGAGGAGCGCATATGGCGGGTCCGGTAATCAGATTGGGCGATAAAACCTCGCACGGCGGTACCGTGCTCGAAGCATCGGCCGTGAGCGACAGCGGCGGCATCGGCATCGCGCGGGTGGGCGACAAAGTGGCCTGCCCCCTGCCCGGCCACGGCGTCTGTCCCATCGTCAGCGGCGACCCGAGCCTGGTCGTCGATGGCCGCCCCGTGGCCCGCCACGGCGACAAGACCAGCTGCGGCGCGGTGCTGATCGCCAGCCAGCAGACCACCACGGACCAGGCATGAGCGCGCGCCTGCACAAGGAAGAGCGCTGATGCGCGCGTGGCTGCGGCGCTGCCTGCTGGTGCTGGCCGTGTTTGCCCTGTGCTGGGGCGGCGCCATCTGGTACTGGCGCGCCAGCACGCGCGTGCCGACAGCGGGCGACCTGGCCGGCGCCATGCTGGTGCTGCCGCTATCGCTGCTGCTGGCATTCTGGCTGGGCAAAAAACTGCTGGCCAGGCTGGCAGCCGGGCCCGCCATGGCGGCCGCCGCCACGGCCGCGCCGCAGGCCCAGGCGGCACCAACGG
>NZ_WFLI01000119.1 GCF_009208555.1 Janthinobacterium violaceinigrum | reverse complement strand
GGCGATATGAACGACGCGTTTGAAGTGCTGCCCTTCGCCGGGCCGCCAGCGCTCGCCCTCCCATTCGGCTTCGGCCTCGTCCTCGCCTTGCCATTCCTGCGACCACTCTTGCGACCATTCCCCCAGCCATTCCTGCTCCCCGGCCGCTGCCGGCTGCCCCGCAAAGGGCAGCACTTCAAACGCGTCGTTCATATCGCCTCCTGATGTGATGTTCAAGCAAGTCCATCGCCTGTTGCAGTTGCCCCGGTGTCTGGTCGGCCCGCAGCAGGAAAGTCAGCGCGCCGGCGCCGCCGCCCGCTTGCGCCAGCGCCAGCACGCCCGCTGCGCGCAAGGCCGGTTGCAAATGGGCGCGGCCGGGCAGGCGCTGCACGCAGTTTTCGTGCGTAG
>NZ_WFLI01000118.1 GCF_009208555.1 Janthinobacterium violaceinigrum | reverse complement strand
GGCGTTGGAAATGACGGCCAGCGCGGCGGCGTCGGTCAGGTCGGCCTGCGCCTGCGCCGCATCCGCTGCCAGGGTCGCCGCATCGGCGATCAGGCCCAGGGTGGGCGCGTCCGTCATGTTGGCTTGTGTCTGGGCATTGGCGGCGTTCGTGGCGGCGGCATCGGCGGCAGCCTGCAGGGCCACGGCATCGGTGGCGTTGGCGATCGAGGCATCCCAGGCGGCGACGCCGGCGGCAGCGTCCGCTGCCATGGTCAGCGTCACGGCGTCGGTGAGTCCTGCCTGCGTGTTGGCGGCGGCGGCGGCATTCGCTGTGGCCGTGGCGGCGATGCCCAGTGCCGCGGCGTCGCTGGCATTGGCGTTGGCGGCCGCATTCGCTGCCGCGGCGGCGGCCGCATTCGAGGCGGCCGTCA
>NZ_WFLI01000117.1 GCF_009208555.1 Janthinobacterium violaceinigrum | reverse complement strand
GGCTGTCGGCCAGTTGCTCGACGCGCCGCCTGCGCCACCGCCGCATCGGCCGCATCGGCTTGCGCGGCGGCCTGGCCGGCCTGCGCGAACAACTGATCCGACAATTGCCACGACGCGGCCAGCGCCTGCCAGTGCTGGTGCGATGCCAGCCACAGGCGGCCCGTTTCCTGCTCCGCCTGCATGGCGTGCTGGCGCTGCTGCAATGCCTGCAGTGCGCCGCGCGCCGTGTCGTTGGCCTGGTCGGCCGCCTGCGCCCCGTCCCTGGCCTGGCGGTGCGCGGGCACGTGGGCGCCGATACTGGCGTCGAGCGCCTTCGCCTGGTCCAGCAGGGGCGCCGCATCGCGTTGCGCCGTTTCGTGCGCCAGCAAGGCTGCCGCCGCAAGCTGCGCGCTGGCGGCCAGTTGCGCTTCGGTCGCCGCCGCTTGCGCCGTCTGCACGCGC
>NZ_WFLI01000116.1 GCF_009208555.1 Janthinobacterium violaceinigrum | reverse complement strand
TGACCAATGCAGGCAAGATCCAGGCGCGCAGCACCCTGACCCTGGGTGCCGCCAATTTCGACAATACCAGCACGGGCGACATCAATGCAGGCACGACGCGCGTCAACGTCGGCGGCGTGCTGAACAACCGTGGCGTGATCGACGGCATCAACACGGAACTGAACGTGGGCACGCTGAACAACGCGGGCACGGGCCGCATCTATGGCGACCATCTGAGCATCGGCGGCGGCACCGTCAACAATGACGTGGAGGGCGGTGTGGCAGCCACCATCGCGGCGCGCACCCGCCTCGACATTGGCGTGACGACACTGAACAACCGCGAACACGGCCTGATCTTCAGCGGCGGCGACATGGCCATCGGCGGCTATCTGGACGGCAACCGCATCGCCACGGGCTGGGCGGGATCGGTGACGAATGCCAGCGCGACGATCGAGGCGCTGGG
>NZ_WFLI01000115.1 GCF_009208555.1 Janthinobacterium violaceinigrum | reverse complement strand
ACCAGCGCATCGCCATTGCCCTCGATCTTGCCGCCCGTGTTGTCCAGCTGGCCGGTAGCGTTCACCGTCATCAGGCCGGTACCCGTCTGCGCCAGGCTGCCGGCACGGTTGTCCAGGCTGCCCGCGTTGATGGTCAGCTGATTGGCCACCGTCGTTGCATTGCGGTGGTCGAAGGTAGCTGCCGTGATGTCCAGCTTGCCATTGCCCGTGATCTTGCCGAACTGGTTGTTGAATTGCCCCGCGTTGATGGCCAGCACGCCCGCGCCTGCATGCTCCAGCTTGCCATTGATGTTCGTCAGCACCGTCGCATTCAAGGCCAGGTTCGCGCTGTTGGCCGCGACGCGGCCCGCCGTGTTGTCCAACTTGCCGGTGGTGATGACGGTGTCGCCGCTGCCCGTCTGCACGATCTCGCCGCTGGCGTTGTTCAGGTTCGCCACGTTCA
>NZ_WFLI01000114.1 GCF_009208555.1 Janthinobacterium violaceinigrum | reverse complement strand
ACGCGGGCAGCCTGGACAACCGTGCCGGCAGCCTGGCGCAGACGGGTACCGGCCTGATGACGGTGAACGCTACCGGCCAGCTGGACAACACGGGCGGCAAGATCGAGGGCAATGGCGATGCGCTGGTCAACGCTCAGGTATTACTGAACAGCACGGGCCGCATCGTGGCGGCGCAGGATGCCACATTGAACGTGGGCAGCCTGGACAATACGCAGGGCACGGTGGCGGCGGGACGTCATCTGCAGCTGTCCGGTGGCGACATCGACAATACCAAGGGCCAATTGCAAGCCGTGGCCGGCAACGCCACCTTGAATGTGGCGAACTTGAACAATACCGCAGGCAACGTGTTTGCCGGCGCCAACTTGAGCAGCACGCTCGATACCTTGAGCAATACGGGCAGCCTGTATGCTGCCGGCAACCAGACTTTGACCACCAGCGGCGCCAT
>NZ_WFLI01000113.1 GCF_009208555.1 Janthinobacterium violaceinigrum | reverse complement strand
GTCACCTTGCACAACACGGAAGGCACGGTGCAGGCAGGCCAGCTCGACCTGCATGTGGGCAATCTGGACAACGCAAAAGGTACCATCTTGCAGACGGGCACGGGCGACACGCGCATCGTCACCGGCAATCTGGACAATACAGCGGGCCGCATTGCCGTCAACAGCAATGACTTGAACATCGATGCGGCCACGCTGGCGAACCGCGATGGCAAGATCGAGCATGCAGGCACGGGGACGTTGAATCTGCAGGCGGGCGTGCTGGACAACAGCAAGGGCCGTGTCACCTCGGCGGCGGCTGCTTCTGTCGTTAGTAAAGGTACGTTGAACAATACCGATGGCGTGATCGCCGCGACCACTGGCCTTCATGTGGGTGGTACTGCGCTGGACAACACGCGTGGCGTGTTGCAGGCGGACATGTTGCGTCTCGATGCGGCATCCTTGCTGAAC
>NZ_WFLI01000112.1 GCF_009208555.1 Janthinobacterium violaceinigrum | reverse complement strand
GCAATGTCCAAGGCGCGGTGCGTGCCGATGGCAACCTGGCGATCAACAGCGCAGGCAGCATCAACAATACCCTGGGCATGCTCAGCGCCGGCAGCACGCTGTCGTTGCAGGACAGCGGTCCCGGCCGTGGCCTGGCCATCACCAACACGGGCGGCACCATCATCGGCGGCCAGCGCACCGATATCCGCGCAGGCAGCTTGAGCGGCGACGGCAAGGTATTGTCGCAGCAAGACCTGGCGCTGGACCTGGCGGGCAACTTCACGCTGAACGCGGACGCCGAGATCATGGCCAATGGCAATGCCGGTATCACTATCGGCGGATTGCTGACCAATGCAGGCAAGATCCAGGCGCGCAGCACCCTGACCCTGGGTGCCGCCAATTTCGACAATACCAGCACGGGCGACATCAATGCAGGCACGACGCGCGTCAACGTCGGCGGCGTGCTGAACAA
>NZ_WFLI01000111.1 GCF_009208555.1 Janthinobacterium violaceinigrum | reverse complement strand
AACAGAGATTAAACTGAAGAGTTTGATCCTGGCTCAGATTGAACGCTGGCGGCATGCCTTACACATGCAAGTCGAACGGCAGCACGGAGCTTGCTCTGGTGGCGAGTGGCGAACGGGTGAGTAATATATCGGAACGTACCCTGGAGTGGGGGATAACGTAGCGAAAGTTACGCTAATACCGCATACGATCTAAGGATGAAAGTGGGGGATCGCAAGACCTCATGCTCGTGGAGCGGCCGATATCTGATTAGCTAGTTGGTAGGGTAAAAGCCTACCAAGGCATCGATCAGTAGCTGGTCTGAGAGGACGACCAGCCACACTGGAACTGAGACACGGTCCAGACTCCTACGGGAGGCAGCAGTGGGGAATTTTGGACAATGGGCGAAAGCCTGATCCAGCAATGCCGCGTGAGTGAAGAAGGCCTTCGGGTTGTAAAGCTCTTTTGTCAGGGAAGAAACGGTGAG
>NZ_WFLI01000110.1 GCF_009208555.1 Janthinobacterium violaceinigrum | reverse complement strand
GACAACACGCGCGGCGTGTTGCAGGCGGACATGTTGCGTCTGGATGCGGCATCCTTGCTGAACCAGCAGGGGACAGTGAGCGCCGGTACGGACCTGACGGCCAAAGTGAGCGGTGACCTGAACAACGCGGGTCTGTTGTATGCGGGCCGCCACCAGCAACTGACGGTGGGTGGCTTGCTGAACAACAGTGGCTCCATTGCCTCCGTCAACAACACCCATATTACCGCTGGCAAAGTCACCAGCAGCGGCTTGCTGGGCGCCGGCGTGAAAGCGGACGGCAGCCTGGGTACGGCGGGCGACTTGACCATCAACGCCGATGGTGTGCTGCAAGCGAGCGGACAGAACCTGGCGGCGGGCAGTGCGACGCTGACGGGTTCCAGTGTGGATCTGTCGGGCAGCCAGACGGGCGCAGCGAATATCGCCATCACGGCAACTACTGGTGATGTACAGACTAACAAGGCGGTGATTTCCGCCAGCAATCTGCTGGCCATCAC
>NZ_WFLI01000010.1 GCF_009208555.1 Janthinobacterium violaceinigrum | reverse complement strand
GGGTTTCCGCGTGGGCGGCAAGATCGTGGCACGCAAGGTCGATGTGGGAGCCAGCGTGAAGAAGGGGCAAGTGCTGATGCAGCTCGATCCTGCCGACCTGCAGCTGTCGCAGGCCGCCGAAACGCAAACGCGGCTGGCGCAGTTGCAGGCGCAGCAGGCGGCCAGCCAGGACAAGGCGGAGACGTCGCGCAGCGCACTCGATGGCTTGCTGGCGCAGCTCGATGGGGCCTTTGCCGACACGGAAGGCGCCGAAGACTGGAAAGATGGCTGGCGCGCCGGCCCCGCCGCCTTCCGCGCGGCGCGCGAAACGGAAAGCCGGCAATGGCTGAAGCAGCACGCGGAGCAGGACAGCCGCAGCCACGCGCTGGCGACCCTGGCCGCGCAACTGGAGGCGGCCGGCGCGGCCGCGCACACGACGGCGCAACTGGCACTGGAGGCGCACACGGCATTTGCCGCCCTGGACGCGCAGCTGAAGGCGCTGCACGCGCAGCGCGCGGCGCTATGGGATGGCCAGCCCGTGGCCGACGTGGAACGCGCGCTGGCCGGCGCCATCGCGCAGGCAAAAGATCGGCTGGCGCAGCAGCAGGCGGCGGCGCAAGCGGCCGGTCAGGCGCGCGCGCGCCTCGACGAGGCATGCGCGCAAACGGCGCTGCGCCTGGACGCCTTGCGCCAGCAGGGCCACGACGCGGCGGCAGCGCTGGAGCACTGGCTGCGCCAGTTCCAGCTTGCCCATCCATCCCATGCGCCCGCCGACCTGGCCGGCTTGCGCGCGCACCTGGACGTCGCGCCGGAAGCCATGCGCGCGGAACGGGCCGCCCTGCAAGTCATCGCCGACCGCCACACGACGGCGCTCTCCGTGCTGGCCGAACGCCGGCAGCGGCATGCCGACCACCTGGAGCGGCCACCGGAAACGCTGGAAACGGACGAGGCCGTGCTGCAGGCCGCGCTCGACGCGCTTGGCGCCGAACGCCAGGCAGCGAACCAGGAAGCGACGCGCCTGCGCCTGGCCATCGCGCAGGACGATGCAAGGCGCCACAGCGCGCAAGCGATGCTGGCGCAAATCGAGGCGCAAGCCCTCGTCGAGCGGCGCTGGGCCAGCCTGAATGAACTGATCGGCTCAGCCGACGGCAAGAAATTTCGCAACTACGCACAGCAATTCACGCTGGAAGTGCTGCTCGGCTACGCCAACGCCCACTTGGCCCACCTGGCGCGCCGCTACCAGCTGGAACGCATCGACAACCCGAACAATCCATCGCTGGGCCTGATGGTGCGCGACCAGGACATGGGCGGCGAACTGCGCTCCGTGCACTCGCTGTCGGGCGGCGAATCGTTCCTCGTCTCGCTGGCCCTGGCGCTGGGCCTGGCCTCGCTGTCCTCGAACCGCGTGCGCGTGGAATCGCTGTTCATCGACGAAGGCTTCGGCAGCCTGGACACGGAAACCCTGCGCGTGGCCATGGATGCGCTCGACGGCTTGCAAGCGATGGGACGCAAGGTGGGCGTCATCTCGCACGTGCAGGAAATGACGGAACGCATCGCCACCCGTATCCTCGTGCAGCCGGGGTCCGGCGGCAAGAGCGTGGTGACGGTGCGCTAACGGCGTGGCAAAGGCGTCATCGAGGCAGCGGTTCGCGGCCCAGCCTGAGTAAATCCCAGCCCAGTTCGCGGCGGATCTGCTCGGGGTCGGGCGGCGGCCGGCGCTGTTCCAGTTCCGCTTTCAACCATTTCCTCACCAGCTCCTTGGCGGGCTGTGCTGGCTTTTCCTTGTCACGCTTGTCCATGGTGCTACCTCTTCAATGGCGGTCAGACGACCTCCTATATACGCTCAACGTCATGGCGCGGATTCAGTTGACGTCCGCGTGGCGCAGATGCAACAACGTGTAACGATGGCCGGAGTGCGTTAAAATCGCCGCCTTCGCATAGGCACCGCCTACGCCCCGCAACAGTTCAAGGAAACCCATGAAAGCCGCCCGCAGCCTCACCTTCAAGTGCGTAAAATGTCACAAATCCATGCAGGTCTACCTGCAGAAAGTCTCCGCCTGCTCGCATATCCAGCCTTACCAGGGCATTTGCGCATGCGGCGAACTCAAGCGTCACGCCACGGGCCAGGCCGATGCCGTCAAGTCCTACCTGGAATCGGCAGATGGTAGCTGGTCGCACCACCACTGATGGTTAAAGTATGGGCAGCGGATGTCGTTAATGACAGTACACAGCCCATATAGATCCGACTAGAACCGACCATGTCCCAGCTTCCCGCCCTCCTTTCCGGCTCGCGCCAGCCTGCCGCCACTACCGTGCCAGGGCAAACGCCGCAAAAAACGGGCGCCGGCACGGCCGGGCTCGCCGCTTCGCCCCTGATGCAGCGCACGGCGCAGGACGTGGTGGCCCTGTCGAAAAATGGCCTGGACCTGTCGGCCAAGGGGCTGGAACAGCGCACGGATACACTGGGCAACGCCACCGTCGACGTGGCGCAGGATTTTCTCTCCACCATGACGCGCCAGCTGTTCGGCGACGGCGCCAGCATCGCCTTCGATTCGGTCGACCTGCAGGCCGGCTCCAGCGTCAGCAGCGGAAGCGCCAGCGTCTCGGGCGCCAGCGGCAGCAGCCGCGCCGCCGCCTTCAGCCTCGATGAAAACGCGCATTTCATCGGCAAGGGCAAGATCACCACGGCCGATGGCCAGACCTTCGACTTCGAACTGGAAGTGCAATACCAGTCGAACATCAGCGCAGGCGTCCTTGAGCAAACGCAAGAAGCCGACGAAGAAGCCAGCTCCGCCGATGACGGCACCCTGCCCGCCAAAGAGTTGCCCGCCACGCACTTCGCAGGCAATCTGCACGACCTGTTCCAGTTGCTGGGCCAGCAATTACAAAGCAGCATCTTCAATGGCAATTCCACCGCCAGCCCATCCGATGGGGCCAGCGCCAGCGGCAAGGAAGGCGACCTGGCGGGCAGCCTGAGCTTGCGTCTGCTCAAGCTGGTGCAGCCGGACAGAAGCTTTGATGCCGCCGAGGCGGGCAAGAAAGCGCCAGCATCCACGCCGGAAGAGCAGGCGCGCGCCCGCGCGCTGGCACTGGCCTATGGCACGGACACCGCAAAGAGCACGGCCAGCGACGTATAATGGAAGACGGCCTGCGCAGGCGACCATGCCGCGCGCCCACCTTCTATCGATTGAGTCCCATGTCCGACACCTCTTCACCTACCGTTCATCCGCAGATCCACTGGAGCGAAAACGGCGCCGAACATTCGGCCCGCTGGCGTTCGGAAAGCGGCATGCCGCCGCCCAAGCGCGTCGTCATCGCCGACGACCGCACGACGGCCGACCAGGCCTACCGCCTGGCCTGCGAAGGCACCGCCATGCTGTGGCGCGGCGACTTCCAGAACGCGCGCCAGCTGCTGCAGGCGCTGGCGCGGCGCGCCGACCACAAGAATGACAAGCCCAGCAAGAAGGCCAAGGCCGCCAAGCTGGCAAAACCGGAACCCACCGCCACGGAAGCGTTCCACCTGCACCGCCAGGCCCAGTCGCAGCGCGCGCGCACCCTGGCCATGCTGCTGCTGCCTTTTGATGCCGATTACACGATCCCGCTGCGCCGCGCGCCGGACGTGAAACTGGCGTGCAATGAAGCGTATGGCCGTGGCGAAGACGCCTTCGTCGCTTCGCTGCGCGAGCTGCTGGGCCTGATCGGCGCGCACGAATGGCGCCGCACGGGCGTGGAACTGCCGGCCCTGGGCCAGCGCATCCATCCCCATTACGGCGTGTTCGCGCCCATCCGCGGCGAATACGTGGGCCTGGTGGCCGACGCGCCCCTGCCTGCGCGCGCCAGCCTGGCCTTCGACATCGGTACGGGCACGGGCGTGCTGGCCGCCGTGCTGGCGCAGCGCGGCGTCGCCCGCATCGTCGCCACCGACCAGGACCCGCGCGCCCTGTCCTGCGCGCGCGAAAACCTGGCCCGCCTCGACTTGCAGGACAAGGTCGACGTGGTGCAGGCCGACCTGTTTCCCGCCGGCCGCGCGCCGCTGGTCGTGTGCAATCCGCCATGGCTGCCCGCGCGCCCCAGCTCGCCCATCGAATACGCCGTCTACGATCCGGACAGCCGCATGCTGCGCGGCTTCCTCGCCGGCCTGGCCGGCCACCTGGAGCCAAACGGCGAAGGCTGGCTGATTTTATCGGACCTGGCCGAGCACCTGGGCCTGCGCCCGCGCGCGCAATTGCTCGAGTGGATAGCGCAGGCGGGCTTGAAGGTCGTCGACCGCCTGGACGTGAAACCCACGCACCCGCGCGCGCAGGACGCCACGGACAGCCTGCACGCGGCCCGCTCGAAGGAAGTCACGTCGCTGTGGCGCCTGGCCGCGGCCTGAAACGCAGCCAAAACCGGGACTTGAAAAGGGACTGGAGGGACTGGAAGCCGGGCGCAAGACACGGCCATTGCGCATTGCAGCAAACCCCGCTATAATTCGCCTGCGGGGTGGAGCAGTCTGGCAGCTCGTCGGGCTCATAACCCGAAGGTCACAGGTTCAAATCCTGTCCCCGCAACCAATACCGGAAAGCCGCTGATTCTTGCAAAAGATCAGCGGCTTTTTCCATTGCGTCGCGGTATATCCGTGGCCATCATGCAAGCCAAATCCCCTCAGTGGCGATCAGCTCTTTCGCAATGCAGCAAACTCATATATAATTCGCCTGCGGGGTGGAGCAGTCTGGCAGCTCGTCGGGCTCATAACCCGAAGGTCACAGGTTCAAATCCTGTCCCCGCAACCAATACTTGAAAGCCGCTGATACTTGCAAAAGATCAGCGGCTTTTTCATTGCTGGCAGCCTTTATGCGGCGGCGCTTGCCCTGATCTGCCTGGCCGCCGCATGCAGGCTGGCCGCTACCCGTTCCAGCTTGTCCGCTCCCGCCGTTTCCGCCAGGGCGGCAAACGCGCTGATATGAAACGTGGCCACCATGGCTGGCGAAACATCGAGCTCGAGCGCCGTCGTGCTCAATGCCGTCGACGCTTCAAGATATGGCTCGCTGCCCGCCTCGAAGGCCTGCTTGGTTTCCAGTAATTCCTGGCCGCCCTCCGCCTTGGCCAGGCAGTCATCGACCTTTTGCTGGAAAGCGGGCAAGGTATCGCGCGCGGGCCCGGCGTCCGGCGCCGCTTCAGGCTCCGCTGCTTCTGGCGCGGGCGCAGCAGCCATTGCGACCGGCGCCTTGTTGCCCATGTCGCGCATCGTCAGCCAGCGCTCGACGGCGAGGAAATCGGCAAACGGCTCCGCCACCTTGGGATTCATCAGCCAGACCTCGCCCGTGCGCCAGTCGATCCGGGCACCGCGCTCATTTCTCGCCAACAAAATATCCTTGCCGCCATCGGCATTCGACACCCGGCCGATGTCGAGCCAGTTCATCACTTCCGCCTGGCGCGACATCGCGTTCACCCGGTGAAAGTAGGCCAACCATAAGAATCTGGCGACCAGGAGAACCAGGGCACCGCCAACCATCCACATCATTTTTCGCTCCGCGCCACATCGACAGCCCGCATTTTCTCACATGAAAGCTTGCGCCAAGGAAACTTTTACATCTGCCGTGCGGCAGCGCAAATCCGCCACCGCGCGCGGCCCCGTGCACAGTCGCATTTCAGCAACGCCCCATTTTCCCGGTTGCCTGGCGTGCAGCGCTGCGCTATTATGAGAACAATTCTCATTTAGATTAAGGCGTCCTGTACGCATGCTGTCCGCCCCTTCCCCGCCGTCCGATTTCCAGGCCCTGTATGCCGAGCACCACTCGTGGCTGCTGCACTGGCTGAAGCGCCGCCTGCACGATGCGGGGCTGGCCGGCGACCTGGCGCAGGATACCTTCATCAAGATCTTCGTTGCGCGCAGCAGTGCCGGGATCGCCCAGCCGCGTCCGTTCCTGGCCACCATCGCCAAGCGCCTGCTGGCCAATCATTGCCGGCGCGAGGAGCTCGAACGGGCCTACCTCGACGCGCTGCTGCATCAACCGCAAGGCTGCACGCCCTCGCCGGAAGCGATGTCCATCGTGCTCGAATCGCTGCAGCTGATCGACCGCGCGCTGGACAAGCTTTCCGCCAAGGCCAAGGCCGCCTTCCTGCTGGCCCACCTGGACGGCATGAGCTACGCCGACATCGCCGCCGAACTGGGCACCACCACGCACTCCGTCAAAAAATACCTGAGCAAGGCCAATCTGCTGTGCTTTTTTGCCGTGCCCGATTTTGCCGCCCCCTGAGATGCGGGGCGCCACCGTCTACGCCCAGGGCCGGCCCATCGACCTGGCCATCGCCATGCAGGCCGCCGAATGGCTGACCACCCTGATGAGCGGCGTCGCCACGCCGGCGGAAAAAACGGCCTGGCAAGAATGGCGCCGGGCGCATCCCGACCATGAACGGGCGTGGCAGCACATCGAAAGCGTCAGCGGCGGCTTGCGCGAACTCGATGCCCAGGCCAGCCGCAAGGCGCTGCTGCCAGGCCCCAATGTGCGTTCCCGCCCTGCCTCGCCCCTCTCGCGCCGCAACAGCCTGCAGCTGCTGGCGTGGATTTCCACAATCGGCATCACGGGCTGGTTCGGCGCGCGTTCGCCCTACGCGCCCGACTTTGCCCGCGCCGCGCTGGCCGACCTGTCCACGGGCGTGGGCGAGCGCCGCGAACTGACCCTGCCCGACGGCAGCCAGCTGCACCTGAACAGCGGCAGCGCCGTGAACGTCCGCTTCAGCGGCACGCAGCGTCTGCTGCAGCTGGTGCAGGGCGAAGTATTCATCGCCACCGCCCGCGAAGCGGGCCTGCCCTACCGCCCCTTCCTCGTCGAAACGGCGCAAGGCCACGCGCAGGCGCTGGGCACGCGCTACTCGGTACGCCAGGCGGATGGCAGCACCCAGGTCGCCGTCGAAGAAGGCGCCGTCCGGCTGCTGCCGCGCCACGGAGACGCCAGCCTGGTCCTCCAGGCGGGCCAGGGCGGCGGCATGACGGCGCAGCAGCTGCTGCCCGCGCATGCCGTCTCGCCCGACATCTGGGCCTGGCGCCAGGGACTGCTGCTGGCCGACGCCATGCCGCTGCGCGACTTCCTGCATGAACTGAGCCGCCACCGCCACGGCTTGCTGGGCTGCGACGACGCCGTCGCCGCGCTGCGCATTTCCGGCGTCTTCCCGCTGGCCGACCTGGACGCCGTGCTGCTGTCGCTGCCCAATTCCCTGCCCGTCGACGTGCGCCTGCGCACGCGCTACTGGGTGCAGGTGGAAGCGCGCCAGAAGCGCTGAGCATTTATTTTGAGTCCGCCGCAAAAAAAACTT
Source organism: Janthinobacterium violaceinigrum (assembly GCF_009208555.1). Classification (GTDB taxonomy): domain Bacteria; phylum Pseudomonadota; class Gammaproteobacteria; order Burkholderiales; family Burkholderiaceae_D; genus Janthinobacterium; species Janthinobacterium violaceinigrum. The sequence goes on along the minus strand of NZ_WFLI01000010.1, from coordinate 199,578 downwards.
ACCCGTTTCCGCTTCTCGCGTGACCTGTGTAGGCAACGTTCTTTTTGACGACTACACCACAAGGTAACCATGTCTCCAGTTCTGTCTTCCCGGTCCCGGCCGCGCATCAAGCGCATGGCGCATGCCATGCAACTCGTCTTCATCGGTTCGGCCCTGCTGCTGAACGTTCAGGCGCCAGCCCTGGCGCAGGAAAGGGCGGCAGCGCCAGCGGCCAGCCAGGACTTCCAGGTGCCGGCCGGCGACCTGGCAGCGGCGCTGCGCCAGGTCGCCGGCCAGTCCAGGGTCATCCTCAGCTTCACGCCGGAGCAAACGCAGGGCAAGACATCCGCGGGCCTGACGGGCCGCCACGACGTGCTGGCCGCCCTGAACGGCGTGCTGCGCGGCACGGGCCTGAAGGCCGAGCGCAGCGCTAATGGCAGCTACGTGCTGCGCCCGGCCGATGCGGCGACGGGCGGCGAGGCGCTGTCGATGATGCCGGAAGTGTCGGTCAAGGCGCTGCAGGATGCGACCGAAGGCTCGGGCGCGTACGTCTCGCCCCTGCCGATCGCCACGGCCACGCCGCTGGGCCTGTCCATCCGGGAAACGCCGCAGTCGGTCAGCGTCATCACGCAGCAGCGCATGCAGGACCAGGGCTTGAACACCATCGCGCAAGTGATGGCGCAGACACCGGGCATCACCCTGTTCTCGCTGGGCAGCGAACGCTCCGGCTTTACCTCGCGCGGCTATGCGATCACCAACTACCAGCTCGATGGCGTCAACACGCACTCGGAAAACCTGGGTCTCAATGCGATACCGTCGCAAAGCCTGGCCGACATGGCGCTGTACGACCGCATCGAAGTGCTGCGCGGCGCCTCGGGCCTGATGACGGGCGCGGGCGACGCCTCGGGCGCCATCAATATGGTGCGCAAGAAGCCGACGGCGCAGTTCCAGGCCTCCGTCGAAGGTGAACTGGCTTCCCGCGACGAGCGGCGCGGCGTGGCGGACACTTCCAGCCCGCTGAACGAGGCAGGCAGCTTGCGCGGCCGCCTGGTCACGCTGTACGAGGAAGCCGACAGCATCATCGACAGCTATAGCCGCGACAAGAAAGTGGTGTATGGCGTGATCGAAGCGGACCTGTCGGCCGCGACGAAACTGACGGCCGGCGTGACGCACCAGCGCAACCGCTCGAAGGGGTCGCTGTCCTACCTGGGCTTCCCCCTGTTCTACAGCAATGGCGCAATGACGGACCTGCCCCGCTCCTTCAGCCCGGCCGCCAGATCGAACCGCTTCGGCAGCAATTCGACCGACGTCTTCGCCACCCTGGAACACGCGCTGGCGAACGACTGGAAGCTGAAAATCTCGGCCAACCGCGTGCAGTCGTCGCAGGAAGAGCGCGCCGTCTACATGAGCGTGAGCAGCGCCTTTCCCGACCAGGCTACGGGCGATGGCTTGATGCTGAACGGCGACTACCGCGATTACCGGCTCAAGGTCAACAGCGTGGACGTCAATGTGCGCGGTCCGTTCAGCGCCTTCGGCCGCCAGCACGAACTGGTGCTGGGCATGGACTACAACGACTTCCAAAGCACGACGGATGGCCGCTTCGACAAGGACATCCAGCAGACCCCCGTCAACCTGTACAGCTGGAATCGCATCGCGGCACCCGTGTTTGGCGATACCTTCGTTACCTACGACAGTACGCGCCGCCAGGCCAGCGCCTATGCCGCCACGCGCCTGAACCTGTCCGAACGCCTGAAACTGATCGCCGGCGCCAAGGTGCTGCGCTACAGCGAGAACTACATCTCGGATGCGCCTGCCGTATCATTTTATGGCGAGTCCCCGGCGTCGGAAAGCCGCGTCTTTACGCCGTATGGCGGCCTGGTGTTCAACCTCGACGCCACGCACAGCCTCTACGCCAGCTATTCATCCATCTACCAGCCGCAGGCCGCGCAAGACCGCTATGGCAAGCTGCTGGCGCCGCGCGCGGGCAAGACCTACGAAGCGGGCATCAAGAGCGGCTGGCTCGATGGCCGCCTGAACACCTCGGCCGCGCTGTACCAGATCCGCCAGAGCAACCTGGCCGAATCGGACCCCGGCTACACCGTGCCGGGCACGAACAATCCCGCCAACCGCACCATCAAGGGCGCCAGGACGCAGGGCGTGGACCTGGAAGCGACGGGCGCCCTCACGCCGGACTGGAACATATCGGCATCGTGGTCGTACAGCCAGACGGAAGACAATACGGGCAAGGCGATCCAGACCACCTTCCCGCGCCACCTGGTGAAACTGTGGACCACTTACCGCCTGCCCGGCGAGCTGCATCGCCTGACGGTGGGCGGCGGCATGAACTGGCAAAGCCGCGTGTATTCGGACATCGATGCGTGGCAGATCGAGCGCACCCTGCACTGGGAACAGAAGGCCTACTCGGTGGCCAGCCTGATGGCGCGCTACGACGTCAGCGACAAGCTGTCGGCGACCGTCAACGTGGCCAACCTGTTCGACAAGAAGTACACGGCCTCGGTATCGGACTGGTGGTACTCGGGCATGCATGGCCCCGCCCGCAAGGTGGCCTTGAGCGCGCGCTACCAGTTCTGATGCGCTGAACGGGGGCGAATATTTCACACTATCGAGGGGCCGGTGATACAATTTTCCGCTTCACGGGCACAGACCATGGCCCGTGCCACCCAAGGAGAATGTGTGAAGGACCTCGCCCCCGCCCTGCCAGCCGATCCGGCCGACCAACCCGCCAATCCCTCGCGCCGGCGCATTTTCCAGGCCGCTTCCGCAGTCGGCCTGGCCGCCAGCCTGCCCGCGCTGGCCGACGCCGCGCCAGCCAGGAAGACCATCGCCAAGGGTTCGCTCGACGCGAAACTCAAGGCGCACGTCAAGAACGTGGTCGTGATCTACCTGGAAAACCGCAGCTTCAACAACCTGTTTGCCAATTTCCCCGGCACCAGCGCGCCCCTGTCCGCCGTCACGGCAGAACAGGCGCAGCAGCTGGACCGCGACGGCAAGCCGCTGGCCACCCTGCCGAAGATCTGGGGCGGCCTCGTGCCGAACCAGCAGAATATCGGCGGCATCGATTACCTGATCAAGGAAGACCAGATTTCCGGCCTGCCCAACGCGCCCTACAAATTGAGCGACGCGGCCGGCAAGCCCCTGCCCGAGAGCATCATCACGCGCGACCTCGTGCACCGCTTCTATAACAACCAGATGCAGATCAACGGCGGCAAGAACGACGGCTTTGCCGCGTGGGCCGACAGCGGCGGCCTGGTGATGGGCCACTACGGCGAAACGTCGAAAAACCTGAACCTGTGGCAGATCGCCGAGCAGTACACCCTGTGCGACAACTTCTTCATGGCAGCCTTCGGCGGCTCCTACATGAACCACCAGTTCCTGGTGACGGGCCGCGCCAACGAATACTTCAACGCGTCCGAGACGGCGGCGAAGAAAAAGATCGCCGTGCTGTCCGACGGCCCGCAAGGCGTGCGCCTGGCCATCGCGCCCGACTGCCCCGCCTCGGCGCTGGACGGCAAGCCGAAATACGTGAACGACGGCGCCCTCACGCCGGACGGCTATGCCGTCAACACCATGGCGCCGCCATATCAGCCGAGCTACATCCGCCCTGCCTTTGACGGCGACCCGCTGCACGCCGACCCGGCCGACGCGAATACGCTGCCGCCGCAAACCTATGACACGATCGGCGACCTGCTGTCGCGCAAGGGCGTCAGCTGGGCGTGGTATGGCGGCGGCTGGCAAGCGGCGCTCGACCACAAGGGCGGCGGCAGCAAGCCGAACTTCCAGTTCCACCACCAGCCGCTCAATTACTTCAAGCAGTTCGCCCCCGGCACGGCGGCGCGCGCCGAGCACCTGCGCGACGGCGGCACGGGCGACAGCCCGATCTCGAACAAATTCCTCGCTGCCGCCGTGGCGGGCAAGCTGCCGGCCGTGACCTTCTACAAGCCGCAGGGCAACCTGAACCTGCACGCGGGCTACTCGGATATCGAGTCGGGCGACCAGCACGTGGCCAACATCATCCAGCATCTGAAGGAATCGCCGCAGTGGAAGGACATGATCGTGGTGATCACGTTCGACGAAAACGGCGGCTGGTGGGACCACGTGGCGCCGCCCAAGGGCGACCGCTGGGGCCCGGGCACGCGCATTCCCGCCATCGTCGTCTCGCCGTACGCGAAAAAAGGCGCCGTCGACCACAGTTTCTACGACACGACGTCGATCCTGCGCCTGATCACGCGCCTGCACGACCTGCCGCTGCTTGAAGGCTTGAAGGTGCGCAATGACGCGTTCGCGGCCCGTGGCGCGCTGCCGCCGGGCGACCTGACGGGTGCGCTGAGCTTCCGCTAAGCCCCACACAGTGCGGCACGCCTGTGATACACTGCGTGCCGCACTTAAATCCGCAGGACAAGTTTTCCTGCAGGTTATCCCAACAATGAGCCCGACTCCAGTAGCCGGGCTTTTGTTTTGTGGACGAAGCGTGCAGAGTATTCACACAGCGGACAGCTTTTTGCCCGCTCCCCGGCGCCGGGTTTTCGCGGCCGGGGACCAGAGGTTCAGAAATGAGAGATAAAAAAGACAACGCCACCATCGACTTGCCCGGCTTCGGCCCGCCGCCAGCGCCCGAGGCGCCCGAGCCGGCGCCGGAACCGCAGCGCCGCGTGCGCGCGCGCAAGGTGGCCTTGAAGCAGGTGCAGCTCGAATTGCTGGAGCCGACCGATGCCACGGGCTTGCCCGTGTGGACGCGCGACGCCGGCCTCGACCTGACCGGCCTGCCCATCTGGGCGCCTGACAATTAGCACCCCATGCCGGCGGCCGTTTGCCGCCAGCTTCCACACCACCATCCGCACAAGGGCGTAATGCCTGTAGACTGTGCCCATCCACCGCTTTTTACCGGCTCCGCCCCCTATGAACACCACCACTGACACCACCAATTCCTTTGCCAGCCTGCCGCTGACGCCCGCCTTCCTGGCCAATCTGGACTCGCTCGGCTACCACGAAATGACCACCATCCAGGCGCAAAGCCTGCCGGCGGTGCTCGATGGCCGCGACCTGATCGCCCAGGCGAAAACGGGCAGCGGCAAGACCGCCGCCTTCGGCATCGGCATCCTGCACAAGCTCAATCCGGCCTGGTTTGCCGTGCAAGGCCTGGTGCTGTGCCCCACCCGCGAACTGGCTGACCAGGTGGCCAATGAATTGCGCCGCCTGGCCCGCGCGGCCGGCAACATCAAGATCCTGACCCTGACGGGCGGTGCGCCCATGCGCCCGCAAATCGCCTCGCTGGAACACGGCGCCCACATCGTCGTGGGCACACCGGGCCGCCTGCGCGACCACCTGGGCCGCGGCACCATCAACCTGAACCACGTGCAGACCCTGGTACTCGATGAAGCGGACCGCATGACGGACATGGGCTTTTACGAGGAAATCGCCGGCATCGTCAGCGCCTGCCCTGTGCGCCGCCAGACCTTGCTGTTCTCGGCCACGTATCCGGAAGACATCCGCCGCGCCACGGCGTCGTTCCTCGTCAATCCGCTGGAAGTGACGGTCGAAGCGCAGCACGACAACGACAAGATCAAACAGCGCTTCTATGAAATCGGCTTCGACGAGCGCAACAGCGCCGTCGGCAAGCTGCTGAAGCACTTCAAGCCGGAATCGACCCTGGCCTTCTGCAACACCAAGGTGCATTGCCGCGAACTGGCCGAAGAACTGCGCCAGCAAGGCTTTTCCGCGCTGGCCCTGTACGGAGAGCTGGAACAGCGCGAGCGCGATGAAATCCTGGTGCTGTTCGCCAACCGCAGCTGCTCCGTGCTGGTGGCCACCGACGTGGCCGCGCGCGGCCTCGATATTTCCGACCTGGGCGCCGTGATCAACGTCGACGTCTCGAAGGACACGGAAGTGCACATCCACCGCATCGGCCGCACGGGCCGCGGCAGCAAGAAGGGCCTGGCCCTGTCGCTGTGCGCGCCGAACGAGAAAAAATGGGTGAAGCTGATCGAGCAGTACCAGAACAGCGCCGCCGAATGGCACGAACTGAAGGAACTGGACGAGGACGATGGCGCCGAAGCGCTGCCGGCGCCCATGGTCACCCTGTGCATCATGGGCGGCAAGAAGGACAAGCTGCGCCCGGGCGATCTGCTGGGCGCGCTGACGGGCGATGCGGGCCTGAACAAGGAACAGGTGGGCAAGATCAACGTGTTCGAGTTCATGACCTACGTGGCGCTCGACCGCAAGGTGGCCGAAGCGGCCTTCAAGCGCCTGAATGCGGGTAATACCCTGGGCCGCGACTTCGGCAACATCAAGGGCCGCAGCTTCAAGATGCGCTTTATCGAAGCGTAAGATCCTGCAAGCCGCGCAGGGCCGCCATGGCCCTGCGCCCCGGATAATCGTCCCACACGGGATAGCGATGGCGGTAGTAGCAGCTCCAGTAGCTGACGGTGCGCCGCTCCAGGGTGGCCACATACGCGGGATTCTCCCGCAGGTAGCGCGCCAGCGCCTGCGCATTCCAGGCCGGCAGCGCCGCGCCGATTCTCTCCACGATCTCCAGCACATATTCGCCGCACAGGTGCACGACGAACGGCGCCATCCAGGCCCGCTGCTGCAGCAACAGCTGCGCCACGCAGTGTTCACGCAGGTGGCCGTCATGATGGCGCGTGCCCAGGCACAGGGCGATCGCGCCCGCGTCGCCGGGCAGCTGCGCGCAGGCCAGCAGCTGCTCGCGGCGGTAATAGGTGCGCACGGGGATGCGCAGCAGCCGGCCATCCTGCAGCACCTCAAACGGCGCCGACGGCGCGTGCAGCTGGCCATCGGACAGCGCAGGCAGCAGCTGCGCCACGGTGCCGGCCCATGCCGCCGGAAAGGCGTCCGCTTCAGCCATCGCGCCCCTCCTGGCACACCTTGCGCACGCCCAGCGCGGGCATATCCACCTTTTCAAAGATCACGTTCGAATACCATGCGGCAGGATCGCCTTCCGTGGGTTTGCCCAGCGAGATGTAGAAGCCGCCATGCGTGAACAGGGCCGTGGTTTCCTTGCCCGGCGTCGCACCTTGCAGGAAGGCGGGCCAGGCCGCCTTGTCGACTTGATTGAAGCGCGCGGCCAGCAGCGCCAGCAAGCGCGCGTGCGAGTCCGGCGCATACGGGAACAGATACAGGTATTCGACCAGTTCGCCGCCATCGGCCAGGCGCGTGACGGCAGCCGTCGCCGCCTCCACGGCTTCCGTGCCGGCACCGAAGCGGCACAGCACTCCGCCGCTGTAGGCGAAGTCGATGACCGTCCTCGGCGCGCACGCCTGCACTTCCCGGTCGATGCCGGCGGGCGGCAGCGCGCGCACTTGCGCCAGCAGCGCCTCGCCGGACGCGGCCAGCGCGGGAAAGCCGGGACACGCCCTGGCCGCCTGTACGGACGGGAAAACAAGACAACAACTGAGCAACAGCACACCACGCTTCACGGCATCTCCCCATTCATCAGGCGGCCATTATGCCGCACGGGCACGGATAGCCTCGTCACAGAAGGCGCGCCCGCTGGCCCTGCGGCGTATCCTCGATGTCATAGCCGGCCGCGCGCGCCAGTGCGCGCAAACGGTCCGCCTCGGCCCACAGGCGCTGCGCGCGGGCACTGGCCCGCTGCGCCATCCACGCCTGCACGGGCGGCGGCACTTCCACCTGCGCCGGCTGCCAGTCCAACAGATCGAGCCCCAGAGCCGCATCGAAGCGGGCCATGGTCGCCTTTTTCACGCCGTCGGGCAGCTCGCTTTTCAGCAGTTCCCAGGCCACGGCCAGCGCGCGCGGATAGTTCAAGTCGTCGTTGACGCAGGCCGCAAAATGCGCCAACCACGCGGGATCGGCCTCGCCATGCGCCTGGCCCAGGCCGTGCACGGCGGCGCGCAGGCGCGCCAGGCCGCTGGCGGCGGCACGCAAGGCGTCGTCCGTGAAATTGAGGCTGCTGCGGTAGTGGGCACCCAGGCACAGGTAGCGGTAGGCCAGCGGATCGATGCCCTGCTCCACCAGGCTTTGCAGGCGCAAAAAGTCGCCCGCGGACTTCGACATCTTCGCATCCTGGGTTTTCAGGAAGGCGCCATGCAGCCAGAAGTTGGCCAGGCGCGTGCCGTGGCGCGCTTCCGTTTGCGCGATCTCGTTGCTGTGGTGGACGGCCACGTGGTCTTCGCCGCCGCAATGGATGTCGAAATACGTGCCCAGGTGCTTTTCCGCCATGGCCGAGCACTCGATATGCCAGCCGGGGAAACCCAGGCCCCACGGGCTGTCCCATTCCATCTGGCGCTGGCCCGGCACGCCGCTGAACTTCCACAGGGCGAAGTCGCAGATATCGCGCTTGCCGCCCAGGTCCACCCGCTTGCCCGCCTGCAGGCCGTCGCGCTTCAGGTTCGCCAGCTTGCCGTAACCGTCCTGGCGCGTGGTGTCGAAATACACGCCATCGGCCGTGCGGTAGGTATAGCCCTTCGCCTCCAGGTCGAGGATGAATGCGATCTGTTCCGCGATATGCTCGGTGGCGCGGCACCAGACGGTGGGCGGCAGGATATTCAACGCGCGCAGATCGCTTTCAAACGCGCGCGTAAACTCGGCCGCGATCTCCCACGCCGACTTGCCGCTGCGCCGGCTGCGCGCTTCGACCTTGTCGTCGCCGCTGTCCGCATCCGACGTCAGGTGGCCCACGTCCGTGATGTTCATCACGTGGCGCACCCGCAGGCCATTGAACTCGAGCGCGCGGCGCAAGCCGTCGACGAACAGATAGGTGCGCAGGTTGCCGATGTGCGCGTAGTCGTAGACGGTGGGGCCGCAGGCGTACAGGCCCGCCTGGCCCGGGGCGATGGGATCGAACGGACGCAGGCTGCGGCTATAGGTGTCGTACAGGTGTAGTGTCATGCGGGACTCTCGTGAACGCTGCGGAAAAAGAAAATGGCCACAGGTTTTTCAACACTGTGGCCATCGAATGAGGAGTAAAAGTTTAACGGCGCAGGGCCGCATCCTCACGGGGCCAGGCGCACGGACACAGCGCAGCAGCGGCGCCGTATGCAGGAACTGGATGGAGGATGGAAGTGAACATGAGACAAATATCGCATGCACGCGGGCGGGCCGTCAAGCACTCCCGCGATGCGCGCTTATTTTTTCGCCTGCTCGATATGCGGCAGCAGCACCGTCAGGATGCCCAGCAGCGGCAGGTAGGAGCAGATCTTGTACACGTAGGCGATGCCCGCCACGTCGGCCAGGTGGCCCATGGCGGCCGCGGCGATGCCGGACACGCCGAACATCAGGCCAAAGAAGATCCCCGCGATCATGCCCACCTTGCCCGGCACCAGCTCCTGCGCAAACACGACGATGGCGGAAAACGCGGAAGAAATCACGAAACCGATGATCACCGTCAGCACGGCCGTCCAGAACAGGTCCACATACGGCAGCAGCAGGGTGAACGGGGCGGCGCCCAGGATGGAAATCCAGATCACGCGCTTGCGGCCGATGCGGTCGCCGATGGGACCGCCCATGAACGTGCCGGCCGCCACGGCGGCAAGGAACAGGAACAGGTACAGCTGCGCCGCGCCGATGGACAGATGGAATTTGTCGATCAGGTAAAACGTGTAGTAGCTCGACAGGCTGGCCATGTAGATGTACTTCGAGAACACGAGCAGGGCCAGCACGCCCAGCGCGCCCATCACCTTGTTGCGCGACAAATTCGGCCCGTGGCCGCCCGCCTTCGGCTTGAAGCTGGCCAGGTGGCCGCTATACCAGTGGCTGACCTTGTACAGCACGCCGATGGCCAGCACGGCCAGCAGGCTGAACCAGGCGATATTGCCCTGCCCGCGGCCCACGATGACGGCAGCCGCCAGCAGCGGCCCCAGCGCGGAGCCCACATTGCCGCCCACCTGGAACAGCGACTGGGCAAAGCCGTAGCGCCCGCCCGACGCCATGCGCGCCACGCGCGACGCTTCCGGATGGAAGGTCGAGGAACCGACGCCGATCAGGCCCGAGGCGATCAGCAGGGTCGGGAAGGTCGAGACGATGGACAGCATCAACACGCCGGCCAGGGTAAAGCACATGCCTACCGGCAGCAGGAATGGCAGCGGACGGCGGTCCGTGTACAAGCCGATCCACGGCTGCAGCAGCGATGCCGTGCACTGGAACGTCAGGGTTATAAGGCCGACCTGGGTAAAACTGAGTGAAAACTCGGCTTTCAGCATCGGATAAATCGACGGCAACAAGGCCTGGATCAAGTCATTGAGCAAATGCACGAAGGCGACGGCGCCCAGGATGTGCATGGCCAGACCAGATTGTTGTTGGGAACTATGAAGCGAGGGGGCCGCCGGCACGGACTTGGCCAGTGCTGGGGCAGGTGTGGTTGTGTGCATGTGTCATCCGCAATGATCGGGCACGGCGGGCGGCCCGGCAAAGAACCCAGTATAGTATGGTCACTGAACTGATAACTTCCAATAATCGTCGCTTAAGTGACAACTGCGAGACAAATCAACGGCCCACATGTACACCCACCACCCCGCCCAGACCCACCCCGATGGCGTGCCGTTCAGCCGCAGCACCAGCTCGCACGATTACCAGCACGTGCCGCGTCCCGTGACGGCCATGTCGAAGCAATATGCGCCGGGCGACTATACGGCGCCGCACAGCCATGTGCGGGCGCAACTGCTGTATGCGACGGAAGGCGTAATGCGCGTTTCCACCGAGCACGGCGTGTGGATACTGCCGCCCCGGCGCGCGCTGCTGATCCCCGTGGGGGTCGTGCATGAAGTCCACATCTTGAGCGAACTGAGCATGCGCACCGTGTATATCGATGCGCAGGTGGCTGCCCCGTACGGCTCCGATTGCAAGGTGCTGGAAGTGAGCCGGCTGCTGCGCGAACTGATCCTGGCCTTGCTGGCAGAACCGATCGAATATGCGCTGGCGGGGCGCGGCGACTGGCTGGCGCACCTGATCCTGTCGGAACTGACGGCGGCCGATACCGTGCCCATCGCCATACCCTGGCCCCGCGACCGCCGCCTGGTGGCCGTCTGCTCGGCCATCATGAACGCGCCCGGCAGCCGGCGCAGCATCGAGGACTGGGCGCAGGATGCGGGCGCCAGCGCGCGCACCCTGATTCGTTTGTTTCCCAAGGAAACGGGCTTGCACTACCGCCAATGGCTGCAGCAAGTCCACCTGGCCGAGGCCTTCTGCCGCCTGGACCGGGGCGAAGGCGTGGCGGCCATCGCCTATGCGCTGGGCTACGCCAGTCCCAGCGCGTTCAGCGCCATGTTCCGCCGCATCCTGGGGCGCACGCCGCAGCACTACCTGAGCGAGTGGCGCGCCGCCGACTAAACGAAAAAGCAGCCCGCGGGCTGCTTTTTTTACATGCTCAAGCTGATTCTTTTTCGCCGGCAATCAGGCGGTAGGCCAGCGCGCCCAGCAAGGCGCCAATGATGGGGGCCAGCCAGAACAGCCACAGCTGGCTGGTCGCCCAGTCGCCCACGTACAGGGCCACGCCCGTGCTGCGGGCCGGGTTGACGGAGGTGTTGGTGACGGGAATGCTGATCAGGTGGATCAGGGTCAGCGCCAGGCCGATCGGCAACGGGGCGAAGCCGGCCGGGGCGCGCTTGTCGGTGGCGCCCAGGATGACGATCAGGAAGAACATCGTCAGCACGATTTCAATGACGAGCGCCGACAGCATCGAATAGCCGCCCGGCGAATGGGCGCCGAAGCCGTTCGAGGCAAAGCCCTTGCTGACATCGAAACCGGCCTGGCCGCTGGCGATCACGTACAGCACGCCGCCGGCCACGATGGCGCCCAGCACTTGCGCGATGATGTACGGCAGCAGCTGATTGGCAGGAAAACGGCCGCCGGCCCACAGGCCGATCGACACGGCAGGATTCAGGTGGCAGCCCGAGATGTGACCGATGGCGTAGGCCATGGTCAGCACCGTCAGGCCAAACGCCAGCGCCACGCCGGCAAAACCGATGCCTAGACCGGGAAAGGCAGCGGCCAGCACGGCGCTGCCGCAACCGCCCAGCACCAGCCAGAACGTGCCGAGGAACTCGGCTCCATATTGTTTCATGATGTATTCCTTTAAAGTGACGAGAAAACGTGCCAGGGACGACCAATCGGACCGCTCACCACCTTTGCCCGCGCCCGAGGGCGATGGCAAAGTACAGCACCAACAACGCACCGCACGCTGCAGAGCGCGCATAATGACATGTTGTCATTATCAATGCAACACTATTGCGTACAATAATGTTAATAGTTCTCTTGACACAAAAAGGTTGTTTTGATAATTCCTATGGCGCGGGACGGCGCATGTACTTGTGCGGCGCCTCCAGCGGCGCAAAACCAAAGCTTGCATACAGGCCATGCGCGTCATCGGTGCCCAGCATCCAGGCGACATCGCGCAAACGCGCGTCGCCCAGCACGGCAGCCACCATCTGCTTGCCATAGCCGCGCCCCTGGTATTGCGGCAGCACAAACACGTCGCGCAGATAGGCAAAATCCGTGTAATCGGTGATGACCCTGGCAAACGCCACTTGCTGGCCATCCACATAGCCGCCGAAACAAAGCGCGTTGGCGATACCCTTGCGCACCGTCTCCAGCGTCACGCCCCGCTTCCAGTACGATTGCTCGCTCAGGTAGCGGTGGATCATGGGGAGATCCAGCGCGTCGCGCTCGCTGGAAATGCGCAGCGGCGCGTGCATCAGTTCTTGAGCAGCAAATCGGCTTCGGCGATGCTGGGCTCGCCGAAGTACACGGTGCGCGAGCCCCCCTTGCCATCGCTGCCCACATACACGCCCGTCATGCTGCGCTCGGCCGGGTCGTACAGGATGCTGTAGCGGTGGCCGCAATTGTGCGGCTCGCAGACACTGCTCAGCAGGCGTGCCTTGCCGTCGATCTCGACGGGCTTGAGCGGGCTGGCCACGCCATTCGGCACCCAGCGCTGGCGCTTCAGGCCAGCCTTTTTCAAGCCCACGTTGAAGGCATTGCGAAAAGCGTAATCGGCCTTGTAGGCGTCGGGGAAATACGGGCAAGTGTGGCCCCCATCGCAGCTTTGCGCTTGTTCGATCAGCGACAGTTTGGGCGTGCGGGCGTGCGCCGGCACGGCGGCCAGCGCCACGGCAGCGCCCAGGAACAGGGGCAGCAGCAAACGTACGGACATGAAAACTCCTAAAAACATCGAATAATGGGGGCAGCATAGCAGAATGGCATGCTTGCGCAACGGCATCACGGAGAGCAGCGAATGCCGACGACCCCGTTGACCTTGCCTTCCGCCCAGCCCGTCTCGCGCCAGCGGTACACGCCGGGCGCGACGATGATCAACTGCCATTCCACCAGCTTGCCAGCGGCATTGAGGCGGGTTTCATTGTCATAGCGTAAAGTCAGGCTGCGCTCCGTTTCCGCCACCACCGTGGCGGCAAAGCGGTTGGTTTCACCCAGCTTGCTTTTCCAGGTGCGGTCGCTGAAGATCGCCAGTCGCTGATGATCGTCAGACAGCTGCATGCGCGTAAAGTGCCGCGCTTCTTCGCACACACTGCTCGTATTGACGCTGTCGGACCAGCTGCCGGACAGTTGCGCGGCATCGAAAGGAGTCGGGGTGGCGGCGATGGCCGCGCTCAGCAGCAAGGTTGCAAGCATAGTTATCAAAGGAAAACGAAAAGAATGGTCATGGCTGACGCAGCGCCAGGGTGATGCTTGACGGCAGCGCCGGCGTGCGCCGGTGCAAGGTCGCCTGTTCATACGCATATGCCATCGCAATGAGGGGCATTTCACCATGCGCCGGGCCGATGAAGGACAAGCCGACGGGCAGGCCGTGGACCACGCCGGCCGGCACCGTGATATGCGGCAAGGCGGACTGCGCCTGCGCTACGCCATGGCAAGTGGGCCCCACCAGCGCATCGAGCGCATGCACGCGCAGCAAGGCCTCGATGCCGCCGGGCTCGGAGGCGGACGGCGGCTCGATCAGTTCGGCGCCCTGTTCGCGCAACACCAGCAGCGCTTGTTCGATCACGGCATCGGTTTCCGCGCACGCGCCGAACAGGCTGCGCGCCACGCCGATGCGGCGCCCATGCAAGCCGGCGGCATCGAGCACCGCACCATCGGCCAGGCGTTCGCCCGTCAGGGCGGCGAGCAGCCAGGCCGCCTCGCGCACGCTGGGCGCCATCGGCCCGGCCGTGGCCGGCTCTGCGCCCTGCCCCGCCGCGGCCCTGCCCGTGGGCTTGATGGCCACCAGGCCGCAGTGTGAAGCCGGCGCGACGATGGAACCGTCCGCCGCACTGTCCACGGCCAGGATGGTCAGCCCGGCCCAGCTGGCACTGGCATGCGGCACGCTGACGGCGGCCCACTGGCGCAGATTGCTTTTGCCGATGATGACGGCGCCGGCCGCGCGCAAGCGTGCGGCAACAAAGGAATCGCAGCTGGCCTGCGTGGCCAGGGGCGCCTGCGTGCGCGTCTTCATGCGGTCGCCCGTGGCAATATTGTCGCGCAAGACGATGGGGATGCCATGCAAGGGGCCGCGCACCTTGTGCACCTGGCGCTCGCGGTCCATTTCCAGGGCAATTTTCAGTGCATCGGGATTGATTTCAATGCCGGGATAGGCACGCGCGCCCGTGCTCGACAGCGAGCGGATACGTGCCAAATACTGCGACGTCAGCGCATGGGAACTGAGCTTGCCTGCCTGCATCATCTGCTGTTGCGGCAACACGCCGGCATCGAGCAGATGGGCCATGGGGCTGGCTGGCGCCGTGGCACGGGCCAGCACTGGACGCGACACGCGTGCCGGCGTGGCCGCGGCAGGCGTCACGCCCCGGTACGCGCCATTGCGCAACATGTGACTACGCTGCATAGTATCTCCAGGGAACTTCAATGTTTCTAGCGCAACAATGTGCCAGCCATAGCATAGCAGTCCTTGCAACTCAATTGTTGTTGAATGGAATTATTTTTTAAGCAAAAAAAAACGCTGCCCGAAGGCAGCGTTTCTTGATGGTCGAACACTGGAGCAAGCCAGGCCGGCGTATGCCGGACCCTGCGAACCGCGCAGTGTGGCGATCTATCAGTTGCGTACGACACGCTTGTATTCGTTGGTACGGGTGTCGATTTCGATGACGTCGTCCTGTGCCACGAACAGCGGCACTTGCACGGTGTGGCGGTGCGCGTCGATGGCGTTTTCGATCTTGGCTTCTTTCAGGACGTTGCCCGACGTGTTGCCCTTGACCGCTGGCTCCGAGTACACCACTTGACGGGCGATGGTCGTAGGCAGTTCAACGGAGATAGCCTTGCCGTCGTAGAAAATGGCTTCGCATTCCATGCCATCTTTCAGGTAGTTCAGCGCTTCGCCCAGGTTTTCTTCTTCGATTTCGTACTGGTTGTACTCGGCGTCCATGAAGACGAACAGCGGGTCGGCGAAGTACGAATACGTCACTGGCTTTTTATCCAGAACAACAACGTCAAACTTGTCGTCGCCGCGGAACACGTTTTCCATCGGGGTGTTCGTCAGAAGATTTTTCATCTTCCATTTGTAGGTGAAGCCCGTGCGGCTCGAACCGTTGACATCAGAACGCAACACGATCATTGGCTTGCTGTCGACCATGATGATATTGCCAACACGAATTTCTTTTGCGGGTTTCATAGGAATGTACGTAAAAAGTGGGGTTGCATGAAGACCATCTGCCGCCTGTGCGCCATCGGCGCCGCAAGCTTGCGTTTGATCGGTTAAAAATACGTTAGAAATAACCGGGCATTTTACCTTAATTTTGGGCAAGCGCCTATCTCGTCGCGCCAGCGAACGCCAGCAGGTTACTTGCCAGATCACCATGAGCCTGCATCTGCTGCTGCCAAGCCTGCGCCCGTGCCCGGATGCGCGGCAGATCGGCCCGCAATGCGGGCCACAGCTGCGCCCACGGCATGGCGTCCGCGCTGGCGCCATTCCAGGCCAGGGCCGCCTGCACGAGGCTGGCTATGGGCCCCTCCCCGTCCACCGCATAGCGCTGCAGGAAGGCGCGCAATTTCACGTGGTGCAAGTTTTCATCCTGCAGGTAGATATGCCAGAGAAAAGGCTGGCCCGCCCATTGCGCGCGCACGAACGAGTCTTCGCCGCGCACGAGATTGACGTCGCACGCCCACAGCAGGCGGTCGTAATCGTCTTGCGGCACGAACGGCAGCACGCGCACGGTAAGCGCGCCGCGCGTGCGCGCCGCCCCGGCGACAGCCGCATCGTCGCCGATAAATGCCTGAACGGCATCGAACGCGACGCCTTCCGGCACCAGGCACGTCACGGGTTCGCTACCCGCCTGCCATACGGAAAACAGCTCGGCAGCGGGGGCGGACGGGTAGCAGAACAGCGATACCTTCAAGGCAGACATCTGCGCCGCAGTTACGCCGAATTGCCCCAGGAATGCCGCCATGGCCCCCGTATCGGCCTGGAATGCCAGCCTTTTTTCGTCCAGCGCCGCTTCGCGCAGCAAGCCGCCCGTCTTGTCCGTGAAGCCGGGAAAGAAGAAATGCTTGATCATGCCGTGGCGCGGCGAGGTCAGCGCGTGGCAGCCCTCGACCCACTCTTCCGCCGTCAAGCCTTCCAGGTTCAGCCACACCGGCTGCGGCGCGCACTGCGCCATGGCGGCGATATAGCCGGGCGGAATGTCGCAGGCAAAAAACTCGATGACGATATCGGCGACATCGGCGGGCGCAAACACGCCATCCTGGCCGCGCCAGTGGCGCACCGTGACGCCGGACGCCTGCTGCAACTCCGCCGCCACGTCGATCGCGGGGCAAATGCGCCGGAAGCTCGGCAAATCGTCGACCCACAGGGTCACGGCCACGCCGTGCTCGCAGCTCAACTGCCGCGCCAACCGCCAGCAAATGCCGATATCGCCGTAGTTGTCGACGACTTTACAGAAGATGGCCAAAGATGGTGCGCGATCGCTAGGTAATGGCATGGGCAGGCAAAAAAAAGAAGGGGAAAGTTGGCATGCTGGCAAACAACAAAAAAGCCGCACTGTTACCAGGCGGCTTTTTTGTTGGCTGATTCAGCCGGTCTGGCGTCCCCAAGGGGATTCGAACCCCTGTACTCACCGTGAAAGGGTGATGTCCTAGGCCTCTAGACGATGGGGACAGAAAATCTGTCCTGGATGCGCTGCTTTGCATCCCGACCTGTTACTACTTGCGAATCTGGCGTCCCCAAGGGGATTCGAACCCCTGTACTCACCGTGAAAGGGTGATGTCCTAGGCCTCTAGACGATGGGGACAGAAATCTGTCCTGAATGCACTATTTCGCATCCTGACCCGGTACTGCAGCAATATTGCAGAAACAAAAAAAGCCTGACTTGTCAGGCCCGTTCAGCACTGCACTCTTGCTTTACAACTAAATCCTGGCGTCCCCAAGGGGATTCGAACCCCTGTACTCACCGTGAAAGGGTGATGTCCTAGGCCTCTAGACGATGGGGACCTGTGCTGGTTTTACTCTCAGCGGACTCTTCGTTGAAGGCTTTGCTTAGCCCCTCAAAAAAGCGTGCGCGAAGTTTAACACGAAGCGATTCACGAAATCAACTGCTGGCCTTCTTTTTTCCGCCTTATTTGAATCATCGCTCCCTATGGGGACAGGATGATGGCAGGAAGATATGGAAGCGGCGGCACGCCAAGTACGCAGGAAAAACCGCGCCAACCGCCTGGCGCGGCAAAAGCATTCATTAACGCAAGATATCGTCCGTACTGGCGATGCGCACGTCATGCATCTGCCCCAGATACGCCTCCAGATAACCCTTGTGGGAGGCGCCGACGATGACCAGGGTGCGCATACCCGGGCGCGCCGCCATGATTTCGCGGATGTTCGATGCCATGCGCAAGTTACGCACTTCCCAGGAGGCCACGTAGTTGCGGCCATAACGCTGTGGCGACGGCTCTTCCAGCGCCGCACCAAAATCGCCACGAACTGCCAGATCCGCCTCCGCGCGTCCGTTATAGGCGCGGTAGATCGCCAGCACGCCGGCCGGCGTAGTCAATTGCCCTTCAAACCCGGCGTGGATGCGCTTGCGCTCCGCCGAAAAGGGATTATCCCAGGCCGCCCTGATCGCCTTGGCATACGCCTTCACATCGGCAACAGGCATATCGGCCGTGTGGTCATCCATGCCATACACCCGCTCGTGCCCGCTCTTCGCCGCCAGCACGGCAGCAATTTGATAATCCTCGTTGCGCTCCTCCCGCAGGGAATTGAGGTCCGCGACCAGGGGTTCGCTCAGGCCGTCGCCGGCGCGCCGCTCTTCCGCAGGCAGGCGCAGCCATTGCACCAGCGCCGATGCACGCTCGCCGCCGGCCAGGAACAGGGAAGCCAATGTGCGCCGCTGGGCGGCGGATGGCGCCGCCGGCCAGGCAGCCAGTAAACTCTGCGCCTGCGCCGTGGCCGCCACCACATCGAGCCCCGTGGCGGCCCGCGCGACAGCAGTGTCATGGCAATAGGTTTTCACCGTATCGCCATAGCGCTGCGGATAGGCGCGCAAGTAAGCGCATTGCAAGCCGGAAAGCGCCTCGATCGCAATCGCGTCCGGCCGCCAGCCCGCCAGGCGCTCGTTGAGCAAGCTCAATTGAGACGGATCAAACGATTTTGGCAATTGCGCCAAATGGGGCGAACCGAGCACCAGCACGTCATTGAACGGCCCCTTTTGCAACTTCAGCGCACCGGGGTCGAATTTCGCCGCAAGGGGCGCCTCCGCATGTGCGGGAACGTGCATGATGGCAGCAAGAAAAAAACTGGCAAATACGCGGTGCATCCTGTCTCCTGAATGTAATGGTCCATTTTTAATGGCAGGTCATGCAAAATTGAACCTGCCTGCCAACTTTAACCGCTCCGCAAATCACTGTCAGTTATAGCCAAGCAACCAATAGAAACAAAAAAAACCGCGCGGGGCGACGTTGAATATCGTGTGACTTGGATGCCATTGGCGGAGGTTGACGGAAATGCACCGGAAATAAAAAAGCCGCTCAAGGCGACTTTGATTTATTCACGACCCGTTTTGCGCTGTTGCTGGAGGTTTGCGGGAGCTAACTCCGACATTTTGCGCAGAAATCGCTGACTCAAATAAAAAAAGCCGCTCGAGGCGACTTTGATTTATTGACTACCTACCCGTTTCTGCGCTGTTGGTGGAGGCAAGCGGGATCGAATAGCTGACCTCTTGCATGCCATGCAAGCACACTAACAGCTTAGCCATATTCCCCGAGGGGTATGGCGGAAATATTCCAGACATAAAAAAAAGCCGCTCGAGGCGACTTTGATTACCATGTAATTTCTGCGCTGCTGGTGGAGGTAAGCGGGATCGAACCGTTGACCTCTTGCATGCCATGCAAGCACACTAACAGCTTAGTCATATTCCCCGAGGGGTATGGCGGAAATATTCCAGGCATAAAAAAAGCCGCTCGAGGCGACTTTGATTACCATGTGAGTTCTGCGCTGTTGGTGGAGGTAAGCGGGATCGAACCGCTGACCTCTTGCATGCCATGCAAGCGCTCTCCCAGCTGAGCTATACCCCCCGGGCGCAGAAACACTGCTACTTCTTACAACCACAACACCAGACTGAACTGGCGTCCCCAAGGGGATTCGAACCCCTGTACTCACCGTGAAAGGGTGATGTCCTAGGCCTCTAGACGATGGGGACCTCGGTACTACAGTTTTACCACTTTACTTCTGCGCTGTTGGTGGAGGTAAGCGGGATCGAACCGCTGACCTCTTGCATGCCATGCAAGCGCTCTCCCAGCTGAGCTATACCCCCCGGGCGCAGAAATAATAAAAGCCGCACTTGGCGACTTTGTTCCACTACTTGCTTTCCATCCAGAACCCGTTTTTTACCGGCCTGAACTTACAACAATCAGTACAAACAACTGCCACTACTATACCACAACTACCTGGCGTCCCCAAGGGGATTCGAACCCCTGTACTCACCGTGAAAGGGTGATGTCCTAGGCCTCTAGACGATGGGGACCGCGGAACTTCCAAACAACAACTGCACCACTTCAACGACTAACAAAACCTGACTGCGATTTTGCTGCTGGTGGAGGTAAGCGGGATCGAACCGCTGACCTCTTGCATGCCATGCAAGCGCTCTCCCAGCTGAGCTATACCCCCGTTGGTGCAGAAACAAGAGTATAGCAAAGAAGTTTCACTCTGCAAATACCCTTTTTCGTCTATGAGCAACTTTTCATAGGGGCGGTTTCTGCACCGCATTTACACGCTCAATTCGGCGCGGCGATTACAGCCACTTTGCCAGGCGCGCCAGCACGGTCTCGCGGCCGAAGATCACCACCACCTGGTCGATGGCCGGCGTCTGCAGCTGGCCCGTCAGGGTCAGGCGCAAAGGCATGGCCAGCAGCGGCATCTTGATGGTGTTCGCGGCCAGCACTTCCTTGATCATGGCGGCCACGGCTTCCTTGCTCCACTCCACCGTGGCGATGCGTTCGGCAAACTGCGCCAGCACGGGTTTGATGGCATCCGTGATGTGCTGCGCGGCCAGCTCCGCTTCCGGTTGCGGCTCGCGGAAGAACAGCATCGAGGCGGCAGCCAGTTCGTTGACGGTGTTGGCGCGCTCTTTCATCATGCCCAGCACTTGCGCCAGGTCCGGCGCACCTTCGAAGACGGCGCCGGCGGCCAGCATTTGCGGGCGCGCCAAGTCGGCCAGGCGGGTATTGTCGGCCTGCTTGATATAGTGGTTGTTCAGCCAGGCCAGTTTTTCATTGTTGAACTGCGCCGCCGATTTCGACAGGTGGTTCAGGTTGAACCACTCGCAGAACTGCTCGGTCGAAAACACTTCATCGTCGCCATGGCTCCAGCCCAGGCGCGCCAGGTAGTTCAGCATCGCTTCCGGCAGGAAGCCCTGCGCAGGGTAATCCATCACGCTGACGGCGCCATGGCGCTTCGACAGCTTCTCGCCATCCGCGCCCAGGATCATCGGCAAGTGGCCATACAGGGGCAGCGGTGCGCCGATGGCGCGCAGGATGTTGATCTGGCGCGGGGTGTTGTTGACATGGTCGTCGCCGCGGATCACATGGGTGATCTGCATGTCCCAGTCATCGACGGCCACGCAGAAGTTGTACGTTGGCGTGCCGTCCGGGCGGGCGATCACCAGGTCGTCCAGCTCGCGGTTGGAAATCGTGATCGTGCCCTTGACCACGTCGTCCCAGCTCACGTCGCCGTCGAGGGGATTCTTGAAGCGCACGACGGGCTTGCGGTCCGCCGGCACGGCAGGCAAGGTCTTGCCCGGTTCCGGACGCCAGGTGCCGTCGTAGCGCGGCTTTTCGCCGGCGGCGCGCATGCGCTCGCGCATCGCTTCGACTTCTTCCGGCGACGAGTAGCAGTGATACGCCGTGCCTTCGGCCAGCATCTGCGCCACCACTTCGCGGTAGCGGTCCATGCGCTGCATCTGGTAGAACGGGCCTTCGTCGTGGTCCAGGCCCAGCCACTTCATGCCTTCGATGATGGCTTGCACGGCTTCCGGCGTCGAACGTTCCACGTCCGTGTCTTCGATGCGCAGCACGAAGGTGCCGCCGAAGTGACGGGCATACGCCCAGCTGTACAAAGCGGTGCGGGCGCCGCCCAGGTGCAGATAGCCGGTCGGGCTGGGAGCGAAACGGGTACGGACAGGAGTAGCAGTGGTGGTCATCGAAGTAATCAGGCTTAAATTAAGAAAACACCATTTTACTCTGTTGACCGCCGCCGCTCCACCGGCGCGCCTAGAGCAGCTGCAAGCGCCGCTTGACGGCGTCCGCCTGCGCCTGCAGCGCCTGCTCGAACAGGGCGACGAGCTGCGACAGGGGCCGGTGCAAAGGTTTCACGAGATTCACCGTGAACGGCAAGGACACGGCAAAGCGGCGTATCTGCAAGCCCTGCCCCGCATAGTCGAGCGCAGTGAGCGGATTGACGATGGCCAGTCCCACGCCTTCGCGCACCATGGCGCAGACGGAGGCGGCGCTGTGCGTGTCGAGCGCCATGCGCCGCTCCACGCCCGCCTGCGCGAAGATGGCGTCGATCTGCTGGCGGTAAGGGTCGACGGCGGCCAGGCTGATGAAAGGCTGGCCCGCGAAGTCCGCCGGCTGCAGCACGGCTTTCGCCGCCAGGTCATGGCCGTCGGGCAGCACGCACACTTCATCGACGGACATCAGGGTACTCAATGTGGTGCCCGGCGGCGCGCTGCCCACCTCCGTCAGGCCGATATCGTGGCGCTGCGCCGACAGCCACTCTTCCAGCAGCGGCGACTCCTGCGGCGTGATGCTGATGCTCACCTTGGGAAAATCGGCGACGAAGCGCTTGCACGCCTGCGGCAGCAGCGACTGGGAAAACACGGGCAGGCAGGCGATCGACAACTGCCCCTGGTCGAACTGGCGCAGGGCCGCCGCCGTGCTGACGATGCGCTCCAGGCCGAAATACGCGCGCTGCACTTCCTCGAACAGCTGCAGCGCCTGGGCCGTGGGGCGCAGCCGCCCCCGTTCGCGCTCGAACAGGGTCAGACCCGTCAAATGCTCGAGGCGCGCCAACTCGCGGCTGACGGTGGGCTGCGACGTGTGCAGCATGGCGGCGGCGGCCGTCACGCTGCCCGTCGTCATGATGGCGCGGAACACTTCGATATGGCGCAGGGAAATAGTCATGCCCATATCATAAATGAATAAGGTAGGCTTAAATGGATATTTTATATACGAAGCGCAATCGGCCATCATGCAGCCATTCCCCCATTCCCCCGAAAGCACACGATGAAACCCGTCACCGACCAGACCCTCGCCCAACTCGCCCAGGAACACGGCACGCCGCTGTGGGTGTATGACGCGGCCACCATCCGCGCGCGCATCGCCCAGCTGGCCCAGTTCGACACCGTGCGCTTTGCGCAAAAAGCCAATTCGAACATCCATCTGCTCGCGCTGATGCGCGAAGCGGGCGTACACGTGGACGCCGTCTCGCTGGGCGAGATCGAGCGCGCGCTGCAGGCAGGATTTACGCCGGCGCAAACGAATGGCGCCGCCGGCCTGGTATTCACCTGCGACCTGTTCGACCGCGCCACCCTGGCGCGCGTGGCGGCGGCGAAGATCGAAGTCAATTGCGGCTCCGTCGACATGCTGCGCCAGCTGGGCCCCGTGTCGCCCGGCCACCGCGTCTGGCTGCGCATCAATCCCGGCTATGGCCATGGCCACAGCAACAAGACGAATACGGGCGGCGAAAACAGCAAGCACGGCATCTGGCATGAAGAGCTGCCGGAGGCGCTGGCCGTCATCCGCGCGCATGGCCTGCACCTGGTGGGCCTGCACATGCACATCGGCTCGGGCGTCGACTACAGCCACCTGGAAACCGTCTGCGGCACCATGGTCGACCTGGTGAAAAACATGGGCCACGACCTGGAAGCCATTTCCACGGGCGGCGGCTTGTCCGTGCCCTACCGCGAAGGCGAGCAGCCCGTCGACACGGACCACTACTTCCAGCTGTGGGACGCGGCGCGCAAGCAGATCGAGGCGCACCTGGGCCACCCCGTGCACCTGGAAATCGAACCGGGCCGCTTCCTCGTGGCCGACGCGGGCCTGCTGGTGGCCGAAGTGCGCGCCACCAAGCAAATGGGCGGCAACCATTTCACCTTGCTCGATACGGGCTTCAATGAACTGATGCGCCCTGCCATGTACGGCAGCTACCATGAAATGTCGGTCATCGCGCATGACGGCCGCGCGCTGGACGCGCAGCGCGCCACCGTGGTCGGCGGCCCCCTGTGCGAATCGGGCGACGTATTTACGCAGCGCGACGGCGGCGTGGTGGAAACCCGGCTGCTGCCGGCAGCGCAGGTGGGCGACTATGTCGTCTTCGAAGGCGCGGGCGCGTATGGCGCATCGATGTCGTCGAACTACAACAGCCGTCCCCATGCGGCCGAATACCTGGTCGATGGCGAGCACTCCCGCTTGATCCGCCGCCGCCAGACGGTGGCCGAGCTGATCGCGCTGGAACAGTTGTAACACCTTGCCCCGTGCGGGCATGCGCATCTGCTAACATCGGGGCAACCCGATGAAAGCCCGCCATGCCCGTCCAAGTACTTCCCTCGCGCAGCGCCGCCTTGCTGCTGCCGCTGCTGCTGTCCGCCCTCCTCGCCGGCTGCGCTGCGCTGCCCTCGCTGGAAGGCCGCATCCCCTCCAGCGTCATCACCGATACAGGGCACACCCAGCTGGCCACGGCCATTGCGCCCCTGGTGGCGCAGCATCCGGGCGTGTCCGGCATCTACCCGCTGGTCGACGGGCGCGACGCCTTTGCCGCGCGTGCCTTGCTGGCCGCCGCGGCCCAGCGCAGCCTGGACGTGCAGTACTACATCTGGCACAAGGACATCACGGGCACCCTGCTGTTCGATGCTCTGCGCCAGGCCGCCGAGCGGGGCGTGCGCGTGCGCCTGCTGCTCGACGATAACAACACGGCGGGACTGGACCAGACCCTGGCCATGCTGGGCAAGCAGCACAACCTGGAAATCCGCCTGTTCAATCCCTTCGTGCCCCGCGCGCCGCGCGCGCTGGCCTTTGCCACGGATTTTTCCCGTCTCAACCGGCGCATGCACAACAAATCGTTCACGGCCGATAACCAGGCCACCATCGTGGGCGGACGCAATGTGGGCGATGAATATTTTGGCGCGGCCGGCGACGTGCTGTTTGCCGACCTGGATGTGCTGGCCGTCGGCCCCGTCGTCGACGAGGTCTCGCATGAATTCGACCGCTACTGGAACAGCGCCTCGGCCTACCCGGCCAGCCTGCTGCTGACCAGCCCTGTCGATGGCGACTCGACCACCATCGCCGCCGAGGCGGACCGCATCGACGATACTCAGGCGGCCGAGGCCTACGTGCAGGCGCTGCGCACCTCGCCCTTCGTCAGGCAGATGATGGAACGCACCCTGCCCTTCGAATGGGCAAAGACGCGCATGGTCAGCGACGATCCGGCCAAGGTGCTGGACAAGGCCCGGCCAGGCACGGGGGTGGCGGAAAACCTGCAGAACCTGCTGGGCGTGCCGGAAAAGGAAGTGGACCTGGTGTCGCCGTATTTCGTGCCCGGCATGGCCGGCACCCAGGCCTTTGCCGACCTGGCGAAAAAAGGCGTGGGCGTGCGCATCCTGACGAATGCGCTGGAAGCGACCGACGTGGCGGCCGTGCATGCGGGCTATGCGAAGTGGAGAAAGCCGCTGCTGGAAGCGGGCGTGCTGCTGTATGAATCGCGCCGTTCGTGGGAACAGGGCGACGCGCGCGAACAGCCGGGCCGCTTCGGCAGCTCCGCATCGAGCCTGCATGCGAAGACCTTTGCCGTCGATGACCGGCGCATCTTTGTCGGCTCGTTCAATTTCGATCCGCGCTCGATCGAGCTGAACACGGAAATGGGCCTCGTCATCGACAGCCCCGCGCTGGCCAGCCAGCTGGGCCTAGCCATGCGCACCACGATCCCGCAGCGCGCCTACCAGGTGCTGCTTGGCGACGACGGCGCGCTGTACTGGATCGCCCGCGACGCCGGCGGCGGCACCACGCGCTACGACACGGAACCGGGCACCAGCGTGTGGAAGCGCATGGGGGTGGCGATCCTGTCGCTGCTGCCGATTGATTGGCTACTGTAAAGCACGCAGCCTATGTCATTTCCCGCGAAATGGCCGACAATATTTAAGGTCGGGGTATGGTTTCTCACCATCAAAAAATATCATTCTCAAACCAATAACCGTATCTGAGTAGTGACAATAAAAATTGGGATAATCCGGTACTGGCAACAGAGGTGGCGCCGGTGTGGTCTCAAGCCGGAACATCGTGCTCTGTAATCGGACGACCTCGGACAAGCGCACGGTCTTGCGCGTACTTTCATTCGGGAGATCAGCATCCCGTAAAACCGTGCGCGGTTGACCAAAATCTGACTGACCTACCACGCTGGAGCTGAGGTAAAACAGTTTCATCGGTTTACGCAAAATAGCATTAAACTGATCGCTGTCCTCAAAGTTCAATATATCAAGCGGGGCGAAATCGGCCTGCAGATCCTTTCGGCAGTCTGATTCATACTCCGCAAATACCCATATATTATCGGCATCAAAGACAATAAGGCGTGGTACAGGCTCATCCGTGCTACATAATGCGTTTGGCCGCAAATCGATTGCAACAACACCAGCGTCGTTTCCTTCCAGTGATCGGCGCTCGTCACCGCCAAACCCAGGCCGAAGCAAATATATTTTGCGTGATTCTTCTTTAACAAGACTAACTGCACGATACGTCGTGTTGGCATAGGCCGAAAGCATTGGTTGAAACTGCAACTTGCCGGGATGCCACACGCTCACTCTGTAGCGACCTATCTCATGCCAATCCGGCTTCTGCGGTCGCTCCATCACCCAAAAACCCGGCGGGTCACATTTTGGCGGCACTTCACTATGCTCACATTTGTTATAGGCATGCAGATCAAGCCCGTTGCTCAGACTTAGCCACGGCTTGTCGGCCTTCAAGGGAACGGCATAATAATAGTCATATGAGGCATGATCGAAGTGTGGCACGACGCACCCCGGCAGCAAAATCCACATCAATGCCATACAACAACATTTGAATAGTGAACTGTTCATTGACGTCCTCATCGTGAAATAAAGAAATTTCACTATCCGTCAAGAACTTTGCGTGCCTATTGATATTTGTCGACTTACAACTCTTAAATCAATAAAAAAACAGGCTTCCGTGAAAACGCAAGCCTGGCCTTTACATCAACGATACACCTCTATGCCTGAACTACCGCACCACCTCCATCAACACCCGCCCTTCCGACGCCGACGGCTGGCGCACGCGCAGCAGGTGCGCCAGGGTCGGGGCGATGTCGACCACTTCCGCGTACTGGCCATAGGCGCCCGGCTTGATCCAGCGCGGGCCGAACACCATCAGCGGCACGTTCGTATCGTACGTGTACGGCGTGCCGTGCGAGGTGCCGCCCACGCCCTTGCCGAAGTACCAGGCCGGTTTCGTGACCACCATCAGGTCGCCCGACAGCTGGCGATTCCAGGCGCGGCGCATCAGGGTATCCATGCGCGTGGCCACGGCTCCCGTTTCCATCTGCGTGCGCGTATAGACTTGCGCCAGGCCGTCCTGCTGCAGCAGGAAGCGGGCCGCCGCGTCTTCCAGGGCCGTGCGCTGGATGCCGCTCTTTTCCGCCAGCGCGTAATCGAGATAGATATTCGGCAGCGACGATACGGTGACCAGCTTGTCCACGCCCAGGGTCGTGGCCAGGTGCTGGTTCAGGGCATCGACCAGTTTGGCGCCGTCGATGCGCTTGGCGGAAAAGCCGCCGCGCGCTTCCGTAAATTCGGGCACGTTGGCAAAGCCATGGTCGGCCGTCAGCACCACCAGCACGTTATCCATGCCGACTTTTTTATCGAGGTCGGCAAAGAAACCGGCCAGCATGCGGTCCAGGCGCTGCAGGTGGTCGTGCGACATCTTGCTTTCCGGGCCGTAGGCATGGTTCACGTAATCGTGCGCGGACAGGCTCACGCCCAGGATATCGGGCACGCCGGCCGGGTTGCGGCCCAGGTTCTCGCCATCGATGGCGGCGCGGGCAAATTCCAGGGTCAGCTCGTCGAGGAAGGGACCGGCCTTCAGGCGGCTGTAGTATTCGCCATCGAGCTTGCCGCTGTCGCTGTAATAGGCAAACGGGAAGGTGTTGCGCGTGCCCGGCTTGGCCGGCACGATGTCATCGCGCGCATCGCCAGCGTAGGCGCCGTCGGCCAGCAAGGGCGTCCAGCTCTTGCCGTAATAGCGGTCCTGCGGCCTGGCGGCCTGGTAGCGCTGCACCCATTGCGGGTGCTGCTGCATATAGTAGGTGCTGCTGGCGAAATTGCCCGTCTTTTCCATGTACATATACGCCGTGCCCGTTTTCCCGGCCAGCAGGATGGCGCCGCGGTCCTTGCCCGACACGGTGACGACCTTGGCCTTGTCGCCCGTGGAGTAGCGCAGCTCGTCGCCCAGGGTGCTCACGCGCAGCTTGACCGGCGAGGTGCCATCGTCGGGCTGCGTTTCTTCGCCGATGTAATGGAAATTGCCGTCCTCGGTGCAGTACACGGATTTCTTCGTGACGGGATCGATCCAGTTATTGCCGATCACGCCATGCTGGTAAGGATAGGCGCCCGACAGCACGGCCGAATGGCCGATGGCGGTGACCGTGATGCCATGCGCCTGGTGCGCATCGCTGAACCACGCGCCCTGCTCCAGCAGGCGGCGGAAGCCGCCCTGGCCGAACTGGTCGCGGTAGCGCGTCACCTGCTCCTGCGGCAAACCGTCCACCACCAGCACCACCACCAGCTTCGGCTGCGCCACACCGGCAGAAGCAGCAGGAACGGCCTTGGCCGCATGCGCCTGGCTGGCCGCCACGCCAGCCGCCAGCAGCAGCGCCTGCGCCAGTTGCCGGGAAAGGGAGAAATGTTTCGTCATATCCGCTCGTTTATCAGAACTCGTTATAGGAATGCCATCGGGATGCCATACGCTGGCCACCGGGCAGCATACGCCGACTATATGACGTAATGATGACAATAAGCAATATTATGAAAAAGGCCGGACTCCTGCGGGAATCCGGCCTGTCGCGGTGTTGCGCGGAATGGCTGGGCGGCTACTTAACCGTCACCTTGATGCTTTTGCTCAACTCCGGTCCATACGACTGGTGCGCGCCGTTGGCGAACTGCATGGTCAAGGTGTACTGGCCGGGCGGCAAGGTCACATCCGTTTCCGTCTGTCCTTTGCCGAAGTGCAAATGTTTATCGTCCATGGGGATCATCTCGCCCGCCTTCATCGGCCCCATATTGATGAGCAAATGATGGTGGCCCGTCTTCGCCGTCATGTCGCCGGCCGGCTTGACGTCCATGCCGCTGACGGCAAATTTCACTTTGAATGGGCTGCTGACGGTCGCGCCATCGACGGGCTCGACAAACGAAACGGATTGGGCAAACGCGCTGGCGGCCAGCAGGCTGCCCGCAATCACGGCTGCGGCTTGGCGCAGGAATACGGTGGTCAATTGCATGATGTCTCCTCTTGTTTAATAACAACACGGACTGCATGAAACCATATTCCTGCTGGCAGTGGCGCAGGATTGTTAACCCATGAAGGGCCGGGGTCGAACCCTGAGGGTTCGACCCCAGTCTCTGCCTTGGGTTAAGGCTTGCTATCGTTTAGTCATTCTTGATGACGATGCTAGGGAACTTGCTCGTCATATCCTTGGCCTTTTCCGCCACCTTGATCGCGATGGTGCGGGCGATCTGCTTGTAGATCACGGCGACGGGACCTTCCGGCTCGGCCACGACGGTCGGCGTACCGGAATCCGTCTGCTGGCGGATGGCCATGGTCAGCGGCA
This sequence comes from Janthinobacterium violaceinigrum, assembly GCF_009208555.1. GTDB lineage: Bacteria > Pseudomonadota > Gammaproteobacteria > Burkholderiales > Burkholderiaceae_D > Janthinobacterium > Janthinobacterium violaceinigrum. The sequence continues at coordinate 170,288 of NZ_WFLI01000010.1, read as the reverse complement.
AGGCGCCGAGGAATTCCACGCCGAAGTCCGCGCACATCTTCGCGCCGCCGCCGGCGCCGAAGATTTCTTCCGCATGGCCGCAGTTCGAGCAGATGTGCGTGCTCATGTTTTCCACCACGCCCAGGATCGGGATGCCGACTTTCTCGAACATTTTCAAGCCCTTGCGCGCGTCCAGCAGCGCGATATCCTGCGGCGTGGTCACAATCACGGCGCCCGTGACGGGTACTTTTTGCGACAGGGTCAGTTGAATGTCGCCCGTGCCTGGCGGCATGTCGACGATCAGGTAATCGAGGTCGCGCCAGTTGGTCTGGTCCAGCAGCTGCTGCAAGGCTTGCGTGACCATGGGACCGCGCCATACCATCGGTTCGTCCGGATCGATCATGAAGCCGATCGACGACACTTGCAGGCCGTGGTTTTCCATCGGCTCCATGCTTTTGCCATCGAGCGTCTTCGGCTGGCCGCTGATGCCCAGCATCATCGGCTGCGACGGGCCATAGATATCGGCGTCCAGCATGCCGACGGTGGCGCCTTCGGCGGCCAGGGCCAGGGCCAGGTTGACGGCCGTGGTCGATTTGCCAACGCCGCCCTTGCCGGACGCGACGGCGATGATGTTTTTCACGTTGCTCATCGGCTTCAAGCCGCGTTGCACCGTGTGCGAAATGATTTTCGACGACACGCCCACGCTGACATTGCCCACGCCCGGCAGCACGCGCAGCGCGGCCAGCACGGATTTGCGGATCAGGTCGATCTGGCTTTTCGCCGGATAGCCCAGCTCGATGTCGAGGGAAATATCATTGCCATCGACCTTCAGATTCTTGACGGTTTTGCTGGAAACGAAATCTTTATGTGTATTTGGATCAATAACCTGGGCCAGCGCGGCCTTGACGTCTTCTACTGTGATGCTCATGTAAATCTCCGTGTGTACTACATATATGCAATACGCGCAGTCTAGCGCAAATTTGCATGGCGCGATGGCGGCAAAAGCATCACTTGCCAGCGCTGCATCTGCTCATATTGCCTTTCCGCTGTTAAAATGTCCTATTATCCATCCCAAAAGTGCATCAATCATGACTCGCAAGCTGTTCGTCACCACTGCCCTGCCTTACGCAAACGCCGCTTTTCACATTGGCCACATCATGGAATACATCCAGGCCGATATCTGGGTCCGGTTCCAGCGAATGCAACGCGATGGCGCAGCCGGCCGTGAAGTGCACTTTGTGGGCGCCGACGATACGCATGGCACGCCCATCATGATCGCCGCCGAAAAGGAAGGCATCACGCCGCAGCAATTCGTCGCCAATATCGCCGCCGGCCGCGCCCAGTACCTGGACGGCTTCCATATCGCCTTCGACAACTGGTATTCGACCGACTCGCCGGAAAACGTCGACCTGTCGCAATCGATCTACCGCAAGCTGCGCGATACGGGCCTGATCGTCACGAAAACCGTCGACCGCTTCTTCGACCCCGTGAAAGGCATGTTCCTGGCCGACCGCAACATCAAGGGCGAATGCCCGAAATGCGGCGCCAAGAACCAGTACGGCGACAATTGCGAAGTGTGCGGCGCCGCCTACCAGCCGACCGACCTGGTCAATCCGTTCTCCGTGTTTACCAATGCGACGCCCGTGATGAAGCCGTCGGAACAGTATTTCTTCAAGCTGTCCGACCCGCGCTGCTTCGAATTCCTCAAGGATTGGCTCAACACGCCAGGCCGCTTGCAGCCTGAAATGGTCAACAAGGTCAGCGAATGGCTGGGCGAAGCGGGCGAAAAGCTGGCCGACTGGGATATCTCGCGCGATGCGCCCTACTTCGGCATCCCGATTCCCGATGCGCCGGGCAAGTTCTTCTATGTGTGGATGGACGCGCCCGTCGGCTACCTGGCCAGCCTGAAAAACTATTGCGACAAGAAAGGCCTCGATTTCGACGCCTTGCTGAACGATCCTGCCACGGAACAAATTCACTTCATCGGCAAGGACATCGTGTCCTTCCATTTGCTGTTCTGGCCCGCCATGCTGAAATTTGCCGGCCACCCGGTGATCGACAAACTGAAAGTCAATGTCCACGGCTTCCTGACGGTCAACAACGAAAAGATGTCGAAGTCGCGCGGCACGGGCATTTCGCCGCTGCGCTACCTGGACCTGGGCATGAACCCGGAATGGCTGCGCTACTACATCGCCTTCAAGCTGAACTCGAAAGTGGAAGACCTGGACTTCAACGGCGACGATTTCGTGGCCCGCGTGAACAGCGACCTGATCGGCAAATACGTGAACATCGCCAGCCGCTGCGCCGGTTTCATCGCCAAGCGTTTCGACGGCAAGCTGGCGTCGACGCTGTCGGAAGGCGCGCAAAGCTGGATCAACCGCGCGCTGACGGTGGACGTCAACGGCGTCATCGTCGAGCGCCAGGCCAGCATCGCCGCGCACTTCGAGAACCGCGAATTCGGCAAGGCCTTGCGCGAAATCATGGAAATCGCCGACATCACCAACCAGTATGTCGATGAAAACAAGCCATGGATCCTGGCCAAGGATGCGGACAAGACGGCCGAGCTGCACGACGTGTGCACCACGGCCCTGATCCTGTTCCGCCAGCTGACGATCCTGCTGTCGCCGGTGCTGCCGGGCGTGGCGAAGAACGTGGCCTCGTTCCTCAACGACGCCGAATTCACCTGGGCCGACACGCAAGTGTTCGGCGACGCCGTCTCGAACAGCATGCTGGGCCGCACCATCGGCGCCTACAGCCATTTGATGACGCGCATGGATGCAAAGATGATCGAAGCGCTGTTTGACGCGCCGCAAGCGGCCGCCGTGGCGGCACCGGCAGCCGACGCCGCCAACGACGCTGCACCTGCGCCGGTTGCGGAAACACCGGCTTCCGCCATCGAGGAACTGGCACCCGAGATCAAGATCGACGACTTCCTCAAGGTCGACCTGCGCATCGCCAAGATCGTCAACTGCGAACTGGTGGACGGCTCGGACAAGCTGCTGCGCCTGACCCTGGATGCGGGCGAAGGCCGTTTGCGCAATGTGTTCTCGGGTATCCGCTCGGCCTACCAGCCGGAAGAGCTGATCGGCAAGCTGACGGTGCTGGTGGCCAACCTGGCGCCGCGCAAGATGAAGTTCGGCATTTCCGAAGGCATGGTCATGGCGGCCTCCGCCGCTGACGAGAAGGCGAATCCGGGCATCTACATCCTGAACCCGTGGCCAGGCGCCGAACCTGGCATGCGCATCCGCTAAGGACAGACAGGAACCGATGATGAATATCGTGGTGCGCGAAGCAACAAATGCCGATGCACAGCTGATAGCCGACCTGACCCGCGCCGCGTGGGCCGGCAAGGTGGCCGCCTCGTCCAGTGGACACCACGAGACGGCGCAGCAAGTGGAAGAGCAATTGCGCCACGGCGGCGGTTTTCTGTTGCTGATCGACGACATTCCAGCCGGCTCGCTGCGCTGGATGCCGCTCGACAGCGATCCCGCCATCTGGAAGATTTCCCGCATGGGCGTGCTGCCCGCCTACCGGGGCAGCCACGTTTCGCAGCACTTGCTGGAAGCCATCATTCATCACGGCCTCTCGTGCCAGGCCGAGGAATTGCGCCTGGCCGTGCGGCGCGACCAGCGCAAGCTGCTCGATTTTTATGCGGCCTTCGAATTCGAGCTGGCCGAAGAACTGGAATATTCGCACGCCAACCCCGCCGAACCGGCGCCGATGGTGATGCGGCGCCTGCTGCGTTATTGATTTTTAGCAATTTCGCCCCTGGACTTGCCGATACAACAACCCGCCAAGCGATACGGCGCGGTAAAATACGGCCGGCTGACCTTACTTATAAGACACTCAGAAGAGAATATGAAACTGCCTGCAAAACACACCAACTACGTATCCGACCACACCTTGTTCATCGCCGAACTGAAGGCCAAGAATCCTGGCATGGAAGCGGGCCAGCAAGCGGGCCGCGCCCTGCTGTGGGACAAGCCGGCCGTCAGCATCGATGAGCAGGAGCGCCAGCTGGCATCGGCTGTCAAGCAACAGGCTTACGTTTACCAGAACAAGAACTAAGATCTGGAACCGGCACGATGTTGCCTGAAGAGTCTGCAGTCACGCCGGAAGTGGACGCTTCCGGTGCCGGCGCAGTCATCGAGTCGCCCGTACCTGTCGCTGACGGCGACGGCAGCGGCGACCCTGCAGCATCGGCCACGGCAGTAACGGACGCGGCGCCCGCCGCCGACCCGCTGGGCATCGCCCGCCTGTATGGCGAGCCGATGATGCGCATGCCGACGGATCTGTACATTCCGCCGGACGCGCTGGAAATCTTCCTCGAAGCCTTCGAAGGCCCGCTCGACTTGCTGCTCTATCTGATCCGCAAGCAAAACTTCAACATCCTCGATATCCCGATGGCGCAGGTGACCCTGCAATATCTGAAATATGTGGACCAGATCCGTGTGCGCAACCTGGAACTGGCCGCCGAGTACCTGTTGATGGCGGCCATGCTGATCGAGATCAAGTCGCGCATGCTCTTGCCTTCGCGCAAGAGCGACGTCGAGGAAGATGGCGGCGACCCCCGTGCCGAACTGGTGCGCCGCCTGCTCGAGTACGAGCAGATCAAGCTGGCCGCCTACGACCTGAACGCCATTCCCCAGTTCGAACGCGATTTCGTGCGCACGCAGATTTTCATCGAGCAAAGCCTGACGCCCACCTGGCCCGACGTGGAACCGGTGGACTTGCAGCAGGCGTGGCTCGACGTGCTGAAACGCGCCAAGCTGACCCAGCATCACCGCATCAGCCGCCAGGAACTGTCCGTGCGCGAGCACATGTCGAGCATCCTGCGCCACTTGCAATCGTCGCGCTTCGTCGAGTTCAGCGAACTGTTCGACATTGCCGGCGGCGTGCCCGTGGTGGTCGTCAACTTCGTGGCCCTGCTGGAACTGGCCAAGGAAACCCTGATCGAAATTACGCAAGCCGAACCGTTTGCCCCCATCTACGTCCGGCTGGCCTATTCGCCCGCCTGATCCCCTCCCTTTGTCACTGACCACCGTACAACGGGGTTTTAGCGAAAGCAATCCATGAAAATTATTTCCGACATCGAAGAATTGCGCGACCAGCTCAGCGGACAGCTGCGCACGGCGTTCGTCCCCACCATGGGCAACCTGCATGAAGGCCATCTATCGCTGATGCGCCTGGCGCGCAAGCATGGCGACCCCGTCGTCGCCTCGATCTTCGTGAACCGCCTGCAGTTCGGCCCGAACGAAGACTTCGAGAAATATCCGCGCACCATGGCGGCCGACATCGCCAAGCTGGAAAAGGAAGGCGTGTACGTGCTGTTCGCGCCCACGGAAAAGGAACTGTACCCGGAACCGCAGGAATACCGCGTGCGCCCGCCCGATGACCTGGGCAATACCCTGGAAGGCGAATTCCGCCCCGGCTTCTTCGAAGGCGTGTGCACGGTCGTCACCAAGCTGTTCTCGTGCGTGGGTCCCAGAGTGGCCGTGTTCGGCAAGAAGGATTACCAGCAGCTGATGATCATCCGCAACATGGCGCGCCAGTTCGCGCTGCCGACGGAAATCATCGCCGCCGAAACCTACCGGGCCGACGATGGCCTGGCCTTGTCGTCGCGCAATATGTATCTGTCGGAAAGCGAACGGGCGGAAGCGCCGGAGCTGTACAAGGGCCTTAACTTCGTCGCTGAAGAAGTACGCAAGGGCAACCTGGCCGTGGGCGAACTGGAACAGGCGGTCATGCAGCTGCTCGACGGCCGCGGCTGGAAATCGGACTACATCGCCGTGCGCAAGCGCGCCAACCTGCAGGCGCCGAACGCGGCAGAGCTGGCTGCCGGCGAACCGCTGGTGGTGCTGGCCGCCGCCAAGCTGGGCCAGACCCGCCTGATCGACAACCTGGAAATCTAGGCGCCATCTCCAAGCGTCACCGCGACGGGGCCATTCGGTCCCGTTTCTGTTTCTGTTTCTGTTTCTGTTTCTTTTCCTTACTTCTCCATCCCCACCAGCCTGAGTTCCGCAAACAGGGGCTTGTTGCGGCCGCGTGCCGCTTGCAACATGTCATAACTGGCGGCATCGAGCACGATTTCCTGTCCCGCCCACAGCTTGCGCTGGTTCGCAGGCAGCCTCAGGCTGCGCAGGATGGCCCGCGCCTGGGCCGGATCGGCTGCCAGCAGGCGGATGGCGTGCGCACCGCGCTGCGCCCCCGTGAGTATCGGCAAGCCCCCCTGCGGGCCATCCTGGCTCAGGCTGACATAGTCATGCCCTCCCACGCGGTGCAGATAGGCATGCCGGCCGTCGCCGTCAGCAAACGGCTGCACGGCCCCGTCGCGGGCCTCCGCTGGCTGCGCCTCGGCGATGACGGGGGCGACACTCGCCTGTTCCAGGCTCACGCCGCAGGCTGCCAGCAGAGTGGTGCTCAAGGCAAAAAATAATACGGGTGCTCGGCGCATGGTGCGCTCCTTCTTGTCGGGGTCGGGGACAGAGGTGGAATAGTGCAGCGATCATGGGCCAAATTATTTGACGTGTAAAGTTAACTTTAGGAAATATTTCATTCCGTTGCGCAATTACTTGCAGTCAAGGTGAGCATGCGTGTCCGCAGCAGGCAGGCCGGCCGCAATTGTTGATATGATTTGCACACTGAAAGCAGCATCCCCATCTTTATCCGCAAACGGATAAAGATCACAATGGGGGCACTGGCTCGCAGCGACGGCATACGGGCCTCCCACCATGACAGGAGAAGCACCATGAACACAGCATCCCATTCCGCCAGAGTTGCCATCGTCACGGGCGCCTCGCGCGGCATAGGCGCGGCCATCGCCCGCCGCCTGGCGCGCGACGGCATGCAGGTCGTCGTCAATTACGCCAGCGGCAAGGCCGAAGCGGAGCAGCTGGTGGCGGCCATCGCGGCCGACGGCGGCAGTGCCGTCGCGGTCAGGGCCAACGTGGCCGATGTGGCCGACGTGCAAGCCCTGTTCGATGGGGCCGAAGCGGCCTTCGGCGGCGTTGACGTGCTGGTCAACAACGCCGGCATCATGCCGCCCGTGTTGCCCACCCTGGCCGTCACGGACGACGCCACCTTCGACCGCCTGTTCGCCATCAACGTCAAGGGCAGCTTCAACACCATGCGCCAGGCGGCGACGCGCTTGCGCCGCGGCGGCAGCGTCATCAACTTTTCGACCAGCGTGATCGGCCTGGCCCTGCCCGGCTACTCCGTCTACGGCGCCACCAAGGCGGCCATCGAGACGATGACGAATATCTTTGCCAAGGAATTGCGCGGCAAGGACATCACCGTCAACGCCGTCGCTCCCGGCCCCACGGCCACGGCCCTGTTCTTGAACGGCAAGACGGAGGAAACGATAGAGCGCATGAGCAAGATGGCGCCCCTGGAACGCCTGGGCACGCCGGACGACATCGCGGCCGCCGTGGTCTTCTTGGCCGGGCCCGATGGCCGTTGGGTGAATGGCCAGACGCTGCGCGCAAATGGCGGACTGGTCTGAAATTCCTGCGGACGAAAAAAAACGCTGCCGGTTCGCACCGGCAGCGTTTTTTTTCAAGCGTGGCAAGCCGTGATCAGGCGCCGGCTTTTTCCAGCTTCTCGAAAATCTTGTTCAGCTTTTCATCGAGGGTCGCGGCCGTGAACGGCTTGACCACATAACCGCTGGCGCCCGCTTGCGCGGCGGCGATGATGTTTTCTTTTTTCGCTTCGGCGGTGACCATCAGCACGGGCAGCTTGGCCAGTGCGGGATCGGCGCGGATATGCTGCAGCATCGTCAGGCCATCCATGTTTGGCATGTTCCAGTCCGAGACGACGAAATCGTACGATTCCGCGCGCAGCTTGGCCAGGCCCATCACGCCGTCTTCCGCCTCATCGACGTTGGCATAACCCAGTTCCTTCAACAGATTCCGGACAATGCGGCGCATCGTCGAAAAATCGTCAACGACTAAAAATTTCATCTTTGGATCAGCCATGAATAACTCCGTTGTTTCTGTAGCGGTTTGTTAATAATATCGACATGAATGCCGACATTATGGTCGACACTACGGCAGCAAGTTGTAGGATAGCATTTTCGTTGCTTTTAGGCGAACAAACTTGCCTCAGATCATATAAAACGTGGCTTACACGCGCAAAGCGCGCATGCCATGCGCAGCCAGGTGTCCCAGCACCATGCCCGGCAGCGCCGTCAGAGCGCCGACCTCATGCGCAGCACCGATGGCGATCGCCTCGCGCGGCATGCCGAACACCACGCAACTGGCTTCATCCTGCGCAAAATTATACGCTCCCGCAGCCTTCATCTCCAACATGCCTTGCGCGCCATCCTTGCCCATGCCCGTCAGGATCACGCCGACGGCATTCTTGCCGGCCGATTGCGCGGCTGACCGGAACAGCACGTCGACGGACGGACGGTGGCGGTTGACGGGTTCGCCCTGGTCGATCTTGGTCATGTAGTTGGCGCCGCTGCGCGTCAAGGTCAGGTGCGAATGGCCGGGCGCGATGTAGGCGTGGCCGGGCAGCACCCGTTCGCCGCCGGCCGCTTCCTGCACCGAGATCTTGCACAGCGAATCGAGGCGGCGCGCAAACGAGCGCGTAAACCCTTCGGGCATGTGCTGCGTGATCAGGATGCCGGGGCAATCGGACGGCATCTGCATGAGGAATTCGCGGATCGCTTCCGTGCCGCCCGTCGAGGCGCCCACGATGATCAGCTTTTCGCTCGACGTCAATGGACTGCGCAGCGCAGGCAGCGGTGCGGCCACCTTGTCGCCGGCCGATGGCAGGGTGCGCGCGCGGATGCGTGCCTTCGAGGCGGCACGGATCTTGTCGGCGATCATGTCCGTGTATTCGCGCATGCCGCTCTGGATCGAGATCTTCGGCTTGGTGACGAAATCAACGGCGCCCAGTTCCAGCGCGCGCATGGTGATTTCCGAACCGCGCTCCGTCAGCGACGACACCATCAGCACCGGCATCGGACGCAGACGCATCAGCTTTTCCAGGAAGTCCAGGCCATCCATTTTCGGCATCTCGACGTCGAGGGTCAGCACGTCGGGGTTGGTCTGCTTGATCATCTCGCGCGCCACCAGCGGATCGGGCGCCGCGCCCACCACTTCCATGTCGGGCTGGCTGTTCACGATTTCCGTCATGACGCTGCGGATCAGCGCCGAATCATCCACGATCAATACCTTGATCTTCATAGTTATCCTTCCAGGCCTTGCAGCCCTTATTCTAAATCGGTAAGAACGCCTGGCAAACCTGCATGGCGCATGGGACAGAAGCCCGCGCCCGGCAGGTTTTGCTCCGGCAGTTAAAACAGTTCGATCTCGCCGCCCACCGGCGCAACCTTGAGACGGCTGGCGTAATCGAGTTCGCGGCGCACCAGTGTATCGTTATGCGTCTGCATCAGCTTTTTCACCAGGACCTTGCCGCTGCGGGGGAAGAAATACACCTTGCGCGGGTGGATGTCGTTCAGGTCCTCGGCCACCACGCGCATCTTTTCCGCCTTCAGGTAATTGATGACGAAGGCCGCATTGCGTTCGCCCACGTTGATCGCCGTGAAGCCGCGCAGCACGGCGCCGCCGCCGAACACTTTCGCTTCCATGTTCTCGCGCCGCGCGCCCGCCTTCAGCAAATCGTTGATCAGGATCTCCATGGCGTAGGTGCCATAGCGCATCGACGCCGAGATCGGGCTATTCGGATCGCTGCCGCCGTCGGGCAGCATGAAGTGATTCATGCCGCCCAGGCCAGTGACGCGGTCGCGGATGCAGGCCGAGACGCAGGAGCCGAGCACGGTGACGATCAGCATGTCCTTGTTGGTAAAGTAATACTCACCAGGCAAGATCTTGGCGGCGTCACAATTGAACGTCCTGTCGTAATAGACGTTAGTGGCAAATTGCTCTTTGGGTTCCAGGCTCATATTTCACTCTCATGTACGATGCGACGATGCCTTGGGTGCGGCGCCCCGTGGCTGATCGAGCTCATAGACTGTTTTACCGCGCAGCTTCAATGAATCCGACACGTACAGAAAATTCTCCGAATGGCCCGCAAACAGCAGGGCATCGGACTTCATCAACGGCACAAAGCGCGACAGGATCTTGCGCTGCGTCGCCTTGTCAAAATAAATCATCACGTTACGGCAAAAGATGACGTCGAACTGGCCCGTCAGGGGCCAGCTGTCGGCCAGCAGGTTGAGCGGCTTGAAGGTGATCATCTGGCGCAGTTCCGGGCGCACCCGCACCTGCCCCTCGCGATCGCCCTTGCCGCGCAAGAAAAAGCGCCGCGCACGGTCGGCCGGCATCTTGTCGAGCCGGTCCAGGTTGTAGACGCCATTGGCGGCCGTGGCCAGCACGTTCGTGTCGATATCCGTGGCGATGATGGTGACGGGCGGCGTGAGCGTATTGAACGCCTCGCACACCGTCATGGCGATCGAATACGGCTCCTCGCCGGTGGAACTGGCCGAACACCAGATGGTGATCGGCCCGCTCAGTTTTTTCACATGCTCGGCCAGCAGCGGGAAGTGATGCGCCTCGCGGAAGAACGACGTCAGGTTGGTCGTCAGCGCATTCGTGAACGCTTCCCACTCGTCGCCCATGCGGCCCGCTTCCAGGTCGTCCAGGTAGCGGACGAACGAGGAGATGCCGGTCGCGCGCAGGCGCCTGGCCAGGCGGCTGTAGACCATCTCCTGCTTGCTGTCGGCCAGCGCGATGCCGGCCCGCTTGTAAATCATGGCGCGGACCCGCTCGAAGTCCTTGCCAGTAAAGTCAAATTCCTTGACCGAATCCGTTTTAGTTTGCGGCATTTGTTTTTACCTCTCTATGACTACTCTGACCAATGCCTTTGCAAGTATAACTAGCGGGATCGGGTTGGCGTCAGAACTCTTCCCAATCGTCGCCGCCGGCTGCCGCCAGCTTTTTCGCGGGCGGTGGCGTGCCGGCCTGCGCCGCCTTTGCCACCTGCCGCACGGTTGCCGCCACACCTGGTACCGGCCGTGCCGCCACCGTCAGGGGTACGGGCCTGGCCGCCGGCGCCATGCTCTCGCCGCCCAGCTTGAAGATGCTGACGGCGTCGGCCAGTCTCTGCGCCTGGTCCTGCATGCTCTCGGCCGCTGCCGCCGCTTCCTCGACCAGCGCCGCGTTCTGCTGCGTCATCTGGTCCATCTGCGCGATGGCCTGGTTGACTTCCTCGATGCCATGGCTCTGTTCCTGCGTTGCCGCCGTGATCTCGCCCATGATGTCGGCCACTTGCCGGATCGACGTGACGATCAGGCCCATGGTCTGTCCCGCCTCGTCCACCAGGCGGCTGCCCGCATCGACCTTGTCGACCGAATCGCCGATCAGGCCCTTGATCTCTTTCGCCGCGCCGGCCGAACGTTGCGCCAGGTTGCGCACTTCCGACGCCACCACGGCAAAGCCGCGACCCTGCTCGCCTGCGCGCGCCGCTTCGACTGCCGCATTCAAGGCCAGGATGTTCGTCTGGAACGCGATGCCGTCGATGACGCCGATGATATCGACGATCTTGCGCGAACTGTCCTTGATGGAACCCATGGTATCGACCACCTGCGCCACCACCTTGCCACCCTGCTCCGCCACCGACGATGCCGACACGGCCAACTGATTGGCCTGGCGCGCGTTGTCCGCGTTCTGCTTCACGGTCGACGTCAGCTCTTCCATCGACGACGCCGTCTCTTCGAGCGAACTGGCCTGCGTTTCCGTGCGCGCCGACAGGTCCGCATTGCCGCTGGCGATCTCGCTGGACGCCACGGTGATGGTTTCCGTGCCCTTGCGCACGTCGCTGACGGTCTGCACCAGGCTCTCGTTCATGTCCTTGAGCGCCTGCTGCAGCGCGCTCGTTTCATCCTTGCCTTCGACCACCACGCGCGACGTCAGCTCGCCGGCCGCCACCTTCTGCGCCACGGCCAGGGCGCCCGACAGCGGCACCGTGATCGAACGCGTGATGAAGATGGCGCACCAGGCGCCGATCGCCACCGCCGCGCCGCCCAGGATGAACAGCACCGTCATCAGGCGCGCATCGGCCGCCAGCGAGTCGTCCATGAAGCTTTGCTGGGCCACATGCTGCAAGTCGAGCAACTTGTTGATGTCGGCCAGGGTCGCCTTGTTCAAGGGGTCGATGCGGGTGGCAATCACCTTGGCCGCGCCCTCGCTGTTAAACGCCAGCACCTGCCCCATCGCTTCCTTGAAGGCGGCATCGACTTCGCCGTCGACCTTGGCGATATTGGCCAGCAGCGTTTTCTCGCCGTCGGACAAGCCCAGGCTGGCCAGCTTGCCGCGCGCGCCGTCGTACAGCTTGCGCTGCTCGCGCACCTTGCCCTCTTCCACCTGCATCAGGCCCACGTCGCCCTGCAAGCCGATATTGCGCATGGCGATACCCGTTTCCAGCATCGCGCTTTTCATCAGCGACGCCTGCGTATTCTTTTCGCTTGCCAGTGCCAGGCCCGTGAGCAACTGGGCCTTGTTACGGTAATTCAGTGCATTCGCCGAAACGATCACTACCACCAGGATGGCCAGGATGCTGCCGAAACCTATGCCCAGCCGGGTGCCTATCTTAAAATCGCGCAAACTCATTACAGTCTCCAATATTTATGTGAACGGCGCCCGTTCAACCGGACGGCGCCGTGTTATGGCCGGGTCTCTATCGGACCTTGCAGCCTGCCGGCGCGCCTCTGGGTACTGCCCGCGCCGGTACATGCATATCTGTAGTGATTCTTTGCGTGGTGAAGCGACGGCGCACCGGGCGCCGCCTTGCTGCCGTCCGGCCGCTTACGCCGCCAGCTTGTCGATCAGGCCCATCTCGCTGCTCGACATCAGCTTGTCGATATCGACCAGGATCAGCATGCGTTCGTCGATGGTGCCCAGGCCGATCATGTAGTCGGTCGAGAAGGCGGTGCCCATTTCCGGCGCCGGCTTGACCTGCTCCGGGCTCAGGGTGGTCACGTCGGAAACGCTGTCGACGACCATGCCGACGATGCGTCCGCCGATGTTCAGGATGATCACCACCGTGAACTGGTCATACACGGGCGTGCCCAGGTTGAACTTGATGCGCATGTCGACCACGGGAATGATGATGCCGCGCAGGTTGATCACGCCCTTGATGAATTCAGGCGCATTGGCGATGCGGGTGACCGCTTCGTAACCACGGATTTCCTGGACCTTCAGGATATCGATGCCGTACTCTTCGGAGCCCAAGGTGAAGGCCAGGAATTCACGGCCGGCGATGTCCTTGCCGTCGCCCGCATTGCTTCCGGATGTTTGTTGAGTATCTGACATGGTGCGTTTTCCTATCTTTATCTATCGGTATTACGAAAAAATGGACTCGTCAGCCAGCTGGCGAGAGGAGCGGATCAGGGCGGCGACATCGAGAATCAGCGACACGCCGCCATCGCCCAGGATGGTGGCGCCGGAAATGCCCACCACCTTGCGGTAATTCGATTCGAGGTTTTTCACCACGACCTGCTGCTGGCCCACCAGGTCGTCGACAAACAGGGCCGCCTTGCGCCCTTCCGTCTCGAGGATCACGCAGATGCCTTCCGAGGGACTGGTAAAGCGCGGCGCGATGTCGAACATCTGGTACAGCGGGATCAGCGGCAGGTATTCGCCGCGCACCTTCACCACCTGACCGCGGCCAGCGATGTCCTTGATATCCTCAACGGCCGGCTGCAAGGATTCGATGACAAAGCCCAGCGGCAAAATATACACTTCGTCGCCCACGCGGATCGACATGCCGTCCAGGATGGCCAGGGTCAGCGGCAGCGAGATGGAAATCGTCGTGCCGAAACCCTTCGCCGAACGGATGTCGACCACGCCGCCCATGGCGCTGATATTGCGCTTGACGACATCCATGCCCACGCCGCGGCCCGACACGTCGGTGACCGCTTCGGCCGTGGAAAAGCCGGGCGCGAAGATCAGCTGCCACACTTCGGCGTCGCTCATCGACTCGGACACGTCCAGGCCCTGCTGCGCGGCCTTGGCAAGGATGCGCTCGCGGTTCAGCCCAGCGCCGTCATCGGAGACTTCGATGATGATGTTGCCGCCCTGATGGCTGGCCGAGAGGAACAAGCGGCCCGCTTCCGTCTTGCCGGCGGCCACGCGGGCGGCCGGCATTTCCACGCCATGGTCGATGCTGTTGCGCACCAGGTGCGTGAGCGGATCGACGATGCGCTCGATCAGGCCCTTGTCCAGCTCCGTGGCCGCGCCATTCGTGATGAAATCGACCTTCTTGCCCAGTTTCGTGGCCAGGTCGCGCACCATGCGGGGGAAGCGCGAGAACACGAAATCCATCGGCATCATGCGGATCGACATCACCGCTTCCTGCAAGTCGCGCGTATTGCGCGTCAGGTGGCTGACGCTGTCGAGCAGTTTTTCATGCAGCATCGGGTCGAGCGCGCTGGCGCGCTGCTCGATCATCGCCTGCGTGATCACCAGCTCGCCCACCAGGTTGATCAACTGGTCGACCTTTTCGATCGAGACGCGGATCGACGACGACTCGGCACCGGCCTTGTCGCCCTCTTTCTTGGCCGGCTTCTTTTCCTGCTCCGCTTCGGCCACGGCGCTCGCCACGGCCGGCGTGGCGGCGGCGCCGGCGTTGCCCGCCTTGGCCGCATCGGCGCGAATCTGTTCGAGGGGCTGGAAGAAACCGTAGCCCCGTTCGGCGTCGCTCTGCACGCCGGCGGCGGCGCGGATATCCTCGAGCGGCTGGAAAAAACCGTAGCCGGGGTCCGTTGCGCCCTGCGCCGCAGGCGTCGCCGGCAGCGGGTCGAAGAAACCGTAGCCCTGGGCTTTTTCCTGCGCCGCGCGGGCCGCTTCCGCTTCGCCTGGCGCCAGCGGCGGCGCCTGCGTGATCACCATGTCGTCGGGATTGAGCACGAACGAGCAGATGGCCAGGATATCGTCCAGGCTTTCATGCGTCGTCACTTCCAGCACCTTGCGCGCGTCGGGCAAGGCGGACACGGCGACGTCGCCCAGCAAGCCCAGTTCGGCCGCCAGCGCATCGACTTCGCGCTCTTCCATCTTCGGCAGCTCCAGGCGGTAGCGCTGGCCGCCGGCGTGGCTGACGGTTTCCTTTTCCGCCGTATGGAAGGCCGGCGCGACGGGCGTAAGCGCAGCCACGGGCACGTCCTGCGAGAACGACTGCAGCATCATGCGCACGTTCGCCACGGCGTCCTGGTCCACGGCGCTGCCCAGGCGATGGCCGTCGAGCTGCATCTTGAGGATGTCCTTGGCGGCCAGGAAGGCGTCGACGTGTTCCGCCGTCAGGGCCATCTGGCCCTGGCGGATGCGGTCGAGCAGCGACTCGAGGATGTGCGTCACCTCGCTCATGTCGGAGAGGCCGAACGTCGATGCGCCGCCCTTGATCGAATGGGCGGTACGGAAAATGGCATTCAGGTCTTCGGCGTCGGGCGCCGCAATATCGACGGCCAGCAGCAGCCGTTCTTTTTCAGCCAGCAGTTCTTCGGCCTCATCGAAAAAGACCTGAAAAAACTGGCTAATATCGATGGTCATAGGGTGACTCCGTCAATTGCATCGTTGTGCTGCGCGGCTGGCATCAGCCGATCACCTTCTTGACCACTTCGATCAGGCGTTGCGGATCGAATGGCTTGACCAGCCAGCCATTGGCGCCGGCGGCACGTCCCTTCGATTTCATTTCGTCCGACGATTCCGTCGTCAGCATCAGGATGGGTACCTTCTGGTAGGTCGGCAGTTCGCGCAGCAGCTTGATCAGCTCCAGGCCATCCATGCGCGGCATGTTCTGGTCCGTCAATACCAGGTCCACGGTTTGCAGCTTGGCTTTTTCCAGTCCGTCCTGGCCGTCGACGGCCTCCACCACCTGGTAACCGGCGGCTTTCAGACTGAACGCCACCATCTGGCGCAATGAGCTGGAATCGTCCACTGCAAGTATCGTTTTGGCCATCTTTGCTCCCACTTATTCCGGGCATCCTGCCCGAGTATTTGATTAATCAATCCATGCAACCGCAAGCGTTCCGCATCCTCATGCTAGAACAGCTCGATGTCGCCACTTTCCAAATGCTGTTGACTGACAGCCTTGCGCAGCACGCTGCGCAACTCCAGGCTTTGAATCGCCAGCGCCATGCTGACCCGCCCCAGCAAGGCGACAATTTCTTCATTGTCGCTTTCTGGCAACATCTCCGCGCCATGCGAGCCCAGGGTCCCCAGGAACTCGCGCAAGCCCGTCACGCGTTTCAGGGTGCGCTCGATCAGCTGGCTGGTCATGTCCTGGAACTGCAGGCTGGTGATGGCGGCATTCACGTAGCCCCCCACCTCATCCTGCAGCGCCAGCAGTTTTTCACGCTGCTGCTCGGCCGGAATACCGCCTTCGAGCAGCAGGGCGATGGTGTCCTGCTGCGCAGCGACGGCTGCGTGTATCGCCATGAAATTGAAGGACAGCTTCTCGATCGCCTCTTCCAGCAAGATGCCGGTCTGCACCAGGTCGGTTTCCACCTCCGTCAAGTGCTTGCGGCCATGGTCCGACACGCCAGACAGCAGGCGCTTTACATGCGAGCCAAGTATTTTCTTTCTTGTCATAAAGGTCTCATTGTTTCAATACACCACGCGTCGATAGCCTTGCGTGTTATTTTTTCGCCGCTGCCGGGCTGGGGGCTGGTGCCGCCGCGGGTGGCGCACCGGCCGCCAGCCCTGTCGCCACGGCGGCGGCAGCGGCATCCGTCACGGGCAGCTCGATCGCCGAACCATCGCGCAGGACATTTTCTTCCGTGCGTTTGTTCATGACGATGATGCTGATGCGCCGGTTGATCGGATTGAAGGGGTCGAGCTTGTCCAGGTGGGCGGCCGAACCCAGTCCCACCACGCGCAATACTTTTTCTTCCTTCATGCCGCCAATCACCAGTTCGCGCCGCGACGCATTCGCGCGGTCCGCCGATAATTCCCAGTTGCTGTAGCCGGCATCGCTCATGTAGGGCGTCGAATCCGTATGCCCGGACAGGCCGATGCGGTTCGGCACTTCATTGAGCACGGAGCCGATGGCATGCAGGATTTCCTTGGTGTACGGCTGCAGATTCGCATTGGCGAGCGCAAACATCGGACGGTTCTGCTCGTCGACGATCTGGATGCGCAAGCCTTCGCTGGTGATATCGAGCAGCAATTGGTTCTTGTATTTTTTCAGCAGGGGATTGGCGTCGATGGTCGCTTCGATGCGCGCCTTCAATGCCTGCAGGCGCCGGCCTTCCTCGCGTTCCAGCGCGGCCTTGGCGGAATTGAGGTCGAAGGACTTGCGCTGCTGCTCTTCCTGCGCCTTGCGTACCTGGCCATCCTGGCGCGACAGGTCCTGCCCGCCGCCCTGGATCACGGAATTGCTCTCGCCGCTGCCGGAGCCGCCCGCCATCGCCACTTTCAGCGGCGTCTTGAAGAATTCGGAGATGCCGTTCAAGTCGCCCTTCGAGGTGGAGCCCAGCAACCACATCAGCAGGAAAAAGGCCATCATGGCCGTGACAAAGTCGGCGTAGGCGATTTTCCACGCCCCGCCATGGTGTCCGCCAGCCGTCTTCTTGATACGCTTGACGATAATCGGGCGCATGCCTTCATCGGCCATGGCGTCCCCCTTCCGTGTGCTGCATATGACTCATGGTGTCCAGGCGTATTTTCACTGCTTACTTCGTTTTCGATTTCTTGATGTGGTCTTCCAGCTCGTTGAACGTCGGACGCTCGGTCGAGAACAGCACCTTGCGGCCGAACTCCACGGCCAGCGCCGGCGCATAGCCGTTCAGGCTGGCCAGCAGGGTCACTTTCACGCACTGGAACATCTTGCTCGACTCTTCCAGCTTCTGCTCCAGCAGGCTGGCCAGGGGACCCACGAAACCGTAGGCCAGCAGGATGCCGAGGAAGGTGCCGACCAGCGCGTGCGCGATCAGCATGCCCAGCTCGGCCGGCGGTATGCCCACCGATTCCATCGTATGCACCACGCCCATGACGGCGGCGACGATACCGAAAGCGGGCAAGCCATCGCCTACCTTGGCAATCACGTGGGCCGGCACGGCGCCTTCGTGATGGTGCGTCTCGATTTCGTTATCCATCAGGTTTTCGATCTGGAAGGCATCCATGTTGCCCGATACCATCAGGCGCAGGTAATCGGTCATGAATTCGACAATGTGATGGTCGGCCAGCACGGCCGGATACTTGGAAAACAAAGGGCTTTCCTGCGGGCTGTCGATATCGCCTTCGATCGACATCAAGCCTTCCTTGCGCACCTTGCTGAGCACTTCGAACAGCAGCGACATCAGCTCCATGTACAGCTCTTTGGTATAGCGCGAGCCCTTGAACAGGCTGGGCAAGGCGGCCAGGGTGGCCTTGATGGCCTTGTTATTGTTACCAACAAGGAAGGCGCCCAGGGCGGCGCCGCCGATCATCAGCAACTCCAGCGGCTGGAACAGCGCCGCCAGATGGCCGCCGGCCAACGCGAAGCCGCCAAAAACCGAGGCGCAGACGATGATGTATCCGATTATGACTAACAAGTGCCCTGACTCCCAATAATGGCCGGGACTGTATGCCCGGCATGTTCAAACCTGTACTGTCTTCTGGCGGCGGCCCCGCCGGCGCAGACAGCGGCAAAAAAAGTAACTGGAAGTTAATTGAAATGCCCCGCTTTTCAAGGTAATTCCGAGAAAATGCCGTGTGGAACTACAATAACGTGAGATTGCCCTACGGGCAAGCAAATAACGCAGACAATTGCTTAAAAGCACCATATGTAAAGCAAAGGACCACCCTCTGTGGCGGCGATGGTCTTATCGGGCGCGCGCGCGGCAATCTGGAATTCGTAACTAAGAAGCATGCTACCGGGCAACATTTCCGTTTCCGCCTTGATCCACAGGGCTGCCATCGCCGCGGGCGACAGGTAGGCAAAGACCACATCGTAGCGGCCGAAATCGAGCGCCGCGTAATCGCCGCGCAGGAAACGCGCGCCGCTGCCCGTCAGCCGCGCACGCAAGCGGCTGGCCAGCCACGGCAGCGGCGCCAGTTCGATGCCGCAAAACTGCCCGTCGGGCCGGCGCCGCGCCAAGTCCAGCACCAGGCCGCCCAGGCCGCTGCCGATATCGACCAGCCGCACGCCGGGGCGGTCCGCAATCAACTCGGCCACCGCCTGCCAGACTTTCGGGCCGGACGGGTAAAACGGCACTTGCGTGCGGAAGGTGGACCAGTACAGGCTCAATAGGAAAACAAAGGCCGCCAGGAACACGGCGGGAGGCCAATCGAGGAGGCTGGCGGCCAGCAAGGCGGGCGCAAACAGCAGGCCGATCGCGCACCACCAGCGCGCCAGGCCCACGCGCCACGTCAGGAGCGCGGCCAGCACGCCCTGCAGCAACGCCACCACCGGCAGCGACATGGCCAGGCCGGCGCGCGCCAGGCCATATACCAATAGCAACATCAAGGGAAAGGCCAGCACCTGGATCAGGATGGCCTTGAGCGCGGGCGCGCGCAGGATTTGTTGCAGCATGGGACAGTCGCCGGAGGAAAACGCCAGTGTAAGCGAAAGCGCCATGAAAAAGCCGGAGTCCGGTCTGGCGACCGCTCCGGCTTTCCATGAGGCTATGTTGGGGACAGGATCAGGCGACGACGCCGGGCGGCGCAACGGCGGCCGCCTCATCGCGCGCCTTCTTGGTCTTGCCGGCACGCGAAGGCATGTGGCACAGGCCGCAGACATAATCGGCGTTCAGGTCGAGGCAGTTGACGACAAACTTGCCGCCGCACTTGCCGCAGGGCGCCATGTCCAGCATCTTGCTGCTGAAAAAGCGCACGAGCGTCCAGGCCCGCGTCAGCGACAGCAGCGGCTCTTCTCCCGCTTCGGGCGGCATCTGCTCCAGATACAGCTTGTATGCCTTCATCACGGCTTCGATGCCGGTGGCGCCTGCGTGGTCGATAAGGAACTTGTGGATATTGATGAACAGCGAGGAGTGGATATTCGGTTGCCAGGTGAGGAACCAGTCGGTGGAAAACGGCAGCATGCCCTTGGGCGGCGAGACGCCCTTCAATTCCTTGTACAGATTCAGCAGGCGTTCGCGCGACAGCGAGACTTCCGTCTCCAGCAGTTGCAGGCGTGCGCCCAGCTGTATCAATTCGATGGCCAGCTGGATTTCTTGCGCTTCCGATACGACACTTTTCTTGGCCATGCTGTGTGCTCCACTACTGACTGATACCGACTCTGAATGACGAGATTGACGTTATGCGATTTCTTCGACGCCTTGGCCAGCCATCAGGATGGCGGCGTGCGATTGCGCCAGCGAACGGTCTTTATTGTAGTTCGTCAACATGCCCAGGATGGCGCTGTCGTCGAAACGGAAGCGGGCCAGCATCATGTTGCCGCCTGCCAGTTTCAGGATCTGCGCGTTGCTCATGCCTTCGATCAGTTCGGCGATTTCGGCGGCTATGCCCAAACGGAAGATGGCTGTTACCTTGTCCGCACGAATCATTTGCTGGGCCAGCATCAGGTAGCTCAGGTTAGCGTCGCGAATCTCAGCCATCATATCGTTAGCAGTCATTTCCATCTCCTCAATCCGTTGAATTCAGCTGGCGTTGTGTGTTGCCAGTGAGATACATTCTGCAGGAGCAACATCAAACGCAACAGAGGCAAAGCACTGTATTTTTGGTCGGGGAATAGCGGATGGGACCGTAGGTGTTTGTCTGACAAACACTGCTCGATCATGGTCGCACGCCAGTAACGGCGCGGATGTGGGGGATGGGCGCGGTGCGGGATTTACCCCGTTTCAGGCCTGCAATAAATATCACTTTTTTACAACAACTTGACCGAAATCAAGCCTACTTACCTAGATAACGGCTGCCTTGGCAGGAACTTTAGGGCTTTTTTGAAAAATATTTAAAAAAAGTCCCATCCGTTTTTGACCGGTTTGACACCGTTCATGTAATCGTTGACGGCGGCGTCTGGCAAAACTTTAGGGTTATTTGAAAATATTTTGAAAAATCGTGATTTTTTTCGTTGACGCCCCGCAGGGCGGCTATTTTCACGCTGCATCCAGGGCAGAAATACCGCTTTGCGGCAGGGATTTGCTACACTGCCTGCTTCCGCACAATACTTTAGGCTTCAAGCAATATCGTGCCATTCAGATAAGTACCAAAATGAAAGCCACCATGATTTCTCGACATGACTGCAGCGCGCGCGACCTCGATGATCGTCTGGCGCCCCTGCGCCAGCAATTCGACTTGCCGCAAGGCGTGATTTACCTCGACGGCAATTCCCTGGGTGCGCGGCCGAAGGCAGCGCTGGCCCGTGCCCAGCACGTCATCACGGCCGAATGGGGCACGGACCTGATCCGCAGCTGGAATACGGCTGGCTGGTTCGACCTGCCCAAGCGCCTGGGCGACCGCCTGGCCCCGCTGCTGGGCGCCGGCACGGGCGAAGTGGTGATCACCGACACCACCTCCGTCAACCTGTTCAAGGCGCTGGCCGCCGCCCTGCAGATGCAGGCCGCCGATCCCGCCCATGCCGCGCGCAGGAGCATCGTCAGCGAACGCAGCAACTTCCCCACCGACCTGTACATGGCACAAGGCCTGGCGGCCTGGCTGGACCGGGGCTACCAGCTGCGCCTGGTCGACAGTCCCGAGGAACTGGCGCAAGCCATCGACGCCGATTGCG
The DNA here is from genome assembly GCF_009208555.1 of Janthinobacterium violaceinigrum. Lineage (GTDB taxonomy): Bacteria > Pseudomonadota > Gammaproteobacteria > Burkholderiales > Burkholderiaceae_D > Janthinobacterium > Janthinobacterium violaceinigrum. Next base: position 148,682 of record NZ_WFLI01000010.1, on the reverse strand, counting down.
CCGTCGCCATGCTCACGCACGTCAACTACCGCACCGGCTACCAGCACGACATGGCCGCCATCAGCAGCCATTGCCACGCGCAAGGGGCGCTGGCGCTGTGGGACCTGGCCCATTCGGCCGGCGCCGTGCCGCTGGACCTGAACGGCGCCGGCGCCGACCTGGCCGTCGGCTGCACCTATAAATACCTGAATGGCGGCCCCGGCTCGCCCGCCTTCATCTGGGTGCCGGAAAAGCACCAGGCGCGCTTCCGCCAGCCGCTGTCCGGCTGGTGGGGCCACGCCACGCCGTTCGCCATGGATCCGGGCTTTGCGCCGGCCGACGGCATCGCCCGCGCCCTGTGCGGCACGCAGCCGATTCTCTCGCTGGCCCTGGTCGAATGCGGCCTGGAGATCTTCGCGCAGACGAGCATGGAAGCCATCCGCCACAAGTCGCTGGCCCTGACGGACCTGTTCATCGCGCTGGTGGAACAGCGCTGCGCCAGCCATCCGCTGGGCCTCGTCACGCCGCGCGAACATGCGCGGCGCGGCAGCCAGGTCAGCTTCACGCACCCGCACGGCTATGCCGTGATGCAGGCGCTGATCGCGCGCGGCGTGATCGGCGACTACCGCGAGCCGGCCATCATGCGCTTCGGTTTCACGCCCCTGTACACGAGCTTTGCCGACGTGTGGGATGCCGTGGAAATCCTGCGCGACATCCTCGACACCCAAGCCTACGACATCGCCGCCAAGCGCGACGCCGTCACCTGATCCATCCCATGAGCGACGACAAGAATATGAACAAGGAAAACAGCAGCGGCTGCCCCATGCACGCTGGCGGCCAGCAAGGCGCCGAGTGGCATGGCGCGCAGATGGATTTCAGCGAATCGATGAGCTATGGCAACTACCTGGCGCTGGACCGCATCCTCACGGCCCAGCATCCGCTCTCGCCCAACCACAATGAAATGCTGTTCATCGTGCAGCACCAGACCAGCGAACTGTGGATGAAGCTGATGCTGCACGAAATGCATGCCGTGCGCGCCAACCTGCAAAGCGGCGACCTGGCGCCCGCCTTCAAGATGCTGGCCCGCGTGGCGCGCATCATGGACCAGCTGGTGCATGCCTGGGACGTGCTGGCCACCATGACGCCGCCCGAATACACGGCCATCCGGCCCTACCTGGGCGCCTCGTCCGGCTTCCAGTCCTTCCAGTACCGCGAAATCGAATTCATCTTGGGGAACAAGAACGCCGCCCTGCTCAACGTGCATACGACGGCGCCCGACACCTACAAGGTGCTCGACGCCGCCCTGCGCACGCCGTCCGTCTACGATGAAGCCATCAAGCTGCTGGCGCGCAGCGGCCTGCCCATCGCTCCCGAGCGCCTCGATGCCGACTGGACCCTGCCGACCAGCGCCGACGCCTCGGTCAAGGCGGCCTGGCTGGAAGTCTACCGCGACCCGTCGAAACACTGGGCCCTGTACGAACTAGCCGAAAAGCTGGTGGACCTGGAAACGGCCTTCCGCTTCTGGCGCTTCCGCCATGTTACGACGGTGGAACGCATCATCGGCTTCAAGACGGGCACGGGCGGCACGGCGGGCGTGAGCTACTTGCGCAAGATGCTCGACGTGGTATTGTTCCCGGAGTTGTTCGCCCTACGCACCGAACTTTAAAAGTGCCAGACCAAATCTACTGCGCGGCGCGCCTTGCGGCCTGCGATGCTCACTGTGCATGCGCACAGCTGCGCGTCTCGACTACAATCCACTGCCGCTCGCCACGATTTTGTCCGGCATTTATTTATAAGGAAAAATGATGTCGCCTCTGATCCTGACCCTGGCCGGCCTGTGGAATTCCGGGCCGCAGCACTGGCAAACCCGTTGGGAAGCGCGCCACCCGCAATGGTCGCGCGTGCCGCACGGGCAATGGCAGACGCCGGACAAGGACGAGTGGGTGACGGAACTCGACCGCGCCATTGCCGCCTGCCCGCGCCCGCCCGTGCTGGCCGCGCACAGCCTGGCCTGCGCGCTGGTGGCCCACTGGGCTGCCAGCGGCTCGCCGCACAGGATCGCCGGCGCCTTCCTCGTCGCCCCCAGCGACGTGGAAGCGCCCTCCTACCCTGCGGGCACGACGGGCTTTGCGCCCATGCCGCTGCAAGCCTTGCCGTTTCCCAGCCTGGTAGTCGCCAGCGGCGATGATCCCTACGTCAGCTTCGCGCGCGCACGCGCGTTTGCCGCCGCCTGGGGCAGCGAACTGACCATGATCGGCGACGCCGGCCATATCAACGGCGATGCGGGCTACGGCCCCTGGCCCGAAGGCGAACAGCTGCTGCTGGACTTCTGCGCCGCGCACCAGCCCTGAACCGGGGCGCGCACGATAGGCCCGTATTTGCCCACAAGTAAGAACGCAGGCAGAATCGTGGCCTTTCCATTGCGGCGCCCGGCGCCAGCCCCACGATGAAACGTCTGCTTTTGCCCTTGCTCCTCTGCTCTGCGCTGGCCCACGGCGCGCCCTTTTATGAAGGCAAGAGCCTCGCCCATCCCGCCATCAGCGCGTCGCAGGACAGCGGCTTCGATATCGCCTTCCTCAAGGAAAAGGATGGCGTGAATGGCTACTATTGCGAGTGCAAGGGCGGCAGCGCGAAACCCGTCCTGCTCGACCAGTTCGGCAACGCCGTCATCCGCTCCGTCTTCTACGCCTCGCTGGACAAGGAGACGAACGACAGCGTGCAAACCATGCTGGTGCTGTTCCGCCAGGGCGACAAGAATGGCTTGCGCGCCTACCGCTACCACCGCAGTTCCGGCAAATACCGGCGCCTCGACGGCTTGCAGCCGGCCCTGAACCGCATCGCGGCGCAAAGCACCAATCCCAATGCAGGGCAAGTCAAGGCGGCGCTGGCCAAGCTGGCGCCCATGGACTACAGCGTCGCGCGGGGCAAGAGCGGCAATGCGGACTTCGACGCCATCGACCATACGCAAGGCACCATCGTCGGCTACTACAGCGATGACGGCAAGCCCGTGGCCGCCGGCAGCACGGACGCCATCACCTACAAGAAAACCTTCCTGAAAAAAGGCGAGCGCTACCTGACGGCCAGCTATACCCTGTACAGCGATGCGGGCGCCGGCATCCTGCCCAATTACCGCCTGTGGCAAGTGACGTGGGAAACGGCGCCGCAGCAGTTCACGGGCAGCGAAGACGGCCCGTCGATCTTCTACAGCCTGGCCTGGGACGATGGCTCGGTGGTCGAACGGGGCCAGTACGTGAAAGGCAAGCGCCAGGGGCTGTGGGTGCGCGAAGGCATGCATGAAGGCAGCGAAAAAGGCCATTTCGTCGACGGCCTGCAGGAAGGCCTGTGGCGCTTCGATTACCCAAGGCAGAGCGAGAGCGGCATGTACCGGGCCGGCAAGCGCGAAGGCCGCTGGACGGTCGTCAACTATGCCGACGAAGACGAAGTCACGGGTTTCGATACCTATGCGGGCGGCCAGCTCAATGGCCCGCACGAACGCAGCATGGGAGGCCAGCTGCGCACGCGCGGCAACTACGTCAACGGCACGCGCCATGGGCCGTGGATCACGGAAGACGGCGACGGCAACTTCATCGACGGCTTGCGCGACGGCCCGTGGAAGCTCAAGCTCAAGGACAAGGCCACGCAAAGCGTCACTTTCGTGAACGGCAAGAAGCAGGGCGAGGCGGTCGACACGGACGCCAGCGGCGCGCTGCGCCTGCGCGACCATTACCAGGCGGGCATGCTGGACGGCGCGCGCACGCGCTACCTGGGCCCCGCCGGCAAGGAATACGTGGTCTACACGGCCACCTTCCGCAGCGGCCAGCTGGACGGGCGCGAACAGGCGTTCGACGACAGCGGCAAGATCCTGCGCCTCGACACCTTGTGGGACAACGGCAAGAAGCAGGGCCTGGACGCGCGCTACTACCCGAACGGCAAGCCGGAACGCCTGGCCGTCATCGACCAGGGCCGCCTGCTCACGCACCTGCGCGAATACTATGAAGACGGCCAGCTGTTCAACGACATCCACCGCTGCACCTTCCAGGAATACGGCAGCACGCGCGACGACGTGTGCGAGTACCACCACATGTACTACCCGGACGGCAAACCGCAGTCTTACTACGCCTTCCAGTACGGCCAGCGCCAGGAGGGATACGAGAACTACCCGAACGGCAAGCGCAAGAACGAACTGCTGGTCGACCGCGCTGCCGATACCTCCGTCTTCAACGTGTACTACGAAAGCGGCCAGCTCAAATGCACGGAGCCGCGCAGCGGCCACAGCACGCGCACGGTGAATGGCCAAACCATGAACAGCTACGCGTCGACCGACCGCGACGGCGACAATATCTGCTACCACCCGAACGGCAAGGTGGCCAGCATTTTCATCTTCCGCAAGCGCGTGCTCGTCGATTGCGGCAAGCGCTACGATGACACGGGCAAGCAGACGTTCCCGGGGCCGGAAGGCTGTCCGCCCCCCAGGCAGGTTACCTACCCCATAGGATTGTGATCATGACGCAAGCAGAACGGCCGCAGTGCATCCAGAACCCCGAGCGCATCGACGCCGCGGCGATCCGCGCCGCCATCGCCGCTGGCAAGCAGGTGCTGGTGCAGTTCAATACCCTGGCCGAGCCGGAACCGCTGCTGGCCGACCTCGACGCCCTGGCCGCCACCTGCGGCACGGCGCTGACCATCCGCATCTACGGTTACGACCCGAGGGTGTTCGATGCGCGCATCCTGCGCGCGCTGCCGCATGTGGCCAGCCTGTCCATCGACTACCACCGGCAAGCCATCCACCTGGAAGCGCTGGGTGAACTACGCCACCTGAAGCGCCTGAGCCTGGGCGTGTACGAACTGGCGCAAGCCGACATCCTGCAGCTGGAGAATTTGCGCGGCCTCGAATACCTGCATCTGGGCGAGTCGGCCAGGGACAATATCGACCTGGCGCCCCTGCGCCACTATGCGCACCTGGCCAGCCTGGTCATCGAGGGCCACCACCAGCACATCGACACCGTGGCCGGCCTGCCCGCGCTGCACGAGCTGTCGCTGTACCGTATCAAGAACAAGGTGCCGCTGGATTTCATTTCGCAGATGGCCCGCCTGGAAAGGCTGCTGCTGCAGCTGGGCGGCCGCGCATCGATCGCGCACATCGAGGCGCCGCTGCTGAGGAAACTGGAAGTGATACGCGTGCGCGGCCTGGAAACGCTGGGCGACATCGGCCGCTTCCCGCTGCTGCAGGCGCTATGGGTGGAAGACCAGATCAAGCTGCGGCAGATCGCGCTGGGGCCCAATCCCGTGCTTGAACGCCTGAACCTGCACACCTGCAAGACGCTCGACAGCCTGCCCGGCCTCGCCACCTTGCCCGCCCTGCGCCAGTTGTCGGCATCCGAGACCATGCTCGACATCGACGCCTTGCTGGCGCATGGCTTGCCCCCGTCCCTGACGCATGCGCGCCTGCGCACCGGCAGGAAGACACGCGACGACGCCATCGCCGCGCAGCTGGTGCAACTGGGCTACGAGCAGCCGCGCCCTGGCTGAAATCAGCGGCTGGCCGCCAGCTTGCGCTGCCACAGCGCCACGTCGATCATCACGCCGTCAGGACCCGTGTTGCGGATGTAGACGCGGTAGCTGCCCTGCCCCATGTCGCCATCGAGGTAGGCCGTGCGCTCGTTGCGCTGCAGCCGGGCGCCCTTGGCCAGCTGGCGGTAGCGCTCCACCACCGTGTCAAAACTGGCATAGCTGCGCAGCGCCACTTCCAGGTCGCGCGGCGGGCGGCCTTCGGCATGGTCCAGCACATTGTTCTGTTTCTTGCCCTTCAAGGTGAGGGGATAGGCAAACACGCCCGCGCCGGCCGACGTCAGCACCGTGGATTTATCGAGCAGCAGCGGCAGCAGCGCGGGCGGATACGCGGGCGGCAACTGGGCGCGGTTCCAGCCCGGCAAGGCCGGCTGCGCCAGCACATATTCGACCGTGGCGATCTTCTGCCCGTCGGCGCCCGCTTCCTTGTCGCCCGCGATCAGCGCCAGCATGGGCGGCAATTGCCGGGCCCAGGCCAGCAAGGGCGCCGCTTCGCCGACCAGCATGCCCTTGCGGTGAAAGACCGTCAGCACCGCGTTCGGATCGGGATTGCAGACTTTCGCCAGCGGCTGCCCCTCAAGGTGGCAATGGCCGTTGACGAGGCCAAAGGCGATGATGGCGCCGCGCTTGTCGAGCAGCATGGCGCCCCGTTCGCGGCCCTGCTTGCGGTCATTCATCGACGCCAGCAGCTGGCGGCCATCGGCCAGCACGGTGCGCGTGGCGTCGCGCTTTTCGCTGATCGCCTCGAGCGCCTGCGCCAGCAGCAGTTCATCGTCTTCCGTGTAGCTGCCGCGCGCGTAACCGAAGAAGTCGAACAGGACGGCGCGCACTTGCGGGTCTTCGCTCAGGCGCGGCAAGGGGCCGCCGGCCAGCAGCGAAGACAGGCTTTTCCCGGCCGGCGCCGAGGGTGCCGCCGTGGCACAGGCGGGCTGGGAAAGGACGCAGGCCGCTGCCAGCACGGCGCCGCCCAGGGTGCGGTAATTCGAAAAGATGATATGCATGATTCTGTCAGTCGGGGATTTGGCCGCAATTGCGGCCACGCAGGGCGCGCCGGCGATTCTAGCATGGCCTCAGCCCCCATGCGGCGCGGCTGGCGGACGGCGCGTGCGCCGGCGGGGCTGCTATGATGGCCGCAATGACGATACCATCCCCTGCCTCGCCCCTGCTTGTCCTCCTGCCCGGCATGGATGGCACGGCCAGTCTGTTCCGGCATTTTGAGGCCGCCCTGCACGCGCAGGCAGCCATCGGCACCCGGGCCATCGCCTACCCGGCCGTACCGCTGGACTACGCGGCACTGGAAGCGTTCGTGCGCGAGCGCCTGCCGCGCGACCGCCCTTTCGTGGTGCTGGCCGAGTCGTTTTCGGGACCGCTGGGCGCCGCCCTGCGCGCCGCGCCGCCGCCCGGCATGCAAGCCCTGGTCCTGTGCTGTTCGTTCGTGCGCAATCCGCGCCCGATGCTGGCGCCGCTGCGCCACCTGCTGGATCTGCTCCCCTTTGGCGCCCTGCCCGGCTTCGCCCTGCGCCAGGCGCTGCTGGCACCCTATGCCACGCCGCAATTGCAGGCAGAGCTGGCGGGGGCGCTGGCGCAGGTACCCCCTGGCGTGCTGCGCCAGCGCCTGCGCGCCGTGCTGGAAACCGACGCCTCGCGCAGCTTCGCGCGCGGCAGCCTGCCCGTACTGTATCTGCGCGCCCACCACGACCGCCTGGTGCCGCCCGCCAATGCGCTGCACATCGCGCGCCTGGCACCGGGCACGCAGCTGGCCGATATCGCCGCGCCGCACATGCTGCTGCAGGCGGCGCCGGCAGCGGCAGCCGGCGCCGTCGCCGCCTTTGTCAACGCCCTGTCAGCCGCGCAGGTATCCGCTTAAACGCGCGCTGGCCAGCACGGCCAGCCAGCTCAAGCTGCCCGACAGCACGCTGAAGTAGATGGCCCGCAGCGGATGCTGGGGCAGCAGATACGCGAGCACGGCCGCACCCAGCAAGCCGCACAGCAGCGCTTTCATCCTGCCAGGCGGCAGCAGCGCCAGCAACAGATTCGTGCCCGCATACACATAAAACACCAGCAGCAAGGCCAGGCCGCCCGCCACGCCGCGCGAGCCAAGGCTGCCGAACAGCTGCGTGTACAGGAAAAATCCCAGCCAGCTCAACGCGATAAACAGCAGGCAGCCCAGCGCATGCGCGCCCAGGCCCGCCATCAAACGGATTTTCATGGCTGCTTGAGTACGGGAACGAAGCGGTGGCCGCAGGCATGGCACATGAAAGTGCGCGCATATTTGTCCTGCAGGGCGGCGGCCTCCTTGTCCCAATTGGCGACGAAGGTCGTTTGCGACAAGGCGATGGACGCGACGCCCCCTGCCACGAAGATCCAGAACAGGCCATTTGCGCCAGCCTGGTAAAAGACGACGGCGGCGATGACAAAAATGATCACGCCCAGCACGATCAGCCCTGCCTTCTGGTGGGTCTGCATCGTCGGCCTGGCGGCCTGGCGCGACAGCAAGGTCTGGCTGTGCGTATGCGCATGGCCGTGGATGAAATCACCATCTATCCTGCCCGACATATGGGTCGATGTGCCTGAAATGCCGGAGGCATGCACCATGGAGAGGCGTTGAACGTTGGAACTGTCACATGCCGGGCAATGCGCCATTGCTTTTTCCATAAAATAAAATAATCGCGCACTGTAGCATAAAAAAAGCCGGCCCTTTCACGAGGAAAGGGCCGGCTTGCCGACGTTTGCGGTCAGGAAATTACTTCGCCGTATTGAGCAGCAATTCGTTCAGGCGTTTCACGAAACTGGCCGGATCGGCCAGCGAACCGCCTTCGGCCAGCATGGCCTGGTCGAACAGGATGTTGGCCCAGTCGCCGAACTTGCCGCCTTCCGCGTCTTCATACTTCAAACGCGTCACCAGCGGGTGGTTCGGATTGATTTCCAGAATCGGCTTCGATTCCGGCGCGCTCTGGCCCGCAGCTTTGAGCATGCGCAGCAGGTTGCCCGACAATTCGTTTTCATCGGCCACCAGGCAGGCTGGCGAATCGGTCAGGCGGAACGTCACGCGCACGTCCTTGGCCTTGTCGGCCAGCACGGTCTTCATCTTGCCTACCAGGTCGGCGTACGAGGTTTCCGTTTCTTCGTGCTCTTTCTTTTCCGCTTCGTCTTCCAGCGCGCCCAGATCCAGGCCGCCCTTGGCGACGGAGACCAGTTCCTTGCCTTCGAAATCCTGCAGGAAGGACAGCATCCATTCATCGACACGGTCCGTCAGCAGCAGCACTTCGACACCCTTCTTGCGGAAGATTTCCAGGTGCGGGCTGTTCTTGGCGGCGGCGTAATTGTCGGCCGTGACGTAGTAGATCTTGTCCTGGCCTTCCTTCATGCGCGCCACGTAGTCGGCGAACGAGGTGATTTGCTCATCGCTGTCGTTGGCCGTCGAGGCAAAGCGCAGCAGCTTGGCCAGACGCTCCTTGTTGGCCGCATCTTCGCCGATGCCTTCTTTCAGCACCTGGCCGAATTCCTTCCAGAAGACGGCGTACTTGTCTTTCTTGTCCTGCTCGTCCGCGTTCGCCAGTTCTTCCAGCATGCCCAGCACGCGCTTGGTCGAGCCTTCGCGGATCACTTTCACGTCGCGCGATTCCTGCAGAATTTCACGCGATACGTTCAGCGGCAGGTCGGCCGAGTCGATCACCCCGCGCACGAAACGCAGGTAGGTCGGCATCAATTGCTCGGCATCGTCCATGATGAAGACGCGCTTGACGTACAGCTTGATGCCGCCGCGCTTGTTGCGGTCCCACATGTCGAACGGTGCCTTGGCCGGGATGTACAGCAGCTGCGTGTACTCGCTGCGGCCTTCGACGCGGTTGTGCGTGTGCGTGAGCGGCGCCTGGAAGTCGTGCGACACATGCTTGTAGAACTCGTCGTACTGTTCCGGCGTAATGTCGGCCTTGTTGCGGGCCCACAGGGCGCTGGCCTGGTTGACGGTTTCGAATTCGTCTTTCAGGACGGTTTCTTTTTTCTCTTCGTCCCACTCTTCCTTCTGCATCACGATCGGCAGCGAGATATGGTCCGAATACTTGCGGATGATGGATTTGATCTTCCAGCTCGACAGCAACTCGTCCTCGCCTTCGCGCAGGTGCAGGATGATGTCCGTGCCGCGCGATGGCTTGTCGATCGATTCGATGCTGTAGTCGCCTTCGCCGCTTGACTCCCAGCGCACGCCTTCGGAGGCGTCCACGCCGGCGCGGCGCGTTTCGACGGTGATCTTGTCGGCCACGATGAAGCCGGAATAGAAGCCCACGCCGAACTGGCCGATCAGGGCCGCGTCCTGCTGCTGGTCGCCCGACAGCTTGCCGAAGAATTCCTTGGTGCCCGACTTGGCGATGGTGCCCAGGTGCGAGATCGCCTCGTCGCGGGTCATGCCGATGCCGTTGTCGGAAATGGTGATGGTGCGCGCATCCTTGTCGAAGCTGACCTTGATCTTCAATTCGTGATCGTTGCCGTACAGGGCGTCGTTATCGATCGCTTCAAAGCGCAATTTGTCGGCCGCGTCGGACGCGTTCGAGATCAATTCGCGCAGGAAGATTTCCTTGTTCGAGTACAGGGAATGGATCATCAGGTGCAGCATCTGCTTCACTTCGGTCTGAAAACCCAGGGTTTGCTTTTCGGAGACAGCCATTTTTACCTCATAGTCTTGTGGATGGGACGGATTCTACGGAGTTGGGGATGCTACAGGCGATTTCAAGAGCCCCTGCCGAATGTCATGAAATGTCCAGTTTACCGCAGTGCGCGGCCCAGGAATGCCCAGATGCGCTCATCCTGCACGGTGGCCAGGTTCAGGCGCATGCGGGTCGACGGCAGCTGGCGCGGGGAAAACAGGCTGCCCGGCGCCAGCACCAGCCCCTCGGCCAGCGCCTTTTCGGCCAGCAGATTCGTGTCGCAACCCGCATCGGCCCACACGAACATGCCGGCCGGCGCAGGATCGAAACGCAGGCCCGCCTGCTCGACCTTGCGGTACGTGCTCTCGCGCACCTTGTCGAGCCGCGCGCGCAGGCGCTCCGCATGCTTGCGGTACAGCCCCTGCGAGAGGATTTTGTACACCACGCGCTCGCCGATGTCGCTGGTGGTCAAGGTGGCCAGCATCTTGCGGTCGGCCAGGCGCTGCGCCCGCTCCGGCGAGGTGGCGATGAAGCCCACGCGCAGGTTCGCCGCCAGGCTCTTGGAAAAGCCGCCCAGGTAAATCACGCGGCGCAGCTGGTCCAGCGCAGCCAGGCGCGTGGCCGGCTGCACGGCGCCGCCCGGGTGCATGTCGCAATAGATATCATCTTCGACGAGCAGGAAGTCGTGCTGTTCGGCCAGGCGCAGCACCTGGAAAGCCTTGGCCGCCGACAGCGACGTCGAACTGGGGTTGTGCAGCACCGAATTGATCACGTACAGCCTGGGGCGGTGCAGGGCCGCCAGCTCGGCCAGCACGGCGATGTCAGGGCCGTCGGCCAGGCGCGGGATGCCGATGACGTGCATGCCCATGGCGGCAAACGCGCCGAACATCAGCCAATACGCAGGATCGTCGACGAAAATCGTTTCACCGGGACGCACGAACTCGCGCGCCACCAGGTCCAGCGCCTGCATCACGCCCACCGTGGTGACGATCTGTTCGGGCGGGCAGGCGATTTCCATCTCCGCCAGCTTCAGTTGCAGCTGCTGGCGCAGCGGCAGGAAACCCTGCGGTGCGCCGTAGCCCAGCAGCAAATTGCCGGGCTGGCGGCTGACGTCGCGCAAGGCGCGCGCCACCAGGTCGCCATCGAGCCATTCGGCGGGCAGCATGCCGGAGCCGGGCGCGGGGATGGCCGGCGTCTGGCGGAACATATTACGGATCAGCCACACCACGTCCATGGGCTGCGCCGCCGCATCCAGCACGCCAGCGGGCGGCACCGGCGTATTCAGGGGCGAACGCTCGCGCACGAAAAAGCCGGCGCCGCGCCGCGATTCGAGATAGCCGCGCGCCACCAGCTTGTCGTAACTGGCCACCACCGTGGCGCACGACACGCCCAGCGTGGCGGCGCACTGGCGGATCGACGGCATGCGCGCGCCGCCGCGCAGCAGCTTGTCATCGATGCGCGCCGCCAGCGAGCGCGCGATCTGGTCGATCAGGGTTTCGCCCGAGGCGCGCGACAGCAAAGGAAGTGTATGACTCATTTGACCATGACAGTATGTGAAATTATGCGTGAAAGTGTATTTGTACTGTATTGCTATTCGGCTCTAGGATAGCAGGATGGGGCGCATTCATCCACCCCGCCGCCTTCACCCATGCCACCCGTACCAGGATACCCATGCCATCGCACGCCAGCACTTCCTCCAGCCACTCCCTGCGCCTTGGCGCCGACCGCCAAGGCCTGTTGCTGGGCCTGATCGCCGTCGCCCTCTTCAGCCTGACCCTGCCGTTTACGCGCCTGGCCGTGGCCGAACTCGACCCCACTTTTGTCGCCCTGGGCCGCGCCCTGGTGGCCGCCAGCCTGGCCGGGCTGTGGCTCTGGCACCAGCGCGCGCCCCTGCCGCGGCGCGAGCAGTGGCTGCCGCTGGCGCTCGTCTCGCTGGGCTGCGTGCTGGGTTTCCCCTGGCTGACGTCGATCGCCATGCGCAGCCTGCCCGCTTCGCACGGCGCCGTGCTGGTGGGCATCCTGCCGCTGGCCACGGCCGTGTTTGCCGTACTGCGCGGCAAGGAACGCCCGTCCCCCGCGTTCTGGCTGATGGCCCTGCTCGGCACGGCGCTGGTGGTGGCCTTCGCCCTGCGCCAGGGCGGCGGCAGCTTCCACCTGGCCGACTGGCTGATGTTCGCCGCCGTGCTGCTGGGCGCGCTCGGCTACGCGGAAGGGGGGCGCCTGGCGCAAGCCATGCCGGGCCAGCACGTGATTTCCTGGGCGCTGCTGCTGGCCGTGCCTTTTGTCTTGCCCGTGGTGCTGTGGAGCGCCTGGCCGCAGCGCGCGCTGATGGCGCAGGCCAGCGCCGCGGCCTGGCTGGGCTTTGCCTACATCTCCGTGTTTTCCATGTTTATCGGTTTCTTTTTCTGGTACCGGGGCATGGCGCTGGGCGGCGTGGCCCGCGTGGGACAGACGCAGCTGCTGCAGCCTTTCCTCACCCTGGTGGGCGCGGCCGTGCTGCTGCACGAGCCGCTCGAAGGCGCCAGCCTGCTGTTTGCCGGCGCCGTGATCGCCGTGGTGGCGATCGGACGCAAGCTGAAGTAACGCTGCTTGACGCCCATTTGCAACGCCCTTGCGCGTGCGGATGGGCAGAGCGGCGTGCAAGCCGTACAATACCGCAGCACCTTGGCGGCGCCTATCCGGCGCCGCTCGCGCACGCACCGCCACAAGCGGGCCAACAAATCCAGCCGGCGCAGCTCGGCATCTTCTGTGAGACTCGTATGAAAATTGAAAATCCGAATCCGATCCAATGGCGCTTTGCCGAACGCGCGGAACAGCTGCAAAGCTCGTTCATCCGCGAAATCCTGAAGATCACGCAGCGTCCCGAGATCATCTCGTTTGCCGGCGGCCTGCCCTCGCCCGCCACCTTCCCTGTGGAAGAAATGAAGACGGCCTTCGACAAGGTCCTGTCGAACAATGGCAAGGTGGCCCTGCAATACGGTCCCACCGACGGCTACCTGCCGCTGCGCCAGTGGATCGCCGACTCGCTCTCCAGTACTGGCAGCACCATCGCGCCGGAACAGGTGCTGATGACGTCCGGCTCGCAGCAGGCGCTGGACTTGCTGGGCAAGGTCCTGATCGACGAAGGCAGCAAGGTCCTGGTGGAAACCCCCAGCTACCTGGGCGCCCTGCAGGCGTTTTCCGTCTACCGTCCCGAATTCGTTTCCGTCGACACCGATGACGAAGGCCTGGTGCCGTCGTCGGTCAACCCCGTCGCCGAGGGCGCGCGCCTGTTGTACGCGCTGCCGAACTTCCAGAACCCCACGGGCCGCAGCCTGTCCGTGGCGCGCCGCGTGGAACTGGTGGAAACCTGCGCCCGCCACGGCCTGCCCCTGATCGAGGATGATCCGTACGGCGCCCTCAGCTACAGCGGCGAGCCGTATCCGAAGATGATCAACATGAATCCGGACGGCGTGATCTACATGGGTTCGTTCTCGAAAGTGCTCACGCCCGGCATCCGCCTGGGCTACGTGGTGGCGCCGATGCCGCTGGTGCGCCGCCTGGAACTGGCCAAGCAGGCAGCCGACCTGCACACCTCGCAGCTGACGCAGATGGTCGTGCATGAAGTGATCAAGGATGGCTTCCTGGACCGCCATATCCCCAGCATCCGCAGCCTGTACGGCAACCAGTGCCAGGCCATGCTGTCGGCGCTGGAAGAGCACTTCCCGGCCGGCGTCACCTGGACGAAACCGGAAGGCGGCATGTTCATCTGGGTCACCCTGCCGAAACACATCGATGCGATGCAACTGCTCGACGAAGCCATCGCCAACAAGGTGGCCTTCGTGCCGGGCGCGCCGTTCTACGCGAACACGCCGGACACGCACACCTTGCGCCTGTCGTTCGTGACGGTGCCGCCGGAACGCATCCGCGAAGGCATCGCCATCCTGGGCAAGCTGATCGCCGCAAAAATGTAATTGCCTCCCTTGCGCCCCGCATGCCGCGGGGCGCATCCCTGCTGCCCGGGCGTCAACGGGCACGCATCTATTCCGCCTAAAATCCGCGTTCACGACAGCAACTTCGTGTATTTATTTTTAAAAGTAGCATAAAAATAATATTTCATCGCCTCGCTCGGCAGCGATTTTTCACCCAAAAAATTAGCAAAGCGGTATGATTTGAGCGCTGTATCAGATTTGAACCCGGTCAGCCTTTGACTGCACGTGTACATGCGCTCACGGTCCGCGGTCTGCGGCCAGGGCCACACTCCCGCTGCCACCCTGCCTGCCGCCATCCGCGGCGGCCACGGCATGCAGGGCTTCGGCAGCGCCGAAAGTGCAGCAACTGCTGGCATCGCAGAATACATCCGAGAAGGCCGGAAGCAATGAGTCCAGGCAGTGTGGGGCATTCCCAGCGGCGTGTAGCCGCCATTTTGATTGTCGATGATGCGCCGGCCAACCTTGAGCTGCTGCGCAAGCTGATGAGCGAACAGGGGTATCAAACCTATGTCGCCACGTCCGGCGAACGGGCGCTGGCCATCGCCCAGCGCGCCCATCCCGACCTGATCCTGCTCGACGTGCTGATGCCGGACATGGATGGCATCGAAACCTGCCGCCGCCTCAAGCAGCACCCGCTGACGCAGCGCATCCCCGTCATCTTCATGAGCGCCAAGACGGAGACGGAAGACGTGGTGGCCGGCTTCGACTGCGGCGCCGTCGATTACATCGGCAAGCCGCTGCGCATGGCCGAAGTGTGCGCGCGCGTGCGCGCCCAGCTGCAAATCCGCAGCAACAATGAAACGCAGCAGGAACAGGCCGAGCGCCTGCGCACCATCGTCAACAACATGGCCGAGGGCTTGCTGATCATCGAGGCCGATGGCCGCATCCAGTACACCAATCCCGCCTGCGACCAGTACCTGGGCTACCGCGAAAACGAACTGGCCGGGCGCTCCATCGCCGAGCTGCTCAGCCCTCTCGTGACGCAGGAATACCTCGATTACTTCGCCATGTACGCGGCCAATCCGGAGACGGCGCACAACCACGGCACGCGCGAAGTGGCCATCCGCCACCGTAACGGCGAGGCGCTCAGCATGGACCTGACCCTGACGCCCATGTATCTGCGCCAGCCCCTGTATATCGGCCTGCTGCACGACATCACGCACCACAAGCAGTCGGAAGACGCGCTGCAGCGCGCCGCCTATCTCGACCCGCTGACGAAGATCGCCAACCGCCGGCATTTCGACAGCTTCCTGGAAAAAGAGTGGCAGCGCGCCGTGCGTGGCGGCAGCGCCCTGTCGCTGGTGGTGCTCGACGTCGACCATTTCAAGCTGTACAACGACAGCCTGGGCCACCCGGCCGGCGACAGCTGCCTGCAGCAGGTGGCGCAAGCCATCGATTCGCACGCCGCGCGCCCGGGCGACCTGGCGGCCCGCTACGGTGGCGAGGAATTCGTCCTGCTGTTCGCCGACACGGACGCCGGCAACGCCATGCTGCTGGCCGAGGCCATCCGCACGCACATCGAAGCGCTGCAACTGCCGCACCCGCGCTCCAGCACCTCGCCGTGGATCACCGTCAGCATCGGCGTGGCCACCATCGAGCCGCACCAGCTGGACGACCGCAAGGCCCTGTTCGTCGCCGCCGACCGCGCCCTGTACGCGGCCAAGGAAGGAGGCCGCAACCAGGTGCGCGCCATGCAGTCGGGCAGCACGGCCTGGGAGACGGTCAAGGCGCTGGTGCTGCGGTGATGTTGTCGGGCCCGGGCCAAGCGGGCCTGAAAAATAGCGAGGGCAAGGAGCTGCAACGCTGCCATCGGCATTTTCTCAGGCCCGCGTCTCCGGCCCGCCATTCTTGACGCAAATCAGAACTTCCTCGACACACTCAGCTTTGCATTGCGTCCCACGCCCGTCACCGCCTCGCTCAGGTAGGGCATGTAATTGCGGTTGAAGACATTGTCGACCGTCAGCCGCACTTCCGTGCCGCGCCAGATGCCCTGCCGGCCATTCCACGCAGCGAACAGGGTGTGCAGCGCATAGCCTTTCGACGGCGGCAAGCGGTACACATTGCCCACCGGCAGGACACGGTCCTGTTTGGCCACGAAGCGGCCCTGCCAGCCGATGCTGGCGCCCAGGTCCGGCATGCGCCAGCCCAGGCCCGCCATCAGCTTGTCCGGCGCGATCGTCGACACGGGTTCGTCCGCGCCCCACGGGTCGCGCTGCGATCCGGTGCGCGTGCCGCGCTGCTTCGACAGCGAGGCGCTGGCAAACAGGCGCGGCGAGTTGTAATAGGACTCGACTTCCACGCCCTGCGTATGGAAGCCGGCCAGGTTGCGGTAGTCGGACAGGGCCGGCGGCACCTTGCCCGATCCCGGCACATAGCCTTCGATCAGGATGCCCAGGCGCGGGCCGATGTTGTCGCTGACCTTGTTGCGGTAGGCAGTCAGGCGCAGCTGCACGTCGTCGCGTTCCATGAACACGTTCTGGTGGTGCAGCATGGCGCCCATGCGCACGGCTGTCACCCGCTCCACGGCCAGGTCGCGGCTGGTGCCCGGCGTGGATGAACCAAGCCTGGACGAGACATAGTATTCATTCGAATACATCTCGTCGATCGTCGGCGCGCGCCAGGTGCGGCTCAAGTCGCCGAACAGCGCCAGCGTGCCGGACGCCTTCCAGAACAGGCCCAGGCGGGGCGACCAGTCCTCGTGCGCCTTTTCGCGGAAATCGTGGCCCGCCTCGGGCAGCGGGCTGTTGTAGCGCGACGCCTTGTTCGGCACGCCCTCGGAAACGACACGGTCATGGCGCAGCGCCGCCGTCAAGGTGACGCTGCCATAGGTCATCGCGTCCTGCAGATACAGGCCCGTGGTCTCCTGGCGCCCGGCCGGCATGTAGTAGGGCTGGAAATAGCCATAGTTATACGTGGGGTCCTTCAGCGCCGTCGACGACGGGTAGTACATCAGGGTGTCGCGCACGTTCTTGTGCCATTGCAGGCCCGTTTGCAGCACGTGCGATACGGCGCCCGTGGAAAACACGCTTTCGTTGCGCACTTCGGCGATGCGGTCCACATACGAAGCCCAGCTCTCGTTGCCCAGCGACCCCAGGTAGGAACCCAGCGACGCCGATGGCAGGCGCTTGTCATGCTGGTCCGTGTGCGAATAGCCGGCGCTGGCCGTCAGCTTGATCCACGGGTTGTCCTGCGGCGCATACTGCCATTTCACGGAATACGTGTCGTCGTTCTGGTCGCGGTACACGGCCTTGCGCTGCCACGCCTCTTCCAGCCCGTACTTCCTGATTTCCGCCTCGGTCGGCGTGGGCACGTCCTCGCCCATGGCGGCGAACGGGCCCCAGCCCGTGCTGCCGCTCTTCATCGCCGTCAGGGTCAGCAGCTGCTCCGGCGTCAACCGGATATTCAGTTTCGCCAGACTCGATGGCGCATCGATGGCGGAAAAGCGGAAAGGCTTGCCATCGGGTTTGCGCAAATCGTCCGACTTGCGCTGCGTGGTAAACGCCATCGCATCGAAGCGGCCATCGGCCGTGCGGCCGTAGACGGCCACGGTGGCGTCGTTTTCCCCATTGTTCGAGTGGCGCGAATACTTCACCATGGCGCCCACGTTCTCGCCGCCTTCCAGCAAGTCCTGCGCATCCTTGGTCTCGACCGTGATGACGCCGCCGAAGCCGCCATTGCCATACAGGCTGGTATGCGCACCCTTGTTCACTTCGATCTGCTTGATCAGCTCAGGCTCGATGAAGATGGAACCCTGGCGGTATTTTTCGAACCCCTTGGGCACGCCGTCGAGGATGACCTTCACGTCCTGGACTTTATTGAAGCCCCAGATATTGAGGCTCTGGCCGCTGGGACGGGCCGTGCCGGCCAGGTCCACGCCGGGCAAGGTGTCGAGCAGCGAGGCCACGTTGTCCGCTTGCTGGCGTTCGATGTCGGCGCTGCTGATGTACGAACGTCCGGCCGTGCCGGCGCTGATGGCGTCGCCAAACACGCTGATGGCGGGCATCTGCGTGTCGTTCTTTGCCGCGTCGTCCTTGCCGGCCTTGTCGGCCGCCCAGGCGCTGCCGCCCACGCTGCCCAGCACCAGTGCCAGCGCGGCGGCCATCGGCGTCAATCCGCCCGTACGCGCCGTGGCGCACCATCCTTGTTTGCTGCTGATCTTCATTGCTATCCTTGCCTGGGGTTGCTCACTACTTCATGCTTCTGGAATGAAAAAATGCTGGGCAGAGGGAACAGACAGTGCACGATCAAGCGGCGGCGTTGAAGGGAGCGTGGCGGCGGCATTCTGCCCGCGCGAAAACGCGCCGGCGCGTGGCCGGCGGCGTAGCGCACTCACCGGGGATGTATTGCCTTAGTGAAATGCGGAACACATCATAACCTCAATGCGAATGATTCGCAATACGATTTGATGGCTGCTTATTCAGGATAGCCGGTGATGTCGGCAATCTCGCGGTACAGGGGCTGCAGCCGCGCATACATCTTGCGGTACACGCGCCGGTACAGCTGCTCGTAAGTCTGGCTGTGTTCGGGATGGGGCTGGAACACCCTGCCCTTGCGCGTCATGGCCTGCACGGCGGCGGGGAAATCCGCATGCCAGCCCAGGCCCACGGCGGCGGCGATGGCGGCGCCCAGGCCCGAGCTTTCATACACGTGAGCGCGCGCGGCGGGCAAGCCGAAGATATCGGCCGTCAGCTGCATGGCCGCGTCGCTTTGCGAGCCGCCGCCCGCGATGCGCAGCTCCGTGATGGCAATGCCGCTGCGCTGCTCGATGCGCTCCTTGCCTTCGCGCAGCGCATACGCCAGGCCTTCGAGGATGGCGCGGTAGATGTGTGCGCGCGTGTGCACGTCGCCAAAGCCGATCATGGCGCCCTTCGCTTCCGGTCCCGGCACCTTGATGCCGGGGCTCCAGTACGGCTGCAGCATCAGACCCATGGAACCGGGCGGCACAGCCTCGACCAGGCGGTCGAACAGCGCCTCGGCGGACAAACCCGTGCCGTCTTCGGCCGCGGCGGCCCGTTCGCGGTCGCCGAACTGCTCCTTGAACCAGTTGACCATCCAGTAGCCGCGGAAGATCTGCACTTCCGTGCTGTAGGCGCCCGGCATGGCGGCCGGATACGGCGGGATGAAGCGCGTCACTTCCACGTACTTGCGGTTGGTCGTGTTGATGGTGGCCGTGGTGCCGTAGCTCAGGCACGCCACGTGCGGCTCCACGCAGCCGGCGCCCAGCACTTCGCACGCCTTGTCGGCGGCCGCCGCCAGCAAGGGGGTACCTTCCGGGATGCCCGTCGCCGCGGCCGCAGCGGCCGTGATGGCGCCCATGCGCGTGCCCGGCGTCACCAGCTCGGGCAGCATGGCGCGTTGAATCGCCAGCGCCTGCCATTTCCAGTCGAAGCGCCCGGCCCACGCGTGGCGCTTGTAGTCGAACGGGATGTAGGCCACTTGCGATCCCGTCGAATCGACGTAATTGCCGCACAGGCGGTGATTCAGAAAACCCGACAGCAGCAGGAATTTATGCGTGCGGCGCCAGATGTCGGGCTGGTGCGCGCTGATCCAGTTGATTTCGGCCTCGCGGCGGAAATACGCAATCGTGCCATCGAGGCGCGTGACGCGGAAAGCGGCGCGCCACCACGGCGCCAGCTGGGGAATCTGGTGCGTGCTGCGCTGGTCCAGCCAGGTGATGGCGGGCCGCAAAGGCTGGCCCTCCCGGTCCACATTGACCACCGTGCCGCGCTGCGTGGTGACGGCCACGCCGGCCACCGAGGATCTGGCGATGTCCGTGCCGCGCCACAGCTGCTGGCACGCTTCGCACACGGCTTGCCAGTAGCCGTCGGCGTCATGCTCGGCCCAGCCCGGGTGCTCGGAGTAATACGGTTCGAGGAAGACTTGCGCCTTGGCCGCCAGCGTGCCGTCTCGGTCGAACAGCAGCGCGCGCACGCTTTGCGTGCCGTTATCGATGGAGAGGATATACGGGCCATTGCCCTGTGCGGCAGCCATGGCTCAGGCCACGCTGGCCAGCGCGGCGCGCAGCGCCTGCAGCAGCGCCTGCGGATCTTTTTCCGGCTGCGCGCTGAACACGGGCGCTTCCCAGTCCTGTCCCCGCACGGCCACCACGCGCAAGCGCCCCTGCGCATGCCAGGCCGGATACCAGCCCACGTCGACGATGTCGCCATTCGCGCACGTGATCTGCAGCAGGTCCTCCCCCAGGTCGTCGACGAGGGCGGCCACGCTCTGGCGCAGGTCCAGCGGCGACAGGCTGTCATAGGTGATGCGGGCATCGCCCAGCGCCAGGGGCTGGCCAAACAAGGTGGTCTCGATGATGCTCTCCTCTTTTATATTTTTATCGTTGCTTGTATCGCTGCTGTTTTTATCATTGCGTCATTCGCCTTGCGGCACGCTGTAATGACTGCGCCACAGGGCCAGGTAGCGCGCCTGCTCCGCATCCCAGCGTACATCATCCCACCCCAGTTCGCGCTGGCAGATGCTGCGCAGGCGCGGCATGATAGCAAGCGCGCCGCCGGCTAGCTGCAAACCGAGGCGCGTGCGCCGCAGCAGCAGGTCGTCCAGGTGCTGCACGTCCTCGCTGCGCGCGCCCCAGCGCAGCTGCGCCCACAGGGTCTGCGTGCCGGGAACCGGCGCCAGCTCGCCCTCGTGCGCCGCATCGCACAGCGCCTGCGCGGCCGCGCCATGGCGGCCCAGCAAGCGCGCGCGCTGTTCGCCATCGAGCGCCAGGGCCTTGCCCGACAGGGG
Source organism: Janthinobacterium violaceinigrum (assembly GCF_009208555.1). Classification (GTDB taxonomy): domain Bacteria; phylum Pseudomonadota; class Gammaproteobacteria; order Burkholderiales; family Burkholderiaceae_D; genus Janthinobacterium; species Janthinobacterium violaceinigrum. Next base: position 127,777 of record NZ_WFLI01000010.1, on the reverse strand, counting down.
CGGCGCGGCATCGAAAATGGGTTGCGGACGCAAATCCGCCTGCCAGCCCGGCAGCAGCGGCGCGGCCTGGCGCAGCGCGTCGAGGGCGATCACGCGGAACGTCGTCAGCTTGCCGCCCGCCACCGTCAGCAAGCCGTTTTCCAGCCACAGCGCATGTTCGCGCGCTTCCTTCGACGGGTCAAGCTGGCCGCTGTCGATCACGGGACGCACGCCGGCAAACGTGGCCAGCACATCGTCTTCGCCCAGCGCCAGCTGCGGAAACTGCCAGCGCAGCGCCGCCAGCAGGTAATCGAGTTCGGCACGCGTGATGGCCGGTTCCAGGTCCAGGCTGGCGCGGTGGTCCACATCGGTGGTGCCCACCAGGGTCACGCCTTCCCAGGGATAGGCGAAGACGGGGCGGCCATCGCGCGGATGCATCAGGCTGACGGCCTGCGCCAGCGGCAAACGCCAGGCGGGCAGCAGCAGATGGCTGCCGCGCAGGGGCCGCAGCTTCGGTTTTTCTCCCGCCTGGCCGCGCAAGCCGTCGGCCCAGGCGCCCGTGGCGCTGATCACCAGGCGCGCGCACACGGCGGACACTGCGCCATCGAGCGCATCGTTCAAGGTGGCGCCGACGACCTTGCCATCTTCGCGCAGCAGCGATGCCACGCCCAGGTAATTGACGGCCACGCCGCCATGGCGGCGCGCTTCCTGCAGCACGCGCAGCACCAGGCGCGCATCGTCCGTCTTGGCGTCCTGGTACAGCATGCCGCCCCGCAGCCCTTCGCGCTGGACGTGCGGCGCCAGCATGCAAAAATCCGCCGCATCGACATAGCGGCGCGCGCGCCGGCCCGCCATCACGTCATAGATGGCCAGCCCCAGCATGAACTGGCGCCGGCCCGGTTTCCTGCCGGCGTAGTCGCCGAAGGCAAAGCCTTGCGGCTCGACCAGCCCTGCCGCATCCGTCAGCAAGGCTTGCCGCTCATGCACCGACTCGCGCGTCATCGCAAACTGGCCCTGCTTCAGATAGCGCAAGCCGCCGTGCACCAGCTTCGAGGAGCGGCTCGACGTGCCCCAGGCGAAATCGCGCTGCTCCACCAGCAGCGCCGTCAAGCCGCGCCGGGCCGCTTCCAGCAGGATGCCGGCGCCCGTGATGCCGCCGCCGACGATCAGCACATCCCATTCGCGCGCCAGCACGCCAGGCAGATCCGCCCTGCGCGGCGCGGCGGCGTTCACAGGCCGCCTCCCGCTTCGGGCAGCAGTTTGCCGGGGTTCATCATGCCCTGCGGGTCGAACTGGCGGAACAGCGCGCGCATGGCCGCGATGCCCAGCTCTCCCTTTTCCGCTGCCAGCCACGGCGCGTGGTCCGTGCCCACGCCATGCTGGTGGCTGATGGTGCCGCCGTTGGCCACGATGGCGGCGCTGGCCGCATCCTTCAGGCTGCGCCAGCGCGCCATGTTTTCCTCGTACGTGGGCGCCAGCCGGTACACATACGTGGTGTAGACGCTGGCGCCCTGCGCATACACGTGCGACAGGTGCGTGTAGGCGTGCACCTGCTCGCCGTGCGCGGCCAGCGCGCCAGCCCCCGCCTGCTCCAGCGCCGCCATCATCGGCGCCACGCGGGACCAGTCGACGGCCGTTTCCACCGTATCGATGACGTAACCGTGCTCCCAGGCGCCATTGCGCAGGTAGACATTGCGAAAGCGGCCCTGCTTCCACTTGTCGCCCATGTGCCGCCCCACGTGCACGCCCCTGTGCCGGCGGGCCAGCGCCAGCGCGCCGCGCAGGGCCGTGCGCGCCGGCTTTTCTTCCCCGCTGACGCCCACCATCAGCATGCATTTGCTGTCGCCGCAACCGCGCAGGGACAGGTAGCGCTCCAACAGGCCCACCAGCTTCTTGTGGCCGGCCAGGGTCAGCATGGTCTGCGTTTCCAGCGCGTTCGACAGGCGCAGCATGCACAGGGGCAGGCGCGCCTGGGCCAGCGCCCGCACGGCCGCCTGTGCCTGGCCCCAGTCGGGGAAAAACACGGCGTGGAACGCTTCATGGGGCGGCAGCGGCGAGACGCGCACGGTGGCCTGCGTCAGGATGCCCAGCCGCCCTTCGGAGCCGAGCACCATTTCGCGCAGATCGATGCCGGCCGCCGAAGCGGGAAACGTGGGGATGGTCAAGGTGCCGCAAGGCGTTTCCACCTCGCCGCCCGCGAACAGCTGCTCGATGCGGCCATAGCGCAATGATTGCTGGCCCGACGAGCGCGTGGCGATCCAGCCGCCCAGGGTGGAGTATTCGAACGACTGCGGATAGTGGCCCAGCGTATAGCCATGCGCGCGCAGCTGCGCTTCCAGGTCGGGGCCGTAGACGCCCGCGCCGAACGTGGCCAGCTGCGCCTCGCGGTCCAGGTGGCCCAGCGCAGACAGCCGCTGGAGGCTCAGCGACAGCACGGGACGCGGCCCCGCCGCCACCGTCAGGTGCCCGGCCACACTGGTGCCGCCGCCGTGCGGTATCACGGCCACGCAGGCGTGGCGCGCATACTCGAGCAGCTGGCGCACCTGCAGCGCGCTGTCGGGAAAGGCCACGCCATCGGGCACCGCGCCGATGCGGCCGTGGCGCAGCTTGAACCAGTCGGGCAGGCTTTGGCCGAGCGCATGGCGCACGCGCGTGGCAGGCCGGGTATCGATCAGCGGATGCGGCGCCAGGCGCGACGCGGGCACCTGCGCGCAGGCGTCGTCAAAGGTCGCGTCGTGAATGGGACTGCCCAGCCCCAGGCGCTCGCCCAGGAATGCCAGCGCCTCCGCACTCAGCGCGTACGTGACGCTCTCGTCCCCCCAGCCATTCCAGCGTTGCATCGGTTTCCCCCTGTGCAGTCCCAGTTGCGCGCCACGGCGGCTTGCTATACTGTCCTTGCCAGATCAACAGCATATGCCGCCACAGGCCAGGGGTATTGGTTTTTCATGACAATCGCATTGTTCCATCATGCCAGGCACTGACAGCCACCACGCGGAAGGCCGGGTCGCCGGCGCCTATCTGCAGCCGCTGCTGGAAGCGGCCAGCGCGCACGGCATCGCAGCGGCCACGCTGGCGCAGGCGGCCGGCGTGGCGCCGCACAACCTGGAAGCGTCCGCGGCCAGCCTGGCCGCGCGCGATTACGTGCGCCTGCTCGATGCGGGCGCCCAGCTGGCGGGCGACGCGCATTTCGGCCTGCACGTGGGCCAGCGCGTGCGCATGGGCACCTACAGCGCCTACGGTTTGATACTGCTCAGTTGCAGCAACGTGGGCCAGGCGCTGGAACAGACGGCCCGCTATGAACGGCTGGCGCACGACCTGGGCCGCTCGACCCTGCAGCGCGACGGCGCCGTCGCGCATTACCGCTGGGCAAGCAACTACCCGGGCGCCAGCCGGCACCTGGTCGACAGCGTCTTTGCCGGCATCCGCGTGTGCGGCGACTGGCTGGCGGGCATGCCGCTGCCGCCGGCCCAGCTGGCGTTCACGCACGATGGCGGCGGCGAGCTGCTGCGCCACGAGGCGCACCGCGACGAATACGTGCGCGTGCTGGGCAGCCTGCCCGCCTTCGGCGCACCCGCCAACACGGCCACCTTCGACGCGCAATTGCTGGACTGGCCCGTGCCGAACGCGGACGTCAGCCTGTACCCCGTGCTGTGCCAGCATGCGGAACAGCTGCTGGCGCAGCGCCAGGCCGAAGCGGGGACGGGCGGCGGCATCGAAGCGCAGGTGCATGCAGCCATCGTGGGCGGCTTGCGCCAGGGTTCCGCCCGGCTGGCCACCGTTGCCGCCGCCTTGGCCGTCACGCCGCGCACCCTGCAGCGCAAGCTGGCCGACGCGGGCACCAGTTTCCAGGCCCTGCTGGACCAGGCCAGGTACGGCCTGGCGCGCGATTATCTGCGCCAGCCTGGCCTGTCGCTGGTCGACATCGCCTTCCTGCTTGGCTACCAGGAACAGAGCGCCTTCAACCACGCGTTTCGCGTGTGGACGGGCACCAATCCCGGCGCCTGGCGCCTGCAGGAATTGCAGGCCAGGCAAGCGGACGTATAGGCGTGCGCGGGCCATGCCTGGCGCATTTTCTGGCTATACTGGCATAGTCTGACCTCCCACGATCACTCCAACCCGCAATGCAAAGGATTAATATGCAACTCAAAGACAAAGTCGCACTGATTACCGGCGCCGCCAGTGGTATCGGCAAGGAAATGGCCATTGAATACGCGAAACAGGGCGCCAAGGTCGTCATCGCCGACCTGGCCCTGGAAGCGGCCAGCAAGACGGCCGAGGAAATCAAGCAATCGGGCGGCCAGGCATTTGCCGTCGCCATGGATGTTTCCAGCGAAGCACAAGTCGACCAGGGCGTGGCGGATGCCGCGGCCCACTTCGGCGGCATCGATATCCTGATCAGCAACGCGGGCATCCAGATCATCAGCCCCGTCGTCGACTACCCGTTCGACCAGTGGAAAAAGATGCTGGCCATCCACCTGGACGGCGCCTTCCTCACCACGCGCGCCTGCATGCGCGAAATGATCAAGGCGGGCCGCGGCGGCGCCATCATCTACATGGGTTCCGTGCACTCGCACGAAGGCTCGCCGTTCAAGAGCGCCTATGTGGCCGCCAAGCACGGTTTGCTGGGCCTGGCCAAGGTGGTGGCCAAGGAAGGCGCGAAAGACCATATCCGCGCCAACGTCATCTGCCCCGGCTTCGTGCGCACGCCGCTGGTCGACAAGCAAATCCCCGAACAGGCGGCCCAGCTGAAGATCACGGAAGAGGAAGTGATCAAGAACGTGATGCTGAAGGAAACCATCGACGGCGAATTCACCACCACGCAGGACGTGGCGCAAACGGCCATCTTCCTGGCGGCGTTCCCGTCGACGGCACTGAGCGGCCAGTCCATCGTCGTCAGCCACGGCTGGCACATGCAGTAATCGTCACGCCCGCCCAAATCAGCTGCGCTGTGCGCGATGATGTGGGCGGGCGTTGCCGCGCAAGCGTATGCACCTTTCCGTATTCCACCCGAAAGCTTTTCCATTGCAAGACAACACTTACCGCCACCCGCGCGCGGGCTGGCCGGGGCGCCTGTTTGCCGCGCTCGCCAACTGCACGCACTTTGCCGATGTCCGCCAGGCCATCCTGTCCCGCCTGCCTTTCGTCACCCTGCATAGCGACGTGCGCGACGTCGTGTACGTAAGCTGGCTCGTCGACGCGCAGGCCGCGCAGCAACTGCTGCCCGCCGGCGTGACCTTGTGGCAGCGCGACGGCAAGACGCCGTTCACGGTGCTGACCTACCGCCACGGGCACTTCGGCCCTGCCCTGCCGGGCCCGCTGCGCCGCCTGCTGCCATCGCCCCTGCAAAGCAACTGGCGCCTGTACCTGGACCACACGCCGCCGGGCGCGCCCGCCGTGCCCTGCGTCTACTTCCTGAAAAACATCATGGATAGCCTGCCCCATGCGCTGGGCACGCGGCTGTTCAGCGATATCCTGCCCACGCACCTGGCTGCCGGCATGACCCTGGACGTCACTGCCACGCAAGCCCGCTGCAGCATTGCCGGCGGCGCCGGCAGCGCCCCGTCGCTGGACGTACAGGCCGACATCGCTGCGGAGCGTGCGCTCGATACGGATTGGCAGCAACTATTCGGCAACTGGCACGACGCCGTCGCCTTTCTCGCCTGCCAGGATGCGGCCATCGCGCACGTGCCCCGCAACGGCAAGCTGGTCTTCGGCGAAATCGACTTGCCCGTTGATCTGGATCAGGTGCAAGCACTGACGGCCTTGCGCGCCGACTGCGGTTTGCTGGGACAGTTGCCGCCCCTGTCCCCGCCGTTTGCCTTCCTCGTGCGCAAGATCCCGTTCAAGGCGTTGTCAGAGCGCCTGCTGTAGCGCGGCGGCGCTCCCCCGTGCGCGGGGAAGTGGCGGCGCTTGCCTGACCGCCGCGCCGCCGGTCCAGCTTGAACAAGGCCATCGCTTGCTCCAGCTGCAAGGTCTGGTCCTGCAAGGACGCCGAAGCAGCCGCCGATTCCTCCACCAGCGCCGCGTTCTGCTGCGTCACTTCATCCATCTGCGTGACGGCCATGTTGACCTGGCCGATGCCGTGGCTTTGCTCGCGCGAGGCGGAAGCGATCTCTTCCATGATGCCGTGCACGCCCTGCACGGCGCCCAGCATCTCGGCGCTGCTGACGCCCGCCTGCTGCGCCAGCTTCGCGCCCGCCTGCACCTGCTCCAGCGACGCCGTGATCAATTGCTTGATTTCCGTGGCGGCTGCCGCGCTGCGGTGGGCCAGGCTGCGCACTTCGCCCGCCACGACGGCAAAGCCCCGCCCCTGGTCGCCCGCGCGCGCCGCTTCCACGGCCGCGTTCAAGGCCAGGATATTCGTCTGGAAGGCGATGCCCTCGATGATGCCCGTGATATCGCCGATCTTCTTCGACGAGGCGTCAATGTCCGCCATCATGTTCACCATCTGGCCGACGATCTCGCCGCCCCGCCCCGCCAGGCCATGCACCTTGCCCGCCATGTCGCTGGCCTGCACGGCGTTGCCGCTGTTTTGCTGCACCGTGGCGGCCAGCTGCTCCATGCTCGAGGCCGTCTGCTGCAGGGCGGACGCCTGCGCTTCCGTGCGCCCCGACAAGTCCATATTGCCGGCGGCGATTTCCTGGCTGGCCATGCTGATGCGCAAGAAATTACCGCGCACATCGCCCACGATGGAGTGCAGATTCACGCGCAACTGGCGCAGCGAACGCAGCAATTGCCCCATCTCGTCGCGCCGCGTCGTGTCGAGCTCGCCCGTCAGGTCGCCACCCGCCATCACGTCGCAAGCCTGGCGCGCCTGCTGCAGCGGCTGCAGCACGGCACGGTGCAGGCTGTGCCAGAAATACAGGGTTGCACACAAGGCCGCCACGGACAAGCCCGTCAGCCAGCCGCCCGCGCCGGCCGGCAGCACGCCCGCATTCCACGCCAGCTGCAGCAGCAATACCAGGCTCAGCAAGCCCAGGTTCCAGCCGATGCGCTTGCCCAGCGGCAAATCGCGCAAGCTGGCCAGCCGGGCCAGCCAACCCGTGCGCACGGCCGCACCCTGGCTGATGACGATGCCGTCGGCCTGGCCCGCCTTGATGCGCGCGTACAGGGCGGACGCCTGCGCCACCTGCTGGCGCGTGGGCTTGGTGCGCACGGACATGTAGCCGACGGCCACGCCATCCTCGACCACGGGCGTGACATTTGCCAGCACCCAGTAGTAATCGCCATTCTTGCAGCGGTTTTTCACCATGCCGCTCCACGAACGCCCCGAACGGATGGTGGCCCAGAAATCGGCAAACGCTTCCGCCGGCATGTCCGGGTGGCGCAGGATATTTTGCGGCGCGCCGATCAATTCCTCGGCGCTATAGCCACTGACGGCGATGAAATACGGGTTGGCATACGTGATATTGCCTTGCAAGTCGGTAGTCGAGACGATGGTCTCGGTATCGCTCAGATTGATCTCGGTATCGCTGACGGGAAGATTGAGTCGCATGGTCGGATCCTTGGCTGTAGCCCGTGCCGGCACGGGGAAGCGGGCAAATGCAGGACGGCAGGAAGCCGGCGGCAGTCTGCACCGATATCTTAATTTTAATATTTAATTATTAATTTAAATCGGCAATTTTTACTTGCGAAATTGCCTTGCGAATCTGCAAATATTGCAGGCGGCAGCGTGGCCGCAGGGGGATGGCGGGAGCGGCGCCGGAACAGTGTGGCTGTCCCGGCGGCAAACGGCGCGGCGCTTAACGGGGCACGTAGCGCCAGCCGGCGCCTTCCAACATGAATGTCAGTTCCGTCTTGATGCCGTCAGGGCGGCTCGGCACGCTCAATTCCGTATCGCACACGAGGTAGCCCGTCTTGCGCTTGACCTCGCACTCGTTGACGGCTTTCACTTGCATGGTACTCTGCGCTTCCTGCATCTGCACATCCTTGGCCGCTTCCGGATTGCGCGCCACTTCTTCCTTGGCCCAGGCGCGTATCATCGCTTGCGCCTCGGCCGGCGACGGTCCCGCGAACTTGGCGTCCTTGCGCTCGACACCCACCCAGGTACCGTTCTCGTTGCGCAACGGCAGCACCATGAAAGCATCGCGCATGCCCCCGCGCATGGCGACCAGGCACACCACTTCGCCTGGCACTTCCTGCGAATCCTGGCAGCCGGTCAAGCTGGTGACCTTGACGGCGATCGGTACCGGCATAGTCGATTGCATCTTGGCTTGGGTCTTGGCCACGCCCACCTGCACGGCGGCGTGGATTTGTTCGAGTGTCGGCATGGTTGCCGCCTGCGCGGGCAAGGTGGTGAACAGGGCGGCGGCGGTCAGGGCAAAGGCAGTCAGGCGCATGGGTGTCGAGAGTCGTGGTCAAAGGCCGGCAGTCTAGCACTTTGCATCAAATCAGCTGTTTCTATTGGGAATGATTCACCGCATCGGGCGCGAGAAAAGCCCCGCCCCCGTCCGCTTGTCCCCGCAGGCGCAAGCCGATGGCGCGCAGCATCTCGACCAGTTCCCGCAGGCGCAGGCCCTCGTCCGTCAGCCGGTATTCCACCTTCACGGGCACTTCCGCGTAGACCGTGCGCGTCAGCAAGCCCGCCTCTTCCAGCGCGCGCAAGTCCAGGGTCAGCATGCGTTGCGAGATATTCGGCACGGCGCGGCGGATTTCACTGAAGCGCTTCGCTCCCCCCATCAGATAGCTGAGCAGCACGATGCGCCAGCGCCCGCCCAGCAACCGCATGGCTTCTTCCACGGCGCAGCCGGAGACATTGTCTTTCATGTGCATGCCCTATCTGGTATAAAAAATGTACCTATACCACATTATTCTGCCTTCTTCCAAATAGTAACCACAGGGGCTAGACTGCCCTTCCCTCAGCCCATATGGAGTCTCGACTTGGAAACCACCCTGATCTACAGCGTGCCGTTCGGCTGCTCGTTTGCCGCCATCGCCGCCCTCGAATGGAGCGGCTTGCCGTATCGCCTGGCCCGCGTGGAAGCGCGCGATCCGGCCAGCAAGCAGCATCCCGCCTTTCTCGCCATCAATCCCCTGGGCCAGACGCCGGCCCTGCTCACGCACGCGGGCACGCCGCTGCTGGAAAGCATGGCGATCCTGCTGCACATCGCCGCCCGCGCGCCGCACAAAGGCCTGGGCTATGCGCAAGGCACGCCCGGCTACGACCGCCTGAACAGCGTGCTGTCCTTCCTGCACACGACGTTTCACGCGGCCTTCATGCCCGCCTTCCAGGCGGCGCGCGCGCCGGAAAGCGATGCGCGCGCGGCCGTCTGGCGCGAGATGGCCATCGAAAAGGTCAACAAAAGCCTGGCCCACCTGGAGCGCCTGCTGACCGGCCGCAGCTGGCTGGCCTCGGACACGGCGCCAGGCATCGCCGACGCCTACCTGGCCGCCACGGCGCGCTGGGCCGAACCGCTGCAGCTGGCCAGCCTGGCAAGCTATCCGAACGTGGCGCGCGTGCTGGCGACGCTGGAAACGGACCCCGGCATCCGCTTTGCCCACGCCATCGAGCACGGCGTGCCGGCACACAGCCAGGGCGGCTTCCTGGGCCACGTGCCGCTCGACCAACTGGCACTGCCAGCCGGATAACCGGCGGTCAACTCCCCATGCTGGCGGCTCTTTATTGCTATGATGTCGGGCTGCCGGCGGTACAGCCGGCCACGTCAATACCATATCGACAACGTCGTCATAAAAATCGGGAGTTTGAATGAGTTTACGTCTGCTGCTCTTGGGAGCATTCGGTGCCGCCATGGCCACCACCGCCGCCTTGCCTGCGCTGGCCGCGCCGCGCGGCTTCACCGTGGAAGACATGGTTGCCATGGAACGGGTGGGCAGCCCCGTGCTGTCGCCGGACGCCACGCGCGTCGTCTACACGGTGCGCACCACCAACCTGGACAAGAACCGCGGCAACACGCAGCTGTGGATGATCGACCTGCGCGCGCCCAACGCGGCGCCGCGCCAGCTCACGCGCGGCGAAGCCAGCGCCAGCGACCCGCAATGGTCGCCGAACGGCGACGCCATCTACTTCCTGTCCGGCCGTTCCGGCTCCTCGCAAGTGTGGCAGCTGCCCCTGAACGGCGGCGAAGCGGCCAAGGTCACCGACCTGGCGCTGGACGTGGACACCTACCGTCTGTCGCCGCAGGGCGACCGCCTGGCCTTCAGCATGGGCGTCTTCCTCGATTGCGCGGACCTCGCCTGCACGAAAAAACGCCTCGATGAAAAGGCCAAGAACAAGGCCAGCGGCATGGTCTACGACCAGATGTTCGTGCGCCACTGGGATACCTGGGCCGACGGCCGCCGCAACGCGCTGTACTCGGCGCCCATCGACGCCACCGGCAAGGTCAGCGCCGCACCCGTCAGCCTGAGCGGCACCCTCGATGGCGACGCGCCGTCGAAGCCGTTCGGCGACAACAGCGAATACAACTTCAGCCCGGACGGCAAGACCGTGGCCTTCTCCGTGCGCGTGGCCGGCCGCACGGAATCGTGGTCGACCAACTTCGACGTCTACACGATTCCGGCTATCGGCGGCCAGGCGCCGCGCAATCTCACGGCCGACAATCCGGCCTGGGATGCCAAAGCCACCTACTCGCCCGATGGCCGCACCCTCGCCTATGTCGCCATGACCAAGCCTGGCTTCGAGGCGGACCGCTTCCACCTGGTCTTGATGGATGTCGCCACAGGCAAGAAGCGCACCGTGGCCGACGACTGGGACCGCTCCGTGGCCGACTTCCGCTGGACGCCGGACGGCAAGGCCGTCCTCGTCGCCGCCGATGACGTGGGCCAGCACCGCCTGTTCCACATCGACGCGGCCAGCGGCAAGGTCGCCGCGCTGACGGGCAAGGGCGCCGTGGGCGGCTTCGACGTGCGCGGCAATACCATCGTGCTGGCGCAAGCCAGCCTGTCGTCGGGCGCGCAGCTGTACACGCGCAAGCTTGATGCGAAGTCGGAAACGGCGCCGATGGTGCAGCTGACGAAACAGAATGCGGCGGCCCTGGCCGACGTGCGTTTCGGCGAATATGAACAGTTTTCGTTTGCGGGCGCCGATGGCGAAACCGTCTACGGCCACGTGATGAAGCCATGGAATGCCAAGGCCGGCGAAAAGTATCCGATCGCCTTCCTCGTGCATGGTGGCCCGCAGGGCAGCTTCGGCAACAGCTGGAGCTACCGCTGGAATCCGCAAGTGTATGCGGGCGCCGGCTACGCCACCGTCTTCATCGACTTCCACGGCTCCACCGGCTATGGCCAGAAGTTCACGGACGCCATCAGCGGCGACTGGGGCGGCAAGCCGCTGATCGACCTGCAAAAAGGCCTGGAAGCGGCCACCAGGAAGTTCCCATGGCTGGACCGCGAACGCAGCTGCGCGCTGGGCGCGTCGTACGGCGGCTACATGATGAACTGGATCGCCGGCAACTGGCCGGACGGCTTCAAATGCCTAGTCAACCACGACGGCGTGTTCGACAACCGCGGCATGGCTTACGCGACGGAAGAACTGTGGTTCACCGAGTGGGAAAACGGCGGCACCTACTACGACGCGCCAGCCAAGTACGAGCAGTTCAATCCCGTGAACTTCGTGAAGAACTGGAAGACGCCGATGCTGGTGGTACAGGGCGACCTGGACTTCCGCATCCCCACCGCGCAAGGCCTGGGTACCTTCACGGCGCTGCAGCGCCGTGGCATCCCGAGCAAGCTGCTGGTCTTCCCGGATGAAAACCACTGGGTGCTGAAACCGGCCAATTCGCTGCTGTGGCATCACACGGTGCTCGATTGGTTGAATACGTACACAAAGAAATAAGCCGAAAAAGCAAAATCAGGGGGCAGGCCCGATGGGGGAATACGTCCCAGTGGGACGTATTCCGATCGCGAAGCGACCGACCCCGGTTTTTCGCCGTCAAGGGTTAAAAAAAAAAAGCCGCCCGGCACACTACTTGTGCGGGGCGGCTTTTTTACGTCCATCAAACTACATCAATACGTATTGAGCGCCTTGGCGAACTTCACGATCCACAGCCGGCTTGGGCGTTCGCGGTCGTCGCCGCGCGCCACGCGGATGGTGTTGCCAGCGGTGCAGCCGACGGCGCTGCTGGTGACGATGGCGCCGTTGGCGTCGACAGTGCACTTGGTCACGTCGGCGTCGGCCACTTCCACGCCATTCGCGTCAAAGATCTTGGTTTTCAGGCCGAAGTCATTGTCGTTGGCCAGCGCGATGGTGGAGTCGTCGACCAGGGTCAGGCCTTCCGCCTTTTCCGCTGCCCAGCCGATGGCGTTCAAGTCCAGCAGCAGGGTTTTCTTCAGCGGCGTGACAGCCGCCCAGTCGGCGCCATTGACGGCCGCGCCGCCCATGCTGCTCTTTTCCAGGTCGGACGTCGTCGCGTTGAAGGCGGCAGCCGCAATATCGGTGGCGCCCTTCAATTCGACCAGCATCAGCTTGTTGAACACCTTGCCCGACGGCGCGGCGCCCTGCTCGATGACGAGGAACTTGCCGCCGCCCAGCGCCACCATGTCGCCCAGCTTGGCGTTGCCCGTGCGGCCATCCTGGTAGTCGGCGGCATTGAGCGGATACGCATACATCTTGCCGCTGGTGCCCGTGGTCGGGTCGAATTCGATCCAGCGCGTGAAGCGGGCGAAGCGCTCGACCTGCTCGGCCTTCTTCGTCACCGAATACATGGCCGTGCCGTCGGACAGGGGGCTTTGCAGGAAGGCGTACAGCTTGTCGTTGCTCGCGTCCAGGGTCATGCCTTCCATGCCGCGGTTCGCGCGGCGCTTGGCGAACAGCGCCGGCAAGCCCTTGCCCGGCTCGTACTTGGCCTGGATAACGCCCGTGGCGGCGTCGATCTTGACGATGAAGGGACCGTATTCGTCCGACACCCACAGCGCATTGCGCTTCGCATCGACGACGATGGCTTCCGAATCGAGGCCGCCCGCATTGAAGACGGCCTTGCCGCTTGCATCGAACTTCATCGCATCCATGACGGGAATCTCGGCCGAGTTGCCCACCGAGCCCACGGGCACGGGCAAGCCCGAGCTGTTGACCGTGGCGGACACCTTGATCGGCGTGCTCGACGCCAGCACGGCGCCATTCTTGCCCACCGTGATCACGCCAAACGACGGGGTAAAACTGGGTGACGGGAAGATCTTGCTGCCGATGGTGCCCTTGCCCGATGGGTCGGGCACCAGCGGGCCGTCGCCGTTCGGGCCGCGGTCCGTCAAGCCGTAGAATTCCAGGTCGCCGGCCGCGTTCTTGCCCTTGTAGGCCAGGCCCGAACCGTACGACGGCAAAAAGCCGTTCGGGAATTCGCCCTTGATCTTGGCATTCGCGCCTTCATACGGCACGTAGTATTTGTCGGCCGCCTGGATCTGGTAGCGCGTCACCGTGACTTTCACTTCGCCCACGGGATTGGCCTGCGTCAGCGCCTCGTTGACGGGAGCGCCCGCCTTGGAGGCGAGGGTATCTTCGAAATGCTCGCGCACGAGGGCGCGGCGCTCGGCATCGACCGTACGGCTGGCGAACTTGCCGCCCACGCTGCCCAGGTGTGCGGCCAGTGCCGCGTTGAAAACGGCCGGGGCGCCGGCAAAGTCCAGGGTCTTGCCGGCCAGCGCCGCCTTCACTTCGGCCGTCAGCCTGATGCCGTTCGACGGATCGCTGTCGTCATCGAGCAGTTGCAGCGCCAGCAGGCGGTTGACGACCTTGTCGTCCGCCACGTTCGTGCTGGCGGCCAGGGCCAGCGGCGTGACGATGGCGCCGCATGGCGCCGAGCCCAGGGCCAGGCCGCCCACGCTGAAGGCCACCGTATCGCCGGGGTTGCAAATGAATTCGCCCTTGGCATTGGTGCTGGCCTTGGCCGCGCTGCCGGCCACATAATCGAGGCCTTCCACCGCGCCGTCCAGGAACACGCCCGTCTGCGCCACGGGCTTGGAAGGCTCCGCCGGCGCATTGTCGCTGCCGCCGCAGGCAGCCAGGGTCAGGCCGGCGGCCAGGGCCAGCAGGGTCAATTTCGGGATGGGCGTTACGGCAATCTTCATGCATTCCTCGGCTAAGGTGGGTGGAGTCAGCCGAGGAGCATAACTAATCAAAGTTACAAGGCAATGACAGCGGCTAGGCCTGTGGCGCATCCGCCACGGGTCCGCCGATGCCGCCAAAGCGGCCGTCCGCCTGGCGCCGGAATTCCTTGGGCGTGACGCCCTTCACCTGCAAAAAGCGGCGATTGAAGTTGGCCACGTTCTGGAAACCCACGTCATAGCAGACGTTCGACACATAGTGATCGGTATCCATCAGCAGCTGGCACGCCTTGTTGATGCGCAGCCGGCTGATGAAATCCGTAAAACTGTTGCCCGTGGCCTTGCGGAAGAAGCGCGAGAACTTGCTCAGCGACATGCCCACCTGCTCGGCCAGCATTTCCGCCGAAATCGGCTCGCGGTAATTGTCCGTGATGTAGTTGAGGACGGAATTGACCTTGGCCAGGGTGGCATCGTCGTCGTACGAGCGCAGGGAGGCGCTCGACAGCAGGCGGTAGTTGGCCGTGCGCGCCAGCTTGCTCATCAGCTGGACGAATTCGGCGAAGCGCTCGGCGCCATGCGTGGCGCGGATGCGCGCCAGGTGCTGCTCCGCTTCCGCGCCCATCTCGAAAAACTCCACGCCGTAGCTGGAACGCTCCAGCAGCGGCAGCAGCTCGCGCAGTTCGGGGATGACGCGCGCGGCGCCCGCCAGCGGCGCATGGGCGAACTGCACGATCATGTCGCGCAGGGCCACGCCCCCTTCCGGCATCACGTTGGAAATCCAGTTGTGCGGCAGGCGCGGCCCCGTCAGCACCAGGTGGCCGGGCGAGAATTCGCCGATATAGTCGCCCACGAACAATCGCCCGCTGGTGGCGACGATCAGGTGCAGCTCGTACTCTTCATGGCAGTGCCAGCGCACGCGCGAGCTGGGATAGCCATGTTCCAGGTAATTGATGATGCCGTCGTAGCTTTCGCGTTCCAGCTCGGGCGCCTTGCGCTCGCTGTCCTTCTGCCACAGGTGTTCCATGTTCGTCTCTCCCAGGCTGTCCCCGCCTGTGCCATCCAATGTACCTCAAAAAGCCTCATGCGCCAAAACGTCCCAGCGCCTGCTGGCGAAACTCCTTCGGCGTCATGCCCTTCAATTCCAGGAAGCGCCGGTTGAAATTGGCCACGTTGTTGAATCCCGCCTCGTAGCAGATGTTGCTGACATAGCGCTCCGTCTCCATCAGCAGCTGGCACGCCTTGTTGATGCGCAGGCGGTTGACGAAATCCGTGAAGCTGTTGCCCGTGGCACTGCGGAAGAAGCGCGAAAACGTCCGCTCGGGCATGTCCACCTGTTCGGCCAGCTGTTTCAGCGAAAACTGGCTGCTGTAATTGTGCACGATGAAGTTGATGGCCGAGCTGATGCGCGCCAGGGCCACGTCGTCGTCGCTCGACTGCATGGGCACCGTCGACAGCAGCTGGTAGTCGCTGGTCTGCGCCAGTTCGCCCAGCAAGGTGAGGAACTCGATGAAGCGCGGCAGGCCGCTGCTGTCGCGGATGCGCTGGAAGCGCCGCAGCGACAGCTCGCTGACGCCGAAGAATTCCACGCCGTGCAGCGCGCGCTGCAGCAGCGGGAAAATCCCTTTCAATTCCGGGATGACGGCCGCCATCGAGGCCAGCGGCGGGTGCGAAAACTGGATCACCATGTCGCGCAGGGCCACGCCTTCAGCCGGCGTGTCCAGCGACACCCAGTTGTGCGGCACGCGGGGCCCCGTCAGCACCAGGTGGCCGGGCGTGAACTGGCCGATGTAGTCGCCCACGAAGACCTTGCCGCTCGTCTCGACGATCAGGTGCAGTTCGTACTCGTCGTGATAGTGCCAGCGCACCAGCGAATTCGGAAAGCCGTGCTCCAGGTAGCGGATGAAGCCGAAACTGCCTTTCGGCTCGAAGCCGGGCGTGGCGTCGCGCTGCTGTTCCAGCTCCATCTGCGGCAATGCGGCATCGGCCTTGCGTGGCATGGCGCGCCCTCCCCGTCAGGCGACGCGCTGTTCCAGCGCCGCGCGCGCGCCCAGCCCGTACAGGCTGGCCAGCGCCTCGCCCACCGCCTGCGTGAACACCGGCGTGTCGCTCAAGTCGCCGAACAGCTCACGCAAGGACAGCAGCGCCGCGGCATCCGCGCCGCCCTGCAGCGCCAGCGCGCGCAGGCGCGCCGCATACGGATCGTTCAATGGCATCTCGCGCCCCTGCTCGTCATGGCCTTCCAGGTAGCGGAACCAACACGCCACCGTGAAGGCCAGCAGCTTGATGGCGCCGCCCTGGGCCAGCGCTTCGCGCACGGACGGCAGCACGAATTTCGGGATGCGCGCGGAACCCTCCGTGCCGATGCGCGCCAGCTGGTCGCGCACGGCCGGATTCGAGAAGCGCTCGATCAAGGTGTCCTTGTACTGCGCCAGGTCGATGCCTTCCACCGTATCGAGCAGCGGCGTGACCTCGTCATCCATCATGCGCCGCACCAGCCGGCGGATGCCGGGATCGCCCATCGCTTCATGCGCAAACGTGTAACCGAGCTGCATGCCAATGTAGCACAGCGCCTGGTGGCTGGCATTCAAGAGGCGCAGCTTCATCTTTTCATATGGCAGCACGTCGTGCGTCATCTGCGCCCCCACCTTTTCCCAGGCCGGCCGGCCCTGCGGGAATTCATCCTCGATGACCCACTGGCGGAACGGTTCGCACACGACGGGCCAGGCGTCGACGATGCCGAAACGCTCGCGCACCAGTGCCCGGTGTTCGTCCGTGGTGGCCGGCGTGATGCGGTCGACCATGCTGTTGGGGAAGCTGCCATGCATGGCCAGCCAGCGCGCCAGCTCCCCGTCGCGCAGGGCGACAAAGGCCAGCAGCATCTTGCGCGTCACGTCGCCATTGTTTTGCAGGTTATCGCAGGACATGATGGTAAACGGCGCCAGGCCACGCTGGTGGCGCAGGGCCAGGGCGGCGGCCAGGTAGCCGAACGAGCAGCGCGGCGCCTCGGGGTGCGCCAGTTCGTAGACGATGTCGGCATGGCCGGCGTCAAACTCGCCCGTGCCCTGGTTCACGTAGTAGCCGCCCTCGGTAATGGTGAGCGCGACGATGCGCGTGCCGGGGTCGGCCAGCTTTTCCAGCACGGCCTGCGGCTCGTCGGGGGCGTACAGGTACTCGCCAATGCTGCCGATGATGCGCGCGCTATCGCCGGCGGCGCTGCGCTCGACCACCGTGTACAAGCCATCCTGCGCCTGCATGGCGTCGCGCATGGCCGCATCATGCGCCAGCAGGCCCACGCCGCAATAGCCCCACTGCGCGTGCTCATGGCCGGACAAGGCCAGCAAATCGTCGAGGTACACGGCCTGGTGGGCGCGGAAAAAACCGCCCACGCCGATATGCACGATGCTGGCCACGAGCGCGCCGCGCGCATACGCGGGCACGGCGACATTGGCGGGCAGGCGCGCCAGGTTCGCCTGGTTCAATGCGATGGCTTCCATTACAGCGCTCCTTTCGCGGCCGCATAGGTCTCGCCGGCGCGGTCGAAATAATGCACGAAGCCCGGCTCGAACGTCAGGTGCGTCTGCTGGCCCGGCTGCAGGCTGCTGCGCTCCGCGCCGCGCGACACCACCTGCACATTGTTCGGCAGGCGCACGTAGGTGAGGGTTTCCACGCCCAGGGATTCGACCAGGTCGACGGTGACGGGCACGCTGCCCGGCTGCGCCGCGCCCAGGTGCACGTGTTCGGGGCGGATGCCGACAAAGCCGTCGGCCTGCGCCGCGCTGCCCGCCTGCGCCAGCAGCTGCGGTGCCGCGTCGGCCGGCACCACGTTCATGCTGGGCGTGCCGATGAATTGCGCGACAAAGCGGTTGGCGGGACGGTCATACAGTTCCAATGGCGAGCCATGCTGCTCGATCTGCCCGTCGCGCAGCACCACCACGCGGTCGGCCAGGGTCATCGCCTCGACCTGGTCGTGCGTGACATAGATGGTGGTGGCGCCCAGCTCGCGGTGCAGCTTGGCGATCTCGATGCGCGTCTGCACGCGCAGGGCCGCATCGAGGTTCGACAGCGGTTCATCGAACAGGAACACCTTCGGGTCGCGCACGATGGCGCGGCCGATGGCCACGCGCTGGCGCTGGCCGCCCGACAGCTCCTTCGGCGTGCGTTCCAGGTATTTCCCCAGGTCGAGGATGGCGGCGGCCTTGTCGACCTTCTCGCGGATGATGGCCGGATCGACGCCGGCCAGTTTCAGCGCGAACGACATGTTCTGGAACACCGTCATGTGCGGGTACAGCGCATACGACTGGAACACCATCGCCAGGTCGCGCTTGGACGATGGCAGGGCCGTGATGTCGCGCCCGTCGAGCGACAGCTTGCCGCCGTCGATCGGCTCCAGGCCCGCGATCAGGCGCAGCAAGGTGGACTTGCCGCAGCCGGACGGGCCCACGAAGACGACGAATTCGCCCTGCCGGATTTCCAGGTCGATGCCCTTGATGGCGCGGTGCTCGCCAAAGAATTTCTCGATATTGCTCAGTTGAAGGTAAGCCATGATAGTCTCATTTCTAATTTGTTTTCGATGCTTCCAGAAACCGTAGCGAGCGGTTCAAGTTCGGTTTGAGTAGCGGGGCTGTGCGCATGCACAGTGAGCAACGGAGAGCCGAAATTGGGCCGCGCAGTAGGTTTATGGAGGCATCATTTACTTGACTGCGCCAAAGGTCATACCCTGGACCAGTTGTTTTTGGCAGAACCAGCCCAGCGCCATGATGGGCGCGATCGCCATCAGCGACGCGGCCGACAATTTGGCCCAGAACAAGCCTTCCGGGCTCGAATACGAGGCGATCAACCAGGCCAGGGTGCCCGCGTTGGAAGCGCCCAGGTTCAGCGACCAGAACGATTCATTCCACGACCACACCATGCACACGAGGGCCGTGGACGCGATGCCGCCCACGGACAGGGGCAGCACCACATGACGGAATTCATCCCACACGGTGGCGCCATCCATGCGCGACGCTTCCAGGATTTCGCGCGGCAGCTCCTTCATGCTCGTGTACAGCAGCCAGATCATGATGGGCAAATTCATCAGCATGAACATGATGGTCAGGCCGATGCGCGTATCGAGCAGGCCGAAGTACTGGTAGCAGATATAGATGGGCATCAGTGCGCCCACGCCCGGCATGTAGCGCGAGCTGAGCATGAATTTCAGCAAGCCGATGGTGCCGCCCGTGGGAAAGAAGGCCATCGAATACGCGGCCGGGATGGCGATCAACAGGCCGATGGCCGTCGAGACGACGCTGGTAAACAGCGAATTCCACGCGTAGCCGAAGTAATTGTCGCGCGCCAGCACTTCGCGGAAGCTGTCGAGGGTGGGCGTAAAAAACAGCAATGGCGGCGTGGAAATGGCTTGCCCTTCCGTCTTGAAGGCCATCAGGCCCAGCCAGAAGATGGGAAAGAACAGCAGCAGCGCACACAGCCAGGCGGCGGCCGTGCGGCCATACAGATTGAGTTTGCTATGCATCAAGGTCTCCTTATTTCGACAGATTCTTGCCGATGACGCGCATCAGGAAGAAGGCGGCGATGTTGGCGATGAGCACGGCGAACAGGGCGCCGGCCGAGGCCGCTCCCACGTCATAGGACAGCAGTGCCTGCTGATAGATCATGAAGGTGATGGTGGTCGTGTCGAAGCCGGGACCGCCGCCCGTGGTGGTAAAGATTTCCGCAAAGATCGACAGCAAAAAGATCATCTCGATCATCAGCACCACCGAGACGGCGCGGCCCAGGTGGGGAATGTAGAGGTAGCGCAATTGCTGCACGTACGTGGCGCCATCCATGCGGGCCGCTTCCAGCTGCTCGCGGTCCATCGATTGCAGGGCCGTCATAAAGATCAGGCAGGCAAACGGCAGCCATTGCCACGAGACCATCATGATGATGGAAAACAAGGGGTGAGCCGACAGCCAGTCGACGGGCGTGGCGCCAAAGAAGATGCTGATCTGCGCGAACAGGCCGTAGATCGGGTTGAGCAGCATGTTTTTCCACATCAGGGCATTGACGGCCGGCATGACGAGAAACGGCGAAATCAGCAGCACGCGCACGACGGCGCGCCCCGGAAACGCTTCATTGATCAGCAAGCCCAGCGCCGTGCCCAGCACCACCGTAACGAGCATGACGGAAAACAGCAGGGTAAAAGTATTCTGCAATGCCGGCAGGAACGAGGCATCGGTAAAGAAAAAATGGAAATTGGCCAGGCCATGGAAAGGATGGCCGCTGGGATCGAGCATCGAATAACGCACGAACGAGTAGTACAAGGTGATCAATAACGGGATCACGGAAATGACGGAGACGGCGACCACGGCCGGCGTCAGCAAAGTCCGGGGGATAATGCGTTTCATAATATTCTCTTGGGACAGGTGAACCGATAACCCGCAAAGCTAAAGTACCGGGGTCGGACCCTCAGGGTCCGACCCCAGATTTATGCCGTTGGGGTACGCAAACTATGCAGCAGGCTTACTTGTAGTACCCGCCCTTGCGCATTTCCCGCTCGGCCGTCTGCTGCGACAATTCCAGCGCCTGCTCCACCGTCACCTTGCCCAGCAGTGCAGCCGCCATCTGCTGGCCGGCCGCCACGCCGATCACCTGGAATTCGGGGATCGAGGCGAATTGCACACCCACATATGGCGATGGCGGCAAGGTGCTTTGCACGGCGCGCGTGGTGGCCAGGGCCTTGCCTTCGGCGGCGGCAAATTTCGCCACTTTCTGGAATTCGGGGCTCGCATACGTGGACTTGCGCGTGCCGGTCGGCACGTTGGCCCAGCTCGTTTCCTTGGCCACCAGTTTCACGTAGTCGGGCGACGTGGCCCAGTTGATGAAGCGCTGCGCCTCATTCGGATGCCTGGAGCTCGAGGGAATGGCCAGCGACCAGATCCACAGCCAGTTGGCGCCCCGCTCCGTCACGCCGATGGGCGACTGGGCGAACGCCACCTTGTCGGCCACCTTGCTTTGCTTGGGATCCGTGATGAAGGACGCGGCAATCGTCGCGTCGATCCAGATGCCGCACTTGCCCTGGTTAAACAGCGCGAGGTTTTCATTAAAACTGTTGGCAGCCGCGCCCGGTGGGCCGTACTTCTTCATCAGGTCCACATACATGGTGACGGCGTCTTTCCACGGCTTGCTCGTGAATTGCGGCTTCCATTGCATGTCGAACAGCTGGCCGCCATAGGAATTGGCCATGGTGGTGATCAGGGCCATGTTGTCGCCCCAGCCCGGCTTGCCGCGCAGGCAGATGCCGTACACGCCATTGGCCGGATCGTGCAGCTTGGCCGCCACGTCGCGCAGCTGGTTCCAGGTGGGGCGGTCCTCGATCGTCACGCCTGCCTTTTTGACCAGATCGCTGCGGTACATGATCATCGAGCTTTCGCCGTAGAACGGCGATGCATACAGCTTGCCGTCGCCGGAGAGCCCCTCGCGGATGGCCGGCAGCAAGTCGTCGATATCGTATTTGGCATCCGGCTTGATGGGAATCAGCCAGTTTTTCTTGCCCCAGATGGGGGTTTCATACAGGCCGATGGTCATCACGTCGAACTGGCCGCCCTTGGTGGCGATATCGGTCGTCATGCGCTGGCGCAAGACGCCCTCTTCCAGGGTCACCCACTTGAGCTTGATGTCGGGATTGGCTTGTTCAAAGAATTTGCTGAGCTTTTGCATTTCGATCATGTGGCCGTTGTTGACGGTGGCGATGACCAGGTCGGTGGCGGCAAAAGCGGACGAGCTGAGGCAAAAGGCGCCGGCGCACAGCGCGGCAATGGCGGAACGTTTCATTGTGTGTCTCCAGTGTTTTTTGTCGTTGGCAATGCTCAGGTACTTAGCACCACGACCACAATGTAGCACCAGGCTTTGATACTTTCTGATACTCCAAAACCGCAATTCGATACTCTTTTGCAGGTCCACTATGCGCGAGAGTATCGGTATGCAGCAAAAACAACACTCTGAAAGAAAGTATCGTCACTTGTTCGTTTTGTATCAGGCTGGTTAAAAAAGCGCTGCTAGACTTGGTTTTCGGCATTAGACCGTGCGCGGTGGCCGTCCTGCGGGACGCCAGCGCTACCACCTACATTCCTCTGGAGACCGCATGAATCGCACTGCATTGAAAACCTTGCCTGTCCTGCTGCTGGCCATCGCCAGCGCTTCCGCCATGGCCGACCCCATGTACCCATCCGATGCCGAAGGCTTCCACGGCTACCTGCGCGCTGGCGCCGGCAGCAATACGTCGGGCGACGGCGGTTCGCAAGGCTGCTTCGGCCTGGGCGGCAATACCATGAAATACCGTCTGGGCAATGAGTGCGACGCCTACACGGAATTCGGCTACACCAAGTCCATCGCCAATTCCGGCGGCGTGAACTACCTGGCCACCATCTGGGTCAACGCTTACGCGCCAAACTCGGATTTCGGCGACAACAAGCTGGGCATCGTCAAGGCCTACGTCGAAGCGCAGGGACTCGATTTCCTGAACGGCGGCACGGCCTGGATCGGTAAACGTTTCTACTACCGTCCTGACATCCACATGCTGGACTTGCAATACATCAATATGAACGGCACGGGTGCCGGTCTGGACCGCATTCCTGCCGGCCCTGGTAAATTCTCGTATGCCTTCTTCAAGGACAACGACATCAACACCGTGTCGCCGACCGGCGTCGTCAGCACCAAGTCCGCCGTGCGCCAGAACTTCATCTACGGCGAGATTCCCGTCAATGAAAACGGCACCCTGGACCTGGCCGCCACCTACATCATCGGCGAAGGCAAGGACAACGACTTATACGGCAAGAAACACAACGGCTGGCAGCTGTCGGCCTTCCACCGTCAAGCCAAAGTCTTCGGCGGCGGCAATACCTTCGGCGTGCAGTACGGCGTCGGTCCCGGCACGGGCAAGGGCGCGCAGTTCGGCGCGTCGGGCGACACCAATTTCGGTTCGGACGTCAAGCGCACGCGCATCTTCAATGACATGGCGATCCAGCCCATGGCCAACTTCGGCATGGAATTCGTCGCCCTGTGGCAAAAAGACGAGTCGAACGCCAACGGTTCCTCGACCTGGACCTCGGTCGGCGTGCGCCCTGTGTACGCATTCACCAACAACTTCAAGCTGGTGGGCGAACTGGGCACGGACCGCGTGACGCAAGCGGGCGGCCTGCCGGCCAAGCGCCTGACCAAGCTGACCATCGCGCCGACGATCTCGGCCGGTCCTGGCCTGTGGTCGCGTCCTGAACTGCGCGCCTTTGTCACCTACGGCAAATGGAACGATGCGGCCACCGCCTCGGTCAACGCGTCGAACAACGGCGGCCCGATCTACAACAACAATACCAGCGGCACGTCCTACGGTTTCCAGGTGGAGACGTGGTTCTAAGCTGAACCCAGAAGCATGCCGGGGTCGGACCCTGAGTGTCCGACCCCGGTACTTGCATCAGGGTCAAAAAAAGGGCGGAACCGCGGTTCCGCCCTTTTTACTTTACGACATCAGCAACCTTACGGCAGCGCCACCGGCAATTCCGGATACTCCTGCGTCAGCGCATACTTGGTGCCGCCCACGGTGACCGTGTAGTTGGCCGGTCCCGAGATCGGCAAACGATAGTTCAAGGTCAGCGCCACGGAGCCGCCCGGCGCCAGCGATTGCCAGGCCGGAATCGCAAAGCGGGCCCGGTTGTAGTTCTTCGTGAAGCCGCCGATATTGTTCGGCCCCGTGTAGCCGGCATTGATCACCGTCAAACCGAAGCCCGACTGGTCGCTCATGTCCGATGGCGCGGAAACGGGATAGTCGAATTCCACCACGGTGCCGCCCGGCAAGGTGGTCGTCGTGTTGTTCTTCACCGTCATCACCGGGTTGATGGGGAAGTTGTTATCGCCCAGCTTCCAGCCACCAAGGGTGATGCTGACGTTGGCCGCCGTGCCCGGCATGGCGATTTCGGCGCGCTTGTTGCCATACACGCCAGCCGTGCGGAAGGCCTGGTACAGCACGTCCGTCAGGGTGGTGCCCATGAAATACTCGCCCTTGCCGCCATTGCGCGTGGCATCCCAGGCATAGTCGCCCGCCATTTCCCAGATCATCACGCCGCCAATGTTGTTGTTGACGATGTACTGGGCCTTGGCCGCGATCGATTGCGTGGTTTCCGTGGAAATGAACACTTTTTTGGTCGCATTCCACAGCCACGGCGCCACCATGGTGCTGCTGTAGTACGGCACATAGGTACCCACCAGCGCCTTGTCCGTGACTTTATACGCGTCCAGGTAGCTCGGCACGATACCGTTCTGCAAGTTCAGCGCATGCCAGATGGGGTTGCCGCCGCCGGGCGTCGGTTTGCCCTGCGAGTCCAGGTCGAACCACACGTTGTCGATGCCGGTGGCGCCCGTGCCGCACGTCTTGGTGCCGGCGCACGTGACCGTGGAGCTGAT
Organism: Janthinobacterium violaceinigrum; assembly: GCF_009208555.1. Taxonomy (GTDB): domain Bacteria; phylum Pseudomonadota; class Gammaproteobacteria; order Burkholderiales; family Burkholderiaceae_D; genus Janthinobacterium; species Janthinobacterium violaceinigrum. Next base: position 103,378 of record NZ_WFLI01000010.1, on the reverse strand, counting down.
CAACGGCGTCGTACCCCACAGGCCGTTGGTGCCGCCCGTCACATCCTTCCAGCCCCGCGTATAGAACGGCACGCCGATATTGATGCGCCCCGCCTGCATGGCGCCACGGTAGTAGCGGTAGGCCCAGTCCGTGTTCAGGTAACCGATGTTCTGGAACTGGTAGGCATTACCGGCACGCAATTCACCGTCGTTGCCGTCGTCAAACAGCGCCGCGTTCGGTCCCACGTACTGGTTCCACGCGCCGTGCAAGTCATACGACATCAGGCTGGCGTAATCGAGATATTTCAATCCCGACATGTTTTCCTCGCCGCGCAAGACCCAGCCCGAGGCGGAACCGGCGATGGTCAGCAGGTAATACTTGTTGTCCTGCACGGCGGCTTCGTCGAGCTTCTGGCGCAGCACTTTCAGCAGCACGTTGTAGCTCGTCATCAGGCCCGCCAGGCGCGGTTTCGAGACGGCGAAGTCGTTCGGATTGCCCGCTTCATTGTTGGTGGTCGGATGTTCGTAATCGACATCGACGCCATCGAAGAAGTTGTATTGGCGCACGAACGCCACCATGGAATCGGCCAGGGTATTGATGCCGGCCGTGTTCACGCTGCCGTCCGCATTCGTCGTGGCCGTGTAGAAGCCGCCGCTGCCGGCCCAGCCGCCCACGGAAATCATCAGTTTCACGCCCGGATACTTCTTCTTGTATTGCGACAGCAGGTTGAAGTGGCCCTTGTACGGCAAGGACGGGTCCATGGCGGCGGCCGGCACGTTCGGCCACGTGAGGCCCGTGTCGGGATTGGCCGCGCCGCTGCCGATGGCGATCTTCGACGTGGCTGCATCGACGGTGGCGAACGCATAGTTCAGGTGGGTGATCTTGTCCCACGGCAGGTTATTCACCAGATACGTGGGACTGCCATCGACGCCCGTGCGCCAGCTGGCGAAATAGCCGACGATGCGCCGGTTCAAGCCATTGCCCAGCACTTCGCGGCCATTCGCGTCGTACACCTTGCAATAAGGCACATTCGGCACGGCCGAGATCAAGCCGTCGGGACGGCAAGCCGTGGGCGTCGGCGTCGGCGTTGGTGTCGGGGTCGGGGTCGGGGTCGGCGTTGGGGTCGGTGTCGGGGTCGGCGTTGGTGTTGGCGTCGGCGTCGGCGTCGGCGTTGGTGTCGGCGTTGGTGTCGGCGTTGGTGTCGGGGTCGGGGTCGGCGTATCCGTCACGGCCCAAGGTCCCCACTGGTCGTTGGCGCTGGGGACATTGCCCTGCGTCCACCACTTGGCCTTGTAGGTGACGCCCTGGTAAGTCACGCACTGGCCGCCCGTGTAGACGGTGGCGGCATCCCAGACGGCGCAAGCGTCGACGGTGGCGTGCAGGCTGTTCGGCGTGGCGGTGGTGCCATCCTGGCCCCCGCCGCAAGCGACGAGCACGCCGCTAAGCAGGGCCATCAATAATGCATTCGATTTCATGTGGTGTCTGTCTCCATTATGGTTTGTACAGCTAGTACATTGCGAGCTTGTTGCAGGCCCCTCGTGGGGCTCTTGTCAACTGTTATCCCTGGCTGGCATTTGCTGCTTTACTGCTACTGCAACTTCACATTCCAGTTGGCTTCCACGCATTTCACGTAGTTCCCCGCCTGCAAGGCGCTGTACGGGGTTTGATAGCTGACCAGCTGGCATTGGTTGTCGCCACCGGCGCTCCAGTTCTTTTCCCAATAGATGTTGTAGGAAGCGGAACTGGCCGGGGTGAAACGCTGCATATTGGCGCACGACAATTGTTCGCCGGAATAATTCCAGCCCATGTCCGTGGCAAATTGCTTGTAGTAATCGATGCGGTTTTGCGCGGCCTGCTTTTCCGTGCCCTGCCCGCATTCGGCATTGATGATCATGATGGTGGTGGCAAAGTTATTGCCCGCGCCGGCCGCCGTATCGGCCGCGTTCGGCACCCACGTGCCGTCGAGCACGTGCAGCATCGACGGCTTCGGCGGTTGCGGATAGACAAAGAAGAACGTGGCCGAGGCCAGGTTCAGCCAGGTCGAGGCCACCAGGTCCGGGTTTTTCAGCAGTACGGACTGGTCGCCGTCATGCATGGCTTGCGAGAAGGGGCCGTAGTTGTAGTTGTACGACAGCTGCTTGGCGCCGCGGCCAAAGTATTTCTTGAAGCTGCCGTCGGCATTCGTGCCGCAGGTCCAGACCTTGTTGAAGACGGGGTCGGCGCACTCGACGTTGTAGCCGCAGCCGGCGCCCGTTTCGTCGCAGCCCAGCTCGCGCAAATACTTCAAGCCCTGGCGCCATTGCGGCAGCGGGCTGCTCGCGTTGTGGTCGCCCGTTTCCTGCCCGAAGTGGGCAAACATGGTGGCCAGGCTGTGGCGGCAGATGGCGTCCGCATTGCGCCCGTCGCTGTAGTCGTCGCACACGGCGGGGAACTTGGCCACGGCCTGCAGGAAGCGCTGGTAGGTGTAGCTGGCGTCGCGCGCGGCAAAATAGTAATCCCACTTCGCCGCCGGCAGCAGGCGCTCGACGCGCTTGACGTTGAGGGGATTGCTGGCCAGGCCAGGCTGCACGGCCTCGACGGCCGCATTGCCCAGGGTGCGGATCGACGCCTTGACCTTGCGGAAGAAATCGTTGTTCGTCAGCGCCGCCTCGTTGGCCTCGGCCTGGGCCCTGGTGGGGACGCCTGGCGTCGGTGTCGGCGTTGGAGTGGGCGTCGGCGTCGGCGTCGGTGTTGGAGTGGGTGTCGGCGTTGGCGTCGGGGTGGGTGTGGTGGTATCGAGGCTCCACGGTCCCCACTGGTCGTTGTTCGGCGCCGTGCCCTGCACCCACCATTTGGCCCGGTACACCTTGCCGTCATAGACGGCGCACTGCCCTGCCGTGTAGACGGCGCTGGCGCTCCAGGCCGCGCAACTGTCGCTGGCGGCCGTGACGGCCAGCAGGGTCGATGGGGGTTCGGTGGTGGAATTGCCGCCGCAAGCGAGCAGCGCGCTGCCCAGCAGGCCAGCCATCAAAGGCGAGGCCAGCCGGCTAATTTGCCGTGTCTTCACAATGTCTCCTGAACGTTATACGAAAACTATCGAAGTAGCTTTTTATGTTGTACGTAAAGAAAGCACAGCGAAGCGTCGGCTTTCTGCACAGAGAATGCGACGCTAAAAATTGGTAGTCAAGTGGTTTTGCATAACGCTGTTATTTACAATACCAGTGACTTCAGGCGGTCTTGCCACGCCGTGACAGGCGAAGAATGGGGAGGGAAAAAAAGGAAGATTCCGCGAGCGCTACCGGCAATACCGCGCAAGCGATGGCGCGGCAAGTGGTATTAGCACTGCCGCGCCAGAATCAGGCCGGTTTCGGCGCCGATTGCACTATTTCCGGGTAATACAGCTCATAAAACCAGCCATACGCGCTTTCGATTTGCGCCTGGATGCGCGGTGGAATCGCATGCTGCTTGGGCGCACTGATGGTGGCTTGCTGGCGGTGCGTGTATTTCATGCGGTAGTGGCTGTCGCTTTCCTGGATGCCCACTGCCAGCGCCTGCGGGTCGATCTGGAATGGTGCCAGCCCCAGCCATGCGTACAGGTGCGACATGCATTCCACGGGCCGCGCCATCAAGTCTTCGAAGCGCACGAAATACAGTTTCTGCTGTACCTCGATGGGCAGGTCCAGCACGGCCTGCAGCGAACTCAAGGGGGCACCGATGGTGCGATCCTTGGCAAACAGCATGTCCGCCCGCCCAAGGCGGTCGAAGTCGGCCAGGTGATCGACGAAGTCGAGCAGGATGGTGCGCTGGTGCTGCGCCTCGATGGAGCCGTAAACTTGCCCCAGTTCGCGCACGCAGACGATGATTTTCGCTTCCGGCGCCAGTTGCAGCAGCATTTCCACACAGTGCAGCCAGGCGCGGTTCTTGTCGACCACGCCCTGCTTGTCGCAGTCCCGATACCAGCCGCGCAAGAAACCCTGCATGGCCGTCTTCAGGTGGCCGTAGCTGGTCTCGAATGTCGTATCGAGTTGCGACAGGAAGAAGGCATCGTCGCTGACCATGCGCCGCATGCCCAGCAAGGCATTGCACAGGGGGGAACTATTGCCTTCGCAATGCAGGTCGGGATGCTGCGCCAGCAGTTGGCACAGCAAGGTAGAGCCGGCGCGCGGCAGGCCGGCCACGCCGATGAAATTGGATGTCATGCGATGTACTTTCTGTTCAGCGCTGCGCTTCTGAAGGAAAACAGGATGGTGCAGCAATTATATGAGTGTTGCAACGGCGCGGCGGCATAAAAAAATGCCGCTTCGAAACACGAAGCGGCATTTCCCCGTCCCCGCTGGGAGACGCAGCGTGCCTTACTGGCTGTCCTGGCGCGGGCCGCCAGCAGCCTCGGCCGGCAAGCGCAGCCCGCTATCGACCACGCTCAGGCGCAGGCCCGGCAAGACATTGCCGACCACATTGCCCGCCAGCTGCACCACCGGTGCGCTGCCTGCGGCGCCCTGCTCTGCCTCGCGCGGCGCCTCCTGCGTAACGGAGGACTTGCCTGGCGCTGCCTCGCCACTGGCGATCATGTCGGCCTGCACCATATTGCCTTGCGACGGCGCCACGGCGACAGCCGCAATCACGCTCGCGACAGCGCTTTGCAACGCTTCCGTCGGCTTGACTTTCAACACGCCGTCAACATAGTTCAGCGCATAGTTGTTCGACGCCTGGCCCGATGCCGATACCAGATAGTTGCCTGCCGCGGAAGCCGTCGTCGCCGGCGTGCTGAACACCAGCTTGCCGCTCACTTCAGCGGCCAGCGTGTCGCCACCGAGCAAGCCGCTGTAGACGGCGCTGAAGTCGGGATTGGCGCGTCCCTGGTCTTTTTCAGCGTTGTCGACCTTCACCGTCAGCGCTGCCTGCGCAATCGTGGCCGTGCTGCTGGCGGTGCTGTTGACCACATAATTGCCCGCATCCGCGCCGCTCAGGCGTATGCCGGCCACCGTCACCGTCTTGCCCAAGCCCGCATTCTTGTCGCCGAAGCTGGCGCCATTGCTGGCAATGCTCAGCTGATCATTGCCGATGCGGTTGTCGCGCAGCGTGACCACGGCATTCGTGGTGGCGTCATACACCTTGTTGAGGGCACTGGCACTGACCGTCAGGGTGGCGGGCGTGATATCCGCCGTGGTACTGGCCAGGTTGCTGGCCAGTACATAGTTGCCCGCATCGGCGCCGCCCAGGCCCAGACCGCTGATGGTCACGGTCTTGCCCGCTGCGGCATTCTTGTCGCCGAATGTACCGACGACGGGGCCGCTGGCCAGGCTCAAGGCATCGCCGGCCACCATGCCATTGAAGCTGGCCCCCGCCAGGTTCAGGCTGGCCGCCGTGCTGCCGTCGTACACCTTGTTCGCTGCCACGATACCGGCAATGGCGCTGATCGATGCTGGCGTGATGCTGGCCGTCAAGCCCATCGGGTTGCTGACCGTGTAGTTGCTGGCCGAACCGGAGCCGTCGAACAAGGTGGTGCCGCTGACCGTCACGGCCTTCGCACTGCCCGCATTCTTGTCGCTGAACGCTGCCGTCTGGCCGCCGATGGCCAGGGTTTCGTCGCCCACCAGGCCGCTCAGGCTGCCGCCGATAAGTTGCGCCACCGCATTGCCGTCGTAGACCTTGTTGCCCGCCACCTGGCCCGTGACCGTCAGGGCTTTCGGCGTGATACTGGCCGTCAAGCCCGTCGGGTTGCTGACCGTGTAGTTGCTGGCCGAACCGGAGCCGTCGAACAAGGTGGTGCCGCTGACCGTCACGGCCTTCGCACTGCCCGCATTCTTGTCGCTGAAGGCCGCCGTCTGGCCGCCGATGGCCAGGGTTTCGCCGCCCACCAGGCCGGCCAGGCTGCCGCCGGTGAGTTGCGCCACCGCATTGCCGTCGTAGACCTTGTTGCCCGCCACCTGGCCCGTGACCGTCAGGGCTTTCGGCGTGATGCTGGCCGTCAAGCCCGTCGGATTGCTGACCGTGTAGTTGCTGGCCGAACCGGAGCCGTCGAGCAAGGTGGTGCCGCTGACCGTCACGGCCTTCGCACTGCCCGCATTCTTGTCGTTGAACGCTGCCGTCTGGCCGCCGATGGCCAGGGTTTCGTCGCCCACCAGGCCGCTCAGGCTGCCGCCGGTGAGTAGCGCCACCGCATTGCCGTCGTAGACCTTGTTGCCCGCCACCTGGCCCGTCACCGTCAGGGCTTTCGGCGTGATGCTGGCCGTCAAGCCCGTCGGGTTGCTGACCGTGTAGTTGCTGGCCGCCCCAGTACCATCGAGCAAGGTGGTGCCGCTGACCGTCACGGCCTTCGCACTGCCCGCATTCTTGTCGCTGAACGCTGCCGTCTGCCCGCCGATGGCCAGGGTTTCGTCGCCCACCAGGCCGCTCAGGCTGCCGCTGATGAGTTGCGCCACCGCATTGCCATCATAGACCTTGTTGCCCGCCACCTGGCCCACGACCGTCAGGGCTTTCGGCGTGATGCTGGCCGTCAAGCCCGTCGGGTTGCTGACCGTGTAATTGCTGGCCGAACCGGAACCGTCGAGCAAGGTGGTGCCGCTGACCGTCACGGCCTTCGCACTGCCCGCATTCTTGTCGCTGAACGCGGCCGTCTGCCCGCCGATGGCCAGGGTTTCGTCGCCCACCAGGCCGGCCAGGCTGCCGCCGATGAGTTGCGCCACCGCATTGCCGTCGTAGACCTTGTTGCCCGCCACCTGGCCCACGACCGTCAGGGCTTTCGGCGTGATGCTGGCCGTCAAGCCCGTCGGGTTGCTGACCGTGTAATTGCTGGCCGAACCGGAGCCGTCGAGCAAGGTGGTGCCGCTGACCGTCACGGCCTTCGCACTGCCCGCGTTCTTGTCGCTGAACGCGGCCGTCTGGCCGCCGATGCCCAGGGTTTCGTCGCCCACCAGGCCGCTCAGGCTGCCGCCGGTAAGTTGCGCCACCGCATTGCCGTCGTAGACCTTGTTGCCCGCCACCTGGCCCGTCACCGTCAGGGCTTTCGGCGTGATATCGGCCACGCTGCTGGACGTCGTGCTGGCCAGGGTGTAGTTGCCCGCGTCCGCGCCACCGAGGGTGATGCCGCTGACATTGACAGTCTTGCCATTGCCCGCATTCTTGTCGCCAAAGGCACCGCTGCCGGACAACGTCAGGCTATCGTTGCCGATCTTGCCATTGAAGGTGGCCACGCCCGTGAGCGTGGCATCCGCCAGGCCGTCGTAAGTCTTGTTATTGACGCCCACGTTCGTCACACTGCTGATGCTTGCCTTGCCGATGTTGGCGCTCACATTGCCTGGGCTGGTGAAGGTGTAATTGCTGGCCAGGCCAGTGCCATCCTGCAAGACAGTACCGCTGATCGTGACCAGCTTGCCCGTGCCCGCGTTCTTGTCGCTGAAGGTCCCGACGCCGCCGCTGAAGCCCAGCGTTTCACCCGCGACCATGCCGCTCAAGGTTCCGCCCGACAACACGGCCGCCGTCGTGCCATCGTAGACCTTATTGCCCGCCGTCACACCGGAGAGCGTGACTGCCTTGGGCCTGATACTGGCCGTGGCGCTGGCCGTGTTGTTGATGAAATTGTAATTTCCCAGGTCGCTGCCGGACAGGGCAATATTGGTGATATTGACGGTCTTGTTGCTTCCCACGTTCTTATCCGTGAACGCCCCGTTCGCACTGAACAATTGCACGTCGTCGCCCGCAATCTTGCCATTGATGACAGCCAGGCTGGGACTGAGGCTGACGTTGAGGTTGCCGTTATAGACCTTGTCCAAGGCAGTCAAACCGCTAATACCGGAAATCGTTGCCTTCGTGATATCGCCCGTCAGGCTGGCAGGCGCACTGAGCGTGTAGTTGCTGGCCAGGCCGGTGCCATCGTTCAAGGTCACGCCGCCAACCGTAATGGTCTTGCCCGTGCCCGCGTTCTTGTCGCTGTAACTTGCACCCTGGACGATAAAGGCCAGAGTTTCCGCGTTGACCAGGCCATTCAAGGTGCCGCCGGTCAGGCTCGCATTGGCCGTGCCATCGTAGACTTTATTGCCGCCACTCAAGCCCGTCAATGTCAACGCCTTGGCGCTGATATTCGCACTGCTGGCGGCCGTGTCGCTGGCCAGGTTGTAATTGCCCGCATCCGTGCCGCCCAGCACGATGCCGCTGACATTGACGACTTTGCCATTGCCCGCGTTCTTGTCGCTGAACGTGCCGACCGCGTTGGACACCGTCAGGTTGTCGCCGGCCACCATGCCGCTGAAAGCGGCGCCTGCAGTGTTCAGGCTGGCGGTCATGTTACCGTCGTACACCTTGTTGCCAGCCACCAGGCCACTCACGCTGGCGATGGTGGCCTTGCCGATATCGGCACTGCTGCTGGCCGTGGTGCCGGTCAGGTTGTAGTTGCCCGCATCCGTGCCGCCCAGCGCGATGCCGCTGATGCTGACCACCTTGCCATTGCCCGCATTCTTGTCGGCAAAACTACCGCTGGCGCCTGACACGCTCAAGCTGTCGCCGGCCACCATGCCCGCAAATGCGGCGCCCGCCGTATTCAGGCTGGCAGTGGCATTGCCGTCATACACTTTATTTTCAGCAACAATGCCGGTCACGCCATTGATGTTGGCCTTGCTGATATTCGCGCTGCTGCTGGCCGTGCTGCTGGTCAGGTTGTAGTTGCCGGCATCCGTGCCGCCCAAGGTGATGCCGCTGACATTGACCGTCTTGCCATTGCCCGCGTTCTTGTCGGCAAAGCTGCCGCTGGCGCCCGACACCGTCAAGCTGTCGCCGCCCACCATGCCCGTAAACGTGGCGCCTGCCGTATTCAGGCTGGCGGCGGCGCTGCCGTCATACACCTTGTTGCCGGCGACGATGCCGGCCACGCCGCTGATGGTGGCCTTGCTGATATCGGCTGTGCTGCTGGCCGTGGTGCCCGTCAGGTTGTAATTGCCCGCGTCAAGGCCGCCCAGAACAATACCGCTGATGCTGACGGCCTTGCCATTGCCCGCATTCTTGTCGGCAAAACTGCCGCTGGCGCCCGAGACCGTCAAGCTGTCGCCACCGAGCATGCCGGCAAACGTGGCGCCCGCCGTGTTCAGGCTGGCGGCGGCAGTGCCATCATACGTCTTGTTGCCAGCCACGATGCCGCCGACGCTGGCAATGGTGGCCTTGCTGATGTTGGCCGTCGTGCTGGTCGTGCTGCTGAGCAAATTATAGTTATCGGCGTCCGTGCCGCCCAAGCTCATGCCGCTGACATTGACCGTCTTGCCGTTGGCGGCATTCTTGTCGACGAAGCTGCCGCTGGCGCCCGACACCGTCAGGCTGTCGCCGCCCACCATGCCCGCAAACGTGGCCCCTGCCGTGTTCAGGCTGGCGGCGGCACTGCCGTCGTACACCTTGTTGCCGGCCACGATGCCCGCCACGCCCGTGATGTTGGCCTTGCTGATATCGGCTGCGCTGCTGGCCGTCGTGCCCGTCAAGTTGTAATTGCCCGCGTCAAGGCCGCCCAGAACAATACCGCTGATGCTGACGGCCTTGCCGTTGCCCGCATTCTTGTCGGCAAAGCTGCCGCTGGCGCCCGACACCGTCAAGCTGTCGCCGCCTACCATGCCCGCAAACGTGGCGCCTGCCGTGTTCAGGCTGGCGGCGGCGCTGCCGTCATACGTCTTGTTGCCGGCCACGATGCCGGTCACGCCGCTGATGGTGGCCTTGCCGATGTTGCCCGTCAAGCCAACGACAGGTACGAGCGCATAATTGCCGCCGGCGCTGCCGCCCAGGGTGGCATTGGTTGTCACGGCAATGTTACTGCCTGCATTCTTGCTCGCATACGTGCCGCTCACGGCCGAACTTACATTGGCCAGGTCGCCAGCCAGCACGCCATTCAGGGTACCGCTGATGGAGGCCGTGGTCGTGCCGTCGTAGACCTTGCCCGTCACGGCCGCGCCGCTCAGGGTTACGGACTTGGGCGTAATCACCAGGCCGCCATCAATATAGCTGATCGCATAGCCGGACTGGCCGCCCGACGAGTACAGGCCGCTGGCCGACACGCCATACGTTCCTGCGTTGACAGCGCCAGTGGCATTGCCCGCATACACGGGCGTGCCCAGCAGACTGGCGCCTGCCACCGTGTTCGAGTAGGTGACGCTATTGCTGCCGCCCCCATAGGCCACGCCGTCATACACCTTGCTGTCGTAGGAAACGCGCACGGCGATCTGCTTCATGAACGAGCGCAGGAAAGGCGCGCTCTGGCCATCGTAGACCACCCACATCTGCGCCAATTCCCAGCCCGCCCCCGTGTAGTTCGACAGGTTTTTCATCTGCGCCGTCGTCATGGCCGTGCCGCCCGCGCTGGTCCCCTGGCTGCTGCTCTGTGTGTCCCAGTAGCTGCCCGTGACGCTGCCCGCATTGGCGCCTGCCAGGCCGCCCACGCTGCTGACACCGCTCACGCTGCCGTTCGCGTAGCTGGTGGCGATGCTGCCGCCATTGCTGCCGACCAGGCCGCCGACGGTGCCGCCGCCGCTCACGGCGCCGCTGGCATAGCTGTTTACGACCGTGCCCGTATTGCTGCCCACCAGGCCACCTCCGGTGGAGGTGCTCGTCACGCCGCTGGTGGCAAAGCTGCCGCTGATCGTGCCCGCATTGCTGCCGGCCAAGGCGCCCACATTCGTGCCGCCCGCTACGCTGCCGCCGGACAAGCCGATATTCGCCACCACGCCCCCGCTGCCGATGGCGCCGAACAGGCCCACGTTGCTCGCGCCCGCCTTGGCGATGTTCAGGCTGGAAATGATATGGCCGGTGCCGTCCAGGCTGCCCGTGAAGGCCGAACCTGCCGTACCGACGGGAATAAAGCCCGTACCGCCCCACACATCGTTGCCGTTCGCCGCCGTGCTGGCTGCGCTGAAGCTGCTGCCCAGCGTGTAGCTGGCGGCCTTGTTCATTGCCATCAATTGCAGCTGGTGCGTGGAATTGATGGTGTTCGACCACTCCGACGCCAGCATGGGGCGCGTACCGGCGCTCGCGCCATTGATGGAACCATCGCCGCTGACGATCACCCAGTTGTTGCCCGCCGCACCGGCAGTGCTAGTGAAATTGAAACCTGCGAAATTACTGCCTTGCAACATCTGCGCACTGGTTAGGCCCAGCGCGTTCGAGGTGGCAGCGTTGCCAGTCACGCCGATGGCGGCGATCGCGCCATTCAAGCTCTTGTCGAAATAGGCATTCGTCACCGTGCCGCCGTTGTTGTCGCCGACGATCATGCCGACGCTGGCCCCCCCCGCCGTGAGCTTGCCAGAGTAATAGACGTTCGTCATTGTCGAAAGGTTGTAGCCGACGACACCGCCCACGGTGGAATTGGCAGTCACATTGCCGGTAGCGTAGCTGTTGCGTATCGGGCCATACGACAAGCCGACCAGGCCGCCGATGTTATTGCCAGTGCCTGTCACATTGCCGGTGGCATAGCTGTTATCGACCGTGCCGCCCGACTCTATCCTGCCCAGCAGGCCGCCCAAGCCGGATACACCCGTGACATTGCCCGTGGCATAGCTGTTCGTCACCACGCCGGTGGCGTCGTTAATGGCGGCCAGGCCGCCGCCATAGCTGCCGCCAGCACTGCCGACGCTGATGGCGCCCGTGGCGTAGCTGTCGCTGATCGTGCCGCGGTTGAAGACTGCCAGACCGCCGGCGAAATAATTGGCCGAGGTGGTGGCCACGGCGCTGGAACTGCCCTTGATCAAGCCGCCTGCCGCATTCACGCCCACCAGGCCGCCGGCGGCGCCATACGCGCCGGCAACGACGGTGCCGGCGGCGCGGCTGTTGCTGAGCGTGCCGGCATTGGTGCCCACCAGCGCGCCCATGTTGATATAGCCGGAACCATGCACGGCGCCGCTGCTGGCCACGTTCTCGATGGTGCCGTTGTTGCGCCCCGCCAGCGCGCCAATATCCGTGTAGCTGGCGCTGAACACGGCTTGCGAACCCGAAATATTGACATTGCTCAAGCTCAGGTTGCGCACGCTGCCGGCGGTACCGATGTTGCCGAACATCCCCACCGGCATCTCGGGGCGGTTGATGGTCAAGCCATACAGCTCATGCCCCAGGCCGTCAAACTTGCCCGTGAAGGGCGTCACGGCGCTGCCGATGGGCACAAATCCCTTGCCAATGTCCCAGCTGCCCGTGGCGCTGGCATCGATATTGCTGCCCAGTACATAGTTGCCGGACAAATTGCCCTGCATGCCCTGCACATCGTTGCCGCTCGTGCTGTTGAAAGCGCCCAGGCTGTTGATCACCTGATACACGGTCACGCTGCCGTTACTGCCCAGCTTGGTGCTGAAATTGTTACCCGATGGCAGGTCGACTTCCGCCTTGACGTTGTAGGTGGACAGATTGCCGGCGGCGACCCCGCTCTGGCCATATTCGAGCGCCAGGCTGGCCGTGCCCGCGCCGCGCATGGCCTTGTTGATATTGATATTGTTTTGCGCCGTCAGGGTCAGCTTGTTGGCCGTCCAGTTGATGTTGTCGTTGACGTTGATATTGCCCTGCGTGCCGCTGCCGCCCGAGACGCTCTGGATCTGCACATTGCCCGATTTCAAGGAGTTGCTCAGGAAAGTGCCCGTCATGTCGCCGCCGGAAACGGCGATATTGAAATCGGTCGGATCGATCAGCCAGGTGCCGGACAAGCCCTTGGCCGATGCCGTCGTCACCTTCAGACCATCGTCGATCTTCACGTGCGCGGCCGAGGTGTCGATGAAGCCGCCATTGCCGCCCTCCGGCGCGCTGGCGTCCAGGGTGCCCGCCGCGTTCACCGTGCCGCTTTGCATGTCGCCCAGCAGCTTGATCGTGCCGCCGCGCGTGTCGATGCTGTGTGCCTCGATCACGCCCGTGTTGTTGACGACGGTTTTCAGCAAGTCGCCCGCCGCCTGCGCCGTCAGGACCACGCTGCCGCCATCGGCCTGGATCAAGCCGCCGTTATTGACCAGCGCGCCCACGGCGCCCCGGTCCACCGCCACGTTCAGCAAGCCATCGCCCGCCACGTCCAGGGTGATGGCGCGGCCCGCCGCCAGGGCTACCGAGCCCAGGCGGGCCTGGATCGTGCCCTCATTCGACACATTAGCGCCCAGCAAGGCCACATAGCCGCCCGGCGCGCTGATGCTGCCCTGGTTCAAGACTTTACCCGTGCCATTGCCGGCAAACTGGTACTTGCCCGCCATGAAGTCGGCGTTGCTGATATCGAGGGTCGAGGCCACCAGGCCCGCCGTGTTCACGGACGCGCCGTGGCCGAACAGCACGCCGTTCGGGTTGACGATGAACACCTTGCCATTGGCCGACAAGTTGCCCAGGATGGTCGTGCCGTCATTGCCCAGCACGCGGTTCAGGGCCACCGCATTGCTGTTGGGCTGCTGGAACTGCACCGATTCGCCCTTGCCGATATTAAAACTGGCCCAGTTGATGACGGCGTTCTGGCTGCCCTGTTGGATCACGGTATTGCCCGGCGTACCATTGATGGAAGCCTGGCCCGCCACCACCGTGCCGCCCGCCGGCCCCGCCAGGGCCAGGGAACCATACCCGAGCATCAGCGCCGCCGCCATGCTGGTCAGGGCGAAATGCGCGCCGCCCCCGCTGCTGCCCGGCATCGAGCGCTTGCCGGCGGATTTGACGTTTTCGGAAACGGCGGCGTAAGCGCCGGTGGCCTGGTTCCAGATGGAGCGGTAGATGCGGTTCATGGCAGTGTCCTGATAATCTTGATTTAATTTATTTTCAACATCTAAAAAACCGTAGCGAGCGGATGTGAGTTGCGGCTGAGAAGCGCAGCTGTGCGCACGCACAGTGAGCATCGCAAGCTGCAAATCGCGACGCGCAGTAGGTTTTTAAAAGTACTTGACGGCTTGCAGCCAGAAGCGGCCTGCCGCATCCGGTGCCGAGGTCGCCTTGGCATTGCCCAGCTTGTGCGCGTAATACGCCTTCAGCACGAGCGCGTTGGCGCCCGTCCACGTCGCGCCCACACCAGCCCCGCTCAGGGTGCGGCGGTTCTCGCCGGCGCTCCAGGCATCGCGGTTCAGCTTGACGCTGCCCGTGTCGGCAAACGCCAGCACCTGCAACTGGCCGGGAAAGGCCGTGAACGCCGTCACGTTCTGGCGCAGTTCCAGGTTCAACACATAACCCTGGTCGCCATACGCCTCGCCGCCCGGATAGGCGCGCACGCCGCCCACGCCGCCGATGCCCATCTTTTCCGATACGTCGAGGTTTTTCGACGCGGCCTGGCCACTGAGGGTGCCGAACAGGCTCGTCTCGCCGCCCAGGCTTTGCACGCGCGCGCCATTGAAGGCGAGCTTGTTGAAGTGGCCGTTGCTCTTCACCGTCAACTGGTCGATCAGCAACGCTACCGGCGTCTCGATATCGATCTTGCCCGTGGTGTACGTGACGGAATACGTGCTCGCGCCGCCACCGCCCCAGCCATCCTTGCTGTCGCCATTCAGATTCAGCATCCACACCTTGGCCTTCTTGTCGTTGACGCTGCCCGTCGATTCCGTGCGGTCCTGGAAAGTCTTGTCGTCATAGCTGACCTGCGCATACAGGTTGTTGCTGCGCGAGCGGACCAGCGGATAACTGCCGTACGCGCTGGCGATCTTCGCCGTTCCCTTGGCGTCGAGCACGGCAAATTCCTTGCCCAGCTTGTAGTCCATATACGTGTAGGCGCCGCCCAGGCGCAGCAAGCCTGCCTGCCCCTGGTAGGCCAGGCGGCCATAGTTCAAGCCGTCGGCCGAGGTGAATGCGCGCACGGTGGCCACGTCGCCGATGCCGGCCAGTTCATTGATGTTCAGGGTAGCGCCAACGCGGTTGCGGCCCGTGTAGCGGTTGCCCTGGTTGTCCAGGTCGATGCTGCCGTTGAACCGCGATCCCGGCTGCACGTCGACGATCAGGTCGGACGCGCCCAAGGACGCCCCCGGCGCCAGGGTCGAGCTCACCTGCACACCCGGCAAGTCCGACAGCAGCAGCAAGCGGCGCTCGAGCGGCGCCGTGGCAATCGCCTGCCCGTCCAGGCCCGCCAGCACGGTGCCGGCCAGGCCGTTGGACAGATTGCTCTGGTTGCGCAGTTGTACCTGGCCATACTGGCCAGGCAAGACGTTGATCGTGACGACGCCATCCTGGATATCTTGCGCGGGCAGATAGGCTTGCGCGAGGAAATAGCCGCGGTTCTGGTAATAGCTGGCAATTTTGGACGCCATGGCGCGCAGCTCGCCCAGGGTCAGTTCGCTGCCTGCGGTAAATCCCGTGGCGGCCACCAGTTCGCTCTCGGTGAAGACTGGCGGCGCCGTGATCTGCAGGCGCTGCACGGTGATGCGCGTGGTGTCGCCCACCGTGGTGGCGGGCACGTTGCCCTGCTGGACACGGATGGCGGGCGGCGCTTTCGGCAACGGCGGTGCGGCGGGAATCTGCTGCAACTGGCTGCCGGCGCCAGGAGGATCGACGGCCCAGGCGGTCTGGATCATCAACAACAGGGTCAGCGGAAGTAATTTGGTGTTCAAGGTCATCCTTTCAGGCGGCGCGCCCGCGCCAGGCTCGCCGCTTCCGGCTGCACTGACGGGGAATACAAGAGCTGAATGGAAAATACTTTTTTAATATCAATGTTAAATACAATGACAATGAAAGAATAAAGTTCCCATCAGCAACATTGATCCATTTTAGCGCGCCATTGAAGGGGAAAATACCTGTCCGGGGGTCTCTTTCACCGTATTGGTGCAGCCCGTATGCATACAGCGCCAACATCCGCGAAGTGGCCTAAAAATGCTGTGTTTCAAAGAAAAACTCGTTGTCTTTGTGCAACAACGTTGACCGTCTGCCACTACCAAGATGCTATTCCACGCAGGCCAAACCATGGAAAAAGGGAGGGTGGATTATTATTATCGCAATATAAAACATTGTTATTTTTACGACATGAAGATATGCCTCCAGCTCAGTACTTTTGTACTGCACGCTGGCATGTCACATTCTTGCAAAAATGAGATATTAAAAATATACGGCGAGTTTAAAACCCATCACTTGACAATGCCACTGCGGGCACGCGATGGTCAGCGCTGCGAAGAAAATGGGAGGCCCAGCCGGCACGTCAGCGCGGAGCTGGCATGCCGGGTGGCTGCGAAGAAGGCGGGGAAATGAAAGATGGTGCCGGGCTGATCCGGCCAGGCGCTACCTGGACAGCACGTATTTCGCCAGGGTCGCCGCATCGGCTTCGCTGAGCTGGCTGAACGGCGGCATGGGCACGGGGCCCCACTTGCCGGCGCCGCCATTGCGGATATTCGCCGCCACGGCAGCAACACCATCCTTGCCCTTGTACCTGGCTGCCACCTCGGTAAAACCGGGGCCGACCACTTTCTGGTCGAGGGCATGGCACGCCATGCAGCCATTCGCCGCCAGCAAGGTCTTGACATCCTTGCCGCTGGCAGCCGCAGCCGGAGCTGCTGCGGCGGTTTTGGCCACGGCAGGCGCTGCGGCGCCCCGCTCGTCGCCATAGGTTTTCACCAGGTAATCGACCATGGCCGGCATGTCTTCATCGGCAAACTGCGCGCCGAACGGCTTTTTCATCTTCTTCACGGTCGCTTCCCAGTAGGCGCGCGGCGAGGCAGGCGGCTGGCTCGATGCATACTGGGCCGCGTGGCATGTCATGCAGTTGCGCTGCACCAACTGGTAGCCAGGCAAGTCGCTGGGTTTATACGCCGCCGTTTCCGGCGGCAAGTGGATTTCCAGCGCGCCCGCGCTGCCCGCCAGCATCAGGGCCACGGCGGCGGCGAGTGTTCTTATCGGCATTTGATTCTCCTCACACTGCCTGGATGCGCGTGGTTTCCACCACGTTGCGCATATAACCCATGGGATTCCACAGGGCTTTCATGGGCTGGCTCTGGCCGATGCGGTTGACGGCGCGCACCATCAGCACATGCTTGCCCTTGCGCGGCGCCTTCATGACCATGGTCCACTCGCGGAACGAAAAGCGCCCCAGGTCCTTGCCCAGCCTTGCTTCCTGCCAGCTCTGGCCCCCGTCCAGCGACACGGTCACCTCGCTGATGCCGTGGCCGCTGTCGAAGGCGATGCCGCGCAAGGCCAGGTCGCGCCCCGCCTTGATCTGCGCGCCATCTTGCACGCTGGTAATGAAGGAGCGCACGTTGAGGCGGCTGATGGGCGTCGTCTTGCCCACGGGCGCGCCCGGCTCGATGAAGCCGGAGCCGTTGTCGGGAATGCGGTAGCCCGTGCTCATCCAGAAACCGTCGAAGGGCTTGTCCAGCACCGTGATGTCGCTCAGGTGCTTGACCCAGTAAGTGCCGTAATAGCCGGGCACGATCAGGCGCAGCGGATAGCCGTTGAGAAAGGGAATGTCCTCGCCATTCATGGCCCAGGCCAGCATCACGTCGCCGGCCATGATGTGCTCGACCGACAAGGCTTTTTGAAAGTCGGGACCGTCGCCCACGGGCGGCGTTTCCAGGCCATTGAAAGCCACCTGCACGGCGCCAGGCTGTATTCCCGCCTTTTCCAGCACGGTTTTCAGGGGGATGCCCGTCCAGCGGGCATTGCCCATGGCGCCATTGCCCAGCTGCCCGCCATTCGCGCGCGGGGCAAAGAAGCCGCGGCTGTTGCCCGAGCATTGCGTCACGGCCACCACGTCGACGGGCTCGGCCAGCTGTTTCAGTTCCGCCAGCGACAAGTCCAGCGGCGTCTTGACCAGGCCGGCGATGCGCAAGCGGTAGCTGCCGCCGTCTATGCTGGTGGGCAAGCCGCTCCAGTGGTAGCGCACGAAAAACGCGTCGTTGGGCGTGATCGCCCCTTCATTGAAGACGCCGAACGGCGTTTCCAGCTGGGGCGGACGGCTGGTCAGCAGGATCAGCGGGCGCTTTTGCGGGAAGGCCACCAGTTCGCGTTCGCCATTTTCAAACGGCAAAGTGACGGAAGCGGCCAGGCCCGGCCCCGCCGCTGCGGCGGCGCCCAGGGCGGCCGTCGTGCGCAGGAAACGGCGCCGGCCTGCGGGCAACAAGGTCGTGTCAGACATGTTTGAGCTCCACTTTGGTGTCGGCCGCTTCCCCGCCGTTGCGGTCGTCGTTGACCAGCTTCTTGATGTAGTACATGACGCTCATGATGACCACGCTCAACAGGCCGAACCAGAACGACACGCGCTGCTCCGTATCGGACGACACGCTCATGGCGCCCAGAATCACCAGCATGGCGATGATGGTGAAATACGTCAGATAGGGGAACAGCCACATGCGCACCTTGATGCGTTCCGGGCATTCGCGTTCCAGGCGGCGGCGCAGGCGCAATTGAGATATCGCAATGAGCAGGTAGACAAACAGGATCAGGATGCCGTAGGAATTGACGATGAACGGGAACACGAGGTCGGCCGACACATACGAGACGGCAATGGCGAAGTAGGCAAACAAGGTGCTGAACAGGATGGCGCGGATGGGCACGCCATTCTTGCTCAGTTTCACCAGGCCCGTGGGCGCGTCGCCGCGGCGCGTCAGCGCAAAGATCATGCGCGACGAGGCGTACAGGCTGGAATTCAAGGCTGACAGCACGGCCGTCAGGATGATGGCGTTCATGATGTGGGCCGCGTACGGAATGTTCATGACGGTCAGGGCGCTGACGAACGGCGTGGCGATGGCCGGCGAATCCCAGGGCACGATGCAGACGACGACAAACATGGAACCCACATAGAACATCAGCACGCGCGTGATGACGGAATTGGTGGCGCGGGCGATGGCCTTGGCCGGGTCCGACGTTTCGGCGGCGGCAATGGTGACGATCTCGGCGCCCGAATAAAAGGCCGTGGCGGCGACGGCGCCACTGAGCACGGGACCCCAGCCGTGGGGCATGAAGCCGCCATTGCTGGTCAAAAAGCCCAGGGTTGGGATGCTGTTAGGCAAGCTGCCCGTGATGAACAGGGCACCGACGAACAGGAAGACGATGATGGCGACCACCTTGATCGAGGCGAACCAGAACTCGAATTCGCCAAACGCTTTCACCGAGAACAAGTTGAGCACCGTCATCGACACGAGCAACACGAGGCTGATCGACCACGATGGCACGTCGGGCAGCCAGAAGTTGACCAGCTTGGCGCCGGCGATGGCTTCCAGGGCCACGACGACGACCCAGAAATACCAGTACATCCAGCCGCTCATGAAGCCGAGGAATTTCGACACTTTCGGCTTGTCGTCGAAGGCCAGGCGCGCATATTCGTAGAAGGAGCCGACCACGGGCAGGGACGAGGCCAGCTCGCCCAGCATGCGCATGATCAGGACGACGAGGCCGCCCGTGAGCAGGAAGGAAAGGATGGCGGCCGGGCCGGCGGCCTTGGCGATGACGCCGCTGCCGACAAAGAGGCCGGCGCCGATCACGCCGCCGATGGCGATCATGCTCATGTGGCGTTGCTTGAGCGAGTGCTGCAAGCCGGTACTGTTATGCGATTCGCTAATCATGTTTTGTCTCCTGAAAATCTCTGAAGCCCGGTGCGCCCTGCCTGCTGCGGCTTGTTCTTGCCGCGCGGCTTTGTTTTATTTAGGCAACACCGTCAAGCAGCATCGATACATCGTGTGAATCAGTCTGGTTGGCCGCATTCCATAAGTCAATCTGGAAATGCAGCGGCCCGGCGCGGCAGCCAAGGGGCAAGCGCGCTGGAGGGTAAGTACGGGTATGGCGGGTTAAAAAAATGGGAGCGGCGGCAACACTTGTGGCGTGCGCGCCACTCCCAGGAACGTCTTACACCTTGCCCTTCCATGGCACGAGGGTACGTTCGAGGTAACGCATCATCAAATCAAACAGGAAAGCAAAGAAGCCGATCACGATAATGCCCATGATCACCACATCGCTGGCCAGGAACTCGGAGGCGCTCAGCACCATGTAACCGAGGCCGCGCGTGGCTGCCACCATTTCGCCCGCCACCAGGGTGGTCCAGCCCACGCCGATGCCGATGCGCATGCCAGTGAGGATTTCCGGTATCGCCGCGCGCAAAATCACGTGCACGATCACCTGGAAACGGGTAGCGCCCATCGAGTAGGCCGCGTGGATTTGCTCCAGTGAAACAGAGCTGACGCCGGCGCGGGCCGCAATCGCCATCGGTGCAAAGATGGCCAGGAAGATCAGGTAGACCTTCGAAAACTCGCCGATGCCGAACCAGATGATAACCAGTGGCAAGTAAGCAAGGGGCGGCAGCGGACGGTAGAACTCGATCAAGGGATCGAAGATGCCCCGCGCCACGCGGTTGACGCCCATCATCACGCCGACGGGAATGGCGAACAGGCAGGCCAGGCCGAAGGCGCCGAACACGCGCACCAGGCTGGCTACCGTGTGTTCCCACAGGGTGGCGCCGCCGAAACCGGTGGTGGCCGCCATGATGAATTTCTCGTACACGGCTTGCGGCGACGGCAGGAACAGCGGCTTGACCATGCCGCTGGCCGTTACGCCAAACCACAGCAGGAGCACGGCGATGACGGTGACGGTGGCGATGCGGCTGGAATTGCCCTGCCCCGGCGCGCCGAACGCTTCGCCCGGCATGGCGCAGCGGGGGGCGAACAGGCGCGAGAAAAAGCCGGCGCGCTTGGCAGTGGTGGGAGGAAATCCCACGACGGATGGGCTATGCATGGGACACCTCCAGCTCTTTATTGACGGCGCGCTCGTCGCCATAAATGATGTTGAGCACCGTTTCGCGCATCTTGATGAAGTCCGGGCTCGATTTCACGGCGCGCGCATCGCGGCACTCGAGGAAGCGCTTGTTGAAATCGAGTTCATACGTGTGCGTGATGCGGCCCGGACGGGGTGACATGACGATCAGCCGGTTCGCCAGGAACAGCGCCTCGTCGACGCTGTGGGTAATGAAGAAGAACATGGTGCTGGATTTGGCCCAGATATCGAGCAGCAATTCCTGGATGGTTTCGCGCGTCAGCGCATCGAGCGCCGCCATCGGTTCATCCATCAGCAGCATGGCGGGATTGCTGGTCAGGGCGCGGGCGATGCCGACGCGCTGCTGCATGCCGCCCGACAATTGATAAATCATATTGTCGTGAAAGTCCTTCAAACCCACGAGCGCCAGGTTCTTGGCCGCCTGTTCGCGCCGCACGGCTTTCGGCACGCCTTGCAGCTTCAGGCCGAATTCCACGTTTTCCATCACGTTCAGCCAGGGCAGCAAGGCATGTTTCTGGAACACGACGCCACGGTCGGCGCCCGGCCCTTCCACCTTGTTGTCGCCGAGCATGATCTCGCCCTTGGACGGGGCGATAAAGCCTGCCATCAGGCTCAGCAAGGTGGTCTTGCCGCAGCCCGAGGCGCCCAGCGCGACGACGAAGTCGCCGCTGTTAATGGTCAGATTGATATTGTTTAAGGCATGTACGCGTTCACCGGCCGTCTTGCCCGGATAAATCACGCTGACATCCTTGACGTAGAGATTTTCCATCGTGTGCCCCGCATAGGTGTAGTCACTTCAGTTCAACGCACTTTGTTCAGTCAGCGCGCCCGCCGGCGCGCCACCGCACAACGTTTACTTCAGCAGGCCGGCGGCCTGTGCATACCTGGGTGTCACATATTTGGCATAATCCGGCGCCAGGGCGTCGATCTTGCCTTCGCCCTTCAAAAATTGCGCCGTGGCCAGCAAGGCTTGCGCCACGCCGCCCTTCGCGCCGCCACCGAGCCAGGCGGGCGACGCCTGTTCCTGCAGCGAGGGATAGGCGTACAGGGCCACGGAAGCAGCCACGTCCTTGGCGGCCGCGCCCGAATGCTTGACGTTGGCTTTCACCTGCGGGGAATCGACGGTCCACGCCTTCGGATTGGCGCGGTAGTCGGCGTCGGCCGCGGCCATCACCTTGACGAACTTGGCCATAAAGTCCGCGTTCGCTTCGCCCCAGGCGCGCTCGACGGCCATGCCGTCAAACGTGGCCTTGCCCTTCTTGCTCAGTTCGCCCGAAGTGACGAGTACCTTGCCGTTTTGCTTGAGCTTGCTCAAGGCCGGGTCCCATACGAAGGCCGCGTCGATGTCGCCCCGTTCCCAAGCGGCGGCGATCTGGTTCGGCTGCATGTTGAGCAATTTCACTTCCGTGGGCTTGATGCCCCAGTTTTCCAGCGCAAACATGGTGTGGAAGTGCGTGGTGGAAACGAATGGCACGGCGATCTTCTTGCCGCGCAAGTCCGTCGGCTTGCTGATACCGGCACCGTTGCGGGCCACCATCGCTTCGGCTTCATTGATGTCGTCGATGATCCAGAACAGCTGCAGGTCGACGCCGCGGCTGACGGCCGCCGTCAGGGGACTCGAACCGATGACGCCGATCTGCACGTCGCCGGACGCCATGCCGGTGGCCACCTTGGCGCCCGAGTCGAACTTGCGCCAGTTGATCTTGTAGCCCGTGGTTTTTTCCACTTCGCCGCTGGCGATGGCCACGAGGAAGGGACCGTTGATTTCCTGGTAGGCAATCGTCACTTCCTTGCCTTGCGCGAAGGCCGTGCCGCTGGAGGCAAGGGCGACGCCCAGCACCAGGGTGCCGAGGACGGCGCGGCGCATCGTTGAAGATACCGTGTTTTTGCTCGTATTTGTGTTCATGTCTCACTCCAAGTTATTGTTATGTGTGAACGTGCGGGCAATCTCATCCCTTGCGGGAGGCGCCGCTGGTTGCTCTATGTCAACTCATGCGGCGGCTTAGTACGGCTACTGCGATTTAAAACGATTTAAAACACTTCATCCTTCAAGTGATACCAGCGGTACAGGAAGCGCTGGCCCAGGCGGCGGAACGGGGCGAACGCTTGCGACTCGACCAGTTCCATCATGTTGGGATACGGCAGTTTCGAATTGAAGATCGGCAAGCCCGTGTCGCTGGCCTTGCCCGCGATGCGCTCGGCCATGCGCCGCCCTGCCTGCGCCGAGTACATGACGCCGTTGCCGCCGTAACCGAGCGAATAGAAGATCGATTGCTTCGGGTCCGGCTGCACGATGCGCGGCATCATGTCGTGGCTGACGTCGACCCAGCCCCACCACGAGTAATCGATGGCGATGCCCGTCAGCGCGGGGAACTTGCGGTGCAGATCGTTGATCAAAAACTGTTTGTATTTGTCGTCCGGCGCGTCGGCGCCCGTGATGGCGCTGCGGCTGCCGATCTGCACGCGGTTGTCCGGCATCAGGCGGTAGTAGTGGCGCAGGATGCGCGTATCCGTGATCACCTGGTGGGTGCGGAAATTGCACGCCGCGATTTCCGCCGGGGTCAAAGGGCGCGTGACGAGCGAGTTCGACAGAATCGGCAGCAAGCGGTTCTTCACTTGCGGATGCAGATGGGGCGAGGTGTAGCCGCCCGTGGCCACGGCCACGGAACGGGCGCGCACCACGCCGCCCGGCGTTTGCAGGTAATGCACGCCATTGCGCGTTTCCCAGCCCATCACGGGGCTCGATGGGTGCACCTTGGCGCCCAGCGCGCGCGCCTTGCGCAGGTAGCCGAAGGCCAGCTTGCCCGCGTGGATGCCGATGCCTTCCGGCTCGTGCAGCGCGCCGGCCGCTTCCTTGTCGTCGACGAATTCGCGCTTGACGGTGTCGGCGTCGAGGATGCGCGCATCGTACTTGAAGATCTCGCGCATGACCTTGGCTTCTTTTTCCAGCGCGGGCATGGCTTTCGCCTTGTGGGCGATGTACAGGTGGCCGCCCGGCTGCGGGTCGCAATCGATGTCGGCCGTGATCTTCTTGAACGTTTCCATCGCGTCGCACACTTCCGTGTGCAGCTTCAGGGCCGTGTCCAGGCCGTAGCGGTCTATCCACTGCGAGCGCTTCAGGCGGCCCGTCGTGCACTGGGCCTGGCCGCCGTTGCGCGTGCTGCAGCCCCAGCTGACCCGGTTCGCTTCCAGCACGGTGGCCTTGATGCCGTGTTCCTGGGCCAGGAAGATGGCGCAGGACAGGCCCGTAAAACCCGAGCCGATGATGGCCACGTCGACGTCGATGTCATGCGTGATGGGACCGTCGTCGGCGGGCGGCTCGCCGGCCGTGCCGATCCAGTAGGTGGGCGCGTAGGCATTGCCGTGGCCGGGGCGCTGGGCCACCAGCGGATCGAAGGCGGGATCGTAGGGCGTGCGGGCGGCGGTGCTGTTGCCCATTACGCCAGGCGGGGTGTCGACAGGTTTGTTCATGGTCATTCCTGGTGAACGTGCTGGCTCAGACTGTGACGACGGGTGGGCGATCCTTGCGGAAAGCATTCTTGACGGCGATCTTGCCGTCGCGGAAGGTGAAGATATCGACCATGCGCGCTTCGATGCGCGTGCCGTCCGCCTTGGTGCCCGCAAACGTCGACTCCGTCACGCCCCGTTCGCCGCTGACGAAATGCACGGGATTGAGCCAGGCAGCGTCAGGAAAGGTTTGCCAGGCCAGCTCGAAGCCGGCACGCACGGCGTCGCGGCCGATGAAGCTCTTGCCCAGAAGTTCAGGACCGGCGACGGCGTGGAATTCGCAATCGTCGGCCATGGCAGCCATCAGGGCCTCGATATCGTGGCGGTTCCAGGCATCGCCGAACGCTTGCAGGAAGTCCGTGGTAACGGCATCGGTGGGTACGCGTGTATTCATTTTTGTCTCCGTAAGTCAAATTTGGTACTTTTCGTTCCGTTTTTTAGTATTTTTATTGAATTTAAGCCTAATGCGGGTGCTTGTCAAATCAAATAATCCAAATACCGGGACGCTTTGTATTCTTTATTGAAATTGCGATACTGAAGTGACAATGTGTGAGAATTTCGTCACAGTGCAGTGCCGGATGACGCCGGGCTGGCGCCAAATGCCTGGGTCAGACCTTGCAGGGGGCATGCCTCCCAGTGGGAGGCATGCCGATCGCAAAGCGACCGACCCCAGTCCCCGCTTTGGGGATACTTAGACGTAGTCTTTGTACTTGTCCAGGTGACGGATCGGCTTGCTCAGCGCATCGCGGCGGAACGGGTCGCCCAGCTCGCGCGTGCACATGATTTCAATGATGGTGGTCTTGCCTTCATTCATCTGCATGTCGATCGCCTTCTTCAGGGCCGGGCCCACGTCTTCCAGCTTGTCGACCGTGATGCCTTCGGCGCCCATGGCCCGCGCGATTTCCGCAAAGCTCTGGTTGTCGAGTTCACCGGCGACGAAGCGGCGGTTGTAAAAATCCACCTGGTTTTTCTTTTCCGCGCCCCACTGGCGGTTGTGGAACACCACGGCCGTGACGGGAATGTTGTGGCGCACGCAGGTCATGGTTTCCATCAAGCTCATGCCCCAGGCGCCGTCGCCCGCATACGATACGGCCGGACGGTGCGGTGCTGCCACCTTGGCGCCGATGATGGTCGGGAACGCATAGCCGCAGTTGCCAAAGCTCATCGCCGCAAAGAAGCTGCGCGGCTTTTCAAAGCGCAGATAGCTATTGGCCACCGAGTTGATGTTGCCGATATCGGTCGACACCATCACGTCTTCCGGCATGGCTTTTTCCAGCTCGCGCAAGACCTGGCGCGGGTGCAGGTAGTTGCCCGGCTCTTTCTTCTGCTCTTCGATCATGTCCAGGCTGTACGCATCTTTTTCGTGCGTCCAGTTCGTCAATTCCTCTTCCCACGCGGCCTTTTCCGCTTGCACGGTGGCGTAGCGTTCTTCGCGCGTGGCGTCGCAATCGAGCTTCTTGCCATCGAGGCGGGACAGGATGGCCTTGGCGGCCGCCTTGGCGTCGCCGCAGATGCCCACCGAAATCTTTTTCACCAGACCCAGCATCTTGTTGTCCGCGTCGATCTGGATGATCTTGGCGTTTTTCGGCCAGTAATCCATGCCGTGCTGCGGCAGGGTGCCGAACGGCCCCAGGCGCGAACCGAGGGCCACGACGACGTCGGCCTGCGCGATCAGTTTCATCGCCGCCTTCGAACCTTGATAGCCCAGCGGGCCACACCACAGCGGGTGGCTGGCGGGGAACGAATCATTGTGCAGATAGCTGTTGACGACTGGGGCACCGAGGCGTTCGGCCAGCGCCTTGCATTCTTCGATGGCTTCGCCCATGACGACGCCGCCGCCCGAGATAATCACAGGGAACTTGGCCTGCGCCAGCAATTCCGCCGCATCGTCGAGGCTTTGCTCGCCGCCCGCGCCGCGGTCCAGGCGGTTCGGTTTCGGGATCTCGGCCTTGATTTCGCCATAGAAATAGTCGCGCGGGATGTTCAGCTGCGTCGGGCCCATTTCCGACATGGCGCGGTCAAAACAGCGGCCCGTAAATTCCGCCATGCGGGCCGGATTGGTCACGTGGCCCTGGTACTTGGTGAATTCCTCGAACATGGGCAGCTGGTTCGCTTCCTGGAAGCCGCCCAGGCCCATGCTCATCGTGCCCGTCTCGGGCGTGATGATCACGACGGGGGTGTGCGCCCAGTAGGCGGCGGCGATGGCCGTGACGCAATTGCTGATGCCGGGACCGTTCTGGCCGATGACCACGCCATGGCGGCCCGAGACGCGGGCATAGCCGTCGGCCATGTGGCCGGCGCCCTGCTCGTGCACGACGGGAATCAGGCGGATGCCGGCGGGGGCAAAGATATCCATCGGGTCCATGAAGGCCGAGCCCATGATGCCGAACATGTCGGTCACGCCATTGGCGGCCAGGGTTTCCACGAACGCTTCGGAAGGCGTCATCTTTTGCGGGCCTGTGGGGGTTGCTGCGGTAGCGGCTGCGGCGGCGGCTTTTTGTTCTGTCATGTCATTCATGGGTGTCTCCTGGTCTGTGGTGATGAACTGCAACGAATTTATTAAAAATCGGTATATTTTGTTCCGAAATTTGATATACAATTCAATTTAAGCGTTCAGCAATCAAAAGTCAAACAGATTTTCAAGGAAACGGTACAATTTGAGTTCGAAAATGAAATAAGCTGACGTCACACTCAGAGCTACCCAACCGAGGCCACCATGGACATGATTTCATCCCCAAAACTTGAGCCGGAAAAACTGGAAGGCGACACGCCCACGATGCGTTTGTTTGCCTTGCTGGAAGTGATTGCCGAAAAAGACCAGTTGCTGTCGCTGCAAGCGCTGGTGGAAGAAACAGGATTACCGAAACCCACCCTGCACCGCATGCTGCAACAGCTGGAAAGCGTGGGCGTGCTGCAGCGCGAAAGCGATGGCCGCCACTACAGCACGGGCGTGCGCCTGCGCCGCCTGGCGTCGAACCTGCTGATTAACAACACGTTCCATGGCGCCCGCCGCATGGTCTTGCGCCAGCTGGTCGAGGAAGTGGGCGAAAGCTGCAACCTGACGGCCTTCAGCGGCAGCGAAGTGGTGTACCTGGACCGGGTGGAAACGGCGGCGCCGCTGCGCTTCTACCTGCATCCGGGTTCGCGCGTACCGGCCCACTGCTCGTCCAGCGGCAAGCTGTTCCTGGCACAGATGACGCCCGTGCAACGGCGCCGCCTGCTGGGCCACATGGAATTGACGCGCTTTACGGACAAGACGGAAACGGACCCCGTCAAGCTCGAGCGCGAACTGGAACTGGTGCGCCGCAACGGTTATGCGCTGGACGACGAGGAATTCCTGCCCGGCCTGCTCTGCGTGGCCGTGCTGGTGCCGAACCCGAATGGCCGCTCAAACCTGGCCGTGGCCATCCAGGCGCCCATCATCCGTTTGACGCACGACAAGGCTTTACATTTCTTGCCAGCATTGCAACGCGCCGCGCAAGCCCTGGCCGCCATCGAATCGGAAACCATGCCGACGACAGGCGGGGACGACGACGCATTACAGGCAGGTAATTCATAACCCCGTAGCGCCCCGCTGCGGTTTCACAGGAGAACAAGGTGCCAGATTCACGCCAACATCCCCCCGCCGCAGCGGCGCAAACCTTGCAGTCCGTGCGCAGCCTGTTCCATATCGACAGCGACCTGCTCGTGCCCGTCTTCACGGAGCGCGATCCGCACGTGCCCGACATCGACCCCGCCTACCGCTTCAACCGGGACGTGACCCTGGCGATCCTGGCCGGCTTCACCCACAACCGCCGCGTGATGGTGCAAGGCTTGCACGGCACGGGCAAGTCCACGCATATCGAGCAGGTGGCGGCCCGCCTGAACTGGCCCTGCGTGCGCGTCAACCTCGATGGCCACATCAGCCGCCTGGACCTGGTCGGCAAGGACGCCATCGTGCTGCGCGAACAGCAGCAGGTGACGGAATTCCAGGAAGGCATCGTGCCCTGGTCCCTGCAGCGCCCCGTGGCCCTGATCTTCGACGAGTACGACGCGGGCCGCCCCGACGTGATGTTCGTCATCCAGCGCATCCTCGAGCGCGACGGCAAGTTCACCCTGCTCGACCAGAACCGGGTCATCACGCCGCATCCCCACTTCCGTTTGTTCGCCACCTCGAATACGGTAGGATTGGGTAACCTGAACGGCATGTACCACGGCACGCAAGTGCTCAATCACGCGCAGATCGACCGCTGGAATATCGTTGCCACCTTGAACTATCTGCCGCAGGCGGAAGAAGCGGCAATCGTGCTGGCCAGGGTTCCCGCCATGAACGACGAGGCGGGCCGCCAGCTGGCCGCCGCCATGGTGGCCGTGGCCAGCCTCACGCGCCACGGCTATGCGGCGGGCGACCTGGCCTGCCTGATGTCGCCACGGACCGTCATCACGTGGGCGGAAAACTGCCAGATCTTCCGCGACCCGGCGCTGGCCTTCCGCCTGTCCTTCCTCAACAAATGCGACGAGGCCGAGCGCCCCATGGTGGCCGAGTATTACCAGCGCTGTTTCAATGAGGAATTGCTGGCGAGCCAGGCATGAGCACGGAAGCGACGGCGCCTGCCCCCTACACGCGCGAACAGCAGGAAACGGACGAGCTGTGCGCGGGCGCCATCCGCGCACTGAGCGGCGTTGCCGCCATCCGCTACCGGGGCCGGCGCCTGCACGACGGCCACCGCCCCCTGCCCATCCACGCTGCCCATCTGCAAGCCGATGCGGCCCTGCAGGACCTGCCGTCGCTGCGGGGCGCGGCCGACAGCGTGGCCCTGCGTTTGCTGCATACGGATGCGGCCTTGCACAAGTCGCTGTGTCCTTTGGCACCGGTGGCGCGCCTCGTCTTCGAATTGCTGGAACAGTTGAGGGTGGAAACCCTGGCGCCCGAGCAGCACGCGGGCGTGATCGGCAACCTGCGCCACCGTTTCACGGCTTGGTCGCACGCGTTCTACGATTCCGGCCTGGCCGAAGGCGCGTCGGGCTTGCTGCTGTACACGGTGTTCCAGATGTGCTGGTCGCGTTTGACGGCCCGGCCCGTGCTGGAAAAGACGGAAGATTTCATCGAAGCGACGCGCTGGTCCGTTTCCTCCGCATTGAGCGGCGACCTGGCGGGATTGCGCCGCCACCGCATGGACCAGGCGGCCTTTGCGCGCCACTCTCTGGCCATCGCCCATGCCGTCGACGCCATGCTGCAAGAGGCACAGGCGGCGCGCGATGGCCAGCAGGACGAAGCGGGCGACGCCAAGGCACAGGCGGCCTTCAAGCTGCTGCTCGATTTCGATAGCGACAACGACCACATTCCCGATGCGGCCCCGCTGGGCGACAGCCGCGCCATGCGCGACAGCGATGGCGCCTACAAAGCGTATTCCACGGCGTATGACCGCGAAGAACAAGCGGGCGAACTGGTGCGCCGCGCCCTGCTGCTCGAGTACCGCGAACGCATGGATGCGCGCATCGCCAGCCTGGGCATCAACACGGCCCGCCTGGCGCGGCGTTTCAGCCAGCTGCTGGCCGTGCCCCGGCGCGATGGCTGGTCGTTCGGCGAAGAGGAAGGCTATATCGATGGCCGGCGTCTGGCGCAGCTGATCAGCTCGCCGTCAGAACGCCGGCTGTTTCGCAAGGAACAATTCCTGCCGCAGGCCGATTGCCTCGTCACCTTTCTCGTCGATTGCTCCGGTTCCATGAAAACGCATGCGGACTCCGTGGCCGTGCTACTCGACATTCTATTGCGCGCGCTGGACCAGGCGGGCATCGCCACGGAGTTGCTGGGTTTTACGACGGGCGCGTGGAACGGGGGAAGAGTCAAACGCGACTGGATGCGCGCCCGCTCGCCCGCCCAGCCGGGCCGCTTGAACGAGCTCGTGCACATGGTCTTCAAGGATGGCGAGACCAGCTGGCGCCGCGCACGCCCCGACATCGCGGCCCTGCTGAAAGCAGACCTGTACCGCGAAGGCGTCGATGGCGAAGCCGTGGACTGGGCGTGTGCGCGCATGCTGGCGCGGCCCGAGCGGCGGCGCATCCTGCTCGTCGTGTCCGACGGTTGCCCGATGGATACAGCCACGAACCTGGCCAACGACGAGTTTTACCTGGCGCAACATCTGAAACAAGTGGTGGCGCGCCGCGAGGCACAGGGCGCCGTGGAAATCTGCGGGCTGGGACTGGGCCTGGAGCTGGGCGCCTACTACAGCCGCAGCCTGGCCACCACCCTGCCCGCCTCGCTGAACAATGAGCTGTTCAGCGAGATCGCCCAGCTGATTGGCGGGCGAAAACGATAGCCGCTATGCCGGCGGCAGCGCCGGTGCCAGCAACTGCTGGCGATGCGCATGCAAAAACGCTGGCACGGGCGACGCCTGCCGGCCCGTCAGCACGCGATAGTCATCGCTGACGATGTGCATGGCATCGGTGGCCAGCCAGCGCTCGATACCCGCCAGCATCTGTGCCATCGGCGCCGGCATGCCGGACGTGATGAAATGGCGTGCGCGCGCGTCCATGTCGAGGTGCACGACCTCGACAGGCTTGCCGAACAGCCGGGCGGCGATGGCGGCCAGCGCCGGCGCATCGAGGGAAGCGGGTCCCGTGATGTCCAGGATACGGTTGCCGGAATAGCCATCGGCCAGGGCAGCGGCGGCCGCATGCGCACAATCCTCGCGCGCCACGTACGACACATGGCCTGCTCCCATCGCCGTGCGCAACTGGCCGTCGACGGCGGCAGCGCCCAGCACCGCCAGCAGCAAGTCCTGGTAAAACGCATTGCGCAAGATCGTATGGGCGATGCCGCTGGCGGCCAGCAACGCTTCCGTGGCCCGGTGGTCGTCGTTCAGCAGCGAGCGCTTGCCATCCTCCGGCTGCAGGAACGAGGTGTAGACGATATGCACCACGCCCGCCTGGCGCGCCGCCTCGATGGCATGCTGGTGCTGCGCAATGCGGCGGCCCGTGCCGTCGATGACATTCGTGCTGATCAACAGCAGGCGCCCGACGCCGTGGAAGGCCGCGGCCAGGCCCTGCGGCTGGTCAAAGTCGCCCCAGCGCACGTCGATGCCCTGCGCCTGCCACGCGGCGTGGCGCTCCGGCGTGCGGGTAATGGCCGCAAGCGTCGTGCCGGGATGGCCGGCACACTGGCTGGCAAGCTCATTGACGACGAGGGAGCCCAGCTGGCCGGACGCGCCGGCGACGGCGACGGCGAGATGCATTGTTTTCATGTTCGTTTCCTTGTGGCGCGCGCAGGCGCACCCCGGATGGAGCGGCAGCGCGCGACGATGAAATGGTGAGATGGTGAGATCAGCGATGGCCATGCGGCGGCCCGCCCCTTGCGGGGCAAAGCTGCGGCAGGCTTACAGGAAAGAAGGGAAAACAATGATCATGCGCCCAGCATGGCGCGTGGCGCCCGGCCGGTCAAGCGCTTTCGATGGCGCTTGACGGCGGCAGACCTAGTCGACGCAGTAGCGCACGGCATGCGCTTCCATGGGCAGCGGGATTTCCCAGTTCCACAGCATCGCTTGCAGCTTCTTGTTGCTGAGCGAAGTGTCGCGCTGGCCGTTACGCCGCAGCAGCTCCTTGCGCGGCTGCTCCAGGTACACGAGTTCCACCTGCGCGTGGTATTTGTACAGCAGGTTGAGCGTCTTTTCGCGCATCAGTTTGGACAGATGCGTGGCGTTCCACACGAACGGTTCGCCCTTGCGCAGCAGTTCGCGCGCCCGCTCTTCCGCATAGTCGCCCACCTGCCCCTCGTTCTTGCCATGCTTCAAGCCCAGCGCGATGCGCGCATCGTCGAAGGAGACGACGGGCAGGCGCGGATGGTGCTTGTCCACCCATGTATTCTTGCCCGACGCGGGCAAGCCCGACATGACGATCACGTGCGAGCCCGCTTCCTGGAACAGCGGGTAGTCGGGATGCGCCTCGGCGCCGCGAAAGTATTTCACGCGCGTGTGGTCATCGACAAAGGCGCGCCGCTGGCCGTAGCAGCCCTCTTCGCGCGCCAGTTCGCGGAACAGCTCGATGGCATCTAAAATGCGCTGCGGATCGGGACAGATCCTGCCGCGGATATCGGCCTCGGCCAGCATGGCCAGCAGGGGGATATCGACCTGCCACGACAGCTCGCGCACGGTGAACTCGGGCGTCACGCCACGCCGCGACGATTCCAGCGCAAAGAACGGCACCTGATGCACATTGATCAGGCGGCAGATTTCTTCGCGCGCGGCAAACGGCACGGCATAGTCCCACAGGGCGATGCGCGCATCGAGGGCGCCCTTGCGCGAGTGGCCCGGCTGGCCGATGGCGCCCGTGACGGGGTCGATCACCGTGGTGCTGCACTTGGCCACGTCGTGCAGCAAGGCCGCCAGGAAGACGATTTCCTGTTCCGCCCGCGTGGCCGCCTGGTAGCTGGGCATGGCCAGCAAGGATTCCACCACCATCATCGTATGCGTCCACACGTCGCCTTCCGCGTGGTAGACGGGGTTTTGCGGCGTCGTCTTGGCCAGCTCCAGCTGCGGGAAGGCCGCCAGGCAGGCTTCGAAATCGGGCGACTGCCCTGCTGGTGGCACCAGTTGCTGTAACTGTTTCCAGTTCATTTTGTACTCCTTGAAAATGCTGCCAGCTCGTCGAACGAGCGGCAGGTATGCAGGCCCAGGCTCTCCCATGTGACCAGCGGCTGCGGCGCATACAGGTCGACGCCCTCGGCCAGCAGATTCGGGATCAATGGCCGCGTGCTGTGGTGCGAGCCGCTGTCGAGGATGGTTTGCGTAAAGTCGTGCCGCACCAGCTTGTAGCGGGCCAGCACCTGCTCGTCGTCTTCCACTTTCAGGTACAAGCCTTCCGCGTGGTCGGACTTGTCCGTCTGTTTCCAGCACAGGTCCAGCGGCAGGCGCTCGCGCGCCACCACGCCTTCGAAAGCGTCGCGCCACAAGCGGGACTTGGCCAGCGAATGGCGCAGCAGCTGCCATAGCTGTTTCGGCGACGCGGGCATGGCGCCCGCATACAGCACGGGCACGGACAGCACGGGCGAACCGGCCAGCATGGCGTGGCGGCGCGCCGTGGACAAAAACATCTGGCTGCGGCGGCAATACACGTCGAACTCGTTGAAGTAATGGGGCAAGCGGTCGTAAAACACGGAGTGCTTGCTGTAGGCCCATTCGCCAAACAGCACATACTGGTCTTCCAGCAAGCCCAGCAAGGCGTGTTCGTGCGCATGCGCCCACGGTTTCAACAGGTTGAACTGGCGTTCGCTGCCGCCGCCCGCCAGGTAGTGGCCGCGCGACTGCAGCAGCACCTCGCCCGCATCGCTGAACGACACGGCGGAGTTGGCGCCATCGATTTTTTCCTCGATGACGACGTACTGGCCGGCCAGCTTTTTCAGGGGCATCTGGTCCGAGCCGTCGTCGCCGTCCTGCAGGCGCGAGCCTTCCAGGTGCGGCGTGCGCGGGTATTTAAATAAGGGCAAAGATTGTAAAAACATAGCGTCCCACGCCGCGTTCACCGGGGCGTGTCCATACAGGGTCAGGGGTGCTGACGACGTGTTCGGGCGTGGACGATCAGGACGGTGGTCCTGGATACGTGTGCGGAAGGAGCAAAAACAGTGCCGCAGCAATCGGGGGCGTCAACGCGCCGAACGATGCTGCAGAGAGCATTTCGTCAGCGTTAGCAGGTGATGGCGAAGAAGCGAGGCACTTTTGGCTCCAATAAGGAAGAGGTTCGAGAAAGAACCGCGAATATAAAGGCTGTTTGATTATTTTGCAAGTGGCTGATCCGTATCGTGCGCCCCCTCGTACGCACTGTCGGGGCCGGCCGCTTTGCAATCCGCACAAAATTTGCTAAGCTGGCGGCACTTCCTGTCGCTGCTGCGTGGAAAACAAACATGGCCCTTGCAAAAAGGCCGTGCATTCGTTATTTCCGGAGCAGAATCGTGTTTCCCCTATCCAGATTACAAAAAGCCCTGCGCCGCCAGGGCATCGCTGTCGCCTATGCCGACGGTATTTATACACTCAGCAATCCGCACGCCCAGGCGTCCGTACTGTTGCCCCACAACTTTCCACTCGAGGAAAAAGCCGTGCGCCAGCTAATGGAATTTGCCGTCGTTGCCGTGCCTGGCCAGGATGGCCATGTGTGCAAGGCCTGCGCCACGCCCGACTTCCATCCGGGCAGCATTGCGCCCGTGGGCAGCATCGTTGCCACCAGTGCCGACATGGTGATTCCCGCCATCCCCGGCACGGACATCGCCTGCGGCATGCGCCTGATCACGACGGGCTTGAGCCTGGCGCAGTTCGAGGCGCGCAAGCCGCAGCTGCTCGGCAAGCTCAAGCACGTGCTGCTGGAAGACGGCCGCAACGTGCCGCTGCGCTCGAAAGCGTTTGCCGCCCTGTTCGACGTGGGGCCGGAAGCGTTCATCGACAGCCTGCACAATGAGGGCTTGTGGCCCCGCGTCGACAAGGCGCGCTTGCTGCGCGAGCTCGACGATTGCATCGCCCTGCGCGAACTGGGCGGCGGCCTGCGCCATGCGCCCGAAGCGCTGGTGGGCACGCGCGAAGTGATACGCGACCCCAGCCTGGGCATCACGGGATCGGGCAACCATTTCGTGGAAATCCAGGTGGTCGATGCCGTCATGGACCGCCATGCCGCGTACCGGCACGGGCTGGTGCCGGGCGAAGTGGTCGTCATGATCCACAGCGGCAGCCGCGACGTGGGCTTTTTTGTGGGCAGCCGCTGGATGGACCGCGCCAGAGAGGCGTGGCCGAAAGGCCTGCGCCACCCGCAATCGGGCCTGTACGGCTTGACGGGCGAACTGGCCGGCGAGTACATGGACGCCATGGGCGTGGCGTCGCGCTATGCCTGGGTCAACCGCATGGTATTGGCCGAGCTGGTACGCGACAGCCTGTCGCAGGTGTATGCGCACGACAGCTCGCGCCTGGTGGTGGACGTGCCGCACAACGTCATCCTGCGCGAGCACGGCATGAACATCCACCGCAAGGGCGCCACGCCGGCGCGCGCGGGCGACCTGGCGCTGATCCCCGGCTCCATGGGCGATTATTCCTATGTGGCCACGGGCATGGGCAATCCCGACTGGCTGTGGTCGTGTTCGCATGGCGCGGGGCGCAGCATCCGCCGCCAAGCCATGCGCGCCATGCGGCCCACGGTGGGCGGCGACGAGATGGCGTTCCAGTGCGTGACTTTGCGCGAGGAACGCCGCGTCGAGGAAGCGCCGATGGCCTATAAAAAGATCGGTCCCGTCATCGCCGCGCAGGAGGAAGCGGGCTTGCTGCAATCGGTGGCCCGACTGAAACCTTTATTGACGTTCAAGGCCTAGGCCAGCAGCTGCGGCACGGCCGCCGCCATCAGCGAGAGGCCGATGGCGGTCAGCACGGCAAACGCGATGCGGCGCATGCCGCGCTGGGCGATCGGCGGCGGATAGCGCTTGCCGGCCATGGTGGCCAGCACGCCGACAGGCAGGGCCAGCACGCACAGCAGCAAGACTTTCCCATCGAGCTGGCCCTGGCTGGCTGCCATCAGCGAGCGTCCGCCCGCGCTGATGGCGAACAGGAAGATCAGGCTGTAGCGGATGGTTGTCAAACTCATTTCCTGGCGATAAAACTGGTACACGAGCGGCGGTCCCGCCAGCGAGAACAGGCCGGAAAACAGGCCGCCGCACACGCCGCTGATGAAGAAACTGCGCTTGTCGGCCGCGCCCGGCCCCGGCGGCGCCTGCAGCAAAATGCTGACGCCGCCATACACGATGGCCGCGCCCAGCAAGAGTTTCAGCACAGGTGCATACGCCTGGTCCAGATATCCCAATAGCAAGACGCCGGCCGCCATGGCCGGCAGCAAGCCGATGCTGGCTGCGCGGATGGCGCGCCAGTCCAGGTGGTGCAAGGCGCCCGGCAAGGCCACCAGGCAATTGGCCAGGGACAGCAAACTGACGAGGGCCGCCAGCGCAGGCACGGGCGCCAGGCCCAGTCCGCTGGCCACGCCCATGACGATCATGCCCAATCCAAAACCCGTGACGGTCTGGAAATACGTGCCTGCTGCCACCACCCCCAGCAGCGCCAGCACAGGTAGGCTGAACAACTCAGCGCCCACCCTGGGCCTGCACGGCCGTGACGGCAATCACGTTATACACGTCGTCGGCGCTGCAGCCGCGCGACAAGTCGTTGGCCGGCTTGTTCAAGCCTTGCAGCAAGGGACCGATGGCGACGGCGCCGCCCATGCGCTCGGCCAGTTTATAGCCGATATTGCCCGCGTCCAGGTTCGGAAATACCAGCACATTGGCGCGGCCGTTGACGACGGAATCCTTGACTTTTCTCTGCGAAATCTCGGCCACGATGGCCGCATCGAGCTGCACGTCGCCATCGATGGCCAGCAGCGGACGCTGGGCCTTGACCCGGTCCGTGGCCGCATGCACCTTGTCGACGGCCGCATGGTGGGCGCTGCCGCTGGTGGAAAACGACAGCATGGCCACGCGCGGCTCTTCCATCAGCAAGGCTTGCGCGCTGTCGGCGGCGGCCATGGCGATGTCGGCCAGCTCCTCGGCCTTCGGGTCGACCACGAGGGCGCAGTCGGAAAAGATGAAACCGCCCTTGAGGCTGTGGAAAGGTTCGCACAGCATCATCAGGAAAAAGCTGGATACCAGCTTGAAGGCGGGATCGACGCCGATGATCTGGATGGCGCTGCGCACCACGTCGGCCGTCGTGTGCACGGCCCCCGCCACGCAGCCGTCCGCGTCGCCCAGGCGCACCATCAGGTTGGCGTAGCACAGGGGGGCTTGCACGGCGATGCGCGCCTGTTCCACCGTCATGCCCTTGGCTTGGCGCAGCACGAACAACTGCTGGGCATAGTGCTCCGATTCATCGGAAGTTGCCGGGTCGACCAGGCGCACGGCATCGAGATCCAGCGCATGTTCGCGCGCCAGCGCGAAGATGGCGGCCGGCTTGCCCACGATGGTGACATGCGCCAGGCCGTCGGCAGCGGCGCGCGCGGCCGCCTGCAGCACGCGCGCATCGTCGCCCTCGCACAACACGATATGTTTCGGCACGGCGCGGGCCTGGGCGATGATGCGGTGCAGGGCTTTCATGGGAACTCCAATTCGGTAAAAAAGTACCGGAACCATGGAAGCATGAAACATGGTTCCGGCACATAAAACCCGGCGCGATTGCCGGGGTCATACAAGGATCGGTCAGGGTGGTGTCGGATTACGCCGGGCCGAGGCCCGGCTAATCCGACCTACACAGTCGCGTAGGTTGGGTAGGTTGGATTAGCCCAGAGGGCGTAATCCAACAACACCAGCAAATCAGACGTAGTCTTTATATTTATCCAGGTGACGGATCGGCTTGCTCAGCGCATCGCGGCGGAACGGGTCGCCCAGCTCGCGCGTGCACATGATTTCAATGATGGTCGTCTTGCCTTCATTCATCTGCATGTCGATCGCCTTCTTCAGGGCCGGGCCCACGTCTTCCAGCTTGTCGACCGTGATGCCTTCGGCGCCCATGGCCCGCGCGATTTCCGCAAAGCTCTGGTTGTCCAGTTCTCCGGCGACGAAGCGGCGGTTGTAGAAATCCACCTGGTTTTTCTTTTCCGCGCCCCACTGGCGGTTGTGGAACACCACGGCCGTGACAGGAATGTTGTGGCGCACGCAGGTCATCGTTTCCATCAAGCTCATGCCCCAGGCGCCGTCGCCCGCATACGACACGGCCGGACGGTGCGGTGCGGCCACTTTCGCGCCGATGATGGTCGGGAAGGCATAGCCGCAGTTGCCAAAGCTCATCGCCGCAAAGAAGCTGCGCGGCTTTTCAAAGCGCAGGTAGCTGTTGGCCACCGAGTTGATGTTGCCGATGTCCGTCGACACCATCACGTCCTCCGGCATGGCTTTTTCCAGTTCGCGCAAGACCTGGCGCGGATGCAGGTAATTGCCCGGCTCTTTCTTCTGTTCCTCGATCATGTCCAGGCTGTACGCATCTTTTTCGTGCGTCCAGTTCGTCAATTCCTCTTCCCACGCGGCCTTCTCGGCCTGCACGGTGGCATAGCGGTCTTCGCGCGTGGCGTCGCAATCGAGCTTCTTGCCGTCCAGGCGGGACAGGATGGCCTTGGCCGCCGCCTTGGCGTCGCCGCAGATGCCCACCGAAATCTTTTTCACCAGGCCCAGCATCTTGTTGTCCGCATCGATCTGGATGATCTTCGCGTTTTTCGGCCAGTAATCCATGCCGTGCTGCGGCAGGGTGCCGAACGGTCCCAGGCGCGAACCGAGGGCCACGACGACGTCGGCCTGGGCGATCAGTTTCATCGCCGCCTTCGATCCTTGGTAGCCGAGCGGGCCGCACCACAGCGGGTGGCTGGCGGGGAAGGAGTCGTTGTGCAGATAGCTGTTGACGACGGGCGCACCGAGGCGCTCGGCCAGCGCCTTGCATTCCTCGATGGCTTCGCCCATGACGACGCCGCCGCCCGAGATGATCACAGGGAACTTGGCTTGCGCCAGCAGCTCGGCCGCATCGTCGAGGCTTTGTTCGCCACCCGCGCCGCGGTCCAGGCGGTTCGGTTTCGGGATCTCGGCCTTGATTTCGCCATAGAAATAGTCGCGCGGGATGTTCAGCTGCGTCGGCCCCATCTCCGACATGGCGCGGTCAAAACAGCGGCCCGTGAATTCCGCCATGCGGGCGGGATTGGTCACGTGGCCCTGGTATTTCGTAAATTCCTCGAACATGGGCAGCTGGTTCGCTTCCTGGAAGCCGCCCAGGCCCATGCTCATCGTGCCCGTTTCCGGCGTGATGATGACGACGGGAGTGTGCGCCCAGTAGGCGGCAGCGATGGCGGTCACGCAATTGCTGATGCCGGGACCGTTCTGGCCGATGACCACGCCATGGCGGCCCGAGACGCGGGCATAGCCGTCGGCCATGTGGCCCGCGCCCTGCTCGTGCACGACAGGGATCAGGCGGATGCCGGCCGGGGCAAAGATGTCCATCGGGTCCATGAAGGCCGAGCCCATGATGCCGAACATGTCGGTCACGCCATTGGCGGCCAGGGTTTCCACGAACGCTTCGGAAGGCGTCATCTTTTGCGGGCCAACGGGAACGGCAGCGGCGGCGGCTTTTTGGTCGGACAAATCGGTCATGGCTCAGTCTCCTTACAGTTTTATGAAAAATCGGTATATTTTGTTCCGATATTTGAAATACGTGTTCAATTTAACGGTTGCGAAATGCGCTGTCAATGAAAATTCACGAAAATTCGGACTGTTTCATTCCTGAATCCGGAATCCGTGAGCAAGGTCCATTCCTGAAACAACAATGGCGGCTTATCCGCAACAGATAAGCCGCCACCGGTGTCGCCTGCCGTGCGCCTTAGAACTTCAGGCGCATGCCGGCCGTGAAGGCGCTCGAGTTATGGCCGGGCAAGGGCACGCTGCCGCCGCTGGACGCGTCGCCGACGAAATTGGTGCCTGCGCCATCGTTGTTGATGCGGCCGTACGAGGTGTACAGATTCGTGCGTTTGGACAAGGCATAGGTGTAGCCGATGGCCAGCTGGCGCCCGCCGCGGCGCATATTCGTGCGGTCATCCTTGCGGATGTACGAGGCCATCACGCTGCCCGCCGCGCCCACGGGCGCCGACACGCCCAGCATGTAGTCGCGGAAATCCGTGCCCGCATCGTCCTTGTCCGTTTCATACGCGGCGTGCAGCTTGGCGGGGCCGAAGTCGTAGGTACCGCCCAGCAAGGTGACTTTCGCCGTGTTCAGCGGCGTGTCCTTGCGGTTGTCGTGGGCCAGGGTCAGCACGAGCGGGCCGTTGGCGTAATCGATGGAAAAGTCGATGGTGCGGCCCAGGGTGTTGCTGTCCGGCTTTTCGCCGAGGCCGTACATGACGGCAGCCGACAAGCCGTTCACCTTCGGCGTTTCGTACATGATGGAATTTTTCGTGCGCAGGCTGGCCACGCTCATCAGGTTGATCGAGGCGCCCGTCATGCCCGTCTCGAACGGGTCGATATTGTCCAGCGCGGTGAACAGCGGGTTGTGCTGCAAGCCGATATTCACGGCGCCGAAGCCGCCCGACAGGCCCACGTAGGCCTTGCGTCCGAACAAGGCGCCCTGGCGGTAGGCACCCGTGTCGAGGTCGAGACCATTTTCCAGCAAGAAATTGGCCTTCAGGTTGTTGCCCAGGTCTTCCGTGCCCTTGAAGCCGATGCGGCTGCCCGACTGCACGCCGGTGGCCAGCTTGGTGACGGAACCGTCCGCGCCGCCGTGTTCCGATGTGAGGCCCGCGTCGAGCAAGCCGTACACGGTGACGGACGACTGGGCGCTGGCGCTGCCGGCGAAGAATGTGGCCAGGATGGCCGCCGCTACGAGTGTGTGTTTCATGTCATCTCCAGATATTGTGGTTTTTATAAACGCTTGAAACGATAATCAACTACGGTGCTGCAACTACGGGTCAATGCGGCGGCTCAGGCGATCAGCCCGGCCATGGGCGACGAGGGCGAAGCGCTCATGGCGTTCGCTCTCCGGGGCATGCGTCCGGCCAGATAAGCCTCGCGCCCGCCCTGCACTGCCAGTTTCATGGCGCGCGCCATGCGTATCGGTTCGCGCGCCGCCGCGATGGCGGTATTCATCAGGATGCCGTCGCAGCCCAGCTCCATGGCGATAGCCGCGTCCGACGCCGTGCCCACGCCCGCGTCGACCAGCACGGGTACCGTGGCTTGCTCGATGATCAGGGACAAATTCCATGGATTCAGAATGCCCATGCCCGAGCCGATCAGTGACGCCAGCGGCATGACGGCGATGCAGCCCAGGTCTTCCAGCATGCGCGCCTGAATGGGGTCGTCGCTGCAATACACCATCACCTGGAAGCCGTCGCGCACCAGCTCCCCGGCCGCCTTCAAGGTTTCCGGCATGTTCGGGAACAGGGTCTTTTCATCGCCCAGCACTTCCAGCTTGCACAGCGGGTGGCCGCCCAGCAGCTCGCGCGCCAGTTGCAAGGTGTAGACGGCGTCGCGCGCGTTGTAGCAGCCGCCTGTGTTGGGCAGAATCGTGTATTTCGACGGCGGGATGAAGTCGAGCAGGTTGGGCTCGCCCTTTTCCTGGCCGATGTTGACCCTGCGTATCGTCACGGTGACGATCTCGGCGCCGCTCTCCTCGATGGCCAGGCGCGTTTCCTCGAAATCCTTGTACTTGCCCGTACCCACCAGCAGGCGCGACTGGTAGGTGGTGCCGGCCAGGGTCAGGCCGTTTTGTGCGGGGGTGGCGTCGTCTCTCATCGTGGTGCTCTCCTAAGTTAAAGCTGGGGTCAGTCCTTGCGGGATCGGAATGTGCCCCATTGGGGCATATTCCCCCGGCGGGTCTGACCCCGGAATGCCTCTGCCGCAGACTGCGGTGCCAAGCGTTGCCCGCAAAACGCAAAATCGACGTCGGGCCGCCTTCCCGACACGAGGTCGGCCAACGCCCTGCCCGCACCGCAGCCCATGGTCCAGCCCAGGGTGCCGTGGCCCGTGTTGAGAAACAGCTGGCGGTAGCGCGTGGCGCCGATGTAGGGCACGTTCGACGGCGTCAGGGGGCGCAGGCCGGCCCAGTAGACGGGATCGCTGTAATCGCAGGCATGGGGAAACAGCGCCTGCACGCGGCGCGTGATGGCGGCGCAGCGCAGCGGGTTCAGTTCGCGCGTGTAGCCGTTCAGCTCGCACGTGCCCGCCACGCGCAGGCGTTCGCCCAGGCGCGAAAACACGAGCTTGTGGCCGTCGTCCGTCAGCGAGACGGTCGGTGCGCTGACAGGGTCGAGAATCGGATAGGTGGCAGAGTATCCCTTGCCCGGATACAGCATCAGCCGGATGCCCAGCGGCTGCAGCAGGGGCGCGGAAAAGCTGCCCATGGCCACCACCACGGCATCGGCGTGCTCCAGGCGGTGGCGCCCTTGCGCGTCGATACACTCCGCGCCAGTGACTCTTTCGCCGTCTGCCAGCAAGCGCGTCACGGTGCTGCCGAAGCAAAAATCCACGCCGGCCGCGGCGGCGCGCGCGGCCAGCGCCGTGGTAAACAAGTGCACATCGCCCGACTCGTCGGTGGCCGTGAAGTCGCCGCCCACGATGCGGCTGCGCGCGTGGGCCAGGGCCGGCTCGATGCGGATCACCTCGTCGGCGCTGACGGTGTTGCGCGGGCAGCCCAGCTCGCGCAGCAGCGCGGCGCCGGACTGCGATTTATCAAACTCCTGCTGGTCCGTATAGAAATGCAGGATGCCCCGCTCCAGGTGGTCGTAAACGATGCCGGTTTCGCGGCGCAATGCCTGCAAACTCTGCCGGCTGTACTCGGCCAGCGCGACGATCTGGCGCATATTGCGCGCCACCCGCGACGGCAGGCATTCGCGCAGGTAGTGCAATACCCATTGCCATTGCAGCGGGTCCAGGCGGGGCCGGAACAGCAGCGGCGCGTCGTCCTTGCCCAGCCAGCGCACGACCTTGCGCAGGGTGGCGGGATTGGCCCACGGTTCCGCGTGCGAGACGGATATCTGTCCGCCGTTGCCGAAGCTCGTTTCCTGTGCGGCGCCCGCCTGGCGCTCGAGCACGCGCACGTCGTGGCCCGCCTGGCGCAAATACCAGGCCGTGGCCGTGCCGACCACGCCGGCGCCGAGGACAAGGATCTTCATGACGGACCCGGCTCGCTCAGCGCGTCAGCAGCACGGCGATGGCGACGAAAGCGGCGATCCACACGGTCTCCATCACCAGCATGATCACGGGACGCCAGCCCAGCGAAGCCAGCGACTGGAACGATGTCTTCACGCCCAGGGCTGCGATGGCGATGACGAGGCAGGCGCGCGAAGCATTGTTGATCCAGCCATTCACTTCCTGCGGAATCAGGCCCAGGCTGTTGGTAATCACCAGCCAGACAAAGCCGATCAGGAAGAACGGCACCAGCGGCGGCGCATCGACTTCGCTCTTGCCGTCCTTGCGCTTGAACATGATCGACAGGCCCAGCACGACGGGCACGAGGCAGGCCACGCGCGTCAGCTTGACGAAGGTGGCCACGTCGCCCGTGTGGTTGCTGACCAGATAGCCCGCCCCCACCACCTGCGCCACGTCATGGATGGTGCCGCCGATGAACACGCCCGCTTCCGTCGGGTCAAAGCCCAGCAGCTTGACCAGCAGCGGATAGACGATCATGGCCAGGGTGGATAGCGACGTCACGCCCACCACGGTGAGCAGGGTGAATTTTTCGTTTTCCTTGGTTTGCGGCAGCACGGCCGAGATGGCCAGCGCGGCCGAAGCGCCGCAGATGGCCACGGAGCCGCCCGACAAAATCCCTTCCGTGATGGGCCGCTTGAGCCACCTGGCCAGCATATAGCCGAAACCCAAGGTGGCGATCAGCCCGCCGACGACGATCAGCAAGGGCGTCACGCCGACCGAGGCGATCTGGTTGAAGGTGATGCGCGCGCCCAGCAGGGCCACGCCCGTGCGCAGCAGCACCTTGCTGCAAAACTCGATACCGGGCTTGCAGGTGGGATCGGACGCGAGGAAGTGGAAGGCCAGGCCGAAGAACAGCGCATACAGCAGCTGGGGGCCGCCGTAATTGCTGGAAATAAAGGTGGCCGACAGGGCAATCACCAGCGCAATGGCCACGCCGGGCCAGCTGCGCAGCACGGCGCGGGGACGCCAGATGGCGACGGCGGAAGACAGGTAGGGAATATTCTTGTCGACAACGCGTGTTATCGCTGAGGAGTTGGTTTTCATGCGGGTCCGCTCATAATGTTTTAAAAATTGGGACATTTCATCTCGTTTTTTAATAATACACGATGAGCTAGCGAAGTCCATGCTTTTCCATGAAAATCGAAACCGGATGTTCCGGAAACTGACGTTTTAAT
Organism: Janthinobacterium violaceinigrum; assembly: GCF_009208555.1. Lineage (GTDB taxonomy): Bacteria > Pseudomonadota > Gammaproteobacteria > Burkholderiales > Burkholderiaceae_D > Janthinobacterium > Janthinobacterium violaceinigrum. The sequence goes on along the minus strand of NZ_WFLI01000010.1, from coordinate 59,442 downwards.
GACATGGACGCCGTAAACGACAAGCGGCGCGGCCCTTTGCAGGGACGCGCCGCCGTTGCTGGTGCTTGAAAGATTACTTTTTGTTCAGGCGGGTAATCAGGCTGGACGTATCAAAGCGGTTGCCGCCCGCCTGCTGCACTTCGCCATAGAACTGGTCCGTCAAGGTGGTCACGGGCAAGTCGCTGCCATTGCGCTTGGCTTCGGCGAGGCAGATGCCCAGGTCCTTGCGCATCAGGTCGACGGCGAAGCCGAAGTCGAACTTGCGCTCGATCATGGTCTTGCCCCGGTTTTCCAGCTGCCACGACTGCGCCGCGCCCTTGGAAATCACGTCCACCACCAAGGCCGCATCCAGGCCCGCGTTTTCCGCAAAGGCGATGCCTTCGCTCAAGGCTTGCACGAGGCCCGCGATGCAGATCTGGTTGACCATCTTCGTCAGCTGGCCGGAACCGGAGGCTCCCATATAGGTGACGGCGCGCGAGAACAGGGCGATGACGGGCTCGGCCCGGGCATACGCTTCCGCGTCGCCGCCCACCATCACCGTCAGCTTGCCGTTTTCCGCGCCCGCCTGGCCGCCGGACACGGGCGCGTCGAGGAAGAACACACCCTGCTCTTTCGCTGCCGCATGGATGGTGCGCGCCGCTTCGGCCGAGGCCGTCGTATGGTCGATCAGGATGCTGCCCGGCGCCATGGCGGACAGCAAGCCGCCCTCTTCCAGGATGACCTGGTACAGGTCGTTATCGTTGCCGATGCAGGTGAAGACGAACTCGGCGCCTGCTGCGGCCGCGGCCGGCGTGGCGGCGCTCTTGCCCTTGTGCTGTTCCAGCCAGGCGGCCGCGCGGGCCGGGTTGCGGTTGTACACGGTGACGTCGTGCCCGCCCGCCGCCAGGTGACCTGCCATAGGGAAACCCATGACGCCCAAACCGATGAATGCCACTTTTGCCATATTGTCCGTCCTGTCGATGTATGAATCCGATTATTGTTGCACAAATGGCCGTGCGTGGCAGTTGCCAGCGGCCGCTGCGTCTACAGCGCCTGCCTACGCAGGCGCTGCAGGCGGCCGATGGTGCGCCAGATCAGATAGGACATGGGCAAGACCAGGGCCAGCTGCACGCCCGTCAGCACCATGCGCAGCGTGTCCATCTCGCGGTCGCTGCTGCCCATAAGGTTGTACATCAACAACAAACCGGTGAGGCCGAAGTACGTCAGCAAGCGTTGCTGCCTGGCGATCTTCGATGGCGTATCCGTATAGATGTCATTCGGCTTGCCGTCTGCCGCAGGCTTGCGCCAGCAATAACTGCCCCACCAGCAAAACACCAGCTCCCAGCCGGCATCCTGGCAGAGCTGCTCATAATCGCTGCTGCGCTTCCATGCGGGAAACGAGTCGAAGCGGTAAACATTGTCGGCGGGTTCGCCCCGCACGAACGTAAACCGGCACGGCATGTGGAACTTCTGCAAATGCCATCCCGCCCGGGCCTGCGCGCGCAGCCATTCCTCGATGTGACCGTCATCGAGTTCGATGAACCATTTATACACATGCGACCGTTGTTCACTCATCCTGTTTCACCTCAGTATGTTGATAAGAATGGCGCATCCGCCTCACCCACGCGCACCATCACGCGCAAGCGCCGCAATTGCGCCAGCAGCACATGGCGCCCGAGGTCCGTCATGGTGTAGATCTTGCGCCGCTCGGCTTCCCGCACCATCTCGATCAGTCCCTGCTTTTCCAGGTTGGCAAATGCCCCGTACAGGGTGCCCGGGCCGATCTTGACGGCCCCTTCGCTGATAGCTTCGACCTGCTGCATGATGGCGTAGCCATGCGCCGGCTCGCGCAAGGCCAGCAGGATGTAGTACGTGGCTTCCGACAAGGGCAGCAGCTTTTCTATCGACGCATCCATTTTTCTCCCATAGTACGGACATCGGTATAGCGTGAATCGCTATATCGATCAACGATATAATATCACGCATGACTGCAATATCTATTCTTTTTGACAAGCAGGAAGGGGCTGGACGTCACCGCCGCCATGCACGGCGGCGGATGGGAGGGAGGAATTACACCAGATCGCGAAGCGCCGCCAGCAGGGCCGCGCATTCGCCCACGTTGCCGATGCTGATGCGCAAATATTGGCTGATGCGCGGCGCATTGAAATGGCGCACGATCACGGAACGGGCGCGCAAGCCGGCCGCCAGCTGCGCCGCGCCATGCTGCGGGTGATGGGCAAACACGAAGTTGGCCACCGATGGCAGCACCTCGAAGCCCAGCGCCGCCAGGTCCGCCGTCAGCTGTTCGCGGCTGGCGATGACGGCCTGGCGCGTCTGCTGGAAATACGCTTCGTCGCGCAGCGAGGCGACGGCGCCGGCCAGGGCCAGCCGGTCCAGCGGATACGAGTTGAAACTGTTCTTCACCCGTTCCAGCGCCTCGATCAAGTCCGGATGCCCGAAGGCGGACCCCACGCGCAAACCGGCCAACGAGCGCGATTTCGAGAACGTCTGCACCACCAGCAGGTTCGGATAACGGTCGACCAGGGCCACGGCACTGTCGCCGCCGAAATCCACATACGCTTCATCGACCACCACCACGGCGTCGAGATGCTCGCGCAACAGGGTTTCCACGCCGGCCAGCGGCAAGTCCACGCCCGTGGGCGCATTGGGATTGGGGAAGATGATGGCGCCGCATGGCCCCTGGTAGTCTTGCGGACGGATGCGCATGGACTCGTCGAGTGCTACCGTGCGGTAATCGATGCCATACAGCTTGCAATACACGGGATAGAAGCTGTAGCTGATGTCGGGGAACAGCAGCGGCGCATCGTGCTTGAGCAGGGCCATGAAAGCCAGCGCCAGCACTTCGTCGGAACCATTGCCGACGAACACTTGCGCGCTGTTCAGGCCATGGTAGTCGGCCAGGGTTTGCTTCAGTTCGCTCGCCGTGGGATCCGGGTACAGGCGCAGGCTGTCGTTGGCAGCTTCGCGCAGCGCTGCCAGCACGTGCGGCGACGGGCCGTAGGGATTTTCGTTGGTGTTGAGTTTGACCAGGTCGGGCAGCTTCGGCTGCTCGCCGGGGACGTAGGGGGTCAGCTCGCTGACGATGGTGCTCCAGAATCGGCTCATTGCTTGGGTTCGCGGGATGGGGGGATCGGGTAGATTACCATAGGCTGAGGAGGGTCAAGGCGGGCGCCATCGGCAAGGGGTAGCGTGGACAGCATCGGCATCGGCCCCAGACTGAAGAGGACGTGGCATGAACAGCATGCACAAGCTGAGCGATACGCGGTCGCGGCATGGCGCGCTGACGCAACAGTCACGCCAGCGCAAGATCAATGCGTGGCTGCAGGTCGCAGCCAGTCTCAGCGAACAGATCACCGTCGAATTGCAGACTGCCACAGACCAGCTACAGGGCGAAGAAATCGCCGACTTGCAGCACGTGATGGCGCTGGCGCAACGCTTGGCAAGCAATAGCAAAGCCATGCGCGATACCCTCGGGACACTGTTTGACAGCGGTGAAAAAAGCGAGGAGCATTCAGTGACAAGCACGGAGGATGACGCCATGGACGAGCAAGTCAACGCACTGGCAAAAGACATGGCCAGTGTAAAACTGGACGTTAAGGATATAAACGCCGATGTGGCTGACATCAAGGTGGATGTGGCTGGTCTCAAGGTGGATGTTGCTGACGTGAAAACGGATGTCGGCGTTCTCAAGACGGATGTCAGTGGCTTGAAACTGGACCTCGCTGTGGTGCGCTCCAATTATGCGACCAGGTCCGATGTGGCTGAGGCGAAGTCGGCTGTCATCCTGTCGTGTGTGGGAACGATCATTGCCATGGCGGGCGTGGCGTTTGCGGTGGCGAGGCTCGTGCACTAGCTTGCGGTAGTGGGCGGCTGGCTTTTCAACCCTGAATGGAGGAAAAATCGCCTTGCGCTGCGCGCTTTGGGCGGTTTTTCTACCTGGACTTGATGCGCTGGTGGCTGGCATCTGTTGTGGGCATAAAAAAAGCTCCCTTGCGGGAGCTTTTTTTATGTATTCTGGCGGAGAGGGTGGGATTCGAACCCACGGTACGATTTAACGTACGCTTGATTTCGAGTCAAGTACATTCGACCACTCTGCCACCTCTCCGTTTACTGCGGTCTATTCATTCAAACTGGCGTGCCTGTTTGAACGAGGCGCTATTTTAGCATGGGGATTGTTCAGTTGGGTAGGGGTTTTATTGGCGATTTGCAACTGCGGGCGGCTAGCCCAAGCAAAAAACCAATTGGGCGATTCGGAGAGCCTCGCCCAAGGAGCGGCTCGTCTTTGCAGGCGCCGCCTTGGTGCATGCGTGAAAACCAATTTGACGATTCGGGGAGCCTCGCGCGAATACGCGCTCGTCTTCGAATCCCACGCGCAAGGCGCGCAGGCGCCTTGCTCCTCTTCGCCGCCACAAATAAAAAAAGCTCCCTTGCGGGAGCTTTTTTTATTTGTTCTGGCGGAGAGGGTGGGATTCGAACCCACGGTACGATTTAACGTACGCTTGATTTCGAGTCAAGTACATTCGACCACTCTGCCACCTCTCCATTTGCTGCGGTCTTTTCCTGCATTGCTGCGGGAAGGCAAGATTATAGCAGCCGCTTGAGAAAATGGAAGGACTATTTTGCGCCTTCCATTCACCGGGCTGCCTGAAGCTTTTATGCCTTCAGATGCGTCAGGCCGCCCATATACGGACGCAGCACTGGCGGGATCTCGACGCTGCCGTCTGCCTGCTGGTAGTTTTCCAACACGGCGACCAGGGTGCGGCCCACTGCCAGGCCGGAGCCGTTCAGGGTGTGCACCAGTTCCGGCTTGCCGGCCGCGTTGCGGAAACGCGCCTGCATGCGGCGGGCCTGGAAGGCTTCCGTGTTCGACAGGGACGAGATTTCGCGGTAGGTGTTCTGCGCCGGCAGCCACACTTCCAGGTCGAAGGTCTTGGTGGCCGTAAAGCCCATGTCGCCCGTGCACAGCGACATCACGCGGTATGGCAAGCCCAGGCGTTGCAGAATCGTTTCCGCGTGGCCGACCATTTCTTCCAGCACCTGGTACGACGTGTCCGGATGCACGACCTGTACCATTTCCACCTTGTCGAACTGGTGCTGGCGGATCATGCCGCGCGTGTCGCGGCCGTAGCTGCCCGCTTCCGAGCGGAAGCATGGCGTATGGGCCGTCATTTTCAGGGGCAGCTGGTCAAGCGCCAGGATCTCGTCGCGCGCGATGTTGGTCAGCGACACTTCCGAGGTGGGGATCAGGTAGAAGGTCTCGCCCTCGCCTTCCACGCCGCCTTTTTTCACCGAGAACAGATCGGCTTCGAATTTCGGCAGCTGGCCCGTGCCGCGCAGCGAATCGGCATTGACCATGTAAGGGGTATAGCATTCCGTGTAGCCATGCTCGTCCACGTGCGTGTTGAGCATGAATTGCGCCAGCGCGCGGTGCAGGCGGGCGATGCCGCCCTTCATGACGGAGAAGCGCGAACCGGTCAGCTTGGTGGCCACTTCGAAGTCCAGGCCCAGCGGGGCGCCCACGTCGACGTGATCCTTGACTTCGAAATCGAAGGTGCGCGGCGTGCCCACTTTGCGCACTTCCACGTTGCCCGACTCGTCCGTACCCACGGGGGCCGATTCGTGCGGCAGGTTCGGCACGGCCATGATGAATTCGCTCAGCTTGGCTTGCACGAGGGTCAGCGCTGCTTCATCGGCTTTCAATTCGTCGCCCAGGCCAGCCACTTGCGCCATCACGACCGAGGTGTCTTCCCCCTTGCCTTTCAACATGCCGATTTGCTTGGACAGCGCGTTGCGCTTGCCCTGCAGCTCTTCGGTGCGCGTCTGGATCGCCTTGCGTTCGGCTTCGAGGGCGTTGAAACCTGCCACGTCGAGCTGGAATTTGCGCGTTGCCAGGCGGGCGGCAACAGTGGCGATGTCTTTACGGAGAAGTTGGATATCTATCATGGGTGGATGGCGGTGCCGATGTATCGAAAGCATCCATTGTACCAAGACCCGTTCAGTTCATTATGAGTTTTGCACACGGCCCGCCATCGTCATGGCAGCCTGGCTGGGCACCCGCGCCCGCTTTACATCCGATGCTCAGGCTGGCGCTCAGATAAAGGCCGCTTTTTCGGCAGCCGTCAGGCGGCGGGCGCTGACGGTAACGACCGGCATCTTGCTGTCGGCAGCCTGGGCGATCACGGTGCTGCTGGCGCTCACCTCGACCGTATTCGCGCCGGCGGTGGCGAAGCTGGTGCCGATCGCGATGACGGCGGCGGCGATAAAGGCGATTTCCATGTTTTTCAGTGCGTTCATGATGTAACTCCTGGTTGGTTTGTTTATTTGACTGCGCTTGGTATGGTGGTACTTTAGCCAACGCGTAGGCAAGACGCCACCGGCTTGCGACCAGCGGCGAAAAACAGGGAGCGAACGGTGAAAAACGGGGACTGAAGCGCGGGGAACAGTTACAAGGCGTCCTTGACCAGACGCCCCAGACGGCCGATAGCCTGCTCGATGCGCGGCGTCCACGCATTGCCGCAATTGAGGCGCAGATAATTGCCGAACTTGCCCGAAGCCGAGAACAACTGGCCCGGCATATACGCCACGCCTTCCGCGATGGCCTGGCCGTGCAGGGCCAGCGCATCGACTTGCGGCGGCATCTGTACCCACAGCACAAAACCGCCCTGCGGCTCGGACAGCATGCAGTCCGCCGGAAAGTGCGCCGCCACGGCGTCGGACATGCGCGCGATGCGCTGCACCAGCGTGCGCCGCATCTTGCGCAATTGCTGGTCGTAGCTGCTGCCTTCCAAAAAGTCGGCCAGCACGGCCTGGAAGAAATGGCTGGTGGCACCGCTCGACACGGTCTTGAGCAGGGCCACTTCCTGGGCGAAACGCCCGGCCAGCACGTAGCCCACGCGCGACGCGGGCGTGATGGCCTTGGAAAACGAGGAGCACAATAAGACGTTGCCGCTCGTGTCGTAGGCTTTCACGGGCCACGGACGCTGCGGTGCAAAGCACAGGTCGCCATACACGTCGTCTTCCACCAACGGAATATTGAATTCCGACAGCAGGCCCGCCAGCCGCTTCTTGTTTGCTTCCGGCATGACGCAACCGAGCGGATTGTTCGCGTTCGGCACGAACAGACACGCTTGCACGAGGCCGGCGCGCAGGGCCAGCTCCAGCGCGTCGAGCGACGGTCCCGTCTTCGGGTCGGTGGGAATTTCCAGCGCCTTCATGCCCAGGCTTTCGATCATCTGCAGCAGCACGAAATACGTGGCCGACTCGATGGCGATGGTGTCGCCCGGCTTGGCCACGGCGCGCAGGCACAGGCTGATCGCTTCCGTGCAGGAATTCGTCACGACGATTTCTTGCGGGTCCAGCTTGCCCCAGTCCAGCGCGCGACGCGTGACCTGGCGCAGGAAATTGCCTTCGCTGATGTCATAGCAGCTGACCTTGCTGAGCAGGACGGGATCGCGCCGCGCCACGGCGCTGATGGTGCGCTGCATGCGTTTGATGGGCAGAATCTCGTCGGGCGGCCAGGCCGTGCCCAGCTGCACCACGTCGCGCGTCTCGTTCTCCTTCAGCACGCGCATCAAGAGGTTGTTGATGCCGACAAAGGCCGGCTCCTTCAAGTGCTGGGCGTCCGCGCTGCAGGGCCGGCGCGGCGCCCGGTGGCGCACGAAATAGCCGGACTGGGGCCGCGCATCGACCTGCCCCCGGTCTTCCATCAGGCGCAAGGCTTGCATCACGGTACTGATGGAGATGCGCTTTTGCTGCGCCAGGTGGCGGATCGACGGCAGGCGGTCGCCGGGCGCGAATACGCGCGCGTCGATCAGGGCGCCCAGCTCGTTGGCCAGATGCTCGTACAGATTCGTGTGCGTACTCATGTTCATCCCTTCAGTATGCGGCTGCCGCGCGTGGCCCGCACAGATACAGTTACCGAGTTTTTTGACAAGCACAGTGTACGATGAAGTGCACTGTATTCATCACAATTTCGTTTTCCTGCATCTGTCATGGTTGGCAGCAAGGGCCTAAGCTGTTCCTGTCAGCACAACAGGAGCGATGCCATGCATACCGACCATGAATTACGCAGCGAACGGCCCTTGCGCCTGGAAAAAGCGCATGCGAAGGTGATCGAATGCCTGTCCGGCACGGCGTGGATCACGGCCTACGCCCAGTTCGAGGATTGCGTGCTGCGCAGCGGCGAGCGCTACACGATCCCGAATGACGGCCTGGTGCTGGTCGAAGCCGTGGGTAGCGGACACATCCGCGTCCATGGCACGGCCGCACCGCGTCCCGCCCTGCTGCGCTGGCTGAACCTGGCACTGCCTCACACCTTGCATATTAGGAATACATGACTCAAGCATCACCACTGCGCGTCCTCGTCACGGGCGCCGCCGGCGTCATCGGCACCGTTTTCTGGAAGCGCCGGCACGGGGAATTCTCCCTGCGCCTGGCCGACCTGCACACTGACGGGCTGGCGCCAGCGCCCTGCCCGTCCATTCCGCTCGACGTGGGCGACTACGCCGCCTGCCTGGCCGCCTGCGCCGATATCGACGTGGTGCTGCACCTGGCCGGCGTGCCCCATGCCAGCGCCGACTTCGACACGCAGCTGCTGCAGCCGAACATCATCGGCACGCACAACATCTTCCGCGCGGCACAGGCGCAAGGCGTGAAAAGAGTGGTGTTTGCCAGCAGTGCGCAAGCCATCGAAGGCTATCCGCTCGATGTGCAGGTGCACGAGCACATGCCGGCCCGGCCCGCCAATATGTATGGCGCCAGCAAGGCCTTCGGCGAAGGCGTGGCCTCCGCGTTCGCGCACCAGCATGGCATGACGGCGATTGCCGTGCGCATCGCCAACGTGGCGCGGTTTGAGCATGGTCAACAGCACAGCGCACGCGACATCGCCGCCTTCATCAGCGAACGCGACGTGGTGCAGTTGCTGGCCCGTTGCATCAGCGCTGACGTGCCGCCCGGCTACCACGTCGTGCATGGCGTGTCGGACAACCGCTACAAGCGGCTGTCGATTGCGGCGACGCGCCAGCTGGTGGGCTACGCGCCGCAGGATGACGGTTTTACTTTGCTGGGCCTGTAAGCCTCAGCCCTTCCCTGCCTTCCTGTCCAGCTCGCGCAACCACGCCAATTTATCGGCGATCTTGCTTTCCAGGCCGCGGGGCACGGGCTGGTACCAGCCCGGCTCCGCCATGCCGTCCGGAAAATATGTTTCTCCTGCCGCATAGGCATCGGGCTCGTCATGCGCGTAGCGGTAGGCGTGGCCGTAGCCCAGTTCCTTCATCAGCTTGGTCGGCGCATTACGCAAGTGCACGGGCACTTCCTTCGATTTATCTTTCTTGACGAAGGCCATGGCCGTGTTGAAGGCGTTGTAGCCGGCATTGCTCTTCGCGGCAATGGCCAGGTAGATCACGGCCTGGCCCAGCGCCAGCTCGCCTTCTGGCGAACCCAGGCGTTCATACGTTTCCGCCGCGTCGTTGGCCATGGTCAGGGCGCGGGGGTCGGCCAGGCCGATGTCTTCCCAGGCCATGCGCACGATGCGCCGCGACAGGTAGCGGGGGTCGGCGCCGCCGTCGATCATGCGGCAAAACCAGTACAGGGCCGCATCGGGGTTCGAACCGCGCACGGACTTGTGCAGGGCAGAAATCTGGTCATAGAAATTGTCGCCGCCCTTGTCGAAACGGCGCGAATTGAGGGTCAGCGCGTTGTCGACGAAAGCCGCGTCGATCGTGGTCGTGCCCGTCGAGCTGGCGGCCGTCTCGGCCTGCTCCAGCAAGTTCAAGAAGCGCCGCGCATCGCCATCCGCATAGCCGATCAGGGTGTCGGCCGCCGCTGCGTCAAACGTCAGGTGCGTCAGGGCCGTCGACTGCGCCTTGGCCAGCAACTGCTTCATCTCGTCTTCGTTGAGCGATTTGAGTACATACACTTGCGCGCGCGACAGCAGCGCCGAATTGACTTCAAAGCTGGGGTTTTCCGTCGTCGCGCCGATGAAGGTCACGAGGCCCGATTCCACGAAGGGCAGCAAGGCGTCCTGCTGCGACTTGTTAAACCGGTGGATTTCATCGACGAACAATAAAGTGTGCTTGCCGAACTGGTCCAGGCTGTGGCGGGCCTGGTCCATGGCGGCGCGGATATCTTTTACGCCGGCAAACACGGCCGACAGCGCGATGAATTCGCTGTCGAACGCGTTCGCCATCAGGCGCGCCAGGGTGGTCTTGCCCACGCCGGGCGGTCCCCAGAGGATCATCGAATGGGCCTTGCCCGCCTCGAACGCGAGGCGCAGCGGCTTGCCCGCGCCCAGCAAATGCGTCTGGCCGATGACTTCGTTCAGGGTGGATGGCCGCAAGGCTTCGGCCAGCGGCTGGCGCGGTGCGGTGGAAAAGAGATCCGCCATAATATTTACCGGGTAAGAATGCAAAGGCCCCGCATGGTGCGAGGCCGGTCAATGACAGTCTGCGAAAAATTAATTATTAATCACATCCGCGCCCTTGGGCATGACAAATTTAAAGTGATCGGCGGATAAGGCCGGATTTTTCTGGAAGTTCTTGAACGCCAGCACCGACGTCTGACCGAACGAGTCGCGCAATTCCATCGCTTCGGGCACGCCGTTGCGCAGGCCGATGGTGATTTCGTCGAACGTCGTATCCTTGGCTTTCGGCGTGGCTTTCAGCCATTCCAGGCCGTCGCGCGTACCCGCTTCCGCCAGGGTGAAATTCTTTTCCAGGTCGTTGCTGCCAAACAGGATGGCAGCGGGCGAAGAACCGAGCGCGTCGCCCAGTTTCTTGACCGTCACCTGGCTCAAGTCCTTGTCGTAGATATACAGCTTGTCGCCGTCCGCTTGCAGCAGCTGCTCGTACGGCTTCAGATAAGTCCAGATGAACTTGCCTGGGCGGGCAAACTCGAAGGTGCCGCTGGCTGGCGTCGACACTTTCGCCTTGCCGCTGGCGTCCGCCTTCTTGACCTGGCGCTGCACGAACTCGCCCTTGGCCGACTTGGTGCCGGCGGCAAAGCTCTTGAATTGCTCGAGGGCGCTGGCCGAGGCGCTGGCCGCGAACAGCAGGCTGCAGGCGACACTGGCCGCACCGATCATCATTTTTGCTGCGAAAGTCGTGTTCTGCATTCTTTCTATCCTTCTTGTCTTATTCCGCACTGGCCGCCGGCACCAGGATGTCCCGGTTGCCGTTGGATTGCATGGTTGATACCACCCCGCTCTGCTCCATCTGCTCAAGCAGGCGGGCGGCGCGGTTGTAGCCGATGCGCAAATGACGCTGCACCAGCGAAATCGAGGCGCGGCGGTTTTTCAGCACCACCGCCACGGCCTGGTCGTACAGGGCATCGGCCTCGCCGCCGCCCTCGCCCGGCACGCCGCCTTCGGCGCCGTCGCCTTCCAGGGTGCCGCCTTCGAGGATGCCCTCGATGTAATTCGGTTCGCCCTGCAGCTTCAAATGGCTGACGACGCGGTGGACTTCCTCATCGGAAACAAACGCGCCGTGCACGCGCATCGGCAAGCCGGTGCCGGGCGGCATGTACAGCATGTCGCCCATGCCCAGCAGGGTTTCCGCGCCCATCTGGTCGAGAATGGTGCGCGAGTCGATCTTGGACGACACCTGGAAGGCGATACGCGTGGGAATGTTCGCCTTGATCAAGCCCGTGATCACATCTACAGATGGGCGCTGAGTGGCCAGAATCAAGTGCAAGCCGGCGGCGCGCGCCTTTTGCGCGATACGCGCGATCAATTCCTCGACTTTTTTGCCCACCACCATCATCAGATCGGCCAGCTCGTCGATGATGATGACGATGGTCGGCAGTTTTTCCAGCGGTTCCGGCGAATCCGGCGTCAGGCTGAACGGATTCGGGATGTGCTCTTCGCGCTTTTTCGCGTCGGCAATCTTGGCGTTGTAGCCGGCCAGGTTACGCACGCCCATCTTGCTCATCAGCTTGTAGCGGCGTTCCATCTCGTTCACGGCCCAGTTCAGCGCATGGCCGGCCTGGCGCATGTCCGTCACGACGGGCGCCAGCAAATGGGGAATGCCTTCGTAGACGGACATTTCCAGCATCTTCGGATCGATCAGGATCAGGCGCACGTCGAGCGGGTCGGATTTGTACAGCAGCGACAGGATCGTCGCATTGATGCCCACGGATTTGCCGGAACCGGTGGTACCGGCCACCAGCAAGTGGGGCATCTTGGCCAGGTCGGCCACGACGGGCTTGCCCGCGATATCCTTGCCCAGCGCAATCGTCAGGCTGGACACGCCATCGTTGTAGACCTTGGAGCCGAGGATTTCCGTCAGGCGCACGATCTGGCGCTTGCTGTTCGGCAACTCCAAAGCCATGTAATTCTTGCCGGGAATGGTTTCCACCACGCGGATGGACGTGAGCGACAGCGAACGGGCCAGGTCGCGCGCCAGGCCCACGATCTGGCTGCCCTTGACGCCCGTGGCCGGCTCGATTTCATAGCGCGTGACGACGGGCCCGGGGTAAGCGGCCACTACCTTGGCATCCACGCCAAAGTCCGACAATTTCTTTTCGATCAGACGGCTCGTGAATTCCAGCGTTTCCACGGACACCGTTTCCACCACGGGCGGCGCTTCGTCCAGCAGCGACAGGGGCGGCAGCTTGCCATCGCCCAGGCCTTCGAACAGATGGGCCTGGCGCTCTTTTTCCACGCGTTCCGATTTCACCACGGTCACCACCTGCGGCTCGATCTTCATGGGCGGCGCAGCCACGTGCTTTTCCACGTGCTTGGCCCGTTCGATGACCACCACTTCGTCGCGGCGCACGGCGGCCACTTCGCCCTGGCGACGGTCTTCGCGGTCCTGGTAGCGCAGCACGAACCAGTTGAAAGCGTCTTCGATGGCACCGCCGATGCGCTCGGCCACTTGCAGCCAGGACACATGGAAGAACAGGCTGAAACCGAGGCCGAACAGCAGCAACAGTAATAAAGTGGCGCCCGTGAAACCAAAGGCCACGTGGGCCGAGTGGCCCACTAGCTGGCCCAGCACGCCGCCCGGCTCGCGCGGCAGCTGCACGTGCAGGCTTTTCGCCATGCGCAGGTATTCGAGGCCCATGCTGCCGATCAGCATGATGGAAAAGCCGACGATGCGGATCAGCATCTCGACATGGTGCTCGCGCTCCACGTCTTCCTCTTCCAGCAGGAAGCGCTTACTCAGGCGGCGATAGCCATTCCACACCGTGCGCAGCAGCCAGACGCACCACCACCAGGCGGAAAAGCCGAAGATATACAGCAACAGATCGGACAGGGTCGCGCCCAGCTTGCCGCCCAGGTTGGCGACCTTGTCGACGGACGTGGCATGCGACCAGCCCGGGTCGAGCTTGTGGAAGCTGGCCAGTATCAGCACGAAATACAGGGCAAACGCGGCCAGCGCGAACCAGCGCGCCTCGGACAGCAGCCGCACCAGCCGGTTGGGCAGGGGCCGGCGTTCGACCGGTTTACGGGTGTAGCTATTTTGATTGGCCTGGGCTGGTTTAGTCATTCTGGGAAGCGCTGCAAGGTGAAAAATGTTTCTGAAAGGGAATTTCCCATAATAAGGAAGTATTCTAAGCCATATATGCCCCGGGCGGCCCCACGATTCGTCGCCACAGGCGGCTTGGTCTATAATCGGGGATTGCTTGCGCAAGCGCAATACGCCCTTGTTCTTCGCGCGTATGCCCCCAATTCGGATAGACCCCACTCATAGAGAAGCCTCATTATGACCACTACCAAACACGCCCGCGTTTTGATCCTCGGCTCCGGCCCCGCCGGCTACAGCGCCGCCGTCTACGCCGCGCGCGCCAACCTGAACCCGATGCTGGTGACCGGCGTGGAACAAGGCGGCCAGCTGATGACCACCACCGACGTGGAAAACTGGCCCGGCGACCCCATGGGCGTGCAAGGCCCGGACCTGATGCAGCGCTTGCTGCAGCACGCCGAGCGCTTCAATACGGAAATCGTGTTTGACCACATCCACACCACGTTCCTGAACGAAAAACCGATCCGCCTGAAGGGCGACAGCCACGAATACACGTGCGACACCCTGATCATCGCCACGGGCGCGTCCGCGCAATACCTGGGCCTGCCATCGGAAGCGGAATTCATGGGCAAGGGCGTGTCCGCCTGCGCCACCTGCGATGGTTTCTTCTACCGCAACCAGGAAGTGGCCGTAGTCGGCGGCGGCAATACGGCCGTGGAAGAAGCGCTGTACCTGTCGAATATCGCCAATAAAGTCACCCTGATCCACCGCCGCGACAAGTTCCGCGCGGAAGCGATCCTGATCGACCGCCTGAACGCCAAGGTTGCCGAAGGCAAGATCGTGTTGAAATATAACCACACCCTGGACGAAGTGACGGGCAACGAAGGCGGCGTCACGGGCCTGAACATCAAATCGACCATCGACGGCAAGGTCGAGGCATTGAGCGTGCACGGCGTATTCATCGCCATCGGCCACAAGCCGAACACGGGCATCTTCGAAGGCCAGCTGGAAATGCACAACGGCTACATCAAGACGAAAACGGGCCTGGAAGGCATGGCCACCGCCACCAGCGCGCCGGGCGTGTTTGCCGCCGGCGACGTGCAGGACCATATCTACCGCCAGGCCATCACCAGCGCCGGTACGGGTTGCATGGCAGCACTGGACGCCCAGCGCTACCTGGAAGGCCAGGAGTAAGCGTCGCATGGCGTCGATGAAAGACTTTGCCGACCTGAAAGCGGTCAGCAAGCAGCTCAAGGAACAGGCGGACGCGCGCGCCCAGGCTGAAGCGGAGCGCGCCAGGCAAGTCCAGGTGCAGGCCGTGGAAAGCAATCTGTTCAAGGCCAGCATCGGCGGCGTCAAGCGCCTGCCCGAGTCGGACCGCTACGTGCCCAGCCTGCCGAAGACGGGTACGGCAAGCGCCCAGCAGCCGGCGCGCAAGCTGACGCCGGCAGAGGACGACGCGGCCGTGCTGCGCGAGTCGCTGTCGGACTTGTTCGAGGTCGACCATTACCTGGAAAACGATCCCGCCCTGAACTACGCCCGCCCCGGCGTGGGACCGGACGTGGTCAAGAAGATGCGCAAGGGCCACTGGCCCATCCAGGATGAGCTGGACTTGCACGGCTTGCGCCGCGACGAGGCACGCGACGGCATCGGCGCCTTCCTGAACCAGGCGGCGCGGCGCAAGCTGCGCTGCGTGCGCGTGATCCACGGCAAGGGTTTCGGCTCGAAAGGCCAGGAACCGGTCTTGAAATCGATGGTGCACAGCTGGCTCGTGCAAAAGGATGAAGTCATCGCCTTTTGCCAGGCACGCCGCTCCGAAGGGGGCGATGGCGCCCTCGTCGTGCTGCTCTCGGCAGCCTTGCAGCCCATCCGCTAGGCTTGACAGCAAGCAATTACCATTCAGTCACCAGTTCCGCACCGCACACGGCCCCGTTTGTCACCATTCGGGGCCGTGTCATGTTAACCTGTGACAATTATTTCCTGCTCAAGCGCTCCACCCATGATGCCACCCCAATTGCCGCCTGGCTCGCTGATCAAGATCATTGAGGTCATCGCCATCCTGGTGGGCGCGTTTTCCGGCTTCATCGAAGCGCGCCGCAAGCGCATGGACCTGGTCGGCGTGTTCGTCGTGGCCTTCATCACGGCATTCGGCGGCGGCACCCTGCGCGACATCCTGCTCGACAAGCGGCCTCTGTTCTGGGTTTCGCACCAGGAATACGCCATTCTCATCTTCGTGCTGGCCCTGACGGCCGCTCCCCTGATCCAGCATTTGCGCCAGATCGTCTCGGAACGCCTGATCGTCATTGCCGACGCCATCGGCCTGGGCATGTTTGCCATCGCGGGGGTGGCTGAAGCGATGCGTGCCGGCATGCCGATCTTTATTGCCTCGATGATGGGGGTGATTACGGGGATTTTCGGCGGCGTGATGCGCGACATCGTCTGCAACGAAGTGCCGATGGTGTTTCGTGACGGCAAACCCTACG
Organism: Janthinobacterium violaceinigrum; assembly: GCF_009208555.1. GTDB lineage: Bacteria > Pseudomonadota > Gammaproteobacteria > Burkholderiales > Burkholderiaceae_D > Janthinobacterium > Janthinobacterium violaceinigrum. Next base: position 43,499 of record NZ_WFLI01000010.1, on the reverse strand, counting down.
CCATCTGCGCGTTTTTCGGCTGCTGGGCTTATTTGCTGCAGATGCATTTCGGCGCCGAGCACGACTTCGCGCTGTGGACCAGCGCCAGCGGCATCACGATCTTGCGCCTGATTTGCTGGAAATTCGACATGCGGCTGGGGCGCTGAAAGTCAGCGGCCCCAGCTGAAACACTTACACCGCGTCGGGGCCGGTCTCGCCCGTGCGGATGCGGATGACCTGCTCCACGTCGCGCACGAAGATCTTGCCATCGCCGATCTTGCCCGTGCGGGCAGCCTTGATGATGGCGTCGACCACCAGTTCCGACACGCTGTCGTCCACCACCACTTCGACTTTAACTTTCGGCAAGAAGTCGACCACGTACTCGGCGCCACGGTACAGCTCGGTATGGCCCTTCTGGCGGCCAAAGCCCTTCACTTCCGTCACGGTCAAGCCCGTCACGTTCACATCGGCCAAAGCCTCGCGTACTTCGTCGAGCTTGAATGGTTTGATGATGGCGGTAATCTGTTTCATGGCTACTCCTTAAAATTGTTGGATTGTGGACAGATGGCTGCTTATTCGTAAAACTTCGACGTGATGGGGTAACGCCAGTCGCGGCCAAAGCCACGGTGCGTGACGCGGATGCCCACCGGCGACTGGCGCCGCTTGTATTCATTGATCTTGATCAGGCGCGTGATTTTCGCCACGTCGGCCGGCGGGTAGCCAGCCTCGATAATGTCGGCGATCGGCCGGTTTTCTTCCATGTACAGCTGCATGATGCCGTCGAGCACGTCATACGGCGGCAAGGAATCCTGGTCCAGCTGGTCGGCGCGCAATTCGGCCGACGGTCCCCGCGTCAAGATGCGCTCGGGTATCACCTCCGACACCCCGTTGCGGTACGCGCACAGGCGGTACACGAGGGTCTTGGCGATATCCTTGATGACGGCAAAGCCGCCTGCCATGTCGCCGTACAGGGTGCAATAGCCGACGGCCATCTCGCTCTTGTTGCCCGTCGTCAGCACGATGCTGCCATGCTTGTTCGACAGGGCCATCAGCAAGGTGCCGCGGATGCGGGCCTGGATGTTTTCTTCCGTCGCGTCTTCCGCCAGCCCCGCGAACTCGCCGGCCAGGGTGGCGCGGAAAGCGTCGAAGGTTTGCTTGATCGGAATTTCATCGTAGCGCACATTGAGGCGTTTTACCATGTCGCGCGAGTCGATCCACGAGATATCGGCCGTAAATTGCGACGGCATCATGACGGCGCGCACCTTGTCGGCGCCCAGCGCATCGACGGCGATGGCCAAGGTCAGGGCGGAATCGACGCCGCCCGACATGCCGATCAGCACGCCGGGGAAGCCGTTCTTGCCGATGTAGTCGCGCACGCCCAGCACCAGCGCCTGGTACACCTGCGCTTCCGTCGTCAGCGGCGCAGCCAGCGCCTGCGGCACGGGCGTGGCGCCGTCGAACTCGACCAGTTGCAAGTCTTCCTCGAAATGGCGCAGCTGGGCGCAGATCGTGCCGGCCGCATCCATGACAAACGAGTCGCCATCGAAGATCAGCTCATCCTGGCCACCCACCAGGTTGGCGTACACGAGCGCCATGCCTTGCGCGCTGACGTTCTGGCGCATGGTTTCATAGCGCAAATGCTGCTTGTTCATATGGTAGGGCGAGCCATTCGGCACCAGCAGCACTTGCGCGCCAGCGGCGCGGGCGCGCATGGGCGCATGCTCGAACCACGTGTCTTCGCAGATATTGATGCCGAAACGCACGCCCTTCACGCCAAACACGAACGCCTGGTCGGACGAGGTAAAGTAACGTTTTTCATCGAACACGGTCGTGTTCGGCAAATCGTGCTTGCGGTAGGTGCCCAGCACTTCGCCGTTCAGCAGCACGGAGGCGGCATTGTGGCGCACGCCCTTTTCATCTTGCAGGGGCAAGCCCACCACCACGTGCAAATCCTTGAACTGGGCAAGATCGGCGGCCAGCCCCGCAAACGCTTCCTGCGTTTTTGCGTAGAATGCATTGCGCAGCAGCAGGTCCTCGGGTGGATAGCCGACCAGCGACAGTTCCGGCGTGAGCACGATATCGGCGCCCGCTTCAAAGGCGCGGCGGGAAAGGTCGAAGATCTTGGCACGGTTGCCGGCCAGATCGCCGACCGTACTATTCATTTGAGCAATTGCGACTTTGACTGTCATGATGGTGGAAATTTCGTTTTATTAATTTTATTAAACAAGAACAAGACAGGGGCGCGCAGGCCGGTGGTGGCGCCCCGAGAGTGATGAATGCACACTACAACAATGAATTATCGCACGGCTATCGTCTCGACCCTGGCTGAAATTGGCGAAGCGGCCTGGTCTGAACTGCTGGCAAGCCAGGCGGAGGCCAAGGCGGAGGTCAATCCCTTCCTTTCCTACGCCTTTCTGCACGCGCTGCACGAGTCCGGCTGCGCCAGCGCCGACACGGGCTGGCAACCGAATTACCTGGCACTGTGGCAAGGCGAGACCCTGGCCGCCGCCCTGCCCCTGTACCTGAAGCAGCACTCGTATGGCGAATACGTGTTCGACTGGGCCTGGGCCGATGCCTATCAGCAGCATGGCCTTGAATATTACCCGAAACTATTGTCCGCGATACCATTTACGCCCGTCAGCGGCACGCGCTTGCTGGCCCGCAATGGCCAGGCGCGCGCCGCCCTGCTGGCCTTCCTGCAGGCGCAACAGCAAGCGGCCGAGGTGTCGTCCTGCCACATCCTGTTCCCGCCGGAAAGCGAGGCGCGCCAGCTGGCGGAAGCCGGCTATTTGATGCGTAGTGGCGTGCAGTTTCACTGGCTCAATCCCGGCTACACGGATTTCGAGCAATTCCTGGCCACCCTGGAACACAAGAAGCGCAAGAATATCCGTGCCGAGCGGCGCAAGGTGCAGGAAGCGGGCGTCGTCATGCGCCAGGTGCGCGGGGTGGAGGCGACGGATGCCGACTGGAAGCTGTTCCACCGCTGCTACAGCAATACCTATGCGGAACACCGGTCCTCGCCCTATCTGTCGCTGGACTTCTTCCGCCGCATCGGCGCCACCATGCCGCAGAACATTTTACTGGTGATCGCCGAGCGCGAAGGCCGGGCCATTGCCGCCTCGCTCGTGATCCACACGGACGACACCCTGTATGGCCGCTACTGGGGCGCGCTCGAGCACGTGCCCTGCCTGCATTTCGAGACGGCGTATTACCAGCCGCTGGAGTTTTGCATCGCCAACGGCATCGCCACCTTCGAAGGGGGCGCGCAAGGAGAGCACAAGATGGCGCGGGGCTTCCTGCCGCAAAAGACCTGGTCCGCCCACTGGCTGGCGCACCCGGCCTTTGCCGACGCCGTGCAGCGCTTCCTCGAACGGGAACGGGGCGGCATCGATGCCTACCTCGATGAATTGAACGAGCACAGCCCGTTTCGCGCCGCAACGGCGCCCTGAAAGCAAAAGCGCTCCCGGCCGGCTGGCGGGGAGCGCTCGCGGACACGCAAGCGGGATCAGGCGGCCGAGCGGCCGGAATGGCTGCCGAAGGCGCCGTCCTTTTTCAGCTTGTACGCGCGCCACGCCAAGGTCAGCAGCAAGATACCCGTCAGCAAGGCATACACGCCGATCATCCACACGAGGGCAAACGTGCCGGCCGCGGGGAAGACGAGGATCAGGATGCCGAACAGGATGGAAATGACGGCATTGAGCACCAGCAGCCATTCACCATGGATGACCTTGCGCAAACGGATCGCCAGCACGATATCGAACACGCCCGACACGAGGGCATTGACGCCGATCATGACGATCAAGGCAAACGTCGTCAGCAGCGGGTAGACGATGGTCAGGATACCGACGGCCAGGCCGCAGATGCCCAGCAGCAGCAAGGCCCACCAGTCGCCGCCATGCTTGCGGTTGCTGAACGCGCCGACGACGGACACGCCGCCGCCGAGCAGCGCATACGCGGCAAACACCATCAGCAGCGACAACACCGTCACGCCGGGCCAGGCCAGGGTGATCGCGCCAAAGGCGAGCGCCGCCAGGCCACGCAGGGCCAGCACCCACCAGGAACGCATCAATAAATGCTCAGAATACATATCACCTCCCCTTAATTATTGCGAAATTGAATTTTTGACAACAAATTAGACGCACTCAAACAGCTTCAGCCATCGGAAGCCTGATGTTGTCGGCAAAAAAAAAAACGCCTCCGGCCATCATAGCAGGGGGCGTTTTTTACTCGCACACGGCAGGAAACGGGCGGCAAGCCGCCGTGTTCCGCGCGGGGGATTACTTAGGAAGCGGCTTTCTCAGCATCTGCCTTGTAGGCGGCGACGCCGCCGAGGATTTCTTCCTTGGCGACTTCAGGACCATACCAGCCGTCGATCTTGACCCATTTGCCTTTTTCCAGATCTTTGTAGTGCTCGAAGAAATGCTGGATCTGGCGCAGGCGCAGTTCGTTCAAGTCTTCCGGCTTTTGCCAGTGGCTGTAGATCGACAGGACCTTGTCGACTGGCACGGCCAGCACTTTCGCGTCTTCGCCCGACTCGTCGGTCATTTTCAGCACGCCGATAGGACGGCAGCGCACGACCACGCCAGGGATCAGCGGGAACGGGGTGATGACCAGCACGTCGACCGGGTCGCCATCGGGCGACAGGGTGTTCGGCACGTAGCCGTAGTTGCACGGGTAATGCATGGCGGTACCCATGAAGCGATCGACGAAGATCGCGCCGCTTTCCTTGTCGACTTCGTACTTGATCGGATCGGCGTTCATCGGGATTTCGATGACGACGTTGAAATCGTTCGGCAGATCGCGGCCGGAAGAGACGTTATTCAAACTCATGGGGTTCCTCATTAGCGGATTGTGTTTTAACCGCGCAATTATAGCGAAGTACAGGCAGCTTGTGCGATGCAGCAGCGGCCCGCCGGCGTTTTGCGCATCACGCCAGCAACAGTGCCATGGACCATAGCCCAACGCGCGCAGCCTGCCGCCCATTTGCCTTTCCCGGCCGCCGCGCCTGCCTGGCGAGAGAATAAACAAGGCACAGGAAATAATAAGCATAAACACCTAAGCAATACTACGCATACATCTTAATTAATACGGAAAACCCCTGCATATTTCCATTTGAATATTCCCGCTCGATAAACGTGGTTATTATAATTGGCATTGCATTTTTTGCAGCCACTTATAACAACAGATTTATTATGGCCCGCTCCGCAATCCACTCCCATTATTGCGCCACTCTCCAAACATCGCCGCCCCGCCTGCCTTCCAGCCCCGCAAGCCCCTGATCCAGCATAATATTTGCGCTTATTTGAAGCATTTATTTGATTCAAATGGCGTGCCTGCCAAAAAATGGCACGACCGGAAGATAATCATCAATTCTGATAAACTGTCACATTCTGGTGATTCCAAACTTTGTATATTCTGCAATCGACGCCTTCCCTGAATTCAATATGGCGCCACCCAGGCGCCACCGATAAATCCTTGCAAAAAGGAATATGATGATTCCCTCTTTCCGGCCCGGTCCTTTATTAAAGGTCACCGGCGTTATTTTCATTCTGCTTGGCCTCGCCCTGCTGGGCGGCGGCATCTGGCTGGCCAGTCTTGGCGGCTCCTGGTACTACTTGCTGGCCGGCATCGGCATGCTCGTGGCCGGCGTATTGGTGTTCCAGGGCAAGCGCAGCGCGCAACCGTTCATGGCGCTGCTGCTGTTCGCCACCCTGGTCTGGTCCCTCATTGAAGTGAAATTCGACTGGTGGCAATTGCTGCCGCGCCTCGACATCTGGTTTGCCGCCGCCGTCTGGCTGCTGCTGCCCTTCGTCAGCCGCCGCCTGGCGCCACCCGCCGCAGCGAAACAGCCGTCGGCCGGCAAGACGGCCCTGTCCGCCGCGGTGGCCCTGACCGTCATCGCCGGCGTCATCGCCCTGTTCCAGGACTACCATGACCTGCATGGCGACGTGCCGGCCGAGAACATGGCCGCCACGGCCACCGGCGACCTGGCGCCCGGCGTCGAGCACAACGACTGGTCCGCCTATGGCCGCTCCGGCTATGGCGACCGCTACGCGCCTGCCGCGCAGATCACGCCCGCCAATATTTCCGGCCTGAAAGAGGCCTGGACCTACCACACGGGCGACTTCAAGGGCCCCAACGACCCGGGCGAAATCGCCAATGAAGTCACGCCGCTGAAGGTCAACGACATGCTGTACCTGTGCACGCCGCACAATATCGTCATCGCCCTGAACCCGGACACGGGCAAGGAGCTCTGGCGCCACGATCCGAAGATCAACCGCGATGCGGCCAGCTACCAGCACATGATCTGCCGCGGTGTCGCCTACTGGGACGTCAACGCGGGCCGCGCGAAGAACAACCCTGCCCCCGAGGCCGCCAGCATGGAATGCCCGCGCCGCATCCTGGCACCCACCATGGATGGCACCATGATCGCCGTCAACGCCGATACGGGCGAGTCGTGCAAGAGCTTTGGCAACAACGGCGTCGTCAACCTGTATAAAAACATGGCCATGATCAAGCGCGGTTTCCTGATGCCCACCTCGCCGCCGGCCGTGGCGCAAAACGTGGCCGTGATCGCCGCCAGCGTGACGGACAACCACTCGACGGAAGAGCCTTCGGGCGTGATCCGCGGCTACGATCCCGTCACGGGCAAGCTGCTGTGGAACTGGGACCCGGCCACGCCGGAAGATACGCAGCCCTTCCCTGAAGGCAAGAACTACACCAACAACTCGCCCAATTCGTGGGGCGTGGCCAGCATCGATGAAAAGCTGGGCATGGTCTACATTCCGATGGGCAATGAAACCCCCGATACCTGGGGCGGTAACCGCAACAAGAATGGCGAGAAATTCAACAGCGCCATCGTCGCGCTGGACCTGGCGACGGGCAAGGTGCGCTGGGTCTACCAGACCGTGCACCACGATATCTGGGACATGGACATCGGCGGCCAGCCCAGCCTGGTCGACATCGACACGCCAAAAGGCAAGGTACCGTCCGTGGTGGCCACGACAAAACGGGGCGACATCTACGTGATCGACCGCCGCGACGGCAGCCTGGTGGTGCCGGCGCCGGAAAAACCCGTGCCAACGAGCAATCCTGCCGCTGGCGACACCCTGTCGCCCACGCAGCCGTTCTCGGCCCTCACCTTCCTGCCTGAGCGCAATATCAGCGAAGCGGACATGTGGGGCACGACGCCGTTCGACCAGCTCGCCTGCCGCATCATCTTCAAGGAACGCCGCTATGAAGGCCCGTTCACGCCGCAAACGGCGGGCAAGGGCGCCGTCATCTCGCCGGGCCCGCTGGGCATCTTCGAATGGGGCGGCGCAGCCATCGACCCCGTGCGCCAGTTGTTGATCGTCAACCCTGACTACATGGGCTTCCTGGAAAAACTCGTGCCGCGCGCGGAAACGACGGCCAAGGGCGGTACGGGCGGCGAAATGGGCTTGCAGCCGCAGACGGGCGTACCGTTCGCCGTGGAAATCAAGGCATTCTTGTCGCCGCTGGGCTTCCCATGCCAGGCACCGCCGTGGGGCTATGTGGCCGCCGTCGACCTGCGCACCATGAAAAAAGTGTGGATGCACAAGAACGGCACCACGCGCGACAGCGGTCCCGTGCCGATCCCCTTGCCGCTGGGCGTGCCCAGCCTGGGCGGCATGGTCACCACGGGTGGCGGCGTGACCTTCCTCAGCAGCACGCTCGACTACTACATCCGCGGCTACGACGTCAGCAACGGCAAGGTGATCTGGAAAGCCCGCTTGCCGGCAGGCGGCCAGGCTACGCCGATGAGCTATGTGTCGAACAAGTCGGGACGCCAGTTCGTCGTCGTCATGGCCGGCGGCCACGGTTCGCTGGGCACGAAGATGAGCGACACCCTGATCGCGTATGCCTTGCCGGAAGGTACTGCCGCAGCGAAGAAGTAAGCCAGAAGAAGTAAAGCAGCGCACGCCGCCATGGCGTGCGCATAAAAAAAGCCGTTCAGTCTGCACTGAACGGCTTTTTTACGTCTGGCGAATTGGCTGATAAAACGGCTTACAGGATGGTGGCCAGCGCGCACTGCCGGTAATGGGCGGCGGCCTGTTCCGTCTGCTGCAAGGCATCGTGCATCTGCGCCAGCTTCAGGTGGGCGTCGCGCACCATTTGCGGCTCGTTCGCGTCGGACAGCGCCTGTTCCAGGTGGCGCTGGGCCTTGCCCCACAGCTTTTGCTTGAGGCACAAGGTGCCCAGGGTCAGCGCCAGTTCCGCATCCAGCGGACGCTGCTTCATCCATTGCTCGCAATGTTCGATCTGCAGCAGCAGGGCCGGCGTGCCGGCTGGCGCCGCCGCTTCGCGGTAAGCGCGCACGACGCGCTCGTCCCAGTCGGCGGCCAGCGACTCTTCGCACACGAGGCGCGCTTCGTCGTGCAGGCCGCGCGCATTCAGGGCCGTGGCGGCGCGGCAGGCGATATACGGCTTGACCCTGTCCGCGCTGGGCACGGTGGACCAGACGCGCATCAGCGATTCGGCGTCATGCGACGGGTCGGACAGCAAATGGTCGTAGGCCAGCTCGCGCAGGCGCGACGACAGGGCCGGATGCAGGGCGCGGTGCTTGTCCAGCGAGCGCACGAGACGCAGCACTTCCGGCCAGTTCTTCGCCTGCTGCTCGGCCTTGAGCGACCATTGCAGCGCGTGGATGTGGCGCGTGCCGCTGGCGTTGAGTTCGCGCACGGCGGCCAGCGCCGCTTCCGGCTGGTGGTCGTCGACCAGCAATTCCGTCACCGTCATCAACCGGGCCGTCTTCAGGCTGGCGTCGTCCTCGACGCGGGCCAGCCAGCTGTCGCGGCGTTCGGACTGGCGCATGCGATGCGCGGCGCGCGCGCCGATCAGCGCGGCCAGGCCCGCATTTTCTTCCAGTTCGGCGGCGCGCAAGGCGGCTTTTTCCGCATGGCCGAAACGCCCTTCGAACAGGGCTTTCAAGGCTTCGCGCAAGCCCTTGTTGCCATCGCGCTCACGCTTGCGCCGGCGGTAGGCCGCCACTTGCGCCGGCATGCGCACGGTGGCGCGCACGGCGCGCACCAGCAGGTACAGCAGCACGAACAGCACGACCTGCATCAACAGGAAGAAGTTCAGCGACAGGTCGATGCGGTATGGCGGATAGAACAGCACCACGTTGCCGGGGTTGAAACGGGCCGTCACGGCGATACCGATCGCCGCGGCCATCAGGGCGAGTAACCAGAGAAATAGACGCATGGGCTCAGGACTTCGCTTTGTAGTTGCGCACAGCCGTCAGGCTGTCGGACAAGGTTGGCATTTCGATGGCCAGGTTGCTGGCCTGCACCTGGCGCAGCAGCGCTTGCGCCGTCTGCGTGCTCTTGGCGCGCGTATCGAAATACTTGGCCAGCGCATCCTGGGCAGCGATCAAGTCGTTGCGGAACGCCGTTTCATTACGCGACAACAAGGCCATGCGGGCATTGAGCAGGCGCAGCTTGACGTTTTCGCGCAAGAAATACGATTGCGTCGGCGACAGCATCAGCGCTTCCGGCGTATCGACGCGGCGGATGCGGATCAATTGACGCACATCGCTCCACATGTCGCCGCTCCACGTATTGAAGCCGTCGCGTACTCTTTGCAGCAGCGGTTCCGGCTCCGGCGGTCCCACCAGCTTGCCGCTAGCATCGCGCGCCGGCTTGGCCTTGGCCTTGCCCGGTTTTTCCGGTGCGGCCGGCAAGGCCGGCGTTTCATCGGACAGCATCGGCAGCGAGTCGATCTGGGCGATCACGGCATCGAGGCGCAGGGCCACGCCCGTCGAATCGACGCTGGGCAGGGCCTTGAGTTTTTCCATGTCGCGGCCGATGGCGCGGCGGATGGTGATGAATTGCGGCTTGTCGGAGCGCGACAGGCTGCGGTCCGCGTTTTGCAGGGCGATCAGCGCGCCGGGCACGTTGCCGGCCAGTTGCAGCTGCTGGCTGGCCGTCGACAGCACTTGCTCGATTTCCGTCAGCGCCCACTCGTCGCGGTTCTTCGACAGGTCGTTATACAGTTGCTCAAGCGCCAGCTGCTGGCTTTGCGTTTCGCTCTGGCGGTTTTCCAGCGCGCCCACCTTGATTTGCAGCTCTTTCGTGCCTTCTTGCACGTTGCGCGCCAGCACGCCCGTTTCGGCATTGCTGACATCGCCTTTTTGCAGGCGCTTGGCCACTTCTTCGCGCAGGTTGCGGATCTGCTTGCTGGTCGACCAGCTTTGCGCAGCCAGCAGCACGGCCAGCACGATGACGGCAATGCTCATGGGCTTTTGCAGCTGTTCGAGCAGGGTCGGCGCACGGCCAGCGGGTTGGTCGGCCGCCTGCGGCGCCGTCTTCACGGCGCTGCCAGGCGTTGCATTCGGTTCGGAGAGTGTAGGCATTTCGTTCATGGTCGTGATTGTAACGCGGCGAGCACTCCTGCGTCGCCTGATCCTGTCAGGGTGACACGGGCAAAACCCAAGGCCGCCGCCGTTTGTGCAATGCGGGCGTGCGGCACGATCAGATGCTGCTGTTGCATTTTCGCAACAGCTATCTTTTTGCCATCCAATTCCTCGAGCAGCGCCAGCAAGCCGCGCAGCGCTTCCGAGCTGGTGATGATCCAGTCGTTATTATGCTGCAACAGGTTTTCCAGGGTCGCCCGCAAGGCGGGGGTCAGCCTCGGCACCTTGCGCCGGTAGGCGGTGACGAACTCGACACTGGCACCGGCCGCGCGCAAGCCGTCGGCCAGGTAATCGCGTCCGCCATCGCCGCGCACGATCAGCACGCGCTTGCCGTGCAGGGCCGGCAAGTCCAGCGCCAATAACAGGTGTTCGGAATCGCTGCGCGCCGTATCCAGCGGACTCGTGATGGCCGCATTCGCGTCCGTGACGCCGTGGGCGGCCAGCGCCAGACGGCTGCCCTCGCCCACCACGGCCAGCGGCAGGCCGGCCGGCCAGGCGGGCAGGTGGGCAAAGACGCAGTCGATGGCGTTGGGCGAAACGAACGCCACCAGGTCATAGTCGCGCAGGCGGGCCAGCACGGCTTGCAGCTGCGCGCACTCGTCTGCGCCGTCAAGCGCGTGAATTTCCAGCAGCGGCAGCAGGGTCACGGGCCAGCCCAGCGCCGCGATCCGGGCCGCCAGCGGCCCCGCTTGCGCCGCGGGCCGCGTGATCACCACGGTGTCAGGCATGCGGCGCCAGGCCTTCATGGTTGTCGGGCGTCACGGCACACGAGGCGAGGATGCCGGCGGCATCTTGCCCGCGCAGCAGTTCGGCCACCTGTTCGCCCAGCAGTTCCGGCGCATCGGCCGCACCGCTGACATCGGCGCTGGCCATGCGCGCGCCGTCCGGCGTGGCGACCATGGCGCGCAGGCGCATCTGTTCGCCGTCGACGGTGGCGAACGCGGCCAGGGGAATCTGGCAGCTGCCGCCGAAGATCTTCGACACCTTGCGCTCGGCCGTGACGGCGTGCGCCGTGGCCGTATGGTTCAGCGGCGCCAGCAGGCGCGTCAGGTCGGCGCCGTCGGCGCGTGCGCCGCGGATCTCGATCGCCATGGCGCCCTGGCCGGCGGCCGGCAGGCTGTCTTCCGGCGCCAGCACGGCGCGGATGCGCGACGCCAGGCCCAGGCGTTTCAGGCCGGCGGCGGCCAGGATGATGGCCGCGTAGTCGCCACGGTCCAGCTTGCCCAAGCGCGTGTCGAGGTTGCCGCGCAGGGGCAGAATCGTCAGGTGCGGATAGCGCGCGGCGATCAGCGACTGGCGGCGCAGGCTGCTGGTGCCCACGACGGCGCCGTGCGGCAACTCGGCCAGGCTGGCGTAATCGTTGGACACGAACGCATCGCGCGGGTCTTCGCGCTCGAGGATGGCGGCCAGGGCAAAGCCTTCCGGCAACTCCATCGGCACGTCTTTCAGCGAATGCACGGCCAGGTCGGCGCGGCCTTCTTCCATCGCCACTTCCAGCTCCTTGACGAACAGGCCCTTGCCGCCTACCTTGGACAGGGCGCGGTCGAGAATCTGGTCGCCGCGTGTGGTCATGCCGAGAATTTCAACGCTACACTGCGGATACAGGGCGGCCAGGCGGGCGCGCACGTGTTCAGCTTGCCACATGGCAAGGCGGCTCTCGCGCGTGGCGATCACCAGGCGGGCAGGAATATGCAATTCGTTCGGGGTCAATTCGGATGCTTTCAAAACAAGTTCTTTCGCTGTGGCTGTCGTTGTCATTATCGTTGCCATTTCGCCCGTCTGATATCAATTTTGTATCGGATGGCGCCTGGCGTCGCTATAATCGTTATCGCTTAGCCTAGAAGGCCAAGTCAGGCTAGCGTCCATGTTGAAGACCACAAATTTTATCATGCGCCCCCTCCCCTCTGCGGCCAAACGCCCGGTGCGATCCTCATTCCCTTGCTTTTACACTTACTTTGGTTCTTTATTATGCTCAATGACGCAGTAGCACCAGAAATAGTTCCAGCGGCCGGCTCCGACAAGGACGCCCCACTGAAAGAAGACATCCGCCTGCTGGGCCGCCTGCTGGGCGACGTGCTGCGCGAACAGGAAGGCGACGCCGTCTTCAATGTGGTGGAAACCATACGCCAGACCTCCGTGCGCTTCCGCCGCGAAGCGGACGCGGGCGCCGCGCTGGAACTCGACGCCATGCTCAAGGAACTGAGCCGCGAACAGACGATTTCCGTCGTGCGCGCCTTTTCCTATTTTTCGCACCTGGCCAATATCGCGGAAGACCAGCACCACATCCGCCGCCGCCGCGCCCACCTGCTGGCCGGCTCGCCCGCGCAAAAGGGCAGCGTCAGCTTCGCGCTGAAAAAACTGCGCCTGGCCGGCGTGCCCCGCAAGACGGTCGACACCTTCTTCCAGGACGCGCTGATCGCTCCCGTGCTGACGGCCCACCCGACGGAAGTGCAGCGCAAGAGCATCCTCGACGCCGAACACGACATCGCCCGCCTGCTGGCCGAGCGCGACCTGCCGCAGACGCCGAAGGAACGGCAAGCCAATATGCAGCTGCTGCGCTCGCGCGTGGCCACCCTGTGGCAGACGCGCATGCTGCGCTACTCGAAGCTGACGGTGGCCGACGAGATCGAAAACGCCCTGTCCTATTACCGCATCACCTTCTTGCGCGAGCTGCCGGGCCTGTATGACGATATCGAGGACGATATCGCCGCCGAATACCCGAACGGCGACGGCACCATCGAACCGATCAATGCCGCCTACGTGCAGATGGGCAGCTGGATCGGCGGCGACCGCGACGGCAATCCCAACGTCAATGCGGGCACCATGCAGCATGCGCTGGCGCGCCACGCCACCACCATCCTCGATTTCTACCTCGACGAAGTGCACACTCTGGGCGCGGAACTGTCCGTCTCGACCCTGATGGTGGGCGTGAGCGCCGAACTGCAGGCGCTGGCCGACCAGTCGCCGGACGCTTCGCCCCACCGCAGCGACGAACCGTACCGCCGCGCCCTGATCGGCATCTATGCGCGCCTGGCCGCCACCGCGCGCGCCCTGGGCGCCACCAACATCCTGCGCAAGGAAGTGGGCGCGGCGGCCGCCTATCCTGACGCGGCCGCGTTCGTGGCCGACCTGCGCACCATCGTCGCCTCGCTCGAATCGCACCACGGCGCCGCCCTCGTGCGCCCCCGCCTGGCCACGCTGGCGCGCGCGGCCGACATCTTCGGCTTCCACCTGGCCTCGCTGGACATGCGCCAGACGTCCGACGTGCACGAGCGCGTGCTGGCCGACCTGTTCGCCAAAAGCGGCGTGGCCGCCGACTACACGGCCCTGTCCGAGGCGGACAAGGAAGCGCTGCTGCTGAGCGAACTGGCCCAGCCCCGCCTGCTGTACTCGCCCTACATCAGCTACGCCACGGAAACGGATTCCGAACTGGCCATCCTGCGCGCGGCGCGCGACATCCGCCAGCGCTACGGCGCGCGGGCCATCCGCAACTACATCATCTCGCACACGGAAACCGTGTCCGACCTGCTGGAAGTGCTGCTGCTGCAAAAGGAAACGGGCTTGCTGCGCACGGACTGGCAGACTGGCGACAGCCGCTGCGAGCTGATGGTCATCCCCCTGTTCGAAACGATACCGGACCTGCAGCGCGCGGCCGGCATCATGAGCCAGCTCATGGCCTTGCCGCTGGTCCAGCAATTGATCGCCAAGCAGGGACAGCTGCAGGAAGTCATGCTCGGCTATTCCGATTCGAACAAGGATGGCGGCTTCCTCACGTCGAACTGGGAACTGTACAAGGCGGAACTGGCGCTGGTCGCGGACTTCCAGAAGGCGGGCGTCAAGCTGCGCCTGTTCCATGGCCGCGGCGGCACCGTGGGCCGCGGCGGCGGACCCAGCTACGAAGCCATCCTGGCCCAGCCGCCGGGCACCGTCAACGGCCAGATCCGCCTGACGGAACAGGGCGAGATCATCGCCTCGAAGTTTTCCAATGCGGAAATCGGCCGGCGCAACCTGGAATTGCTGGTCGCGGCCACCCTGGAAGCGAGCCTGGCGCCGCAGGCGGCCAGCCCGGCCCATGCCAGCGAGCTGGCGCAGTTCGAAGCCGTGATGGCGCAGCTGTCGGACCTGGCCTACCACGCTTACCGCCACCTCGTGTACGAGACGCCGGGCTTTACGGAGTATTTCTTCTCGGCCACGCCGATCGCGGAAATCGCCGAGCTGAACCTCGGTTCGCGCCCCGCTTCGCGCAAGGCCAACCAGCGCATCGAAGACTTGCGCGCCATTCCCTGGGGCTTTTCCTGGGGCCAGTGCCGCTTGCTGCTGCCGGGCTGGTTCGGCTTCGGCAGCGCCATCGAGGCCTGGATCAACGAGGCGGAAGGCGGCACGAAAGATGAAAAGATCGCCACCCTGCGCGCCATGTACGCGCGCTGGCCATTCTTTGCCACGCTGCTGTCGAACATGGACATGGTGCTGGCCAAGACGGACCTGGCCATTGCCTCGCGCTACGCGGAACTGGTGGCGGACCAGGGCTTGCGCGAACGCATCTACAAGCGCATCACTGACGAGCACGGCAACACCTTGCGCTGCCTGGAACTGATCACCGGCAATACGGAGCGCCTGGCGGGCAATCCGCTGCTGGCCCGCTCGATCCAGAACCGCTTTGCCTATCTCGACCCGCTGAACCACTTGCAGGTGGAATTGATCAAGCGCAACCGCGCCCTGTCGGCGGAAAGCCGGATCGACGAGCGCGTGCACCGCGGCATCCAGCTGTCGATCAACGGCGTGGCCGCAGGCCTGCGCAACACGGGCTGATCGCGCCGACGGCCATCGGCAAGCAGGGGCCGGCACCGCAAGGGCCGGCCTTTTTGCTTTCCTGTTGGAAAAATATTCTCAAGAAAACAACATCTGGTATTACACTAGCGTCGGATACTTCCCCACTCCGGCCCCCTGCGCACCGCAGCGGCCAACCATGACGCCAGGGACGCGGATGAGCAAATGGTCAATTGAAACGCTGAGCGCGGCATGCGCCGCCCTCGTCCTGATCATGCTGGGCTGGCTGGCGGGCGTAGCCTGGTCGGAGCTCGGTTTCTGGGAGCACGCCGGGCTGGCCCTGCTGCTGCTGGCTGCCGCCAGCACGGCCCTGTGGCTGATGCACAAGCTGCGCACCCACCTGGCCAGCACGCGCCAGCAGCTCGACGCCAGCGCCATGCGCTACCGCGACCTGGCCGAGACGGCCCAGGACGGCATGTGGCAGACGGATGCGCAAGGCACGATCTTGCAGATCAACCAGCGGCTGTGCGACATGCTGGGCCTCCCGCCGGAAGCCTTGCTGGGCCACTCGATGGATGAATTCCACGATGAAGCCACCTTGCAGCGCCTGTGTCCGCTACGCCGCGCGGCCGAGCAAAGCTGCATGGGCGAACTGCATTTCCAGCACAGCGACGGCACGGACCGCTGGGCCATGCTCAGCGGGCGGCGCCTGCACGACCGCCAGGGACGCCTGACGGGCGCGCTCGTGCTGATCAGCGACATCACCGAACACAAGCGGGCCGAACACGCATTGAGCCTGGCCCATGCGGAGCTGGAAAACCGCGTGGCCCTGCGCACGGCCCAGCTGCTCGACCTGAATATCCAGCTGTCCGCGGAAATCGCCATGCGCGCGCAAACGGAAGCGGCGCTGGCCCGCAGCGAAGAGCGGCTGCAGGACATCATTTCCATGATGCCCCTGTCGCTGTTCCTCAAGGATGCCGATTCGCGCGTCGTGCTGATGAACCAGGCTTGCGAACAGCAATGGGGCGTCCGCCAGCAAGACATCGCCGAAGGACGCGACGTCCAGCATTTTCCCGAGGAACAGACCAAAGACTTTCAGGCGGCGGACCAGGAAGCGTTTGCCAGCCGCCAGGTGGTGATCCGCGAAGAACTGGTATGGAACGCGCAGCTGCAGGAAAATCGCTTGCTGCAGACGCACAAGAAACCCGTGTTCGACGCGGACGGCCAGCCGCAGATGATCATCGCCATGGCCATCGACATCACCGACAGCAAGCGCAACGAGGAAAACCTGGAACGCACCCTGGCCCAGCTGCGCGAACTGACCGACCACCAGCAGACCATCAAGGAAGAGGAAAGGCGCCGCATCGCGCTCGACATCCACGACGACCTGGGCCAGAACCTGATGGTGCTGCGCATCGATGTGTCGCTGCTGCATGCGCGCACGGCCCGCACCCACCCGCGCCTGCACCGCCACGCGCAGCGCGTGCTCGACACCATCGACACCACCATCCGTTCCGTGCGCACCATCATCAACGACTTGCACCCGAGCACCCTGGAACTGGGACTGGGCCCGGCAGCCGAATGGCTGATACGCCAGATGGAGAACCGCGGTCCCATCCGCTACCGCCTCACGCTCGACAGCGAGGCGCCCGACCTGGGCCTGGACCAGCGCCAGACGTCGGCCATCTTCCGCGTCCTGCAGGAATCGCTGTCGAACATCGTGCGCCACGCCCAGGCCAGCGAAGTGGAAGTGGCGCTGGCGCAGGATGCAGACGCCATCGTGCTGCGCATCAGCGACAACGGCATCGGCATGCAGCCGGGCGACCACGGCAAGCGGGCCGCCTTCGGCCTGAAAAGCATACGCGAACGAGTCCACGCACTGGGCGGCGAGCTGCGCATCGACAGCCAGGCGGGCCGGGGCACGGCGCTGGCCATCTATCTGCCGCAGCAGGCTGCCGCGCCGGCCGACAATGATGAAATACAAAAATTAGTAAAAACAGTAGCAAATTAAGTATGCATTTTCAGCATAAAAAAGTATAGTGGGTTTTTTCTTTGAGGAAACTAACATGCTGCCACGGTTCTCCTGCTTCCGCACCCCATTGCTCGGCCTGCTCCTGCTGGCCGCCGTTCCCGGCGCCAGCGCCGCCATCTATGCCGAACGCGGCTTTGGCGAAAGGGATGGCAATGGCAGCATCGCATCCGACCTCAATCCCGCTGGCCTGGTGGCCGGCGTCATCCTGGAGGAAGAAGGACGGCGCCGCGCCGTGACGTATCAGCATGGCCGCATCCGCGAGCTGGGCACCTTGGGCGGCAATGAAGGTTTCACCAAGGCCATCAATACCCATGGCGTGGTGGTGGGTTCCGCGCAGACGGCCAGCGGCGCCTGGCATGCCTTCCGCTTTGAGGATGCGGGCGGCATGCGCGACCTGGGCACCCTGGGCGGCACCAGCAGCTATGCCACGGCCATCACGCGCGACGGCACGATCGCCGGCTATGCCGATACGAGCGGCGGCGACTTCCACGCCTTCGTCACGAAAGCCGATCACAGCCTGCAAGACCTGGGCACCCTGGGCGGCGCCAGCAGCTATGCCAGCGGTCTGAACACGCATGGCGTGGTGGTGGGCACGGCGCAGCGCAGCGACGGCTTCCGCCGCGCCTTCGTCTACCGGCCCGGCACGGGCATGCAGGAAATCGGCACCCTGCCCGGCGGACGCATCAGCTCGGCCACCGCCATCAATGACGCGGGCCTGATCGTGGGTGCGTCGGAAACGGAGAAACGCCGCTGGCACGCATTTGCCTGGGACGGCAAGCGCATGCTCGACCTGGGCGCCCTGATCGGCCAGGGCGACAGCTACGCCACGGCCGTCAACGCGGCCGGACACGTGGTCGGCAGCGTCAACATCAACGGCTATGAGCCGATGACTTTTGTCTACAAGGAAGGCGTGATGACGGTGCGCCGCCGCGACGACGGCCTGTATCTGACCAACAAGATCACGGATGCGGGCCTGGTGGTGGGCGCCATCTACACGGGGCACAAGTTCCAGGCCTTCGCCGTGCCGTCGCAGGCGGCTCCCGCGCCGCACCGCAGCAACCCGCTGGACTGGCTGGTCATCACCTTCCTCATCTCCGCCAGCGGCGTGCTGCTGTACAAGCTGCAGCGCCGCCACCGCGCGGGCCTGGCGGGCCAGCGCATGCACTTCCTGTAAGGCCGCGCGCGGCACGAGCGTAAAAAAAGGAGGCCCGCGCCTCCTTTTTTATTGCCTGTTGACTACTTAATTTTGAGTCAAGAAGGTTTTCAGCTTGTCCGAACGCGAAGGCTGGCGCAGCTTGCTCATGGCTTTCGCTTCGATCTGGCGGATACGCTCGCGCGTCACGTCGAACTGCTTGCCCACTTCTTCCAGCGTGTGGTCGTTCGACATTTCCACGCCATAACGCATACGCAGCACTTTCGCTTCGCGCGGCGTCAGGGAGTCCAGCACTTCCTTGATCACGTTGCGCATCGACGCGTGCAGCGCGGCGTCCAGCGGCGCCAGGGTGGTGTTGTCTTCGATGAAGTCGCCCAGTTGCGAATCGCCATCTTCGCCCATCGGCGTTTCCATGGAAATCGGCTCTTTCGCGATCTTCATGATTTCGCGCACCTTGTTCTCCGGCATTTCCATCTTGACGGCCAGGGTCGCCAGGTCCGGCTCGCTGCCCGTTTCCTGCATGATCTGGCGCGAGATGCGGTTCATCTTGTTGATCGTTTCGATCATGTGCACGGGCACGCGGATGGTGCGGGCCATGTCGGCGATCGACCGCGTGATGGCCTGGCGGATCCACCAGGTGGCGTAGGTCGAGAACTTGTAGCCGCGGCGGTATTCGAACTTGTCGACGGCCTTCAGCAAGCCGATGTTGCCTTCCTGGATCAGGTCGAGGAATTGCAAGCCGCGGTTGATGTATTTCTTGGCGATCGAAATGACCAGGCGCAAGTTGGCGACCGTCATTTCGCGTTTCGCGTGACGGGCGCGCTTTTCGCCGGCAGCCATCTGCTTGTTGATCTTGCGCAAGTCCGCCAGCGGCAGGGCCACGCGCGCTTGCAGGTCGATCATCTTCTTTTGCAGTTCCTTGACGGCAGGCACGTTGCGGCTGAGGATGGCGCTGTACGGGTACTTGCAGTCGACTTCGCGGTCGACCCATTCCAGGTCGCATTCATTGCCCGGGAATACCTTGATGAAGTGGGCGCGCGGCATGCCGCATTTGTTCACGCACAATTCCAGCACGGCGCGCTCGATGTGGCGCACTTCTTCCATCTGGCCGCGCAGGGTGTCGCACAGCTTTTCCACGACCTTGGCCGTGAAGCGGATGCCCAGCAATTCCTGCGAAATGGCTTCCTGCGCCTTGACGTAGGCTTTCGAGTTGTAACCCTCGGGCGCCTTGCGCATCTTGTCGTACTGCGTGGAAATGACGTTGAATTTCTCCAACGCATTCTTTTTCAGCTGGGCCAATTGCTCGCTGGAGAAACCGGCCGCGCCGCCATTGGCGTCGCCGTCTTCTTCCTCGGCTTCCTCTTCCTCTTCCTCGTCGTCGCCGCTGGCGGCGACAGGCGCGGCGGCAGCAGGTGCCGGAGCATTGCTTTCGTTCAAATCGACAAAGCCGTCGACCACTTCATCGACCTTGATTTCGTCGCGCGCGATTTTTTGCGACAGGGCAACGATTTCGCCGATCGTGGTGGGGCAGGCGGAAATCGCCTGGATCATGTCCTTCAGGCCGCCTTCGATGCGCTTGGCGATCTCGATCTCGCCTTCGCGCGTCAGCAGCGCCACGGCGCCCATTTCACGCATGTACATGCGCACAGGGTCGGTGGTGCGGCCGAAGTCGGAATCGACCGTCGACAGGGCGGTCGCGGCAGCCGCTTCCACTTCATCGTCGCTGGTGACGGTGGCGACGTTGTCGGTCAACAACAGGCTTTCCGCGTCAGGGGCGCGCTCGTAGACGGCGATGCCCATGTCGTTGAACGTGGCGATGATGCCTTCGATGGCTTCCGGATCGATGATGTTTTCTGGCAATTGGTCATTGATCTCGGCATAGGTGAGGAAACCGCGTTCCTTGCCCATGTTGATCAAGCCCGTGATCTGCTTGCGACGGCGTTCCAGGTCCGCTGCCGATGCTTCCGGATCTCCCAGCGCGTCCGCCAGGCCGCCCTTGGCCTTGCGGTCGCGCGCTTTCGACACGGCCTTCAGTTCGGCGCGCTCGACGGCGTTCAGTGCTGCCACTTCATCGTTTTCCGGCGTGAATTCGCTGGGCTTGCGGCCGCGGCGGCCCGGAACCTTGACGGTCGGCAAGAAGTAATTCGAAGTATCGATGGCGGCCAGGGCATCGGCGTCCGTGGTCTTGCTGACCACTTGCGCACCGGTAATGATGGTCACGGGCGCCGCTTCGGGCTTGGCGCGCACGACTTTCGAACGGGCTGCCGTCACCACTTTGTTCGTGGCGGCGCTTTCGCTGACCTTGCGCGGCGCAGGCGCTGCCTTGGCGCTTGGCGCCACCTTGACGCTCGGCGTCTTGGCGGGCGCCGCTTCTACGGCTTCGGCAGCCTCGGCCACGGGCGCGGCAACCGCTGCTTCCGCTACCGTTTCGGCGGGCGGCACGGCAGCCAGGCGCGAGCGGCTTTTCTTGACGACGGTGACAACGGTAGGCGCCGTCGTGACGGTGGCTTCCGGATTCGCTTGCGCATTATCGATGAAGTAAGATAAAGTCGTTTTTGGTACGGCAAGCGGTGCCGCGGCTGGGCGTGGCGCCTTGGCGGACAACGTTAAAGTTTTTGGCGTATTCTTCATGAGATATCTCTTAATGCGAGACCAGATGGTGTCGGCGCGAAGTGAATGATTCCACCTAAGCCTGCGAAACCGGACTCGATGGAGCGTATTGTTGCGGCTGCCGTTAACGGCAGCGGCGCCTGTCTATCGGGACGTTCAAAGCCCGCGCATCCAGCGGCGGCGGGGCCGAAGCCGGGTCAGATAAATAAGCGATGTACATTGCGGAATGAAAAAAAGCCCGTACCAGAACGGGCTTGAATCTATTGTTGTTCAGTGAAGACACAGCGGAGAGCAAGATTATGCACGAAGGCCAGTTATCTGGATAATTGATAAGCAAAATATCTGATATCAAAAATGTCAATAATCATGGCCCTGCACCGCACTGCTCCTATCCCCTGCACACCTGAGCCAGACCGTCAAACATGGGGTCCAGTCATCAGCGCAAGCCGACATTATACACATTTCCCGCATTTCGCGCTGTGGCCGCTGTAGTGCGGACCCGCCTATCGCAGTGCAAGTTGCCAAAAAAGACAATGCACTTGCCTGTGGCGCGTGCTATGCTCCCCTTTTATAGCCCAACCAATGATGTCGATGACCAGCTCCACGCCAGACCAGCAAGCCACCACTCCTGACACGCCAGTCGATGCAGCCCCAGCGGCGGCACCGGCCGCAGCGACCACGCCGGCGCCTGCCGGCCTGACCGCGCGCGCGCTGCTCAAGCAGTTCCAGGAGCAATTCCCGCCATTCCGCGATTGCCTGCCCTTGTCGATCGGTATCGACAAGCAGATCCTGGCGCGCCTGCCGGACCTGGACCGCAAGCTGATGCGCACGGCGCTGGGCATCCACACGGGTTCGCTGCGCTACCTGCGCGTGATGGAAAAAGCCAAGGTACGCTACGACCTCGACGGCACAGCCGGCGCGGAAGTGACGCAAACGCACCGCGACCACGCCACGCAAGTATTGCAGCAACGCTTCAAGAAAGAAGCCGAGCGCAAGAAAGCCGAACGCGACGCCGCTGCCGCCGAAGAAGCGAACCGTTTGCGCCTGGAAAAACTGAATCAGCTGACCGCGAAATTCTCGCGCAAAGGCTGATCCGGTTTCATGGACACAGCTGCCGCACCGCCACTGCCCCCGTATCAAGGCATCGCACTCGACCACGTCAAGCTGGTACGCACCAGTGACGACGCCAGGGCAGCCATGGCTGCCCTGCTGGCAGCGGACGCCATCGGCTTCGATACGGAATCGAAGCCGACGTTCGTCAAGGGCGAGTCCTCCACGGGACCGCACCTGATCCAGCTGGCCACCGACGACATCGCCTACCTGTTCCAGGTGGGCAGCACGCCGGCCCCGGCCCTGGCCGAACTGAAAGCCATCCTCGAATCGACCACCACCTTGAAGGTGGGCTTCGGCCTGTCCGACGACGTCAAGCGCCTGCGCAACAAGCTGGGCATCGCGCCGGCCCAGGTGCTCGACCTGTCCGTCGCCCTGCGCGGCGGCCAGCGCAACGACCTGGGCGCGAAGACGGCCGTGGCCAAGTTCTTCGGCCTGCACCTGCAGAAATCGAAAAAGATCTCCACCACCAACTGGGCCACCGCGCGCCTGACGGAAAAGCAGATCCTGTACGCGGCCGACGATGCGCAAGTGGCCCTGCGCGTGTACCGCCGCTGGATCGCTGACGGCGGCAAGGTCGCGCCGCAGAAGGCCCCGCGCGCCAGCACGCCGCCGGCGCCGCCCGCCGTGCCTGCCTGAACCGGTACAGCCACCGCGCCTGGCCGGCACCGTCACATATTCTCATGAACAAAAATACATCGACCGGCACCACGCCCGCCGCGATCGCGGCCGCCGAACAGGCGCTGGGGCGCGCGCTGCCCCCGTCCTTCGTGCAATGGTTATTGGTGAACAATGGCCGCGCGCTGGGTGCCTTGAGCGTGTTTCCCGTCTACGATGCGGCCAACGCGCGCAAGACGTGGGAATCGATTACGCGCCACTACCAGGAAGACTGGCAGCAGTGGCTGGAGAATATGGACGGGTCCGGCACCGACGCCGGCAGCCTGCTGCCCTTTGCCCAATTCGGCACGGGCGATTA
Source organism: Janthinobacterium violaceinigrum (assembly GCF_009208555.1). Taxonomy (GTDB): domain Bacteria; phylum Pseudomonadota; class Gammaproteobacteria; order Burkholderiales; family Burkholderiaceae_D; genus Janthinobacterium; species Janthinobacterium violaceinigrum. The sequence continues at coordinate 20,440 of NZ_WFLI01000010.1, read as the reverse complement.
CTATTGTTTTGACTATGCGCAAACGGAGGCGACGGGCGAACCGGCAGTCGTGCTGTGGTCGCACGAAACCGGCGCCACCACCACGGTGGCGCCCGGCTTTGCCGCATTCCTGGCGCTGCCCGGCCGCCCGGGCTGACACCCGGCAGGCCGTACAGCCTTACTTGACGAGGCGCAAGGTCAAGGGATAGCGGTAGGTGACGCCGTTGCTGGCCTTGACGGCCGCGACGATCGAGCACACCAGGTTGGCCAGCGCCACCACCCAGAACAGGAACAGGCCGATCAGCACGAACGACAGGATGAAGCAGGCGAAATACCAGATGATCAGGGTGATCTGGAAATTGAGCGCTTCGCGGGCGTTCTCGGCCGAGAATTTATCCGCATCGTCTTTCTTGATCAAATAAATGATCAGCGGCGCCACCCAGCTGGTGAACAGGCCGCCAACGTGGGACAGGATGGCGATCGTCGTATCTTGCGTACGACCCACTTCCGGCTGCGTGTTATCCATTATCATTCCCATCATTAGTTATAGATACATCAATATAACAGCAATATTTCTTTTTGGAATGAAACACTTGCTGCCACCAGGGACTTTTTTTGCATGCGCCCTTATGCCGCCGCCTGCGCCAGCCGTCCCAGGGTGGCGATGGCCTCTTCCAGCTGCGGGCTCCACGGGTGGCCGTAATTGAGGCGGACGCAGTGGCGAAACGCGCGCGTGGCGGAAAAGATGGGGCCGGGCGCGATGCTGATGCCGGCCGCCAGCGCGCTGCGGTGCAAGGCCAGCGCGTCGACACTGGCGGGCATCTCCACCCAGACGAAATAGCCGCCCTGCGGCCGCGTGACCCGCGTGCCAGGCGGAAAATGCACGGCGATCGCTTGCAGCATGGTGTTTTGCTGCGCCGCCAGGGTCAGCCGCAGCTGGCGCAAATGGCGGTCGTAGCCGCCCTGCGCCAGGTAATCGGCCAGCGCCATCTGCAGCGGAATCGGCGCCGACAGGCTGGTCGTCAGTTTCAATCGCTCGACCTGGCGCGCGTAACGGCCCGCCACGGCCCAGCCCAGCCGGAAACCGGGCGCCAGGGTCTTGGAAAACGAGCTGCAATGCATGACGAGCCCCGCGCTGTCGTGGCTTTTCGTCAAGCCCGGGCGCTGTTTGCCGAAGTACAGCTCGCCATACACGTCATCCTCGATCAGGGGCACGCCATGGCGCGCCAGCAACGCGACCAACGCGCGCTTCTTTTCCGGCGGCATCAGGCTGCCCAGGGGATTCTGAAAGCTCGTCATCAGCCAACACGCCTTGGGCTGGTGACGCTGCAGCAATTCCTCGAGTGCCGCCAGGTCGACCCCGTCGCGCGGGCTGGTGGCGATCTCGACAGCTTTGAGTTCCAGCCGCTCCAGCGCCTGCAGACAGGCATAGAAGCTGGGCGACTCGATCAGCACCGTGTCGCCGGGCCGCGTGACGGCTTGCAGGCACAGGTTCAGCGCTTCCAGCGCGCCATTCGTGATGACGATGTCGTCGCTGGAAACGGGTACGCCGTCGAGCTGGTAGCGCAGGGCGATCTGGCGGCGCAGTTCGGCATTGCCCAGGGATAAATCGGTGACGGTGCTCCACGGGTCGAGGCGGCGCATGCTGGCCGACACGGCCCGTGCCAGCCGTTCCATCGGGAACAGATGGGGACTGGGAAAGGCCGAACCGAAGGGCACGATATCGCGCGCGCCCGCGGCGCCCAGCACTTCGAACACGAGGTCGCTGACATCGACGGTGGTGCTGGCCTCGAGCGGATGCGAGCTGTCCGGCTCGGGGGCCAGCGCGGCGCGCTGCGGCGCCACGTAATAGCCGGAGCGGGGACGCGAGACGATCATGCCCCGCGCCTCGAGCAAATAGTAGGCCTGGAACACCGTCGACGGGCTCACGCCCCTGCGCGCATGCTGCTGGCGCACGGAGGGCAATTTATCGCCCGGCAGCAACAGCTGCGTGGCTATCATGGCGGCCACTTCTTCCGCCAATTCCTCATATCGTTTCAACCCTGCTCCTCAAACTGATCCGTAGTTTTATTGCACAACTGATCCTGTCACCGTGACAGCACACGTTATATGCTAGGGTAACAACATCCGGGGAGCAACACCGGCACGCCATACCGACCGACGAGACAGGTGATCTTTCCATGCGACTTTCCAGGCAACTGCATTCCCTCTCCCTGCTGGCCCTGGCCGCCGCGCTGCCCGGCATGGTGCTGGCCGCGCCCGCCGCCGTCTCCGCCAGCCACGACAGCCTGGAACAGCGCATCAAGGCGTGCACGGCCTGCCATGCGCCTAAGGAACGCCACGACGCCTTCTTTCCCCGCATCGCCGGCAAGCCGGCCGGCTACCTGTACAACCAGCTGCTCAATTTCCGCGAGGGAAGGCGCCAGTATCCGATGATGAACTACATGGTCGAGCACTTGCCGGACGACTACCTACGTGAAATCGCCGATCACTTCGCGGCGCAGCACCCTGCCCCGCCGCCGGCCCAGCCCAGCGGGGCCGGCACGGCAGCCCTGGCGCGGGGCAAGCAGCTGGTGCTGCACGGCGATCCCGGCAAGAAGATTCCTGCCTGTATCGCCTGTCACGGCGAGAAGCTGGCCGGCGTGGCGCCCGCCATCCCCGGCTTGCTGGGCTTGCCGCGCGACTACATCAACGCCCAGCTGGGCGCGTGGAAGAACGGCATCCGCCGCGCCCACGCACCCGACTGCATGGCGCAAGTGGCCCAGCGCCTGTCGGACGCCGACGTGGGTGCCGTCTCGGCCTGGCTGGGTACGCAGGTGGCCAGCGCCGACGCGCGCCCCGCCGCCAGCATCGCCCTGCCCTTGCCGCTGCACTGCGGCGGCGTACCCGGTTCCAGCGCACAGGTGGCGCCATGAAAAAATGGATGATCGCGGCCGGCCTCGTGCTGATCGCCGGCGGCAGCGCCACATTCCTGCTGTACCCGGACGACGACCTAGGCCCGCCCGCTGTTGCCAGCACCCTGAGCCGGGACCAACTGGTCGCGCGCGGCGCCTACCTGGCCAAGGCGGGCGACTGCATGGCTTGCCACACGACGCGCGGCGGCGTGCCGTACGCGGGGGGACGGGCCTTGCAGACGCCGTTCGGCAAGGTGCTCTCGCCCAACATCACGGCCGACAGGGAAACGGGCATCGGCAGCTGGACGGCCGACGATTTCTGGCGCGCCATCCACAACGGCAAGTCGAAAGACGGCCGCCTGCTGTATCCGGCCTTTCCTTACACCAACTACACCAAGGTGCAGCGCGAAGACAGCGACGCCCTGTACGCGTATTTCCAGAGCGTGCCGCCGCACCGGCAGGCAAACGCGCCGCACGCGCTGCGCTTCCCCTACAACCAGCAGATCGCGCTGGCCGCCTGGCGCGCGCTGTACTTCAAGCAGGGCGTGTACCAGCCGCTGACGGAAAAAAGCATGGAATGGAACCGCGGCGCCTACCTGGTGCAGGGCCTGGGCCACTGCAGCGCCTGCCATAGCAGCCGCACCACCCTGGGCGGCAGCGACGACGGCCTGTCGGGCGGCCTGATCCCCGTGCTGGGCTGGTACGCGCCGTCGCTGACGTCGGACGCGGAAGCGGGCCTGGGCGACTGGGACACGGCGCATATCGTGGAATTGCTGCAAACGGGCGTGTCGCCGCGCGCCACCGTCTTCGGCCCCATGGCCGAGGTGGTGCGGCAAAGCTTGCAGCACATGGGCTCGGCCGACGTGCAGGCGATGGCCGTGTACCTGAAAAGCTTGCCCGGCCCCGCGCAAGCGGTCAAACGGACGCCGCGCGACACGTCGGAGCAAGCCCGGCAGCAACTGGCGCTGGGCGCCAAGCTGTACGAGGCGCAATGCGCAAGCTGCCATGGGGACGACGGCAAGGGCGTGCCGCCCGGCTACCCGCCGCTGGCCGGCAACCGTGCGCTGACAACCGTCTCGGCCGTCAACGCCATTCGCCTCGTGCTCAACGGCGGCTTCGCGCCCGGAACCAGCGGCAACCCGCGCCCCTACGGCATGCCGCCGTTCGGCCCCGTCATGGATGACGCCGAAGTGGCCGCCGTGGTCACGTATCTGCGCGCCTCGTGGGGCAATGATGCGCCCGCCGTGTCGGCGCTGGAGGTGAACAAATACCGCAGCGTGCCGCTGGAGTAAGGCGCCTGCAGGACGTCCATGGCGGCTTGCATCGCCTTGCCCTAAACGTCTTGCAGGCACGCATACGAAAAAAAACCGGCCAGCGCCGGTTTTTTTCATCGCAAACAGCAGTCCTCAACGGAACTTGCTCTTGTGCCCCGTCTTCAGGTCCAGCGCATAGCGCACGCCATTGTCTGTCAGCATGACTTCATCGGGCGGCTCTTCGCCGGCCAGGGCGCCGTCGATCAGGGGCAAGCCTTCGCCCTTGCGCATCAGGTCGTCGCAACGCTCGTACACGTTCGCGCAGCCCGTGGAGGCCATCAGCGATTGCACGATGGCCACTTTCCACGCATCGACGCCGCCCGCGTTGAATTCGCAGATCAGGTAGCCTTGCACGCCGCCAAACAGCTGCACCACCAGGCCCGGCAAGCCCTCGTCTTCGCCCTTGATCAGGGTCAGCAGCTGGTTCTCGCCCGCTTTCTTAATGGCAGTTAATTTTTTCTCGATGGCGGCCTTGACCCGGCGCTTGATCAGCGCGTGGTCGACGGGTTCGTCTTCCTTGAAGCTCCAGATGCGCGCGCGGATCTGCGACTTCGAATTGTAGGCGGCGCGGGCGATGAACTGCTTCGACGAGCTTTGCACGATGGCAGTCGAGCCCGGCTTCATTTTTTCCTGCGGCTTGCCTTCGACTTTTTCAATCGCGGACGCGTAAATCCACGATTGGCCCAGCAAGCTCTTTTCCTTGCCCTGTTTGATGGTGATGATCAGCATGTAATTCCAGTAGTGGGACCGGCACCTGCCGGTCGTCGTATGTCCAATACCCGCATGATACCTCATGCCATCCTGTCGCATCCTCCTGCATTCTGTGCCGCCGCTGCCGCAGTCTGTCGCAGCGCGGTACGCAAGCGCGGCCGGCTCGCATACCATGCAGGCATACCAATTCAAAACAGGGAGCAAGAATGACACATCCACTTTTCCATCCCCGCCAGGCCCGTGCCGCCACCGCCCTGCTGCTGGCCGCCTGCGCGCTGGCCCTTCCGGCCACGCCGGCGCTGGCGTCGCCGCTCGACTGGATTTCCGGCAACAGCATCCAGGGCAGCGGCAAGCTGCAAAAGCAGACGCGCGAGGTCGGCAGTTTCCATGGCGTGGCGCTGAACGTGCCGGGCACGGTCGAGCTGCGCATCGGCAACACGGATAGCATCACCATCGAAGCCGACGACAATATCCTGCCCCTGATCGAGACGGCGGTGGAAAACGGCACCCTGCGCATCCGCCCCGCCAAGCGCAACGCGAATTTCCGCCAGAGCAGCCTGAACATCGTCATCCAGGCGCGCCAGGTGGAGCGCATCAGCGTGGGCGGTTCGGGCAACATCACGGCGACGGGCTTGCGCGCAGAGAAGCTGCGCTTCGACGTGGGCGGCTCCGGCTCCATCCACGCGCGCGATCTCGACAGCCGCATGGTGTCCGTGGCCATCGGCGGCAGCGGCAACTTCAAGGCCAGCGGCAAGACGGAGCAGCTGACGGCATCGATCGGCGGCTCGGGCAATATCCAGGCAGGCCGCCTGGGCGCGCGCGAAGTGCAGGTGAGCATCGGCGGCTCGGGCGAGGCGGAAGTGTGGGCCAAGGACGACCTGACCATCAGCATCGGCGGCTCGGGCGAAGTCAGCTACTACGGCGACCCGCGCATCAGCCGCAGCATGCAGCGTTCGAGCAGCATCCGACGCCTGGGCGCGGCGCCGAATTAAGCGCCCGCAATGACAAAAGCCCGGATCGCTCCGGGCTTTTTGCATTGCACACAGCCGGAATCAGCGGGCCGGCTTCACCGGTTCGCGGTCGATCAGCACCGTGTTGACGCTGTCCGTCAGCCAGATCTGGCCATCCTGGATCGTGCACTGCAGCTGCATCGTGCGCTGCGCCAGCTTGCTCATGTCTTGCGCCGCTTCCGACGGCAAATTGATCACGGTCAGGTTCTTCGCCCGTTCCAGCTTGTTCGCGATCTGCTTCCACCAGATGTGGCTGGTTGCGCCATAGCTGTAGACGATCACCTGTTCCGAACGGCCGCAGGCCTTCAGAATGCGTTTTTCGTCCGGCTGGCCCACCTCGATCCACAGCTGGATGGCGCCCGTCAGATCCTTCTGCCACAGGTCGGGCTCCTCCGTGTCGAACAGGCCCTTGGTGAAGGTCAGCGCCTCGTCGGCGTGGATGGCAAATGCCAGCAGGCGCACCATCATGCGCTCGTCCGTTTCGGACGGGTGGCGCGCCAGGGTCAGCGCGTGATCCTGGTAGTAATTGCGGTCCATGTCGGCGATCTGCAGATCGGCTTTGAAAATTGTTGCTTTAAGGGCCATCGTATTTCTGTCTCAGTAATCAATCAGGTAAGTAAATGCTGTCCGCCAATTTAGCGGAAGACGACCGTCTTGTCGCCATTTTTCAGGATGCGGTGCTCGACGAACCATTTGACGGCGCGCGCCAGCACCACGCACTCGACGTCGCGGCCGATGGCCGTCAGGGTCTCCGCATCCATCGCGTGGTCAACGCGCTCGACGTCCTGTTCGATGATCGGGCCTTCATCCAGGTCGCCTGTGACGAAGTGGGCCGTCGCGCCGATCAGCTTGACGCCGCGGTGGTGCGCCTGCGCATACGGCTTGGCGCCCTTGAAGCTGGGCAGGAAGGAATGGTGGATATTGATGGCGCGGCCGTCCAGCGCCTGGCACAGGCCCGGCGACAGGATCTGCATGTAGCGCGCCAGCACCACCAGGTCGATCTTGTGCGTGTCCATCAAGTCGACGATCTTCGCTTCCTGCGCCAGCTTGGCCGCTTCCGGCGCGCCCGCCGCCAGCGGCAGGTGGTGGAACGGAATATTGTAGCTGGCCGCCAGCTGGTAGAACTCCATGTGGTTCGACACGATGGCGGGAATTTCCACGTTCAGCAAGCCGCTCTTGTAGCGGAACAGCAAATCGTTCAGGCAATGGCCGATCTTCGACACCATCAGCATCACGCGCGGCTTGACGCGCGCATCGTGCAGCTGGCCGTGGAAAGGGCCATTCAACTGCATGGCTTGCGACAGGTCGGCAAAGTCGCTGCGCAGCTGGGCGTCGCTGACGGCGCCGTCTTCCAGCGCGAAATGCACGCGCATGAAGAACAGCTGGGATTCCTGGTCGCCGAACTGGGCGGAATCGAGGATGTTGCAGCCGCGTTCGGCCAGGAAGCCGGACACGCGGTGCACGATGCCGCGCTGGTCCAGGCAGGACAGGGTCAGGATGTATTCGGGATGCGTCATGGTCGCGGAATAAGGCAAAAAAGTAGGGCTATGCTCGGCTCAGCCACGCGCGCCGGCCATCGGCTGCGCTGCCGCGAGCCGGCTATTGTCGCACGGCCGGGCCCGTAAACCTGCATTTTCCACACAAGCAGCATGGCGGCCGACGGCGGCAAGCCAATTCACGTTCATTTGATCTAACGCAAAGTCATCGCGTTTTTCCCTCAGCCAGGCACCATTCTCGCGCCAAACCGGCATCTGGCGTGGAACCTGGCACGCCATCCGGCGTCTATCCCTTTGCTTGTCTCACCATACGCCGCATCCGGTGCACCGGGTGTTTCCTGGATCAGTTTTTCATTGAGGTAGAACATGTTCACAAACAGTATTCCCCCCAGTCTCAGCCCCGCCCTGAAGTCCCATCTGGAGGCCCAGTGCAATTTCGCTACGGAACTGTCGCGCAAGCTGTTCGATACGGCGCAGCAATTGAGCGAACTGCACCTGCGGCTGGCGCAAGACCTGCTGCAGGAATGGAGCAACGCCAGCCAGCGACTGCTGTGCGCGCGCGACACGGGCGAGTTCCTGTCGCTGGCCGCGGCCCAGTTGCAGCCGGGTAGCGACAAGCTGCGCCAGTACCAGCAGCAACTCGGCAATCTCGTCGCCAACGCCAATGTCGAAATGAACCGCACGGCAGAGAACCACCTGCCCGAAACCAGCCGCACGGCCGTGGCCTTCGCTGATGAAGTGGTGCGCAAGACGGCCGAAGAAACGGAAAAAGCCACGCAGCGCCAGCGTGAAATGATCGAAAAAATGCAGATCACGGGCCACCGCGACGGCGCGGGCCGCAGCCGCGATACGGGCAGACAATCCGATCAGGCGCATTGAGCATCTGATACCCACTCGACAGCAAGGAGACCGACATGGCTAACAATCAAGGTAATGAGCAAGGCAAAGGCGCTGGCAGCAGCCAGAAAGCGGGCGAATCGGGCAGCGCCAAAGGCACGAGCAAACGGGGCTTTGCCGCCATGAATGAGGAGCAGCAACGCGAAATCGCCAGCAAGGGCGGCCAGGCAGCCCATCAAAAGGGCACGGCACATGAATTCGACTCGGAAGAAGCGCGCCGGGCCGGGCAGAAAGGCGGCGAAGCCGTCAGCCGCAACCGTGAACACATGGCGGAAATCGGCCGCAAGGGTGGCGAAAGCCGGCAATCGGCCCAACGCGCCAATGAAAACCGCAGCGGCACGGCCACGCGCGCCGGCAGCACCGAGCAAGGGCGCACCGAACAGGGGCGCACTGGCCGGCAGGGCGGCAAGGACGAAGACGACAAGGGCTGACCGGGCTACCGGGCTGACCGACCCGGCAGCACGGGGCGCTTGACGACGGCACGGGGCGGCCATGGCAACCCCGTGCCGGGACTGGCGCAGCGCCGGACGCGGCGGTATGGTACATTCTCGCCTCGCCTTCCATCCCGCCCGTCCCCGCATGCAGCCATCCCTGAAATACCTGAGCGCCTATTCCGAACAAACGCAATCGCAAGTGCAGCAACTGATCGCACAGGACAAGCTGGGCGACGTCCTGTTAAAACGCTACCCGAATGCGCACGATGTGCGCAACGACAAGGCGCTGTACCAGTACGTGCAAGACTTGAAGAATGAATTCCTGCGCAATGCCGAACCCATCAACAAGGTGGCGTTCGACAGCAAGATCCATGTGATCCAGCATGCGCTGGGCTTGCATACCTCGATCTCGCGCGTGCAAGGCGGCAAGCTCAAGGCCAAGCATGAAATCCGCGTGGCCACCATGTTCAAGGAAGTGCCGCTGGAATTCCTGCGCATGATCGCCGTGCACGAACTGGCGCATGTGAAGGAAAAACAGCACGACAAGGCATTCTACAAGCTGTGCACGTATATGGAACCGCAGTACCACCAGTACGAATTCGACGTGCGCCTGTACCTGACCCAGCTCGACCTGTCCGGCCAGCGTCTGTGGTCGTGACGCACGAATGACAACGCCCCGGAGGAACTCCGGGGCGTTGTGACGGGCGCCAGCCTGTGGGCATCGCCGCCGGCTAAAACGGGCGGCGGCTTGCGCATGCGCCGGCGTGGCCGGTATCAGGTGGCGTCAGGCTCAGGCGGCGTTCTTGCGGCGGCGCAGGAAGGCCAGCAGACCCAGTCCGCCCAGCATCATGCCGTAGGTGGCCGGTTCCGGCACGGCGCTGACGCTGGCGGCAACATTGTCGACCTGGAAGGTGTGCAAGGCGCCCTCCTGCCACGTTGCCGAGAGCAGGTTGTTGAAACCCGTGAACGTGTAATTGCTGAAATTATGGCTGCCATCGAGGCTGAAGGTCTGGGTCACCGTGCCGCCGCCTACCTTATTGCCGACGAACGTCACGTCGTAGGGGCCAGGCAAGCTCACGAAATCGGCCAGGCTGATCGAGCTCAGCGAGAATGCGGCCCCATCGTTACGGCTCAATGTGGTTGTCGTCAGCACCGTGGCGCCAAGGCCGGCCGAGCCCGCATAGGCAAAGTTGCTTTGATGGGCAGAACTGAGCAAGCCCAGGAAGCTGCTGTCGAAATTGTAGCCGCCTTCGGAATAGGAATCGAAGACGGAGCCGAGGATGCCGGGTTGTTCCAGCGGATCAAAGCCGATGATGGTGGTTTGAGCGTGGGCGCCGCCGGCGGCGAGGATGGCAGCGACAGCAGTCGCGCGCAAGAGGGTCATTGGTTTCACAATTGCATCCTTTCAAAATGATGAAGTAGCGAGGTTGTGGCAACTTGCAATACTTAGGCGTCGTAGCGGGAAACGGGAGGCGCCTCGCTGGGTGTCCGACATGCCTGTCTTTTGAACAATTCCAGTAGAACACATTAATGCATAAAAAGCATCTTCATTTTCAAAAAAACATGCCTCATAGGAAACATTGTGGCCATATTTTTATTAATTAATTTATTGAGCTTGATCAATTTTTCCGTGTAGAAATAAAAAAAGCCATGCACTTTTCAGGGCATGGCTGTCTCGCTGGGCTACGGTGGCGCTAGGGTGCGCACTCCTTCAGGCGCTGCACCAGCGCTGCCGGATCGGCATCGGCGTTGAGGAAGGCCGCGTGCTGCGGACGGATGAAGCCCTGCTCCTTGCCGTTTTGCACGAAAGCAATCAAGCCGTCATAAAAACCGTCGACATTGAGCAAGCCGATGGGCTTGGCATGCAGGCCCAGCTGGGCCCACGTGAGCATCTCGAACAGTTCTTCCAGGGTGCCATAGCCGCCGGGCATGGCGATGAAGGCGTCGGACAGGCTGGCCATCATCGCCTTGCGCTCATGCATGTCCTTCACGATGAACTGGCGCGTCAAGCCCGTGTGCCCCACTTCGCGTTCGACCAGTTGGGTGGGAATCACGCCCGTCACTTCGCCGCCCAGGCGCAGCACTTCATCGGCGATCACGCCCATCAGGCCAACCTTGCCGCCGCCATATACCAGTGAAATATTTTCCGCCACCAGCACGCGCGCCAGTTCGCGCGCCGCCACGGCATAGTCCGGCGAGACGCCCGCATTGGCGCCGCAGTACACACATAAAGCCTTGATCACAGTAATCCTTACCCTTTCAGTTCATCGATCGCCGCCTCGACCTCGAGGCGTTCCTTGGCGTCCAGAGCCACGCAGTCGGCCGCCTTTTCATACAGGGCCAGCGCTTCCGCCAGCTTTTTCTTTCCGTCGAGCATGTTCAAGGCGCGCGCATATTCGCTGTGCGCCAGCGCCGAATACGGCGTCAGGGCCAGCGCCGTCTTGAAGTGCTGATAGCCGTCTTCCTTGTTGGCGCCATACGTCAGGTTGCCGATCATGGCACCGACCTTGTCGATAATTTCCGTATGATAAATCCCAAACGCAATATGCGCTTCCGCATGCATGGGCGCCACCGTCATCGTGCGGTCCAGGCTGTTGCGCACGCGCGCGCCCATGCCCTGCGCCAGGGCCTTGACGACGGAAGTGCCCAGCGCATAGCGGCCCAGGCTGTAGGCATGCCAGTAGTAACCGGCCGGATTGTCCGGCTGCTCACTCTGCTGGCGCTCGCAGCGTTCCGCCACTTCTTCGTACATGTCGAGTTTCTGGCTGTCGCTCACTTCCAGGTGCGTGGCGTAGATGCAGGTGGCCTTGTGCGCTACCGCATAGCCGGGCACGCCAACGGCCAGGCCCAGCTTGGCCGCGCGCTCGAAGTCGCCCGCGTGAAAGGCCAGCCAGGCTTGCACCAATGCCGGGTGCGTGGGAAAGGGTTCCACGTCGCCCGCATGCAGGCGGGCCCAGGCCGCCGCCAGGGTCTGCGGCGTGTAGACATATGCGTCATCCGGATAGGGAAATTGTTTCCAAGCCATACATCTCTCCTGTAAATAACGACTTGCCGCCTTGCCGCCAGCGGCCCCGTCAGTCGTTCTTGAGTTTGGTCACATACTCTTCCGACAGTTTGCGAAACAACAAATGCGTTTCGTTGCGTAAATACGGCCCGATCAGGGACAGCACCTGGTAGCAGCCGCGTGCCAGCGCATCGGACATCGATTGCTGCTCGCTGTACTTGCGCGGGTTGCGCACATACTCGTACGACAGCCAGTAGGTGGCAACGACCACCATATTCGTCGCCATCGCAGCGACTTCCATGTCCGACGCTTCCAGCGACTGTTCACTGCGCAAATCTTCGCACAGCTGCGTGGCCACCTTGATCTTGTGCGCCAGGATCAGCTTGAAGTGCAGTTCCAGCTTGCGGTTGCGCGACAGCAAATCGTTGAGGTCGCGATAGAAAAAGCGGTAGCGCCAGATCAGTTCGAACATCAGGTGCAGGTACAGCCAGACATCCTCGATATTCGAACGGCGCCCGTCGGGCACGGTCAGGATGCGTTCGATTTCCGCCTCGAACTGGACGAAGATCGAATTGACGATGTCGTCCTTGTTGCGGAAGTGGTAATACAGGTTTCCCGGCGAAATGTTCATCTCTTCCGCAATCACGGTCGTCGTGATATTCGGCTCACCAAACTCATTGAACAGGCGCAGCGACAACTCCAGGATGCGTTCGCGGGTACGGCGTGGTGCTTTTTGTAGCATGGCGGGCAATCTCTCTGTGTTCTGCCGCAAGCATACCACCTAAAATAGCCGTAATGAAACACTCCGCCCCCCGGCGCCGGTGAAAACCGGAGGCAAAAAAAAGCCTGCGCGAGCAGGCCGGGCAGGATGCGGCGCCAACTCAGGCGGACGGTGCTTTTTTCTGCGCCGAAGACTTAGTCACTGGCTTGCTCGCCGCCTTGCTTTCTGGTTTGCTTGCTGGCTTGCTCACTGCCTTGCTCGCAGGCGTGGCCGCGGCACGCGGCGCAGCCTTGGCTGCCGGCTTGGCCGGGGCCTTGGCGACGACTGTTTTCGGCGCGGCTTTCGGCACCGCTTTCGAGACGGTTTTCGGTGCCGCTTTCGGCGCCGCCTTCACGGCGGGCTTGGCCGCAGTCTTCGGTTTGGCCACCGGCGCGGCCTTGGCCGACAACGCCGCCACCTGCAGGCTCAAGGCATCGATCTTTGCGTGCAGCGCGGTGATATCGTCTTGCCGGGGCACGCCGATGGTGGCCAGCGCGCGCGCGACGCGCTCTTCAAACACTTGTTCGAGCTTGTCCCAGGACCCGCTGGCCTGCTTGCCCACGCCATCGGCCAGCTTGCTGACGCTGTCGCTGACACCGGCCACCTTGTCTTCGGCCCGCTTCTGGAATTCCGTGCCTTCCTTGACCAGCTTGGAAAACACGCGACCACCCTCTTCCTGCGCCTTGGCAAAGGCCCCGAGGCCCGCTTGCCAGATCTGCTGCGCGGACGAGCGCACGGCGCTTGCCAGTTCCTTGTCTTCCGTCAGCTCCTTCAATTTCTTCACCATCGCCAGCTCCCGTCATCTGAAAGGCCATGCCACATCATGGATGTTTTTTATTCTAGTGAGCAAAACTAGAGACGGGAGTCTAATTCGATAGAAATTGGCTTCTAAACGTGCGCCAGCGCACGCCCGGCCGGCGGCTTGCGCGGCGGTGCCTAGGCCGCCGCTTTCACGGGGCCGTGCAGCAGCTTGTGCAGGCGGAAGCCTTCGCGGATATTCTCGCGCAGCACGGCGCCTTTCCACGGCTTCGTATAGAAGCGGTCGACGGCGCCGCGGTTGATGGCCGCCATGATGGGGGTCAGGTCGGCAAAGGCCGACAGCATGATGCGGAAGGTGTCGGGGCACAGGTGCTTGACCCGCTCCATGAATTCGGTGCCGCTCATGAGCGGCATGCACTGGTCGCACAGGATCACCTGCACCTTGTGGCGCGCGAGGATGTCGAAGCCCTCGGCCGCCGTCTGCGCCGTGAGGATGCGGTAGCCGTCCTGCGCCAGGAAGTCGCTGAGCACGTCGAGCATGAAGACATCGTCGTCGACGATCAGCAAGGTTTGCTGCTCTTCCCCGCCGGCATCCTGCGGCGCCTGCAGCAGCTTGCCGCCCATCAGCATCTGCTCGAACTCCTCGTGCGGCACGGGGCGGCTGAAATAATAGCCCTGCATCTCGTCGCAGCCGTGGCGCCGCAGGTAGGCCAGCTGCGCATCGTTTTCCACGCCTTCGGCGATCACCTCGAGCTTCATGCTGTGCGCCATGCTGATGATGGCCAGCACGATGGCCGCGTCGTCCGGATTGCTGGTCACTTCGCGCACGAAGGCGATATCGATCTTCAGCTTGTCGATGGGGAAGCGCTTCAGGTAGGCCAGGCTGGAATAGCCGGTGCCGAAATCGTCGATGGAAATCTGGATGCCCAGCGCCTTCAGGTTGCGCAGCACGGCGATGGTTTCCTCGGCATTCGACATCAGCGAGCTTTCCGTCAGCTCCAGTTCCAGCAGCTCGGGCGCGATCTCGTGCTTGCGGATCGCCTTGAGCACCTCTTCTTCCAGGCCGCCGACGAAAAACTGGATGCCCGACACATTCACCGACAGGTGCACGGGGCCGATGCTGCTGGCGCCCCATTCGCTGATCTTCCTGCAAGCCTCGTCGAGCACCCAGTTACCGACGCGCACGATCAGCCCCGTTTCTTCCAGCAGGGGGATGAACAGGGCCGGCGACACCATGCCGTGGCCGGGGCGGCGCCAGCGTATCAGCGCCTCGGCACCGCTGATGCGTCCCGAGATGATGTTCACCTTGGGCTGGAAGAACAGCACGAATTCCTCGTTGTCGATGGCGCGCCGCAGCGCGTTTTCCATGTCCAGCCGCGCCATCGACTGCGCGTTCATTTCCGCCGTGAAGAAGCGGAAGGCATCGCGGCCCGCTTCCTTGGCGCGGTACATGGCCGTGTCGGCATATTGGATCAGGGTGTCGGCATCGACGCCATCGTCGGGGTACACGGAAATGCCGATGCTGACCGTGACCGTCACCTCGTGCCCCTGCAAGTCGAAGGGCTTGCGCATTGCTTCGCGGATCTTGTCGACCACGCCCACGGCATGCTGGGCGCCTTCGGGCAGCAGCAGGATGGTGGCAAATTCATCGCCGCCAAAGCGGCCGATGGTGTCGCGCACGCGCAGGCAATCGACGAGGCGGCTGGAAAACTGGCGCAGCAGGTCGTCGCCGATGGTGTGGCCCAAGGTGTCGTTGATATTCTTGAAGCGGTCGATGTCCATGAACAGCACGGCCACGGCCCACTGGTGTTCGGCCGCCTGGGCCAGCGAATGGGTCAGCGAGGCGTAGAACTGGCTGCGGTTCGGCAAGCCCGTCAAGGTATCGAAATGGGCCAGCTTCATCAGGCGCTGCTCGGCATCCTTGCGCTCGGTGATATCGCGCGCCACGGCCACCAGGATCCAGCTCTGCCCCGAGCGCAGGGTGCGCCGCTGCACTTCCACCGACAGCGGCGAGCCATCCTTGCGCTGCAGCTGCAATTCCGTCATGGGGCCGCCCTGGTCGCCCGCCAGCAGCTTGTTGTACAGTTCTTCCAGCTGCGTCTCGCCCTCGCTCGCGCGGCCCGGCCCCACGCGCAGGAAATCCTCGCGCTCGAAGCCCAGCATGCGGCAGGCAGTCTGGTTGACGTCGACGAAGCACATGCCGGCGCGGTCGACGAGGAAAATCGCGTCCGCCGTGGCGTCCATCGCCAGGCGGAAGCGGCGCAAGTCTTCATCGAGGCGGATGCGCGCCGCCATGTCCAGGGTCAGCTGCTCGTGGTGGCGCTTGATCTCGTCGTACAGCAGCAGGTTGTCGTAGGCGACGGCGATCTGCGCCGCCACCGTGGCGGCGACGCGCTCGTCGACTTCGGAAAACTCGTTCGCTCCCAGCTTGTCGACCAGGTACAGCCAGCCGTGGCTGCGTTCGCGCGAGGCGATGGCGACGCCCAGGAAAGAGTGCACGGGCGGGTGCGTATCGGGCAGGCCCAGCGCGCCGGGGTCGCCCTTCAAGCCGTTCACCCGGTAGGGCTGGCGCTGTTCCAGCAAGCGGCTCAGGATGCCCGTGCGCGGCGCGCTGGCGATGCGTTCGAGGTTTTTCTCGGCGCCGCACGAGGAAAAATAACTGAGCTTTTCGGCGCCCTCTTCCAGCACGCCGATGCAGGCGTATTTGGAGACGCAGATATTCTGCGCCACCTTGCAGCCCGCCTCGATCAAGGCGCGCGGATCGCGTTCGGCGCCCAGCTCGATGCCCAGTTCGATCAGGGCCGTCAGGCGCAGGCTCACCGCCTGCAGGCTCGATAGAGAACGCGACAGGCGCTCCGTCATGATGGCCAGGTCTTCGGGAATGGCGGCCTGGCCCTCGCGCTGGCTGGCCAGCTGCGAAATCTGCTGGCTGCTGGACTCGAGTTCGTCGAGGTAGCCGCTGACCTGGTGCTCGATGCCGGCCAGCTTGCCCGTGGCGGGCGGGGCCGTGCTGCCGCCGGCGCCCGGCGCGTCCGGCACCTGCGTCGCCGCCGGCATCAGTCCCAGCGCTTCATTGACCGTGCGCACGATGACTTCGGGGTCGGACGGCTTGGGCAGCACCCAGCGCACGCCGCACGCCTGCGCCAGCAAGATCGCTTCCTGCTCGCGGTAGGTGGCCGTATAGAAGATGATGGGCACGTCGGCCAGCGCGGGATCGGCATGCACGCGCGTGACGAATTCGTAGCCGTCCATGTTCGGCATCAGGATGTCGGAGATGATCAGGTCCGGCCGCTCCGTGCGCAGCACTTCCAGCGCGTCGGCGCCATTGGCCGCCTCCAGCAGGCGGTGGCCGCCGTAGCCCAGCAGCGCGGTCAGGAACTCGCGGTTCAGCACATGATCATCGACGATCAGTATCGTAGCTATGTCGTTTTTAACTGGCGTCGACGGCGCCCCGGGTAAAAAAGATTCCAGCTCCGCCACGAACAGGTCGGGCTCGATCGGTTTGCCGATATACCCGTTGAAGCCCGCTTCGAGCAGGCGTTCGCGGTCGCCCACCATGGCCAGCGCCGTCACGGCCAGGGCAGGGATCTTGCGCAGCAGCGGGTCTTTCTTCAGCTCCGCCACCACGCCATAGCCGTCGAGCTTGGGCAAATGCACGTCGCAGATGATCAAGTCCGGCAATTCGCTGCGCGCCATGCGCACGCCCTCTTCGCCGTCATAGGCGGCCAGCGGCGTGTACCCGAAGGCACGCAACAGGTACACCATCAATTCCATATTGGTGGCGTTATCTTCGATAATCAGGATACGTGCGGACAATTAGCACCCCCAATAAAAACTGCATGGACTCATTTTCTGCCTGCACCCATCTTTCCGCTTGCGCGGTCAACATAATAATCCTACAACATTCTGCCATGCCCCCCGCAAATATGTCGCGTACGGAACGCCATGGGGCGGCAACTGCGGCCTCGGCAATCATCGCTGGCCGCTGCCTTCCTGATGCTAGCTTAATACAGGACGCCAGTGGAAAACAGGATTTTCTAGGCGTGCGCCTGTTAAACGGAGGCAACAGCAGAGTCAAAACAGACAGTCTTGCCATGCAGATAAAACACAACACGACTCAGGGAAAATGGGGGCAAGACGGGGGCTGGGCGGCTTCGTACTTGATAGTGATTTCCGCTAACAGCTGACGCAGCACGCGCGCATCGCTGGCCAGCGCCACGTGGCCGATGCCGCCGAAGGCAAGATTGCGCGCGCCGGGCAAATGCGCCGATGATTGTGGCGCGACAATATTATCGTGGTGCGAGTAAATCGACGTGATCAGGGCCCGCGTTTCCTCCGTCTCGCTGGCGGCCAGCTGCGTCAGCCAGCCGCTGGGCGCGCCATCGATACGGCTCATCTGGCGCGCATTCGTCCCCGCCGCCAGCTTGGCCAGCGCCGTGCCGTGGTGCGGCGTGCCGATGGTAATGATGCGCGCCACGCGGGCGGCGCCGTAGTGGCGCAGCCAGGCACGCGCCACCAGGCCGCCCATGCTGTGCGCGACGATGATGGCTTGCGGCTTGCCCGTGAGCGTGCACAACGCCTGCAGCGCCTGCTCCACTTGCGCCACGTAGCCGTCGATGCTGGCATCGATGGGTTCCAGGTCGATCGCCTTGTGCACGATGCCCGCCTGGGCCAGCTCCCGGCTCAGCTTTGTCCAGTAGCCGCCATTGCACACATAACCGTGCACCAGCAGCACCGGCAAGCCCTGGCCAGCCGCGATGCCGTCGGCCGCATGCAGGCGCGGGCGCAGCATGCCCCACGACGAGGTCCACAGCGTGGCGCGCAGCTCGCCGACAAACAGGCGCGCGGCGCCCAGGGCGTCCAGCTGGCAAGCGGGCGGCACGGGACTGCCCTGGCGCCGGCTTTCCCAGAAATTGCGCGCCACGATCAGCGCGCGCACGGCCAGCAGCATGGCGGCCGCCAGCAGCAGGGCCAGCACCGGCGAGGCCACGCCCCACGCCTGCCTGGCCAGGTATGCCACCGCCAGCACGGCCAGCACCTGCAGCAGCATCAGCCACCTGAGGATGCGCGCGATCATGCGGCCGCTGGGGCGGGCATGGGCACGGGGGCCGGTTTTCCCGTCAATTGCTGCGCCAGGCCGCTGGCCAGGCGCGCGGCCAGCGCATAGATCGTCAGCTGCGGATTGGCGCCTATCGAGGTGGGAAACAGCGAGCCGTCGTGCACGGACAGGTTGCGCACGCCGTGGTAGCGGCCATCGGCGCCCGTCACACCCAGGCGCGCATCGTCCGACATGGCGCAGCCGCCCATCACGTGGGCCGACACCACCCGGGCCAGCAGCGCCTGCATCGGCAAGTCGCCGATGGCCTGTTTCGCCTGCGCCCAGCTGGTGTAGTGGCTGGCCAGCTCGTGCACGGGATACACGCTCCGCGCGCCGGCCGCGAACTGGATTTCCGCCATCGTCAGCAGCGCGCGCCGCACGCCATCCCAGATGAAGGGCGTGAGCGGATAGTCGAGCACGGGCGCGCCGAAGCCGTCGAGCGACACGCTGCCGCCCGCCGAATCGTGGTGAAAACCGTCGCGCAGCAGCGCCAGCAAGCCATGCGCATGGGGGAATTCGCGCATGGTGCGCGCATGTTCGTCGCCGAAGCCGCCCATGGTGGTGGCCATCAGCAGCGGGTGCAGGGGCGGCGCTTCGAGCTTGTAGCCGATGGGGCCATCGATGGGCGCCGTGTGCAGGAAGTGATCGGAATAGATCGTCTGCGGCGCGCCCGCATACGCGTCGACCCGCTGCGGGAACAGCCCCGCCGAGATCACCGTCGGATGCAGGAAGGTGCGCCGGCCCAGCAAACCGTGCGGGTCGGGCGCCTGCGAGCGCAGCAGCAGCGCCGGCGAGTTGATGGCGCCGCCGGCCAGCACGAAGTGTTTGGCGCGCACCGTGATGCGCACGCCCGTGGGCGCCTGGCCCGCCCCGTCGAGCGCCGTCACCTGCAGGCTGTCGATGCGCTCGCCCTTGAAGAGGAAACGCTGGGCGCGCGCATGCACGAGCAGGCCCGCGCCCAGCGCCAGCGCCGCGGGTATCGTCGTCACCAGCATCGACTGCTTGGCGTTCGTGGGGCAGCCCATGCCGCAGTAGCCGAGGTTCCAGCAGCCGTTCACGTTGCGCCGGATGGCGGCCGTGGGTATGCCCAGCGCGGTAGCGCCACGGCGCAGCAAGTCGTTGTTTTCATTGGGCGGCGCGGCCCAGTCGCTCACGTGCAGGCGCCGCTCCATCATGGCGAACCACGGCGCCATGGCGTCCACCGAGTAGCCAACCAGGCCGAAATGCTTGCGCCAGTATTCCAGGGTGCCGGGCGGCGTGCGAAAACTCGAGGTCCAGTTGACGGTGGTGGAACCGCCCACCGTGCGTCCCTGCAGGATATTGATGGCCTTGTCGCGCGTCTTGCGCGCAGCCGACTCCTGGTACAGCGCGGGATACGCGTCCGCTTCGCGCATCTTGAAGTCGCGCGAGGACTTCAGGCCGCCCTCTTCGACGATCAGCACTTTCAGGCCGGCCAGCGCGAGGATTTCCGCCGTCACGCCGCCGCCGGCGCCGCTGCCGATGACGACTACGTCAGCCTCCAGCGTGCGGTCTTCCGTCATGCTGCTGGCGTCGGTGACGTGCCAGCCGCTGGCCACGCCGATGGCGATGGGGTCGGGTATGGGAGATGTGCTCATGGTGGCCTTGTCAGCTCAGTTCGGGCAGCGGTCCCGGGTAGCCGATGGCGGCCCAGTGGGCGGCATCGGCATACCAGGCGCCGAGGATCAGGTCGTGCAGGGCCAGGTAGGCCGTCTGCAGGGTGGCCAGGCGGTGCGTGCGCCACGACTGCAGAAAGGCCGCCACCTGGGCCGGATCGGCTTCGCGCCAGCCATCTTTTACGCCGGCGACAAAGCGCCGCGCGGGCGCCAGCGCCAGCAAGCCGAACAGGTCCTGCACCTCTTGCTGGGCCGCCAGGGGCAAGCCATGGATGGCCGTCTCCACGCCGGCGATGGCGCCATCGAGCGCCGCCGCCCGCGCCGCCGCTTGCGATGGCGGCAAGGCCTCGCCCAGCATGGCCGGCACGATGGCCGCCAGCGCCGCGCGCGCCTCGCCATCGCCCGACAAGGTCGACCTGGTCGCTGCACAGCAGGCTCACCTTGCGCAGCA
>NZ_WFLI01000109.1 GCF_009208555.1 Janthinobacterium violaceinigrum | reverse complement strand
CCGTGGAGGTGGCCGGCTACCTGCTGGCGCCCGGGCTGGCGCATGCCATCGACGGCGTCAGCGCGGCCGTGCTGCTGCCCGCCATGCCCGTCTACTGGCTCGATTACCGCGCGGCCGACCAGTCGGGCGCCTGGTCGCCGCCGCTGCTGGCGCGGCAATGGCGGGAACGGGGCGCCGCCGTGCACGTTGCCAGCTTCGATGACGGCCCGTTCTGGCACAGCGGCGAACTGCTGGCGTGTCCGCAACTGCTGTACGCCACGCGGGAACTGTGCCGCGACTGGCTCGACGAGGAAAGGCTGCCGCCATGAAACGCGACGACAGTCAGCCTCACCCCGCGGCGCACACCGTGCGCCAGCTGGCCCTGCGCTTTCGCAGCGATACCGAAGACGACGGGGTGCAGGCGCGCCTGGTCGGCATCCTCAGCCTGCCCGCCGCGCCGGGCCCGCGCGGCGTCCTGATCGTCACGGGCGGGCCCCAGTACCGGGTGGGCAGCCATCGCCAGTTCGTCCTGCTGGCCCGCGCCCTGGCCGCGCAAGGCGTGCCCGTGCTGCGTTTCGACCTGCGCGGCATGGGCGACAGCGA
>NZ_WFLI01000108.1 GCF_009208555.1 Janthinobacterium violaceinigrum | reverse complement strand
CTGCGGATCAAAGTGTGTTTGCTCACTCCCCGCAGCTTATCGCAAGCTACTACGTCCTTCATCGCCTGTAATCGCCAAGGCATCCACCATGTGCACTTATTCGCTTGTCCCTATAACGTTAGCCTCTGATAACCGAAGTCATCAAAGAGCGCTACAGGGATAAGAAAGTACAACGTTGTTGCTTGTTTGTTGATACATACAATCATTACCCATCGATTTGCTTGTTACGGCAAACCGATCAATAAATAATCTTTACTTCTTCCAGATTGTTAAAGAACATACAGCACTTGGTCTCGAAAAGACCAAACCTAAATTTAATCACCGATGTGATCAACTTACGTTTGAACTTTTGGTGGAGGATGACGGGATCGAACCGACGACCCCCTGCTTGCAAAGCAGGTGCTCTCCCAGCTGAGCTAATCCCCCAATGGGTAATACAGACTACAGAAACTGGTAGGGCTGGTTGGACTCGAACCAACGACCCCCGCGTTATCAACACGGTGCTCTAACCAGCTGAGCTACAGCCCCAAATGCTGTTCTTTATATTAACAGCCGATAAGTGTGAACATTTGATGCGTGAACCAGTTACCTGATTCGTGCAAACTCTAGAAAGGAGGTGATCCAGCCGCACCTTCCGATACGGCTACCTTGTTACGACTTCACCCCAGTCACGA
>NZ_WFLI01000107.1 GCF_009208555.1 Janthinobacterium violaceinigrum | reverse complement strand
CCAGACTCCTACGGGAGGCAGCAGTGGGGAATTTTGGACAATGGGCGAAAGCCTGATCCAGCAATGCCGCGTGAGTGAAGAAGGCCTTCGGGTTGTAAAGCTCTTTTGTCAGGGAAGAAACGGTGAGGGCTAATATCTCTTGCTAATGACGGTACCTGAAGAATAAGCACCGGCTAACTACGTGCCAGCAGCCGCGGTAATACGTAGGGTGCAAGCGTTAATCGGAATTACTGGGCGTAAAGCGTGCGCAGGCGGTTTTGTAAGTCTGATGTGAAATCCCCGGGCTCAACCTGGGAATTGCATTGGAGACTGCAAGGCTAGAATCTGGCAGAGGGGGGTAGAATTCCACGTGTAGCAGTGAAATGCGTAGATATGTGGAGGAACACCGATGGCGAAGGCAGCCCCCTGGGTCAAGATTGACGCTCATGCACGAAAGCGTGGGGAGCAAACAGGATTAGATACCCTGGTAGTCCACGCCCTAAACGATGTCTACTAGTTGTCGGGTCTTAATTGACTTGGTAACGCAGCTAACGCGTGAAGTAGACCGCCTGGGGAGTACGGTCGCAAGATTAAAACTCAAAGGAATTGACGGGGACCCGCACAAGCGGTGGATGATGTGGATTAATTCGATGCAACGCGAAAAACCTTACCTACCCTTGACATGGATGGAATCCCGGAGAGAT
>NZ_WFLI01000106.1 GCF_009208555.1 Janthinobacterium violaceinigrum | reverse complement strand
TGGGCAAGTCGGCGCTGGATCTGGCCCTGAGCGGCTTGCAAAACCAGGGCGGGCAAATCCAGGTGCTGGGCAATATCGGCCTGAACGCGGGTGGCGGCAGTATCAACAACCAGCAAGGCTTGATCCGCTCCGGCGCGGCCGTCACCGTGACGGGCGGCGCGATCGACAATGCCAGTACCCTGGGCGCCAACCAGGGCATCGAAGGCGTGCAGGTGACCTTGAACAGCGCCAATGTCAGCAATGTCCAAGGCGCGGTGCGTGCCGATGGCAACCTGGCGATCAACAGCGCAGGCAGCATCAACAATACCCTGGGCATGCTCAGCGCCGGCAGCACGCTGTCGTTGCAGGACAGCGGTCCCGGCCGCGGCCTGGCCATCACCAACACGGGCGGCACCATCATCGGCGGCCAGCGCACCGACATCCGTGCAGGCAGCCTGAGCGGCGACGGCAAGGTATTGTCGCAGCAAGACCTGGCGCTGGACCTGGCGGGCAACTTCACGCTGAACGCGGGCGCCGAGATCATGGCCAATGGCAATGCCGGTATCACTATCGGCGGATTGTTGACCAATGCAGGCAAGATCCAGGCGCGCAGCACCCTGACCCTGGGTGCCGCCAATTTCGACAATACCAGCACGGGCGACATCAATGCAGGCACGACGCGCGTCAACGTCGGCGGCGTGCTGAACAA
>NZ_WFLI01000105.1 GCF_009208555.1 Janthinobacterium violaceinigrum | reverse complement strand
GCTTGGGCCGCCGCCGCGGCGCTCACGGCCGAGATGTCGATCCCGCCCAGCAGGGCAGCCGTTTCCGCCGCCGAAACGGCCGCGGCGGCGGTGTTGGCGAGCGCCGTGGCGTCGGTCAGGTTGGCCGTGGCCTGCAAGCCGGCGGCCGTCAGCGCATCGGCAGCGGCGGTGGCGGCAAGGGCGACGGCATCCGTCAGGTTGGCAGTGACGTCGGCATTGTCGGAATCGAGCTGCAAGGCATTGACGGTCGCCGTCAGGTCGACCACGCTGGTCTGTCCGGCCGTGACGTTGGCGGCCAGGGCGGCCAGGTTGGCCAGGTTGAAGGCATTCAGGGCGACGTTGACGTCCAGTAGGTTGGCTTGCGCATTGGCGGCGGCGGCATCCGCATCGGCCTGGTCAGCAGCTTGCTGCAGCGCCACGACATCGGTCTGACCGGCCACTGCCTGGGCATTCGCGGCATCGTTGGCGGCGGCCGCGTCGGCAGCGGCCAGGGCGGCAGCGTCCGTCTGGTTGGCAATGGTTTGCGCTGCCAGCGCAGCGGCGGCGTCGTTATCGGAGACGATTTGCAGCGCGGCCGCATCGGTCAGTGCCGCTTGCGCGGCGGCGGCGGCGGACGTGCTGGCAGCGGCATCGGCCGTGATCTGCAGGGCGGCCGCGTCGCTCAGGTTGGCCGTCACCACGGCATTGGCGGCCGCGGTGGCGGCTGCGGCGGCCAATGC
>NZ_WFLI01000104.1 GCF_009208555.1 Janthinobacterium violaceinigrum | reverse complement strand
CATCCTGCTGCGCCAGCGCCTGCAAGCCGGACGCGGTGGCGGCCAGCTGCTGCGTGAACCAGTCCGCGCGCTGCGATTCCGGCGGCAGCTGCAGGGTGGCCGCATGCGGCTGCCACTGCGCATCCAGGGCGGCGATGGCGGGCGGCAGCGATGCCAGTTCGGCATCCGTCTGCGCCTGCTCGCGCGCAGTCGCGGCCAGCGCCGCCCGGTGCGTGGCCAGCTGTTCCAGATTGCCGCGCACCTGCGTGCGGCAAGCCAGCACGTCGTCCTGCAAGCTGGCCAGCATTGCCTGCAAGGCGTCGTCGGCGTGGGTGTACGGGTGTTCGAGCGCGCCGCAGACGGGGCAGGGCTGGTCGTCCTGCAAGGTGGCGCGCAACTGCTCGACGCTGGCCGCGCACGCCGCTTCCGCCCCCGTCAGGGATTTTTCCGCCTGCGCCAGGCTCGCTTCCAGCAGCGCCGTCCTGGCTTCCTCCATCGCCAGGGCCGCGCTTTCCGCCTGCGCCGCCAGCGACAGTTGCGCGGCCCGCGCCTGGCCGTGCGCCAGTTCCTGCTGCTTGCGCGCCAGCTCCGTCCACGTTTTTTCCGCCGTATTCAACTGGCGCGCATGGTCTTCCAGCTGGCCGCGCTGTTCCTGCAGCAGCCGTGCGTCGATGGCTTGCACGGCGCCAGCCGCTTCGCGCCGCTCCGCATCGCGCGCGGCCAGCGCCAGGGCGGCAGCGGCCAGCGCG
>NZ_WFLI01000103.1 GCF_009208555.1 Janthinobacterium violaceinigrum | reverse complement strand
GGCTGACGCCGGGGGCGACGCCGACCTGGCGGTCCGTGACAGTGGCGCTGGCGTTGCGCGGCCCGCCGCTGCCGCCGCAGGCGGCGAGGGCGGCCATGGCTGCCGCGCCCAAAAGCAGGCGGCGGCGGGCATGGAAGGGGGAAATCATCGTGTGGTTCATGTCAGGCTCCGGCAAGGGGGATGGCGCCAGTATCGGCAGCGCGCATGAAGCGTGGCTGAGGCTGGCGTGAAGATCGCCTGAAGGAAAAGAATTTGACACTTTTTCCATAATTGGATAATCTGTCTGCATGAAAACACACGACGCTCCTCCCGCTGCCGCGCGCAACGCCGAACAAGTCCTGCTGCTCGAGCAGCTCAAGCAGGTGGCCGATGGCCTGGCGCGCACCTTTGCGCCATTTTGCGAAGTGGTCGTGCACGACCTGCTGGCGCCCGAACACGCGGTGCTGGCCATCCACAACAACCTGTCGGGGCGCGCCGTGGGCCAGCCCGCGAC
This sequence comes from Janthinobacterium violaceinigrum, assembly GCF_009208555.1. GTDB lineage: Bacteria > Pseudomonadota > Gammaproteobacteria > Burkholderiales > Burkholderiaceae_D > Janthinobacterium > Janthinobacterium violaceinigrum. Next base: position 302 of record NZ_WFLI01000103.1, on the reverse strand, counting down.
GGAACTGGGACTGGCGCGCATCCTCGACCCCGGCTTTGCCCAGGTGGTGGCGAACTACCCGAACAAATTCGCGGACGGGCGGCAAGCCAAGAGCACATCGATCGGCATCAAGGATGGCGATGGCAAGTACATCGCGGCCCTGTGCCTGAACGTGGACCTGACCCTGTTCCAGGGATTTCAAACGGCCATGAACCAGTTCGTGGCCGTCGATGCGGGCGCCGCGCCGCAGGAGTCGCTGGACCCGGCCGGCGCCGACGCCATCCGCGCGCGCATCGACCAGTTCGCGGCGCGCCTGGCCGCCA
>NZ_WFLI01000102.1 GCF_009208555.1 Janthinobacterium violaceinigrum | reverse complement strand
GCGGCGTCCGCAAGGACCTGGGCAGCGGCGGCAGCTGCCGCCGTGCTCGCGGCCGTGGCGTCGGCGCCCAGGGCGGCATTGGTGGCGGCGAGCGAGTTGCTGGCCGCCAGGATTGCCGCATTGAGTGTCGTCGTGGCGCTATTCAGGGCCGCTTGCGCGTTGGTGGCTGCCGTGCTGGCTGCTGCGGCGGCATTGTCATCGGCCAGGGCCTGGTTCAGGGCAGCCAGTGCGGCCGCTGCCGTGGCCGCGGTGGTGCCGACGGCGAGATCGGCGGCCTGGGCAGCCTGAGTGGCGGCCAGCGAGATCGACGCCGTGAGAGCGGCAGCGGCGGCGGCCGCATCATCGGCTTGCGCATGCTGCGTGGCAGCGGCCGAGATGGCGGCGACGGCTGCTGCGGCGGCCGCAGCCGTGTCGGCGGCGGTGGCCGCCGCTGCCGCTGCGGCCGTGTTGGTGGCGTTGGGGGTGGCGGCGGCAGCGGCCGCATCGTCGGCCAGCGCCGCATTCAGGGCGGCCAGCGCATTGGCGGCGATGGTGGCGGTGCTGGCGGCCGCATTGTCGGCCAACTGCGCCGCTTGCGCGGCCGCTTGCGAGGCATTGGCGACGGTGGCGGCCGTCGCGGCGGCCACATCGTCGGCGATGGCGGCGGCCGTGGCTGCATTGGCCGTGACGGCAGCCGCTGCGGTCGCTGCCGCATTCGCGTCGGCGGCCAGGGCTGCATTCAAGGCGGCCAGGGTACGTTTCCTCGCACACACGGGGCATGTGCCCCGCATCCTGCCCATCCCCGCTGCCAATTAAGCGAC
>NZ_WFLI01000101.1 GCF_009208555.1 Janthinobacterium violaceinigrum | reverse complement strand
GTTGAACAATACCGATGGCGTGATCGCCGCGACCACTGGCCTTCATGTGGGTGGTACTGCGCTGGACAACACGCGTGGCGTGTTGCAGGCGGACATGTTGCGTCTCGATGCGGCATCCTTGCTGAACCAACAGGGGACAGTGAGCGCCGGCACGGACTTGACGGCGCGCATCAGCGGTGATTTAACGAATGCTGGCCTGCTGTATGCGGGCCGTAACCAGCAACTGACGGTCGGTGGCTTACTGAGCAACACGGGATCGATTGCCTCCGTGAATAACACGACGATTTCTGCTGGCAAAGTCACCAGCAGCGGCTTGCTGGGCGCCGGCGTGAAGGCGGATGGCAGCCTGGGTACGGCGGGTGACTTGACCATCAACGCGGATGGCGTGTTGCAAGCGAGCGGCCAGAACCTGGCGGCCGGCAGTGCCGTGTTGACGGGCGAGGCCATTGATCTGTCGGGCAGCCAGACGGGTGCCGCCAACATCGGCATCACCGCACGCAGCGGCGACGTATTGACGAACAAGGCGGTGATTTCCGCCAGCAACGTGCTGGCCATCACGACCAATGCCAACAATGGCCAGTCGCTGATCAATAACCAAGGCCAACTCGTGGGCGGCCAGCTGCAACTGAATGTGGCCAACCTGAACAACGCCAGCGGCGAGATCGTGCAGACGGGCACGGGCGACACCGTCATCACGACAGGCAAGTTGGACAACACGGCGGGCCGCATCGCCGCCAACAGCGCGAACCTGGCCCTAAACGCGACGGTGTTGACGAACGTCAATGGCAAGCTGGAGCACGCAGGTGCCGGCATCCTGG
>NZ_WFLI01000100.1 GCF_009208555.1 Janthinobacterium violaceinigrum | reverse complement strand
CTGCGCCAGCTGGCCGCCCTGTGGGGCGAGCAGTTGCCGGCCGGCGACGCTTGCCAGGCGGGCGCGCGCGCCGGCTTGCGGTGCCTGCACAGCCGGGGCGGCATCGCCGAGTTGCGCGTGCTGGACCGTCCCGCCATGCTGACCTTGCGCGACGGGGAGGGAATGGACCAGCTGGCGCTGCTGACGCGGCTGCAGGACGAGACGGCCACCGTGCTGCTCGATGGCAAGCCGCAAAGCGTGCCGCTGGCCCAGCTGGCGCAGCGCAGCGATGGCAGTTTCACCACTTTCTGGCGCGCCCCGCGCAACTGGCGCGACGAGGTGCCAGCGGGCGCCCGCGGCGCCGACGTGGACTGGCTGGCGCAGCGCCTGGCGCAACAGCAGGGCTTGCCGGCGCCGGCCGCCAATCTGCCGCTCGATGCTGAGATGCAACGCCTGCTGCGCGTGTTCCAGCAGAGCCAGAACCTGCGGGCCGATGGCCTGGCGGGTCCGAAAACGTTCATACGCCTGATGCAACTGGGTGACAATTCGGAGCCGCGCCTGAGCAGCGCAGCTCCTGCCGTGGCAGCGCCCGCTGCGACGGCGATGGTGGCGGGGAAATAAGATGTCCTACATACTTGAAGCACTGAAAAAATCGCAGGCCGAGCGCCAATTGGGCGAGTTGCCATCGATTCACGCACCGCAGGTGCAGCTGCACGATACCGCAGCGTCCGCTTCTGTGCGGCGCACGCCCGTCTGGCTGGCGCTGGGCGGCGTGAGCGTGGCCGTGGCTGCCGCACTGCTGTTGTGGCAGCCCTGGCAGGCGGACGCGGCGGCGCCTGCGTCTGCGGCCGCGCCCACCGCCCC